>CAVSHN010000017.1:0-464918 GCA_963727755.1 uncultured Chloroflexia bacterium
TAAAAATATAAGGCTACCACCAATCGGTCTGCTGTACCACCAACCACTAGAGAGTATGCTGCTAATAGTGTAGTATAATATCAGTTTGCAGTCAAGGAGACTTAAAGTCACACTGACGTCTTATCATTACCCATATCTTCTGCAACGTTTTCACAAACCATGGTAGCAAGCCAAGTTGCGTTGGAGAGGTTCGGATACTTTCCTTCAAGCAACTGCCGAGTCCCGCTGCGCAAACAGAAGAAGAGCCAGTCCTTGAAAATGCAGAAGAATAAGCTCCTTTGGCTCTTCTCTTCTTTGACACCTTGGAAACCCATATTCTGTGAAGGGTGGCGAGCTCTCTTTCTTCCTTGAGACTCGCCGTTGCTATCTCCTATCTGCTTTCCCATTCGTGTAATTTGGAACTATTGCTATCATGAATGAAGAGGGAAGCCGAATCTCCCTCCTATCTGTTTTCCTATTCGTGTGATTGTTGGACAGGATAATGTTGTCAGTTTGTCATCTATAGAAGTGTTTTCGTAGCTCCTGGTAAATTCCCTCTGCTATTGGCGTGTTAGTTCGATAAGTCAGGATAAGTAGGAAGGAGATGAAGTATGCGTATTCTGCGTACTAAATCTATTGAGCAGTCGATCAAAGATACCCATGAGCCTGAACATCGACTCCGTAAAGTTCTTGGGCGGCTTGATCTCGTCGTATTTGGGATTGGTGTGACCATCGGGACAGGTATCTTTGTGCTGACAGGGGTGGCAGCAGCGACAAAGGCTGGTCCGGCAATTGCTCTTTCGTTTGTGATAGCAGGCCTGGCTTGTGCACTAGCAGGATTGTGCTATGCAGAGTTTGCCAGTGCCGTTCCCGTTGCTGGTAGCGCATATACATTCTCTTATGCCACCCTTGGTGAGTTTATTGCCTGGATTATTGGCTGGGACCTGATTCTGGAATTTCTTGTAGGCGCGGCAACTGTCTCGATTGGCTGGTCAAGGTACTTTGAGGTCATTTTAAATGGCTTGGGGCTTCATCTCCCAGCAACAGTGACCGGGAATCAGAGTGTGGCAACCATCTTTGGCACTCATCTCAAGTTGAATCTGCTGGCTGCTTTTATCGCCTTAGCGTTAACCGTCGTGCTGATTACAGGGATGCGCATGAGTTCGCGCTTTAATCTGCTGGTTACAGCGATCAAACTGGCCGTCTTAGCTTTCTTTATCCTGTTTGGTATCTTTCACATTCACGTATCGAACTGGTCACCTTTCATTCCTCCGTCCCAGGAAATATCTCATAGTACGACAAGTCTGTGGAATATGCCACTTTTGCAGTTATTACTGGGATCGCAACAGGTGGCATTCGGTTGGCCTGGAATCATTACGGGTGCAGCGACGATTTTCTTTGCATACATCGGCTTCGACGTGGTGGCTACGACTGCCGAAGAGACAAGGAATCCGCAACGTGATCTGCCTATTGGCATTATTGGATCTCTGGCTGTCTGTACCTTTCTCTATATCCTTGTATCACTAGTGATGACAGGTCTTGTACCCTATCAGCAGTTAAATACCGCAGCACCCATGGCCACCGCCTTTGCCGTGATTGGTTACCCTTGGGCAGCTGGGCTGGTCTCACTCGGGGCTCTCTGCGGCTTAACGGCGGTAATCCTTATACTTATGATGGGCCAGAGTCGCGTCTTTTTCGCAATGAGTCGCGATCATCTTCTTCCTGGCTGGTTTGCGAAAGTGCATCCACGCTTTGGAACTCCCTATCGTATTAGTGCTATTACTGGTGTGGTTGTTGCAATTATTGCTGCTTTAACACCTATTGATACTGTAGCGGAACTCGTAAACATCGGGACTCTGCTCGCTTTTGTACTGGTCTCTCTAGGGGTGGTGGTCCTGCGCCATACCAACCCACAGATGCCGCGAGTCTTTCGTACTCCATGTGTTCCCCTGGTACCTGTGCTGGCAGTCCTGATATGCCTTTATCTGATGGTGAGTCTACCACTTGTGACCTGGGTTCGTTTCTTCTCTTGGCTCATTGCTGGCACAGTGATCTACTTTCTCTATGGTAGACATCATAGCCGTCTGGCGCGAGAAGAGATGGCAAGCGAGGAGATCAAGGGTATAGGGAAAACATTGATCCTCGAAGACAACCAATAGCAAATGAGGTTCGGCACTCAACGCAGGTGGCGAGGAAACCTGAGCTACTGTATGAAAAGGCTTCGAAAGTATGGGGACGCCGAGACCTTTCAAGACTTTGTTGGCCAATGAAACAAGGAGTGGATTGATACCTGCCTGGGCCTGAATATCGGTAGGCACAACAGGCAAAAAGCAACAAAATCGATGCAGTTTTGACCACTTTTCACTTTTAATGTCATTGGCCAACAGAGTCTTGAAAGGTACCCGGGCGGCCCTACGTGGGCGTGGAAATTCCCAACAAGCATAGGCGCGTCGTGACCTTGCGTGAGATCCTGGAAAGCAAAGAGTATCAAGCGGCAGCCAGGAAATCGAAACTGACCGTTGCGCTAGGTAAAGATGTCACTAATCAGGTACGTCTCGGTGATCTCTCACGCATGCCACACTTGCTCATTGCTGGTTCAACTGGATCAGGCAAATCCGTCTGCCTGAACGCGATCCTGGCCTGTATTCTCATGCAAGCTACACCGGACGATGTGCAGTTGCTCATGGTCGACCCCAAGATGGTCGAACTGTCACTGTATGACGGCATTCCCCATCTCTTGTCGCCTGTTGTGACCGACGTCGAGAAGGTCGTTCCGTTGCTGCAGCATGCCGTTAAAGAGATGGAACGCCGCTATCGCATCTTCTCAGAGTTGCACGTGCGTAATTTGGACGGCTACCGCAAATTACGCCAGGAGCGTCTGGCCCAGACAGACACCTCCCTGCCAAATTTGCCAGCCATTGCCATTATCATCGACGAGTTGGCTGACCTGATGCTGGCGATACCTGAAGAACTGGAAGGCCTGATCCAACGACTCACACAGCTTGCGCGTGCCACTGGTATTCACCTGGTGATTGCGACACAGCGTCCGAGCGTTAACGTGATCACAGGCGTGATCAAAGCGAACCTGCGCACGCGTATCTCGTTCATGGTAAGCAGTGCCGTAGATTCGCGTACCATCCTGGGCATGGGCGGCGCAGAACGGTTGATTGGTCGCGGCGATATGCTCTACCAGCCAGAGGACAGCCGGAATCCTGAACGCATTCAGGGCACCTACATTGAGGACGAAGAAGTGACCACGCTGGTACAATACTGGCGCGACGCATGGGGGCGGCGCACGCAGGACATGACAAATACCTCGCTTGAGATTGACAGTGCAGTGCAACTCACTCTTCCCTCTTGGGATCTGGAGCCAGTCAGCGCAGAGCAACTCCCCACAAAAACCGCTGCCAAAGTATCCGTCAGGGAGCCAGTGCTCAGCGAAGAAGAACTTTTCGAGCACTTGATGAACTACTTGCTCCACGAGACAGTTTTTGCAGATGGAACACCTCTTCCCATTCCACTACGCAAGCTAGATCTAGCAGATCAACTTCTCGTTGCTGAAGCGGTTATCTGGAGAGGATATCGCGGATCGGCAGAGACACTCAATCGCAAACTGAAAACCAAGTTAGGGCCAGACTTACGTGACGAACTGATCAAACGGGGTGTACTCAATCCAGACACCCAGCAGCCGCTTGGTCCTTCGGAGCGTCTGGCTCCGCTGCTTGTTGAGTGCGGCATCGTCGAACTTGATCACCATGAGTCCCCGGCGGATGACGATGCTCTTCAGCACGACGAAAACGTGGAGGCGGAAGCGCTTTCCCGGCATACCTCTAGTTCGGCTCCAGATAACGAGAGTCCAATGACCGTTACCAGTTGTCCTTGCGGAAACATGCCAACAATCTGACTGTCTAAAAAAAGAGAAAAGTAACTGTTATACATCTATTTTACTATAGTCTCGATAAGACAGGCATGCTCTTGGCACACCCAGTAGAGTACAGCCTGCACTTCCATCAGACAAAAGGGAGATTGCTTCATGTACGACGATTTACATGATCAGTTATTGCCATCTGACGGCACCGCCATGTTTCCAGAGTTAGATGATCCTCAGTTCTGGGCTGATATCGCGGCCCAGACGGGCATTCCACCGACATCCCAACGATGGCTGCCTGAACCAACCTGCCCGATCCTGCCATCAATCTACACAGGACAACCCATCATTGTTAAGAGCCAGCTTGGCCCGCTATCCGAGCTTGTGCCACCTGTGTCGATCTATGCGCTACCCAGCAGCGAGGAACCGCTAGCCTCGGATATCGCATCCAAGCAAGAGTCATCGAATTGGCTGATGCAAATCATCCTGTGGGGCATCGTGATGCTCCTGGTGGGATCGCTTTTTGGTGGTTCGCTGGGATCGCAGCCAACTCCAGCAGGCCCACCGAACACGAGCTACTCTGTGCTCGGTAACCCGTCTGTGAGCGCTGACTTCATCAATCAGGTGCTGGACTATTATGGAAGTCCCGCAGCTAAGAAGGGACAAGCATTATATAACCTCGGCGTCCAGTATGGCGTCGATCCGGTCTTTGCTCTGGCATTCTTCATGAATGAGTCCACTTTCGGGACGAAGGGCATGGCTACCATGACGCTAGGTCTGGGCAATGAACGCTGTCTTGCAGATCGTCCCTGCGTCAACACCCAGGGTTTGCCCTGCCAAACAGGTCAGAGCTGTTATGCCCAATTCTTTAGTTGGGAAGATGGCTTCGAGCACTGGTATATGCTCATCACTGGCCCACTCTACAAGGGCGTAGGTCTCACAACGGTCGCAGCCATCATTCCCAAGTATGCTCCCAATAGCGACCATAACAACGAAGCGCATTATATCGCTGTTGTCGAGCACGCTGTCGATACCTGGCGTGCTCATGATATCAAAATCACTTGAAAACCACACTTATATCTCTTTTCCTGCCATGTGACAAGTTATTCATCCACACGGCATCGTTCTCAACCAGTCTTTTTTGACTGCGTGAGACGGCCTCGTTGGTGCCTACTGCCCGGAGCGGTTCGCATACTGGACGAGGCACCACACTCCTGCTGCAGTGCCATGACATGCGTATACGTGCAAATTATTCATTTTCAATGAAAAGGAGGATTTCGATCATGCTCGAAGCCAATGAGCAAAGAAGCGAGGTTGCACGCCTGCTCGCGCAAATTAGCGCCGAGTACCAATCGGGGCAAAATGCCCTGCATGGATTGGCATATGGCGCATCCCGGCACGATTTCATTACGGCCAGGATGGAAAACATGGGGCAGTTACATGCGCAGCTTCAGGAGCTGGTTGGTGAGAATGTGGCAATGGCCATGATCTCTGATCAGCTCAATCATGTGAAGGAATAATGAAGGAGATCATGAGGTGAGGCGTTGCCATACGTCTGCCAACGACCTGCTTATGCAAGCTGGCATCGTGGCCCATGCGGATCACCCAAACAAGATAGGAGAGATATGATGACTCCACTGATTTTTGTCGTCGACGACAGCTCAACCGTCCGCAAGATCTTAGAGAGGTATCATCTCAATCAGGAGGGGAAGCGTTGCGGAGCATGACTAGATGAAAGCTAGTTGGCGGCAAGCCAAAGAAAGCAGACAGCGAGTGATGATCCAGTGATGGGTACCGTATCCATCTCTAAGGGTGGGGGAAGGGGGAAGAAAGGATGGGTAAAAAGGAGTCAGAGGAGAAGCTCCATGTGGTAAAGTAAAGAAAACACAAGTATCACAAGGAGGCTTCAGCCCTATGAGTATACAATTTAGCCAAGGCAAGCTACAAGAAGAAGAACGGAAAACGCTTCTGCAACAAGTCCAAAGCCACATGCAAAAAGTGGCCCGAGAGGCAGTTCAAGAGGTAGTCCTCGAGATGATGGAAGCCGAGGTGACGGCGAAACTGGGGCGAGAGAAAGGGCAGCCGCGGCAGAACCAAGAGAGAGTCATCGACTGGACATGCAAAGAGTGTAAGTGCAGTAATGCCAACCAGTTCATCAGGGATGGCCATTACCATCGAGAGTTGCAAACAGGCTGGGGAGTCATTCAAGATCTGCGCGTGCCGATGTTGGAGTGTCAGTGCTGCAAGCATGATGTAGTTTGCGATTATGCTATTCTTGAGAAGAATAAGAGATTTTGGATAGATTTGTCGCAAGATGCCCTATGGAGTAGTGGGTGTAGCCAAAGCTTGCGTGACATCCGTGATCGCTGGAGTGCCACGGTCGGTCATGCAGTTGGACTGAGAACGGTGAACGAGCGGATTAATCAGCTCAAAGGTTTGGTTCAGCAGTTTCATAATAAACCTTTTGAGCATGTTCCTGAAGTGATCCAACTCGATGGCATTTGGGTCACCATTACCGAGCAAGGTGAAGCAGTGGTGTATGATCGGCGTAGTCGTGCACGACATGAACGCCGTGGAAAAAAGAAGGTGATCTTGGTAGCATTAGGGTTCTGGACAGAGAATGGCAAAGAAAAACGTGAAATTGTGGATTGGCAGATAGCTGAGAGCGAAAAGCATGAAGAGTGGGAAGTCCTGCTCCATCGGCAGGTGAAGCGAGGAGCCAAGGCAGAGAACGGACTCAAAGCCATCATCCGTGATGGGTGTGGAGGTTTGGGCAAAGCAGTGGAACTGGTGTATGCACAGAGTGTGATTGATCAACGCTGTATCTTCCACAAGCTCAAGAATGTGAGAGACGCGTGCCGAACAGAACTCAAAGAGGAGGATCATCGCGAGCAAAGCAGACAACTCCTGCAAGAAGCCAGTGCTGTTTATCAAGCTGAAAGCGCAGAGCAAGCTAAAGAAAGGTTAGCTGTTTGGTCTAGCAAATGGAGTGAAGTTGCTCCTCAGTCTGTGGCAACCTTAGAGCGGGATTTTGATACCACGATTGCATTTTACCAACTCTAAGGCGTAGCTCGCCAGTGGGTGAGAAGTACTTCCTTATTAGAGCGTGTTAATCGTCAACTGCGACGCAAGTTTCGTCAGGCACTTTCCTTTGGTAGCAATGTTGGGACAGAAGCGGCTCTCTACCTCCAAGTTCAGCGTCTTCATGCACAATGGCAACGCACGTCTTGGTGGCAGACTTCTCACGTTCTCTCTTTGGATTTGCTGCAAGCCCACCACCCTTAGACAAGGATACGGTATCGCTGTGTTTCATTGTTCGTCTCTCAACTGCCGGATCACATTGCTCAGCAACGTCGTTAACGTCTGGCTCTGCCTAACCATCACAGCACGGTCACATGCCAGTGTATATGATCTAACGGCCCCAATGGTACATACCATATCTTTGCCACTTTTCACTAAACTATCAGCTCCCTTTGACACATGCCTCAATTAATATGAAAGATTATATTAGGTGTACCACTCACATACTTCTCTACTTCAATACAGGTAATTTCTTTCTTGCCAAAAACACCAGGATGTTGTTTTAATAAATAAAGTATGCCATAAGCATTAGGGGTGCCCAATATAGCATAATATTCTTCACTGCCTTTCCCGAATTGGAAAAGATGTTTATGCACAGATAAACTCTTTCCGACATTTTTAATACATAAATTTAATGTATCACATGTCTCCCTATTGACGATTTTGCTTCGTTTTACTTGTGTGAGATTGAACCTGGATAAATCAATCCGCTGGTCTCTTAACACTGCCAATAATTGATTATAGAGTATTTCAGAATTCGGCAAAGGTTTGCCATTACCCTTCTTCTTAGCATCTAAATCTCTACGATTACTTATTGCTATAATTCTGCCAGCTTTAATGTCTATATCATTTTCATAAATTACAGGATATTTTGCGTTTACTGATGTCTGCACTTCAAATACTCCTACTCCTCTTTCATATATCCCAATTTGATATCGACTATAAAATTCCTTTTCTGTGTTTATATCTTCATCTAGAAGACATTTAACCTTTTCTATTATTGCACAACCTCGTGCAATGGCAAATGGCATTTGCCATTCTTTTGGTACTTTTGAGATAGGAGTCTTGCGATCAATCTTAGCAAGTTGGGCTTGCTCTGACTGAGAGAGGGCTTGCCCTTCTTCTATTCTAGAAAGGAAGTGGGTTCGAAAAGATCGATCGACCGGATCGCTTTCAAGTGCTTCTTTTCTAGAGGTGCTGAATTGTTGATCAGTCGATGCATTTCTATCTGTATCCAGACCTATAAGTCGCTTGTTGAGGAGCATCGCTACTACGCGAAGATTGGCGAGAACTCTCCGCTGATCCATCCCTTTGAAAATCACTGCGATCTGACCTATGTCGTTCCATAGTCATACTCCTCTCCTTCTTGGCTTAATAAAGCCGCTTTTCTCCGCTTGTCTGTTGAGGATTTGTTCGCTTTCCGAAGAATGTACCATGAAGGGAGCCACTATGTGAAGGTGAAAGAAGGGACAGTTTTTCGTAACTACTCAGGACCACTTTTTGTGCCGTTAGAGATTGCTGCTACTACATCTAGTAGTGATAAGCTCAACAATCATTTGTAAAACGCCCAAAAACGGCCTTTGAGCGGCTATTACCTCATCAATAGAGAACCATTTTGAGCTCAAAAACGTTCTCTAGGGTACCTGAGTAGTTACGTAGAAGGTTTCAATACAATACCGTTTTAACAACAACTGCGCCACTTATTCTCGTAGAACGCCTTGAGAGTAGGTTGATCAGCATATGGCCGATCTATGCACTCTAAAAACATTTCTGGATCTATTTGCCTCGCCTCTTCCTCTGATAATTCCTGAAGTCCAATCATACCATCCTGCTTGAAGTGCTCTCGTGTCACACTTCCGTCATCCCAATGCACCCAGCAATTGCCTGAATTGTTTGGGCATGGTGGAAGATAAATGACCCTATTCTGCCCAAACAGGAAATATCGATGTTCAGTCATCAAGCTTCTTTCTCCTTCTAGGCTTCTCTTTGTTGCTCACTGGCATCACGCGTTGCCGACCAGCACGGCCAGCAAGGCTCATAGCACCTAGCGCACTGCCCAGAATCGCGCCATAAAGGCCGAGATTTTCGAGACATCCAAAGATACTGATTAGCTCTCACGACACATACAGCGACTCGCTGAGAACTCACCTGGGCCATATTGTGGGCGTTGGCAATATGGTAGAGTAAAGGATCACATTGAACAGAACTGTCCCTCTTTTTGACTTGCAATGATCAGGCACATTGAGTACACTTGAGATTGGCTCCTTGTTTAGCCGTGTTTTAAATGAAATATTTGCATATTTTTCGTGAAAGGATATTGATTATGGGAGACAGACCATCTTTGGGGAAAACACCGAGAGAAGATAGTGGAAATCAGCACGACAGAGGAGAAAGCCAGCGACCTAATAAAGCCCATGCCAATAAGAGACCAATACGCGATTTTGATGCGTATCTGCGTCAAATCGATGAACAACAACAATTAGCTATGATAGCTAATAAAGAAGAACAAAATAAAATAAGAGAAATAATAAAAGAAATGACAGAGCCAGGTGGTTATGATAAATGGGAAAAATATAAAAATACGTGTGAAAAAGCAATTAATGAAGCAAAAGAAGAAAAAGAGCAAAAATTATATCAAAAAGAAGTTGACAATGTCACAAAAGCACAGCAGGAATACAATAAGAGGGCAGAGAATTGAGAAAAAACTATCGATAGCGGCGAGGGGTCCCACCGCTTTGTGTTAATTGTCCTCTTCATGCGGCATCTTCTGGCTTGACGGGCAGCAATGTAAGCTGCGTCTCTCGACAGAGTGTATCATTGTTGCCCACGTCTGGCAAAATGCACAGAGGACAAGGTGCTCATTATCGCGCTCTGTTGCGATTTACAGAGCTTTCCCAGCGAGACATCCAAAAAGAAATACCGATGAGCCTCTCACAGCCACCATATCGACAAGCTAGACGCGAAACTGGACCATATTCTCGGCGTCGGCAATATGGGTTCAGCATGAGAAACCCATCGCACATCCACAGCGTGACCTCACCATGGACAGTGTGCAAGTAATAAAATGGATATTTTGTCCATTGACAATGATAGAATAACTTGAATATACTTGCTACTAGATACGCGATGTATAGCTTTTATAATTCAAGCACTCTACACTCGATATTCAAGAAAATACAGTTGAGATTTATTCTCAGGAAAGGACACACTCATGGATCAAATACCCCAGAGAGATAAACCGCAAGAGGGAAGAATGTCGAAGCCAACAGCACAAGCAGGTCCAAGACGTTGGGAATTAGAGCAGTACATCTACCAAGAGGAGCCAAGAGACGATAATCGGTCGTCGCACCGTGACCCAAGGTTGGAGAGTCTCAGTCAGCACCAAAACGACTTCATACCCTTTGATGATGACGGTAACCATGGATATGGCTACACGGCCTTCGGTCTCGGTGCTACGCCCGGCCTCTATGCGAGAGGCGAGTTGGGTACTCTGGCAGGGTCATCAGATAAAGAAGAAGGGAAGAAAATAATGGAGATAATGAGCAGAATGACAACGCCAGATAGCAATAAGGAAGTAGAGGCAGAGCAAAGAAAATTTAAAGAATGGAGCCAAATTGGTGGAATACCTGGAGAAGCGTATAAAAAAGAGTATGAAATGATTGTAAAAGCGCAGCAGGAATACAAGAAAAGGGCAGAGAATCTGAGAAAAAACTATCGATAGCGGTGAGAGGTCCCACCGCCTTCTCTTTGTGGGGCTATTGGTGCAGCATGTGTTGGCTTGACGGACAGTGGTATAGGCTACGTCTCTCGGCGTGGGATGTTAGAGTTGTCCATGCCTGGCAAAATGCACAGAGGGCAAAGGGCTCTCAATGGCGCTACAATGCCCCAGATTTTCGAGACATCCAAAAGATACTGATGAGTCTCTCACAGAGCCAATATCGATGAGCTAGGCGCGAAACTGGACCATATTCTCGGCGTCGGCAATACGGCCCAACATGAGAAACCCATCGCACATCCACAGCGTGACCTCACCATGGACAGTGTGCAAGTAATAAAATGGATATTTTGTCCATTGACAATGATAGAATAACTTGAATATACTTGCTACTAGATACGCGATGTATCGCTTTTAAAATTCAAGCACTATACACACCCGATATTCGATAAAATACAGTTGAGTTTTATTCTCAGGAAAGGACACACTCATGGATCGAATACCCCAGAGAGATAAACCGCAAGAGGGAAGAACGTCGAAGCCAACAGCACAAGCAGGTCCAAGACGTTGGGAATTAGAGCAGTACATCTACCAAGAGGAGCCAAGAGACGATAATCGGTCGTCGCACTGTGACCCAAGGTTGGAGTTAGCACTGCAAAGTCACGGTCAGCACCAGCACCTAGACAGCGGCTTCATACCCTCTGATGACTACGGATATGGCCCCCCTGTCTTCGGGAGGGGCTTCACGCCCCACCTCGATGCGAGCGCTTCCTCCGCAAGCAAGTGGGGTACTCTGGCAGGGGGAGGATGTTGTAGTAAACCACAATCCGACGTTGCTTCCGATGGAGATTCTCCTGTTCGTTCTAATCCTTCTACTCCTTCTAATCCTAGCACTCCTGCTTCTACTCAGACTCCTTCTCCTACTTATCCTTCTCCTACTACTGTTATGTAATACTGCTACTTCTTGATCATGCTTAGGAAAACTTGGTGCAATATTTGCATAACGCAAGTAGAGACCGTTTGAGGGCACAAGGCAAAAAGTGACTGTAAGACAGCGGCTCTAAACACACGATCCGGCGCAGACTCAACAGCATAGACACGGATAAACCAGCCATGGCGTGCATCTTGTAGGTCAATATTTGGCAACATTGGGCCACGATTGGTAACGCGTTTCATGTGAGATCCTTTCTATGATGCTATTCAAGTCCTACAAGCCTATACGGCTATCCTGAGAAGGGATCCTCGTCATATCCCTATGGCGCTACAATGCGAATCTGAGCAATGGCATCTTGGATGGCTCGACAAACCAGCAAGGCGATCTAGCGACTCGCTAGGCCACGAATAGAAGCATTGCAATCCTACCCCAGCTTTTCAAAACAGCGCGAATCGGCAGGCCATTTTGCTAGAGTCGGCAACATAGTCCAGAGCAACCCGAACGTGGGTGACCAGGTCCGAGCCTAAGTGCAGCTCGTAGAGATCAGCGTAGGTGAGATGCATAGCGTAAACCTAAGTGCAGCTCATAGAGATCAGTGTAGGTACTGAAGAATTTTCTCACTACTGATAATAGCAACAAGATATTTGATGAGCTTCATTACAATAAAAAGAGCTTTACCGATGAAACTTGGAGGAATGTTATATATCATGCACTTAAGGAAATAGGTGTTATTTGTCAATTGACTAGTCAAACATACAAGTATTTTCGTAATAGAACTGAAAAAGAAAGAGAACATCAGAAAGCATATAATGCAAAGCGACAACAGCAGCAACGCCCAGACGACGCGTCACAGCCATCATGATGAGATCGCTGTGAGTTTGCTACCTCTTCGCTCTCTCCCCAACACTTACTGAGATCTCCCCTGGCTAAAGCCAAGGGAGGGTTCCGGTTCAGCTTTTACAACTCCCCTCGTAGTAGTTTTGCTATTTTGCTTCTAGAGGGCGGTTTCGTCAGGCGAGACCAGCCCTTACCAGCTGCTTTCTTCCATACTGTCTTCTTACCAAATAACAATAATTTTCTTCCATGGCTCTCTCCTTCATATGTAGCCATATTCTCTTCTGGAGGAGAGCCGAATTTTTTCTCACTTTCCTTTTTCTCTAGCACAAGGCCAGGCCAATTGCGAGAATCTCTCAACATGTACTGCTGTTCCAAGTTAACTTCTGGGATACCATGCTCATTTCTCATGCCTGCCATATTGACATACGCCTCTTGAGCACTCCCAGTAGTAGCCAACAGAGCAATGATCACTGTTTTCAGGCAGTGTCTCCATCCATTGCCTTGAGTATGTTTACTGGCCATTTGTTCTGTGGAGGTTGCTGTGCTAGCATCACTAGTACTTTCAACTTCCGATGATTGATCACTCATGGTATCATTGCTCGGTGAATTTGTGTCCGGACTACGCGTAGCATTAACTGCTTATCGTCTGCATGGAGTCCTTTTTGATCTAATATCTTTCTAAGGCGGCCATCATAACGATTGACCATTTGTCTTTCCTGTGATTTGCTTGGTTCTGAGGAATCAAGACTTTGGGGAACCGCTGCAGCATGATCAGAGTGTTGCTCAGCTTCTCGTTCTCGCATCAATCTTTGCACGAGATCATTTTTGCTGGAAGAAACAGAACTCCTACTGCTTGATCCTGTATCTCGATTTCGGATCTCTCTATTTGGCATCTATCATATTCTCCTTCTTTCCTAGTATTCAGAACATAACAAGAAAAACGCTCATACAGTGATCACATTCAGAAACAATAGTACCTATAGATCTCTGCGTAAACAACTAAAGCCTATAGAGCTTCGCTTACGAACACCTTCTTTAGATTTCTATGCTTAGATCTAATGTTAAGTATACTTAATATATGTCAAAATGTCCAGTCAGAAAGAGGGACAAATTTTAGCTTGGCGTATATTTGATGTAGGTCAACGATTTGCGAGCCTGACCGGACGACCACGGAGCAGTATCAGGGAGTTGCCTAGTACACAAGGGCTCAAATATGTCCACGATGGAGTGAGCGTCATATGTTTTTGATAGCCAATTCTATCATGGATCTATCTCGGCCTCAGTGTACTAGACACTCTGTCCATTCTCAGCATGTGGACAGTCATCACACGACTGGAAGTCTGGACGGGTGTGCATCTGCACCCAGAAATCACGACGTCCCCTCGTACCTCTGACACTTACACACAAGTCATGGAGCAGGGAAATGGCGGCCAATATAAACGCCCTCTAAGACCGTCTGAACGCGTATCCAGCCGTGCTATAAGGTCTGCCATCCGGGAGGAGGATCACTTTTGCGGTCGAGGTAGCCACCAAAGCGGGCGATGGTGTGCCACAAATCTTCTGCGGTGAGGGTAGCGGTGGGCCGTTTGTCCAGATGGAGCACGACTTGGATCACGTCTTTGGAGATGACGAGAGAGGCAGGAGTATCAGGGGCGGTCTGTGCTATCTGTCGCAACCAGAGGAGGCGCATGGCCGTGGGAGTGAGAATGGCAAGCAGATTGCACATGGCCTCCACCGTCTGCAAGCAGCGATCTTCGAGTAGACAGCCTGTTTTGAGAACCTTGTGGAAATCTTCGATGAGCCATCGCCACTTATACCATGTCACGCACTGCCAGGCATCCTCTGCGGTAGTGACGGTGATGGAGGTGACCAAGATCCATTCGAGCGCTTCGACGCCGTCAGGTGGCTCGGGCTCCCATACCCGGATCACGGATGCCGAAAGCGGCGTCATGGATAACGCCGTCCCGTTGGTAGGCGGCTGGATGGTTACCTCTTGCCAAGAGATCTGGACCAAGGCTTCCCGCTCGGGGCGTCCACGCTCGGCAGGAATGGTCATCACCACAACACCCTGGGCAGGCAAATGCCGAGCCAAGGTTTTGAGATGTTCTGCCGTTGGGTCGGCTTGCTCTTCCTCCTCTGAAACTTCCACGTTGCGATTCTGAGCGACGCGGGTGAGATAGTCATATCCCAACTGCTCACACCGCTGCCAAAACCGGAAGATGTCGCTGCCCCGATCTCCGACATAGATCCATTGCGTGCCAGAAGGGACGGGGCCGATCCGCTCAATGCTTTGCTCCCAAATGAGCGACTCACGCCACCTCGCGTTGTGCTCGGCCCTGCTTTCCTTCTCCGGAGCCGGTTCACGCACAAAGGGCTCCTGACCCATACACCCCAAGAGTTGCTTGTCTTTGGCATCCACGGCAAGCACACTGTGCACCATGAAGCCCTGAGCGGATGAACCACGTCCCACCGGACCCAGACCTTCCGTGCTCTTGTGGGACGACAAATTGACATCGGTGGTGTCTCCTATCATGAGCACTTGCCTTCGTTGCGCTGCCTCAGACCGCGTTTGCATCCAGTGCGGCTTCATGATTTGCTCATGGGTGACTGCCTCGTTTCCCAGAAATCGGTAGGCCCCTTGCGTCTCTGCCCAGTTGCGCATACTTCTGGGCAACGAGACCGACGGGTTTTCTCCCAGGGCCGCTGCCACCTTGACCAACCGATCCGTTCGTCGCGGATCTCCCAATTCCGCCGCTCCGAATGTCTCCACTGCCCAGTTCTCCGCATTTTCTAGCTCTTTGACGTTCATTGCTCCTACTCCCTTGCTCATTCATCTCTCTTCTTGTCAAACGTCCAGACTTGTGTGTAAGTGTCAGAAATTGGTCAGGTGCAAGATGGCAGCTATGCAGAAGGCATGATCGGACTCATTGCCTATCCTGGCAATGAAGTGGCATATAATGATGCCAAGATCTGGACACTCTGATTATCAGATTATACATGTGCAATTCACTTTAAAAATAGTTATACTCGTTTTTCATATGTTCTATTTTTGCATATATCAGGGTCAATACTCAAGGGTGACACTGATCGTGATGAAAAAATGACCCCTGATTCTGGTGATTTACATCTGCAAAAAGGGGGTGAGCTGGGGCGTCTTATAAACGACCCAGCCTGTTGAAAAACGCCTAGCCGAGTTTATGAGAGCATGCACGAGCTTGACTGCATAGCACCTTGCTCAATTGGGTAAAAAGTAACAAACGGTTGGAAACTCCCGTAGAGCATAATTTTTACCCATCCATGAGATAGGCTCAGATTTATCTAAAAGTGTGGTACTAAACCTGCTTAAAGATACTTTTCGATTATATTGTCTTAGCAGGCTAAAATTATGTTTAAAATGCGTGGTAGAATACTTAACTTTTGTGCCACATTTTCGTTACCAAATTTCTGGTCTAAAAAAACAATCAAAATCTGGAAAGATAAAATCGATATTTAGATTGACGGTAGTCTCCCCCTTAAGTGTTCATAGACAAAGGAACAAGCAGAGTCGTTAACAGCTCGGTGGGGGTCCAAACGTGATCCGTGAGACCTGCGGTCATCGCTGGGGTCCGCTGTTGCCAGCGTGCCTGTTTTGTTGGATTGGCTAATTCTACGCGTAAAGTCTTGACCGGACGAGTAAAATTGTAAAGAGCATCTTCAAGAGCGCAAGTCGCTTCAAGCAAAGGAAGCTCTTTTGAAAAGGAAAGCGTTTTGCGGACCAGCCGTCCATTCATTTGGCGTGATGTTAAATTAGTTCGTTCAACATAAGCTGTGTGGCACCCTAATTTTGCTTTTACCTCGTCTTCATGACCATAGATGACTTTGATGTGTACGCTCTCTAATTTGCCTCCTTTCCGTTTCTTAATAACTTGTAGATATTGCCAGTCTTGTCCTGGTTTGAGAAGCTTTGGTGGTGCTCCGCGTCCACCATACTCTGGTACTTTACCCCACGTTTCTAACATTGCTTCTCGATAGGCTCCTTTTCCATCAGTCGCGAGGGCCGGTGGTCCCTCATCTGGCGCATATCTCCCATGAGTTTTGGCGCGATTTCTTCTTCGGACTTGCCGATAGCACGTCCAACCCGCAAACGGGTCCGCGTCTCTATGGCGATGCCACGCCAAAAGGTCCCTCTTTCTTCTTCTTCAGCTCGCCCCCTTTTTCACCCTTATGTCCTACATAGGTCCACAGAGCATCAAGCTGGACAGCACTGAGCTGATGGTTTTCCGCCATGTGCTCTTCAATCTGCTCAATATGAGATTGAGCTAGCTTGAGCCATCGACAGACAGTCTCTTCTTTAATACCTTTAATTCGGTGAATAGCTGCTAAACTACTGCGATCCCCTACCATCGCCATACATTCTATGATCTCATCTTCCGTATAACGGCAACGGTAAAACATCGTCCCTTTAGTCTCGGTAAACCCCTGTTTGCATGTTTTACAACGATACCGCTGTACTCCTTTGTCTGTTTTCCCGCATTTCACAATATTTGAGAGACCTACTTGTTTATAATCACTACATGCTTCATTCAGGCAGAATGATCCAGTTTGTGCTAGTTGTTGCTTCTCCATGATGCCTTGTCCTCCTGGCCCAGATCGACATTTCTTTCTATGGCATGTGTCAAAAAGGGGCGATTTTGCTTGACAGTGTGGACCTTGTCCAAGCACAAAACTGTCAAGTGGGTTTGACGCATGCCGTATACTTTCTCCAGAGAGCCTGATCATACAGGTACTCAGACAACACAAGCACGAGTGGAGAAGTCCGTGTCATCACCATCAGATGCTTCTCTGCAGCGGGATGCTCGTCCACCAACTGAGCACCTTCAGGGCATCGTTGAGAGAATCACCTACCATGCCGAAGATTCGGGCTATACTGTGGCGCGACTCAAGGTCGCCGGAGCAAGTGATCTCGCTACCATTGTGGGCAACTTCCCTTCGATAACGGCAGGACAGGCACTGCGTCTCACAGGCTTCTGGCGGGAACATCCTAAGCATGGACAACAATTTCAGGTTACTCATGCGCAAGAAACAAAACCGGCTACATTAACGGGTCTTGAAAAGTATCTTGGCAGCGGACTCATCAAAGGCATTGGACCACAGACAGCCAAACGGATCGTCGCCCATTTTGGTTTGGACACTCTCGACGTCATCGAACACCACACCGAACGGCTCATTGAGGTTGCTGGTATTGCCCACAAACGGATTACCATGATCCAATCGGCTTGGGCTGCACAAAAGGCGATCAAAGAGGTTATGCTCTTCTTGCAGAGTCACGGCGTCTCAACCACCTACGCCATCAAGATTTTCAAGCAATACGGGAATGAAGCGATCGCCGTTGTTTCACGCAATCCTTACCAGTTGGCCGCCGATATCTATGGGATAGGCTTCATCACTGCCGATACCATTGCTCGCAACCTGGGCATTGCACCCGATGCCGATGCTCGCTATCAGGCAGGAATTTTGCATGTCCTCAGCCAGTCGAGTGAAGACGGTCACTGTTTTCTGCCCAAGCCGGAACTCCTGGAACAGGTGACAGAGCAATTGGCTCTTCCTGAGTTTCCTGTGGACCCGACACGGATTATTTCGCTCCTCGACCATATGGCTGAAACAAAGGACCTCATCATTGAGCCTGGATTTGGGGATCTCGCGGACCAGCACGTCTGTTATGCTCCAGCGTTTTACTACACGGAGCAAGCGCTTGCCACACGCCTCTCTACCTTTGCCAGAACACCTGTTAGCGTCGATCTGCCACGGGTACAACGCTGGATTGACGGCTATGCCCAGAAAAAGGGCATTACCCTGTCAGTAGAGCAACGCAAAGCCGTTGAACTAGCTGCCTCTTCACGGCTGCTGGTCCTGACTGGCGGACCAGGATGCGGGAAGACGTTCACCACCCACACGATTGTCTCCCTGTGGCATGCGATGGGGAAATCGCTTCTGCTGGCAGCGCCAACCGGACGGGCAGCGCAACGTCTCGCGGAGATGACGGGGCGGGAAGCCAAAACCATGCACCGTTTGCTCGCCTTCGATCCGAAAACGATGCAGTTCCGTCACAATGAGGAGAACCCACTGTCTGCACAGGCCATCGTTGTCGATGAAGCCTCGATGCTTGATCTCTTTCTGGCGCACTCGTTTGTCAAAGCCATACCCCGTCAGGCACAAGTGCTGATTGTTGGTGATATCGATCAATTGCCCAGTGTTGGACCTGGGATGGTGTTGCGTGATCTCATCGTATCTGGTCAGGTCCCTGTTGTCCGTTTGACGGAAGTATTTCGTCAGGCAGCGCAGAGCCATATTGTCACTAATGCGCACCGGATCAATCAGGGTCAGTTCCCAACCCTCACGCCAACGACGAAGTTTGCGGAGTCCGATTGCCTTTGGCTGGAAGCTCCAGAGCCAGTAGTGGGAGCGGAAGGGATTGGTCATTTGGTGCAGGAGTTCTTACCCAAGCATGGTATTGATCCCAGACAGCAGGTGCAGGTACTCTGTCCTGCGACGAGAGGCGAGATTGGGACACGTCAGCTCAATACCATGCTCCAGCAGATTCTCAATCCACCACTGCCGGGGAAGGGAGAGCTTTCACGTGGAGGCTCGAACGCTCCGGGTAGGGGATCGCGTGATCCAACATGTGAATGATTACCAGCGTGAGGTCTTCAATGGGGATCTGGGGACCATTCTCAAGGTTGATCTCGAAGAGCAGGAGGTGGTGGTGCAATTTGCTGAGCGTGAGGTACGGTACGATTATGCTGACTTGGGAGAACTCGCCTTGGCATGGGCCGTGACAGTCCACAAAAGCCAGGGCAGCGAGTATCCTGTGGTGATTCTTCCGCTGTTTATGCAACATTACATGCTATTAAGCCGAAATCTCTTGTATACTGGACTAACGCGTGCAAAGCAGCTGGCTATTCTGGTGGGACCAACCAAAGCCATTGGAGTCGCTCTCAATCGTATTATGGATCGGCGACGCTATACGGCTCTGGCGGATCGTTTGCGGCAACCAAAGCCTCATATGCAAAGAGCGAGAGAGGAGCAGTGCTAGGGCTGGGAGAGTGTGAGCACGTATCATCTCAAACTTTCGGGGTAAGGTAGTCCAGGAGTAAAGCAACAGGCCGATAGTAGCCAGGGAGAAGAACAGAAAAGGGAGGGCTCAATAGCCAAAAAGAGCCAGAAGAGTTGGCAGGCCTCGACAAAAGGGCACGGGAAAGAGTAGACTCTCGGGCATGGAAGAGAGGATCGATCCCAGCACAATAGAAGATGAAGGCGTACGCCAAATCGTCATCCATCTAATGAACTTGGTGGAAACGCTGTCAGCCCAAGTGAGCGAGCTAAGGGCAGAAAATCAACGACTGCGAGACGAGAACAATCGGCTCAAAGGGGAACAGGGCAAGCCGAGAATGTTGCCAAACAAACCGAGAACAGATCTGTCATCGGAAAAAGAACGTCGGCAGTCCAAGTCTAGACACAAGAGCAGCAAACAAGATAAGATCCCAATCGATAGGGAAGTGACGCTCAAAGTGGATGCTTCTCAGTTGCCAGAGGACGCCCAGTTCAAAGGGTATGAGGAGACAGTGATCCAAGACATAGTATTGCACACCGACAACATCAAGTTCCGCCGCGAGAAATACTACTCACCAAGCCAGAAACGCACCTATCTAGCCCCCCTTCCAGCAGGTTACAAAGGCCAGTTTGGACCAGCGATCAAAGCGTGGGTACTTTCGCTGTACTTCGGAGGCAGGATGAGTGAGCCCAAGATCTTGGAGGTGTTGCATACAGTAGGCCTGCAGATCTCGGCAGGAGAGATTTCCGATATGCTGATCAAAGATCAGGATGTCTTCCATACTGAGAGTGCAGCAGTGCTCAGAGCAGGTCTAGAGAGTTCTCCGTGGCAACACCTTGACAGCACAGGGACGCGGGTCAATGGGCAAAATCAGTCCTGTCATATCCTGGCCAATCCGCTCTACACGGCCTACAGTACACTTCCAGCCAATGATCGGATGAGCATACTGCGCGTGCTGCAGGGAGGAGCTGATCCTGTCTTTCGATGCAATGAGCTGGCTCTAGCCTTGATGGAGCAACTCGGGGTCTCAGATAAATGGAGACGCTTGCTCCCCACTCTGTTGCCACATGAGCAAGACCTGACGGAAAAAGACCTCGACGTTGTGCTGGAGAAGCATCTGCCCAAACTTGGGGTCAATCTACGCAAGCGCATCAAGGAGGCTTTGTCCATTGCGGTTTATCGAATCCAGAGAGCTTACCCTGTCACGCGCTTGCTCCTATGCGATGACGCGCCCCAATTCAACGCTCTGACCGTGCAATTGGCTTTGTGCTGGATTCATGAATTTCGTCATTACAAGAAATTGCAGCCTCGCTTTGTTCACCATGTCAACCTCTTGCAAAAGTTTAGCCAGCGCTTCTGGAAGTTGTATCAAGGTCTCTTGGACTACCGTGAGCATCCCAGCCCGAGAGGAGCTACCGCATTGGAGACCGCATTTGACCAACTCTTTGGGCAGGTTAGCGGCTATGAGCAATTGGATGAGTGCAAGGCACGCACCCATGCCAAGCGCGAGCAGTTGCTCATGGTTCTTTCCCATCCCGAAATCATGTTACACAACAATCCTGCCGAATTGGGAGCCAGACAGCGCGTTCGCAAGCGCGATGTGAGTTTGCAGGCACGCACCACTGAGGGGATTAGAGCTTGGGATACCTTTGAGACACTGGTGGCCACGACCAAAAAGCTAGGGGTCAATTTGCATAACTATTTGTATGATCGCATCACACGAGCCTTCAGCCTGCCTAGCTTGGCCTCTCTCATCCAGGAACGTGCCTCATCAATGGCATTAGGCTACTCTTGGCAACAAGGACCTTGAACCATCATCACTTTCGAGCAACTAAATACGGATTCCTCACTGCTTGGTCGTACTCTCGTTGGCTTTCTTTTGCAGGCAGGCCCCAAGCTGGCGAGTCATTTGGCCGTGCTCCACGATACCCCCCCACCCGATTGAGATGATACGTGAGCACTGGATAAAAAAAACAAAAGAGCCAAAACCCACATTTCGCAGTTTGAATCTGCAATGGCTTCCGAAGCGGCTTTACAAGGCTGAGGTTATGACTATCTCTGCAATATAAACTGGCTTCAGAGGCCAATTTCCAAAAATAACTGCGGAATATAGGTTATAGGGATGCTTTCCTGCAATAAGGAGGACGATCATGGAAATCACGGAGAAAACAAAGAAGCAGAGAGGCGCAATAACTCTGCTTTTTCTCGGTATCGTCGTGCTGTTCTTGTCTTGGGCACTGGACTACATTCTCTCAATTTGGTTCAAGCTGCAACACGCATCAAAACAGGGCCGACTTGTCTCGGCAACTGTCTCTTCCACCGACAATCCTTTGACGACCTTCAACCGTTCCGGCCATCCAGGTGACCCAATCAACATCGAGTTTCCTGGCTACTGATGGGCAAATTGGCACCGCTTTCGCCGCTGCTGGTTGGTATCGTGCTGACGAGATCCGCTTCGTCACCGCTGTGCGCATTAGCCTCGATACTGTTCTCAGTCGAAAATATTCGACGGCCCCGGTGAGCAATCTCTACCTCTATGGTCGCAATGCCTCGATCCCATAGATAGCGGAAGTAGACATACTTGCCAATTAAAGCATGAGCAACCAGAGATCCAAGGCCTCGATTTCTGAGTTCCTTGCCGAGTTGACGGAGGTTCTGGAGCAAGCGGTTGTCGACTCGTTGTTGCTGGTCGAGCTGGTTATTATATCTGCCATGCTGCCAAATTCGCCCTGTATCGATAGCTCCAGATGAAAATTCAGCCAAGAAGAGACGAATATCATCCAGTGAGAATTCGTCTAAAAGTCCTTTTTGAGCATCTTTTTGAGAATAATCAAAACCAGTATACACTCTAATTTGTTGAGGGAGAAGAACGATCAAGAATGGTACATATCCTAAGTTCCAGAGGCTCCGGTGGATCTGGCGTGCTTGCTCCTTATTTTCCGCTTCTGCAATGTAAACAGCTGGACGATCAGCAAGAACTTTCTGCGAAATATCGGGACTGACATTAAAAGCATAGATACCACTCACCCGTGGAGTCAAGGAAGGAAAATGTGATTACATTATGTATACCAACATCGATAACGAGAGCCAGAGACAGACAAAGATGAGCGTCGGCATGACTCTCTAATCGCCACATAATCGCCACATAATCGCCACATAATTGCCACACGGATCGAGAAGTGTGGTATACTCCTGGAGAAGAAGTGCTTATTGACAAGAGAGAAAGAGAGCAACCAGCTTATGTGGAATGAAGAGGAACTGCGACAGCTGATCGCTCATGGTGAGACGACGACCGTGGAACTGAAGGTGGCTCCGCCGCGCCCCACAGAACTTCGCAGAACGCTTCTGCGGAATGGCGAATGCCCAGGGAGGGACTCTCATCATCGGCGTTGAGGATGGGTCCCTCAAGATCATCGGCGTCCAGGATGCTCGTGCAGCTGTCGATGTGACTCTACGTGCTACACGCCTGATTCACCCGCTCCTCGTACTCGATCCGCCCAAACCAGAGATTTGTTCACTCGAAGGCAAATCTCTGATCGTTATCGGTGTCCCCGCCCATCGTGGGCCACTCTATCAATCTGGCGGCGTGTTCTGGATTCGCCGGGGCACGCATACTATTCCTCTCACACTTGGGGAAGTTTTTGAGCTGGCAAATGATCGTGGACTTCTCCGCTGGGAATTTCAACCAACTCGAAAAGCAACCATGCAAGATATCGATCTTCAGCGAGTCGATGCCTATTTCCGTCAACGCTCGCTACTTGCTACTCAGAGCAGCCGTTTTGAGGAGGTAGAGAAAGTTCTCATAGGGATGGACTGTGCAACAGTTAGCACTCATGGTGATGTGTTTCCTACCAATGCAGGTCTGCTGTTCTTTGGAGCCAATCCGCAACGCTCACTGCCACACAGTGAGGTCGTCTGTATCCTTTTTCGTGATGAACTGGGTGTTGGTGGTTACCTAGATCGCAAGATCATTACGGGTCCTTTGCAGACACTAATCGACGAAACAGAACTTTTTCTGCAGAAATCGATGACCATTGGTGCTCGTATTGAAGGATGGAAACGGGTTGATTTGCCAGAGTATCCGCTTGAAGCGTTGCGTGAAGCCGTAGTCAATGCCGTGGTCCACCGCGATTATAGCCGCGATGGGGAGAGCATCAGGGTGTTTTTTTACCCCAATCGGATCGAAATTCATAGTCCAGGACTCCTCTTACCTGGTATTACCGTTGAGATGATGGCTCGGGGGGAAACCATCTCGAAATTGAGGAATCCTCTGCTAGCTGGCTTACTGAGAGACGTGCCCGGCTATATGGAGCGGATTGGCAGTGGTATCAGGTTCATGCTGCATCAAATGAGGCAGATGGGACTGCCCGATCCACAATTTAAAGAAGCCAATGAGTTCGTCGTCACCTTTCTCGCTGATCCTCTTTCGCGAGAGGCCTTGGTTCATAAAGAGCACCAACTAACTTTTGATTGGGATGCCATCAGCATGGCAACAAGCACAAGTTCCATCGAGCAGAAGCAACGGATAAGATTGGCGATGGAACACATTCAGCGTCATGGTTCAATCACCAATCGAGAATACCGTGAGATTACGGGAGCCAAAGACACGACCGTATTACGCGATCTCGAAATTCTCCTCGATCGGGGTGTCCTCAAAGCTGTAGGCAAAGGCCGATCCAGGAAATATACACTCCCTTAATGAGACTGATTTTATTTGGGAGTGGCTCGAACTCACTTCACTAGTTGGAGTCAAACCAACAGAGTACACAGAGATCAGTACATCCCCCTGAGCAAGCTCCAGCCCATGGATTAGACGGCTGAGATTTGACAGCAATCATGACAGCAACGCTGGTAAATATCGGTAGATTTTGATAGTCTTCCGTAGACATGCGGACTTGTTTTTAAGCTCGAAATAGACATTGGTAGACAATCGTAGACCCTTGTACCCGAATTCCTAAACCGTGCGTCGGAGGTTCGAGTCCTCTCAGCCCTATGTACCCCATCCCCCCGCTTGGGAAGCCCTTTCACGTACCTTCGCCCACTACGGCATTACGCTCTATCTACTGCGGAAACTGTTAGTTGGAAACCCACTAACCTTCGTTCGGAATAATGTTTCTGTTTGTGGGAGGGAATAACTGCATGTTGGGAACCTTCAGCTAAACAACAATACTCGACTATCGAAACTTCTGTCAACTGAGCAAATGGTACTAGGACTATTGGTGTGCTAATCCAACTTAACACCTTTATTCGCTATTGTGCCTGACTCTGCATAGCGTAAGGGCATAGCAGGAGATGACCATCCACCAGCGTCCTGAAGACTCTTGATGTCGGTACCGTTTCTCACTGCGCTTGTTGCCCAAAAGTGTCTACAGTCGTGAGCAGAGAGACCTGTGATACCGATCGACTCACCCAGCGTCTTTACTCTGTCTGTGATTGCTCTCTCACTCATCTCTCCTTCCAGTTTGCCACCTTTTCTTGATCCCATGAGCAGTTCCCCCACTGGCTTGCAGATTTCAAAGTACCTCATAAGCTGAAAGCAGTGTGTCTCTGGTCAACTGATGAGTCTGCAATCTGTCTACTTCATTTGAGGATGAGCCACTGGTATTGACCATTGACAGGCCTGAGGCGTTACAAATTAGCACAAGCTTTGCAAAAGATCAATATACTTTTGAACGCTTTTTTTTAAGTTAAAACGCTCTCGCACATAATTAGCACAGGCAGCGCGATCAAGCGTTTCTGCCATCTCCACGGCAGAGGCCATCTCGATGAGATTATCTTGCGGGACAACATAGCCGCTGATCCCTTCTGCAATCAGTTCACGTGCCGAGCCACGATCATACATAATCACAGGAGTTCCCACAGCCATTGCTTCAATGACCACATTGCCAAATGGCTCGTCCCATTTTATTGGTAAGAGGAGGGCCTGGGCTCGACGTAATCCTTGATACAAGGTCTGCTGATCAACTAATCCATGATACGTAATATTGGAGTGCGTTTGAAGGAGCGGTTGAATGTGTCTTTCAAAGTACAAGGTATTGTATGGCTGAGGTTCACCATAGATAGACAATTTTTTCCCCAGGGAAGTAGCAACCTCGATAGCATCTTCTAACCCTTTACTCGGGTCTATCCTCCCGGCAAAGGCAAGTATCCCATCATGAGAGAGGCTACAAGATATGCCGTCAAAATCCAGTCCATTGTGAATGACCCAGTTCACTGGGTAGTATTGTCGCCAGAGTTGGGCTTGAGCATGGGAAACTGCGACAGCATTCAGCGGGATGTCTTGGATCATACAAAAGCGGAGTGCTTCGATCATTGATGGAGTAATAGGAGGAAGATGGAGTGTATGAAGTACGGGAATATCTACAAGACTTGAAAGAAAAAAGGGAATCCCCGAGATGGCATGATTGTGGAGAACATCGATAGAGGGATCTTTCACTGCATCTGCAATAGCTCGGTACATAACTGCATCTTCGTAAGCACGTATGGCCTGCATTTGTTCTCCACTCATCTCGTGAACAGCACAAGGATGGACAAGAGCATTGGCAAAGACACCACAGGTTCTTATTTCCACCCCTGGTATGACCGATCCCTCACAAGCATAACAGACCACATCCACCCCCTGACGACTCAGACCACTCGCTAGACGATAAATAGTAGCTTCTGTTCCACCTCTAAAAGGTTCTACAATCGGATAAGCTAATGGGGATAATAAAGCAACTCTCAAAGAATTTTCTCCTACACCAAATTTATATGCTTCATGCATATATGTATCATTATACATCATTCTTGGCAAGACAATTCAGAAGCCATTTCACAAGAGGAGGGAGAGGCAATTTGGCAAAACGGCATAAAAGTCTTGTCTATTTTTTCATCTCTGAAGATGTATCACTCTTTTTACAAAGAAAAAAAGTATCATCTCAAAAATCCGGGGCGGAAAAAGCTGATCATTCGGATGAATCTAGGCTAGAAGCGCTTTCTTTCCATGATGATCAACGCTCCCAGACTACTTTACCCCGAAATATTGAGAAGATACGAAAAAAAGTACTCTTTCCCAATGGTCTCTCTTGTCCCCTTGTTACTCCGCAAGGCAATCAGGCAATCCTTACCATTTAATAGTAACTGTGCCCTGACCAGCCTTGGCACACTGCTGCAGGACGCGACCACCTGCGTGGACGATGACGTCGTATGTCTGGCGCAGTGGCTTGTATCTCCTGTGGTCTTCCTCAATCTTGACGCAGACCACATCATGCTCAACTTGACAACTGATCGTGGTCCTAGCATAAGCTCCATGGCGATAAGCCTGGGTGTTGCCATCATCCTCGTAGAGTGTGTAGGTGGTATACCCATTGGTTGCCATGTAGCAAGTAATGATGAGCGGATCGGTTGCGTGCTGGTCGGCATATTGCATGACAGGCCCAGTAGGCAGAATGCTCTTGCCTCGGACGAACAGTGGCCAACGATCCAGTGATACGGCAATGTCATGTGTTGTTTGGCCTGGATAGGTCGTACCGTCCCAGTAGTCGAACCAGATGCCTTCTGGTAAATACACGCTTTGGCTCGTTGTTCCAGGCTCAGAGATTGGTACCGAGAGTAAGGAGTCGCCGATCAGGAATGCCGTCTGGGTGTCGCAGGCTTGCTCATCCTGAGGATAGTGGTAGAAGAGCGGGCGCATGACTGGCGAACCGTCGATGGAAGCTTTCTGGAATAGGGTGTATAGATGAGGCAGGAGGGTATAGCGTATTTCCACGGCTTGGCGGTAGGCACTCTCATAGGGTTCACCAAATGCCCACGGTTCCTGATCAGGATTCTTGATAGCATTATGGTTGCGGCAGAATGGCATCAAGGCTCCCAGTTGAGCAAAGCGAACAAGTAATTCGCCATTGCAAGCTTCATGGAAGCCACCGATATCGACGCCAACAAAAGGGACACCACTCATGCCGATATTGAGACACATGCTGATCGCCAGTTGGATATGCGACCATTGGCTGGTATTGTCACCAGTCCATAAGGTAGCATAGCGCTGCATCCCTGCTGTACCAGAGCGGGTCAGCACAAATGGACGTGAGTCGGGACGTAACTTTGTCAGGCCTTCGTAGGTCGTCCGGGCCATCTCCATGCCAAAGGCGTTGTGAAAGAAGCGGTGGCTTATCGCTGGACCATCGGGGCTGGTTGGATGATCATTGCCTGCACGATGAAGCACATCTAGATCCATCGTTTTACCCCATAGGGAAGGCTCATCTTGCTCTGCATCTAAAAGCGAGTTGGTCAGAGCGGGTTCATTCATATCATTCCAGATGGCATCCACGCCCTGATCAAGCAGACGTTTGTAGAGACTGCCCCACCATGTGCGCACGTCGCTCCTGGAAAAATCGGGGAAAACGCAGGCTCCTGGCCAGACGGTGCCAATGAAAAGCTCGCCACCGGTGTTGCGGCAAAAATAATCGCGTTCCAAGCCCTGCCGATATACATCATAATCCTCATCAACTTTGGTACCAGGATCAACAATCGTCACCAGATGGAAGCCCTGTTGATGCAATCTGTGAGCCATCCCTGCCGGATCGGGAATCTGTCGGGATTGAACGTAAAGTTTTTGTATCCGTCCATGTAGTCGATATCAAGCCAGATGGCATCGCAGGGATGATGGCCTGTGCGCAGGCGGTGAGCAATGTCATCCACCTGTTGCTCAGACATATAACTCCAGCGACACTGATGATGGCCCAATGTCCAGCGGGCTGGCAACGACATATGGCCAGTCAGCTCGCTATATTGGTGTAAGACGTCTGGGATGGTCGGTCCGGCAAAGAAATAGACGACGAGGCTATCGCCTTCGACCGTCATGCTGGTCGTGAGTTCCTCCGTCTTGCCCATATCCACATCGATCTTGCCAGTATGATCGATCAGGACACCGTAGGCTTGCACTGTTTCGACTTGGGGGCCGACTTGTAGACCGATAAAGAAGGGAATAGAGGTATACATCGTGGGGATTGAATCATCGTGGTAGCCCGGGAAATCAATATTCCAGATGGGGAAGGCTTGACCTCTCTTATTCATGTAGCCCGTGCGCTCGCCGAAGCCATAAATGCGTTCATTTTTCGTCAGTGGGTGGGTCAGACGTAGTTCTGTGGGGGAAAAAGCAAAACCCTGCAGGTAGGGTTGCAAATGAGCTGTGACATCAATCTTGCTGCCTGGGGTGTCCCATTGCTCATCACCTTTCGCAACAATCCAAGAGTGATAAGGAAGTGTTCCTTCACCTCCATCGACGAGCTGATAACGCGCTTGGTCGATGGAAGATCCACGCAGGAAGCGTACACGCACAATGTCGCTGCTGAGTAGAGAGCCTGCAAGAAGACCAGTCATGGGCTCCTCACCGATGCTCCAAAAATGCTCATTTGCCTGTTTCTTGATATAATGATGTAATAGAATGCTGGTAAACATGTACTCAAAATACTCCTTTTTCAGTTTACGCAAAAAGCCCGATGAAGGCTTCTCAACCTTTTCAATCAATTTCCTATACTATTGACACCATGTTCTTCGCATAAATTCTCTCTTTTGCATACATACAATGCAAGTATTTGTAACGCTATCATCCTCCTTAATACTCTGTAGCGGGTATACGATTAATAATAGAGTATTCTAACCTGGATAAGGGTAATGGCACTATACCTGCAGAAAAGTGATGGAGAGACATCGGTTTCATCGTACCAAAACTATGTTGTTCCATCGCAATGAATCCTCTGTTTCAATTTTTTGAGCATGTCATTGTCTATATTTTTTTACCTATTGAGTATACAATAATTTATAGCCGTTTCGCTATCTGCACTACTTTTGCTGTTTTCTCTTATGACTAGCCTCAGCAAAGAGTGGGTTTCAGAGGGCTAAAGGCACTTTTCCTCTCACTCTTTTCAGTGCCTTTAATTTCCGTTGATTGGCTAGCCTTATGAGGTATATCACGGCAAATGCTCTGATTATTCGAGCATGTGCCCACTGCTCACATTCATTGCAACCTTGACGCAGGTTTTTCTCCAGGCTTTCATATCAGCATATACTGATTGGTGCATCCGCTGAGTAAACGCCAAAGCCCTTTCCGCACTGCGATACATATTGCATTTTGGTAAAACTAGTGTATAATCAGTATGTCTCCTGTTTTATGAATCATGCTCCTCGAACCATACCTTCTCTGGAGTCGATAGAATAAACGTGTGGCTTCTGCTCTCTAGGTGAATACAAGCACTGTTTCTCCGCTGAACGAGCATCATCTCTTGTAAAAGTTCAGCAGATCTCTAACAGGTGTTTTTGGCAGCGATGGATGTGCCCACCCCCTTGAAAATGGTAATGCAAGAAGAGGGTCGGCAGGTGGTAAATGGTCAGTTTTGGCATTGTCAAATGTACCCACCCTTTGTCCCCAATAGGCAAAGGAGAGAAGCTGGACAAGCCGATTCTGATCGCATCTTTGGGCTCGAAGGTGGTCTACTTTTTTCACTGCCACAGATGGACTTACTACCCAAAGGTGGTCACTTTTGCCTCTGCCAAGTGGGTCGGTCTTTCACTGCCAAAAACAACCAGGGAGAGGCGGTTCTTAACGAAAGCAAAAGCGGGCAGTCAACAACCGCTCAAAAAAGCGCTTCTATTCCCACATTGAGGAGCAGTTCTGGTTGAACCAGTCTACAAGGCGAGCTAGGAAATAGTGGGCTCATTATCCAGTCATAGGACAATGTCCCCAACACATCTCTTTCTCTACCACACCGTTAACGAAAGTAGCAATGTCATTATTAGGAGCATCGGAAGTGAGGAAGCAACAAATGAGGAAGCAAGAACCCACCTCAGCCCCTTTCCAGCATACCATCGGAGGTAACACGATGAAAGAAGACCGCTACTATGTCCAACGCCTCACTGAACAAGTTTTTTTAATCCGTGAGCGTCTGTCCGCAAGTGGAGGGCCAGAACCCAACGATCGCCATGTTCGATCGTTTGACAACCACCGTGATGCATACCTCTATGCTAGCAGCGTGAACGAGATACAAAGAAAGTTGGATGAACAATATGGCCACTGGGTCCAGCATGCTATAGAAGAAAGGTAGATAAAGCTATGGAAACAAACGCAGATGGAACCTACTTTCAGGAAGATGATCGTGTGCGTATCAAGCGCACAGGAGAGCAGGGGAGAATCAATGCCACCGACGGGGGAGTCGTGTATGTGCTCATGGATGGAACTAACGAGACCAAACTCTTTTCAGCCTACGTTGATACGGATGCCTACATTGAACTCGTGACTCCCGAGGGTGAGGAGACTCTACTAAAGAGGGAGTGTGTGAGCAGAAATGAGAACAGACCTCTTGCTTGACGCTTCGTCTGCAAATGTTCTTTGGGAGTCATTGTCCACGATTTTCCAGTGGAACTTCAAGCAGAGAAGACAGCAGGCTTAAAACCAGCATCAGGAGGAGTTGTAACCTATGACCTACTCACACAGAAATAGTGCTCAGGAGCAAAAAGAAGCATGCCAGAAAGCGAAACAGATAACGGCTATATGCGAACAGCTCCAGATTGCGCTTGATCCTATTGACTGGCAAAACTGCGGAATGCGAGCGTGCGTCAGAGTGGATACGATCGAGATATCGGATCTCTTGGACCTCAGTCAACAGGATAGCGCTTCCATTCTCCGCCGCGTTCAGATGAAACTGCTTGAACACGCTGCTCTCGAAACGGTGCACGCTCGACCAGATCTCAAGGCTGTGGTCTGGAGTCCTGTTGATGTAGTGCAACCACAAGCGTTTTTGAGTCTCTGGATCATCACGCTTGAGACTGGTGAGCGCATAGCTATCGCTGAATACATCAGAAATGGACAGCGCATCTATGAGCACTATGAGATCAATATGGACGATGGACATTATCTGGTAAAGCTCTTTGGACCAGTTCATACAGGTGAATATCAGCTTGGTGAGACAGTCACCATTGATGAGCATGAGCGTCAATGCACTGGAGAAATCGTCTACATTCTTCCACCAAGCAAGGCTTTCACCAACCGTAAATATCCATCCAAGGGTCGCCATACCATTTTGGGAAAAGCATACACCAACGACGTCTCATCAAGGTATATTGTCGCTTGCCATGATGGCTTCCCTCATGTTGTCAATCAGTGGCAAGTTATCAGCTAAACAAGCGAAAGAGAGAAGCAGATGGCAAATAATGAAGCAAGGCAGGACCTAGATAGACAGAAGATGAGGGATATCGGACGAGTGTTGGGCTTCTTCAGCGCCTATTCAGAATTGCAAACTGGAATGGCAACGCACCACCTTGAGTATGATGCGGCATCCTTGTGCGATCCCAAGTCACTGAGCAACCCGAAGCTGCTGAAGAGGCAGGAAGAATATCTTGACCCTCACACCTTCTATCTGAAAGAAAATGACTGCCACGCACTCTACACAGAAGGGTGGAACGAGGGGCATACACAGGGAATCCAGGCGTATGAAACTCGCGATCTGGAGCTTATTGGGGAGATCGCACGCCTCGCCGGGCATCTTGCGCCCTTCTACACCGCTTACACGACAGCGGAAAACGATGCACGTGACTGTAAAGTCGTTGGTGAGGTACGTACCCACTTCATCGTGAACTGGAGACAGACCGGAGGCGATAGGCGAAAGCGGAAAGGGGTCTAGATTTATCCTCCTCATCGTTTCGTCCTCTCCATCTATCCTAGAGCGATGTAAGGACTTCTTCTATAATATCGCCTGCATCATTCATCGCTTGAGTTCTGGTCCAATCGATCAAACGTGGTAACTTGTAGAGGTGAATGCGAGGTCCATCAAAAAGACGTAGGCTTCTTTGGACATACGCCCACTGGCTGATCTGCTCTCTCAGACTTTCATTCAATTCAGATAAAACGAGAGAAGGCGTCAGATCACCCTGTTTCACGCTCGTGGTATCAACAACGACTGGCGTATGAGAATTTGTCATTTCGATGATGCACTCTATCAGATCTGAAGAATACGTAATCGTAATCCCATGATGAGCATGGTCTGCCGCGAAACTATCAAGCTCATCTCTGAGTTCACGTGCATAGGTATTTCTTTTGGTCCCGCTATCCCCATGACCCGAGGCGGAATGACAAAATCATCATCGCTAAAGGTCAGAATGATAATGAACTGACTGATCATAATGGAGTTCCTGGAGCAGGGTCTGTAACAACATCGAAGTGTTTATCTCCCTTCATCGATGATAAAGCACCTCATAGCTTCATCTGGGAGAGGTGAAGTCTGGCCCTCGCAACTGGATCGATGCCTGAGCCATTTCACGATTGAACTTTCGTGCTTCATCAAACCGTTCTGCTAGTTCAGCTCTGGTATTCAACTTGCCAGCACGCTCACTGTCCTGTAAAGCTTGACCAATGAGTGAGGTGAAGCGGCCCGAATTCCTAAACCGTGCGTCGGAGGTTCGAGTCCTCTCAGCCCTACTGCTTGAACCCGCTTCCCAGGCGGGTTTATTCTTTAGTGCAACTTTCCTTTGTGCTCTTTTTTCGGCTTTGACAGCAACCGTGACAGCAACGCGGTTAGACGCCCTTAGACAACAGTGTATTCAGCCGATTGACGGCCTCCTCCTGTAAGGAAGGGAGAACGTGGGAGTAGGTGTCAAGGGTCAGGCTGATCTGACTGTGTCCGAGTAATTCCTGGACGATTTTGGCATGGACTCCCAACGAGAGCAGCAAACTGGCTGCACTGTGTCTGAGATCATGAAAGCGAATGATCGGCAGTTCGGCTTTGGTCAGGATGCGACGAAATGACCTGCGAATTATGTTGCCGACTTCAATCGGCTTGCCGACGGTGTTGCAAAAGACCCATCCTTGCTCATCCCAGGCTGGCCCAGCAGCAAGCTTCGCTTCATTTTGGCGAATATGATGACGTTTCAGCGCCTCGATGGCGAGATGTGTCAGATGAATTTTCCGTCGGCTCTTCGCTGTCTTTGGCTCCGATACGGTAAATCCCTTCTTCGCCAAACGAGTAATCGTTCGTCTGACTTGCACTGTACCCACAGCAAGATCCAAATCTGTCCATTTAAGACTTTGTTGGCCAATGACACCAGGAATTGCAGAGAGATCATGCAGCAACCTGAGATTGGAGACTCGGGTGCAAAGCCAAACGCGTGAAGTTAGAGTGACGTGTCTTGCCACGAGGAGTGTGGGTGAGAGCTGCATCAATGCGCACCAGATTGACGGCGACAGCCGTCAACACATGCTCTAAATGTGTTTTGCGCAAACCATCATAGCGTGCGCGTCGCATCCCCATACCTCGTACCGCTTGGGAAAGCGTCCCCTCGATGCCAGCTCTGGTCTGATAGTCTTGGCGAAAGGCTGGTGTGTCTTGTTCTTGTCTGCGTGCCTGCAATGCCTCATGAGCAACTTGCGAACGCACATGCAAGACCCGACCAGTGGTTGCCGACTTCGTGCAGTCGCTGGCGTACCGGGCATCCAGCACACGTCTCTTTGGAGAAACGACTTCTATTCGTTCTCCAGCCGGACGAAAGCTCTGACTGGTTTGGCCCTGCGGACAGGTGGCATGTTCTGCTTGCCAGTCAAGGTGGAAACTCCCCACGTCAAAGCCTTTGCCTGCTTTGGCCTGCCAACTGTTGTCTGATAAGACAGGACCAAGCAGGGTAATGCCATAGGTCTCTTTGCTGCTCACCAGTAAATCCGCATCGACGTAGCCTGTATCGACGATCTGTTCATCAGGCAAGAGCTGATGCTGGGCGAGGTCCTCTTGAATCGTCTGTGTTATTTCCACATCTTGCACATTGGCCACCGTTGTCTCCACTTGGACAATGAGCTGGGCAGGACTTGTCCCTGGGCATCCTTGCTTCCCTCCAATGCGCACGTCTCAGTTAGATGAACTTTGTATCCAAACCAGATGGTTTCTCTCTTTTTTCCTGTTCGCGCCTCGGGATCATAAGGAGAACGAATAATACCCTCATCTGCGCTTGCTTGCGGGCCTGCTCGCCATTTCACCTTTCCACCGGACACGTCGTAATACTGCTGCCAAATCTGCCTGAGCAATTGCACGCTTTCAACCTCTTTCAGTTCACCGGGGGCTTGGGGCAGCTCGAGCGCTTGCAACAGATGCCTCCCATCTTCTCCTATCTGCTGAGCCAACGCGAGGCGCTGGTTTTCCGCTTTGGGCAAACGATAATTTTCGACGCGGTGGCTGTAGCGCTCAAACCAATCCGAGGTGATCTGCTGGACAAGCCACTCAGGCGCAAGCACTGCAAGATCATCCAGAGCTGCTCGCAGTGTTTCTCCGACACATGCCAGATTGGAGAGCGAGCGCACACGTGCTAGCACATGGGTGGAATCAGTGCGTTGCTTGCCGCCAGCTTTGAGCCAGCCTCGCTGGTCTACAGACCTCCAAGAGTCGATCCAACAAGAGGGTCTCAGACTTCCCGTCCACTAAACGTTGACGAAATGCCGACAAGACCGAGAAATCAAAACCTGGATTCGGTCAGTTCCAAACCTAATGCGTACTTCCAATCTATGCGCTCCCGAACGGCATTGGCCGCTTGTCGATCAGTGAGACCTTCGGCATACTGCAGCACCGTGACTAGGGCCAATCGCCAAGGTTCATAGGCAGGCTGACCTTCCACGGGATACAGAGAGATAAAGTGCTCATCTTGATACAATTCCCCCAACTCATCTCGTAAGCGCATGGCGAGCGTTCCTTTTGGACAGGCTGCATGCGCAACACGAACCGTTTCTTCTGGGATACTTCCCAGTTCTCGGGCGTACATTGACATTGGCTTTCTCCTTACGCTGCTTTTTTCCCCCTATTGTACCACTCTTCTATTTCTTTCATTGGCCAACAAAGTCTTGAAAGGGCCGAAGGGGGGACACGAAAATGTCCGGTTACGGATGCTCTCCAGTATTCCTCCTCTGGCTTCCCAAGCCACTTCATGGTTGCCACGATGTTTGATAAGTTGCAGAAAGTTGTCGGCGTTCCTGTCAACATTCCTGTCAATGCATGTAGAAGTCTCTCTTCTGCATGAGGACGAGCAGGCTGCCTTACACGAAATCTGGAATGAGTACGTTGACTGGAAACACCATGTGATGATGACCCTTCCAGAAGAGGAACGTCTATTTGCAACAGTGATGAATGGGGACAAAGTCTGGCGCTCACTTGTCGCCGATTCTCCCCTGCGATGTCCCTTCATCCCCTGCTCGCTTTCTACTTGCCAACACCAGAGTAATCTCCATATCCGCCTGAAAACCAGCTATCTCCATCGGATGGATCCATCACATGTTCTTCTTTTAAATTGGTCAATACAGAGTTTGCACCATTATTAAGATGACGAACATTAAAAGTCGCACTACGCTGACTTATCACGCATTTATTGATCAAGAGAATCCAATGCTCTCTTATATGGATATGCCTGTTCCTCTCCTCTGTGAGGATGACCAGACCCTTGGCTCTGGGAGCGGAGGGCCATGCCTGCACTTCGCCAGGGCTTGCTGTTCTGATGAAGGGCTCTCCGCGCTTATGGAGACCTGTGAGCCTCACCGAGACCGTGAGGACTCCAGAGACACTAGGCTGTTTTCTTCGAGGATTTCAGAGATGGCTGCAAAAAGTAGGGAGAAAAGTAGTATACAAATAAATCATACTCTTTATCATATATGATTAACATACACTGCGTTCATCCTATTGACTCATTCAGTCGCCTATGGTATGCTCCTTTCGCTGAAAGGTATTAGTTATGACAACAGAAGATTTCAATCACACAAAGTCTCAACAAGAGGAAGAGCGCCAACTAACACATCTGGATGAGCATGGAAATATTCAGATGGTAGATGTGACCGAGCGACCAGAGACTACACGGGAAGCTATCGCACGCGGACGCATTCGCATGGCTCCAGAGACGGTGCGCATGATTGCAACGAACCAGATTACGAAAGGAAGCGTCCTAGAGGTTGCCAAGATTGCCGGGATTATGGCAGCGAAACAGACACCACAGATTATTCCCCTCTGCCATCCTCTACCCATGACGCACATTGACATTCAGTTCGCTCTTGACGACAAAGCAGGATTGATTCTATATCGAAGGACGGACTCGCACTCATTATAAAACAGGAGTAGATGTCGAAGCACTTACCGCTGTCACAATCGCTGCCCTAACCATTTATGATATGTGTAAGGGTATCGATACCACGATTACGCTTGAGCAGATATATGTCGCCCAGAAGAGCGGTGGTAAAAGCGGGACAGTCAATTTTCAACCGTCCTAGTCGCCAGCACATACCTTAAGAAGTAAGAATATCAATTCGAGCAAATTATACTCTTCGGGATTATCCAAGCGCAATTCTGTCACTCCCAATGGAGTGACTAGCGTACCAGATGCATCAACTGGTGCAATGCTACGGATAGCCTGTGGATCATTATTATGCCAGCGAACAGGCTCAATCAATGAACCAAGGGGAACGGAGATGGTCAGGTATTGTCCTCTTAAATCCTGCATCCAGATCTTGTAAATGCAGTTCAAGCGTCTGCCCTTGCTGGACAATTCGTCCTTTGAGGCCGTTGGACTGGATCTCGATGACATGTTGTTCTTGACTAGACGAAGGTCGCGTAGTATCTGAACGGCGTACAACCCTCCCCCGACGCGATCCACTCGTGGGAGCCAACATATATGCATGCACATTCTGCTGATCTTGCTCAGGAGCAGTTGGACCATCAAACAATGTGGCCACTCGCACCAGATCCTGTAGGGCTTGACGACGAAGAGTACTCTGACTGATGTATGCACTCACACTTAGAGCCATTTGCAAAAGCGAACGAGCAGCCATATCCTGGTCAGTATGATCGTGACGGGCCTGCCATAACACAGCTTCTGCCTGAGTAATCAACGTCTGGCAGAAATGGCTAAGCATGCGATGTGGAGTAGCAGAGAGGGTACGCGTACCCTGACCTAAAGGAGGGCGAAACCCCTGGGGATCAATAGCAACTCGCAGCGCATCATAAAGATCCAAGTAAGCACTATGGCATTCACGGCAACCAGCAAGATGGTAAAGTAAGGAACTATAACGTACTGCCGCCTGAACATCCTTCGTCAGCATTGCCATCGCAAAGTCCGGTAGCTGTTGATAATAAGACAGATGATAGTCCGGCCCCAATCCTACTTCCAATTGGCTCCCGTTCTCCGGTACCTCGGAAACGATCGCTTCCGTCTGTGGAGGGGGTTCCAATATCTGCTGCAACCAGCCTGACAGCCTTGCATACTGTAAGCTTTGCATATTGCTATCAGGATCGGGCATTCCCTCGAATGTCTGGGGATCATTCATAGAGTCATCTCCTCAATAGTTCTAGTTCGCACACCTACCTTTCATTCTTGGTAGAAACGCGACAAACGCTTGATCTGGTCCGCAGAGAGCTGCACAACCGCCTCCCCATGCCAGGTAACCAAGCCTTCAGAAACCAGCACATATAACCCCTTGTGCACGTCATTGATCGAGATATCTTGTTGTGCGAGAGCTTGTACATCCACTATATAGGTATTGCTATCAGTAGAAAGCTTTCCACCAGAAAGTTTTACATAATTAGTTAGACGTAAAGCAATCATCACTGCCAAATTAGAACTGCGGTTCTGCAAGCAGAGCCGCAATTTCTTATGGGCGTGATCCCTATGCTGGCTCATGTGTAGCCCGGGCTCAGAGGGAATAGACAGATGCGGCTCATCAACGATAGAGCGGAAGAGATCATCAACACCTATTTCTTGCAGTTCTTGCAAGACTGCTTGCAACTGGCGTGGCGCAACCCTCAATTGTAAAATACAGTGTTTCAACACATTGCGCAGATCCTGCTGCGAAGCGAGCTGGAGTGTAATTTCCTCTGGTGTTGCAAAAGGAATTCCTCCCCATATCGATCCCACAGCATCATTGAGAGGATCATTGGCCCCCTCAATACCCTCCAGAGCCTCCCATTCAGCAGATGCACTGACCTGTAAGCGGCGTTTACGTTGGCGATCAATAGCCTTATTTCTAACACTGCGAGCCAAAAAGGCATAAAATTGGGCATCCGCTAAATGATCCAAAGCGGTGAGCGACGTGTGATCTTTACCTCCCAGCAGGCCAAGACGCACAAGCTGCTCAACCACATGGCCGATAACAGTATCAACCTCAAAAGCATCGTACTTCAAAGCTCCCAGATAGCGTTGAGCATTACGGTGCAAATAGGCATATAATAAAGGATAGCTCTCTTCAAGATGATAGCGCAAAGCATGTGCATTAAATGGCATAATCACTCAATCAAAATCACCATGCTTGCTAAGCTGTTGGTGCTCATAAGCCTTTTTAATGGCACTCAGGCTACGTTGGACTTCCCCACGTTGTTCTAGCAAATTGGCATAGCGGAAATATGAACTAGCTGCTAGTTCATGTGCATTCGAGGTTTCTAGCAATTCGAGTGCCTGATTAAAGGATTGATCGGCAGCAGCGAAATCACCAGCTTGATGGAGGATTTGCGCCAAAGCAATCAATGCCTGTCCTTGTGCCTGGGCATCGGAACTAGCCTGAGCAAACTTCAGTGATTCTCGAGCTTCGTGCTCTGCCTCACGGATCTGTCCACGCTTGAGAAACAATTCAGCTAAACTAGCATGACACATCGATGCAGAAATCTCATCATTCAATGCACACTCAATAGCAATCGCCTGACAGTACTCATTCTCCGCACCATCAAGATCATCCTGCTTTTCCAGAGCCTTGCCCAGCCGCAAGTGAGTCAGACCCACAAGGCGCTGCTCATCACGCATTTCATAGATAGCCAGACTCTGTACCGCATACTCACGCGCCATTGCCAATTTGCCAACCGACTTATATTGCTGACTAATCTCCATATATTTGTGGGCAAAACTCTTACTATCGCGCTCCATCACCTCAAGAGTTTCCAGCGCACGGTGGTAGAACACAACAGCCTTCTCCAAATCACCAAGGCGAAAATAATCATTGGCTAGATTGCTCAGGATTTCAAGTAAAAAAATAGGATCGCTAATCTGCCCGCTCTCAATTGTTGCATAACAGCGAGCATGATTTTCTACTGCCAGAGTATAGTTATAAAGCAAGAAATAGGCTTTTCCTAGCAGGTTACGAGCACGCTCAGTATACTCACTATCCGAGGTCGCTTCACCTTGGGAGATCGTAGCCCGCAGATCTACAACTGCTTCCTGATATTCCCTAGACCCCAGATGAATTTCACCACGCAGCAGATAGAGACGACAAACTTGATCGGTCGTAATGCGTTCAGGTTGAATAGGGTCGAGCAACAGGGCCGCTTCCTTGTACAAGCCCTGTCGTATCAAAACATTAGCGTGCAAAAGATCAACATCGATACGCTGGTCAGGCCCAGCATCGGCGGGCGAATAACCAACGGCACGCGCCTCAGCTGCCCCGGCAGGAGAACCTTCAAGAAGGAATGTCAGTGGCACATCTAGACGGCGGGCAAGAATAGAGAGAGCTTTCAACGAAGGGCGGATTTTCCCACGTTCAATGGCAGAAATATACGAGATAGAAAACTCTGGTGCGGCCAGTTGAGCTTGAGTCATCCCAAGCTTGGTACGAACTTCGCGAATATTAGTACCGACTCTGGCAGCAACAGCTTTACCAACATTGGTCGTTTCAACAGAAGGCATAGGAACAAGTCCTTTCACAAAGAAGAATATCACTAGATAATACTTTACACTACAGAGTCTATCATAGACTGTGATTCTAGTCAATCCATATTGTACTTTTTTCTTCGCTTCATTGTATAATCTCTCTCTCCTGTACATCATGGACATATCGAATATCGTTTGAATAAAAAACGAGAAGATTTTGATTGCATATTGATACCAGGACCGTCCACACAGAGATCTAGCAAAAAAGGTCGATTTCTATTATAATGCACTATCATTAAACGTATTTTTGGGAAAGCAGTGGACCACTATAGGACCATTGGTTAGAGAAAGATATTTCAATATGCTCTATTTAGTAGCGACACCCATCGGAAACTTAAACGATATTACACTGCGAGCACTGGAAATTCTACGCAAAGTCGATATTATTGCCAGTGAGGATACGCGGAAAACAGGCCTGCTGCTCAAACACTTTGATATTCAGAAGCCACAAATGTCTTTCCATGAACATAATGAGCAGCAAGCGGGAGAGCGGATTGAGAACTTGCTCAAACAGGGACAATCTGTGGCTATAGTCAGTGACGCTGGGACACCTGGTATTTCTGACCCTGGCTTTACGCTAGTCCGCAGGGCCATTCATGCCCAGATCGAATTCACGATGATTCCGGGTCCCACTGCCTTTGTGATGGCCCTGGTACTCTCAGGTCTCCCTGTCCATAGCTTTACCTTTCGCGGCTTCCCACCACGCAAGACAGTTGGTCGGTGCAAGTTCCTGGAAGTCGATAAATACTCGCCCCATACCCTCATCTATTATGAAAGTCCCTATCGCCTAGCTGGTTTCCTACGCGATGCATTGGAAGTTTTGGGGGATCGGCAAGCTGCTATTGCTAACGATCTGACAAAAATGTTTGAGAAGGTGGAGCGTGGAACATTATCGAGCCTGCTAGCATCGGTTGAGCAGACAAAACTGAAAGGCGAATTTATTGTGGTGATCGAGGGTATGGTCTCCCAGTAGTGACAAAAGACAGATTTCTTTACTCATCCTTATCAGCTTTTTTACACTTCTTTGATATTTCTTTCATAAGTCCATGCTATTGTTAGCATTGTAGAAGCCTCCGGTTCGGGCTACCGGAACGCTTCATTCTCGACATCCAGCTATCTCACTTGGATCAAAGATCCCTCGAAGCCTCAGGTTGGATCACCAGGAAGCTTCGCTCTCCCCAAAAACTACAGAGCTGGAAGTTACATGCAAATTTGCGCATTTGACACAAAAATAAACAGGATTGCAGATAACTGATTGCTTTTGCTTAGCAACAGGGAGAGGACTATCATGACTACATCTCGTTTGTCGCGGTATCTGGTGGGTATTGTTACATTATGCTATCTATCTGCCACTGCCGCTATCATCTGTTTTTTTGCATTTGGTACGACTAACACAACTCTAGCCGGGGCCTTCGTGCCAGTTACACCGACAGCTTGTCCTCAGTTTCGTCCATCGACAACCAGGAATTCATTCCAGCTTGTCGATGGCACGATCAAGAGCACCAATAAACAGACATTACAAGTCGTCCCTCAGAATGCTCCAACTAGAACAAAGTCTAGCAAAACGCCGCTTGCCACGACCACCAACGTAGTCTACTCGAACACTACTAACATTACACAGCTGACATCGCTAACCACTTCTGCGCTCCAAAAGGGAACAGATGTTTCCATCGAAGCGCAACTGAATCCGAATAAAACCTACACAGCTTTATCGATTATGCTCCAACCAAACGACCAACAAGACCACAATAATAGGGGGTGTCTTCCAGACAGAAACTCAAGGCAGTGGCCTTCTAGTGCAGGTAAACATCAGACTTCTTCGATACTCAGCCAACAGAATCCTCTGGAACGAGGAACTAGTCAAACGTTTAATGTGAGTTGTTTTGCAAAAAGCCAAGCACAAAAGGCAAGTCTCACTCATACCTCCACATCACCAACTCACCTACAGAACACCTGTAGGGCAGAAGGGACTATTCAGTCGCTCAAGGGCAATACTCTCACCATCATAGACAAGCAGAAGACTAGCCATACCATCCTGTTGACGAGTGGGACAAATGGCACAAAAATTCTTCGGATGGCTCCTGCAACCGCTAGTGCCCTCAAGGTCGGCGTAAGTATCGCAGCAATGGGGCAAACCAATAAAGGGATAATGACGGCTTCACGTATCACAATCGGTATGCTTGGCTACTCCATAGAATGAGCCTCGAATCATCTAAAATCTTTGTAACAGATGCTCCATAGAAAAGCTCCCCTTGAGCTTTCCAACTCAAAGGGAGCCTTCCATTCCATGACAGGAGAACTGAGCTAGATGCCCATCACCGTAATTACTTCGCTTACAGCATCCGCCGATTTTTGCAAAAGTGTACGCTCATGCTCAGTTAACTCGATTTCAATGACCTGCTCCATACCTTTGGCACCAAGCTTGACTGGCACACCTATAAATAGATTATTGAAACCGTACTCGCCCTGTAAATAGACCGTGCAAGGCATGATCATCTTTTTATCAAGCAGGATCGAGTGGATCATCTGGAGAACGGAGACAGAAGGACCAAAATAAGCACTTCCCGTACCCAGTAATTTCACAATTTCAGCGCCACCATCGCGAGTACGCTGCACGATTTGTTCAATACGTTCAGCAGGAATCAATTCGGAAATTGGCACACCTGCTACCGTACACATACGGGCGAGTGGCACCATCGTATCACCATGGCCTCCCAGCACATATGCCTGGACATCACGCACAGAGACATTCAATTCCTGCGCAATGAAGGTGCGGAAACGCGCTGTATCCAATACACCCGCCATACCAAGTACACGCTCACGCGGGAACTTGCTGACGTAGAGCGCGAGTTGCGCCATCGCGTCGAGCGGGTTTGTGACCATGATAATAATACAGTTGGGGGAATACTTCACAACTTGCTCGGTAACCTGCGCAACGATCTCCTGATTCTTCTTCACCAGATCGTCGCGACTCATACCAGGTTTGCGTGGGAAACCGGACGTAATCACCACAATATCCGAGTTCGCTGTATCAGCATAATCGTTGGTACCAGTAACCAGAGAGTCATAACCAGCACAGGGCCAGATTGCATTAGATCAAGCGCCTTACCTTGTGGCATATTGGGGACGATATCGAACATCACGATATCAGCATAATCCCGCTCGGCCAGACGCTGGACCAACGTACTACCAACAAAACCAGCACCAATGACTGTGATTTTACTTCGCATTGACATATCCTTTCAACTTCACCTCGCTATAGCCTTGGCAACCAAGATAGCCCACTACCTTCGTCCTGCCGTCTCTTATTTGCAAGACTTGGACTCACAATTACCTGCTTGCTCAAAGCAAAGCTAGAGGCATTTCCCTATAGATTTATTGTAAGCTCCCAAAGCAATGAATGGCAACTGGTAGCCCGCGAATGATAGGGCATCCCCATTCTAAACAACGGTGCAAAGGGAGAAAGCCAAAGCAAGTCGCTTGTCAAGGTTACCAGACGATGCTAAACTTAAACTCGCAGTAACGAGAAGGGAGTGTCACCTATGACTGTACAACAAAATGACTGGATTAGCCCAGAGAATCTGCGACCAACACATGTCGTAACGTGTATCCTTCTACGCACAGATCAGCAAGAGACGCGTATGCTCTTAGTACGACGTAGCCAGAAGGTGGGAAGTTATCATGGACGCTGGGCAGGCGTGAGCGGTTTCGTTGAACCAAATGTCACACCCGAGGAGCAGGCTTATACCGAGATTCGGGAAGAGACTGGTTTGCAGCGTGATCAAGTGCGTCTGCTCAGGCGTGGCACAATCGTAGAGCACATTGATGCCGAACTGGGACGACACTTCTATATCCATCCCTTCCTCTTTGAAGTCCTCACCCCAGACTTGATCCAAATCGATTGGGAGGCGACCGAGATGCGCTGGATTGCCCCCTCAGAACTCTCTACTGTTGAGACAGTGCCAAAGTTGCAAGAAGTGTACGAGGCAGCATGGCATGGAGAAGTGGTACAGTAGCTTCCTTACTTACCCTTGAATTGAGCCCTGCGCTTCTCAATAAAAGCCTGCATACCTTCGCGCATATCTTCTGTACTGAATAGCAAAAAGAAGTTCTTGCGCTCAATCTCCAGACCTCCTTTGAGCGATGTTTCAAAAGCAATCTGAACTGGTATTCTGTCATGGTACTCTTTTTACTTGTGTGTACTACTATTTGACCATCTCTATTGTATAACCAGTGGAAATTGAGATACAAGCTTATTGAAAATAGAAGTCCTTTGGAATATACAGATCCTTTGTTCTATAGTATACTATCAGAAGAAGTAACTGGTGATAAGGTGGGAAACACAAGCTATGGCAGAGATGTATACAGCCAAAACGTTGGTCAAGATGATCCGAGATGGCTTCCTTGAGATTGGCTACCGTGAAGATTTGCTACAGGATAATTATGGCTTCACGGATATGTTTAGTGAAGATCAGCCATTTCGTTCTATCGAGCTAGGTGTATTCGCGCAAAATCCTCCTTCTTACCGTAATGCGTGCTTTGGAGTTGTAGCATCTCCTTATGATGATCCCAAGGCTATTATGGATTATCGAGCGCTTGGAGCACCACAGATCTTTGCTTTGCATCCTGAAAGAGAGCAGATCATTTGCTGGAAAATGCTTGCAGACAGGAGCCCAATATTTCTAGAGAAGATAGAAGCGCCTCATCTGCGCAATGCTATTCACTCACGTAGAGATGAATGGAATCCACAAAGTATCCTTCGCGCGAAATCTATTCGTTTTACAAACCAGCCCATACAGTTAGATTTTTTTGACATAGGATTACTTCCAGCACTTGAAAGTGTAGTATATCCAAAATTGCATCGGCTGCTCAATGATGTTATTACCTCTTGTGAAGCAGTATATAAAGAACATCATAAGAAAGAACTTGACTATGAAGCATTATTTCGCCTTATTTTTCGATTAATAGCGGCCAAGCTGCTTGGAGATAGACAATATCCAGGCAGATGGCTTAGTACGAATGCACAGGAGGTCATTAAGTTAGTAGAGGACTTTTACTTTCAGCATACATCACCTGAAGCTGTCTTAGACGATATACTTGTACAGGATACAGCATGGAGGCAAATTCGCAAGGCTTTCTCTTTTTGCAATCTCTCTGTTGAAGCTCTCGCCTATGTCTATGAGAATACGCTTATTACGCCCCAAGCTCGGCAAGAGTTAGGGACTCATGCAACTCCTCCAGAAATTGTTGAATACATCGTGCAGAATATACCCCTTGAAGAGCTAGATGAGGAAAATCGACATATTTTTGAGCCTTTTTGCGGACACGCACCATTTTTAACGGCGGCTCTAGCTCGGCTACGTGCGTTGCTTCCATTAGATATGTCTGCCGAGCAGAGACATGATTATCTCATACGAATGTTATCGGGTATGGAGGTTGAGTCTTTTGCTTGTGAAGTAGCACGTAATAGCTTGATCTTAGCCGACTATCCCAATCCTAACGGATGGGCTATTACTAAGGCAGATTTTTTCGCTTCAAATGAAACCGATAAGTACTTGACGCAAGCACAGGTTATTCTTTGTAATCCTCCCTATGGAGATTTCAGCCCGCAAGACAAACGCTCAAACCCTTCGATCGCCTCTGCAAATAAAGCAGTTGAAGCATTACATAGAATTCTTCAACACATTCCTAAGATACTTGGCGTGGTGTTGCCGCGTGTATTCATCAACGGGCAGAGTTACCGTCAGATCCAAAAACAAATAAATTCTTTCTACAATGACATAACTTTAGTAGAACTTCCTCGTATTTTTAATTTTTCTGATGTCGAAAGTGTGGTTCTCATTGCGCATGGCAATCGGACTGCCATGCCTAGATGGCGTTCTGTGATTGTTGAGAAGAAAGATTATCAGCAATTTGTCACTATGGGACGACCGACCTTCCAAACAGAAAGGTCTGTTTCCATACAAAGTGAGGGTAGCACCACTTTTGGATATAGCCGTTTACAGCGTGTATGGGAAGAATTAACAGATTTACCAAGATTAGGTGATATTGCCAAAATTCATCGTGGGCTAGAGTATAACATATCAGTTAGAGATAATGAAGACAAACTGTTTTCAGAAGTACCTCGTGAAAGGTTTGCTAAAGGCTTAAGGCATATCACCAGTGACTTTGAGCCGTATATTGCTAGATCCTCGACTTATCTGAATATGGACTCAGAACTACAGCGGCGGGAAGCTTGCAAGCAGCTATGGGATAAACCTAAGGTGATAGCAAATGCAGCACATAAAGGTACAGGTGATCGTTGGCTAATCGCAGCTGCTGTTGATGAGCAGGGATTAGTCTGCACTCAGAATTTTCATGGAATCTGGCCAACTGATTCTGTCCCCATAGAAGTGATCGCGGCGTTACTCAACGGTCCCATAGCTAATGCATTTCTCAGTATCAATCGCACCTCAAGACACAATCAGGTGCGCACGCTCCAGCAAATTCCCATCCCTAGATTTGAGTCTTGGCAGTTCCATCAAATTGTCTCGCTTGTGCGGGAGTACATCGCAACAAGAGAGGAGTGGCTTAGCCAACCAAAGCATGCCAAATATTTGAGAGAATTCTTGCGAAGGCATTTTAGGACAGCTTCAAGAAGAGTTGCTTGGGCTTTACAACCTTTCAATGGTGGCAGAAAGGGAACTCATAGCATATTTTGAAGGCTATAAAAGTTTTGGCCCTATTCCGTTGACACAAGTAGAGCCATCACCAGAGAAAAGACTTTATGGTACTCTCATTAGGGTAGAGGATGTTAGAAACGAAGGTGGTGATAAAATAGTGGATGTAGAGATCTTTGCTTATAATCATGATCAAATTATCCATCTTCCCATTGCTCTTTTTCCACAAGAGTTCAGGGATAAAATATCCCATGACATGTGGTTGTGGGTTAAAATAAATATTGGAGCAAGCGAAGAGAAGGATCTTGTTTTTGAAGATATAGAGTTAGCACCAGAGCCTAGGCAGGAATTACGTGATAGATTTGCCTGAACTTTTAATATTGGATGTAGGCCATGAGCCTCCATCGGGAATTTGTGAAAAGTTTATCCGAAAAGCTTACTAAAGATGCACCCATCCAGAGGCAAGATGAACGTATTCAGCAAAGCACTGAGATGGTATCTGGGCCTCTGTGTTTACGACACCTTACTTACTGCCTTAACTGATCCATAACCCCCTCGTACCATCTACCACCAAACTCCCATGCCCCATACAGCAGAAGATTAGGCTCGCCCGTCACCGAGATATTACCGTGATGACGCAATATAAAGGATCGCAGGCTCTCCGCTGTGATCTTTAACGGATGAAGTTGCTTAATCTCGTCATCCTCAGGCTGGCGCATCAGAGCTTCAGAGAGAGGAATGCCCAGACGTGTCAGAAAACAGATCTCAGCGTGTGGCGTTGTCAAGTCGTAGACGACACCCAGGCAATATTGCTCGCTGATATCCTCTCTTCGTATACCTGTCTCCTCGCGAATTTCGCGTTGTATGGCGGCAAATGGATCGGGTTGTGTATGTCTGGAGCCCATATCCAGATTGCGCTCGAAAGAAGCCACCTATCACATGATAACGACCAACATAGACATCAACGCCCTCTCGACGCTCGAGCAAAATATAGTTGTCGCTAGTCTCAACTACTGAACAGACCGAGAGAGCATTACCAAGTTCATGACGCGCTCTGCCAGCTGCAAACTCTGGGACACGTGTAGTGACGTATTCTTTATAGGAGGTATCTCCAACAATAATGTGCAGAGTTGCATCCTGGACAGAGGCCTTAACAAAGCGGAAGAGTGGCGCATCGAACAGACGCGTGCCCTGCACTTTCGCCTCTGCCAGCTTTTGCCGCCACAACGTATCCATCCATGCTTGCGTCTGTAGCAAGATTTTCATACGCATGGATGGATTGTAGGACATCACAAGTTGCTTAGGGCTAAAGAGACCTTGCGCTATTATCTCGAATTCAATCATTGTCACTTACTCCCATTCAATAGTGGCAGGAGGTTTGGACGTAATATCATAGACAACACGGTTGACCTCAGGCACCTCGTTGACTAACCGATTGGAAATGCGTGCCAACAAGTCTGGTTCAAGGCGTGCCCAGTCTGCTGTCATGAAATCTCCTGATGTAACGGCACGTATCGCAAGCACATTGGCATAGGTCCGATCATCGCCCATTACGCCAACGCTTTGCAGAGGCGTCAGAACAGCGAAGGCCTGACCTAGTTTGCGGTAAATGCCAGCCTCGCGGATCTCTTCAATCAGGATTTTGTCGGCGGCTCGCAGTATTGCTAGGCGTTGCTCATCGACGGCACCGATGACACGGATTGCTAGACCTGGCCCAGGGAAGGGATGGCGCCAGACCCACTCTTCAGGCAAACCGAGTATTAGGCCAATCTCGCGTACCTCATCCTTAAAGAGCATGCGCAATGGTTCTACTAATGTAAACGCGATATCTTCGGGCAAGCCACCGACATTGTGATGCGTCTTGATGCGCTTGGCAGTTTCTGCAGTATCATGGCTGGTACTCTCGATGACATCGGGATAGAGAGTGCCTTGGGCCAAGAACTGGATTGAACCAAGATGTGCCTCCAGACGTTTGGCTTCAGCTTCGAAGACGCGAATAAACTCCTCGCCGATGACCATACGCTTTTGTTCTGGGTCAATTACATTGGTAAGTCTGGTCAGGAAGCGCTTACCTGCATCGACGACGACCAGTGGAATGTGCATATGATTGCTGAAAGTATCTACAACCTGCTCACGTTCGCCAGCACGTAGCAGACCCGTATCCACAAAGACACAGGTGAGACGATCGCCAATAGCTTTGTGCACGAGAAGCGCAGCTACGGCAGAATCCACGCCACCTGAAAGTCCACAGATCACGCGCCCATCGCCAACCTGTTCACGGATTTGCTCAACAGTCTCTTCGATAACTCTGCCGAGTGTCCAGTTGGCCTTGCAGTTGCAGATCAGGAAGAGGAAATTGCGCAGAATGTCTTTGCCCTGCGGTGTGTGAGTAACTTCTGGATGGAATTGGAGGCCGATTAAGCCATCTGAATTGGCCATAGCTGCGACGGGATTACTCTCCGTACGGGCCAGCACACAGAAGCCAGATGGTAACTGGTCGACGCTGTCACCATGACTCATCCAGCCTGGGAGACGTAATGCCGATAATGCCTTCGTCTTACCCAGTGGATCAGTCTGGGCTGGTGATACCTCGATGCCCTCGAAGATGAGAGCAACCTGAAAATTCTGTCTTGGTTGGGCTAGTACTTCAATAGTTGCAGGGCCGTACTCACGGCGTCCATTAGCGGGAGCAACATGCCCATCCAGTTGATGAGCTAGAAGCTGCATGCCATAGCAAATGCCCAGCACTGGTAGCCCACTATGAAGGATTGCAGGATCACAGGCGGGAGCATTCTCGTCGTAGACGCTAGCAGGTCCACCTGAAAGAATAAAACCTTTGATGTCAAGCTGTTCATTTTGTTGCAATTGTGCCAGGGTTGTATTGGCTGGCACAAGTTCACTATAGACGTGGCACTCACGTATACGGCGAGTAATGAGTCGGCTATACTGTGAGCCAAAATCGAGTACAATGATGGCCTGTCGGCGCTGCGAGGAATGCATAACTCCCTTTCCTCAAAATAGGTTAGTCTTTAGAGTTCAACATGAGATTTGAACTTGATTGCCTAGAGTATATCACACCCATCCTTAACACATCTTAGTATTCCTCTCTAAGACAAAAGTCAGGGGGAATTATGATGAATTCCTACGCAGAATTTGTTAAAACTGGTGATCTTAAGTAAAATTTGACTATTGAACTTAGCCGCTGCAAACAGTACAATATAAAGAAGCCCTTTGGCGTTGTCGTATGCTTTGAAAGGAGGCTTTCTTTAGCCGTGAGTACGACACAGATGGCTGCAACTCTTTTTCAGTTACAGCAAATAGATCTCGAGCTTGATCGCTTAACCAATGAGCATCAGGCCGTTAGAGCCGCGCTGCAAGGAGATGCTAAGCTACGCAAACTACGCGCGGACTATGAGATTGCACAGGAGGCATGGCAATCAAGTCTACATACCCAAAAAGATGTAGAATGGACTTTGGAAGATTTGAATAAGCGTCTTGAGCAACAGGAACAACGACTTTACAATGGTTCAGTTACCAATCCTAAAGAACTCCAATCACTACAGCAGGAGGTACAGCGACTACGTGCCCAGCAAAATCGACAGGAAGAGCATCTGCTGGAAGTAATTGACACGACAGAGTTACTCCAGGAAACTGCTCAGAAAAAACTAGCAGGTTTACAAGAGGAGGAAAGTGCTTGGCAGGAAGAATTCACCAATTTGACTGCCCGAGGAGAGCAGATTGAACAACAACAACGACAGTTACGTGAGAAACGAGAACAATTGTTGGTCAATCTCAACGTAGACCTTGTCAAGCGCTATGAGACAATGCGGCGCACGAAGCAAGGGCGAGCAGTCTCCAAGGTTGAACAAAACTCTTGCCAATGGTGCCGTGTGATTTTAACCCCGAGCGAACTACAGCATGTGCGCATCAGTACTGAATTGCAAACATGTACCAACTGCGGACGTATTCTGTATTACGATCGTCAGGCTTGATTTTCCTTTGTTGAGTTAATAGCATTGCTGCTGGTCCCAGCGTCAGCGCTGACGCATATTTTTGCAAGGATGGTTCCCCAGCGCTTTGTGGGCGAGAGTCTGTAACCAGCACCTGCTACCGAACGTATTTATGGCATACTTCAGTAAAAATCCTACTCTAACTAGACGTATTTGTTGTTATCTTATTTAGTGTCTCGATAGAGAAGGCATCTAAAGTAGGGAGAGAAAAAGAAAACAAGGTGCTGAACTAATGGACATTCAGGCTAAATACATGTATCAAAATCCAAACGATCCGGGGGGAGCACGCAACCCGCAGCGTCCCGATAATGGAAGAGGCAATGGTAACAATACCGGGGGCAAAGGCGGGAACAATGGTGCCAGTTTGCTTTTTCGCGCTGTCATTTTAGTGGTTATCGCAATTGTTGCCTATTATCTCTTCATGCTTTTTGCTCAAGGCAATTCCAGTAATGCTAATGCTGTCGATATACCCTACAGTTTGTTCATTCAGGAGATCAAGCAGAAGAATATCCAGGCAGTGACATTTCAGGGTCAAGATGGCTATGGCACGTTCGACAAGGCTGTATCTGTCCCCGGTAACAGTGGCAAAATCAGCGCAACTCATTTCCACGTAACTCTGTTGCCTAATGGCGATCCCAACTTGACTCAATTGCTTGTCCAGCAACAAGTGCAGTTTTCTGCAAAACCAGTTGCTAACAACGATTTCCTGCTATTGCTCATCAACCTATTGCCATGGATTCTGTTGATTGGCGCTTTCATCTTTATTGCACGTCGCGCTACTCAAAGTCAGCAAAATATATTCAGTTTTGGCAAGAGCCGGGCAAAGATGGTATTGGAAGATAGACCCTCGACGACCTTCATGGACGTGGCGGGGGTGGATGAGGCCAAAAGTGATCTCGTGGAAGTTGTTGAGTTCCTCAAGACGCCTCAGAAATTCCAACGCTTAGGGGGCAAGAATTCCGCGTGGTGTGTTGCTAGTGGGACCTCCAGGAACTGGTAAGACGCTGCTAGCGCGTGCCGTAGCAGGCGAGGCGAGTGTGCCTTTCTTCTCGATAAGTGGCTCTGAGTTTGTGGAAGTGCTGGTTGGTGTTGGTGCCAGCCGTGTACGTGATCTATTTGATCAGGCTAAGAAAGCTGCCCCTTCGATTATCTTTATTGACGAGATTGATGCTGTTGGTCGGCAACGCGGTGCTAGTATCAATAGTAACGATGAGCGTGAGCAGACGCTAAATCAGTTGCTTGTCGAGATGGATGGTTTTGATGCTCGTCAGGCTGTCGTCGTGCTTGCAGCTACCAATCGCCCCGATGGATTGGATAAGGCACTCCTGCGACCGGGTCGCTTTGATCGTCGAGTTACTGTCGATCGTCCCGACTGGAATGGTCGTCTGGCAATTCTAAAGATTCACACGCGTAAAGTGCCTCTGGCTGAAGATGTTGAGCTGATCACTGTTGCGCGTGGTACACCCGGGATGGTTGGTGCAGATCTGGCTAACCTTGTCAACGAGGCGGCTCTGCTAGCGGCACGTCGTAATCTAGATGCTGTAAACCAGAACTGCTTCAGTGAGTCGCTAGACAAGATTTTGATAGGTGCAGAGCGTCCGTTAGTCTTGAGTGAGGAAGATCTCAACGTTATTGCCTACCACGAAGGCGGTCATGCTCTGACTGGTCTGCTGACCGAACATGTGGACCCGGTGACCAAAGTCACAATTGTTCCGCGAGGTCAAGCCTTGGGTGTCACGCAGTACACGCCGCTGGATGATCGTTATAACTACTCACAGGATTTTCTGGAGGCGCAGTTGGTTACTGCACTGGGTGGTCGGGCCGCTGAAGAAGTCGCGATTGGTCACATTACGACTGGTGCGGAGAACGATCTGCAACGCGTGACGGCTATTGCTCGCCAGATGGTTACGCGGTGGGGCATGAGCGAGCGGTTGGGCATGATAGCTTATAGTGAGCGTGAAGATCCTTTTGCAGGTACTGCATTAGCCAGTAATACACGTGAGTATAGTGAGAAGACCGCGGCTATTATCGATGAAGAGGTTGATCGCATTGTGAAATGGGCCCATAATCAGGCCGTTACGCTATTGGCTCAACACCGTGAGACTCTGGACCGCATAGCCAAGGCGCTACGCCTCTATGAGACGATCGATGCCAAGCAGTTGCGCGAGATCTTGACTGAGACAGGGGCGATTAATGCCGCCCCAGCATCATACCGCTAACCTTGGCACAACTGGTTTATATTCTTGGGAACGTTTCACTGAAAGAAATGGTAGCCTAGTCAGCTGTGGCTAGGCTACTATTATGCTCAAAAAGTAGTTTTACGCCGAAATGTGCTGCTGCTTCAGCGATCTGCGCAAGGTCATAGGCTGATTGAAGAGCAAGCCAGCTTTCAGGACTACGCCCAAACGCTTTTGAGAGTCTGATAGCCATCTCAGGAGAAATGCCTGCATGCCCATTGAGCAGTTGTGAAAGGGTTTTACGAGTAACACCTAAGCCTTCTGCCGCTTGTGTTATTGTGAGCCCTAACGGTGCAATACAGTCTTCTCTGATAATTTCTCCAGGATGTGGAGGATTCTTCATAGGCATGTTGATAACTCCTATCAATGATAATCTACAAGATCGACGTCATATGCGTTGCCGTCTACAAAGCGAAATATCACCCGCCAGTTTCCTGATACTGAAACCGCATAAAAGCCTTTCATCTTTCCTTGAAGCGGATGCAGCTTCAATCGCGGAATGTCCATATCATTAATAACTTTGGCAGTTTCTAGTTCAAATAAGATACGCTTAAGACGCTCTACATGTATTTGTTTAACACCCTTGCTTTGATCTTCCCAATACAGATCAGCAAGTCCCTTATGCTTTACTGTAACAATCATAGCAGTATTATAACTCATAACGTATCTAGTTACAACAGGGTATCGAGCAATTTTTCATCTCATCCATAGACACTTTTCCACAAAATTGCTATACTATTCACAAGGAGATTCTCTCAGTTAGGGAAGGACAAAAACGTTATTAAGAGCGACAGGAGGCAAGCAGTAATGATGATTAACAAAGATATCAGCGTCGATCCAGGATAGTGTCCAGAAAGATTAAGCCTCGCTATCCAAGCTGGCCTAGCTCCAAGCCCGGCCCACAATCAACACTGCCTCCTATGGGCATGCACCCTATCAACATTTTTCGTCCCGAGCAGGTTGCTGAGATTGCCTACAACGAGCAGACAGGCGACAGCCTAGAGCACTCGCTGTCAGATGAAAACAACTCATGGTTCAATCCGCATCGACCAGCCAAGGAATGCTCAGGAGGCCCTCGGCAAGCGCAAAGAGCGTCTGTAAGCTCATATATCAACATATATCATAGTTATAGCCTATGTATAGTGCTTATAGACATCTGTCTTCTATTGGCTCTACCACCACCTCACTTTTTCTTGCAATCAGATGGGTGTGAGTGCAGATGTGCGAAGAGTGCTGCATACTCATTCTAATTGACAAGGCAAAACCACTCACAGGAGTTGCCGTTAGTCAAGAGGCTATGCCTGTCTTGGTGATTGCTATGGAGAGTTAGGAAGTGACATGGGATGGTGCTAAGCACTGAGGTAGGGAGTATATAAAGTAGAACCGGACATGCGGCTGTTTGCTAGGCCGTACGTCTTGTTGTCTATACAAAAATAGATAAGGAGAAGATGTTTGCGGGGGGTCTGCAAGTTGTATATTCGAAAGAGGATACATTGCAAACGCAACGACAAGTCTGGAATGCGTTCCAGCGATATCACGTAGTGAATCTTGTAGTGAGTACCTGTGTAGTTACAGCCTTAGGGCTGAATATGTTTGGAAGAGCGCAGCGAACGAATGTAGCGGAGGCTCAATCCGCCTATGTTTGCTCGCACGCTTATCATGCAAATAAGGATATTGTGATCTATACAGCGGCAAGGAAGAAAATACTTCTTGTTGGGCATCTGAATGCACCTATAGATGCCCCAGGTATGATTAATCCCGCCGTAATGACAGCTTACTACCAGCAATGTATTGCTGATTCTTTATCAGCATATGGGCAAAGTGGAAATAACGTTTTGCATGGACTGGACAGGAGAGCACAACTAGGCCAGACGGGGAGCCACTTTGTATCGGGAAAGCAAACAGTACCAATTGCCAATGCTGCGAATGGTGTCCAACCGGGATTGCAAGCTCCGCGAGGTGGAGCTGCGATTGGAACGAGCAACCCATTTTCATTTGGGCAGTGTGTCTGGTGGGCAGATCAGCGGTACTATCAGTTACATGGAGTTTTTGTGCCGTGGAGAATAAATGCGATGGCCGCCAACTGGGTTAACCGGGCCCGAGAATTTGGCTGGCATGTCTCCGGCATTCCAAAAGTTGGTTCCATCATGGTGTTGCAGCAGGGTGTGCAGGGAGCATACTCAGCGGGACATGTCGCTGTGGTGGAACATCTTCTCAGCAATGGTTCTGTGATAGCGTCGTCGATGAATTGGGGAAGCCGTCCGACGATGGTCACGAATAGTCCGTTTCATCTAGGGCCAGGTGTGGCTTTTATCAGCCAGGGGGATTGATATTCGTTGGAACGCTAGTGTGAGGCGCACAATATCAACTGGTCACGTGTGAATAGAGTTTTTAAGACCCCATGCATCAAAAGGACTGGGTATAGGTGCGAGATACCCAGTCCTCCGCAGCGGTGTTGGAAGTCTACACCCGATCGCCTTTCTTGAGGTTGCACATACGACAAAGGATCTGAATATTGTCAACTATGTTCGAGCCGCCTTTACTCCGAGGAATGGGCATGCGTCAAAGCAACTTGACAGTTTAGCTATGGAGTTATTTTTGAGAAAAAGGCATAAGAATAGAAGCCTTGCTAGATGAGGCGTAAAGCGCTGATAAAGTAGCAATATAGCCCAAATATGAGTTTAGGCGGCAATACTCTCAATCTCAGGTTCATGAGAGAGTTTCGAGCACAGTCGTAGCTCGGATGAATAGCCCAAAGCAGCCAGCCAATCAGTGGACTCCAAGCCACTGCGTATGAGAGGGCTGAGTCCTTTGTGCAAACCACGCGAAGCGAGCCGATGGTTGTGCCAAACAGCCAAGATAGCGAGCATATCAGCAGAGAGACTACGATGAACCGCAATGAAGGGTCGCAGGATACTATGCCAGTTCTCGACGGCACTGCTGGATCGTACAGCCTGATCCCAAGCGGCAAGTAGCTTGGCCGCCACAGGTTGCCAATCGGGGGCAAAATCAGCAACCAGTTGCTCGGTCTTTGGTCCTAGGATCTCCCGCTGTAGCCAGGCCCAGCCGATGAGATGGCAAGCCTGCGGCCCAAGCAGCGTGATGGCCTCAAGCTCAACTGCATCTAAAGCCGGGCCAAAGGCTAAAAGACCAGGAAGCGCTAAGTGCACATGACGGACCAGCTTCTTCACATGCGTGTTAAGGGGTGATGGAGTTACTTCATATAATTCAGTGAACAATTCTAAAAGCGTATAAATCTCTTCAGATCGTTCTTGACTTGTAAGAATACCATGATCTGTCAGCACGACAATCTCTAGCAACCGCTGGAGTTTACTACAGAGATAGCGCAAGCCTGTCGTTATATACTCCATATGCTGCACGTGGTAGGCATGCGCTTGCACGTCTGTTTGAGGATTACGACCCAGAGGTTTTTTACCTGCTTCCACACGCTTAGCATTGCGTTCTACCGCTGGAGTTCGTTGTTGTAATGCTTTCAATACCCTATCAGCTCTTTCTTGGACTTTTTGACCCTCATGTAGAACATGCCAAACATCCCGTTGATGAATGACCTTCGGGGTGATCTCGCGCACCGCATGCCCTATCGCTTTACCTCCATCGGAAACGACCACACGAAACTGCAGCCCGTTATCTTCCATCTGCAACAACATGAGTTTCCAGCTCTCACCATCCACTGCCACTGGAGGACTGCTGGCATAGACGAAGAACGTCTGCGCGTCCACTATATTCAAATATGCTTTTGCCCTTTGACAACTATATTGTTCGTCCATGGCAATATTTCTCATTCCTTGCGGTATGTGCCGATCTAACCAGTCTTGAGCACGTTTACCAGCTTCATGAATGATTGATGATATTTTCCCTGTGCTCACATGCACTCCCAGAAGCTCCCTTATACAATTCTGTATCCCCTCACGACTCGTATGGCCCTCTGTTAATAATATCAAGACTGCTCTTTCTACCAGCATCTTATCTTCTATGAATTCATACTTTGGTCTAAATGCCTTTTCCATCGCTTCGCGCCCTCTTGATTTCAATGTGTAGAGCGTCTGGCGCGATATCTTACTCTCTCTACTCAATTGACTTACAAAACCGTATTTTCTATGATATGCTATCATGCAGCTTGCTAGATCCACTTGTTGCGCTACTGGTGTACAATTATTGCTAGGCATTGCTTCCTCCTTGCAAGGTTTTTTCATTTCTTTTACTTTACCTCGTCAAGGGGAAGCTTTGCCACTTTTCACTCAACTGTCAAGTCAAGCCACGCTCAACTTGACGCACGCCGTATGGAGAGCGGGCTCTCGCAGGAAAAACGGTGAGTATCAATCTCTTTCAGGATACACTTGCTTTGGAATATGGAGAGCATGTACTCGCAAAATACTCGGTCGAAGTTTCAACCTGATGATAGGCAACTGCTGCATGTGGGGAACCCGCGTTTCTTTGATCATCCCTACCACTCCCTCCAATTGCCACTCTGGCCGACTGGTTCAGTTGAATGGTATGTCGTTCTTCCTTGTAAGCCCACCTCTCCCCGACGCAAACGAGTACAGACTATGCTGATTCAGCTTTCCCTGCCACTTGATGCTGATGGAACACAAGGATGATGAGACCATCATGCTCTTTCCCCTTCGGGATTATGCAACCTCTTCTGGGAAGTTTTTTTGCAAAGGATATTGCACGCCGCTGTTAGGTATCCTCTGGCGAGGTTTGTACGCAACAGCGGTGAGACTCTGGTCCTGTTTCGCATCGAGTTTGTCACCTTTTTGTCATCTTGCTTTTTAGCCCGAATGAGGTTATTATTAGATGGATGATGGAGTTAGAGGATATCAAACTAATTAATTATCCTGAGATATCCACAGGCCGATCAGCCAATGTGGGACAATTAATATCCAGGGAGTCTATTACATGTCCCAACAGGCACATAACTATCACATACTCTTTTGCATGGGGCAGAGAAGTTAGAACAAAAGGAGCATTAAATTGGAAAATAGAAATACGTTTAGCAAAAAAGAAACTGTAGAAAGTCAATCGGAGAAGAAAAACTGTAGCAAGTCACAAGATAGTAGCAGCTTCTATGACCGCATGAAGAACGGCCTTGGTGTTGCCTCGGCAGGCGCATGGGCGGCATTGAAGGTAACGACAGCGGTTTTTGCTGTGCAATCATCGGGCTTTGGGATAGGCCGTGTCGAAGGTTTCTCAGCCCCAGGGAATGGCACGGAGCTGCAGAGCACTTCGTTCAAAAAGATCAGCTAGATTATAATGAGAATCAAATGCAGGTATTGCGAAATGTGGCTGCCAAGGCCAAGGAAAATCCTGAGTTTGCGCGGAAGCTGCTTGCAAAGGTAAAAGAACAGGAGAGCAGTGAGCCAGAGCGCAGACAGCTCGAATAGTTCTAGCAATTCTCTTTGTCCTATTAACCCCGATAGTTCTGGCGAGTCGTCTCTTTGTCCTAACAAAGATGCTGTTTGTCCTGAAATCTCAAACACTGACCAACAACGATTGACCACACAAGAATTTTTTGACACTTTTTGTGGGCAATACATAAACTTTGATGCTTGCTGTGGTACTCAGGGTACTGATAGTTGTCAATGTGTGGATTTGGCACAAAAGTACAATCGAGACGTTGTTGGTGCAACCTACCCAGAACAAAGACTAACAGGCAATGCGGTAGACATTTGGACTGGGGAGAACGGGGGGGGGGTTCCTGCCGCGCTTTATACCAAAATAGCTAATACTGCAACGAATTTTCCCAATGAGGGTGATATCGTTATCTGGGGTACCAGTATCGGCCAATACGGTCATATCGCTGTCTGTCAAAGCGCAGATGTGAATAAGTTTACAAGCTTTGACCAGAACTGGCCTGAAGAGAGTTGCAGTCATTCTCAACCGCATGACTATACCGGTGTTCTTGGTTGGCTGAGACCAACAAAGCAATGAGAACGAGATGACAGAGTCTTGGTCAAGGACAATCCCAGTCAGGCGGGAACGTTTGTGGAAAATGCTGTTCTGGGTCCCTCCACGAGGAGATGTCGTCTCTAGACCTGACTAATCCAACCCAAACCTCGCCACGACCTCAAGGATCAGGCAAGGTTTGAGATGGTTAGCGGTATTTGACCTATCTCGCGCATCAGCCCTTCATCATTCCCAAAATGTCATTTTTGCTTGAAAAAAGTTCTGATTGATCAGGTATCCTATTTTCTAGATAGGAATTAATTACCCTTGGTCCTGCAAGAAAGGCCTGCCTGTGGGGAGGAGAAAGTCAGAACAAATCATATTCTCTCATGAGGTGTCGAATGTCTAACATCGAAGAAAATCGTCCAGCTCTTGAATCTCAACTCACGCGCCGCAGGGTTCTGATGGGTCTGGGCACCACAGGAGTAGTAGTAGCTGGTGGTAGCATCATGTGGTTGGCAACCTCGTCAAAACTCGCCCCTCCTCATTTCACTCCAACTCCGACTCCACTTCCCATAGGAACTCTGCTCTCCACCTATAAGGGACATTCTAGTTATGTGCGAGCAGTAGCGTGGTCGCCGGATGGCAATCGCATTGCCTCTGCTTCTGATGATGTGCAGGTGTGGGATGCAGGAGATGGAGGCCATGTCTTCACGCATAATGAACCTTCTGGTTCAGTAGCATGGTCACCGGATGGTAAACGCATCGCCTCGGATGGATATGATAACACAGTGCAGGTGTGGGATGCCGTGGATGGAGGCCATGTATTCACGTATAAATTGCATTCTGATGTAGTGTATGCAGTAGCATGGTCGCCAGATGGCAATCGCATTGCCTCAAGCTCCAATGATAACACAGTGCAGGTGTGGGATGCCGTGATCCTCACGTATAAGGTGTCCCCTGAAGTGAATGCAGTAGCATGGTCGCCAGATAGCAAGCGCATCGCCTCGGGCTCTTCTAGTGAAGATACAGTGCAGGTGTGGGATACAATCACTGGGGAAAATATTCTCACGTATCAGGGGAATTCAGCTTATGTAGAGGCAGTAGCATGGTCGCCAGATGGCAAGTACATTGCCTCAAGCTCCAATGATAACACAGTGCAGGTGTGGGATGCAGTCAATGGGGTCAATGTCTTCACGTATAAGGGGCATTCTGATGCGGTGATGGCAATAGCATGGTCGCCAGATGGCAAGCGCATCGCCTCGGGCTCCCATGATAAGACAGTGCAGGTATGGGATGCCATCGATGGGGGTCATGGCTTCACGTATAAGGGACATTCTGGTGATGTGATCGCAGTAGCATGGTCGCCAGATGGCAAGCGCATTGCCTCTGGCTCCTTTGACAAGACAGTGCAGGTATGGGTGGCATCATGAGGGTGGGTAATGTCGTATCTCACTCCCTCGGATGTGAGGAATGATGGCATACTTGCCTTGGTCCTGCAAGAAAGGCCTGCCCATGGGTAGGGGGAAAGTCAGAACAAATTATATTCTCCAATGAGGTGTCGAATGTCTAACATCGAAGAAAATCGCTCTGCTCTTAGAATCTCAATTCACGCGCCGCAGGGTTCTGATTGGTCTGGCCGCCACAGGGGGAGTAGTAGCAGGAGGTGGCATCATATGGTTGGCAACCTCGTCAAAACTCGCCCCTCATCTCACTTTAACTCCGACTCCACTTCCAACCCCGACTCCAACCCCCGAAAGGAATCTGCTCTTCACCTATAAGGGACATTCTGATGTGGTGAATGCAGTAGCATGGTCGCCAGATGGCAAGCATATTGCCTCTGGTTCCAGAGATAGGACAGTGCAGGTGTGGGATGTCGTGGATAAAGGCCATGTCTTCACGTATCAGGGACATTCTAGTTCAGTGAATGCAGTAGCGTGGTCGCCGGATGGCAAACACATCGCCTCTGGCTCCGCTGATACGACAGTGCAGATGTGGGATGCAGCCGATGGAGGCCATGTCTTCACGTATCAGGGGAATGCTGGTGTGGTACGGGCAGTAGCATGGTCGCCAGATAGCAAGCGCATCGCCTTGGGTTTTGCAGATGCAGCGCAGATATGGGCACCAATCAATGGGTGGAATATCCCCTATCAGGGGAATGCTGGTTCAGTGAATGCAGTAGCGTGGTCGCCGGATGGCAAACACATCGCCTCGGGCTCTAGTGATCATACGGTGCTGGTGTGGGATACAAACAAGGGACTGAATACCCTCACCTATCAAGGACATTCTGGTCCAGTGAATGCAGTAGCGTGGTCACCGGACGGCAATCGCATCGCCTCGGGTAGTGACGATAAGACTGTGCAGGTGTGGGATGCCACCAATGGCAGCAATCCCTATACTTACAAAGGGCATTCTGATCAAGTATACGCAGTAGCGTGGTCACCGGATGGTCAGCGCATTGCCTCGGGTTCCCGTGATAGTACGGTGAAGGTGTGGGATGCCACTGATGGCAGCAATCCCTATACCTACACGGGGCATTCTGATTCAGTAAACTCTGTAGCATGGTCACCGGATGGTCAGCGCATTGCTTCGGCATCTTTTGATAAGACAGTGCAGGTGTGGGTAGCATCATAATGTGCGCATCGAGCCAAAGCCAAACAATGCTCGCGCGATATCCTTGCACCTAATCTCCATTATTTCCTGACAAACAACATAATCTTTGCGATTTGGCATTTACCTTAACTATTTTAGATAGCACAATGATACCATTATGCCTCAATGAAATCCACGCGTACCTCATAGCTGTTCTCTGCACTACTCCCCATCGATACGTCGATACAGCCACAATCTGGCTATGAAGATCAATAATCGTCTCCTGAAACGTTTTTGAGTATCATCTCAAAAAAGTGGGGTGAGGGCTGGCCTGTCAAGGGCAAGAATCAAGACCCTCGACGAGAGCAGAGTCAGCAGAGGACGCCGTTTTTCAGTTGAGAACTGCAGGGGGAGCTTCAAGGCCCAAGTTGCCATGAAGCCCCTAAAGCCATCTGTTGGGCTTGATCGTGGATGAGCGTAGCTAAGGGTGGGATGGCATGGGCTTGCAGGATACGATCCTGAAAATAGTGGAAGATATTGACTCCCAGTTTCTTGGCTGTGGCGACCAGAGTCTGAAAGGTATCCCAAGCAGCGATCCCATCGGAGGTGCGTGCTTGCAGACTCACATCGCGCTTGCGGACCCGCTGCCTAGCTCCTAGTTCAGCGGGGTTGTTATGCAAAAGGATTTCGGGATGGATCAGCACCATGAGCAACTGGTCTCGCTTTTTGAGCGTGCGAGCTTTGCACGCATCCAACTGGTCGTAGCCACTCTTCTGTGTGAAAAGCTGATCAAACGCGGCCTGCAAAGCGGCAATCTGGGCTGGGTCTGGCTGTGTGCGATAGGCAAGCCGCTTGCGGTAGAACTGCCAGAACGCTTGGCCCCACTGTTCCAAGGCCTGACGATGGTGTTCAAAGCGTGGAATGAGTTTCTTATAGTGACGAAACTCATGTATCCAGCACAGAGCGATCCAAGTGGTCAACCAATTGAATTGGGGGGCATCGTCGCAGACAAGCAGCTCAACGATGGGATAGCTCGTTTGGCTGTGGTAGAAAGCGATGGCCAACGCATCCAAGATGTTCTTGCGCACCTCTGGTCCCATGGTTGGCAGGCTTGCATCCAGCAGCGCAGTGATCTGCTCTTCTGTCAAATCCACTTCGGCTGGCAGCACCGCTGCCAACTGCTCAACCCACTTGGCACTCACGCCTAGTCGCGCGAGCAGCTGCACTGCTTCTGCCCCGTATCGGAAGGCTGGAGCGGCTCCCCCCAACAGGACCCGCAGATAACTTCTTCGGTCTTTGTTCGGCAAGGTACAGTAGAAACTAGAGAACTGGTTACAGAGCACGTGGCAGTTCTGGTTGGTCCCGTTAACCCATGTCCCTGTACTGTCCAGGTGCTGCCATGGAGAACTCTTGAGACCTGCCTCCACGACCTCTGCGCTCTCCGCATGAAAGAGATCCTGGTCTTTTATCAGCAGGTTGGAGAGTTCTCCTGCGCTCATCGAGAGTCCCATCGCGAGAAGCAGATCTTGGATCTTTGGTTCGCTCATCCCACTCTCATAATAGAGCGCCAAGACCAACGCTCTCACCTTGGGTCCAAACTGACCGTTGTAGCCTGCTGGTAACTCTGCCACATACGTTTGTCTCATACTCTTGGAATAGTATTTCTCTTTGTAGAACTTCACATTGTCTGTGTGTATTTCAAGGTCTTGAACCACCACTTCCTCATACCCTTTGAATACTGCATCGGCTGGCAGTTGCTTTCGGTCTACCTTGAGGAACACTTCTCTATCTATCTCGACCTGATCCTGTTTGCTGCTTTTGTCGTGAGGTTGGGACTCTTTGCGTTCTTTTTCGGAGGAAAGGTTACTGGCTTTTTTGTTCCCTCTGATCTTGGGTTTGCCCTGTTCCCCTTTGAGCCGATTGATCTCATCACGCAACTGTTGATTTTCTACGGTCAGCTGGGCCACTTTTGCAGACAGGTTCTCTATCACATTCATCAAATCCAAGACTATTTGCCGCAGTTCTTCTTTTTCTATTGTGCTGGGATCTATATTCTCTACCATACTTCTAGTTTACACAGTCCCATCCTTGGAGTCGCCCTTTTTGATCTCCTCTGGCTCTTTTTGGCTACTGAGCCATCGACACACACACTCTCTCTCTGCTCGTCTTGGGCCACTTTTTCCTCTCTCAAGCTACCCTACCCCACTTTATTGAAATGATACCAATCGATGCACACTCAGCGTCTTCTCAGCTGGATCACGTCGAAGCAAAGGATACGCGCCAAGCGCAGCAATAGCTTTATTCAATGCCATAGGATCACGTGCTGCCGCTTGCAAAAGTGGGCTAAGATGCTCCTGCACCAGCAGTAATAATCTCCTCGGGGATAGCATCAGGAGCCAAAAACGCACAAAGACGCAACAGATCTGCCGCTGCCTCGTTTCTCTCCTGAACACGTTGAAACGACAAAGACCACGTAGTAGCAACAGAGTCAGGATGATCACCCATAATACCTCCACGCTCCTTGAGCACCTCAGCTCTACGGGTGCGATAGAAACCAAGATAATCCACTAAGCTGCATTGTGTCTCCTCAATATACGCCCCCGCCTGATCCAACGCTAACGGCAACCCTCCCAACTCCTCACTGATCTGCACAGCCACTTCGCGATCTTGCGCTGTAGCTTTCTCAATAGCACCATTAGCAGCAATGAGCGTAGCACGTCGCAACAAAAATAAAGCCCCTAGCTCTGGCATAAAAGTATCGACATCAATGCGCTGTGCCAAACCCCCAAGAGCCTGCGCCCGCGTCGTGAGCAAAATATGACCAGTAATTTTCGTCGGTAGGAACTCACGCACAATTTTAGGCTCATCGGCATTATCGAGAATTAACAGCCATTCATTGTTGTCCTGTAACCAGCGCTTCACAGCATCAACAATCAATGTCTGATCCTGTTCATCCTTTTGTGGCAAATTTAGGCACTTAGCACTAGCAATATCCACAAAAGACGATGTAAGTGTTTCACTGCTCTCAGCGCGTGCCCATAGTACAGCTTGGTAATCTTTGCCGTGACGATGAGCATACTCAACGGCAATCTGGGTCTTGCCGATACCTCCAAGTCCGCAGAAGGCTTGTGGCTGTGAGAGTGCGGCTTTTTGGCCTTTTTGCAGTTGCTCCTGTAGACGTAAGAGAAGCTCTTTGCGACCAGTGAAAAAGGGATTATGCTGATAAGGTATGTTCCAGATGTATCCAGGGGACAGTGGTGGCGAAAGCGCAGAATAAGAGTTATCAGAATTATAGTAGTTATTTTGGGTTTCAATGTAGTTCTGCATATTGGTGTTATGGTCGCCGATATTCTGCCCTTGTATGGGAAGTTGATTCTTTACTCGATACTTTCCCGTATCCGCTGATTCTTCCATATTTTTGCCCTTTATTTCTTCGGTGAGTCACCAAAGTACTGGGTATTGGTATTGAAGTCGCCAATATTTTGTCCTTGCACAGGACCATTGTTCTGGATATTGAACTTGCCTGTGCTGGTTTGCTGAGATTTCACCAATATCAATATCTGATTTGCCACTGCAACAATCTCCTCATCCTGCTCTGCCTTCACTGTGGAAATGACTTCAGCAACCATCCCTTGGCAATGAGTTGACGCAGGCATCGCTTCCAACATCTTAATAGCCTGCACTACGTTACTGCCCTCTCCATGTTTCTTGACGAGCAACTCTTTGAGCTTATTATATCCATCACTGATGGCTGTCTTGGTCGTGTCTGTGATACCTGCAATGGCTCCTGCTGAGAGTGCAGTGACAATTGCTGTTGTAACGGGGTCCATGTGATGTTTCCTCTCTGTCTTTATCTTCGTAATGCAATGCTCATACATCATATGCTCTGTACTACACTATGAGCAATGTATCTCAATGGGCCGATGTAGACTTAGCATTACTAATCTTGCTTTACTTGTGAGTGCTGTACATAAATCAACGAGCGAACGGAGAAGAAATAACAAGCTGATGCTAGTGGGCTATGTTGCTCTGTGAAGAGTACTGAAGACCCTATGCTCACCAGTGCGCTTCATCATCTCAGCAGAACATTTCCTCGCGTCGCACCATGCCGCGTATTGGCCGTTAGCTGAGGTTTCCCCACAGTTGGAACAGGAAACTGGCCCAAAAGGAAGGTGCTATAACTGATACTTATACACATTTTTGGAAAAGTCGCTCCAAAGGCGGGTTCACAATGCAGAGCTTCAATAAAAGCTCCGCAGTGGCAATACGCTTGGAAAGCCGCTTCCTAAGCAAGCTCATCAGACTTGTGTATAAGTGTCAGTGCTATAAAGAGAACATATCTGATGAGATATACTTCCAGACTGTCTTTTCTACAGCACCCTTCCCCATAAGATACGAACTAAATCGTTATCCTTGAGTAAGGTAATCTGCTAGCTTTTCAGTGAGATTGTATCTTTTTACATCATTATAGGTGATATCTATGAGAAGTAGATGATTACAGAGAATTGTCATTTTATCCTTTAATTGGCTGTGATCTTCATAATAATAGGTAAGAAGTGTGCTTCCATCACCAGGATAGGTCCATGATCGCTTCAAGAGAATAATTTCTCGCGCCAATGGGTATTCGGTCAGGTCTTTACGCATTTCCTCCAGTAATGCTGGCATCAGTGACTCTAATTTATGAAATACCGCCATTTGAGTTGCCTCATGTTCATTGCCTGCGTCTGCGAAATACTGATGTGTGATATTGTGGTCACCAATGACCTGACCCTGCACTGGCCCATCGTTGCCTACCCGATATTTCCCTGCATCTTGTGGTTCTTTCATTGGCTTTTTATGATGAGTGTCGCTTGGAGAGGAACTGGTCAGGTCTTCAATGGCTCGACGAATGCCAGCAGCCACAGAAGCCCAAGCTTCATCACGGTTACTCCAGCTCGTGACTGGCTTGGCATTGGTCGGCAGTGCCTGCAAGTGTGCAAAGGGAGCCCCCTTCCTGTCCACTGGCCTCAGCAGAATGGGGATGACACGTGCCTGATTGTCTTTGTGTCGCTCCAACGCTCGTGTCATCTCGATACCATAGCAGTAGTCAGAAGCAAAGAAGTCTGGACTGATGAGTAGAAGGATCACTGAGGCGTTATTGAGGTGAGTGTCAATGGCCTGTGCCCACTCTGTACCCGCAGTGATCTGGCGATCATGCCATGTGGCGATGAGTCCTTGACGCTTGAGCATACTCAGATGGGTTACCAGTTTCTGGAGGTACGCTTCATCCTCATGGGCATAGGAGCAAAAGATCTCAATGGGCTGATGTGGATCTGTCATTGCTAGGCCTGCCTCGGCTTTCATAGGTGCTTCCCTAGTAAATGTTGTATATGAATCAACGAGCGAGCAGAGAAGAAATAACAAGTTGGTTGGGAAGATTTCACGCAGTGAACCAGTCCTCGTCTCCAAGTGCCTTGGCCTGCTGATATGATTGCTCTGCCTCCTGCGTCCTTCCAAGCTGCAAGAGGGCTTTACTCATTCCTGTGTAGGCAGAGGCACAAGAAGCATCCAGTGCAAGCGCTTGCTCATAGGCAGCCACTGCCTCATCGTGGCGCCCGAGAGTTGCAAACACATCGCCCATGCTTACATAGATGACAGGAAGCGGCATAAGCACTGCTGCTTGCTCAAAGGCCGTGAGAGCTTCACCGTAGCACTCTAGCCCTACCAGCGCATTACCTTTCCCTCGATAGGCCATTACATCAGCGTTATTCTTGCGTAGTGCTTGTTCATATGCTGTCAGAGCTTTCTCGTAATATGCTCGTTCCCGCTCCCGTCTTTGGACTTCTTCAAGTTCTCGGCGGCGAGTCTCTTCCTGCTCCCGTCTTCGAGCAGCTTTAAGTTCTCGGCGACGAATTTCTTCTTGCTCTCGCTTCTGGGCAGTTTTGGATTGTGCTCTCTTCACTAATGCACGAATGGCTAGAAATATTCCTGCCAAGAGAATGAGACCTCCGACAGTTACTCCGACAAGAGGGATGAGATTGGGATGTTGCACGAGAAGTAGACCAGCAGAGACTAGCCCCAAGAGACTCAGGGCCGCGAGAAGGGAGCCTCTCCGACTTCTCCGTGAAATCAGTTCTCTCGGTGAGGTCGCTCGTGTACTTTGTACATATGGTGAAGCTGATGGAAATGGTGACATTGTTGCCCATTCTGCCGATATTGGATATGATGACCTTACTACAGATGATTCTAATGGTAATGGTATTTCCTGTGAAGCGCGACATTTTTGAACGACACGCTCAATACCCAGCGCAATATCGACAAACGCACTATCGCGGTTCCTCCAGCTCGCGACTGGTTTCCCATTGGTTGGCAGCGGTTGTAACTTGGCGAACGGTGCACCTGTGAAGACTACAGGACGCAGCAATACAGGAATGACATCAGCTTCGCCTCGTTCGTGGCGTTGGATTGCCTGTATCATTTCTCGACTGTAGCAATAGTTTGAGGCTAAAAAGTTGGTACTAATAAGCAGCAGAATAAGATGAGCCGTGTTAAGGTGGACATCGATTTGTTGTATGGTCTCCTCGCCTGCACTGATCTCTCCGGCAGTCCAAGTGGTGATAAGACCACGATATTTCAAGTTGCTGAGATGATTTTCTAGTTGATCGCGGAGGTTTTGATCTCGTCGGGCATAGGAGATAAAGACGTGGGTGCGATTTCCTCTCTGTAATGCATCATCGAGGGCTTGTTGCAGGGCTGTAGCAAAAGCTGTGATGGTCGAGAAGCGCTCATCAGCTTTCTTGGCTAAGGCACACAGGATGACTTGATCGATGGCAGGTGAGAGGCTCGTGTTGATGTGACTAGGAGTTTCGGGGGTGGCCGTCAAATGCTGAAACATCATCTGCTCGGAGCGTCCTTGGAAGGGCAGTTGACCGGTCAGGAGTTGATAGGCCATCATGGCCAAAGCATACTGATCGGTAGTAGCCACAACATCACTGCACCACTGTTCAGGCGCCATATAAGCGTAGGTACCACGTATGCTCTGGCTGATCGTCGAGGTCGTTGACGTGATTTTGGCGATCCCAAAATCTGTCAGCAGCAGGTCTGGATACGTGGGATGGTCTGCATTAGCACGCACGAGGAAGTTCGCTGGCTTGACATCGTGGTGAATGATGCCACGGTCGTGGGCATATTGGAGCGCTGATGCTGCTTGCATAATCATCTGTCCGACATCCTGGGGAGCAAGCAGAGCGGGACCGTGCTGCACCAGCCAATCCTTCAGCGATCCCTCCGCACAATAGGGCATCACCATGTATATGGTGGACCCATTGGTATCTGGCTGCTTTCCGAAGTCATAGACACTGAGAATGTGGGGATGATTAAGCTGGGCAATCGCCTGGATCTCGCGTTGGAAGAGCCGCTCCGCCTGCTGCGATGCCTGACTCTCAGGATCGCTACGGATGATCTTGATGGCAACCTGACGTGATATCCGCGTATCTTCGGCGAGATAGACCCCGCCCATGTCACCTTGTCCGATCAGGCGCATAAGACGATAGTGTCCTAGTTGTAGATCTTCCATGTAAACCCTCTAAAGTAGCAAATAAAGTAAATATCCTAACCTACATTCCACAGTTGGTACAGCTACATCAAGTGGTGGGAATACTCTCCTTTATGCTCAAACTTGCCGCATTTTTAAGCACACTCACCAGCTCATGTAGCCCTACCAACTGCTGAATGCTGGTCATATGATGAATATATCCAATTACTCAATTAAATCCATAGTTGCCTGCGTAGCCTCATCATCGCTCTTCACCTTCTGCGCCTGCTTAAAAGTGCCATGCAAAAGCATCATCGTCACCTCGCTCCCCCATCGCCGTCCACTGCCTCCCCTAGCCAATCCTCGCACCTCACCGCCTGCGCCAACGAGACAGACTAGCTTCACCATCGCGACGCTAGCATTGTTATTCCTTGCTATCTTTCGCTATGCCTTCGGTAGATCTCCAGAGTGCTGCGTGCTAGGATGGTCATACATTGTATGCTCTGTACTACACTATAAGCAATGTATCTCAATGGGCCGATGCATACTTGGCATTGCTAGTCTTGCTATGGCGTCCATTGGTGTTTTTCTAGTGAGTGCTGTATATGAATCAACGAATGAGCAGTAAGGGTAATAACAAGCTGATGAGTAGACAGCGAAAACGGCGCACTGGATACACAGCGTGCCGTGCTTTGCTTTGTTGCTCCTACTCACTCATCTCAAACAACTCTGCCTGCACAGCCTCATCATCACGCATCTAGTGCCTACTAGAAAGTGCCATGGCTCTCGACATCATCATCACCTCGCCACCCCATCGCCCTCCATCGCCACCCCCAGCCAATCCTCGCGCCTCACCGCCTGCGCCAACTCATTGACCAGCTGCACCGTCTCGACGCTCACCGAGAGTGTGTCTGGTTTATCTGGTCCTATTTGACCTCGCCTTTTTCTGTGCTTCAGAGGCCACACAACCAGCCATTTTCTTTTGTGCGTCGAAAACTTGGGTCATGCTCAATTTGCTGATAGATTATATGGTATCCTTTGAGATTCTATTAGCCTCTATGAAAGTCACTTTATGGTCGCGCAGGAGGAAAAGCAGTGCTGCTACAACCTTATCGACACCTTCGACTGGCTCTCCCTTTGCTACATACCGTAATATTACCCTGGTTGCATAATCTGTGCCTACTACATCTCTATTATTCATCCTGATCAAGAAACCTTGCATCTGTATTTCCTCTCCGGATGATCCATTCTCGAATATATATATAGGACCACTTGTGCTAACACCGACTATATCCTGGTAGTAATAATGATCTGCATCCTCGAAACGCTCTTGCTGTGTGAGTGCATTGATGTAGCCCGAATATATGGCTATACTATCTTTTGTAAGAAATATATACGTGCAGACATTAATGCTATAGTGGCGGAACCCATATAGGACCCGTTTAACTCGTATCTCTTTTTCCGGAAACTTTTTTGTTAGTTGAAGCAAGCTGGAGATACCACCTTGCACTTCTATAATGCTCTCACATTGGCTTTCATCTAGCTGTAGTCTCTGAAGGGCTGTGTTGTATAATGATTGAGAGCGTTCAAGTACCCATGTTGCGTACTCTTCATCCTTAGGTCGTTGGTAGTGTGCGAACAAATACGCGCCTCCCCATGTCAATAAGCCCATTCCTGGAATGAGAATATAAGGTGATAATGGATCACTTGTTAACAATAATGTGAATCCAAATAAGCATAAAGCTGCTCCTAATAGAAGCAACCACACATAAACCACTGATGGCTCATGAAAGTAATGGTACATTTGTTCATTAGTAAAATTGAACCGGTACCTTTTTTCGTTTTGCTGATGTATATTCTGCTGATATTGTGGCTGGGTATTTTGCGGGTATTGCATTTTTATTCCCTCTTTGTACAAAACGAAACAAAAACTAAGCGAAAAAGAACACTAGTGGTCAGGAAGCTAGATCGGCAAACGCGGCTGGCAGTGTCGAAAATATTCCTCATTTCCATCATCATCTGCGCATCGAGGCAAAGAAGCTCCCTTGTGCTCTAAGGTAGGCACTTCATTTAAGCGGTGGTTTAACCCATTGTACTCGAAGAAATTTCTCTTGATGCACGCAAATATTCTATAGTAAGATGCGCAAGGGTGTAGCCTGATCGCATTATTCATTAACTCTTGGATGGATTGCATTACTGCTCCTCCTTGAGTACGCGGCAATTTGCCATCCAATAAAGCTAATGCGTAGAAATATCTTGCCTTAGCAGCTTCTCCAGGTTGACCTTCTCCGTCAATTTCATCAACGGCTACACGTAACTCCTTTTTAGCAGAAGGATAGTCCCCACCCCACAGTGTCTGCGATCCCCTCTCCAAGGAACGTATACCGTCCTTCTGACCCTCCTTTGTATTGCCATAAAAGTGCTGGTGTACTGTAGCATGATCACCAATCACCTGACCTTGCACAGTCTTATCATTGCCTACCCAATATTTCCCTGTATCTTCTGAGCCTTTCATTGGCATTGTCCTTCTCTGCTATCTTTTGCTATGTCTTCGGTAGATCTCCAAAGTGCTGCGTGATGCCATGAATACATTGTATGCTCTATACTACGCTATGAGCAATGTATCTCAATGAATTGATGTAGACTTAGCATTACTGAGCCTGCATCGACTTCCCAGCGTGCTTTTCTGGTGAGTGCTGTACATGAATCAACGAGCGAGCAGAGAGGAAATAACAAGCTTGAAGAAGGGGCTATGTTGCTCTTTGATGAGCACCGATGAACCTCATGCTGCCCTGTGTTGGTCGTTATCTAATCAATGCGTGGTCTCAATCCAAAGCTTATCACAACAATAACACGTCAGAATGTGGATTGCCTGAATACTTGGCGGATTCTTGCCAGATAACTTGGCGGAGAATGGGTGTTGAACGACAGTGTATAATTGTTATATTTTGTTGCTTAGAGATTGTGGTTTATTCTCTAAAACACTATCTTTGCGGTTTCTTCGATAAAGAAGCTCAAGCGACCAAAGGGGTAAAAAGATCCTCAACGGGCATGCCTGAAAGAGCGTGTTTATAGACCCATTCCAGAAATAGCTTATAGTGTGTTTCTTGCACAGCATAGCGGGCTTCTCCAAGAGTAGCATGTGGCTCTTCTTGTTTATCTCTTTGCTGTTTAAGCTGATAGCGTACTTCTTCTAGGAAACTAAAGGAAATCCAGCAGAGAGTCCGATAGCGCAGCAATGCGGTGGTAGTCATCAATTGATACTGATCAATACCAAGAAGTTCTTTTGTATCACCAAAAAAGACTTCAATATCCCAACGCTTGCTGATATGTCCAAGAAGCGCTTGAGCATCAGATACCATATCGCTAGAGGCCCAGAAACGTGCTTCAGAAATGGGATCATCAAGACTTTGACGAACGACGATAAGTTTGCAACGATACAATGAGCGGATGCGTGTATCTACTACATGTACAAATACCTTTCTTGCATGGTTTCTCGGCCAGTGACATTCTTGATAGGCACTTTCTGGAAGTAAAGCCGCATAATCAGTTAATTTCTGCCATTTCCATCCAGAAGGATCATCTGCACATGAAATACGCAGTGAACGATTGCACTTGAGGCCTGTTGTGATTTTAAAACCTCGTTTCCGTGAAGCTTTCCAGATTTTCTTGGCACCGTACCAACTATCTAAAAGAACATGCGTCTCTGTTCCAGCAGGAGGAATGAAGTTTTCAATGTGTTGAATCATGAGATCGATTTTGCTCAAGAATAGTGCATTTTCCTTTTCTGCTGTCTCTTTCTGTCGGTACAGAAGAGGCTCTAGTGGGCAAGAGCGGTCTAATACCGTATAAATGCATTCAACTAAGCTATGCCCTTTGATACGCTTATCGTACGTCGTTGAGTGATGTTTCCCCAAACCTTCCATCTTCTTGCCTTTGGGTTTGGACATGGTCGAATCGTCTCCGATCAGATACCCGGTGACGAGGGGTTCCTTGTGTCGTCCACGTCTCTTTGGCTGCTGTGCTCGCAGCCTTTGACGTTCTTGCTCGATTTTTCCATGCATCATATCACAAAAGCGGGAGAAGTTGTGCTGGTTGACCAGATGGTGATCCCAAGGTGCTTGTCCAAAAAACGGCTCACACTCGCCAAACTCTTTTTGCCAGCAACGGCTCGCTGCAAATGAGAGAGCGTGTGTCCTTCTTTACTCATCAACATGGCCACGAGCACGGTTACAAAGTGCTCAAACTGTGGACGGGAAAAAAGGCCTTGAAAGGATTGCAAGTATTTGCGCAATCTCTCGTCTTGGCATACAATCGGATGTGGCATGAGGTTCCTCCTGGACAGGAACTTTGATTTTATTCTTTGTACCACAAGGAACTCATGCTTTCAACTTTTTCCCCTTTTGGAAAACTGCAAAGATAGTGATGGCCACAATGTCGACGATCTCTCCCTCAAGCCCAGTCTTGTGCAGTACTGATACAGGAATATGCTCTCGCTTTCGAGGAGGCAGCATTTCTTCTATATCGTACCGCAAACTATTTACAAGAGTATGCTATCTATGAACTAGCTGAGTCACTATACCAGCAGGCTTTATGCATTCAAGAACAAATCCTGGGGCCTAGCCATCCCAACGTAGCCAAATCGCTCAGTAACTTAGCTATCATCTATTACAACCAAGGCAAGCATGAGCAAGCCGAGCTACTGTACCAACGAGCTCTGCCCATACTCGAACAGACTCTAGGGTCTGATGATCTCCCAGGTAGCATATTCACTTAATGGACTAATTAACCTCTACTACAAACAGAGGAAGTATGAGCAAGCCGAGCCATTGTACCAACGGGCTTTGGATATCTGGAAACAGGCCCTAGGGGTTAACCACCCTAACGTAGCCCATCTGCTCTATAACCAAGCCTTCTCCTATTACCAGCAAGGTATGGATGAGCAAGCAGAGCTATTGTTCCAGCAGGCCTTATGCATCGCGGAACAGACTCTAGGACCAGATCATTTTACTCTAGTTTATCCCCTCAGTGGATTGGCTAATCTCTATAGAGAACAAGGCAAGTATGAGCAAGCCGGGCCTTTACTGAAGCGTGCCCTTACCATCCATGAACAATCATTGGGACCACAGCACTCCAATACACAACAAACACGACAAAACTACGCCGCCCTCTTGCGAGCCATGGGCCGCAATGCCGAAGCAGAGCAACTCGAAGACCCGCAATGACAACTAGCACCAGCAAAGCAACACAGGGCAGCCATGGCAGCGCAACATTGCTCATTGCTGCAAAGTACGCTATGCCTCTCCTTCGCGCTACGATGCGATTCTGACGCTTTATCGTTGTGGTAATCTTTGGCATCGATGCTTTGCCATGTGCTGTGTATCGCTGAGCTGACGAGCAGCACAGTCTATTCGTCTATTTTTATGCCTTAAATGTTAATGATGCACTAGAAATAGAACAATATAAGTGATGACTGATCCAGCGGCAAAGCTTATGAAACAGAACAAAAGTGACAGCTTTGCAGATACTAATCCCCGCTGAACTTGTTGGGAATGGCTATCCATATGCTCTAGTGATGGAAATAGCACTTCCTCATTACAAAGAGACACTAGAGCAGAGGAGCTATCGGATGGGGGGAAAGGAGTTTGGCTTAGGCCAATATTCCTCCTCTCCTGGATTTGAATAATAATGTTGATAGAAGTCAGCTAGCTCGTGAATTGTTGAGAGATGCTCTTGTCCGTCAATTGCGGGCACTCCAAGATCAGCCAGGACACGAACCACTGCAAGATCTCGGATATGGTAGTCACGGTGTTGAGGCGCATTTTTCCTATCTTCAATAGCAACTTTGCGTAAACGTATTTGTTGCTCTGTATAGACTCGAATACCATCTGTATCTTGTAGTTCTTCCTCAAAACGATGAGAATAGCTATCTCGATATCGTTGAATAAGTTGCTGGCGCTCTTGCTTAGGAGGAACCTTCCCTCTTGAAATATCTTTTATGCCGTCTAGTGCCAATGAATTTACTATTCGTGGATGCTCGTCCTTTCTGATAATGAGAAATACTCCGCTGTTTAGCAATCCTTGAATTTCCGTTGCATCATCAATTGCTTTCCACTCAGCACGTTGGGCTAGTTCCTCTTGCTGATCTGTACTCCATAAGGGTAACGTTCTCGATTGGGTCTCTTCCCATTCATGATGGAATTTTGTGTCATCTGACATGATAGTGATAGTGATCCTTTCTATGCTTGCTGGAGGTAACTGTACATTCAGAACAATGTCATAAGAGCTATTGTCTGAACAAGGGAGATAATGGTCGAAACGGATTTCATCCATGTTAGCGATCCAACATACTAAGACAGTAGGAGAAATAAAGCAATCACTAAGCGGTACACTATATCATTAAGTATAATTATATAATGACAAATGTCAATAAAACAAAGGTTCTTTTGGGTATGGGTGCGAGGATGGATTACTACAAGCAGTACTAGCAGAATATCCCAGAATCGCGCTACGTTACAATTTTGAGGCTTTGTCGTTGGGATAGTATTGTTATCGATGCTGTGCCATGCTGTGTATCGCTGTGCTAGCAGCCCAATCACGCGGCATGGTAATGCGAGGCTGTCTTGGTTGTCCCTGTTTCCCTCTGGAAATGATGCTGCACTTGGGGTAGACTTATGAGAGTTGTTAGCTCATTGTTGTTTTTACAGTGAATACTTTAGATGTTTATTGTTAATTTTAGGGAGTGATAGTGTTATGGATAAGTCAAAATCATACAAAAGATTAAGCGAAGAGATCCATCAAGGTGGCACAGACCTATCGTCCTCGCTCAACACAGCACAAATAGAACCTGATCAAGCAGAAGCGGTGTCTACACAGAAAACATATAAAGAAAGAAGGTCATTAGCACTAAGGAAACGCAGAGAAGGAAAACCATTAACTGAAGAGGAACAAAGGCTAGTCGCGACGATTGATAAGTCTAACGCAGCACGTAGCATAAGAAGATCAGAAGCATTAAGCAAACGCAGAAAAGGAAAACCATTAACCGATGATGAAAAAAGAACAGTTGCAACGATTGATAAATATAATGCAAGAATATCAGAAATACTAAGTAGGCATAAAGCTGGTGATCCATTGACCAAAGATGAACAAAGAATAATCGATACACATGATAAACATAATACAAAAAATAATGCAAGAATATCAAAAATACGAAGGAAGCGCAGAGCTGGAGATACATTGACTGATGATGAACAAAGACTGATTGAAACATATAAGAAAAACAATACAAAAAGATCAAAAATACTAAATAAGAGTAGAGAAGGAGAACCATTGACTGAAGAGGAACAAAGACTGATTGAAACATATGACAAATATAATACAAAAAGATCAGAAGCTTTAAAAAAGCGTAGAGAAGAAAAGCCATTAAATGATGAGGAACAAAGAATAATTGATACATATGATAAACGTAATGCAAAAATATCAGAAATACGAAGGAAGCGCAGAGCTGGAGAGCCATTGACTGAAGATGAACAAAGACTAATTCAGTAAGCTCGCCAAGACCATGCGGCGCAACGGTGATGATCACTTGGGTACTACGAGAGATACAAGGGCATGGTAGTGCTCGCTGCGTTTGTGATAGGCGAGAAGGTCTGCTTTGTCGCACTGCTCAGAAATCGCGCCATAAAGGACTTTGTTGGCCAATGACACCAGGAATCGCAGAGAGATCATGCAGCAACCTGAGATTGGAGACTCGGGTGCAAAGCCAAACGCGTGAAGTTAGAGCGACGTGTCTTGCCACGAGGAGTGTGGGTGAGAGCTGCATCAATGCGCACCAGATTGACGGCGACAGCCGTCAACACATGCTCTAAATGTGTTTTGCGCAAACCATCATAGCGTGCGCGTCGCATCCCCATACCTCGTACCGCTTGGGAAAGCGTCCCCTCGATGCCAGCTCTGGTCTGATAGTCTTGGCGAAAGGCTGGTGTGTCTTGTTCTTGTCTGCGTGCCTGCAATGCCTCATGAGCAACTTGCGAACGCACATGCAAGACCCGACCAGTGGTTGCCGACTTCGTGCAGTCGCTGCGTACCGGGCATCCAGCACACGTCTCTTTGGAGAAAACGACTTCTATTCGTTCTCCAGCCGGACGAAAGCTCTGACTGGTTTGGCCCTGCGGACAGGTGGCATGTTCTGCTTGCCAGTCAAGGTGGAAACTCCCCACGTCAAAGCCTTTGCCTGCTTTGGCCTGCCAACTGTTGTCTGATAAGACAGGACCAAGCAGGGTAATGCCATAGGTCTCTTTGCTGCTCACCAGTAAATCCGCATCGACGTAGCCTGTATCGACGATCTGTTCATCAGGCAAGAGCTGATGCTAGGCGAGGTCCTCTTGAATCGTCTGTGTTATTTCCACATCTTGCACATTGGCCACCGTTGTCTCCACTTGGACAATGAGCTGGGGCAGGACTTGTCCCTGGGCATCCTTGCTTCCCTCCAATGCGCACGTCTCAGTTAGATGAACTTTGTATCCAAACCAGATGGTTTCTCTCTTTTTTCCTGTTCGCGCCTCGGGATCATAAGGAGAACGAATAATACCCTCATCTGCGCTTGCTTGCGGGCCTGCTCGCCATTTCACCTTTCCACCGGACACGTCGTAATACTGCTGCCAAATCTGCCTGAGCAATTGCACGCTTTCAACCTCTTTCAGTTCACCGGGGGCTTGGGGCAGCTCGAGCGCTTGCAACAGATGCCTCCCATCTTCTCCTATCTGCTGAGCCAACGCGAGGCGCTGGTTTTCCGCTTTGGGCAAACGATAATTTTCGACGCGGTGGCTGGCTGTAGCGCTCAAACCAATCCGAGGTGATCTGCTGGACAAGCCACTCAGGCGCAAGCACTGCAAGATCATCCAGAGCTGCTCGCAGTGTTTCTCCGACACATGCCAGATTGGAGAGCGAGCGCACACGTGCTAGCACATGGGTGGAATCAGTGCGTTGCTTGCCGCCAGCTTTGAGCCAGCCTCGCTGCTTACAGACCTCCAAGAGTCGATCCAACAAGAGGGTCTCAGACTTCCCGTCCACTAAACGTTGACGAAATTCCGACAAGACCGAGAAATCAAAACCTGGATCGGTCAGTTCCAAACCTAATGCGTACTTCCAATCTATGCGCTCCCGAACGGCATTGGCCGCTTGTCGATCAGTGAGACCTTCGGCATACTGCAGCACCGTGACCAGGGCCAATCGCCAAGGTTCATAGGCAGGCTGACCTTCCACGGGATACAGAGAGATAAAGTGCTCATCTTGATACAATTCCCCCAACTCATCTCGTAAGCGCATGGCGAGCGTTCCTTTTGGACAGGCTGCATGCGCAACACGAACCGTTTCTTCTGGGATACTTCCCAGTTCTCGGGCGTACATTGACATTGGCTTTCTCCTTACGCTGCTTTTTTCCCCCTATTGTACCACTCTTCTATTTCTTTCATTGGCCAACAAAGTCTTGAAAGCAAGCAGGGGTACCCAAGAGGGGGAGAAAGGCGGCCAGCCCGCGTCGCACTTGTTGCGGTGTATGCTTGCGTTGCTTGTTTTCCCACGGTCGCAGCTTACCTTCGATAAAGTCATGTGCAAGCACGATATGATTGTGCACGATAGCCACGATCTGACTCCAAAGATCGAATTGCTCTGGTGTTTGGAACCGTGGGTCAGTCCAGAGTAACGCCTGTTTATAAAATCGGTACCCGTGTTCTTGACTAAAACGTAAGCCATACAATAAGGCAATTTGTGCTATTCCATCATGGGGATTCTGACCAATATACACAAACCAACTGATTTTCGGATCGCGCTCTTTATTCGAAGCGTGAGGTCGGATGACCTGGATGATCGTCAAATCCAGCCATCGTGCATTTTTCACATGCATATGTTCCCAACAACGAATGCTCACAGGATGCCCATCTTCATCTGTAGCATTATAACTTTTATCAGGATTGTTCTGCGTGGAAAGATCATCTAGTTTCAATTTTGCTCCGTCTTTGCGAGGAGCACCTTTTTTCCCGGTATGTGGAGGTGCTGGCTTGTAAAAACATTGATTACTCTTTAGTCTCACCAATGCATCTACCGCTATTGTCGTTAGCTGACACCACAACCACACCGAAACATATCCACGGTCCAACAAGATCAATGGACGCTTTCTCAGCTTTTGCACAATTTCCTTTAATTGCTCCCATGCAACTTGAATATCTGTTTTGTCAGAGGGAATGCGACGCTGATCTATTATATACGTCCAGCTACTTGGTTTATCAGGCAAGACCATCACCGTCGAGTATTTCCATCCAAAGGTGATCGCCGTGGATTTCTTTGGAGCTGCATGTGGAATGTTGTGCATCGGCATCGCCGTTCGATCCGGTGAAGTCTCAGAAAACGGTCTTTCTATTGGTGTTGCGTCTATTCCTAATATTAAGCGTTTTTCTTCATTTGAATCAGGAATATACTTGATAAATATGTCTTGTAGCTTCTCTAGGTTAATACTTCATCTTTTCAAGGATTTATATAAACTTGACCAACTTCGTTCAAAAAACGGTGAGAGTGATAATTCAGGAAATGACTGCGCTTGGCTCTCGCTAATCAAGGCATCCACCGTATTGAACAAGCCATCTCCTGCTCGCTCAAAACTCTCATATATCTCTTGGCGAAATTCTTGCAATGTGGTATGGTTCATCTGGGTGAAGCTCCCTTTTGAGTATTCTGCAAGGAACTTTACCCCATCATACTCCTCTCTGCAAACTTTGGTACTCTGTGGTTCTCTTTTGTCCAAACGTCAATATATAGGGCCTTGGCGTTTACTGCAAATACATCTTTTTCATCTCGATCAAGGCATTCTCCAAGCTCACTTTGTGTGGGTAATAGGAGCATTACGGGTAAACGCCAGAGCCCTAACTACTATATTGTAGGGATTGATTTTTCTCGACAGGGCTGGTAAAGTTGAGGATATCAGCTTAGAGTAGGTGTGAATAAATATGATCGAGTACACCCAAACAACTTTGTGGGCTACAGAACTAGCTCCTGTAGTACAGACGGAAAGAACCTCTAAATTAACTCCTTTTTTGAAATGGGCGGGAGGTAAAGAACAAGAGTTAAGGTATATTCTTCCTGCAATCCCAAGCTTTGAGAACTACTATGAACCTTTCATTGGCGGTGGTGCTGTATTTTTTTCTGTAGCGGCTCAGAACAAATTCATCAATGATAAGTCTTCGGAACTCTTCAACCTTTATACGGTGATTGCGCAACAGAATTAGGAGTTTTCCTGGACATTAGATATCACACTACGCGGTTGGCAAGCTATAAGTGATATTGTGGATAATGAAGCTAGCAATTTGATTAAAATGTACAAAGCCTATTCCTATGATGAGTGCTCAGCACAAGAGCTGGCGAGAAACCTGCTTAACTTTATTTCTTCTCATGCTGAAGTATTTAAAAGTATGTTTGAACCATTCCTAAGTAGAGATATTGACAATTTTATTCAAGAACTCCAGAAGAACCTCTTAAGCAAAACCAAGCGTATGAAAACATTGGAGAGTAAAAAATGGAAGTTACCAGATGACGATATTGTAGCAAATATAGAATGTGCATTGAAAAGTGCTTATTATATGCACCTTAGACATTTTTACAATAAAACCCATATATATGCCATATCAGAAGGTATTGCGTCTGCAATATTTTTCTTTATTAGAGAGAATGCTTATGCTGCAATGTTTAGATATAACAGCAAAGGAGAATTTAATGTCCCTTATGGTGGTATATCATATAACCGTAAAGATTTAGCACGCAAGGTTGAATATATGCGTTCGCCTGAATTATATGATTATTTGAGCAAGACAGTGATTGGAAATCTGGCACTTCGAAGCCTTTCTCCATACTTATCCTCCACGAGCTAACGATTTTATTTTTCTTGATCCTCCCTACGATAGCGAATTTAGCACCTATGCCAAAAATGAATTTAGTATGAAGGATCAAGAGCGCCTTGCTAGATACTTACTCAATGATTGTCAAGCCAAGTTTATGCTCGTCATTAAAAACACACCTGCAATCTTTCAATTATATAGTCAAACAGGTTTATACATTAAAACATTTGATAAAAAGTATCTCGTTAGTTTCCAAGATAGAAATGACAAAAATGCAGAACATTTGATGATCACCAACTATTTAGATGAGTTTCAATTAGATCATTCTTTGTCTACAGCGTCGATGTTGGCGGTGCGATTTTTGGCCGTTCATTATGGCTCGTTCAGCCTGTGAAGCACTCTGCAAGCATCAGCGTTTTTTCCGGCTTCGATGGCTTGTAGAGCGTCGGTTTTCTTTTGTCTGAGTCTTAGATTACTTCAAGGATGAGGGAGAGTTGATAGGCTCTCTGCTGAAGTGATTGCAATGTCTTGTAGATCGAAGAGAATGGGATTTGACGGATGTGATATCATAGTGTGTGATGGGGCTGTAGCTCAGTGGATAGAGCGTCGGTTTCCTAAACCGTGCGTCGGAGGTTCGAGTCCTCTCAGCCTGACTTTACGAACCCGCTTTCCATGCGGGTTTATTTATTTGTTCACTTCACACGAATATCACGATAGCCAACGAGAAATGTCACAAACCAATCACATAAGCAGACAGCTCTTCAAGTCATAGCTTGACCTGAACATGTCATTTACTGGCAGCTAATGATTTTTCAGGACCTCAGAGAAACACGAGCAGCCAATCCTGTGATTTCCATGAGAGATGAGTCAGGAAAGCTGTGATCGTTTTGTGATCGCATGCTGGTATCCTTTCAGAAGAAAGGGCAAGATCTGGTACGATCTCACTGCTCGGGCAATCCATGGACACAGCGATCTGCATCGGTGGATACTAGGCAGCGTGACCGAGCAAGCCCTTACAGAGACGAAGCTTCCGAGGCTCATCGTCCACCCCTATTTGATATCAACTTGCGTTCCGTGGTACAAATTCTATATGGATAGTTTCACCTCATTATCCCTCGTTGGAGAATGGTCTCTCTGAACGCAGATTGGTATGGAAAATGAAGGAAAGGCTTTCTCTGAAAGGAGAGCAATGGAATTATGTCACTGTTACATCCCTTGGTGATCGGAGTGCCATCTGAGACCCTCCAAGGCGAGCGGCGCGTTGCTCTGATACCTAATGTGGCAGCCAAGCTAGCCGCATCTGGCTTCAATGTTATTGTAGAGGCGGGCGCAGGCCAGTCTGCTGGTTTCGATGATGACGCCTATCGCACAGCTGGTGTGACGATCGAGACCGACCGACGTGCGCTGCCGAACGCAGCCGATGTAGTACTCTCGGTGCAACCGTTACGTCTTGAGGACATAGCACAGTTGCGACCTAGCACAGCCACCATCAGTTTGCTCCAGCCAGCTACCCAAAGTGCGATCGTAGAGGCACTGATGGCTGGTAATATCACCGCGTTCTCGCTGGATCTGCTACCCAGAACCACTCTGGCTCAGAGCATGGATGTACTGTCCTCACAAGCATCACTAGCCGGTTACAAGGCCGTACTAATGGCAGCCAACCGACTGGGCAAGTTCTTTCCCATGTTGATGACTGCGGCAGGTACCATCCCGCCAGCCCATGTACTAGTGTTGGGTGCGGGCGTAGCTGGTCTACAGGCTATCGCGACTGCCCGCCGTTTGGGCGCTGTCGTAGAGGCTTATGACGTGCGACCCGCGGTCAAGGAAGAAGTGAAAAGCCTAGGTGCTAAGTTTCTAGAACTTGAATTGCAATCTCAGGAGGGCGAGGGTGGTTACGCTCGTGAGCAGGGCGAGGAGTTTTTGATGAAGCAACGTGCATTGCTAACTGACCGTGTGGCAGCAGCTGACGTTGTGATTACGACTGCCTCCATCCCAGGTCGACGGGCTCCGCTGGCGAGTCACCGCCTCGATGGTGAAAGGTATGCGTCCAGGTTCTGGTGATCGTAGATTTGGCCGCAGAGACAGATGGTAATTGTGAGCTAACACAACCAGGGAAAGTGGTCGAGGTCAACAATGTTTGGATCGATGGCACCACTAACATTCCCAGCACCATCGCACTTCATGCCAGCCAGCTTTATGCTCGCAACATTGCCAGCTTACTCCAGCATCTGACCAGCAATGGCAAATTGAAGCTGGATTTCGATGATACGATCACTAAGGGCTGTTGTGTCACACATAATGGTCAGGTGATCAGCGAGCGGGCTCGCCAGTTGATGAATACAACCACCGCTTCCTAGGCCACTCAGGGGAGAGTAAACTGATGAATGATTTTATCGTTGTCTTATTTACTTATTTTATACTAGCTATCTTCATTGGCTTCGAGGTGATCTCGAAGGTGCCGACGATCCTGCATACGCCGCTGATGTCAGGCTCCAACGCCATTCACGGGATCATTCTGATCGGGGCTATTCTGATCGCTGCCAATGCGACGACACCACTACAAATCGTACTCGGCTTCTTGGCTGTGTTCTTGGCTACTATCAACGTAGTAGGTGGATTTGTAGTAACTGATCGCATGCTGGAGATGTTCAAAGGTCGGCAGTCTACTGGAAAGGCAGATAATACGAAATGATGGCGACCATAACTGCCCTAGTCTACCTATTAGCAGCAGTCCTCTTCGTTGTCGGACTGAAATTTCTGAGTTCACCCCGCAGGGCTCGCCGTGGCAACTGGGTAGCGAGTGTGGGCATGATCATAGCCATATTGTGGGTTGTAGTCACTATCGTGCATCACGATAAACCCATGTCCGCCTACATTCCTACTTTCACACCCGCAGGCATCATCATCTGCGTGATAGGCGTTGTACTTGGTGCTATAGCCGGGGCGGTAGGTGCCCGCACCGTGAAGATGACGGCGATGCCGCAGATGGTTGCCCTCTTTAACGGAGTGGGCGGTGGTGCTGCTGCTCTGGTCGCAATTGTAGAACTGTTGAACCTGACTGGTCATCCCCTTTCATTGCAGACCAGCTTGCCCAGTATATTTGCGATCATCATCGGTGGTATCTCATTTGCTGGCAGCGTGATCGCATTCGCCAAGCTACAGGAACTAATGACTGGCAGGCCTATTACTTACCCAGGACAGCAGGTGGTGAATGGAATACTGGTATTGGCCATCCTGGCACTAGCAGGCATTCTGCTGGCAGCGACTAACTCATCGTCCATTATCTCCACAGATCTGCTCGTCCTAGCACTGATCCTGGGCGCAGCATTCGTGCTCCCGATTGGAGGAGCCGATATGCCAGTCGTGATCTCGCTGCTCAATGCATTTACAGGTCTAGCTGTGGCGGCCAGCGGGTTTGTGCTCCAAAACTTCGCGCTGATCGTAGCAGGGACACTAGTCGGCGCAGCAGGCACACTGCTGACCAAGCTGATGAGCGATGCAATGGGACGTTCACTATTCAATATCTTGTTCGGAGCCTTTGGCAAAATACAGGTCAGTGCTGCTACAAGCGCTAAAGGTGCCAGTGACAGCGCAGTGCATGCTGGCTCCCCAGACGATATAGGCACAATGCTAGCCTACTCGCGCAATGTCATCATCATACCCGGCTATGGCTTGGCAGTGGCTCAGGCGCAACACGTGGCACGCGAGTTAGCTGATGTGCTCGCAGAACGGGGCGTGCAGGTACAATACGCAATTCATCCGGTGGCTGGACGAATGCCGGGGCACATGAATGTGCTACTGGCGGAGGCTAATGTGCCATATGAGCAACTCAAGGATATGGACGAGATCAACAATGAGTTCAAGCAGACAGATGTAGCACTAGTGGTTGGAGCTAACGATGTGGTCAATCCGGCGGCCCGCAACTCGCCCGATAGTCCAATCTATGGTATGCCGATTCTCAATGCTGATCAAGCACAGCATGTAGTCTTTCTCAAGCGATCGATGCGACCGGGCTTCGCAGGCATTGATAATCCTTTGCTCTACGATTCCAAGACCATCATGCTCTTTGGCGATGCCAAGGAGTCGCTGACCAAGCTGATGGCAGCGGTCAAGGGGGCATAATTGGAGACAGGCGATCCTTTTCTCCTTCTGCCTTTTAGGCCTACCATTACCATACCTTACAGATGACAAACTAATGAAATAGTATCAAAAGTCGGCAAGTTCGCCTAAGGCGAACTTGCCAACGACATTTATGGCAGAGAGCTATCAAACGAATTGAGAGCTTTCATATAATGAGCACGCTCAAATGCAGCTGGTTCAGCAACAGCATGCTGGCTCATACTGCCTCGCATGGAATGAACCGACTCATACTCATGCTCTTCCATCCATCTCTGGAGATCCGTCTTAATCGCGGTCAAGCGATCAACACCATGGACAAGTAATTCAGAAGTCATCATGGCGACACTGGCTCCTGCCATGACAGCCTTGAGAACATCCTGCGCTGAGTGTACGCCACTGGTGAGTGCGAAATCGACATCCAGACGCCCGTAAAGGATAGCAATCCAGCGCAGTGGTAGCCGTAAGTCTTGTGACGTGCTTAACGCAACATCAGGAACAACTTCCAGGGCCTCACAATCCAGATCCGGCTGGTAAAAGCGATTAAACAAGACCAAGGCATCAGCCCCTGCATCAACAAAGCGCTTGGCAACATGGGGTAAAGCTGTGAAAAAAGGACTCAATTTAACTGCCAGCGGGATCTTGATGGTAGCACGCACCTCTTTGACCAGATTTACATAGGCGTCCTCTAGTTCAGTACTACTGATATTCAGATCCGTTGGAAGGTAGTAGCAGTTTAACTCCAGAGCATCAGCTCCAGCTTGCTCGATTTGCTTAGCATACTTGATCCAGCCTCCAGATGAAATCCCATTGAGACTTCCTATCACTGGTATCTGGAGCATACGTTTGGCCTGAGAGATATATTCCAAATACTTCTCAGGCTCAAGGTTGTAGGTGTCCAGGTCTGGGAAGTAGCTGAGAGCCTCGGCAAAGCTATCTGTGCCACGACTGAGATAGTGATCCAGTTCGTGACTCTCATGCGTGATTTGTTCCTCGAAGAGCGAGTACATCACGATCGCAGCAGCCCCCGCGTCTTCCAGGTGCTGGATGACGCTGAGACTCTTTGAGAGGGGTGAAGCCGAAACGACCAAGGGACTTTTGAGATCTAGTCCCAAGTAGGTCGTAGTCAGATCAGGTGTTGGCATTACTTAAGCCTTCCCTTTCTCGCCTTGGTATTGAACCAATGTTGCCATCTGACGATACAGATTCCAGCGAGCTGAGACATCTTGTTTCGCCTGCTCGATCAGAGTCTTGGCCAATTCCTCATTGCTCTGTACAAGCATCCGATAGCGCGTCTCATTGTAGACATACTCTTCCAGAGGCAAAGTTGGCTCTTTTGAGTCGAGCACTAGCGGATTTTTGCCAGCCGCAACTAGATCAGGATTATAGCGATACAATGGCCAGTATCCTGACTGGACAGCACGCTTTTGCTGAGTCAGCCCTTGACGCATGTCAATGCCGTGTGCAATACAATGACTATAGGCAATGATAAGCGAAGGTCCATCATAGGCCTCGGCCTCCACAAATGCTTGCAACGTCTGCTGATCATTCGCACCCATAGCCACACGAGCGACATAGACACTGCCATAGGCAATCGCCAGCAGGCCCAGATCTTTCTTAGGCGTAGATTTTCCACGTGAGGCAAACTTGGCAACTGCGGCCCTTGGGGTCGATTTTGATGCTTGTCCACCAGTGTTCGAATACACCTCAGTATCAAGAACGAGGATATTAACGTTGCGTCCAGAGGCTAACACGTGATCAAGACCACCATAGCCAATATCATAGGCCCAGCCATCGCCACCAATAATCCAGACACTCTTGCGAACAAGTGCATCTGCCACTGTTAGCAAATTACGTAGATCCGCCGCGGCCAGAGCATTCCCATTCCAAGCTGGATTATCCAGTGCTTGCTGGAGACGCTGATTGAGGAGAGCGACGCGCTCACGCTGTGTTTGTATGCCTGCCTCAGTAGACTGATCGGCATCCAGGATAGCATGAGCCAGTTCCTCACCCGCGACATTAGCACAGCGCAAGAGCAACTCACCCGCGTATCCTTGTTGTTTATCTACCGCCATGCGCATCCCTAGGCCAAACTCTGCATTATCCTCAAAGAGAGAATTGGACCAAGCAGGACCACGTCCCTCCTGATTGAAGGTCCAGGGAGTGGTAGGCAGATTGCCGCCATAAATCGACGAGCACCCCGTTGCATTGGCAACCAACATGCGATCCCCAAAGAGTTGAGAGGCCAGTTTTACATAGGGCGTTTCACCACAGCCAGAACAAGCACCAGAGAACTCAAAGAGGGGCATCATCAACTGCGATTTTTTGATAGCTCGCGGATTGAGCTGCGTCCTCTCTATTTCAGGCAATGAAAGGAAGAAATCCCAGTTGGCCCGCTCTTGTTCACACACCGGAAGCTGAGGCACCATATTAATCGCCTTCCGGCCAACCTGCTTCTTATCCTTAACTGGACAGACTTCCACACACAGACCGCAGGCCGTACAATCCTCAGGTGCTACCTGAAGTGTGTACTTCATGCCCGGGAATTCCTTGAAACGTGCTTCCGTTGACAGGAAAGTGTCTGGCGCGTGCTCGAGATTCGATGGATCATAGACCTTCATGCGAATGACCGCGTGCGGACAGACCATCACACACTTGCCACACTGGATACAGATATCAGGCACCCATGCAGGAATCTCAGCGGCAATATTGCGTTTCTCCCAGCGTGTAGTTCCTGACGGATAAGTCCCATCCTGTGGGAGCACACTTACTGGGAGGCTATCACCATTGCCAACAATCATAGGCCCAAGCACGTTGCGTACAAAATCAGGTGCTTCGGCGGGCACGGGTGGTCGGCGTGTGAGCATTGGCAGGAGAACGTGTTTATTTGAAGTCTGAGCGCCCTTTTGCTGACTACTGTCGATTTCAGACACCTGGACCTCATGCAAGTGGGCCAAAGTCTCATCGACCGCTTTAAAGTTCTTCTGGACAACGGCCTCGCCACGTTTGCCATAAGTTTTCTTAATGCTCCGCTCGATCTCCTGAATGGCCTGTTCGCGTGGGAGGACACCACTCAGCACAAAGAAACAGGTTTGCATAATCGTATTGATACGACCAGCCATACCAGTGTCATGTGCCACTTTATGCGCATCGATCACATAAAAACGCAGTTTCTTGTCACGGATCTCTTGTTGCACTTCACTAGGCAAATGAGACAACACATCTTCTGGCCCATACAAGCTATCAAGGAGGAAGATGCCGCCCGGTCGGGCATACGTGAGCACATCTAAGCGTTCCAAGAAAGAGAACTGGTGACAGGCGAGAAAATCTGCCTGACCATTACCGATCAAGTAGGGGGCATGGATGCTATTGCGCCCGAAGCGTAAATGGGAAATAGTCACAGAACCCGATCTTTTGGAATCATAGACAAAGTATCCTTGCGCATCATTCTCGGTCTCTTCGCCAATGATTTTGATCGAATTTTTGTTAGCACCCACTGTACCATCGGAGCCTAAGCCCCAGAAGACACATTGCACCAGATCCTTGTCCTCAAGAGCAAATTGCGGGTCGTAATCCAAGCTAGTATTGGTAACATCATCCTCAATACCGATCGTAAAGTGGTTTTCGGGCTCAGCTCGCTGCATCTCATCAAAGATGCCCTTGACCATCGCAGGTGTGAATTCCTTCGAACCGAGACCATAGCGTCCGCCGATGACCGTTGGCTGGGTAGCCGTTTTGTCCTTTCTCTCACTGAGAGCTGCTACAACATCTAGGTAGAGTGGTTCGCCCATACTACCTGGCTCTTTGGTGCGGTCTAGGACTGCTATCGCACGTGTCGTTGCTGGCAATGCGGAGATGAAGTGTTCAACCGAGAAAGGACGGAACAAATGGACGTTGATAACGCCAACTTTCTGACCTTTTGCATTCAAAGCATCAACGGTGGCTTTTACAGTCTCGGCACCAGAACCCATCATAACGATGACTTGCTCAGCATCGGGGGCTCCAATATAGTCAAACAGATGATATTGACGACCCGTAATAGTGGCAAAGCGATCCATCGCATCCTGGACGACTTGTGGGCAGGCAAGGTAGAAACGGTTGACGGTCTCACGTGCCTGGAAGTAGACATCAGGATTCTGGGCTGTTCCACGAATGAAAGGATGCTCTGGCGAGAGAGCACGTTGGCGGTGGGCCATAACCAAGCTATCATCGGTCATCGCCCGGATAGCTTCATGGGTCACCTGTTCAATTTTGTTGACTTCGTGTGAGGTACGGAAGCCATCAAAGAAATGCACAAATGGAAGGCGTGCTTGTAACGTCGAGGTATGGGCAATCAAGGCCATATCCTGCGCTTGTTGGACAGAGGCCGAGCAGAGCATGGCAAAACCTGTGGCCCGTGCAGCCATCACATCGGAATGATCACCAAAGATCGAAAGGCCTTGTGTGGCTAGAGAACGTGCGGCAACATGAAATACTGTCGGTGTGAGTTCACCCGCAATCTTATACATATTGGGGATCATCAAAAGAAGCCCCTGAGATGCCGTGAATGTCGTGACAAGTGTACCCGCTTGCAGTGCTCCATGAATAGCACCAGCGGCCCCGCCCTCCGACTGCATCTCAACAACATGTGGTACTGTCCCCCAAAGATTGTCTTTGTCCTGCGCCGACCAGCTATCAGCCAATTCCCCCATGGGGGTTGAGGGAGTGATGGGATAAATCACAATGACTTCACTTAACGCATGAGCAATGGCAGCGACTGCCTCGTTGCCATCAAGAGTGATCTGCATACCTGTTTCCTCCGAAAATTCTCGCTATTCTTCCCTCTCTCGATAGGCCAGAGGGAAATGGAATCGCTATAAGCATAACCGAGAGAGATCACAAATCGATCACATATTCTGGTACAGTCTCTTACAGATCCCTCACATTGGAGCCAACCGCTGTTCTTCAGATGTGGTTACTACCTAGATGGGAGTCGGTCAAGGATTGCTTGCAAGAGCGGCTCCTGTCTCTGCAAGATTTGCTCTTGTCTCTGCAAGGTTTGCTCTTGTCTCTGCTGAGCACTAGCTACATCTTTGATTAAAGTACTCTGCTGGTTCATCTGCTGACGGAGAACATCTATCTGCTGCTCATTGCTCTCTCTCAGTTCTTTCATTTCCGATCTCAACTGAACCATCTCATGTTCAAGTTTAGAGATGCCAAAATGAGTACTTGATGCTAATCCTTCAGCAATACCAATCTTGACACTGCTATCACGAATAGTGAAATCTCGTTTCTTTTCCATCAGATCTAACTGATCGAGCTTCGAAGACAGCTCATTAACAGTATGCTGAAGCTTCTCGAATTGTTCAATAGTTGGATGATTCATGCAAGTATCCTTTCCTACTCAGATTTTTCTTCTGTTAAACTGTTTCCCTTGATTTTTGTTCTCTGTCTACGGTCCCTCATGGCATTGTAGATTTTTAGCAAGATAGAAGTCAAGGCAATTTTCAGGACCCTCAGGACCTACATTACCATTGTGTCCCTCCTATCCTCCTCGTTCGTTTTCTCAGTATATCAATCAGATTATCACATGTCTATACTTGAATATGCGTATATGACGTTTTGACGGAAGCTTGAAAAGTCCAATCACCGCTCAACATATTGTAATACTTAGCCTGATGTCCTTACTACACATATGGTCTCAAAGCAACGAAAATTATTATATCAAAACGTCAAAGTACAATTTAACGGCTCTCAAGCTCTTGCAATAATGCTCTCAATATGTTATAATCGATCACAGTGGATACAGAGATGATGCATGGATTGCGATCTTCTCAGCAATCATCTGATCGTTCACATTCATCGCTCTCCATGGACTTGCAAAACTGTATGTAGATAAATATGTATGTAGATCAAGAAATTCTTTGAACATCATAGGTGAAGAAACAATGTCTCTCTCTCCCCGTGCAGGCCAAAAAGCGGGCCAGTTTCCTGCTGGCACAGCCCCGCAACTCACCTTACTGAGACCTTCAGTTCATCCACTAGCACGCTCCCTTGTACCGTTTAGCGGTTAGAGTGTGCCTTCCATTCAAAGATTTCGACGCCATTTAGTCTTCTCATCTGCCCATCCTGCCTCGGAGGTAGGATGAATATGCTTTTGCTGTAACGGAAGAATATTCTCTTGAGATATGCAGGGAAGGAAAATGACCATGGGAATTCGTGAAATCAATAAGTCATCGGATGCACATTTGAATTACACAAAAATGAGACGAAACTGTCCAGATCTTCTCCGTCGCATGGCAAAAGGAAAACAGCCAGCGAATGAGACAGCCTCTCAGGAAGAGAACGAGATTCCAGTTGGTGAGGATGGAAAGCCTCTCGCAAAGCTGCAACTGAATTCCAAGCGTGAACACTTGCGTGGAGGGATGCCGGAGAGTGATGCGAGCACGAGCGATTATGTGTCACCCCAGGTCTTGGCCCGCATGTCAGCCGATGAGCAGATTACTTGGTGCATGCGTGGAGGGCTGGCTGAGGCCCTTGGGCCAGATGGTGACAGCAACGCCTTTGCTCCCGTCATTGTTGGTATGCTGAATAATGGTCAAATAAATTCGTGGATCAGGAGAGGCATATTCAGGGCAATTGGCACTATACTGGCTGCACATTATAATGAAGGTATGGCCCAAAAAATAATGCAAATGACGCGTAATATAAATAGTATTAATGGTTCACACGAGGCAATGGGCATTATGTTGGCTGCACGTTATAATGAAGGTATGACCCAAGAAATAATGCAAAATGCGCGTCGTGGTTACAGTGTAGCGAAAACAACAATGGGTCATATACTGGCTGCACATTATGATGAAGGTATGATCCAAGAAATAATGCAAATGGCGCGTAATGAAGGTGATAGTGATTTTGGTTTATCGGGTTGTTATTCACAGTGGCAGTGCAGACAGGCAATGGGTTATATACTGGCTGCGCATCATAATGAGAATATGGTCCGAGAAATAAGGCAAATAGCGCTTAATAGTAGCTATGGAGCACAAATCGCAATGGGTCATATACTGGCTAAATTTTATGATGAAGGTAGGGTCCAAGAGATAATGCAAATGGCGAGTGATGGTTATGAAAGAGCACAAAGAGCAATGGGTCATATACTGGCTAAATTTTATAATGAAGGTAGGGTCCAAGAGATAATGCAAATGGCGCGTAATGGCAAACAGGGAGCACAAAGAGCAATGGGTCATATACTGGCCTCATGTCATAACGAGAATATGGTCCAAGAAATAATGCAAATGGCGCGTAATGGCAAATATGGAGCACAACAAGCAATGGGTTATATACTGGCCTCATGTTATAATGAGAATATGGTCCAAGAAATAATGCAAATGGCGCGTAATAGTAGCTATGGAGCACAAAGAGCAATGGGTACTATAATAAAAATACGCACTAAGCAGCAGATTGAGAACGATATGCGCACTCGTGAGTCAAGGTCGTCTGAACGAGTTCGATTTGGTGAAGGAAGCTCTGCACAAGGGGGACAATTGATTGATCAAATGAAAAGAATACTAGAGGAGCATTCCCAGATGGAAAAAAGAGAGAATAAGCTAAAACAAGAGGCAGAACAGAGATTACAGAGAGAGCTAGCAAGAGTAAGAAGGGAGGAACAACAGAAACTTCAGCAAGAGCGCGATCGCTTCCAGAGACAGCTCGGAGACACACAGGAAGAACGTGACCAAGCCCGAGGGCAACTCAGAGGGACAGAACAAGAACGTGATCGCTTCCAGAGACAGCTCGGAGACACACAGGAAGAACGTGACCAAGCCCGAGGGCAACTCAGAGGGACAGAACAAGAACGTGACCGCTTCCAGAGACAGCTCGGAGACACACAGGAAGAACGTGACCAAGCCCGAGGGCAACTCAGAGGGACAGAACAAGAACGTGACCGCCTCCAGACACAATTCAGAAATGCACAGCAAGAGCGTGACCAAGCGAGGGAGCAGCTGAGGAAGATACAGCAGGAGCATAATCCTACTCAAGAGCAACTGAGGCAGGCACAGCAAAATCTCAATCGCACTCAAGAACAGCTGAGGAAGACACAGCAAGAACGTAACCAAGCACAACAAAACCTTAGTCGCACGCGGGAACAGCTCAGAATTACCATGCAAGATCTTGATAACACTCAGGAGCAGCTCACAATTACGCAGCAAGAACGCGACCAAGCTCAGGCACAGCAAGAAGGCGAGCGGGGTCAATCATCCAGGGGAGATTCTGAGAGCTAATGATGCTTTGCCAACAACCGTTGATGGCATGCAGGAACAATTGGAGGGAGAACAGAGGAGACAGCAGGAGTTTCGAAAGAGTACTGAGACTCCAAGATGGCATCCAGAGGACGCTGAGGGAGCATGGAGAGGTTATGCCGAACAATGACCGACTCAACGAAGTGCTACGGCAAGGGATTTGGAATCTCGTGGGCTATCACCGTCTGGATGAAACGCTCTTTCCACGTCAAGAGTTTGGAGGGCTTCCCAGTCTCAGACAGAGAGTGCACAACTTCTATCTGCAGACGGTAAGTGAGTATACCTCTGTGGGACTTTCACAAGGGCAAATCGCAGGAGAGTTTGTCGATCAACTTCAGGATCAACTAGAAGCGCATAATCGACCAAACCAGGAATTGATCGATACTTCCGAAGATGTCCAGGAGCTGGTGACCGGAAGAAGACCAAATCGCACACCACAGCAGCGCTAGCTAGAACATCTGGACTCGCATTGCAAGGAGGCTCATGAGTGTATTGTGTAATGCGAATAATACGGGCGCAATGAATTGCGGGGTGGGGATGCTTTCATCGTACTATGGTAGCCTTTTGGATGGGGCTTTTCTGAAGTGTTCCCAAATTGGAAAATTCACATCAGTTAGATTTTGCCTTTTAAGTTCACTTGCGAGGAAAGGTGCTTTTCCTTCCAGATAGGTGATGCCATATTCCCCGTCAAGATAGGGTTGTAACCAAGCTCTGCGACCACGGATACAGGTTGAATCGTTAAGTTTGAGTATCTGTTAATCCAAACACCTCTGAGGTTAGCCACTGATCAGCACGTCCCCGCTTCACAAAAGGAAGATTATCTAATTGGACAGAGTTGTTTGTGTAATCAAGATAAAGATGAAAGAGGCTATCCTGATCTTCATCAAAGAGGGGCTCGACTGAAGCTAAGACCAGCGGTGAGTGTGTTGCAATAATCACCTGTGTGCTCACTTCTTCAGATAAGGCTTGAACCACTTTCATGATAGCTGGAACAATAATGCGCTGCCAGAATGGATGAAGATGAGCTTCCATTTCATCAATGAGCAGGACAATGCTGCGTTGTGGAGCCTCACGGATCAGTTCTGAACTTGCAATATGTTCATGCCAAGCCCATACCAAAAGATAGGCCAAAGCTACAATGCGTTTAATTCCTGCAGAACAGAGTACAATGGGTACCGATTCATAGGGAAATTGAAGCGTTGGGACTTCCCTGACATCTCTTGCCTCATCTGGGATTCGCATCGGGGTCCCAGGAATAAGTGGGTGGTTGGGGTGTGGTGATAATGCTTCAAGGGCAGCGCAGAAGACGCGAAAGCGTGACTCATCTCGTGCTGTTTGCCAGGTAAGCCAATCTTCTATGAGCCCTCTGCACCTCACAACCTCTTTGTTATTGTACTGCTCACGGACTCCATTCCAAATTTTTTGTGAGGAGATACGTATGAAAGCATCATCTTTCAGGTTTTGCGGCACCATGGTATCGAATTTGGCAGGGTCCCAAACAGCAAAAGAGCCATCTGCTTGAGCAAAAATGGATAAACCAGGGAGCACAGTACGATCCTTTGGGGTGGGCCAACTTTGGGTTTTCCAATTATACCTCACGGTTTCTGTTCTTTCCGATCGATAGGCTTTACTAATCTGGAATGTAATACTGGGGGATTCCACTCGGTGAGGTTGTGCTGGATACTGGGAAGCCCATGTGCTCGTCAATGCCCACCATGCACATTCCAACAGAAAGGTTTTGCCTAGTGCATTGTCTCCTGTGATCATGTTTAATCGTGGTGCTGGTTCGAGTGCTATTTCCTGAGATGGTCCTACACCTTTGAGTTGTAGCAATTGTAGTTTAGCTCCATATTCTTCGAGCATCTGTATATGGCTGAAGCTTGATTGCAAAAAGTTATGGCGCTGGTTTTTTTCTTCACTTGGAGGCAAACCGACCATTTTCACAGAGTGTCCCTGAGTCAACTGGCAGTTCTTGAAAGAGCGACGTAACATGCAATGGAACGGTTGTGTCAAAGAGAGCCTGTTCTTGTGGATCGATATGGAATTCAGCAAAGAATGTTTCGAATGATTCCTTCGTCTTGTAGAAAAGAGTTCCACTTTCTTGATCGGAAGAGCCAAACGGCTAGGTCAAACGTCGGAATCTGGTTCATGGTCAGGTGTTTTTGCGAGAGAATTTTCACATAGTCTGTTTTCCATCCCCACTCACTGCTTCCTTTGGGGTGACGGATTACATCCGAAAAAGTCGTGACAGTCATCCTTTGTAATGTTTTGACATATTGAAGTGTGATCCAGTGTTTATTGTTATAAGTTTTAAAAGGCATATAATATTTGTTATAGCTAGGTGTTGGTCGATAATACTTTTGCAGAAATGCTTCTAAAAGAGGCTGAAATTTCAGAGATTTTGTTTCTCCCTCGGGGAGATTGGCTTGCTTGAGTGCCAGAAACACTGTACCAAAAAAGGGTCTAATTCGCCAAGACGCTTGATAGATAGCTCGAGTTGTTCTTTGCTGAAAAACACAGTCCCTGGCTCCTTCGTTGATTTGCTGCTATCGTGAAGTCTGAATGCTCACGCCTATAAGTATCTCTCAAGAAGCCTCATTTAGCAAGACCTTTTCTTTTATTTCCAACTTGCGTTGCTGACGACTGGAGCTTGCATGTGAGTCTGTCTCGGGAAGTCCTAGCCGCAATTCGAGATCCGGTTCTGCTTGAGAACTTGAGCCTGCTTGATCACATGCTTCATGCTTCTGTTGCGCGACCTCTTTGTTGATAGGCCCTAGATCGATATCGAACAAGTGCAGATGTCATGATACAGATACGCTCCAATCCACAAATTGACAGGAATGTGTGTAACGAGATAGATCGTACACTTCTGTGGAAGGTCAGCCATTCTTCTAGAAAGGCAGCAATTGCTATAGAAATGATAAGGAGATTTGATCATGCCTGATGTAGGTAATCTAAACCCTGACCGCAAGAGCGAAAGTGCAATAAAGAGAGGCGTTACAAGGCAACATTTTGACAAACTGTTCGAATTTGATAAAGAACATACTGAGCCTACTAGAGCCAGTAGTAGCCAATTAAGGGAACATATAAATATAGTTAGAGATTTTGCTCGAATAGAATTAAAGGATACTTTCGAATGCAGGACACGTCTTGTTGCACCTCTGCGTGATGCGCAGGTTAAGATCTGGAGGAACTGGTTAGGGCTTGGAGGATATCCAGGTGGCATTTGTGGGTATCCAGGAGGTGGCGTCTGTTCTGGATATTGTCCAGTTGCTGGAGGTAGAATGTTCTACCTGCAAGATGTCCAGAAGATGTCTATGAGTTGTCATTGCCAAGGATGTCTTCTCTTGGGTATTCTTTCTAGAGAAAGAAACATCTCGCTGTTAGCCAGAGAGAAGCTGGAAAGTTGAGGCAGGACATTCAAATGCTTCTGGGACATTGCCTCCTCTTCACATCTGCATCGACTGACTGTCTATTGACGCATTAAGCTTCTTTCAAATGAACGATATATTCACTGAAATTTAATGGACCAAACCAGTGCCATTCTTTGGGATGTCAGCCCTTTTTCTAGAATGGCAGCAATTGCTATAGAAATGATAAGGAAATTTGATCATGCCTGATGTAGGTAATATAAACCCTGACCATGAGAGCACAAATGCAATAAAGAAAGGTGTTACAAGGCAACATTTTGATAAACTGTTCGGATTTGATAAAGAACATACTGAGCCTACTGGAGCCAGTAGTAGCCAATCAATGGACTACGTGATGTCTACACCCGAGGACAAGATCGATTCCTTTTAATAAGGACCAAATAAAAGCCCTGAGAGAAAGGTTTAATCCTATTAAGGAGCAACTAAAGGATCTGAAGGGCAGGCTTGGTGGAATGTCCCTTGAGGAAATTGACCGATGTCGGGACGGAATGCAAGTTCAACTTCAAAGGATAGCAGACCAATTAAAACAAATTGACCGAGCAGGAGACTATGACAGAACAAAACAAAATCCTCTTACAGGCAATATATGTATAGATACTTTCAATACATTAAAGTATCTATATAATGATTATATTCTTAATTTGGCAAATGTAAGGGAACATAGAAATACAGCTACTCTTAGTGAAATTGCTCGAAAGAGATTTTAAAAGTTTGTTAAAGGATACTTTCGAATGCTGGACACGTCTTGTTGCACCTCTGCGTGATGCGCAGGTTAAGATCTGGGAAGGAACCTATAGTGAAGATACTATAGCAAATTTAATGAGAACTAGCGAAGTAGTCTCATCAGAGACCCTACGCGACGGCATGTCCAAGCCAAAGAAAATAACTCTGAGGTGTGGGCTTGTTGGTGTATGGAAACCTGAGAGCAAGGATGATTGGTTTTGTTCTTATAAATCAGAAATTGCAGCTTATCAGGTAGATAAATTACTAAACTTGAATATGGTTCCTCTAACGGTGAAGCGCGAGATTAATGGAAAAGAAGGATCATTACAGCTGTGGGTACACAATATGTCTCAAAAAGGTGATATATCCCTACCCGATGATGCTAAGTTCTTTATTACGTTGATAGAAAAAAAAGATACTCACAATACTGGTTTCATAGGAAATGGCCGTGACTGCCAAGTCGTCCTATTCGATAATGCAGATGCATTCCCCACTAAAAGCGATTTCCCTTATGGAATAGGATCGTCACTTCTACCAACAGAAAACGTTCTTGAAAAAGCACGACTACTCGACATGGATCAGTTAGAACACATTCAACATCTTACCAAAGAGCAAAAGATAGCGTTGCTGGAACGCTGCGAGGTACTGGTGGAGAAATCGACAAGGAACGTCTGGCGCAGTCGCATGCGCATGAGGCCTGAAGAAGTTGTTGAGAATAAAGAATAAAGCAATTTAACTGGAATCATCAATGAAGGTTAAATAGAGAAAAGGAAGCTAAACCTCATCCGTTCTCCGAAGCGAGTGCCAACCCATCTTTGGGAGGAAAACGAGGTATGGAACGCCATCAAACTACTGATAAATGGTTGAAGATAGGAAAATGGAACTGCATATCTTGCAATGGATGAGATGACTTTGTATAATCAATTTGGAGACCGTGTTGATTTCTCTGATCGTTATTTCTTATTAATTAATTAGGTAGGTAAATATAGGTAACTCTCTCCAACGTATAGCACACCGTGGAGGTTCTCTGCTTGCTCCAGAGAACACTCTAGGCGCTTTTCGCAACGCTCTTACACTAGGTGTTGATGCGATTGAGCTAGACGTACAAATGAGTTCTGATGGTCAAGTCATTGTTTTCCATGATCATACCGTTGAGCGGTTGGCAGATGGTCAAGGAAATATCCTGGACCTCGACTTTGCTTATCTGCGTTCACTCAATGCTGCAACTCATTTCCCTGGTGGTTGGCTTCAACCAGAACGTATCCCTACGCTCCGTGAGGTGCTTGACCTTGCAAAGGGACGTGTAAAAGTACGTATCGAGATCAAATGTAGTCAGCGACAGGGAATCTATGGGCGCTATCCAAATATTGCAGAGGCGGTTGTTGCGGAAATTCGGGCAGCTAATATGCTCGATCAAGTAGTCATTATCTCTTTTGATTGGCCAATTCTTGCTAGTATCAAATCCCTAGAGCCCTCGCTTGAGACGGGAATGATTGTCTCCAAAAAATGGTGGCCTGAGCAGACTGAAGATGGTGTGGATGTGCTATGTAGTCTGGCTATGGAACTAGGTTGTGCTTGGATTGACATTGACGCGCTTCTTTTCTCTGCTGACATGATTGATAGCATTCAGCAACGTGGCTTCCAGTTGGGATTGTGGACGGTGAATAACCTAGATGAGTTGCGTCAATTTGCAGCCCTTAGCCTAGACTCGCTTACTACTGATCGGCCAGACCTCTTTGCTCAGTTTCTTTGATCAAGAAAGGACTCTTTGATGAATTATCCGCCCTATGATCCGCGTGCTAGCCAGTACTCACCATCTGGACGGCCCTTCCCAGCAAATGGGCAATCTAGTCCTTCTCCTATTCCGCAGCCAGCTGGATTGGAGAAGAAATTTCATGATCTACCTGCATGGGCGCGATTTGGGTTGATTGGCCTGTGTGCATGTGTTTTTATCGGGAGCGTGGTGGTGCTATTTATAATGGTAGGCAGTCTCATGGGATTCTCATCACAGCTTCAAGCAACTGCCCCAACTCCAACAGCTCTACCCACGGCGACACCCAGTCTAACAGCTCTACCCACGGCGACACCCAGTCCAACACCGACTGTAACACCAGTTCACTATCCGCCAACGACGGTAGCCGATCTCCATGCTCTTGCAGCATTGGGAAATGCAAGCACAATACACGAGTTCCACAGCGGGAGTGTAGGATTGGCTGGGGCCTGCCCACAGCCAAAGCGTGGGGTAACGGTTGATCCAAGTGTGACTGGGCAGCAATTGGCAGAGGATTTGCTTGCCTATTTTTATTCCCAGGGTCTTGATAGCCCTTGTGGGTCTGTCGTACTTGCCTTTCACGATCAAGGGGAGGCAAAAGGCGCATACACAGCAGGCAAAATCGTATTCGAGGTTACCAACTCAAGTGGCGCAGATAATGTTGATCCGAATGCAAGCAATCTCAAGCACACGCTCACCATTGATGTTGGCCCTTTCGGCTCGAATCAGGAGTTTGTCGTTACATACTAACATATCAGCAGTAGGTATGCCGAATTGTTCCAATTTCGGTCCATGTTACCTACGTTCTAATCATTCTCTGGAGATATTCGCTCTTCAACTATACCCATCATTTGCAAATATTTTGTTCCTTTTTGAGGCTTGGTCCTCATAAGCTGTACCTGCTGTTCTATATCCGAAATAGAACCTAATGATATGCCCTCTTGCGCATTTCTATTTTCACCTTGTGAATTTCCCTGTAGAGAGGACTGGAGTTTAGAGACTATCTGGTGCTTATTAACTGGCTTAGCTATCCCTAATCTTTGAGTTTTTTTTAAGATTTAGCTCGTTATCATTCATATATTCCTACACAAAAAAGCGGGTGATATATCTATCAACCCGCTTCTCACCTAGAAGTAGCGGCGACTGGACTCGAACCAGTGACACAGGGCTTATGAGTCCCTTGCTCTACCGCCTGAGCTACGCCGCCAGAGAAACTGCTTGGGAAGCCAAACAACAGCATTTTTTATTTTTTGAAATTGAGCAGAGTCTCTTGCTCTTGCGTTCAAGTCTCTTACTCTACCAGACTATATTAGCATAGCTTGTCAATAGGGTTCGAGTCCAGTCGCCGCTTTTCTTGGGGAGTATCGGGTTGGGTTCTGTCTTGGGACTTGGGAGCTTGGGGTTTAATTCAGGCTCGTGGGTTGCTTCGGCGCAAAGAGACTGTATCGACATTCTGCGGGTAGTTGCCTCTCAAATCAACGCTACTTGGCTAAATTTTTTCATGCATTAACGGTAATAAGAGCAAGCCCTTCCTAAACCCCTCCGCGATAGAACTGATGAGAAAAGTTATCCCCTGCCGTTCAGAAAGTTAGCCCTGGCCCTAGAAAGTTATCCCCATTCGCCGCGCCTATCAGGAAAGTTAGCCGCTGCTCGCTGAAAATTTTAGCTGCTCTATCGCTGAAAAGTTAGCCGCCCTTAGCCATGGTCCTAGAAGGATAGAATTTCTCTGGAGAATGATAGTCATGCTAAATTTTCGAGCTTAAGAGGGTAGTCAGATGGCTAAATTTTTTTTATCCCTGGCTAAAATAATTTGATTGTCCAAGCGATAGGATTGATGCAGGCTAAATTTTCTAAGTCCAATTGCTTTCTGTCGCTGGCATTGTCTTTAGAGAATATATTGTCTCTAAAGAAAAGATTTGTTGTCTTTAAAGAAAACAATAAAAATCCCCTTGCCAGTTGAGCAGGTTCCTTAGAGAGCGGTGATAGCTGAATTGAGGATTGTCAAAAAGCCCTTGATGAGATAAACTAGGATCTACTAATACGAGAGAGCGAGCGAGCAACATGAGCGAGAAACTATTCCGCGTCTATCTGACCGATGTTGAGACAGAATACAAAGCAGGACGAGCGACAGAACATACCTACCGAGGCACATTAGAAACCCTTCTTGAGTCCCTAGGAGACAATATTTCTGTAACCAACGAACCAAAGCGTATCAAATGCGGGGCTCCAGATTATGTCATAGACTGCAATAATCTGACCATCGGCTATATCGAAGCGAAAGATGTTGATGTTCCCTTAGACAAGATTGAGCGGGATGAGCAGCTAGGACGATATAAGCGAGCGCTTGATAACCTTGTCCTTACTGACTATCTGGAATTCAGATGGTACGTTCAGGGAGAAAAGCTCATGTCAGCCCGTCTAGCTACTCCTCGTTCTGATAGGCGACTGCCTCTCGATAAAGAGGGCATGGTAAAAGTTGAGCAACTCCTTCGCAGCTTCCTTGAGCATAGCGCCGAACCAATTCGAAAACCCCAGGATATTGCTAAGCGCATGGCCCGTCTTGCTCATATGATACGAGATATAATCATTGACGCTTTTCAACAGAAAGAAGCTTCTAATAATCTCAAGGGCCTTTACCTATCGTTTCAGGAAGTATTGTTACCAACCCTCAAAGAGTCAGAGTTTGCCGATATGTTCGCCCAGACGGTAGCTTACGGGCTTTTTGCTGCTCGCTGTAACCACAAGGTCAACAAACCATTTCGACGGGAAGACGCTGCGAGAGAGATCCCTCGAACTAACCCTTTTCTACGCCGACTCTTTGGTACCATTGCCGGACCAGACCTAGAAGATGAGCCGTTCGTTGGCTTTGTTGATGAGCTGGCGCAGGTCCTTGCCGCTACTGATATTGATGCGGTTCTATCTGACTTTGGAAAAAGTAAAGGCGATCCCATCATTCATTTTTACGAGACCTTCTTGGTCGAATATGATCCCAAGCTACGAGAGCTACGCGGGGTCTACTATACCCCTGAAGCGGTGGTTACCTATATTGTCCGCTCGGTAGATCATCTGCTACGGGAACATTTTGACTGTCCTGATGGACTAGCTGACACTGCTACCGTCTCCTATTCCTCTGTCGATGAAGATGGTCAGGAACGGAGAGAAACAGCCCCACGCGTCTTGATCCTCGACCCAGCTACGGGTACTGGAACCTTCCTCTACCATGTCATTGCTCATATTCGAGAGAGTTACCGCCAGATGGGGAATGCAGGAATGTGGTCTGGATATGTTCGCCAGCATCTTCTACCGCGTCTCTTCGGCTTTGAATTGCTGATAGCTCCCTATGCCATGGCCCATCTCAAACTAGGCATGCAGCTTGCGGCGATAGACCTGCCAGAAGCGGAGCGAAAGAGATGGGGGTACGATTTTAAAACAGATGAACGCCTAGGCATCTACCTGACCAATACGCTGGACGATGCTGTTAAACGTTCAGAGTTGCTCATTGGACAATATATCTCAGATGAGGCGAATGAAGCGGTCAAGGTCAAGCGGAATTATCCGGTCATGATCGTTTTAGGCAACCCTCCTTATTCAGGCCATTCTGCTAATAAGGGAAACTGGATTAAGGGCCTACTACGGGGTGAGGACTCTCAGACAGGCAAGACGACGGGAAACTACTTTGAGGTAGACGGCCAGCCACTAGGAGAGCGTAACCCGAAGTGGCTCAATGACGACTATGTTAAGTTTATTCGCTTTGCTCAATGGAGGATTGAGAAGACTGGCTATGGCATTCTGGCCTTCATAACCAATCATGGCTATCTGGGAAATCCGACTTTTCGAGGAATGCGCCAGAGCCTCATGGAAACCTTTGATGACATCTACGTCCTAGATCTCCATGGAAACAGCAAGAAAAAGGAACGCTCGCCAGACGGTAGAAAAGATGAAAATGTATTTGACATTCAACAAGGGGCTGCTATTGGTATCTTTGTTAAACGACAGAAGAAAACAGATTTATCTAGTATGGCAACAGTTTACCATGCTGATCTCTGGGGGCCACGCGAAGTAATTGAGAAAGTAGGTCAGGAGCAGCGACCTGTTGGCGGTAAGTACCAATGGTTAGTCGAGCATGACATTGCGACAACAGGGTGGAATAGGCTTGAACCAACCTCTCCTTTTTTCTTATTTAAGCCTCAGGATGATGACGCAAGAGCAGAATATGAGCAGGGCTACAAAGTAACTGAGCTTTTTGGAACAGGCAACCCAAAAGCTGATGCTGGTAAAAAATATGGGCTGGGAATATGTACGCATAATGATGCCCTGCATGTCAGTTGGACAGAGTCAGAGTTAATTTATCGTATCCAGAAACTAGCAAATTCATCAATTCCAGATAATGTAATATTGGAAACCCTTCCTGTTCAGGAAAGTCCTTACTGGAATACTGCTCGTGAACGGATGAAGGTCCGTAATTCTCAATGGCAGGAAAAGATCTGGACGATCTACTACCGACCTTTTGACTGGAGGAAAATTTATTATGAGCCAGATTTAATGGACATTGGAAGAGGGGGCAGTAGCCGTCATGTGATGAGTAACGCGAGATTTTGTTCCCGTAACCTCATGGTATCCAGAGGCTATGAAATTGAAACCTTTCAACATGTTTTAGTCTCGAATGCGGTTGCTGTTCATCATGCTGCAACCCGCAAAGAAGGCAACTATCTTTTCCCTCTCTATCTTTATCCTAGTGTAACTAAAGAACAGACACTATTTGAAATTGATGAGTCTTCAAGTACCACTTCTGGTCGTCGTCCTAACCTTTCCTCCCCCTTTATCTCAGATTTTTCGACCAAGCTCAATCTGCTATTTATCTCCGATGGCAAGGGTGACCTACAACAGACCTTTGGCCCTGAAGATATCTTTAGCTACATGTATGCCATCTTTCATGCTCCAAGCTACCGTGAACGGTACGCAGAGTTCCTCAAGATCGACTTTCCCCGCCTGCCTCTGACCTCAAATGCTGACCTGTTCCGAGAGCTTTGTTCATTAGGCGATAGGCTTGTAGGACTGCATTTGATGGAGAAGTTTGGCAAGGTTACCACTACTTTTCCTGAGCAAGGAAGCGATACTATTGACAAAGTAGACTATTCTTCCCCAGCCGAGGCTCCTGAACAAGGTCGAGTATGGATCAGCAAGACGCAATATTTTCAAGGGGTACCACCAGAAGTATGGGAATTCCATGTCGGAGGGTATCAGGTTTGTCAGAAGTGGTTGAAGGATCGCAAGGGGCGCAAGCTTGAATTCAATGACATCCAGCATTATCAACGCATGGTAGCAGCTCTAGCAGAGACTATCAAGTTGATGGACCAGATTGACGATGCGATAGATGAGCATGGGGGATGGCCGATCGAGTAGGCAATAGAGATGGCGACAAAACTCATACTGATTTTATAGAAGCCTGTATTTAGATTAGCTTTTTTAGGAGGGAACCATGCAACAATTCCAATTCTGGAATAGAGATATTCTGGCTCTCTATCCTTCCGGGTGAATCTGGCAGTAAAGTCACAGTATCAGAAAGTGTTCGGTTCGACGATGACTCTGGTTGTTCTTCGGGTTTCACCCCAAATGATACTGTTGGCGAGATCTAAAATTGTGCTCATGTTGAATAGGAATATTTGCTGATGCCAAGCTTGATCAACCAATTCGCCAACAGTATCCCAAAGGATAGAGAGCCTTCTCTTTTCTGAGATCTTATTGGCACACTGTACATGTTTCCTGAGAGCTTCATGTGGTAACATTATAATAAATGGGAAAGATCTTTCTCTATCTAGAAAAAGGAGTTCGTCTTGACTCACGCAACCATGAATTTGACCCTTGCTCCTGACGCTGCTATTGACCTCCATATGCACACCACATATAGTGATGGGCGCTGGCCCGCTCAACAGCTCATTGATTATCTCGTCTCTGAACACTTCGACTTAGTAGCTGTGACCGATCACGACCGCATTGACAAGGTTGCCGAGATTCAGGCGTTAGCAGCTGCAAAGCATCTCCCCGTCCTGTCAGGTGTAGAAATGAGCACAACATGGAATGGCAAAATGGGAGATCTGCTCTGTTATGGATTCGATCCTGAAAATAGTGAAATATCATTGATTATAGATAAATTTAGGCAAAAGCGAGAAAAGAAAATGCACAAAGTTTATGAATATTTAATTCATAAAGGGTATAAGTTTCCGCGTCAGGATGAGGTCCTTGCAAAGAACAATGGGCAACTGGTCCATCCCCTGGATAATGCTCTCCTGCTACGCGAGCATGGTTACGCGCCAGATTGGTCGACGGCCATGGAGATCATTCGTCAGGGAGGATACACTTCCACAAGGGTGGATATGGCTGAGACAGTGGAGGTGACTCACCGCAGTGGTGGAGTTTGCCTGATCGCGCATCCTGGTCGGCAAGAGACTGGCTTCACCTTCTATGACCCAGCTTTGTTAGATGAATTGCGTGCTGATGTGCCGATTGATGGAATTGAAGTTTATCATCCATCACATAGTTCAGAGAGTGTCGAAATGTACCTAGAGTACGTAGGTAGGCATAAGCTGTTAGTTAGCACTGGTTCCGATTCGCATAGTATTCCTACTCGTATGCCAATCAAATATCGCGCTGAGATCAGCCGTGACTTATTAGAGCAGGTCGGAATCAAAGTGGCTTAAAAGATCCAAGAGCCAAGTTTCACAAGAGCAGGTCCACAAGCAAGACGGTCAAACTTGTCCCTAGACAAGTTCTCCCTTTCCTCTGTATGCTTATACCATCAGTACCCTTTCATGGCAGAAATGGCTCCACTGCGCATAGGAGAGCGTAGCAAGCAGAGAGTCTGCCACAAGAGTCACCCAGGTATCGCGTTTTCACAGAGAAAAGAAAGGACACAACTATGGACAGAAGAAGAGGCTCATCCTCCAACAACCAAGGCGACAGCGACAGACAGCAACCACATGAACGATCCGACGTCCACAATCAGTCACGTGGTAGCTGGGATTTTCTTAGATCTCGTGCTAAAAACATATTCATGAGAGATGAAGCAGCAAAAGCGGTTCGAAGGCTTGGTGAGATAGCACAACGTTGGAAGGGGAGTAATAATTGGGCTTCCATAATTAGAGAGATAAGGAAACACGATTATTATACGCAAGCAAAAAATATAATGCAATACCCTTATCACATGCCGACGACATGGAATGTAACGCAACACGATTATCGCATGCCAACATGGGATGAAATGCTATATGATTATGGCATGCCAGCAGGGAACGAAATGCCACATGATTATGACACGCTAACAGCATACGCGATGCTAGACAATAGAGATTTCAGGATAACGAGAGAAAATCTTACTCCGGAATTGAAAAGTGCGGTTCTAGAAACATATAGTAAAATGGAATATATGATGAAAAATACGAATAAAATGCCTTACAATAAAAAATGGGGAAAAAGAGATCAATTCATAGGATACCTTAAATATGAGCTTCCTGATGGATTGGCAAATGAAATTATAAAAAATTTATATGACAATGCTAGACTCGAAGTGCAATATGAGACGAAATATGTGCCTTATAATGAAAGATGTAAAAGGTACGACAATTTTATAAATCGTGTAAAAATCGCACTCCCTGACAAATTGGCGAATAGGCTTATAAAAGACTTATGCAATGATGATAAACGTGAACTTCAACATAAGATAAAAAACATGTCCTGTGACGAAGGATATAAAGAATGGGATAAATTTATAAGTCGTGTTAGGGGTGTACTTCCCCATGAATTAGCGAATGGAATTATAAAAGATTTATACGATGATGAAAGAATAAAAATGCAACCTGCGATAAGCAATATGCCTTATGATGAGAAGTGTAAAGAATGGGATAAATTTATAAGTCGTGTTAGGGATGTACTTACCCATGAATTAGCGAATGAAATCATAAAAGATTTATACAATGATGAAAGAATAAAAACGCAATTTGCGATAAGCAATATGCCTTATGATGAGAAGTGTAAAGAATGGGATAAATTTATAAGTCGTGTTAGGGATGTACTTCCCCATGAATTAGCGAATGAAATCATAAAAGATTTATACAATGATGAAAGAATAAAAGTGCGAGATGCAATAAAATATATGCCTTATGATGAGAAGTGCAAAGAATGGAATAAATTTATAAGTCGTGTTAGGAATGTACTTCCCGATGCATTGGCAAATGGGCTTATAAAAGGTTTATACAATGATGAAAGAATAGCAATGCGGGAAAAGACACGAAACATGCCTCGCAAGGAACAATTGGCCATACACGATCAATTTCTCGCACGCATTAAAAAAGATGTATTCTTCGCATCTGAATGGATAAATCAAACCATAGAAGATTTATCTCATAATGAAAGAATCGTTATCATAAATGAGACACAAAGTCTGCCTCGCAAGGAGCAATGGGCCATACAAGATCAGTTTATCGCGCGTGTTCCCCAAGATCTAAGAATGCAAGTTCTTCCAGCATTCTATGGTACTGAAAGAGATCGCCTAACGGAAGAGACCCGCCATCTGCCTCGCGAGGAGCAAAGGGCCATACACGATCAGTTTATCACACGTGTTCCCCAAGATCTAAGAATGCAAGTTCTTCCAGCATTATATTGCACAGAAAGATGGCGCATCATAAAGGAGACAGAGGGGCATCCCCTCTCTAGTCGATGGCGAAGCATCCAACCATTTATCAAACGCGTCCCTGCGGAATTGAAAGCGAAAATTCTGCCAGAATTATATCACACGGAGAGAAGGCGTATAATGGATGAGACAGAGAACAGACAAGACGATATTAAAAAGCAAATACAGGAAGGATTTCTTAAAGACCTTATCAAGCGTGCTCATCCAGAAATTAACCAAGCATTGGAAGATGAGATTAAGCAAGCATTCTCTCGCAAAGAAAGATGGGATATAACTGATGAGACAAAGCACGTACTCAGAGAATATCAACAGGGAGAACGAGAAGAGGATCAATTGAGATATAAAACTACTCAAGCGTTGAGCCAAGAAGCAGAACATGTGAGGAAAGAGATAGAGAAGATGCCCCGGGATCAGCGATGGCGCATCATCCAAACCTTTGAAGAATCTATTCCTGCGGAATTGAGAGCTTCTCATCTTAGATACAACGTATATAGAGCAGAAGCAGAACATGTGAGGAAAGAGATAGAGAGCATGCCTCGAGATCATCGACAGCTAATCATCCAAGACTTTGGAGCTGTGATTCCTGATAACTTGAGAGTTCATTATCTGAAAGGCTTATTTAGAACAGAAGCAGATCTTACCATGAAAGAGACAGAGTACATGTCCTGGGATCAGCGAGGTCCTATCATCCAAAAATTTGGAGAATGGATACCTGAGGAATGGAGAGCTGAGGTTCTGAAAGGCTTATTTAGCACAGAAGCACGGCAGATCACAGAAAAGACAGATAACATGCTATGGCATCAGCGAGGTCCTATCATCCAAAAATTTGGAGAATGGGTTCCTGAGGAATGGAGAGCTGATATTCTGAAAAACTTATTTAACACAGAAGCCAAGCGTATCATGAAAGATACAAATAACATGCTATGGCATCAGCGAGGTCCTATCATCCAAAAATTTGGAGAATGGGTTCCTAATGAATTGAGAGCTGAGATTCTGAAAGACTTATTTAACACAGAAGCCAAGCGTATCATGAAAGATGCAAATAACATCCAATGGGATCAACTACTGCCAAGCATCCAAGAACTTGCCAAATGGGTTCCAGAGGATTTGAGAGCTTCTGTCCTGAAAGACTTATTTAACACAGGAGCCGAGCGTATCATGAAAGATGCAAATAACATCCAATGGGATCAACTACTGCCAAGCATTCAAGAACTTGCCAAATGGGTTCCAGAGGATTCGAGAGCTTCTGTCCTGAAAGACTTATTTAACACAGGAGCAAGGCGAATCATGAAAGAGACAGGGAACATGCCCACCAAAGAGCGTTGGCCAATCCTCCAAAAATTGAGAGCAAGCGTTCCCCAGGATTGGAAAGTTGAAATCCTTCCAGCAATCTATCTCCAAGAAGGACAGCACACAAAAGACCTCCTAACAGAATTTGGATCCTGCGTAAGAGATGATGAATGGTCTGAGCCTGGACTCCAAAATGAGGAAGAAAAGCACATGGTTGCATATACCATAGCTAAGTTGCAAAAACAAGCATCCTTACAGGTGTATAGTCGTTTTGAACAACCCGAATATCAACCGACAGTACAACGAGTAAAAAAATGGGTCATCGAAAACTTCGAAGAATGGAGACGGATACCAGAGAATGAGCTGCAATTTGAGGAAGGGAGAGAGAACAGTTAAAGACTGATGAGATAAAATGAAGCCTCTCCAAGGCAACTGAAAAGCATCTCTCCGTCCTCTCTGGTAGAGAGATGAATATTAATCAATAGAGCGAATGAGATAGTCATTCGCTCTATCAGTTCCTTCAACAGTACCTAAACTTAGAGATGTTTAGCGAGAATGACTGCGACGCCGTCGTTGAGCCTCCGCTTTGCGTTTGCGACGAGCCTGAGGGCTCTCATAGAATCTCCGACGACGAGCCTCAGCGAGGATACCAGCATTCTGCACCTTGCGGTTGAATCGCTTGAGTGCAAACTCGAAGGATTCACCAGGAGTGATTAAAACTTGACTCATGGCGATCACTAGCGCGATCGACGGTCATTACGGCGACCGGAACTCTGTAACTGGAAACAATCGCTGCAGTACACAGGACGATCTTCGCTTGGCCTGAAGGGAACCTGAGCTTCATTTCCACAGCTAGCACATGTCACGCTATACATCTGACGCTGTTCACGGAAACTATCATTACGCCCCCCACTTCTTGGACGGTCGCCACGCTGGGCTTTGCGAGATGAACGACATGAAGGACAACGAGCGGGAGTATTGGTCAGGCCGCGGCTCGCAAAAAATTCCTGCTCACCAGCAGTGAATGTAAAAGCCTCATTGCAGTCCCGGCAATACAAGGTTTGATCGGTATAGGACATTAATTCTCTCATTTCCAGGGTCTTTGACCCAAAGGGTTTCGCTGTATCGCGCGGCTTGCAATAGACAATCTATTCTGAGCTACTTTGCACTATACAGTATAGCTCTATTATACCACATTGTGGGCTCTGTGGGTACTATTCCAGCGTCCTTCCTAAGAAATACATTACTTTTGTCTGCCCCTCTAGCGAGACTGTGCTATCTCGCGTACTGCCTCCACAATCAGTTGGTGTTCCCTCTTTTTCAAACGCTCGTGTACGGTTTCTGCGGTATCACCTGCTCTAATAGGAACTTCGGCACGGCTAATCACTGGGCCTGCGTCCACCTCAGATATCACATAATGCACGGTACTACCAGTCATTTTTAATTTCTTCTCAATTGCCCTTTCAACAACATGCAGCCCACGCAATGCAGGGATAACGATGCCATCACTAGTTATATAAGTCTCTCCCCCATCGTCGGGGAGCAGAGCTGGATGCAGGTTAATCATGCGTTTGGGAAATTGGACAATGAAATTTGGGCTGAAGATGCGTAGCCAGCCAGCTAGGACGATAAGATCAACCTGGAATAATTTCATCAGTGCCAGCGCACGTGCCTCAGCCTCTTCACGCTGCTTCCATGGAAGATAGATGGCTGCCAGCTTATGGTTAAGCGCACGTTGTAGACCATATGCATTGGCTTTATTACTGACTACCAGCACGATTTCTGCCTCTGGTAGCTGTCTGCTCTCGATGGCATCAATCAACGCTTGTAAATTGCTGCCTGTGCCAGAAATGAATACTGCGAGACGCAATGGCATGATTTCTAACCTGTTCTACTTTGTTAATGTTCCCAACCCACGATGAGCAATATCTTTACGATAATGCATACCATCAAACGAAATATACTTGATAGCCTCATAGGCACGACCAACAGCATTTTGCAACGTCTCGCCATAAGCTGCAACACTCAGAACTCGACCCCCAGCAGTGACAAGCTGGCCCTCTTTGAGCGCAGTACCGGCATGGAAGACCTGAACCCCCTCTAAGCGATTGGCTTCTTCAATACCTGTAATGGGTAGTCCTGAACGGTATCCTCCAGGGTAGCCACCTGCAGCCAGCGTAACGCTGACGGCATATCCAGGCTTCCACAGTTTGTCAGTCTCTAGCTTCCTACCTTCGGCATATTCCAGTACATTCAAGAGATCCTCGTGTAGCAGCATCACGAAAGCCTGAGTCTCTGGATCTCCGAAGCGCGTATTATGCTCCAGTACCATAGGACCGCGCTCGGTGAGCATGATATTGGAATAGAGGACCCCCGAAAAGTCAATTCCCTTTGCTTTGAGTGCTTGTAATGTGCCTCCAATGATCTTCTGATAGATTTGGGTCTCTTCGGACTGATTGACAAAGGGCAGTGGTGTGAAAACGCCCATACCACCAGTGTTCAGCCCCTGATCGTTATCGAGGGCACGTTTATGGTCTTGCGAGAGACTCAGGGGCAGAAAATCAGTACCGTTACAGATAGCAGTTGCCCCAATCTCATCTCCCTGTAAATAGTCCTCAATAACAACAATATCTCCAGCGATCCCAAAGATGCGGTCAACCATCATTTGTTTGAGGGCATCTCTGGCCGTTGGCATATCGAGAGCTACGATTGCACCCTTCCCTGCGGCATTCCCATCGGCCTTGATCACGATAGGGGCACCATGCTGCTCAAGGTAGGATAATGCTTGAGTATAGTTCGTAAAAGTACGGTGTTGTGCAGTTGGAATCCCTGCCTCTGTTAGCACCTCTTTGGTAAAAGCTTTGCTGCCTTCCAGTGCCGCACCATCTTTGCTAGGTCCAAAAATGCGCAGACCCCGCTGTCGGAAGACATCGCCAATACCACTGATCAGAGGCACTTCTGGCCCCACTATTGTCAAATCAATCTGATGGCGCTCAGCAAAATCTGCCATTTCACTAATCTGGCTAACAGAGAATGGGACTCGTTCTGCATAAGGGACCATACCGGGATTGCCTGGCGCGGCATACATCTGAGTGATACGGGGGCTCTGCGCCAATTTCCATACCAATGCATGTTCTCTTGCCCCTGATCCAATAACAAATATGCGCACGGCTAAATCTCCTAAATCACTTTATCTTTTTCCCTACGGTATCGCGTGGGAAAAAGATCGCACGCTGCACTCCATGTTTGGCCCCAACAATTGGATCAAAAGGCCAACCTTCCTTGTGCATGCAACCATAACAGAAGTTCTCATATAAATACTTGAGTTCCTGCTCATCCTCATGGGAGTGGGAGTAATGAATTGGGTCCTCCAAACGTATTGCTCGTGCCAATCCTGCTAGGCTGAGATATCCTAGACTATCGACACCGATATAGTCTGCAACTTCCTGGATACTGCGACCTGCCGCAATCAGTTCAGCTTCCTGGGGAATATCGATGCCAAAGTAGCAGGGATGACGCAATGGAGGTGCACTAGAGCGCAGATGAATCTCTTTAACCCCACGATTGCGCAGTGCGGACACCAAACGCTTCATTGTATTGCCACGTACAATCGAATCGTCAACGATGATCAGACGGGCTCCCTTAATCTTGGGCTGGACAAGGTTAAACTTCAGGTCAATTTCTAGCTGTCGTAAGCGCTGATCGGGCTTGATAAAAGAACGGTCACTGTAGCGATTTTTGATGATCGCTTGTCCGTAAGGGATACCAGCTTCGGTAGCATAGCCTAATGCCGCCGGGATCGATGAGTCGGGAACTGGAACAACTAGGTCAGCTTCTACAGGATATTCTCTTGCAAGTTCACGGCCCAAGGCTTCACGCACATTATATACATATGCATTATTCAAGAGGCTGGTGGCGTCAGAAAAGTAAATATGTTCGAAGACGCAGAGAGCATGGCGCGGAGACTTGCTCAGGATCTCTGCATGCAAGCCGCTTTCATCGATAGTAATAATCTCACCAGGCTCAACCTCGCGTACATATGTTGCTCCCATACGATCCAGTGCGCACGATTTCAGAAACCACAATCCAGGTATTGCTAATACGACCAATACACAGAGGACGTATTCCCCACGGATCGCGCATGGCGTAAAGCTTGCCCTCTGCTAGCACGACGAGACTGTACGATCCTCGCAGTAGTGGGTATGTGGCAAGCATGCGCTCTCGCAGCGTGTGACCTTCCGCATAGAGCAGCATGAGAGCAATGACCTCGCTCTCAGTAGTGGAACTGAACACGTCAGGCGAGAAAAGTTCGCGTAATATTGCTCCGTTAACAATATTGCCATTGTGAGCCAGTGCAATTGTATCATACTGACCAGTGCGTGGCCCCACAACAAAAGGGCCAGCGTTCTCAACACAACTGGAACCAGTTGTAGAGTAGCGCACATGCCCGATGCCACAGCGTGTAATGGGAAGACAGGTGCCAGAGTCTTGAAAAACCTCGCGTACCTTGCCCATCGCTGCACGGTGGACAATCTGCCCATCGCTATCGTAGACAGCCATGCCGGCGCTTTCCTGTCCTCGATGTTGTAAAGCGGTCAGGGCCAGGGTGATATAGCGTCGTACATCGAGGTCTTCTTGCCCTTTAGACATATAGATGCCAACTATTCCGCATGCATCGTGTAGTCGCTCCATACGAGATTCCTATCTCCTATCCGAATTATCTATGTGAAGCACCCTGAATACTCTATTCATAAGGTACAGACTGTCCAAAAAGCAATACATCTCAAAGTAGGTAAATCAATTGATATACTTAGTTTGCTCGTATATACTTTTCTACAGGGGTGCAACTAGAGCCTCTCTGTAGGAACTATGTAGAGTTAGCCTCCTGAGCTGTGCACTGTCATCAGTTTGTGCAAGGAAACCCCTGGCTTGAGCCATGGGGAGGAATGGCTCCCTGTATGCATGGGCGGAGGGGAAGGCTAGTGGAAGCTTAAGCCAGCTAGACTTGTGCGATCGCACCATCTCTTGCTTTCCTTTCTGTTCGGTTGTCCCCTTGCGGGGAGCCGTTTTTGGTAGGAACGGCTAAACCGACGCTGGTTTCCCAGGTAATGTTCGCCTCGACGAGGTTATCAGGCGGCACATCCTCCAAGCACTGGCTTAACCCTTGTACACCTGTTTAACCTGGAGGTTTGAGAGCTACAGGCTGGCGTCGCACCCGTAGGTCAGAACTTGAACACTTCCTGATAACGTAGCCCGATAGCTACTGGAGTAGCTCTGGCTGGGTCTGGTCAGGTGAGCTTGATGAAACAACGCTCGCGCTGCTCACAAGCCCCTGCCGATCACGGCATGGGGTTCCTGACTCCCTTTCAGTTTATGGAAGTTATTTTCGCACAGTTCCATTATGATCCGTGTTTCGGATAGGTTGAAACTAGGATATATTGAAACAGCTCTGCCACCAGGGCATAACGATCTGCAATACCCTGTAGAGCCTGTGGGGTGACATCTTGCAAATTTCGATAGACTTGTTTATCAAGCATGCGAGTTTTATCGCCCCCAGGCCACAGTCGCCAACTGTCATTATCGATCACGTCGGCAACCATCAAATGGTTCTCGCTATCGCGCCCAAACTCAATTTTGAGATCGACCAGAGTTACATCCACGCTGGCCCAGGCCCGTTCGAGCGTCTCAAAGATATGACGCCCTTCGTTCGCCATCCACTCAATCTCCTGTGCCGTTGCTAAACCTAGCTGAATGATATCCTGTGGCCAAATTTGTGGATCATGTCGTGCATCATCCTTCAGAAATGTCTCGACTAAAACTGGATCGAAACGTGTCCCTTCACTAGTCTCAGGATGTCGCTTCAGATATGATCCTGTTGCAATGCGCCTCTGGACATGCTCAATTGGTAGCATCCTGCAACGCCGTACTGATAGGGCGGTATCGCTGACCTGTTCAATGAAGTGGGTGGTGATACCCGCTTCGTTCAGTAGACGAAAGACGTTGGCAGTTGTGATAGTGCTCCAGCGTGACTTCCCGCTGATTTCGTTACGCCGTGCACCATCTCCTGCTGTGATCTGGTCTTTACTCACGATATAGACCAGTTGATCGTTGCCTGGATAGGCATATATTTGTTTGGTCTTGCCTTCTGTTAGCAGAGGGCCGAAGACAGGATTATTTGTTGACATCGTTGGACTCTTCCTCGATTGTTACGCCTTCTACTCCTCAATTTAATTGAAAAGCGAAAGTTGATCCTGTTGCTCATCTTTTGTCTTGAGTGTACGCTTTTTCTTGCGATTGTGCTCATCAACCATAGAAGCGCAGCGTGGGGATCCGCCCCGTTTTAGGGGGTGGGAGGAAACGCCACACTCTTCTTTCTCTGAAAACTATAGCCGTAGCCGTCTGCTTGTTGAAGCTTCTGGCAATAGCGGCTACCAATATCGGTGATAGTCGCCTCTCCAGTAGCAATGGTGAAAGAGCCACTGGCCTTTGCCGACATGCGACCAACATGAATGCCAGCATTCTTAAGGTGCGATGGGACAACAGCTTTCACGATATCTCCTGTGAGGAAACCGTGTGTTCCCTTTTTCTTAGCTGCTGTACGTGGAAAGCCATATTTTGTCATAAGGCACATTTGACGGCCCCCATGTCCGTAAGCCTTAATCAGCAGTGGTCGCACACCTTTTATGTTTATAACTGCCGAAGTGCTTTTCCCCACACAGGACGCGTCTAGCCAGTGAGTCTTAGGGAAGTCTCGTATTGTTCGATTAAACTTGGTTAATCCACCAGAGCCGCATTCGATAGGCAAGCCAAAACCTTGCAGTCGTCGGTACAATTCCCAACGCGTCGCATTTATAGCAGATGCATCCTTAAGCGGTGCTTTTGTTTGCGCTAGGATCTTTTTCAGCAGGTCCGGTTTCTTCTTGAGGAAGTCCTTGATATCCTTGGTGCCCTTGGCTGTATTACACTTCTCACATGCTAGGCAGAGATTGCTTGCTCGATTGGAACCGCCTTTTGCACGTGGGACAATATGTTCGATCTGCAAAGGAATGTTTTCTTTGCCACAATAGGTACATGTGCGTCCCCACTTCTCCAGCAAATACTCGCGCAGTTCGTAACCTGCGATTGTTCCTTGCTGGTATTCTATACCACGTATTTCAGTATTTTCTAGGAGTTGCATGTCGAACCTGACCAACTCCATACTGATGTTTGTGATGTGACATGCCCTCGCCAAGCGTTGTACCCAGGTGAGCATATTGCTGATCCGGCTCTGTAGCGATGGTGGTAACCAACCGGACGGTCGTCTTCTGTTTTGCCATCGTGGTTTGCGATAGCGGGTATGGCGTGCTCGTCTGCCTCTGCGTGAACGGAGCCGATCGTCTAAGCTCTTTGTGATGGCCTGCCCACGATGAGCCAACTCGGCTGCATAGACGACTCTGCCGCTAGCATCATCGACAACTGCCATGCCCGTAGTTCTAGAGCCTGGATCTAGCTTGATCCGCAAATCGGGAACCATTGGACTCTCAACCGAATACTTCAGGATAATGCTGAATGGAAACTTTCTGTAGATAGCAGCTTTCCCTGCATCTAGCAACTTTCTTGCTTTAGCCTCATGGCATGGAGCAAGCGGTACTTTGTTCGTATCTACTACGAAAACCGACATGTAAACTTCCTTTCGGACTCTGGAAACCCAGGTGATGTGTGCCTCGACAATGTTATCAGGCGGCATCTTCTCTAAGCACTTCCTTAACCCTCGTACAGATGTTTAACCTAGAGATTTTAGAGCTACAGGCTGGCCACGCACCCGTAGGTAAGAACTTGAGCACTTCCTGATAACGTAGCAGATTTCTCCGCTGAGTCTGGTCAGGTAAGCTTAACGAAACAACGCTAGCGCTGCTCGCAAGCTCATCCCCTTATAGGGGATCGGGTTCCTGACCACAATATCCCCCTCTATTGGTTAAAATAGTAATGTCATAATTGTAAAACAACACCATCCCCCTCTGCAATAGTCCCGATAGTTAGCAGTTCAGGAAGAACATGGCGTGCCTCCAGAGCACCCTCAGGCGAAAGCACGATCACTACACCTATCCCCATGTTGAGAGCGCGATAAATTTCGCTTCGCGGCACATTACCCAAACGAGCAATAAGCTGGAAGAGTGGTGGTACGCTCCAAGCATTAGTATCGATAACAGCTTGCATGCCAGATGGCAAGATACGCGGAATATTGCCTTCGAACCCGCCACCAGTGATATGTGCCAGCCCTTTAATATAGTGTCCTCGGTCGGCCAGATAGTCGCGTAGTTGGGTAATTTCTCGCAGATAGCAACGATGTGGTCGTAACAACGCATCAGCCAATGGCTCACCCAGCTCAGGGAAAATGGTATCGAGGGGGTAGGGAGCAAAGACGCGCCGTGCTAGCGAGTAGCCATTGGTATGCAGCCCATTGGAAGGCAAGCCCAGGATGATATCGCCTGCACTGATTGTCGAGCCATTGACAATCGCATCTTCCTCTGCCACACCTACGATTGTACCTGCGAGATCAAAAGCGCTAGGTAGGTAGACATCGGGCATTTCTGCTGTCTCACCGCCTAAAAGCGCACAACCAGCTTCACGGCAGGCATTGGCAATTCCTTTGACAATCGTCGCAGCATGGACGGGATCAAGCTTGCCCATCGCAATATAGTCCATAAAGAAGAGCGGTTGAGCCCCTTGCATAAGCAAATCGTTGATGGAATGGTTGACGATATCGTAGCCAATGGTATCGTAGCGATTAGCCTGGGCAGCAATCAATGTCTTGGTTCCCACGCCATCAGTAGAGGAGACGAGCACAGGACGTCGCATCTTCTGGAGACGGGTTGCACTGAATACGCCTGCAAAAGCGCCGATGCCAGCTAGGACTTCTGGCCCTTGAGTTGCACGCACTGCATCCTTCATCAACTTGACAGCTTGTTCGCCTGCAGCAACATCCACTCCACTATCAGCATAGGACGTATATGTTTTTCGTGGTAAATGGTGCAAATGTTGCTCAGCATATTCGTATGCATTCTTGAAAATCAACAAGCCATCGGCCTGTCTGCTAGCTGAACTCCGTTGCTGTGGATGTTGCAGCATCGTGACGAAACGTTCGGGGTGTGGCATCAGACCAAGAACATTGCCACGTGCATTACATACACCAGCGACATTGCCGAGTGACCCATTGGGATTGGCTGGATAGGCAACCTCAACTGTCAAATCAGCTTGAGAGTGAGCTTGGAACTGATCTGGCGCTCTATAAACAAGTGGTATCTGCCCATTAGCCTGTAAACTGGTGAGAGATCCACTAAAGACAAACTGACCTTCTCCATGCGCTACTGGCATTTCAATTGGCCGCTCAATTCCACGGGTGAAGATACACGGACTGGGTTGTACTGCCATACTCACCCAGCGGCACTCAAACATTGCCGAGGCATTCTCGGTTAACGTTGCGCCTTGGGAAATCCCGGGCAGTAATCCTGCACGTACTAATACCTGGAAGCCATTGCAGATACCTAGTACCGGACGGCCCTCATCAATAAAACGGTGCAACTGGTCACCCAGGTGAATAGTCAAATTTTTAGCCAACAGTGTACCCGCTCCCAGATCATCCCCATAGGAGAATCCACCGGGAATGACTAGGAATTGATAGTCCAATAGGCTAATGCTATGGTTCGAGGCCTTGATAAGTTGATTGATATGGACCAGATCGGTCTCGAAGCCAGCTAGACGACAGGCCTGCACTGATTCACGGTCACAGTTGATACCTGGCGCTCGCAAAACAATTGCTCGTAGCATACTCATTGGATGAGTTATTCCCCCTTCCAGGCTTTTTGCAACTCTGCTACGCTCACATTTATTAATTCTTCTTCACCGTTCTGTACAATAAAGCGCGAACCATTGTTAACGGTTCCCACATAGGTAATGTCCTCAACACCACTTGCCAGCATATGCTTCTCAAACGCACCAAATTGCTCTGGCGTGATCTCCACGAGAAAACGTGAAGGGGTTTCACTGAAGAGCCGCACAATGGTTTCTTCATCGGGATGAAGCGTTGGACTATCTTTGACGGTGACTTGTTCCAAATTAATTGTGGCACCGACTTCGCCTGCCAGCGACATCTCTGCTGCCGCAACAGCTAGACCACCCTCCGAAAGGTCGTGACAGGCACATACCATGCCTCGCCGGATAGCATCGCCGAGCGTCTGCATCGTTGTACATGCTTTGGCTGTATCGACTTTTGGTACTTCAGCATGTGGGAGGAGATGATCAAACCAATCAGGATCTATCACTTCTGCGTAATGCGAACCTGCCAGCTCATTGCGAGTAGCACCAATCAGATAGAGCAGATTGCCGGGGGTTTTGAGCGACATATCGATGGTGTGGGATGCATCATCGATCACACTGACCGCTGATATCAGCAGCGTTGGAAGGACTGGTAGCCGGCGTCCATCTGTACGATACTCATTGTTCAAGCTATCTTTGCCTGAAATAAAAGGCGTTTTAAATGCCAGACTTGCATCATAACATCCTTTAACTGCACGCACTAGCATACCCAGTTGCTCGGGATCATTGGGATTGCCCCAGCAAAAGTTGTCCAGAATAGCTGCATGATCGACATCGCCGCCAACAGCAGTGAGATTGCGCAAAGCCTCATCAACGGCATTCATTGCCATATGATATGGGTCAATTTTGCCATACAGTGGATTAATGCCGTTTGAGAGTACGATACCTGTGCTGGCCTGGCTCCCATCGATCAAGAGTGGTTGCAGGACAGCTGCATCGCTTGGTCCATTCCCCGAGCGCCCAACCAGCGGCTTGAGCACTGTAGCACCTTGCACCTCGTGATCGTAGCGCCGCACCACATCCTCTTTTGAGGCAATACTAGGGTGCCGCAAGAGAGCAAGCAGCGTTTGACTCAAGAATATGCCCGCGGATGCGATGATCGTGTCCCCCTTGATATCCTGCCTTTCAACCCGTGTCCAGACGGCCTCTAAACGTTTGCGAGGAATGCCGTCATGCAGAAAGGTCATATCCATATCTGCAACGATCTGACCATGATAAGTGAGTTTCAAGCGATGATCGCTAGTGAAGGAGCCAAGGACGCAGGCCTCAACTTCCTCAATGGCACAGATTGCTAGTAACTCATCAAGGGCAGAGGGTGGCACAGCGAGAATCATGCGTTCCTGAGCTTCAGAGAGCCAAATTTCCCATGGAGCGAGTCCTTGATATTTTAGAGGAGCTTTCTCCAATTCGATATATGCACCCGTTTTCGCGCTCATTTCGCCGATAGCTGAGGAGAAGCCACCTGCTCCACAGTCGGTAATAGCGTGATAGAGCCTACGGTCACGACTCTGGATAACCACATCAGTGACCTTCTTCTCAGTAATCGGTGCTCCAATCTGGACAGCGGCACCTGCTTGCTGATTGATCTCCAGACTCATTTCACCGGAGGAGAATGTCGCGCCATGCACGCCATCGCGTCCAGTGCGCCCACCCAGGCACACAATCAGGTCACCTTGCTCGACCTGATTAGGATGACTCCCATGCGGCAGGATGCCCAGACAGCCACAGAAGACGAGTGGATTAAAGATATAGCCCGAGTGGTAGAGGATTGCCCCATTGACTGTGGGAATGCCCATCTTATTGCCATAATCGCGGATGCCGTTGACGACTCCACTGGCAATGCGGCGTGGAGGAAACACGCCAGGAGGCAACTCGTTCGCAGAAGTTTCTAGTGGTCCGAAGCAGAGCACATCTGAACAGGCAATCGGCTGAGCAGAGACTCCAAGCACATCGCGAATCACGCCTCCCACACCAGTATTCGCGCCACCAAATGGCTCGATGGCTGATGGATGATTGTGCGTTTCGACCTTGAAAGCAATATCCTGATTATCAGTCATGCGGATGATGCCAGCATTGTCACTGAAGGCTGATACTAGCCATGGTGGTTTAACCTGCTCGGTAGCACGCATGATATAGCGTTTCAGCAGCCCATGGATGGTCTCCGTTTCCACGACTTGGCCTCGCTCGTCTACTTCGCAGTAGTCGACGATGGCCTTGAAGGTCTTGTGTGAGCAGTGCTCAGACCAAGTTTGAGCTATCGTCTCCAATTCAACATCGGTAGGTTCGCGCCCCTGAGATTTGTAATGCTGCTGAATAGCATGCATCTCTTCTAGGTCCAGCGAGAGCAGACCCGCTTTACTCACTCCAAGCAATTGCTCATCATTCATGCTGGAGATAAAAATAGAGGCAACGGGCGCAATGAATTGGGCCCCTACCTTTTCGGTCGATAAATCGCTTGTGGGCGAAAATGGCACTTTTTCTTTGCTTTTGGACAACTCTTGACAACAAACAGATGGCGATAAATCGCTTGTGGGCGAAAATGGCTCGCCGATCCTATCTGCGGGATGGAAAATATATGTTTGAATAATAGGATTATACAATAGCGCTTGAGTGATCGAACGAACATCATCTTCACTCAAACGACTGTCAAGAATGTAACGTCGACCAGTCTCAACATATTCCAATCCGCTGATACCGAGCATCTGGGCACCAGCCTGAACGCTCTCTGCTAGTGTATCGGTGACGCCAGGGTGAAAGAAAACGTCGACAATGTGATCGGTGTGACCTGTCAACGCTGGTGCTACTACTGGTGGCGCTCCTTTACTAGCCGTTATAGTTGCTTCTTGGACTACTGGGTCTATAAGTAGCTCGCGAGTAAGTTGTTCAACTTGCGAGCTGGTGAGATTGCCGATGAGGTGGTAAAGTTGAGCAGTGTGGAGAGTAAGCTTGGATGTGCTGGTGGTGATATGGGCAAGCGACGAGAGATTTTTTTTGGGTATTTGAATATTTATAATCTCAAGCTCATGAATAAGTCGGTGAGCATGCACATCGTGCTGCTCTCCAACTGCTCGTACCACTATTTGATGTGATGTCACAATTTCTGCTTCCTGGTTGTGCTACGTGTCTAAGAGATAATAATTGCATCGTCCGCAGATATTCCAATAAATTGCGGGCGTGTTTGTGATCTTTCGCATCCAAACGGATACTTCATTGTAGCATTTTTTTTCGGTGGCTAGCAAACTTAAGCCCTTTAGCTACGCGACATATTTGGTGTGACACTCCGCATGGTCTCGCATACCAGCGGCTTCTGACTCCCCAACGTAGTCGCTACCCTGAGCATGTGTGGCGTAGCCACGGCTCGATGGGCAGTGTAGTGGGTTGGTGAAATCACGAACGGGCTTAACCAACCTTGAGTGACCGTTCTGGGCGGTGCCATGCCCGTTGAGATCCCCATGCCCAGTGGAAGGAATAGATGGTTCTTTTCCACGACCGACATCTTGGGAGATGCCAACACCTGAAGATTGATCTTCCCTTTCCGTCGCCGGAAGAGTTTCAGGCTTTTCCTGGAAGAATATGCCATTGAGTGCTGCACTTCCTAAAGCCGTGGATTGGTTACCCGTGCCTTCGCAGTTCTCTACTGTCTGCAACGAAGAATATTAAAATCAGTAACATCACCTCTGGCTAAAGCCGCACCTAACCGCACAGACTAAAGCCGTGGCGGCTTGCGGTGGGCTAAAGCCCTATAATGTCATTGAGCGAACGCACAAACTCGATGATAATCTGCTGTAGCTCCTCTAGGTGATACTGGAAAAAATGGTCTGCTCCCTGAATTACAATCATACTTTTCGGTGCTGGTACCTGTTCAAACCAATCTTTTGCCAGTGCATAGGGAGCGAGATCATCTTCCGAGCCGTGTATAAAGAGCTTGGGCTTATGGCAATCTTGCAGTGTATTCCCATCGAACAAGCGAGCAGGTACTCCAAGTCCGATCATTGCTTGTACACGGTCGTCGGTAGCGGCGATACATAGCCCAACCCAGGAGCCAAAAGAGAAGCCTGCAATAAGCACAGGTACTCCCGGATAACGTCGACTGAGAAACTCCAGTGCATACCGTACATCATCCATCTCGCCTCGTCCCTCATCGTAGGTACCCGTGCTGTGTCCAACGCCGCGAAAATTGAAGCGCAATGCGGGAATGCCCAATGTTTGCAGTGTCTGTGCCGTTTTAAAAACGACTTTATTATGCATCGTGCCACCATAGAGAGGATGAGGATGGCAGACGAGCCCCACATATTTTGCTTGTGAACTCTCCTCCCCCGCTTTAAGAATCCCTTCCAGATGTCCTGTGGGGGTAGGTATATTCACATGTAATATTTGATTACTAGCCATATTTTTTTATCCTTACTTATCTTTCCGTTGATTTTGCTGATATGTTACATACTTCGATGCACTCATTGCAGCTTTAATCGTGAGTACGACCAGTGTAATGCTGAAAGCAAGGGCCAATACGACCAGTCCTGCTACAATGAGCTGTGCTATCTGGCTTGCTAATGTCACGAGCAGCAACAATAAGAAGAGCAGTAAAGCGAAAACGACGTTATTGACACCAAACAACACTTTTGGTTGTTTATGCCAGGGAACAGTCACTTGCATTACTTGTTCCTGCGAGTCTTCGTGTAAGCTTGCGTGAATATTGGAGAAGCCAAGTAGTAACAACACGCAGGAGCCTATGCCCAGGAAAATGATCAATGCGAGCAACCCGCCATTGATAGAAGCCATACAATACCTCACGTTAAAAACATGTTTGCTATAACTATATCGCTTCTTGGTAGAGTATGGCTAGTGGCATCAGCAACGCTTGCATTGCTCAACCAATTTGGCGGATGAGCTAAAAAATTTGCCCAAAAAGGTATTGACGAACTGTCGAAATTAGATTATACTCCAAGTGTTCCGATGAGAGTAGATTTTCCTCGATAGCTCAACGGTAGAGCAATCGGCTGTTAACCGATGGGTTACAGGTTCGAATCCTGTTCGAGGAGCCAATCACCCAAGAAGCTAGTTCTGAGGCGCTTCTATAACAAGCAAACGGTTATAGTGATGTGTCAGGGATATCGCAAGCACGGCTTTGTGACTAACTAACACAAAATGCTATAGCCAATCGGCTTGTTGTGAGGCGTAAAAGAAGGAGGCTTCTTTTTTTATGACCACTCGCAAGTCTAAGTGCGTATGGGACTCTCTGTGCATCTATCACTTAGTGTAGCTGTATGTGAGCAAGCAGACCCCAAACAAGCCCCCTTAAAAGCTTAACTCTCCTTTTGTAAGGAATAGCATGTTGCTCTAATAGTTTTGTGAGTTCTTTGTTTACCATGGGCGTGCAAAAAACTACTTCTTGGATATCTTCTTTCTCCACTCTCACCAATTGGACTTCTTGGTATGGGATCTTTTTTGCTAAATCCTCACGTCCTTGGATCTTGAATGGATTATTCTGGTAGCGTATCCTCTGCTAAGGGTTGGGAAGTGGTAGGAAAAAAGGAGAAAAAGAAGACTGAAGAACGGCCAAGTGGTAAAACGATATCAAAACAAACACTGCCACAAGGAGTCTTCAGTCTTATGAGTATACAGTTTACGCAAGGAAAAATACAGGGTCAAGAGCGCAAAGAGGTGTTGCAAGAAGTGCAGAAGCGTGTCAAAAGCGAGGCCTTAAGAGCGATAAAGCCAGTTCTCACGGCTTTTTGGAAGCTGAACAAGAGGCCAAGCTGGGACGAGCGAAAAGGGAACCCCGACGAAAAAGCCCAGAGCCGCGAGAGATCGATTGGGTCTGTGGGCATGGTGGGTGTCGGGACGCCAATCAATTTACACGTGATGGGCATTACCGCCGGAGTTTAGCCACCAGCTATGGAGTGGTCGAGGACTTGCAGGTCCCGATGCTGGAATGTCAATCCTGTGGACATGATGTGATTTGTTCTTTCGCGATTTTAGGCAAGTATAAGCGCTTTTGGTATGACTTCAATCAACAAGTGCTCTTTGGCAGTGGCTTGTGCCAGAGCCTGCGTGATTTGAGCCAACAGTGGAGTGCCAACTTGGAGAGTCAAGTCGGACTGCGCACGATCAATGAGCGCATCAATCAAATCGAGCCTTTACTTCGAGCAAGCTCATCGTCAAGCTTTCACAGTGGTCCCGCCTGTGGTCCAGTTTGATGGGATTTGGCTGACACTTGTGGAGCAGGAGGAGACGATTAAAGTTGACAAGAAAGGCAGAAAACGGAAAAATCGCCATGGCAAGCATGTGGTAGTATTAGTGGCTCTGGGCTTTTGGCCCGATGGTCGCCGCGAGGTGCTTGATTGGGAGATTGCCAGCAGTGAGGCACACACGCCGTGGCAAAGACTGCTCGAACGCCTCCTAGAGCGCGGACTGACGCTCTCACGTGGGCTGCAAGCCATCATCAGAGATGGCTGTGGGGGGTTAGGAGAAGCTGTGGCTCTGGTGTATGGCAGTCAGGTGATCGAGCAATGTTGCCTCTTCCATAAGCTGCGCAACGTCGCTGACAAAAGCCGTGAGGATCTCAAAGGTGATGAGAACAAAGAAACGAGGCAGCTGTTGTTGGCTGACGCCAGTGCCATTTATCAAGCTGAGGATGCTGCTGGAGCGCGTCAACGGTTAGTTGCTTTCGTCCAAAAGTGGGCTCAAGCCGCTCCCAAAGCCGTTGCCTGCCTCCAGCGTGATTTTGAGCAAACCATTGCCTTCTATGCCCTTCAAGGCTTCGCTCAGAAGATTATCCGTACGACTTCCTTACTGGAACGCACCAACCGTCAACTCCGGCGCAAGTTTCGGCAAGCGGGCAGTTTTGGCAGTCTTCGTGGAGCTTCTGTTGCTTTCTACTTACAGGTTCAGCGGCTCAATGCTGGCTGGTCGAAGACCAAGACCACTTGGTGGGAGGCTTCTCACTCCCTCTTTTTCGACCTGCTCAACTTAAACCCTTAGCAAGGGATACGCTACCGACGAGTGCCGTGAGCTTTCCTTGATGGGAGACAAGAACCAACTTTTGATGATTTGAGCCGAGATTTGCCCCTGTCCAATCCAGAGCAACTCTTCGAGCAAGTGGCGCCTCAGTAACATTACGTCTCTTGGGGATACGAGTGCGCAAATCCATTACTGGAAGGGTGTTCCTGCGCAATGGAAACCACTTGGGAAATGGAAACGAACTTGCGATCAGTCCACTTGCCAGGAGCACTCGCACATCTACGCCATCAGCAGCCTTTTGGGCCAATAAATCGCCTAATTCTTGATGATCAGGATCGTCTTGAGGTTTGTCCAGCAGCAGATCAAGTTTTGAACTAAATGACAGCCCAGAGATAAAAATGGCATCACCTTTCTTCGTTGATTGGATGAGTTCATGGACACGTCGAAAGTAATCAACTCCATCAATAATATACTCGACCTGGGAATCTTGACGAGAGATAGGAGGACTATCTTGACCGCAAAGCAGGTATTTGGCTTCCAATCTTTTTAATTGCTCATTGTTTTCTTCGCAAGTAGTTCTCTCTTCGAATAGCTCCTTTCCCTTTTTTGTGGCAACATCATGCTGTGTCAGATTATATTCCTTTGTGCTAGGTTGTGCTCTATTGTATCGGACTTTATCTTGTTGGGTCCAACTATATTCTGTTGGGTCTGACGGTGCTTTCCTGTGTTGGGCAACATCCTGATATGTCGGATAGTGTCCTGTTTGGTTCGATAGTGTCTTGTTGTGTCCGATAGGTTGTGTCCCACGCCTGTCTGATGGGAAACAGAGATGCTTATTGCGAAGCCATTGGAGGAGTCTCTTTGGGTCTCCTGAACAGCCTAAGGGCTGTAATTCATGAGTTTCTTTCGGGGAGGGACAGTCCATGCCTTTCTCCTTTTGCTAATGTTTCAAAAAGTAACAGATAAAGGTCTCTTTTGTTTTCTCCTTTGGGACTTTTAAATAGCCCTGATAAAACTAGCTAGCGGTGCCATCCTACTCTGGTCCAACTAATTTGAGAACCTGTTCTATGGGTTCAAAACCTTTCGGGAGTCCTCTCTTGCGCCAAGTCTGCCTGTCTGCCGCTTGAGGTAACCACTCCGAGCGCCAGATGCCAAGAGCAAGTTCCTGGTCATGAAGTACATTGATGAAATTTTGGCCCATAGGTGAGCGTAAGTGTTCTGCCCAAAGCTTCACTCTCAAATCACGGACCTGTGTACCAGTAGTTACTAATGCGACGTTTAGTTCCTGATCGACACCGATCATTGAGCGACTGAACATGTTTGCGGAACCCACAGAGGCAAACTCATCATCGACAAGAATGACCTTCGAATGCGCCGTCAGATGTTCAACTTGGTAGACCACAATGTTGCGCTGTTCCTTTGGCGTAAGCTGATCCAGAACTTTTTTTTGGATATCTCTACTGACTTTACGACTGGCCTTTGACATTTGGTAGTGGTCAACTGAAGGCTGATCCATGAGAGTTGACATCCCTACCAGTGAGGCCCCCTCACTTGCAGGCAGAGTTAGAGTGTTTTCCTCTCTATCAGGCTCTGGTTGATTGCTACCTGCAATACCTGATCTAAGTATAATAACCTTGACGTTACGCTTTACCGCACCGACTAGAAAGGGATAAATCTCATATTTTGATTTACCTCCTGGATTTTCCTTCAAGTACTGGTCTTCAATGTAAATATACCGATTAGCACCTCGTATCGCCTTGGTGAGGCATTGATAGATTTCCTTTATTCCCTCTCTGGGTAAGAGTGACCAAGGCTTGCGAAGAGCAGGTAGCAGTGAGTCGACTTTCCATTTCCCAAAAGCACGCAAAGTCTGCAGACTGACTTCGGGATTAGCGATAGGCCTTTGTTTTGGCGCATCTGGTAGATCTTCAACAAGCGGCGGATTCATTGGGACAAATTGGAGTCCACTTGCCCGCATATAGCGTTTGGGGAGTGTGCGAACCTCTTGCCAGCGAAGCCGAAAGTTTTCCCAGATACTCTCCACTATAGGTCCTGCAACGAGAACTGAGGCATCATGCCAACCCCAACGTTTTTCATGGAGGCGCAAAGTATTATGTGGGCATTGGTCATAGCGGCTTTGGAGGAAGTCAAACCCACTGACGAGTGCTGTGAGATTTCCTTGATGTGAGACAATAACGAGCTTCTGATGATTTGTACCGATAAGTGCCCCTGACCAATCCAAAGCGGCTCGCCTAGCGAGCGGGGCCTCGGTAACGTTACGCGTCTTCGGGATGCGAGTGCGCAAATCAATTGCTGGAAGCGTGTTCCGGCGAAAGAGAAATCGCTTGGGAACTGGAAGCGAACTTGTGACCAATCCGCTTGCCACAAGAATGCGCACATCTACACCATCAGCAGCCTTTTGGGCCAATAAATCGCCTAGATCTTGACGATCAGGATCGCCTTGAGGTCTGTTGAGCAGATCAAAATGTGGATCAAGTGAAAGCCCAGAGATCCAAATGGTGTCACCTTTCCTCGTTGATTGAATGAGATCATGGATCCGTCTAAAGTAATCAACCCCATCAATAATATACTCGACCTGGGAATCTTGGCTATAGATGCGGGGACTATCCTTGTCACAAAGCAGGTATTTGGCTTCCAGATCCTTTAATTGCTCATTGTGCCCCTTGCTGCTATCGCTTTCTTTGAATTGCTCTTTTCCCATCTGTCCTACCACATCCTGCCTTGTTTGAACGTGCTCAGGTGCGCTGGGTTGGCAATCTCTGGGTTGCGTTCCATTCCCATCTGGCGGGTAGTTATGCTGCCTGCGGAGCTGTCTGAGTCTCCCTTGATTTCCTGAAATGCCTAATAAAGGCTTTGATTGATCATTTTTTCCCTGTAAGCACTCTTCTATTTGCTTCATCATTACTCCTTTATTCTAAAATTTAAAAAACTGCAATTTAGGTAAATAAGAAAACCCACATTCCACAGTTTAAATCTGCAATGGCTTCCGAAACAGCTTTAAATAGCTGAGGTTATGACTACCTCTGCAATATAAACTGGCTTCAGAGGCCGATTTCCAAAAATAACTGCAGAATGTGGGTAAAAAATTATTTAATTATGATTATAGTATAATTAAGCTATTAAATCCTTGTCAACGTTTATTTTGCACATTTAGTATCTTTGTCTATATACAAAACATACGTTTCATAGCTTGTATCAAGAATGGCTTTCTAGGAACTCCATAGGCTTATGTTACAATTCCCGATCCTTGCTAACTTGCTAACTAAAATTCTTGCAAACATGTACATGAGTGTACTTTTGTTTTAAAAGTGCAAGCTGACTTTGCAAGAGGACACACATCTCTCGATAGAGATTGCGACCGAATGCCATTCGTTTAGAGCAGCTCCCATGCTCTTACTGTGTTCTCTCCCCCCTCTGGCTCGTTCAGGGGGCTCCAACTCTGGCAGGCAGCTAGCGTTATCCTATGGATTGTGCTATACTCATCTCTAGAAGTTGATGACCAATTGGCTACGTTTAGTTCTGACCAGATACTACTTTCAGCTTCAGAAAAAAACTGATGATATGAACTGGCTTCTGAAGTGGCTCTAAGACAAGCAAGCAATGTTTTTGTGATTAACCGGCTGTTAACCGATGGGTTACAGGTTCAAATCCTGTTCGAGGTGCTAGTAGATAGGGCCACCAACTGGTGGCCCTTATTTATATCTCCGGGAGGGGCTCTTGAGCGATCCAAATATCGATTATAAAATCATCTGCACGAGCTTGCTAGAAGCACTCCATTTACCTGTGTTCATTGTTGATCGCTCGCTTACTATCCATCATTATAACCAGCAAGGTTTGCAGTTATCTCTATCCTCATATACCTCACTACAAGGTGTGCCACTTGATCAAGTAATCCATGATCCTGCTATCATTCAGCTTGTTCAGGAAAGTGTACACACTGAGAGTAGACAGAGCGGCAGATATGGAAGGGACACATCCGATGTCCTCTGGAAGGTATCAGTATCGCCTCTTGCTCACGGTTATTTCGCTATCGTTATCGAGGATCTGACCGAAGAACGCCGCTTGGAGCATATGCAGCGTGACTTTCTGGCCAACATTTCTCATGAGTTGCGTACTCCACTCACGTCCGTCCGTCTACTTGCGGAAACTCTTAAAGACGTGGTTGATATGGACCCTAGCCGTGCTCGCGAGTTTGTGGAAAAGATCGAAGCTGAGGTACAGTATCTTAGCGAACTTGTCGAAGGACTGCTCGAAAATGTCGCTCTTGGAATCGGGTCAGACCTTAATGACAATTGAAACAATTAGAGCGGAAACCTTAGTACGTGAAGTAATGGCCCGTATGCTAATCCTGGCCCAACGTCGTCGCCTGCAGTTAGGAACTGACATCCAGCAGGGCAACCTCCTGGTAGCGGCAGATAGCAAACAGATTACACGGGTCCTTGTTAACCTGATACACAACGCTATCAAGTTCACTCCCCGGGAGGCAAGATCACCATTGGGACAGCTCCGGACAAAGATCATTCAGCTCAGTGCTTCTTTGTGCGTGATACGGGAGTAGGCATTCGCCCCGAAGAATTGCCGCGTATATTCGAACGTTTCTATAAAACGGATCGAGCACGTGCTAAGGCCGGTTTCATTGGACTAGGTAGTGGGGGTATGGGCCTAGGCCTTGCGATTGCTCGCCACATAATTGAAGTTCATGGTGGGCATATTTGGGCCGAGAGTATTGTTGGTGAAGGAAGTACTTTCATGTTTACTCTTCCAATTGCTAAGCCCGTAGAGAACAGTTAAACGCCCAAGAAGTAGTATCTCGTTGTCTAAAACGTACCCAAACATACACGGGTTATTTGAGGATGAACTGCTATGGAATCCATGTTTGATGATCTGATCAACTTATTGCAAAGTGCAGAAGCATACTATAATTGCAATAGTTATAAGCAAGCCCTGGATATCTATGCACAGATAATTGACATTTATCTGTCTGAACATAATAAACCGCTCATTATTCTCTTTGATCAAAAAATTGCAGATTTATTGTCCCAACTGGACATATTACTTGTGGAAACGAGTAGCCTAATGATCTCAGAAGCCATCACGGCCCTCTGATCCAGCCTGCATATCTGATCCATCAACTGCTAAAGTTTCTCAAAGGCCGTTGTCGCCTTTGTTAGCACCTGAAGTGAGATGTGGTTGGATTAAGCGCCTCTTCGCGCTCTGGCTCAAATATAGAGATAGGCATCAGGTCAGCGAACAATTGCAGGAGATGCTATTTGAAGTCGCCTGGAGAGAGGATATCCCCTTCTTGCGTACTCTCGTAGAATCTGAACTTCATCTCCCCTCTTCCAATAGTCATGTACATATCGACGGCTGTGCCAAGGAGTCACATACATCTGCTTTGGAGAAATTCCTTAAGCACCTTCCACAATAGCTACAAGAGATCCTAAAATAGGACTATGAGAAGCAAGCAAGTGATAAATTTTAAGGCAATTTTTATGTGAAATATGTTGCAATCTCTTGCATCTATATGGTAACATTGCTTGTATAGGATGAAGTCTGTGCCAACACAGAAGGAGGGTGCAAGTGTATTACATTATTAGATTGAGAATATGGGGCCAGCTTGTTTTTTCTGACGTGTAACAGTCTCGCTTTTGCTCAAAGCATCAATTGAGAGAAGCACATTGTGCACATCAACGCAAATTTGTCTAAGGTCCTTAGCATGATGTCTATTACTTGGCGTAGGGTTGTCTGTTACTTGCTCTTGTGTGTTGATGGAATGTCAGGTACAATTTGAATAGTAGTGGGATAAGAGAGAGGACACCAGTATGAGCAAACTAATAATGGTTATCGACAATTCAACAACGGTTCGTAAAATCATCGAAACATGTCTAGGACGACAAGGATTTCAAGTTTTGGGTTTCCCTGATGGTATTGAAGCGATGCGGTGGTTGATGGGGCCAGCATCGCGTGTACCGGATCTCGTGCTTCTTGATATAGGTCTTCCTAAAATGGATGGTTACGAAGTTGCACGTCGTCTTAAAATCAAACCTCAGTTTAGCAATACCGTTATCGTTATGCTCTCGCGCAGAGATGGGATGATAGATCGCCTCAAAGGTCGGCTTGCGGGAGCTAAAGATTACATCACCAAGCCTTTTAAGACACAGGATATTATATCAATCACAAAATCATATCTAGGTATACCTGCATCACACTAGCAAGGTCAGGCAACTTGTATGTGAAGGGTAAGCCTACTTTCAGCAATGGGGAATATATGAGAGAGACTGTGGCGCATGGATAACGCCTTTTCTCCTTTAGATGATCTTGATAAGAGCAAACTCTTGGACGCCGATCTGGCCGTTTTACAGGCCTTTGAAGCCATGGAAAATTGGCCTCCAGCTCCAAGAGAGGCTGTTTCTTCCCAGTCTGCTAGCTGTGGATTTGTGGTGCCATCAACCTCTTTCACCCCTTCCGATGATGAGGATATGTTGAAGATCTTCATTGCTGAGGCAGAAGATGATATTGCTAACATGCTCCAAATTGTGAAACATCTGAAGCCGGACGATCATACTAATTTGGAGCGCTTGCAGCGCCTTGGCCACAAACTGCGTGGTACAGCTGGCGCTATCGACTTCCCGGTCATGTCGACCATTGCATCCAATGTAGAAGTGATTGCTAAACAGATCACCAAGCAAAAACTCAACCCTGCGGTCGGTCTCGACGCCCTTTTCCAGGCTGTCACTGCTCTTGAACGCTACCTGCGTGAAATAACATCTCGCGGCAAAGAGTCAGAGGGAGATGCACTACTGGCAGCGCTCCATACAGTTTATCGAAACTTAGACATTGACTCACAACTGTTCCCTGAAACTTAAAGAATCAGATTTTTGGCAGTGATATTATTGGGCCTATAGAGGACTAGAAAGGGGACGTTTTGGATGCTATAGTTTTCAGTAGATGAGTGTCTTTTGTAACGACGTTTTATCAGACCAATTTTATGGCTGATTCTATTAATAAAAGTTGATTACCTTGCCATTTTCTTATGAGGAGGACCTTTTAATGTACGCTCAATCAAGTTCAAGCAGTATAGAGAACATGACTACTCATGAGTTTGCCCAGCTGATTAGTAGCATTGTGCTAGTATTAGAGAGATTACCGGATATTCCGTTGGAGGAGCTTAAAAACCTAGCAAATGAGACTGAGGAGAAGCAGAGTAAGCCAGTCCACTTGACATATAAAGGTGTTCCTGTCCATCTCTCTCAGAAGGGAAACCTTGATGAATGGAGTGCTTCCGTTGAGTGGTATGGACGTTTGATGGACGTCGATGTCGAAGAAATGGAAATACCTACTCGTGATAATGTCATGTTAGCTACTTATAGATTAGTAAACATATTAATAGATATAAGGGATAAAGGCGCAATTTATCCTGATAGCTACTTCATAGGTAATTAACCCAAAGCTGATTAAATGATGCTGAAAAGTGTAAATTCTAGGATGATACCAGAGGCACAATATCCACAGAATTGCCCCCAATGCCGGAGAGAGCATCAATCTAGGCAGAAAGGGGGCTCGTGTCCCCTCTACTGCCTAAATTAAGGCTTTTTGAAAGAAAAAGCCTTTCAGATCCTTTTCTTTTCCCTTACTACCTTCACCCCTAATCCCCCAAGATTTACGTGCTAGGACACGCTTTCCAAAATATTCCACAACCCCCAGTCCCACACACGTGTTCCCGGCTTGACGTTTTCCTCGTGACATCTCCCCATGCCTAAAAGGCAGGGGCATCTCGTCCTCACGAACGAGCTTTCCTGTTTCGCTGGGGGTTGCCAACCCAAGCTTTCGCCCGAGCGGGTCTTACACCGCCTCCACAGGCCTCACTTTCCCTGAGCCCCAGGGTAGTTTGTTTGGTGAATGGGCTTGGTTTTCGTCCATTCCGTTACTTATGCTAACAGATCTGTTGAAAACTGGAAAGAGGTATAGGCAAAATGTACCCTGTGCCCAAGCCCCAAACAAGGACTCGCTTATATCCCCATGCCTGAATGGCAGGGGTTTTACGCTCGGTGTGATAATATCAAGGGCAGGGATTTCCTGCCTTCACGGAAGAGGATTCCTGCTTCAGCAAGCCTTGCCTGCTACAAACTATCGTCTGCCCAGACTTTACAGGCTCTCCGCAGGCCTTAACAGCTTGTCCAGTAGCAATGAGAAGACTGTTTCCTGATGCAGTGATCAGCTCTTCCCTTATCACCACCCCACCCTTAGAACTATACAATCGCATGTTCTCCACACCCATCATATGCCACCATCCTACCTTTAGAACCATGTAATCACATGTTCTCCACACCCATCATATGCCACCATCCTACCTTTAGAACCATGTAATCACATGTTCTCCACACCCATCATATGCCACCATCCTACCTTTAGAACCATGTAATCACATGTTCTCCACACCCATCATATGCCACCATCCTACCTTTAGAACCATGTAATCACATGTTCTCCACACCCATCATATGCCACCACCCTACCTTTAGAACCATGTAATCACATGTTCTCCACACCCATCATATACCACCACCCTACCTTTAGAATCATGTAATCACATGTTCTCCACACCCATCATATGCCACCATCCTACCTTTAGAACCATGTAATCACATGTTCTCCACACCCATCATATGCCACCATCCTACCTTTAGAACCATGTAATCACATGTTCTCCACACCCATCATATACCACCACCCTACCTTTAGAATCATGTAATCACATGTTCTCCACACCCATCATATACCACCACCCTACCTTTAGAACCATGTAATCACATGTTCTCCACACCCATCACATGCCACCATACTACCCTTAGAACCATGTAATCACATGTTCTCCACACCCATCATATGCCACCACCCTACCTTTAGAACCATGCAACCGCAAGCTCTCCACGCCCATTTACATTTCTGTATTGCTAATAATGCTGTGCAATTGCATATTCCCCACTTTTCATCATACTCCACTATGCTACCCATAGAACTGTGCAATTGCATGCTCCTCACATCCCTTCACATTCACCACCCTTTAGCACCAAGCTCGTGTTCCTCTTCCGTTGATATACATACTATAACATGAAGTTATGACGATGTCGTGAATTGACAGATTTGTATAATGAAGTGATATTCATTTTGCAAGAGAGATGCAATCACAAAATTATTACAATTTTTTTAGCTTCTACAAAGTGTGCTCAAAGATATGTGTGGATCACTCGCAGGGTAACATTTCTGCTAGCAAATAGGCCGACTAAGCGACTAAGCAATAGTAGTGACTCTGCTCAAAATCCGTGCTATACTGAAGAAACTGTATATCACAGGAGCTTTTGCAAGCGATCCTTGATCGGCTACCACCTAAGCAATAATCAATGTGCTATACTAGAGGAACAAGCAGATAAATGATTTAAAGGCATGTTGATGGTATTTTCTCAAGTGATATTGCTCTTTTTTATGGCTATCCTCGCTGGCACATTGAATGCTGTAGCTGGTGGTGGAAGCTTTTTTACTGTCCCAACAATGATCTTCGTTGGTATGCCCCCTATACAGGCCAACGCAACAAATACAGTTGCTCTCTGGCCAGGTTCGGCAGCGAGCATCGGGGCCTACCGACATGAACTGCTACGGGTGCGGCGAGGGCTCATATTCTTACTCGTTAGTACCAGTCTTATTGGCAGTATTGTAGGCGCTCTTTTGTTATTACACACTCCTCAAAAAGTCTTTGTTCGCTTGCTTCCTTATCTCCTGCTGCTAGCAACGCTGCTTTTTAGTTTGAGTGGGCCAATTACTAAAAGGCTACGTATGCATAAGATAGAAGAGGATCATTTATCTCTATTAACTATCATTGGTGTCTCTATGGCACAATTTGTGATTGCCATTTATGGAGGCTATTTTGGTGGTGGGATAGGCATTCTAATGCTGGCAACTCTAGCCCTGATGGGAATGGAAAATATCCATGTTATGAATGCTTTAAAAGCACTATTAGCCACAGCTATTAATGCTATAGCATCTTTTACATTTATAGTTGCCAATGCGGTGATCTGGCCGCAAGCATGCTTGATGATTGTTGGAGCTATTATCGGTGGCTATGGTGGTGCCTATTTTGCCCGCAAGATTGAGCAAAAATGGATTCGTTACTTTGTCATCGGTGCTGGTCTGACTATGACCATTTATTTCTTTGTTCATTCCTGATTAGCTTATGCTGCTGTCCGCGAGGAAAAATGTGGTATACTCGAAGTGGAGAGCTGTAGGTTACGTCACTCTCAAATAAACTGGCTTTTATTCTTGGCGGCTCTCCTGACCTTCCCTAATAAACATCCTCTGTTCTACTGTTTCATTTTCGAGTGTGAAGGGATTATGCATGACTAGCAATTCTATTCAGCAGAGTGAACTATGGGAAATTTCCCGTCGGTTGGTTGGCTTCAATACCGTTAGCGCATATAGTAATGTGGAGGCTGCTGAATACCTTGCCAATTTGCTTGAAGATAGTGGTTTGGTGGTTCAGCTCGTAAAGGAGACAATTCAAGATATTGAGAAGGCCATGGTGCTGGCCTGGGCAGGCCCAACAGTTCCTGGAGGACTGATTATTTCGGGACATATTGATGTTGTACCATTCGATGGACAGCCGGGCTGGACTTCTGATCCGTTAGTGATGTCCACGGATGGGCAACGAATTTTTGGGCGTGGTGTTTCCGACATGAAAGTTTTCCTGGCACAGGCAGTACTAGCAGCAAAACTCCATTCCCTAAATAAGCTCAAAAAGCCATTGATGTATATTTTTACCTGTGATGAAGAAACCGCAGGTCAAGGATCTGCTCGTCTGATCAATGCCATTCCTTATCTCTTTGATACTTATCCACTGCCGTCAGTAGCTCTGATTGGTGAACCGACCAACTTCGATATCTTTCCTGCTCATAAAGGCTATGCGGCATTCGACATTTGCGTTCATGGCAAGGGAGGACACAGTAGTATTCCCAGCAATGGCCTGAACGCAATTGAGAAGATGGCAGAGGTTATTCAGCTACTGCGAGAGACGAACAACAATCTCCAGGAGCAGATTTTGCCAGAGAATCTGCTCCTTTTTCCAGAGTCTCCCTCATCGGTTTTCAATTGTGCGGTCGTCAATGGTGGGCTGGCCGCGAATATGATTCCTGAAGCTTGTCGCCTGACTGTAAGTATGCGGGTTGCGCCAGGGGATCAGGTTGAGGAAATACTGATGCGGTTGCGAGAAAGAATTGAAAATGACATCGCGAAGTCGATAAAGGGTCTTGGGCCAGAATACGGTATCTTCATCGAAAAGATGATCATAGCTCCTCCGATGCGCTCTCCGACAGATAATGCTTTTTGTCAATTTCTCTCTCAGGTGATGGGCAAACCTGTAAATCGAGGTGCTCTCTATGCAACCGACGGTGGACAATTTCAACGCATTGGCATCAGCTCATACCTCTGTGGTCCTGGCCTACTTGAAGAGGCACATCAGCCAAATGAAAGCATGCCCATCGCTAATTTCTTCACTGGCCTTGAAAAAGTTGAGCAAATTATCTATGAATGGTGCATGCTTCCTTAAAGTAGTGAAAAAGCCTCACAATCAATGAAGCGAAGCTAATGCGTGGGCCCTCTGACGATAAAGCTATCTCGAAAGCGGCCAGTGAGACTGCCAGGCAGGGCAAGCGCATTTTTCGTCGCATCCTGTTGTTGCCTTGCAGCATACCTCCCTTGACCATGAGGAGGGGAGTCAAACATAGTGATTTTGCTAACATTTGAGAGAAAACCTATTGGTGTCAGGCCCGCTTGCTTACTAGTTCCCGCGTCGCAAGTTTGTACTTTTTCTGACCCGAAGATGGGCAGGCGGGTGAGCGTACCATCGTCAGCATTGAGAGGTCGTTCAACAATACACTCAACGGTTGCGCCATCGCTAATGAAGTGTAATGTACCATTGAGACCAGCTGTATTAATCTTATAGGGCCTGCCATTATTGGTAGCACCTTGGAGGTTTATGATAATCTTGTGAGATTCCTTTGTCGTCAAATCATTAAGGTAGAATATATCCTCGGGACCAGAACGGTTGTCTGATTCGATGTAGAAGTACATATCATCTCCAGAATGTACCTTTTTATCGAAATGAACTGTCTGTACTATAAGAGTGTCAGCGATCTCCCACCATGCAGAATTCTGTTGTACGTTAGGATCGTTGCCAGCGCAGGAATAGCCAAGACAAGATTCAAATCCTGCTTGTACCAGTATTGGAGTGACGTTTCCGGGTAGCACGCTTGGATCTCCGCCTAGACCGCACCATGTGCTTACATCCCCTGTAGAGATAAGAGTCGGTACTTTAGCTGAGCATTGTACTTGTTTAAATGTGCCTCCTGAACTGGTAGCTTCATAGCCTGACCAGTTACTGCTAATTCCGGAAGTTACAATAGCATGCGATTGGACTGCCGCAGCAGGAGCAAGAGCAAGATGGGAAGTATTTATATTGGCTGCATATACATCAGGCATCATTGTATAGAGCATTAGCAAGAGAAGCAGAGCAAAGATAGAAGACAAAAATTTGGCATTCTTGGCAAGTCGTCGACTTGGCCTTATCATAAACCCTCTCCTTCTGTATTCAAGCGTGTAATAAGCCTCTAAAATCACATAAATTCTATCAGGGGCAATCTTCTCTTCTATTGTTTACCACCCTGGAAATGACATGTTCGTTTGAACTACTCTACGACACAAGCGTAACAAATGAAGAGACTGACTTCCAGGGGGAAAGGGGGACAATTTTGCAGTGCAGACAAGTGACAATAAAGGGCTTTAGCCACTGCAGAGTGTCACTTTGTTCTTGCCCGGATCGTTTCCCTAGAGGGGGAAAGCCCTTGTAATAAAGTTGGGTTTATGGTTTAATAATTTTATGAAGAGTTTACATAGTGAAGTCCAGTGAAATTCTGGCACTGTCGCGCAACGGTATAGTCCGATCCTATGTAACAAATCCGAAAGGATTTACTTTAGGCTCGCGCCAAGCCGTTATGTGAATGCTAGATCCGCTTGGCTTTTCGAGCCAAGTTTTTTTATTAATAAAGGGGTATGCGCAAACAACATATGACTAAAATCAAAAAACGAGATGGTAGATTTGTTCCCTTCAAAGTAGAAAAAATAGCTCTGGCTATCAGTAAAGCAGGCAAAGAAACAGGTGAGTTCGACTTTCCTCAAGCAGAAAAGCTCGCAGAGGAAGTAGTAGTAAAAGCTCAACAACTCATTAAAGGTATTCCCACTGTAGAGCAAATCCAAGACATCGTTGAAGATGTCCTTTTAGACTCCCGCTATAAGAAGACTGCAAAAGCCTACATCCTCTATCGTGATCAACATAAACAGCTGCGTGACATAACCAATGCCGTTAATAACGGTTTGGCCGATGACTATCTCAATAAAACGGACTGGCAGGTAAAAGAAAACAGCAACATGTCTTATTCCTTGCAGGGATTAAATAACTACATCTCTAGCGAGGTGAGTAAAAATTACTGGCTACATAAAATATACCCTGAAAAGATTCGCTCAGCTCACATTGCGGGCGACTTTCATATTCACGACCTTAATATCTTGTCTGTGTATTGTATCGGTTGGGATTTATTTGATTTATTAATGGAGGGGTTTACTGGTGTAGAAGGAAAAGTGTCGAGCAAGCCTCCAAAACATTTTCGGTCAGCTCTTGGACAAGTGGTTAATTTCTTCTATACCCTCCAAGGTGAAGCAGCTGGTGCGCAGGCATTTAGTAATTTTGATACTTTACTTGCTCCCTTCATTCGATTTGATAAATTGACTTACAAAGAAGTTAAACAAGCCCTTCAAGAATTCCTCTTTAATGTTAATGTTCCGACCAGAGTCGGTTTTCAGACTCCTTTTACCAATGTGACCCTAGACCTAAATGTGCCTCATCATTATGCTTCTCAACCAGTCATTATCGGAGGACAGCCACAAAAAGAAACATATCAAGAGTTTCAAAAAGAAATGGATATGTTTAACAAAGCCTTTTTGGATGTTATGGTTGAGGGGGATGCCAGTGGTCGAGTCTTCACTTTTCCTATCCCGACCTACAACATTACCAAGGATTTTGATTGGAATAGTGATATTTGTAAGTCTCTCTGGCAAGTAACAGGCAAGTATGGTTTTCCGTATTTCTCAAACTTCATCAATTCTGATATGAACCCTGAAGATGCTCGTTCTATGTGTTGCCGTCTGAGGATTGATAACCGACAGTTGGAAAAACGAGGCGGTGGGCTTTTTGGGGCAAACCCACTAACTGGATCGATTGGGGTGGTAACGATTAATTTGCCACGCATTGGATATGAAGCCAAAAGTGAAAAACAGTTTTTGCATCGGCTCAAGGAATTAATGGTAACAGCAAAGGACAGTTTAGAGATTAAGCGGAAAGTATTAGAGAAATTTACCGATGGGAACTTATACCCTTACACAAAATTTTACCTGAGAAACATCAATGCTCGCTATAAATGTTACTGGAAGAATCATTTCTCAACCATTGGCATTGTTGGCATGAATGAAGCAGTGCTTAATCTCTTAGGTGAAAACATCGCTTCTGCAAAAGGCAAACAATTTGCTGAAGAAGTTCTTGACTACATGAGAGAAATTCTTCTTTCCTTCCAAAAGAAACAGGCAATAACTATAACTTGGAAGCAACACCAGCCGAGGGAACATCGTATAGACTAGCCATCTCTGATCAAAAAAGATTTAAAGATTCTGTTTTTGCCAATGGTAAAGGCAAAGACCTTATCAGTCCTTTTTATACAAATTCAACACATCTGCCTGTTAACTACACAAATGACATATTTGAAGCACTGGATTTACAAGACAGTTTACAGACGAAATATACAGGCGGCACAGTTGTGCATCTTTTCTTGGGAGAGCGCATAGATGACGGTGAAAGTGTCAAGAATTTAATTAAGAAAATTTGCGAGACTTATCGATTGCCGTATTTCACTTTATCGCCCACTTTTAGTATCTGTCCCACTCATGGATATCTTGCTGGTGAAGTCTCTGTTTGTGATAAATGTGGAAGCCACTGTGAGGTGTATTCCAGAATAGTTGGTTATTTGCGACCCATTAGCCAGTGGCATGATGGCAAGAGAGCGGAATTTAGCATGAGGAAGACATATGGAGTTTAAACTTAAATATGGTAATAGGGGGATTCCAAAAGTTTTCATTAATTGATTATCCAGGGAAAACCAGTGCCATTATCTTTACTTGTGGATGCAATTTTCGTTGTCGGTATTGCCATAACCCAGAGTTAGTCATTCCTGAACAATATGCGCCAGAAATTCCGTTAGCATCAATTTTTGACTTCCTTGAAACCCGTAAAGGAAAGCTAGATGCAGTAAGCATTACTGGCGGAGAGCCTACCCAGCACGCTGATTTAATTGAGATGATAAAAAAGATTAAAGATATGGGTTTCTTGGTGAAGTTAGACAGTAATGGCAGTAGACCAGAGGTTCTCAAAAATATCATCGATCAAAAACTCGTTGACTATCTGGCAATGGATGTTAAAGCGCCGCTTAAAGATTATGTAAAGATAATGTGTTGGCAAGTTCCAGCTGAGAAACTACAACAGAGTATTACTCTTGTTATGAATTCAGGTATCGACTATGAGTTTCGAACAACCATTGTCAAGTCTTTTACCAGTAAAGATGATTTAAGGGAAATAGCTAAAACTATCAAAGGTGCTAAAAAGTATTTTCTGCAAAAGTTTATTCCTTCAAAATTGGTTGATAGCAGATGCAATGAAGAAGTTTCTTATAACGATGAAGAGCTTGGAGCATTAACCCAAGAACTTATGGATTATGTTGTATTTTGTGGAGTGAGATAGCCTCTCCAAGAACGAAAGGAAAATGACCATGAGATCGGTCCAGGAATCTACGATATTCACTCCCCGCGTATCCCTTCCCAGCAGGAGTGTGAAGAGATCCTGGACAAAATCCTGCGGGTGTTGCCGATCGAACAGGTCTGGGTAAATCCGGATTGTGGCCTCAAAACCCGTAAGTGGGAGGAGATCCGGCCAGCGCTCACCAACCTTGTGGAGGCGGTGCAAACAGTCCGTGCAAAAACAAGGAGACACTCATGAGGGCAAAACCAGCCTTCCTGGGATAGTGCAAGGATTCATGTAAACGGTCTCTAGAAAAATCACCCTTAATGGCACAGAAAATAGCCTATCTTGATTGCCACTCAGGAGTTAGTGGCGATATGCTGCTGGCAGCTCTCCTCAATGCTGGTCTCTCCCTAGGGAGTCTCAAGCAGGAACTTTCCATGCTACCAGTAGATGGATATGAACTCAAGCTGACGCCCTTTAGTGATTCTGGCATCACTGGTTCGCGCTTTGAGGTCTTGCTGGCCGAGCAGGAACAACCAACACGCAGTTTTACGACTATTGCAGCGCTCCTTCAATCTTCATCTCTGCCAAAAACTGTCATTGATAGGGCCATTGCCATTTTTCGCACCCTTGGTGAGGCGGAAGCAAAAATACACGGAGTGGCCCTTGACAGGATTCACTTTCACGAAGTTGGAGCGGTCGACGCTATTGTAGATATCGTAGGCGCTGTGATTGCCCTTGACACATTGGGGATTACGCAATTGTATGCCTCGCCCCTACCTTTGACTTATGGACATTTGCGTATGGCTCACGGACTGATGCCTATCCCGGCTCCTGCGACCTTAGAGATCCTCAGCAAAGTTAAAGCGCCTTGGCTGCCCTGTCCTCTCGAAGGGGAATTGGTGACGCCTACGGGAGCGGCGATCCTGGCAACCCTAGCCAGCTTTAAGACTCCTGCCATTACCATTGATCGAGTTGGTTATGGCTTTGGCAAGAAACATCTCATTTGGCCTAACTGTCTGCGCGTCTGTATTGGCGAAGCTTATGGGTATACTAGCTAACGCTGCTCTTGCCAATCTCCTCACAGTTGGTTCGACCCTGATAAACGAGTTGCTGCTGCAAGAGCCATGTGCTTACGACTAAGGGATTGTAGATGTGGCAGACTCTAGTGGCTGCCACAATTCAGTATCTGAGAGGCTTTGAAAAGTTTGTTGAGAGTCTCAATATAATGGCACACGCCATTGCTTCAACCAGCGACGTGTCAGATGTTCCCGTATGCGGATCACGGCATGATCACGATACACACGAAATCGCAAAACTCGTTACTACATTGGGCTCATCAGGAATGTACTTGAGTGACTGATGGTCAGGACTCAAGCGCGGCCCTGTGTGCCTGCCCGTGTACCAGGGTGACATCAAGTTGACAGAGGTGAGAGGATGTCCACCGATTTCTTCGGTTACCACCAGATTGGGTGCTTCCCAGCCAGAATGGGTATGTCCGCTGATGTAGAGAAATGCATTACGATGACGAGCCAGAATATCTCGTACTTCTTGTGAGTTGTCAGGTGAAAAAAAGTTCTGCAAGGAGTTGTAGTCACGATGTTGCTCAGGATCGCGATCGAGGACGGTATTATAAAGCGGGCAATGCAAGAAAATAACCGCCAATTGGTCTGTGTGAGCAGCCAGTGTCTTATCCAGAAATGCTAGCGTTCCCTGAGAGATGTAGACATGTTTTGGGTCGGCTGACGTGGCAGGATTAGGATAATCGAGCATAATGCCCACAACTTCGCCAGCTTGCCAGCTATAGCGGATCGGTTTATCCCAGGTATCAGTGAACGTCTGTACCAGAGCTGTGGGCTCTTCATCGATAAGATAGTACTCGTGGTTGCCAATGCCAGGGTAGAATGGAATATTGCCCAGTTGCTTTGTCAGAGATGCCTTGGCGAGTTGATAATTCTCCACTGTACCTCTCTCGACTAGGTCGCCTGGGAAAACACAGAAAGCTGGTGTTCCCTCTTGTTGCCAGATCTCATGTAGGTCCTCGAATAGAGGGGCGAGACGCTGTGTATGAAATTCATTCCATGCCGCAATAGAGCGATAATGCATATCGCCGATCGCCCAGAAGTACAGCAATTCATCGTCATTGGAATTAGCAAATGATTGATGCATTTTCATCATCAGGGCAAATCTCCTGACAAACTCGGATCATCTTCCTGCTCAGGTACACTCAGTTAGGCAGACATCCCTCTAGAATGTCCCGGGCCTCTTCAAGAGTCTCTGCATCATTGATGGCATCGATGACGGTGTTGAGGATCTCCACATCTTGCAAGAGAGCGGCCTTCTCTTCTGCCAAAGGGACAAGCGTCGGGAAGCGCTTCTGCACCCGTCGCACCAGCATCTGCCGCAACTGCTGCCGACTACCTTCTACTATTCCCTTGGCTTCTCCCTTGGCGATCACTCTTTGGTAGACCCACAAATCTTCCAGAATACTTCCCATTGATCCAAACCTTTCTGTCAGCCAGAGCTGGTCCACCTTGTCTTTAAGCACCAACCCCGCGCAAAACAATCCTAGAGGCAATAAATCCGACTGATTCCTCCTCATGAGTTCATCAGCCATCTCTTCCACTGCTTGTGGGGTATTGCCTCCTTTGGTCAGTGGCAATAATGGTAGCAGATCAGCATACTCCGGTCTTTTCAGCTGCTCCTTCTCCACTTCCCACATCTTGATCACTCGAAACATAAAATAGTGCCCTGTACCTGCAATTCCCCACACATACGGTGGTTCCACCGCAGGCCCTTCTGGCGTCAAATAGACCAAGATAGAATACACGGGACACTCCATTTGAATATCCATGGCACAATTGTATTCCCACATCCGTCTATCGATCGGCTTCTCTTTTTTCCTCTTCTTGCCATCTCGACCCCTTTTCCCTCTTTTCCTCTCCCACTCTTCCCAATCTTCCACTCCTCTTATTTCTTCCTTCTTCTCTAACTCCATTTTCTTCTGGAACTCGAGGTGAACAACTGTGCGACGCCCCCCCAAATAGGCCCTCAGAAAGAGATCTCCTTCAAGGTTGGTGATGCGCAATTCCTTGTCCAGTGCTCCTACCACCACTACTCCTGGGAGCGCCAGTGATACCAACGCCTGTTGTGCCTTCTCCCCTATGACCAGCTTCATGAGCGTATCCCACGGCTGGTTCACCTGCTCCGTCATATTTCTCCCCATGCTACAAAAATCCTGCTCTCCGCAAGAACTTCACCAGGGAAAAGAGTCCTAGCGAGAGCGTGATTGACGTGAGTGCGATCTGCTCCTGTCAGATTTCTATGCTTATGGCTACTGTAGCATGCTCTTCCTGAAATGTCAAGTTCCGACGAAGAGAGATCGAAGAGAGACTCTCATCCCAATCCCCTACAAAGGGTTGGGATGAGAGTGCCCTTTTGTTAACCGTGAGTACGGAAGATTTTCACACGGCGGTTGGGTTCTTTTCCTCGGCTACGTGAAAGCAAGTTATAGCGTGTTGCCATTTGATGTTGCAAACGCCGGATATATGCATTCGCTGGAGGCAGTTCCGCTGTAGTCAGGCCCTTATTCAAAACCTGATGAATAGCATCCTCTGTCTCTAGTAATGCTTGCTTCGTTGGGTCATCAAGTTTACCATCGGCACTATCAAAATCGTTATTGACAGGCGTGGCAGGAGACTCAGGGATATCGAAAATGCGTGCCAGGGCATGTTGCATTTGGGCAATAGTATTATTTTTCAGAATAATGATCAACTTGCGTGCTTCCTCTGCTTGCTGTAATTGATCAGGCTGACGACGATAATAGTTTTTAAGCGTAATCACAGCATCAGCTTCGCGCTCATTGTTTGTCACAACTACAGGCACGCGCAACTGACGAGCCGACTCAGCCAGACGATCACGATTGACCCCATACGGATACAGACGTAAGGTCCTCAGAGTTGGCATTTCCGTCACTGGTCGGGCTACTTGGTAGATGCCCTCAGCTATGGGAGTGATGGGCTGGCCCGAAGCAACCATGGCTGTAGCTGCGGAATTCGTCCCGGTAGGTGCCAGTGTCTGAACCGCTGGAACGAGTTGAGCAGATGGCTGGTTGCGACTACGCAGGTGATTATCATATCCGCCAGTATCATGCATCATGTTGTCACGCAGACGGCTGCTACGTGGGCTAGACGCATTGACCTGACGCAAATTGTCTGGCCCGCCTCGCTCAGATCGGCTGAACATATTTGCCGTAAAGCCCTGTTGACGTCCAATGCCCAGACTACCAGAACCCCAAGTTGGTATCTCTATACCTCCAGCGGCAACACGGCGCATGGAAACGTTACCAGTATCTTCATTGCGTGTACGCTCTTCAGCAGCTACAGGTTGCCCACGCAGGATACTGTCTACAGTCTCAGCCACGTCGCGATGCACTGTTACCTCTTCCCAGCTCTGCTGCTCGACCACAACGTCAAAGGTAGGAGGAGCTTTACGCTCTAGGATACTTTTCTGGGTGTGGCGGCGGCGTGCTTCCTCATCGCCGAGTGTGACAGTTTGAATACCGCCGACCAGATCTGAAAGTGTAGGGTTCATCAGCAAATTGCCGAGAGAGTTCCCATGAGCTGTTGCTACCAATTGCACACCACGTTCGGCAATAGTGCGTGCTGCCGCAGCTTCCAATTCGGTACCAATTTCGTCGATAACGATGACCTGTGGCATATGATTCTCTACAGCCTCAATCATCACAGCATGTTGTTCTGCCGTACGTGAAACCTGCATGCGGCGTGCACGACCGATACCAGGATGAGGAATATCGCCATCGCCAGCAATCTCGTTAGAGGTATCAACCACCACTACCCGTTTATTGGCCTCATCTGCCAGGACACGGGCAATTTCGCGTAGTAGGGTAGTTTTGCCCACGCCGGGACGCCCGAGTATTAAGATGGATTGACCCTGTTCGACAATATCTTGGATCAGGGCAATACTGCCAAGCACCGCTCGACCAATACGGCAGGTTAAGCCGACGACTCTTCCTTTACGATTACGCATAGCACTGATACGGTGTAATGTCCGTTCGATACCTGCGCGATTATCGTCGCCGAATTCCCCAATGCGTTCAACTACATATTCCAGATCGGCATAGGTCACCGGTGACTTACTAAGAATCACCTCTCCTTCTGGGAAACGGCCCTCGGCAAGACGCCCAAGGTCCAGTACGATCTCCAGCAGTTCGCTTCGGTTCTCAAGCTGATTGACCGCATCATGGATGTCTGGCGGTAAAGTAGCCAGCAGAGCCTCTAGGTCGTCAGTGATCACAGAACGCGAGTAAGACTCCTGTGATGTATCTGGAGGACGATTTGCCATTCCTTGCTTTAGGACTTGGTCATCGGGGTATCTGTGCGTCAAAACAGCATACTCCTTTCTTGCTACCTATAAATTGGTACATTGACGGATATGACAGAATAGCTTTGTACGTGGGTTGCGGTGGAGTATAGACACAATCCCCCAGAGTTTGGGGGGTATCTGACACGTTGCATAGGCATTCTATCCCCTCATTATTGTTAATTGTCCCCAAACCCTTCAAGCCATAGACCGCTCCTCGTTGCTCTAGTAGGGGAACTGTGCTATGCCTCGTCGCCAGTAAAGCTACGTGTCGCACCAGCAGGACTTTGGTGGAGGCCTGCTCGAATCCACTATTACGTAGGGCAGTGATTACAAACGAATCGTACTCTCGCACTAAGCAATAAATGCGATGTACGCTAGTCTCCAGGAGTCTACTGATACCGAAACGCACGAGTGGTTCCGCTAATTCAGTATGCTCAGGATGGACAAAAAGTGAAATGCGATGTGGTACTGAACCGTGGCCTCGGCAAAGCCGTAGCCAAGCAGCTAAACGAACACCAACGTCACATACAAAATTCTCATTGCTCTTCCCCAAGATGGAAGGGAAAGATTGAAGAGGCCCGACATAGAGCTTGGCGAACTCCTCACAATGCTCGACTTGCTCGGCTGCCAGAACTCGCTGTGGAGTAACTGAGCGGTAGAGCTGATAGAGGCCCCACGCATAGTGACGGTCCCAGCAACGTAATGACTCGGAACCGACTTGCGGGCGCATGCATCCTGAGATCGAAGATTGGGGATCGTAAACGTAGGTCAACTCACGAGTATAGCGCTGAAACCCGCTCCGTTGGAAGATTTCCATCTCTGGTACTTCGTCTTCTACCTTGGCAAAAATGCGCAGGATACCATGGGTTGCGGCCATCTCTAGCATATAGTTCAGCAGAGCCGTCAGAACCTCTTCACTGGATAAATGAGTATTTGTCATCGAAGCCAGATAGGAGAGGTCCCAAGTAGTACGAGCAGGACGCTCGCGTACCTGAGCAAAGCCCAGCATACGCCAGTGATCTTCACAAATCCATGTACGGGTGGCGAGATGTAGTGGAAGAAGATTACGTAGAATAGGAGAAGAAGGGAGAACATTCTCCTCCGGCTCCAGCCAGCACACAAAATTAGCTAGCTCGTATTGCTTACTGCGAGCTTGGTTAATAGCGTAGATGATTCCCGGCAAGTCGACGTATAATACCGGTCGTATCATCCAGTACTCCTGCATCGTGTAGGGACGTTACCAGGTAACCTTGGGATGGATCCCTAGTTGATGACGCTCTGTACTATGCGGAGAAAGTATCGGTGAAAACGTATATCTCCTGATACCTCAGGGTGAAACGCAGTGCCGAGCAGGGTTCCTTCACGGACAGCAACGATGGTTCCATCGTCGAGCGTCGCCAGCACTTCTACCTGTGGACCAACCGCTTCTACGGATGGGCCGCGAATGAAAGGCGTGGAATGGCGCTTCTCCCAGAGCGGGCACTGATAGATCGGCCTCAAAACTTTCCCGCTGGCTGCCAAATGCATTACGACGGACTCGAATGTTCATACTGGCCAACAGAGGTTGACCTGCAAGCGCATTATCCGTCTCCTGAGCTAGCAAGATCAAGCCTGCGCATGTTCCCCAAACGGGAGTCCCTTCCAGGATTTTCTGTTGGAGAATATCCCGTAGACCATAGACAACCATCAGTTTGCCAATAGTTGTACTCTCACCACCTGGAATTATTATACCATGTGTTTCTTCCAGATGCTCTCGGGGAGTCGAATAGGGATTCCGTTGACTCCCAAACTTGCTAGCATTTTCAGATGGGCTTCAAAATCACCCTGTAATGCTAATACGCCTATACGTGGTGCAAAGTTGTATTTTTTCATGCCCTCAATGTGCCAAGGATTATTTCCTTCCGATCAGATGATCATACTCACTATGATGCCCTATCCAGTACCAAGTAATCTCGTCCCCTTCCATCTGCCCTAAAGCACGATAATCTATTCCAATACGAACAGAATATCTTGCTCTTTGTGGATTGACGCATTTAAAATGCAAGCCTGGGTACCATGGATTCTCTTTAAAATGACTAAATGATTCCTTTGCCTGCTTTTTTACATGAAGGGGAAGCTTCTCAAAAAGCTTCATGAACTCGCGAGTGCGTCGGTTCTTCACAGCCCGTCAAAGCCTCCCTCCTCTGTCTCCCCTGCTAGATACTCTAAGATAGCCTCGTCCTCAAGTTTCTCCAGTAGCGTTCCCTCCGTTGGGAGTGCAAACAGCTCATCCCATTTTCGCTCGTCTTCACGCTCCTCAAGAACTTTCTGGATAGCAGTAAGCTTTTCCTGGATAGGGCCAAGCGCTTCCCGAAGAGCAATTATCATAGCCTTTAGCTGCTCATCAGTCATCTTCTCGAGTTGATCTGTAACCATGATCTTATTCTCCTCCTTTGCTTGACTATCGCTATGATAGCATATGCAGGCATTGCTTGGGAATAGCCAGGAAAAGCCTGACATTTTTCTTTACCAGCCCCGGCGAGCCATCAACTCTTGCTCAGGCAAGGTATCCAGATTAATCCCAACCATAGGTTCGCCCAGATTTCTGGACACTTCCGCCAAGATGCCGGGATCTTGATAATGGGTTGTAGCGCGTACGATGGCCTTGGCACGTGCCAAAGGATTGCCCGATTTGAAAATGCCAGAACCGACGAAGATGCCTTCTGCACCCAAGCGCATCATTAGTGCGGCATCAGCGGGAGTTGCAACACCACCGGCTGAAAAGTTCACCACGGGCAGTTTTCCCTGACGTGCAACCTCGCGTACCAGTTCATAAGGTGCACCTAGATTCTTAGCTTCGGTCATCAACTCTTCTTCTGGTACTGTTTGCAGATGCCGGATACCGTCCATAATAGCTCGCATATGGCGTACAGCTTCTACAATATTGCCTGTGCCAGCCTCGCCCTTGGTGCGTACCATTGCCGCGCCCTCGCCAATCCGACGGAGGGCTTCGCCCAGATCGCGTGCGCCACAGACGAAGGGAACTGAGAACAGGTGCTTATTAACATGGAAGCGCTCATCAGCAGGTGTCAACACTTCAGATTCGTCGATACAGTCTATGCCAATTGCTTGCAAAATCTCAGCCTCGACGAAGTGGCCGATGCGACACTTAGCCATCACGGGGATAGTAACGGCCTCTTTAATCTGAATGATCAACTCGGGATCACTCATACGCGCAACACCACCCTGCACACGAATATCGGCTGGCACACGTTCCAGCGCCATCACGGCAGATGCTCCAGCCTCCTCAGCAATTCGGGCCTGCTCTGCGTTGACCACGTCGCAAATAACCCCACCCTTGAGCATTTCTGGAAAACTACGCTTAACTTGTATTGTTGCTGTCTGCCTCTCCATAACGGTTTATCTACCTTTCAAGATGAATATATACGTATTCTGTATACATTTTCAGGACTATAGATCTCTTGCTAGCACGTATATTTACTGTGTCGCGGATCTTTTCTCTTACTAGAATTTTATCACATCCCGAGCCAGAAGACCCATACCATTTGACCCATACCTAAAATGGCATGGGTCTGAATGGCGAGTCCAAGTCTCGGGGCTTTGGCATCGGGATACCTTTAGCCTATCTGCCTTTTGCCCATTGGAACTTGCTCTGTCACTTCTTCTGCCTAGCTTGATGCATGTCGGCAAATGGTACTGTAAAAGGCTATTTATCGGTACGTAAAAAGCCATTTACCATATACACAGATGCAGGATTCGATTTATCTGTACGCGGTGCAATGGTCTTTGGTGCAGGTATGCAGTCACTGAAGGCATCAGAGGAGAAATTGTAAGAGCATACCATATTACTTAAAGAAGATGGCATTTGAAGTGTCACATAACTAACCAAGCTCTGTGGCTTACATGATGGATCAGAGAAGACGAATAGCTCTGCCTCCATTTGTGGCTGTAATGGTCGTTTTAGTGTCAGTTGGTGCCAACGATTAGCAGGGATGGGTTGACACCCTGCAAGACCACCAGAAAGGCCATTAAAATCGACTCTGGCATATACCGTACTTAGATTAGAAGGGACGAACACTTTAAGGCTATGCACGCCTGAAGCGCTACTACGAGATGACGAATTGTAAAAATTCGGGGTAATGAATTGTGTAGGTGAGACACAATCACTGAAGCTATATCCAGAAGAAGGGGTGAAATTATAGTAGCACATTCCATCACCAACTGGAGTGGACGGCATTGGGAGTACTACATCCGCGATTTTCTGCCGACACGACGCGTTAGAGTAGACTGACACCGTTAGATTCATTCCTAGCTGTATTGGTTGTTCTAGCGGCAGCTGGTTCCACTGATTAGTAGGGAACGCTAGACACTCGGGAAAATCACCAGCAGGGACATTATTGAGCTTGAGGTATACGGTGCCTCGATTGCCAGAAGAAGGGACATGATCCGCAGGGAAAAACACTTTAAGACCCTGAATACTTAGAACGCTACTACTAGATGGCGAGTTATAAAAGTTCGGGGTAATGAATTGTGTGGGTGAGACACAGCCACTGAAGCTATACTTAGAAGAAGGGGTAAAATTGTAGTAGCACAACACCCCACCAACTGGAGTGGACGGGATTGGAAGTGCTACATCCGCAATTTTCTGCCCACACGATGAGTCAGAATAGACTGACACCGCTAGCTTCATTCCTTGTAGGTATGATGGGAGCACAAACTGGAGCCACTGATCAGTGGGGAGAGATAAACAATAACCATTAGGGACATTAGCGAGGCTGAGGTATACTATGTTTTTATTACCAGAAGAAGGAACCTGATCAGAAGGAAAACGCACTTGAATGCCTTGAATGGTCGGAATGCTACTAACACTACTGCTATTACTGGGTGACACCAAGGTGCAACCGCTACACGAGCATTGCTGATCAGGGGTACAAGTAACAAAACCTCCATCAGTTCCCTTTGGTGAACTAAACGTAAAGCTCTGCGTGGGTGATTTACAAGTATTATCGGAGTAGAAAGTCGCTACGAATGTCCCGCCTCCGTTAACAGGGAAGGAAAGCATGTTTGTTCTATTTTGAATGTTATTTTTCGTTATGCATCCTCCTTGTACGGTACCATTTGCTTGTATATTGAATCCTTGTGCGTTATTTAGCCACTGAACAAGGACTGACGGGATTGGATCATGTAGATCGCTGGGAGCACTTGTAAGGGTATTGGAAAAACACTGCGTATCAGAGTTACAAACAATGAGACCTCCCGGTACTCCTTGGAATTGATAGCGATGGAACTGCTCACGTGGTCCTGAACAATCGTCGGTAGAGTAGAAGTCTACTGAGAATATCCCAGCCCCGCTAAGGTACCCAGCAATCCTGTCCGTTGCAGGATTGTCTGTGACAATTGAACTGGCCTGGAGACAAGCTCCTAGTGGTTGACTATGGTAAAAAACGGTGGCGCTTTTTGCCCCACCTAGATTGTTAAAGATAACTATAAGAGGTGTAGCTGCATATGCAGGGGGTATGCACAGAAGTGTTCCGGTGATGGAACAGAGTATTGCCACTAAAGGGACCAGTACCCTGATAGGGAATGCTGGTTGAGAAAAGACTGTCTGTTTTGCCATTTGACAAGGCCTCCTTGCTTTAGTTTGTCCATTCATGTGTCCGTTCGATATGATAACGATCTCTATCTTTGCGGATTTCCAGATGGAAAAGCTCCTCAGTAAAAAGTTTATCTGGTTAATGAGAACTTCTTCAAGGGGGAGAAAGGGACACTTTGAAGGAAAAAACAGCTATTTTACTAGTGTCCTGTTCTCTAAAGGTTCACTTAGTATATCGCTGAGGTAGCGAAAGTGTTACAGTACTCTGGCCAGACTAATGAGATCAGGCTGCGAACTTCATCTGTATGACTTGTTAGAAGCAGAGTTAATCTGTACCACTCAATCTTTGAGCAAATTCAAGCTCAGGCGCAGAGCGGTATCGACATGGCACATCTCTTCCTCGCTGATCGCCCCACGTCGACGCAGCAGGCGTGATTTCTCGATCGTCAGAATCTGCTCACACTTCACATCGGTCTCATGGGTCAGACCATTTTCAGGGGAGGGAGAAATGCGCACATGCAGAGGTAACTCCCGCTCAGTGCGGCTCATAGAGACAACAATTGTCAGGGGATATGATGGGGAAGTGTTACCTCGATCATTTTGGATGATCAAAGCAGGGCGGGTCCCCTGCTGTTCAGCACCGCGACCAGGCGACCAATTCACATCCCAGATTTCTCCACGCCGAGGACTGGGAGGGATGACATACGCGTCCTGTTGTTGCTGGCTGGGCAATGTTTGCCTGGCCTCATTCTTCATGCAAACATACCTGCCCGTCCGGCTTCGAAGAAGAAACGGGCGTCTTCCAGAGTTTCTGGGATTGATCCTAGATAGGCGTAGGCTTCATCGAGGGAATTGTTGAGAGAGGAAAGTTCGCGTTCGCGCTTCTGAAGAATTGCTGACTTTAGCTGCTGATAATTATCTTGTCGCATCAGATCCATGATAGTTTCTACAACGTCTCCTAGCGAGGAGTCCAGTTCGACAGCTAGAGCTTTAAGCTCTTTATGTTGGGTTGAAGGTATCTGGATAGATTTGCGGACTAGGCTCTCATGACGGGAAAGGTCTGTATGTACAACAGCCATAAAACGGCCTCCTAGTTATAACACAACATGACGCTGTACTGAGAAAAGTCTACCACATTGACGTAAAGAAGGCAAGGTGTTTTAGTTGTGCACTGACGTCTTGATATAAGCTTACGAGGCACAACATATTGTGGTAATCGACCTAATGTCTACTACATGTGGGATTTTGAATCAGCAAAAAATCCTTATATCAAAACGTCAGGGTAAGAGATGTCATAAGGATCGAGCCCGTAGGTTAGGGAGGTGATAAGTATTTATCCACTTTAAGGAGCCTTTATAACTTCAAATTGTCATTCTCATCAAGTTCCCAAAAAGGATTATATGCAACTTCAATTACATGTCCATCTAAATCTTTGAAATACCCACTATAGCCACCCCAAAAGACTTCTTGAGCTGGTTTAACTATCGTTGCTCCAAGTTTCTCAACTTCTTCTAATACGTCATCAACCTCTTTTTCGCTTTTTGTGTTATAAGAAATTGTCATGCCAGAAAATCCCGTGAGTTCATCTTTTACCATTGCATCCTCAGCCAATAACTTTCTTGGATACAAAGCCAAAGCTATACCACCAAGAGGAAAAATTACTAAATCATCTTGGCTTAACGAAGACTTTTTCCAACCTAATCCTTTTTCGTAAAAATTGGTTGCTTTCGTGATATCTTTTACACCAAGCGTAATCATGTTCAATTTTTGTCTCATACGTCTATGATATTGCATGGTGGTCCCCATCGTCAAGACAAAATCAGACCTATTTTCAGAAAAAGCGAAACGTTCGAGAGAGTGATCATTTAAATGGTTTCATGATCCTTTTATAACTCTCCGTTCGCTAGTTCCTTGTGAAGCCAACGCACAAGCCAGTTTGTTCGTGTGAAAATTGCGAATACTCATCAATGACATTCGGCTTCGCAAGCGGATTTGACAAAAAAATGAGCGAACCGTGAGTTATAAGGAAGTAGGATCATAAAAAACACATGCTGTTTTTCTTTGAGAACCAATGACCTGCTTTTTACAAACCATGCTGCTAATCAATAGTATTCTTAAAAAACTTTCATATACTACCCCCAAGCAAGAGAACTATCAAGAGGGAAAATCTTGAATAGCCTCTGTAGTTTTCTGACAAACAGATGAAATTGAACAAAATAATATGAACATTATTACATTTTAAAGATCTGAAATTGTGTTGTTACATTTCAATGTTTTGTTCGTTCATAACAATGGAATATACTTTTCAAATTGAACTTTTCTTATTCTAGATAAAATAATGGGTGGATTGGAGGAAATGTTGTGCGAATATTATTTGTTACTCCGTATTCAGCTTCACGTATTCGTGCACGTTCGTATGGTTTTATTACCCAACTGGCCAAACATCACTACATAGAAGTGCTTGCTCTTTGTGCCAATATACAAGAACTGTCTGATATGCAAGCACTGCAAAAAGAGGGTATCGCAGCAACTGCTATATACGAGCCTTATGGTGTGCGCTATATACGCAGTCTCAGAGCGCTAGCTTCTCAGCGACCCCTTCAAGTGGCCTTTGATGGCTCTCCCCGCTTACGAGCAGCGATTGACAATCGTCTCTCGTGTCATCGTTTCGATCTATTACATGTTGAGCTTGTACGTACCTTAGACGCTATACCTGCGACCTTGCCTATCCCGGCGGTTTGGGATGCTGTTGATTGCATAAGTCAGCTTTACGAACAGGCAGGACAAGTAGGAAACACCCTGATGCAACGTCTCATTGGTTCTCGCGAGGCACAGCGTTTACGAGCATATGAACATGTGCAATTGCACCGTTTTCGTCATGTACTCGTTACAAGCGAGCGGGATCGTCAAGCTCTATTGGCTATTGCTCACAATGGGAAAGCCATGATTTCTGAGCAACCGCCTGCCGAAATCACGGTGCTACCCCACGGGATCGATCAAGACTACTTTCAACCTTACGACGGGGAGCGGCAAGCGGAGACGCTTATTTTCTCTGGCAAGATGAGTTTTCATGCCAATATTGCTGGTGTGTGCTCTCTAGTCAGGCACATTCTTCCGCTGATATGGCAGAAGCGTCCTATGGTCAGGCTAATCATCGCTGGCCATGATCCACCAGCTTTGATACGTCATTTTGCCAAAGATCCGCGTATTGAGGTCACTGGCTACGTTGCTGATCTACGACCAGTAATTGCGCAGGCGCAAATAGCTGTCTGTCCATTGCCATATGCTGTCGGGATACAGAACAAGGTGCTCGAAGCCATGGCTTTGGGTACACCCGTTATAGCCAGTACATCGGTAGTTGCAGGACTACACGCAGTCGTTGGTCGCGATTTGCTGGTTGCGGATGAACCAAGTGATTTTGCTGCTGCAGTACTACATCTGCTGGAGGACAGGGCTCAGTGGCGTAGCCTTGCAGACCATGGAGTTGCCTATATCAGGGCATATCATCATTGGGATACCATCCTGCAACAAATCACAGCTATTTATGCACAAGCACTAAATGTATTATAATGTGGAGGAAGTATGCAAAGTTTAGGTAAACCCGATAGGGTGGGTATTGTAGCAATCACTCAGGCCATCTTTCACCAACGATCAACAGAGAAGATCCGGTATCACGAGAGGCACGAGTATCCGTTTTTTCAATCGGAGGGCTATCAAATTGCTAAAAGGTGTTTGGATGTTTGTGTGAGTCTGATCGGATTAGTTGCTTTGGCCTTGCTTTTACCTATCCTCGGATTATTTATATTTTTGGAAGATCGTCATTCTATCTTCTATAAGCAGCAACGAGTTGGTTTACATGGTCGTCTGTTCACGATGTACAAATTGCGCACTATGGTCGCTAATGCCGATGACTACTTGAGCTGGCATCCTGAGGTACAAGCAAGATGGAAAGAAAAGGGCAAACTGTCAGATGACCCTCGTATTACACGCATTGGACGTTTTCTGCGATGTACCAGCCTTGACGAATTACCGCAGTTGCTCAATATCCTGCGTGGTGAAATGACTCTCGTTGGTCCCAGAGCCATCCAAGCTTCAGAAGTTGCAACATTTGGCGAACTTAGTCAATTACGTCAGGAGGTCAAACCGGGTCTGACGGGGCTTGGCAGATCAGCGGTCGTTCATTTACCACATATCAACAACGTTGTGTACTCGACTGCATTTATGTTCGAGAGTGCTCGTTGTGGGCGGACATACTCATCCTTATCAGAACCATTCCTGTTGTTTTGTGTGGTAGGGGAGCTTGTTAGTTTAAGGGAAATAGTGTTATGCACGTACAGGATACACTCCGGCATTATGCTCAGGTTATAGGCAATCATTTCATATTCATTTTTTTGGGAATCATATTTGGTAGTATTGGGACATTCGTTATCAGCCTATTTTTGCCTCCGGTCTACCAAGCTAGCGCACTGGTAAACGTCAATAGTATGCCAGCAAGCACAACGAGCACCTCAGGCAATGATGTTTTCAGTGCACAGGCTCAGGCGGTGAGTTACGCCATCCTGGTTACCAGTCCAGAAGTTTTGCAAGCAGCTATCACAAAGCTACCGGGGATGACCGTAGACCAGCTGAAAAGTGCGGTCAGTGACTCACCTGTGGACAATACTCAGCTTATCGAGATACGAGCTTCCGCCGATAATCCCCAAGAAGCAACTGATATTGCCAATGTTGTAGCAACAACCTTCGTACAGTTTCAGGAGACCCAAGAGAAGACGCGTCTCCAGAACATAGCAGACAAACTCTGCGCAAAATCTGGCGCAGGACAATTCGCTATCAATACCGCTCAACAACAGTTAACGACACTACAGAATACTCATGCGACAGCTGATAGTATCGCACAACAGCAAAGTTTACTAGCTACCTATCAATCAACTTACACCTCTTTGTTGAGCAGTAATGATCAACTGCAGATTGAAGAGCAGCAAACAGCTAATATGTTAAGTGTTGTTCAGAAGGCAACGCCATCTAATAACCCTACTAGTCCACAACTGGTGCTAAATACCATGCTTGGGCTGCATGAGTTTGCTAGTGATGATCGTGCTAGTGTTGCTTCATGACTGGTTGGACGTCACTATTCAGACCATTGATGACGTAGTCCAGTTGGCTGAGTTAGAGCCATTAGGGAGTATTCCTCTGAGCGTTCCCTCCACCCAGTTGTGCGATCTCACGTCGGAATATATCGATGAAGTAAAAGAAGCCTACAGTTTGCTGGCAATAGCTTTTCGCGTACTTCGCCAAGGACAACGAACCATTTTATTAACCAGCCCTCGCTCGGCAACTGGTACTTACCACAGCGGCAACATACTTGTCGCTCTCGCTTGCAAAGGCAGGTCTACGAGTATTGCTTGTAGATGCTAATCTGCGTCATCCCGCATTGCATGATATCTTTCTATGTCCTAATGCATCAGGCTTGGTAGAAAGCTTGCAGAATATCCAAGCTTTCCAAGATCCATCCACGCCTTTACCACACTTATGGCTCAATCAATGGAAGACAGACATACCTAATCTCTGGCTGCTTCCAGCAGGACCTCCTGGACCATATCTCACCTCTCCGTCATACGAGCCTGCATTGGGTCTGCTGCTAGAACGCCTATTAGGTGGCCCAACAAAGACATCAGAACAATTGCATCCTACACTAGTAGATCTCATCATCTTCGATACCGCATCATTGGAAGAAGGAACTGATGCATACCTACTGGCTACTGTTGCCGATGCTACTGTGCTGATTATTGATGCAGGCAAGGAACGCAAGGACACGCTTCAACGGCTGAGTGTCACCTTTCAGCAGTTTGGGGCCCCTATATTGGGGGTTATCATCAATCGGCAACAAAAGCGACACAGGAACTACTTCTACGTGCCTCGCCAAGTCTCTAGCGAAAGAAAAGCCGGAATATCTCTATCCCTTGCCCCATCGCTTGATCGAGTGCTATCTTTACTATTGCCTCAAGAGAATAATAGTAGGGTACCAAATCAGACAATCGGTGAAAAGATGCAACAGTTATCTGCTGAGGAACAGCGCTCATCAGAATGTGTGCGTGCGCAAACTGGTAATGACACGAGCGAGATAAAAGAGCAATTCAAATTGAAGCGCCAAAATTTATTGCAGAAGCATTTTTTATCATTAAAGACCATGCCAAAACCTATGCATGGAAAAGATATGGAAGTGTCAGCCGAGATTGAAAATCTCGTCACATTTGAATTGCCAGAAACGCCTGCACCTTTACCGCTTATGACCTCAGATACTGTTGCTAGCGTACCGACTGAGGAAATGCTGGATGATCCTCCCGGCAGGTTACAATTTGCCCCTCTTTTACGCCTGCGCCAGGGCAGCAGAACCAACGGAAAAATCTCTGAGACATAGGATTTGGTGTGGTGTAGTGAAAGGACATAGAGTAAATGTATCTAGACCTTCTAAATTCATCAACACGGGCACCAACGAGAAGATCTTCTGGAGCACGGCGATCTGCAAACATTCGTGGAAAAAGGTGGGCTAGCTCAGTCGAGATTGGCAAAATACGTGTCGTGATAATATCTGCCGCGTTATTATTGCTAGTAAGCCTGAGTTGTGCGCTAATGCCCTCACCGTTTGTTGTCATTGCCAGCTTTGTCATACTGATCATCATCATAGCGGCAATATGCTCACCGCGTTTTGCCTTGCTACTCCTTTTCATGAGTGCAGGTTTGCCAAGTATAACCTTGCCATTGCCGGGGCATAATATGCATCTGGTTGAACCAGTAACCATACTGATCTTCTTGGTGATAGCTGTACATCGACCGTCTGTACACTTTAGCATGTCACATTTGCTCGCATTGCTCTTTCTTGCGCTCGCAATCATTTCATTTATCCATGTTCCACAGTCGGCAAGCGATTCCAGTCCCTATGGGGCAAATAAACGCTTGATCGCTTTGCTAATAATCTTGGCAGCTTTCTTTGCTGGTACGTGGCTAGCAAATGTAATAGAAGATGGAGTAGCATTTTTGATTGCCATCTTGCTAGTCAGCTTGCCACTATACTTGGTGGGGTTAGCGCAGGCCATGGGTATTCATCTCTCACCACTGTTAGAATTGCCAGATGCATATAATCCTCAGATAGCCCAAGGGCGCTTGTGGGGACCTTTTGCTTGGTCAGTTAATTTTGGCATGTATCTGTTCAATCTTCTAGCTGTGGCTATGGTTTGCTGGTTACAAGGGACACGCCGCCGCTATCGAATAATAGGCTTTGTGATGACAATTGCCACGGCCCTGGAGATCGTTGGCAGCGGTACGCGTAGCGCTACATGCGCAGCTATTGTAATTATTATTGTTGCCTGCCTGATTTGTAAGCGAGACAAAATATTGGCTTTCAGCTTACTGCTGGCAGGTACGCTGAGTATCTCCTTTTTCGATAAGCTAATCTTGCTCTTTAGCCACGACGCATCCTCGACTGATAATCGATTGCTCCTATGGAATGAAGCCATCAGACTTATTATTGCTAACCCATGGCTTGGTATTGGTTTGCAACAATTTCCTTACTACTATGCACAGCTAATCGTTGGGAAAGCGACAGAACTAGATCCACTGGGTATTCATCCTCATGAACAGTACCTTGAGTGGGCGGTAGAGAGTGGAATTTTCTGGTCTATTGTCGGAATACTCTTGCTACTTACCATCATGCTAACTTGCTGGAGGGCATATTATACTCTACCAAGTAAGCAAAGAAGCATCGCTCTAGTCGTCTTTCTGGCTATACTTGGTAATAGCATCATCGGCTTCCTAGATGTGCCATTAGATCAGTTAGAGGGAGCGACACTTCTCTTTTTACTGGCAGGATTAGCGTTAGGGCTCGTCGCAAATGCAAGCCAGAAGAGTCCGAGAAGATTGTTATGGCCAGCAATTATCAGTCGTTCCTCATCTGGTGGTCTATTCCATCAAGCTCTAGCTCCTCCAGAAAGCCATGTGCCATACGCATCGGCTAAAAAGCTAGGGACTCGGTTTACGCCCATGCCTTCTGTGGGTACCGTGTCTGCCAAGATGCCAAGCATACGGAGAACCAGTCGCTCTGTTGTCATTCAACTTCTATCATGGGGTATTGCCATTCCACTGGTATTTCCAATGACGGCCATCCTGACCCGCTATCTTGGTCCAACTCAGTACGGCGAGTACAGCTTAACATTGCCCTTCTTAACAGTCTTTGCCCTCTTGAGTGGAACAGGTATGGACCCGTTAATTATCCGCCAACTCAGTCGCCAACCATGCTCTGTATGGGGTGAGACGCTCAGTTATGCTGTGGGAACGCGGGCTGTATCTACATTGTTGAGTGTAGGTCTAGCCTTGATCACCGCATGGCTACTGCCGATTAGTTCAGAGCAGCGCTCGCTATTCATGGTTGGCTGTTTTTCCCTCTTCTTCAGTTTTTCTTTTAATGGTCTAAGGATTATCTACTCCCACGGCTTCAGAGCTGAGCAGAAGATAGGACTGCTTGCGCTGATTGAGACCAGTAATCGTATAATCACAGCTGGTCTAATTGCCTTGATCGTCTGGTTGCATGCTCCATTGCTATGGGCTTATATATTGCTGGTTTACTCTGACCTGCCCATGTTTTTGATACAGCTTCTGCTGGCTAGCAAGCGTTATAGTATTCGTATACGCTTTAGCTTGATGCGCTTTCGGGAACATATACAGGGTAGTTTACCACTCCTAGGGCACAATGCTTTAACACTCTTAGCTAGTCAAATCGATATATGCATATTGATGGTCGTGTCAGGACCTGCCAGTGCTGGCATCTATGCTCTGGCATCGCGTATCACCGATCCACTTATCTCAATCGCTTTTGCTTATGTCAATAGCCTTTACCCTTTGTTATGCACAAGATATGATGAAGGACGAGAAAGATTTAGCCAAGTCTGTTATAAGGCAACATGCTTGCTAGCTCTTGCTATTATTCCATTAGGAATCTGTGTAAGTACGCAAGCAAGAGTCCTCGTGAGCCTATTGGGTGGACGCAGCTTTGCGGCGGCTACTATTGCCGTACAACTGCTCATGTGGACCATGGTATTAACTTTTTTTAATCAGCTAGCAGAACGGGTATGTACTGCAGCGAATATAGAGCGCAGGGTGCCGCTAGTGACCATCATTTCAGCAAGTACCAATTTTTTGCTCAATGTCATGCTTGTGCCACACTGGCAAATCCTGGGCGCTGGCTTAGCGGCACTGCTTAGTGAAGCTGTGGCACTTAGCCTATTTGCCATGCAACTCAGACAGCATATCCGCCTCTGGTCAACGGCAAGCATGCTGTGTCTAGTTCTCATTAGCAATTTACCATCACTGGCACTTTTGCTTTGGTCACAACACATTCCACTCTTGCTCATTTTGCCTTTATCCTCATTGTTAACTATCGTCAACTATATAGCGACGCGCATGCTCTCTTTCGAAGATGTGAGGAGAATGCTTCATATGCTCTGTGCTAGAAGGGAGCAAAAATCAAGAAAAACCAACTAAAATTACAAGTAAGGAATATGGATGGTAGAAGTGTATAGGGGCTAAAAGTGCAACAGTGGCACCTTACTGATCGGGCAATGCTTGCATTTGTCATAAGTATGCGTATAGCATAGATAGGAGGTACCATGCGTATTCTTTTTGATCTGCTGATTGCAGAGCAACACTGTGACAACGCTCTCGTCTCCATACGCGAAATGCTCAGTACAGTAGCAAGTAGTTCTCAGGAGCACGAGTACATTCTAGTCACGGGGCAGCCCAAAGACTACCGAAGACAGGCAAATATGCCAAATGTCCGCGTGTATCCATTGAAACTACGCTCAAAGAGTGAGGGTCTATTGCTGCACCAGTTACGATTTCCTAGTGTATTGCACCGTCTTCAACCTGATGTATTGCATGTGCCAGATGGCATAGCGCTCATTGGTTGGCACGGGCCACTCATCATGAGCATTCATAATACTCTATGGCTAGAGAAGCCAGAGCAGGCCTTGCCCAACAATCCTCAGGATTACCGACGTTACCTTTTCCGTGAGAGTGTACAGCGGGCTCACGCTATCCTCGTCTCATCAGAGCAAATCTATACAATGTTGGTTTCTACATGCTCGATTGAAAAGCAGCGTGTGCAACTGATAACCGAGAAAGCGGACAGTAAGATGATACCGTACATTTATCAAGCTGTTTGTCGGGGCAGGCAATTCACTACGTTACCTACTGATCGTACTCAATCCAGATTACCATTAAGCGATAGTAATTTGCCCTTCGTGCAAGAAAGAGATCATCAGCCAAATGTGAGCATCATCATTCCAGTTTCACGGCCAATAAAGCTAGAGCAAGTATTGCACGCACTTAGCAAGCAACAGTATGCTGGCGAGCATGAAATAATCATTGTTGGACCATCTGTAGAGGCTATCGTTCGACGCCAGTCTATCAGGGTAATAAACACGATACGGTTGGAAAAGCCTGGCAAGGCTCGTAATCTTGGTGCAGCACGTGCTAGAGGGAATATCCTATTATTCCTAGATGATGACATCGTAGTGGGGGAAGATTGGATTGCTCAGAATGTGCGTGCGCTCCAGCGACCCGGCGTAGGTGTGGTTGGGGCACGAGTGATTGGCAAGTCTGATGCCTTCTTTGCCCGCTGTATCGATTTTACAAACTTTGGGCATTATCAACACAGACGCCGATATAATGGTCCGGTTGCTGCTGCAAGTATGGGAATTCACAAAGTTCTCTTCCAACGCGTAGATGGTTTTGATGAGGCATTGAGTTCTGGAGAGGACATTGACTTTTGTCATCGCATCCAGAGGCAGAGCTATTACACATGCTATCGACCAGAAATCACTGTTATTCACGATCATCAGCGTAACACGTTGGGTGCATTGCTCCGCTACAACTATACTCACGGTCTGGCAAGTGGCCTGACGACAAAAATCCGTTACCCAAAAAGTGGATTGAAGAATTTTTTGCTTAACTATATACGCTTCCCTCCACTTTTCCTGTTATTACTACCAATTATTGCATTGATGTCTACAATCCATATAGTCATGGTAAACATCCGAGATCATAAGCGTGTTCTGCTCTACGCACCATTTATCTTGTTGGGGAAGCTGGCTTATGAGTATGGTGTGCTGGTGAGGTTGCTTAGGAATAGAGGATAGACGTGGCGATATCGTTGGCGAGCCAGTACATACGGAACATATGTTGCTTCACCGAAGCTAGCAGAGAAATAGGATTTGCCAACGATGTCAGATTGTGGAAGCGTCCGTCAGATTAGACATCTGTGTATACAAATGATTACCCATCCTTTTTGTGCTAGGAAATGATATAGAAAATGATCAATCTTGTCGTAGGCAAAATAGTCTTTGATCGGGTATACTTTTTCTAGCCAATATTTGCTAGTTCTGCCTTGTATTGCTGACATGCGTCAAAAGCGAGATGCTTTGCTTAGTCAGTTAATTTGATATATGCTCCCAAATAATTGTGAGTTGGCTTTGCAGTAAAGTAGCGTTCATCAGTCCATAAGCAAAAAAACAATTAGATTGATAGTAAGACATTATCGGGCTACAATGAAGCATGCTCCATTTTTGCATTGTCATATCCATTTTGCGTCTTTTTAGTGGGATAATAAAGCTTAGCCCATGTTAATGTTTAAACGTTTTCGTAAGTCAAAAGGAGTATTAAATTGGGAAGTAGTGAAGTTAGACGTATAAACGACAAAATTGTAGAAAGTCAATTGGATAAGACAGCGCAAGCCAAGTCACAAGCTAGTGATAGCAAGAGCTTGTTCGAGAAAGCGAGGCAGTATCTCGGTCCTGCATCTGCGGCTCTCTTAGAGCTTCGTACAGACAAGGCCTTTACTCCAGAATTGGATAGACTGAGTGCGAGAGATTGTTCTTCAGAGGCATCAGCTCTCCCAAATGTCCGGGACAAAGGGAAACGTCCGCTATCTCCTGAAGAGGTGAGGCAGCTCAAGAAATGGCTCAAGTCAATACCCATTGGTGAGGATGGCAAGCGAGTCCCAAGAGCTTTTGTCCTCTCAGATAAATCTAGGCCCGACCGTCTCATATTGGTTGGTGGCTGTGACCCATGCTGTGAAGCGATTTGCGGTATAATAGTAGGAGCCCCCTTTTGTGCACTTTTTAGTCTTTGGTGCTATGAGCACTGGTCCGATTCTCGCAGACGCGAGAATTGTATGCGATCCATGCAATCCATGTGTGACACCACAGGTCGCGGGTGCCAGGGATTTAGCGCATGGGGGCAACAACTTTGTGCAAGCGACTGTGATTACACGCGCGAAAATTGCATCCCGTCCATGCGATCCATGCATAACGCCATGGGTAGCAGAATCCATGACTTTTGCGAATGGAGGCGGCAACATGCTGCTGGATGCAGTGATAACGTACGCGAAAATTGCGTACAGTCCATGCGATCCATACGTGACACCGTAGGTCGATTTTGTCTGCCGGGACCGCAGCCAGAGCAACCTATGCAACCTATGCAACCAGTACTACCGGAGCAACCTATGCAACGAGTGCTCCCAGAGCAACCTATGCAACCATCGCCGATAGAGCGACATACGCCATCTGTACTACCATCGCCAACAGAGCGTCCTGTGCCACCTGTACGACCATCGCCAATAGAGCGTCCTGTGCCGCCTGTACGACCATCGCGGGTAGAGCGTCTTGTGTCACCTGCAATACCATCGACAATAGAGCGTCCTGTGTCACCTGCAATACCATCGCCAATAGAGCGTCCTGTACCACCTGCAATACCATCGCTAATAGAGCGTCTTGTGCCACCTGCAATACCATCGCCAATAGAGCGTCTTGTGCCACCATTGCCAGAGCCTTCCGTGTCAGTGTCACCGATGCCACTATCACTGGAAGAGCTACAGAAAATGATAGAGTCCACCCAAGAAGAATACCAAAGGATACAAGATCCGCTTGAGGTTGAGGTGCGTATGGGGCAAGAACAACGAATACAGCGATTGCAAGAGATTATCCAAACAAACAATGAAGCAGAGGCAATCCTAGTACCGAGATACTTGCTCAGTAGAGTTCTGCAGGATGAACAAAGATTTCAGCAAGAAACGCAGGTGTCTGAGAGGCAAGAACAGAGAACACAGCAATTGGAGGAGATACTCCAAGCGAGCAATGGAGTGGAGGCAATCCAGGTAACAGGTGATTTTATCAGGGAAATTCTGTGTGATGAACAAAAGCTTTGGGGAGCGTGGAAAAATAAGAAAAAACAAATAGAGAGAAAGATGGAAGAATTGAATGAGAGATTGAGAGAGCAACAGGCTTCTTCTTCGCAGGATGTGAGTCAGATCCATGTCGATAAACAAGTCAATGCAGAAGATGAATTTTGGATACGATGGGAGAAGCAACGGCGGGAAGAGTTACAAGAAAAGCTGCAATCCATCGAAAGAGAATTGCAAGAGAAACAGCGAGATATCCAAACATGCAGAAAGTATACAGTGAATAATTTACAGTAGACTTATAGAATCGTCGAAGATCGTACTGCGTAAAAAACTCCAAAGCATATGCATAAGTTGCGAGCTGAGGAATCAACGGCTACAGGGAAAGATAACGGTAGTGCGTAATGATTTGGAGGGGCTACCACGCGAGCAGCTGCGAGGAAAATACGGCAAAGAGTTGATGATGTGCTTAGTAGACAGCTTTCGCCAGACCATCTTCGGCATCAAGTACTTGAATTGCATGGATCTGTTCTCAGTGATTTTAGCGAACTGGAGCCACAAAGGGATATACTAGCAGCAGAGTTCCAGAGTGTCTTAAGGAGCGATGGCCCCGCCATAATCATCCAGATCAAGAACTCAGAATTATTCTGGGGATACTCACTGGAATAGGGCCAGAACACTAGCCAGCCCATATGGACTTGCTTTGCAAGCATGTTCAGTTCTCCCTTTAAGGGGCCTAGGTTGTTGTTGAGTAGCCTAGCCCCATTACCTTCAAGATGCGCGAAAGTACTAAGAAATTGCTTATGCTTTGTAGTATCTTCATGTCCTTCGTATGTAGGCCTAAATAGCACTCCCTCATTGATACGCATGATCACAGCTTATCAAGAGGTAGACAAATTTTGACTTTTTTTTGCTTGTATAACTTTTTAACAATGTATCACATCTCAATATTGAGAAAGGAAGGATATCTTCTCATGGGCAACGGTAGAATCTACTGACGGCGGTAACAACTGGTCAAATACGAACGACGGTGGCTGGTCATCATGGCAGAATACCAACGACGATGGCTGGTCATCATGGCAGAATACGGACGACGGCGGCTGGTCATCATCCCGGACACAGACAACGACGGCGGGGCATTCTTGCGTCAATTGTTCGAAAATCGCAATTTACCCTCATCATCCACCAATGATCAGCCAGACAGATACAGCAATTTACTCTCGTCACTACAAGAGAATCAGTTAGAAAGATACCTAGGGCGGTCTCCATCACGTACTCCACCGATCTCACCCGGACGTCAGCCCGTCTACACCACCATTTGATTGGCATCCAGACAGAGATACTCCACCACTCTCGCGAACCTCATCCAGACGCGACAGCTGGCGCACCACCACCCATAGGCCGCAGCGAGTCTCCACCATTCTCGCAGTATATCGACGTTGATCGATCCAGTGATCCAGCTGAAGAAACGAGAAGCTCACCAGCTCGTAACCGCAATCTCATAGGGATGGGGATCAACCCACGAGACTGGCCAGAGCAGCCAGCCAGTACCAGCGGTCCTTCCAACTTCGAAAGGGAGCAGCTCAGAGAAGAGAGGCAAGTCAAGGAAATAGAGTTAAAAAGTTGGATTAATGCTGGAAGATGGCCAGTCTTCGAAAACACCCGTGCAGAAAATTTGGCAGCTGAGCTAGATACAGCAGATGATTTAGGTATCAAACCACTGCATATAGATTATCTAATCTTTGGGCAGGTAGCTAGCGAAGGTCCCATTAAATGGGCAGTAACTGAAAATGGTGAATTACTCGTAGCTTCTAGTATCGTAGCTCATACTGTATTGACAAATGGTGATAGAGTTGTTGCAGCAGGTGAGGCTTCTATCGCTGTAGATGGCAATGAGCGTACATGCATTGAAATCAATGCCAATAGTGATCACTATCAGCTAGATGAGCGCAGCTTGGAAGTTGGCAGACAGCTTTTGAGCAATTTGGCGTTCGATTTGCGGAAGAAGAAGGGCCACGTGATGTCGGGTATGATGAAGGAACTAGTGGCATTGGTAGGTTCTGAAGCTCCAGCTTTGAGAGTCTTTGAAAATATGCGTCCAGAAGGTCTGGCAGCCGAGCTAAAGACGGCGGAAGAGTTGGAGATTAGACCCATGCAGGTGGATGACCCAGAATTTGAGCAAATGGCCCAGGAGGGTCCAATCATCTGGGTTGTCCTGGAAAGCGGCCAACTCCTTACCGCTCCCAGTTTCGTCGCCCATACCGTGTTGAGTACAGGATAAGCTGTTATTGCAGCCGGAGATGCCATAGTAGCTATAAATGGTAATGAGCGTTTTTGCATTGAGATCACTACCAATAGTGATCACTATCAAGTCGATGATCAGAGCCTAGAAATTGGCAAGCAGGCATTTGAGGCTTTTGGCGTTAGATTTGCGGAAGAAGAAAGACTTCATGACGGTGGACATGATGAAGGAAATAGTGGCGTTGGTACTTCTAATGCTGCACATCAGGAGGAAGCTGGAGATCTTGCAGAGAGTTCACTCAATCCTTACCAGCCTCACTGGGCTCTGGGTGGAGAGCGGTCAAATCTGCTAGCCAGTACAAGAGGCCTATCTTACTTCGCAAGAGAGCAGCTCAGGGAAGAAAGGCAGATCAAGGAAATAGAGTTAAAGACTTGGATCGAAGCTGAAAACAGACCTGTCTTCGAAACTGTGCGTGAAGATTACCTGCTCCTAGAACTGGAAAAAGAACTGCAAACGGCAGCCAAGTTGGGAGTGAACCCAGTGCATGTGGATGATCCAGGCTTTGGACAATTGACAAGTGTTGGTCCCATGAAATGGGTAGTGACTCCAGACGGAGAACTGCTCTTCGCTCCCCATACGATCGAAGGGGTAGAGATCGTACATACCATGTTGACAGATGGTTATGGCGTTGTCGCAGCTGGTGAGGCCAAAATAGAATTAGGTGAGAATGGATACGTTTGTCGAGAAATCAATAACAGGAGTGATCATTATCAACCAGATGAGCGCAGTCTGGAGATAGGCCAACGCGCTTTTGAAGCGTTTGGCATTACGTTCTTGTTAGCCGGGAGTGGTGATGGGCATGGTGACGTTGCTGTTGAGATGATTGAACATGCGCCTCCCTCTCCACAGCGGGAAGGGTTGGATCAGCCAGCTAGCACAAGTGGCACTTCTCACTTGGAAATCGTGCAGGAGCCAGAGGCACGAGAGGTCGCGGATGGCAATTATGGCGGGCAGGGTGATGGTAATGGCAATGTCAATGGTAGTGATGGTGGAGGTAACGGTGGTGATGATAGGTATGAGACAGGGGATGAAGAGTCAAGTAGTAGCAGCAGTGATGATGAGGGTGATAGATTTAGACGTGCAACTAAAAAGATATGGCAGATATTGGCGAGTAGGAAGCAAGCAGAAGGTGAGGGAACATGCAGGGTGGTGGTGCCCAGGTGGAGTATGAGCGAGGGGAAAGTTCTCAAGCGCAATTGCCAGAAGTTGGGGCACGGCAAGGAACAGAGTGGGGTGATGGAAATATTGGCGGTCATGATGAGCAGCATAGTAGCTATGAAGCACGCAGCCTCACCGACCGTCTCGTCGACTACATTGACGAGGCTCTATTGCGTAGCATTAGTGAGAGCGATAGCAATGTAGATATCACGGTACGACGCGATGAGGCAAGACGAGAGGCTCTTGATGCGTTAAAGGAGGTACTCAGAGAACAGCTAAATAACAGGAAACCGGAAAACTCAAAGGCAATGAGCGAATTCTTTAAAAAGCTAGGGATCGAGATACCGGAAAACCGAGAGGCAAGGAGAGAGTTCTTTGAAAAGCTAAGGGCCAAGACAGCGAAAGGCCCCACCAAACTGTCGGATGAAGTATACAACAGCTATTCTCATCTGAGAAATGAACTCGGCCAGATTGAAAAGAAGCTGCGCCTCCAAGGGGGAACCGACACGTTCCAAATCATTGAGCGTGTCAGTCAAGAACCACGCATTAAGGGCTTTACTGATTGGGTAACTCAGGCTGCCAGCCGTGAGGCGGAGCGTATGCTCGATATGGTAGGGGAATTGGCCGAGGCACGGCGCGTGCTCCAAGAATATAGTGATGATCCCTCTGTGATCATCAACATTGGTCAGGATGTACGCGAGGGGCGCGGAAGTGGTGGCTCACTCGACATCAAGGTTGAAAAAAATGGCGAGGTCTTGCGTCAAAACGAGGTCCGCAAGCCAAAGGGTGGCATTGAATATCCCAGCGGGAAAGATATGATTGAGGCAATTACGCATACTGCAGAGAAAATCAAAAAAATAAGAGAAAAAAAGATGCAAACGCGTCGTTCTGATTACTCCCGCACGGCAGACTAGAAGCAACAGTAGTTGTTGACCCTTGGCCTCCTACGAAAGTTCTCCGCGAGGGTGCGGGCAAAGGGAAACAACATCTGGTGTATGATACTCATGGTGAGTGTACGCAGTTCGCTGATACTGATCTGACGGAGACCCCTGGCAAAAATCTCTTACAAAGGACAGTGGACACGTTGAATAATCCTAAGTTTAAGTTTGAGAACCCGATCAAATTCGTCGAACGGCTGAACGTGATTGACCGAAATGGTCGAGCACTTTTCGAGTTAATCAACGAAACGCCACGTATACGTCCGGCACGCTGGACATGGAAGGATCTACAAGGAGGTCAATAACATCATGAAACTATGGCGCTATCTTTTCGACTGGAAGGATGGTCAGGAACATTTGCGCTTCGTCCGTGCCATGGAAGACCCATTTGATTTCCATGAGCCGCTGGCTGTCACCAACACGGTTTTCGCCGCGTTGTGGCCAGTCATGCGGCCACTCTCGGGATTTCTAAGCATAGAAGCAAGTCCGTATAACTCCGATATAACAATCCTGGTCTCTCGCAATTGGCGTCTGTACGAAAAGTACCCCTGCTCATGTTCAGATTCCCAAATGTACCAATCGGAGTTGGCCAATCCGAGCTATTGTAGAGAGGAGGAGATCCCTGAAATGAGTCTGCAAGCGTTGGCAGACTGGTTGACACGTGCTCACGCCCAACAGCTTCTAGAAGGGTATGTCCCTGTGCTGGATAACCTACAGACAGGCGCCACACGGGCACGTCTTCTAGAGGATCCGGGACCCTTTGCCGAACTGGTCGATGGCAGGGAAACATACGCTGTTCCGGTCGAAAAACGGGAGGATGGGCTCTGGGTGTCGGGACCATGGTGGGGAATCGGTTACCAGCCCGCCAATCGCAATCGAGCTGGATAACAGAGGTCTGAATGACAATGATTGTGTAGAGCTGAGACTTGACATCCGGGTTTATTGGTCACCGTGGACCGAAGCGGGGTTTGCGGAAGCAGAACTGTTGAGGAGCTGTCTGCTTGAGCTTGAAAAGCAAGGGTGGAAGGGTGAAAAGCAGACTACTGATTGGCTTAGGAGAACCTGATTGTGCAACTGCTTAGGACGAGCGATTGCAGATTAAGTGAATGCGTTGACGGTAACGATTGTTTAGTGAATAAACGAATACCACGTGTAAGTTTTGCAAGATGGACATGGAAGGATATATAAGGAGGTCAATAACATCATGAAAGTTTGGCATAATCTTCCAGCACCAGGGAAATGTTGGCTCTTTGTCCGTTCGGCGGAAAGTAAGTTTGATGCCAATGGCCCAATGATAGCTGCCAACACCGTTATCACGGCGCTCTGGCCAGTGGTACAGCCACTCTCGGTCACCCTTGAATTGGCAGCGAGGTCGCCCAATAGGCGCTTGCACGAACTTTATATCCCGGGTGTGGTTTTTACCTGGCATCTGCGCGAGGAGGAGATCCCTGCTCATGTGGCTGTGACCGCATTATTCAAAGCCACCAATCCGAGCCAACATAGCGAGGAGACAAGACGAAAGTTGACGCCGCAAGCATTGGCAGACTGGTTGGCACGTGCTCACGCGCAACAGCTTCCAGAAGAATATCATGCACTCGCTCTGGATAGACTCCGGATGCCCTTCACACGAGCACGTCTTCTGGAGTGTCAGGAGCCGTCTGCCGAACTGGTCTATGGCCCGCAAACATATGCCATTCCGGTCGAAAAGCATGAGGATGGACTCTGGGTATCGGGGCCTATGCCGTACACAATCATCGACGCGCCGATCAAAGTTCACATGGTGAACTGGGATGGACGGTTGGAACTTCGAATCTGTGTTCATTGGTCGCCGTGGGTCGAAACGGGCTCAGCAGAAGCAAGACTGTTGAGGACCTGTCTGCATGAGCTTGAAAAGCAAGGGTGGGAGGCAAACTGACCAGCTAGTGTAGATAGGTGCGATGCTCATGACGTCCGCGCGATGGACATGGAGAGACCTCCAAGGTCAACAACATCTTGAAAATGTGGCACTATCTTCCAGATTCAGAGGAACGTTTGCGTTTCGCCCATCTTGTGGAAACCCAGTGGAGGTTCTCTTCAGACGATGAGTACGAGTATGTATTATGATACCTTACAATGCAGGATGTACATTGCTGACAATCCCCTCACATCAGGAGATGTTAGCATCGATCAAATTCTCGAAGTGCTTCATTCGCATGCCAACGAGTTCATGCCTCAACAGTTAGCGCTGGCCATTCTCGGCGGCGCAAATACTCGCTGGAAGCTGTTAAACAGGTGCGGCAAAGCTAGATCCTGAACATTATGTTGTTCTCTACTTAAAACGTACAGACCCCAAAGTGACGTATAGATTTGGTTTTCTGTGGAAAATACCTCCCTGTTTGCGGCTGGACAATCGAACTTCCTTTGGACTTTTTTGATCTGCCAGATCAAGGGGAGCAGCGAGTTCAGCACTTTGCCTCGCTTGTCACAGCTCTGGCCAATCTGCTTCACCCTCTCTACGGATATGCACATCATCAAGCTGATTTCGTTCTGGGCACGGATCCACATTCCAAACGCATTTGCGCCCATTGGAGTCTCTGAAATCCACTGGCTCAACATCTATGGCAAAGAGCTGGTCGATCAGCTCGGGCGTGATCGCGTCTTATCAACGCCCTGTTTGCGCTGTGAAGAGTTGGCTGGTGGTGGAGTCTTGTTCCTTTCACAACCCACGCCGCTGGACTATGCCTCCGATGAGGCTCGCATAGCCCAAGCCTCGGCGCTGGCCCATTTACGCTCTGATGTCACCTATGAACAAGCTCTGGCTATGTTGTGCCAACGCAGTGTCACCCTGTTTCCCACCAAAGAACACTGGGACCCTGATATCGTAGATCTGTTGGAGCTGACACAAAATTTCTTTTCCTTTGAGGAGAGGCCTGCGCCGAGCGGTTCAACTCAATACGTATCGTCCCTCCAGAAGTTTCTGGAGTGGCTCCCCTTAGATCAAGCTGTTGCCTTGCGATGTGGAAGAAACCAGGTGAGAGCATTGAGTACTATACTGGTGTATGCAAAACCTTTACGGGTGGATTCGGCACCAGAAGAGAAGTGAAGATGAAAATTCAGTCCTGAATGGTTGCCACATGTTGACGGCTATTTCTGGGCGAAGGGCGTCTCACACCTAGCACGCGACATAGCAAGGATATTCCATTCGTTGGTGGGTATCTTGGTGAGGTCATCGTTCGTCATCTGGGAGGAGATGGGTGCCGCGCGAAAAATCTGAGGAAGCGCAGGTAGTTGCTGGTGATCGGGTCTGGTTGCCCTTCTTGCGAGCTAAGCACGCTCTGCAATCAAAGCAGGCAGTTTTAGATTATTCACTCACCAAATTCTATCGCACGGTAGAACGACATGTAAAGGTGAGCAGGCTTGAGGGGATTGTCTTCTAACGCTTTTTCCGTCAATGCAAAATCAGCGTCCTACAAGCTCAGATGAGAGGGCGTTACCAAGCTCATTGGGTCGTTGCCATTGCACTGACGGTAAATCATTCCGGCGCTTTTATATCCGGGCTAACAAGCGGATAATCCTGCTCCATCCTCTCCTGAAACAGCCTAGCGAGGGCCCGGACGCGGGGCTCTTGTCCCCACATCGCAAGCATATGCTCATAGAGCATATAGATCTCACTGAGGACCAGATCACTACTAATCGCTTGTGCAGCTTTGGCGGCTGCTTCCAAGTAGATGCAACTCTGTATCATATTGCCGAGCACAAAGGAAGTATAAGCCCGATGTTTGAGAAATTCAGTCCGTAGACGTGCTGGCGGAGTTGGTTTCCGCTCATCGACTCGTGCGAAGGCATCCCAGGCATGTTTAGGTTGACCCAAGCGGAGAAAGACCATACCTTCGTATAAAAAAAGCATAGTGAGGTCATATTGAGTATAGGCAAAGCAAGCATCATCTTCCGGTTTTGGAGGAAAGACTAAAAAGGCCAACTTTAAGAATTGCAGAGCCTCTTGTTCTCGTCCCATAGTGGCCTGGATTTCCGCCAACCCGGCGAAGATCCAGCTATGAAGGAGCGGAGAAATGCTATCAATACCTGCATTCACACGACGCAAGGCATCGTTGTATGCGCTCAGAGCTGATCCAACCCGCTTGCGAGCGGAGAAGATTGTCGCCAGACGCATCTGTGCAGCAACATAGACATTCCAATCCTTAGAAAGCTGGCTGTAAACGAGAGCTTGCGTTCCATTGGTCTCAGCAGAGGCAAAGTCTCCGCGTTGCAGATCGAGCAAGGCAATCAATTGATAGACCTGCGATGTGAGGCCAGCAGCCGTTTTCTGATCTGGCCCTGGTGAAAGTGTCGGTTTGCTTAAACCTCCCAGGTAGGTAGGTACGAGGTGTTCCAGCTCAGTCTGATCTCCTGCCATATACTTCTGCCAGCATTCAGCAATGCCAGAAGCCCATTGTGCAAGTGTTTCAGCTGAAACCTGCGGATCATCGGGCGCAATTAAGGAGACGCCATCCGTTTTGTTTGGTTGTTCTTCTATCTGTTCTGAGATGGGTATACCTCGTCGAAGATCAAAGGAATAAGCAAATCCCAATTCTTCGGCTGACATCTCAAAGACTTGGCAAAGTGCAACAAGGGAAGAATGGCACGGTCTCTGTTTGCCTGCTTCCCAACGGATATATGTATAAAGACTAACCCCAACCTTGCTACTCACAAACTCGGGTGTCCAGCATCGCTCGATGCGAGCAGATTTTAATAAGTTATTCTGTTTTTTCATCAAACCACGGCATGCAAGGCTTCGACGTTCTACCTAAGAAAGGAAAACGCTATTCCCCCTTTTTGCCAGCCCCCTTTGCAGAGAAACGGTTTTAATGTTCTAGAAGCACCCCCGGCTCCTGCCAACTTCCTGAGCAGTTCTCTGATGTTGTTATAAGTCTATCTTACTCACACGCAACTATCAAGAGGGTAGAGCTTAGAATCTGATAAGCCTGCTAGAAAAAACTGCAAGCAGAAAGTTGAAGAGATGTGCATCAAGGGGAGCCTGCTAGATCACTCTAGTAGTAGGGTACGCATTGTACGCCATGGACTGGCCATATGGGTAATAACAGCTGGTTCCCAACCGGGTTCTCCGAATAGCGTCGCAGCATTCCATTCCGGATTTTTGCGGTAGAAGCAATAGCGAATCTGCCAGTGTGGACCGATCTTTTTCCTCTCATGGCAAGCCGTTTCGACACTGAGCCGGAAAGCTAATAATTGAGCATAGTAAGATTGAAGCTGATATTCCATCGCATCTGTATCAAGTTGATGGTCGGTAAAGGACATTTGTAAGTCAAAACCGTACGGGTAGTTGCTAACTTCCGGGTCACGATCCTCTTCTGCTATCCGATAAATGAATACCAGCATACCTAACATCTCAAATTGGTAGTATGGACCCATATCTAATTTGAAGGGAGGAAGCGCAAACATATCACGTATCTCTTTGGCGAGACACTCTAGCGATTTGTCAGTCTTAATACAGATTTGAAGTGACATCGAAGTCCATCCTTGCAGGCGCGGAAAGTTGATGTAAGAATATAACCAACATCCGACAACTGTCAAGGATAGGAGACAAAATCACTGTGATATCCATATCACATCGGCATGCCAAGTATCCACAGCATGTTTGATTGCAGCAATATATGCAGCCTCATTGTTATGATCAGCGGCTGGTGCGTACCTTGGAATAATCTGATCAACGGTGCTCAGGCCCCACTGAGCCACATACAGATTACGAATCAGTTGATACCAAGCCTTGAAACCGTCATCCCAGCTATCAAACCAAGCATAATTGTCTTGACAGCGAAAATTAGGAATACAGCGTAGATTGCCTAATGACAGACTCTCCGCTGCCTCACCTCTGATACCAAAGGAACTTTCATGCATAAAGAATGCCAGTGCAAAAGCTGGATCAATGCCATATTTCACGCCTAGATCATACAACGCTTGCCCTTTTCCCTCGGCGGGAGAATGATATGCAGCAAGTACTTGATTAATAAAATCTGCACTAATAGAAGGTTTACCCAATACGGAGTAAGGGCCTACCTGGGAACTGATTATAGTCTTTGGGGCCATGGGTTGATCTTTTTGCCAACTACCTGCCAGATTGCCGCCAACCTGCACAGAATAAGTTCTCGATCCACTAAAACTCAATGATGCTGGCCCCTGCGGGCGCAAGTTGATCGCAGCAGAAAGTAAAACGGAGAGAAAGAGTACCCCACAGATAATACAAATAATCCATCGTAACAAGTATCTATGCTGCGGCAATAGAAGCAGTTTGACAGGCCCAATCGTGTTAGCAGGCCGAAGAGGCCCTACTTGATCTTGATCTTGATCTTGATCTTTAGGAGAGGTCTCACGCGCTGCTAGGGTGAGAGCATTTTTGGAATTGATCTTCTTGCTGCTTTCTTCCTGAAGTCTACGAGTAGCACGGGCAGGAATGGTTGTGTGAAGTTCGATTGGTAGATCTCCTGAAGACTTGCCAATGTAGCGGCCTCGTGCCATAAATCATCAGTTTGTGCAAGGAAACCCCTGGCTTGAGCCATGGGGAGGAATGGCTCCCTGTATGCATGGGCGGAGGGGAAGGCTAGTGGCGGCTTAAGCCAGCTAGACTTGTGCGATCGCACCATCTCTTGCTTTCCTTTCTGTTCTGTTGTCCCCTTGCGGGGAGCCGTTTTTGGTTGGAACGGCTAAACCGACGCTGGTTTCCCAGGTAATGTTCGCCTCGACGAGGTTATCAGGCGGCACATCCTCCAAGCACTGGCTTAACCCTTGTACACCTGTTTAACCTGGAGGTTTGAGAGCTACAGGCTGGCGTCGCACCCGTAGGTCAGAACTTGAACACTTCCTGATAACGTAGCCCGATAGCTACTGGAGTAGCTCTGGCTGGGTCTGGTCAGGTGAGCTTGATGAAACAACGCTCGCGCTGCTCACAAGCCCCTGCCGATCACGGCATGGGGTTCCTGACCCTTTCCGGGCATCTATTCCCTTGATGCTCATCCCCTTTACGGGATTGGATTCTTGACTGGCTACTTCTATGCATAGAAATGCCGTCGGCTAGAAAATATCATATCACCTTAAAAACTGCTAAATCATGAGAAAAAAGTACTAATTCCTATACTATATGTACTCTTGGACTCGAAAATGGTATCGGAGTGTCTCCCATTTTCGTCTTTATAGTAAAGAGCAAATGTGGTGATAGATGTCAGAGCATCTATCATCGGTCATGTATCATATACTTAGGAACATGTACCATGGCTCAAGGTGTCTTTGAGCTGTATAGCTGTTCTGTTATGCGACCAGTTGATATAGGAAAATTTGACTGAATAAGTAGTTACCACTTATCTACAAAAAGCGTTTTGTCGATAGGAAGTAGTGGAGCATTATCGAATAGTCCTACTTCTGTCATTCGTTGCCTTGTGAAACGTCGTAGATTGCAGTGTGACGTAGCCTGACAAACCGACTGAGCGCAAATAGTACTGAAAGTAGCTGAAATCTCTTTTCTGAAAGGGGCAATTGTCCTGTGAGCGGAATTCCTTCGATCGTTATGCTGACTATAGCCGCCTCGCCGACGTCTTCATCTAATCCATTGGAGGCTATATCAGGGTATGTAGGAGCCATGATAGGTTGTGCGGTAACCTTCTTTGTTGTTTTCTGGTTAAGTACCGTGATGTGGACATTTCGTGACATTCGCGCACGCACACAAGACTCCTTGTCACAAATCATGGCGACCGTGCTGGCGGCCGTTTTCCCAATTGCGGGCCTGCTTATCTATATGGTCCTGCGTCCTCGCCAAACTCTGGCAGAAATCTACGAGCGGCAATTAGAAGAAGAATTGCTCCTCGCTGAAATGACGGAGCGTCAGACATGTAATAACTGCCATGCGCGTGTTGAGTCAGATTTTCAGATCTGTCCATCATGTGGGCAGAAACTGAAACGTTCCTGTCCCAAGTGTGAGCGCTTGCTAGAACTACGCTGGATGTTTTGTCCCTACTGCGCTACTAACTTGGGGAGTTCCTCAATGGCTCCAAACATGCCAAATATACCCAACATGGGCCCAATGCCTATACCGCCTGGTGGACCAATGCCTGGTATGCCTGGTATGCCCAGTATGCCCAATGCGCCAATGAATGCAGGCCCAGGAATGAACGTGCCGGGCAATCGTTTCTGAGGAGACGGGTGAGCAAGAAAGCAGCAGTTGTCCGTTCAACCTACCTACTTTGCCTATGCAATGAAAATGTGATATAATGACAGGGCCAATGGGCGTGGCAATACCACATTTTCCCTATTCTGTTGGAATAGATTTTATCATAAGTCAGGCCTGTCTCCCCACAAATTGTTTCCTGACACGAGAGGCTGTGAGTAGTTTCATGCTCTCGTGGGCGTGAGTGCCATTTGTGGGGCTCTCAAGGTGTGGTCTATGAGGCTATGTCCTAGTCTCATAGGCAGGTATATCCATGATGGAGTTTTTTGATGGCAAAGACAAGAGAATCGATAATGTCGCAGCAACCCCCCCAAAATTATGATCCTCTATTTACAAAAGATCAAGCTGCCACTAGGAGTGGTATCAACGGTGCAGAGAAATTAAACGGTGATGGTAGCAATGGTTATAGCGGACAGAATATCCAGATTCTCGAAGGCTTGGAGGCTGTACGCGTGCGCCCCGGTATGTATATTGGGTCGACAGACCAGCGTGGGCTTCACCATCTTATATACGAAGTTGTCGACAATAGTGTTGATGAAGTGATGGCGGGGTATGCTGATACTGTGATTGTGACCATTCATGCCGATGGTGTGGCTACGATTGAAGACAATGGACGCGGTATTCCTGTCGAAGAGCATCACCAGCGTCCTGGTCTCTCAACGCTGGAAGTCGTTATGACTGTGCTGCACGCAGGCGGAAAATTTGGTGGTGGTGGTTACCAGATTAGTAGTGGCTTGCACGGCGTTGGTGTCTCTGTCGTGAATGCGCTTTCTGAATGGTGTCAGGTTGATATCAAGCGGGATGGTTATCGCTATCGTCAGCGTTACCAAAGGGGTGTGCCACTCACCGATTTAATTGTTATTGGCCCTGAAGAAGGGCAAGGGACAATCACCTCATTTCTTCCTGATCTCACCGTTATGGAGACACGCGACTATAGCTTCGATGTCCTAGCTCAACGCTTTCGGGAAATGGCCTATCTCAACCGCGGCATGACGATTAGCTTAAAAGATGAACGCACCGATCGTGAGGCAACCTTCTATTTTGAAGGTGGTTTGGTTTCATTTGTGCGCTATCTCAATAAGAGCCGCAATAAGTTGCAGGCTCGTCCCATCAGCGTTATTCGTGAAGTTGATGATATAAAAGTTGAACTGGCGTTGCAGTATAATGATAGTTGGACCTGTACCGAGTTTTCCTTTGCCAATGGTATCAACACTGTTGATGGAGGGATGCACATCACTGGTTTCCGCAGTGCTCTTACACGTACGCTCAACGACTATGCTCGCAAGGTCAACTTGCTCAAAGAGAAGGATGGTAATCTGACGGGAGAAGATGTCCGTCAAGGTTTGACAGCTGTGATAAGTGTCAAGATTCCCAACCCTCAGTTTGAGGCTCAGACCAAATCGAAGCTTAACAACGCCGACGTACGCCCAATTGTTGAGTCGGTGGCTGCTGATATGCTGACCCAGTACCTTGAGCAGACGCCAAGCGAAGCTAAGGCAATCATCGAGAAATGTCTGACCTCAGCCAAGGCTCGTGAGGCGGCTCGTGCGGCCAAAGATCTCATTCAGCGCAAGAATGCGCTTGACACAACATTACCGGGTAAGTTGGCTGACTGTAGTGAGCGCATTCCAGACCGTTGTGAACTCTACTTGGTGGAAGGCGATTCCGCAGGCGGAAGTGCAAAACAAGGGCGTGACCGTCATTTTCAAGCTATTCTCCCATTACGTGGTAAAATCCTCAACGTCGAACGCGTAGGACTGGATAAGATTCTGCATAACGATGAGGTCAAGAACATTATTACGGCAATTGGTGTAGGTATTGATGAACACTTCAATATGGCCAAACTGCGCTATGGCCGGATCGTAATTATGTGCGATGCTGACGTTGATGGCGCACACATTCGTACACTCTTGCTAACTTTCTTCTTCCGACACATGCAGCCCCTTATTAGCAATGGACATCTCTATATTGCCCAGCCACCACTCTTCCATATCAAGATGGGCAAGCAGGTACACTACGTCTATACAGATCAAGAACGTGATGCCTTAGTTGCTGAGTATACTGCGGCACATAACGGTAAGGAGCCAGAAGTTGGCCGTTACAAAGGCCTGGGAGAGATGAACCCGGAGACTTTGTGGGATACGACGATGGACCCAGCAAAACGTACCATTTTGCAAGTGAATATTGATGAAGCCGTCGAGGCTGATAAAATCTTCAGTATGCTGATGGGCAGTGAGGTCATGCCTCGCAAGCGCTTTATCGAGAGCCATGCAAAGAGCGCAAAACTCGATATATAGTTTGTCAAATGATTCTGAGAAACTTGTTTCGGTCAGCTTTGAGCATCCTTAGCACATCGGCAACAGTCTTTGGAGAAACACGGCCAGTTTCTCCCATCCACTGGAAAAACTTCTTGAATGAGTGAGACGCTACTGCTGTACTTCTTTTTAGAAGGCAACCAAGACCGAGTATTGCACGACTATTAAAGAGCAAATCAAAGATGAATTAGTACGGCATCCTGAACCAAAATCTGGAGAGAGGATAGCATAAGCTTCATCGCACAAGATGTCCCTTTTTTTCCTTGAAAATCTCCTCATTGATCAGATATACTTCTACCATTGAAGAGTGGTTCCAATTAGAAACGGGCAAAGATCGAGATAGCATTGCAAGGAGGCATGTAACTATGATGTCTCGTCATCAGAATATACGATTTATCTACTGGTTACTTATCTTTCTCTCAATACAGGCGCTTGTATGTATACAGTTTGTACACGCATCAATGGTCCATACATCATCTGGCCTAAACCCTGCCCAGTTCCATGGTGTAAACTGGGCAGACCCGCGAGATAATTACGCCAATGACCCGGTGGTACCTTCGGGACTATCAATATCAGACAGCTATAGCATCATTTACGCGAAGGCCAAAGCAATCGTCAAAGGATTTGCCAGGAATCTGGATGCGAACACGGTAAGGTTGCCAATCAATCAGTACACCGTAAATGGTCCCTTCTGGAAATCGTACACTGGAGCCATTGATGCGGCCACCTCCATGGATTTCAAGGTGATCCTGAGCTACTGGGAGGGAATTCCCCACCAAGGGAAGGTTGGCGACTTAGCAGCCTTCTGGGCCATGTGGAAGACCGTCACAACCAAGTATGCCAACAATAGATGGGTCTACTTCGAACCAATGAATGAGCCGTTCGGCTACAGTCAAAGCGATTGGGCTAACCTCGCTGCTAAGTGGCTCAGTACCTACCACTCGATCCCCAAGAACCGGGTTTTCATCAGTGGCACTGGCTACAACGACAACATCTCTTCTGTCTGCGCAGATACTCGCCTCAACGGAACATACCTCTCCGTACACCACTATGGGTTCTGGCACCCCGACATGGTGAACCTCGTTGATTGGGCCAAAGACTTCGCAAAGCTTATCATCAAGTCTTGCGTCTCCCGCATGGTGCTCGACGAGTGGGGTGCTCCGATGACAACGGGGCTGAACTACAATAGCTTGACCGATGGCAATAACTCCATCTCCTACATGCAAGCTGATGCCGCTATTGTCGGTTCCCTGAAAATGGGCTCAGTGTACTGGCCAGGTCTACGCACTGGAGACACTTATAGTATGGAGACGTTGAGAGGCAGTGGAACCGTGCTCTCCCTCACCAATAACAATGCTTCAGGAGTAGTTCTCCTCAAGATTTCTTACGGCAATACACCCCGGTCCATAAGCCAGGACTTCAAGAGCCGCCTCAATCGTGCCATTGATAACGCCTCAGCTTGATGCGTATTCCCCCCGAAGAAATTCAGGGGTTCCTGACGGGGCCGATATCTCCTATCTCTTTGACAGACAAGCTCCACTTGTGTTAACTAAGAGCAGGTGATGACATATCAAATCATCATCAAAGAACTTCTTAAAACTAGCGATTCGCAACAGCCTTGAACCATCATCATAAGTCAAACAACGACATGTCTGTGGGTTCAAACTCTCTAGAGCGATCGCTATCATTAATAACGCGAAGCAATCTGCTGCCGCGCATAAATCTATGGAGAGTTGTCATATGATGTACCCACCGCAGGATGCGTATCCCCCACAGCAGTCATTTGGGGAGATGCCCTATGCCCCACAACCTGCTTTTCCCCCACAGCAGTCATTTGGGGAGATGCCCTATGCCCCACAACCTGCTTTTCCCCTACAGCAGTCGTTTGGGGAGATGCCCTATGCCCTACAACCTGCTTTTCCCCCACAAGGCCCTTTCATGGTACCACAGCCATATGAGCCACCGCACAACTTGCGGGCAAAAAGAGCAATAATCAATGGGCTCGTCTCCCTCATTTTGGGTCTATTCACCTTTGCTACTCCAGCAGGTTTTGCAGGACTTATCACTGGCACGCTAGCTATCGTCCATGGTTTTTTGGGGCTAAGGGCAGCAAAACAGCTTCCAGGCAATATGGGACGTAAGCAGGCTATCATAGGTATGGCGCTGGGAGGTGTTGCATGGTTCATCGTGATCTTGGCACTGATCATTCGAGCAGCTACAGCGTCAGGCTAATTGCATCCCACTAGCTCCATTCTTCATCATCCTCATCCCAAAAGTCATCGTCATTTTCGTAGTTATGCCAGCCCGATGCAGACCAAGCTCGAGAAGAGCGAAAATGTTGCTCTTTTTTGGCAAGTCCATGGGGACAAATAGCAGAGATATCAACGAGCAGCTCGCGTAGAAGGCTTGCTATTGGACACTGCTGGGATTCAGCTTCAGTAATAGCTCGTCCATAAAATGTTCCGACTTCGCGGCTTGTGCTAGCATGGGTTTGTAATTCACGTATCAGTTGCTGGAATAGGAATTTTTCTGCGATCCGAAACGGTAGGTGGAAGACATAATGAGCGGTCGAACTGTCGTATTGAAAAGCGATTAAGCTTAACCCGTCTGGATCGAGCTGTCTAATTTCACCCTCATCCAGTTCATCCCAATCCGGGGAGAGGCGGTCTCTGGTCAAATGCACTTCGAGCAGATCTGCTGGAGAGATGAAGAGTGCTGCAAGATCCTGGCCTGCAATGGGCTGATGGCTGGATCGCGCCTGATCTACAAGTGCCCGCAGAGACTCGGCAATAAAAGTTTGGGTACGCTCTCCATCCAAAGCTTGGCTATCAGCTAGCGTCTTGGCTTCGTAGCCCATAATACGAGCAAAGAGCTTACGAGCGTATAAGTCTAATTCATCTACAATACTATCATCACCCTCAAATGACCATTCAAGTCTTTCAGTGAAAGCTTCGGTTGCTATGTCTATAGCCATCTCAAAGGTATAATCGCGAGCAAATGCCCCCGATCCATCGATATAGGCAATAGATCTAATAGCTCCAACCTTGTAAGCCTCTTGCAGCACCGCCGCCTTCACCTCGTATAATCCCTGACGATCGTTATATAGTAAATGTTCGCGAGCTTTTGCCCAATGGTTGAGATGACAGAGCAAATAAAGGGTACGCTCAATCTGCTCTGGTTGGCAGAGCCAGTCGAAGTCTGGATGGTATGATTCCACCAGCAGCAGAGGTACGTGGATAATACTCAGGATAGATCGTATCCTGCCAGCGGAAAATATGATGAGATTGCGGAGGACTGCCATAGCCCTCTTCCATATCTGCCACTATGCGATGAGTTGACGGGGAAATCTTGCTATCTGCCGTCTCTGTCTGCATTGAATGGATAGTCGCTTCCATGTTTGTCACCACACAACGGGCCAGTACGAGCAGTTCTTGGCAAAAGGAAAGATTATCGCCAGTTGAACGAAGTACCAGTTGCAGAGCATAATTATAAGGTATAGGATCGGTCGTAATATTGGGATATAATGGCAGAAGAGCGATAATAGCATCATGAGCATATGCCCCAAGTGCTGAAAACGAAACGAAGCCATACTCCCGATGCGACGAAACCGTTAGGAGATCATAGTCCTGAAAATGTACTTTGCCCGACACTCCCTGACATGAAAACTGAGTTGTTACGCCCGGTATGAGGTTGAAGTAGTCAACCGCCAGCTTGATCTCTGGATCAAGGTCGTGAGTGTTGGAAACATGGACGTTGTCAATCTCCTGTCGTCGTTGGTATTCTGGCAGAGCTAAAATCTCCTCGCAGTGCACATCAAGCCAGTGGAAGAACTTGCGTGTTTTGTGATCATAACTGCTATCTTTGGCAAAAAGTAACTCGTCACCTGCAATAGAGAGCAGATTGCGCATAAAAAGAGCATCTCGCATCGCCCAGTGTGTTCTCCCGGCTAGTACATCCTGCCGATATGCCTCATCCAGGGCAAACTTTTGACAGAAATCCTTGATGTGACGTTTGCTAGCTTCTTCAAAGTAGAAATCGCGTAGGAAGCGTGATTCGCCAAAAACATGGCTGGCAGCTTGCAGTATAGCGAGATCAAAGCAATGCTTATCCAAGGATATCAACTCGCGTTTCATAAACTCTCTCTCAAGACGCTGCACAGCATTGTTCATCTGCTGGCGTAGCTGACTGATCTGCCGTTTGACTTTTTTTGGCAATTTTTTCGCTGGCAAGCCCTTGGTAGCTTGAAAGGGAAGCTGAAGAGCAGTAATTTGATCTTCAAATGCTTGCTGGCAGGAGATCTTCTCTTGTTCCAGTTGAGCACGCAAGCGTGACTGGAGAGGTTCTTGCAAAGCCTTGAGCAGCAGGTCAATCGAGAATTGAGAAAGAGGGACTTGCTCAATATCAACCTTCTCAGCAAACCAAACGGTGAGCTGATCTCCGCCCATTTCAGAACCTGTATCGAGTTCTGCCGTGAACTTATAATTGCCATAGAACATATTGTAAAGATCTGCATGCATAGGATTGTTCCTTTCGGTAAATAGACATCTAATTGTGCAAACATACAATACCAACTGCGATACGTAGCCATCTTATGCCATATCGATTGGTATAAGGCATAAGATAAGCTAATATCAGTAATTGCAAGATGGAATCGAAAGAAAACGTTTTTGCGTTGAAAGCAATTCCTTCGTAGTCTAAACTTCTTTCGCGTACTGCCAGTCCCTGGCGGATGCGCCGTGCTAGCTCCTCAGTATATGGGGTAGGCTCTCCTTTCTTCTCACGTAGCTCACCTGCCACGTAAGCATACATATTGAGAGCTTCTTGTCGTCGGTGGCGCTCTGCGAGGATGATCATCAGGTAGCAGAGGGCATCTTCATCTGTCGGATGCTCCTCTAGGTATGAGAAGAGCAACTCTTCGGCCTCGCAGATGCGTTGATCTCTCAAATAGAGGTCCACCAGTTTGTAGAACACACGATGTCGTGCGCCATTGATCGTATTACGGTGTTTCTGCGACCATACAGCACGGGCATCATCCTCTAGGAATTGGCCTTGGATAAGCGTATGAGCACGTTCTAGCAGAGGAAGTGGATCTAGACCCTCACGCTCGACGCGTGCCGCTCGTGCAGCAAGCACCATGAAAGCATCAGCATCGACCCAAAGATAAGCCTGGGCTGCTAGCTTCAAAGCTGCATCTCCATTGCCTCGAATCGTCTGCAAGAGACTTTCCTCCGCATGGGTCTGCAATATGTGACGTCGCAGGATAGAAGCAGCTGAATTGAGCGTGTGTGGAGCATTGATCATAGGATTATTGGGCCAAATAGACTGGATAAGTTCATCCTTGGATGCCCGGCGATTTGGCGCACAAACCAGAATTTTTAACAACTCCATCGCGGCCCGTCGGTTACTCCATTCCTCCCATGGTAGCCGAGCGTAACGTGGGGGAAAAGTTGGAGCTGTAGGGGAAGATATAAGGCGCTCGATAGCAAACTCGCCAAAAGTGAAGATACGTATAAAAGGGTGTGGTGGATGTGTTTGCGTCGTGGTAGTATGCATAAATCGCTATTCCTCCTCCTCTTACCAACTCGCTACATCAGTACCATCTTTAAAGCGAGAAACGTTAGGATGCTATAACATCTCTGTAGGAAAAGTAAAAGTATATTGCTATGAGTTGATTATAACATAAGGTACCGGGCTCTCTGTGAGGTTTTCGTGAGGTTTTCGTGAAAAAGGGCGCAGAAATTTTGTTCTATATAGATATTATAGAGTTTAATGAAGATTTGACTCAACAGATAACAATGGATAGCCCACAATGGTGATAGAAAGAAATTGTCTTGACAGCAGTCGCGTCACTGATGTATTATCCACAAGTGGGAGATTTCCTTTCCCATTGAGCAAGGATGGGCGGTTGCTGAAATTGGTAGACAGGGCAGACTTAGGATCTGTTGGCGATGAGCCGTGAGAGTTCGAAGTCTCTCACCGCCCACTTAACAAACAAAAGAACGCACAATTGCGGGAGTGGCTCAGTGGTAGAGCATCTCCTTGCCAAGGAGAAAGTCGCGGGTTCGATCCCCGTCTCCCGCTCCAATCTGTCTAGAGAAATCAATGAAGCTTTCTTTACTGGGTAAGCGCAGATGCGTTCCATAAATAGGGCATAGGTCACAATATTGACGGCAAAGGACAAACAAGAGCATATATATCCACTCTTGTGAGGTGGCCTAGTAGGTAGAAGTGGCCTCTCTGTGCTTCCCCAAGCTGTCTGTTCATAAACAACATGTGCTATGATGTAAGTGCACACTCTGTTCAAGCCAGATGTTTTGGAGGAAATGTGAAGGTCTCTATTGAAAAATTACCAACAAGCGAGGCTGTCCTGGAAGTAGACATGACCTGGGACGAGCTGGAAAAAGCCTCTGAGAAAGCTTATCGGAAATTAGTACAAAAGGTTGATATCCAAGGTTTCCGTCGAGGCAAAGCACCTCGTGCTATATTGGAACGTCGTTTAGGGAAAGAATATATCTATCAAGAGGGTCTCGATGAGCTTATTTCAGAGGTCTATCGTAACGCTCTGAAAGATTATGATTTGACCCCCATTAGCCAGCCAAAGCTAGATGTCCCAACCTTCGAAATTGGCCAATCCTATCATTGCAGCCTCACGGTTCCTATACTCACTCCAGTTGAACTTCCCGACTATAAATCGCTACACTTTGAACGCGAAGAGGCTGGTGTAACGTCCGAGGAAGTTGACAAAGAACTGGAGTCATTGCGCAATCAGTCGACGGCATGGGAAGAGGTCCAGCGGCCAATCCAGTATGGAGATCGCATTAAAGCTGATTTAAAGCTCGTCTCAGGCGAACAGACCCTCTCGGACCTGAAAGATAACCTCTTTGAAATCACTGAGGAGCGTCATGGTCTTTTCACGGGTATGGATGAGCATTTGCTCGGTTTGACCGCTGGTGAAAGCAAATCGTTCACGACTACCATTCCTGCCGATTATAGTAACGAGAAACTCGCAGGGCAGGAAGCTGCCTATGAGGTGGTGATCCTCTCGGTTGAGGCTAAGAACCTGCCAGAGTTGGATGATGCCTTTGCTGCAAAGGCTAGTGATGGTCAATGTGAAACGCTGGAAGATCTGAGCAAACTGCTCAGTGATAATATCCTTGGGAAGAAGAAGCAGCATGTTAATGATGAGCTGCGTGAAAAGGTGCTAGATGCCGTAATTGAGCAGTCCACCTTTGTCATCCATTCTCTGCTGATCGAAGAGGAAGCCGAGGAAATGGCACATCAGTTTGGGCACATGCTCGAACAGCAACACCTCAACATGGATCAGTATCTCAAGATGGTACGCAAGAGCCGCGAAGAGTATCTAGAAGAAGTTCGTCCCCAGGCAGAGCGGCGTGTCAAGCGTCAGCTCATCTTAGATGCAGTCGCCCAGAGCGAAAATATTACAGTTGAGCCAGAGGAACTTGAGGCCCTGCTCAATGCCTACGCCCAATTGGGGCAGGCATTGCCTCACACAGAAGACCGATTGCGAGCACTGGCCTTCAGTTATCGTCGTGAGAAAGCTCTCTCACGTCTGGTGGAAATGACGACTGATACAGATCAGGAGGAAGTGGAGGAGGAGGAAAACAAAGCAAGTATCGTCGATGAACAAGCAGGTGCGCTTGCCGAAGAGGAAGGCAAGACCGAAGCTAGCACAGCCGATGAACAACCTCCTACGGCTTTGCCAACTGATGCGTCTGATCCCAACGCGCAGGTAAATGTTGCCAACGCACAGACATCTATAGCTTCGCCAATGAATGTAGCAGGAAAGGGTGGGGAAGACTCAGTTGAGATTGAAACAGTTGAGATCGAAACAGATTGAAACGGAAAGGTAACATACGTGGCGAACTCGAGAAGTATGCGTGCTACCTATCGTTGCTCGTTTTGTGGCAAAAGCCAGGATCAGGTGCAACGGTTAATAGCAGGTCCTGGTGGCGTCTATATCTGCGATGAGTGTATCGACTTGTGTCGAGAAATCATCGAGGAGGAACAGGCCACAGTAGCCAAACCACGTCTGCAAATGGGCAAGGTCCCAGCACCAAAGAAGATTTATGAGCAACTTAGTCAGTATGTTATAGGCCAGGACCGGGCAAAGAAGGCCCTGGCAGTCGCTGTCTATAACCACTATAAGCGCATTGGCGTGGGTATGCAGATCGACGAGGTAGAGCTGGGCAAGAGCAACATTTTGATGATTGGTCCCACTGGTAGCGGCAAAACTTTGCTGGCGCAGACGCTTGCCAGGATACTCGATGTTCCCTTCTCCATTGCAGACGCAACAGCGCTTACAGAGGCTGGCTATGTTGGAGAGGATGTGGAGAACATCCTCTTGCGCCTTATCCAAACAGCAGATTTTGACATACCCCGTGCCGAGCGCGGAATAGTCTATATTGATGAAATTGACAAAATTGCACGCAAATCTGACAATCCATCAATTACTCGTGATGTTTCTGGTGAAGGCGTACAGCAAGCTCTGCTTAAGATTATCGAGGGTACCGTTGCCAATGTACCACCTCAGGGTGGACGGAAGCACCCACACCAGGATTTTATCCAGATCAATACGGCCAATATCCTGTTCATTTGTGGGGGCGCTTTTGAGGGACTGAATAAAATAGTTGAGCAGCGCCTCGGCAGTAATAAGACGATGGGATTCCGTTCCCACCCTAGTTCAGAAACGAAGGCACCAGAAGAAGAAAATGTGCTGGTCCATCTCATCCCGGATGATCTACTCAAGTATGGTTTGATTCCTGAATTTCGTAGGTCGTCTCCCTGTCCAGGTCTCGCTGGATAGTCTGGATAAAGCTGCACTTGTGCGTATACTGACCGAACCCAAAAATGCTATCGTTAAGCAATATCAGAAATTCCTGCAACTCGACCGTGTGGAACTCATTTTCACTGGTGATGCTTTGGATGCTGCCGCTGAAGGCGCTATCAAGCAAAAAACGGGGGCAAGAGGACTGCGTACGATCATCGAAGATGTGCTGCTCGACGTGATGTACGAGATCCCATCGCGGACAGATGTCAAGAAAGTGATCATTAACGGGGATGTGATCAAGTCGCAACACAAGCCAACGCTTGTCACACGAGGTGGTGCAAGCGTCTATCCTGAAGATGAGTCTGCTTAGGGCAGACTCATCTCTTTTTTATGGCGGAGTTTTCTGAGTTGTGTGACTGATTTAGTCTAGAGATATGAGAGGAGATCAATGGCTGAAGAAGAACGTCCAGATGTTTTACAGATGAATGATGCCAATGAATACCCTCTCGTGGCGTTAAAAACTATCGTTGCGTTTCCTCACAATCGTCAAACCCTGGTGATTGCCAGTGATAAGACGGTACGAGCAGTTGAAGAGGCGATGAAGCGGCCAGACCGTAAGTTGGTTGCGGCCACCCGACGAAACGTTGATATTGATGATCCCCAGCCCGAAGATATTTTCTCCGTCGGTACGCTAGCAGAAGTGAAGACCATGCATCGGGAGCAGAATGGAGGTCTTCAAGTGCTGATCAGCGGTCTCTGCCGGGTAAAAATAGAGGAGTATGTCGATGCTGATCCTTTCTTCCGTGTCCGCGTAACACCTCAACCGGAGCAGCATTCCTCTGGGCCACAGGCCGAGGCGCTTGTCCGCCACGCAACTAGCCTATTTGAGCGCTATGCCCAGCTCAACCGACACTTCTCCGTTGAGGATATCGACTCGATTGTTGCTCTGAAGACGCCTGCTTCAACTTGCTGATACGCTGGGTGCACATCTTGTCACTAAGATGGAGCTGCAGCAGGATTTGCTGGAAACGTTCGATCCAATGGAGCGCCTAGAGAAAATCTGCGTGATCATTGGTAACGAGATCGAGATTTTTGAACTCGAAACTACCATCCGCAGTCGTGTCCGCTCGCAGGTAGATCGTTCGCAGAAAGAGTATTACCTGCGGGAACAGTTGCGTGCTATCCAGGAAGAGCTAGGGATAGAAGTCTTATCAGAAGGCGACGAATTGCGTGCCAAGCTCAAAGAGAAAGAATTGCCACCTGATGCGGCTCTCAAGGTCTCCAAGGAGATTGATCGCTTGGAACGCACGGCACAGCAATCCGCTGAACTCACAGTGATTCGCTCTTACATTGACTGGATGTTGGCCTTACCCTGGACCGAGCGTACCGAAGATCGCTTTGATCTGCTAGAAGCACGCCGTATTCTCGATGAAGAACATTATGGCTTGGAGGGCATCAAAGAGCGTATTGTCGAATTTCTTGCCGTGCGCCAGTTGCGTTTGCAGGCTGCCCTGCGTGATGGCCAGATGAAAAGTGAGAGCCAGGGACAGATCCTTTGCCTGATTGGCCCTCCAGGTGTAGGTAAAACCTCACTGGCAGAATTTATTGCCCGTGCCTTGGGGCGCAAGATGGCCCGCATTGCGTTGGGTGGTGTTCATGATGAGGCCGAGATCCGTGGTCACCGTCGCACTTACGTCGGTGCATTGCCAGGACGTATTATCCAGAGTATGAAGACTGTTGGTGTACGAAACCCTGTTTTCCTACTAGATGAGATTGATAAGCTCTCATCAGAGCATCGTGGCGATCCAGCGGCAGCCCTACTAGAGGTTCTTGATCCCGAGCAGAACCATGCGTTTGGCGACCACTATTTGGAATTACCTTTTGACCTCTCAGAAGTTTTTTTTATCTGCACAGGCAATGTCAAGTATCAGATCCCAAGTCCATTGGCTGATCGCATGGATATTATTGATTTGCCTAGCTATATGCTAGACGAGAAGGTCAATATTGGGCAACGCCATCTCTGGCCTAAAGTACTGCGAAAAAGTGGTCTGAGTGCTGAGCAAGTAAAAATTACGCAGCCAGTTATGCAGCGCATCGTGACCGATTATACACGCGAGGCAGGCACACGTAACTTGGAACGGCAACTGGCAACCATCTGTCGCAAAGTGGCTCGCAAGATAGTGGAAAAGCCCAATGTGCCAGTACGTATCACAGCTCACAATCTGGAACAATATCTGGGGGCAGTACGCTACAGCAATGCGCCACCAACACCTAGGACCCAGATTGGTACTGCCATGGGGCTAGCTGTGACCGAGATGGGGGGTATTCTCTTACCAGTGGAAGTGGTCACGATGGTCGGTAAAGGCGAATGGCTTATCACAGGCCAGCTCGGGGACGTTATGCGTGAATCTGTCATTGCGGCACTCTCATACATCCGTTCGCGAGCAAGTGAACTCAATATTGATCCAGCCTTCCAGGAAGGTATCGATCTGCATATCCATTTGCCTGAGAATGCTATTCCAAAAGATGGTCCATCCGCGGGCATCACTATTGCAGTTGCCTTGATATCGGTGCTCACCAAGAGGCCAGTACGTCACAGTCTGGCCATGACAGGGGAAGTAACCTTGCTGGGAAATGTGCTGGGTATTGGTGGTTTAAGGGATAAAGTTCTGGCCGCTCACCAAGCTCATATCCACACAGTGCTTATTCCAATGGTTAATAAGAAAGACTTGGCAGAGATTCCTGCCAAGGTTCGTCAGCAAATCAATATTGTCCCGGTCGAAAATATGGACCAAGTAATTGAAAATGCCTTGTTGCCAGACCAGATCAAATCTGAAGAACCTTCATCGCCAGAATCGCTTTCTTACCAGCAGGATCAGCACAACCGAGATGCGACCTGAGCTGAGACTAATTCAGTAGATGATCCACCTCCTTTTACCACACCATCCAATAAGACAAACCGTGACCATTACTCGTCAGCACGAGCAAAGCAGAAAAAAGGCCCATCAGACGGCTAGAAAACTCTATAGATATTGCTCTGGTTCCACTTGACAGGCATGGTATCATGTTATTGGGTCGGCGTAACTCAGTCGGTAGAGTACCGCACTTTTAATGCGAGAGTCGGGGGTTCGAGTCCCCCCGCCGACACTTCCATGCATCCCGCCAGCTTCCTCCATCGAGGAGGTTGTGGTCTTGCCCGATCATATCAGGAACTACATAGCTCTGTGAACAGGAGGCGGTGCCATCGGCAGAAATGTCGTGCATAGTGGTACTGATGAGACGTGACAAAACGCATACTTGTCGTTGATGATAGAAATGAGCTACTTCACCTGATGCGTCGTGTATTGGAAGACGAGCAATATCAGGTCTCTATCTTGCAGGAAGGTAAGGATACCTTCGCACGAGTGAAAAGCGTTCCCCCTGATCTGCTTATTCTCGATCTCAAGCTAGGCGACATATCCGGACAGGAGATCCTCAAGCAGCTCAAAGGCGATCCAGCTACTGCAGATGTTCCAGTGATTATTTATACGGCCGCCGTTCTCGAAGCTGATGAGGTTAGTGCCTTAATTGACAGTAATCCTCAGTTCTATAACGGTGTCTGCTTGTTGCGCAAGCCTTTCGAACTTACTGTCCTGTTGGATAAGGTCGAAGAGTTGCTAGATAAGTCTGAACACTCAATTCTGAACGCCAATTCTGAATTCTGAATGGGGGCTGGCGCTCTATCTTGTCTTTTTGTCCTCGGTAGAAGAGATGAAGACTACACACATTAGATTAGAGAGCAAGAGGGGTTTTTTTATGAAATTTTTCATGGGAATGCTTCTGGGACTTGGGCTCGGAGTAATTATTGGGTTATTGGTCGCTCCACAATCAGGAGATGCAACGCGTGCGCAATTAAGTGAGCAGGGGATCCAGTTGCGTCCAGACGCTTTTAGCGAAGGGATTCGAGCACGTGCTCAGGAGGCTCTGGTACAGGGGAACAAATTGTACAGTCGCACGAAGACTGAATTGACCGACCGTTACATCCGTGCGAAATCGGGTGACTTATAGGTAATTAAAAATGCCTTTAATAGAAAATGATACAACCAATGTAGCAGCTTATGAGCTAGCAACCTCTGTTACCATTGCAGATATCTGGCAAGCATATAAGTTTCTCAAGCCTATTATTCATCATACCCCGCTGAGCCCATCGCACACACTAAATCAGATGACAGGTGCCGATATTTACCTCAAATGTGAGCATATGCAACGTTCAGGTGCCTTTAAAGTGCGAGGAGCAAGTTATAAAATTTCTCGCCTCTCAGATGAGCAGTCGCGTGTTGGAGTAATTGCAGCTTCTGCTGGTAATCATGCACAAGGAGTTGCAATTGCAGCTTCCCAAAACAATATCCCCTGTACAATTGTGATGCCTGAAAATGCGCCTCTCGCTAAGGTAACTGCCACTCAGGGTTATGGTGCCAAGGTAGTGCTCTATGGGGCAACATATGACGATGCCTATCAACATTGTTGCAAATTACAGCAAGAGTCTGGGGCAACATTTGTCCATGCTTTCGACGATCCTGAAGTGATTACTGGGCAAGGGACATTGGGATTGGAAATGCTAACCGATCTCCCTGATGCGGATGCAATTGTTGTTCCTGTTGGGGGTGGTGGTCTTATCTCAGGTATTGCCATTGCGGCTCGTGCACTCAAACCCGATATTACTATCATTGGTGTCCAGGCGGCAGGAGCTGCCAGTTGTCGTACCTCTCTTGATGCTGGTATGTTAGAGACTCTGCCTACGATCGCAACTATTGCCGATGGGATCGCCGTCAAACGTCCTGGTGCTTTGACCTTCTCCATCATTCAAAACTTGGTTGATGATATTGTCGTCGTCGAGGATGAAGCAATTATTAATGCTGTCTTGCTACTGATGGAGCGCTGTAAGATGGTGGTCGAAGGGGCAGGAGCCACAGGCCTTGCCGCGATGCTTAGTGGTACAGTCAGCCTCAAAGGTAAAAAGGTGCTGGTTCCGCTAACTGGTGGCAATATCGATATAGAATCTGGTGGGACGCTTTATAGAACACGGTCTGGCTGCTGCTGGTCGCTACTTTGTGATCCATACCCGTCTAGCTGATCGCCCCGGTGAACTGATGCGTATGCTTGCGATTATTGCCGAAATGCGTATGAATGTCATCGATGTGCGCCACCAACGTCTTTCCAATCGCTTACCAATTATGCAGCGTGAGGAGACAATTACATTGGAGGCGCGTGATCGTGGGCAATGCGGCGAGCTGCTGTGCCGTTTGCGCACTGCTGGATTTATGGTTGAAGAGGCGCAATCGTTCGAGTGAAATGCCCTCAAAATAAGGATACTTGAGCAGCGCTAATTCAAGATCTGTGGCTCTTCTAGCTGGTCATCAGCCAAAATATATCTGTTTCAAGAATGCGGTAAACATCTGCATTTCTTCCTGGTACTCTGCCAGATTTTGCGCTCGGATTTCTAATGGATGCAGAGGTTGAAATGGTTCACCGTGAACAGTTAGTGTGCTATTTCCAAAGCTGTCCACTTTAAGCACCAGTTGCCTGTGATATGGAACATGGCGATCACGGTAAAATGTCTCCAAATAGCCCATCACACGTTTTGGCTCCTGGAAACATGTTATATCTGCTTCTTTAGATAGACGGAATAGTTCACGTGTCCATTTCTCGATTTCCTCAGTTGGAGCATATTCTGCTTTGGCTTGTTCCAATTGATGAGTAGCCTCTTTGACTTGAGTCCGTAATTGGTCTGATCCCTTAGCATGGAAGCGAAACCACGGTGCGGCTCGTCCATGGTCTAAATGGCCCTCGCAAGACATAGATGTACTGATGTCAAGTGCATTTAGAGCTACTACTGTCTCGAAAATACCTTGATCAACTGGCATTCCTAGCTTGTCTGTTATCTTAGATACTTTGTATGTAACTTCATCCCAGTATTGTTGTTTTGTGGTAAGAGTCGTAGTCATGTGGTATAGTAGATAGAAGAATGAGACGCGCTCCACATGGGAGCTGTAGCAGTGGCTAGACTACTACAGCCCGGTTGGACGAGGTTAGATACTAGACCTCACCAGCACCATTGCACATTGGACAGGTATACTCAAGTTCACCTGATCCTGTGCAGCGAGAGCATGTGATTAGTTTCTCACCCTCGTCGGGATCGTCGATGAGAACCAGACCTGTGCCCTCGCAGGTACCGCAGGTGTAGATAAGAGTACCCTCGCCCTTGCATGTGGAGCATTGTGCCATTCAATCCTTCCTCCTTTCTCTGAAATTTGGAAGTTTCCTTCCACGGCTATACAATACTCCATAATATGCACATTGTGAAGAGATTTCCCTGGGCATTTTTGACAACATTTGAAAATTGCTAAAATGTAAGTTACTGTAAATATTGGGACTATGAGGCTCTCTATCAACTTTGGTGATAAGGTCTGCAATAACAAGACTAGGAAAAGATCCCTGTGGCACTAGAAGTGCTCTGGCGTTTACTGCAAATACATCTTTTTCATCTCTATCAAGGCTCTCTCCAAGCTCACTCATTGTGGGCAATAGATGCTTTGCGGGCAAACGCCAGAAGCCCTATTTGCGCTACAGTTCCACTTGCAAACTCGTGGCACTTATGCTCCTATCATTCATGGGACTATCCTTTCAGCATAACCCAATGTGGTTACTTTCACTCGTATTATTCACTAATACTCGTTCATCCGCAATCCCATCCCCCATTAGCCCTATTAGTTGGAATCAATGGAAAACTACAATAAAAAAATTGTTTTTAAATTAAAGAGTACATATTCCTTTCAAGCAAGGAGGCATAAGTACATTGAACAAGACTAAAGAACAATGGTTAGATGAAGCTCTAAAATTTTATAAAGAAAAGCGATATAAAGAGACTTTAGAAGCCTGCGAACAGGCTATACAAATTGACGATAAGTTTACAAGAGCACTGCATGGAAAAGGTCTTGCTCTTATGAAACAAAAAATGTACAAAGAAGCACTTGCTGTGTATGATTCCTTTCTCGAACTCGACAGTAACAATGCAAAAGCACACTGTGAAAAAGGTGAAATATTATGTGCACTAGGAGAATTCAAAGAAGCAAGAGAGTCATATTTCAAAGCTATTCAGATTAATGAAAAGTATAGGAGAAGCTACAGAGAGAAAACAGCACAAATTATGAGAGAAGCAGAGAAATTATTGTATAGGAGCTATTATGATGAAGATACGATTGATTCTGTTAATGATGCTATTTCTTCTGTTTCGAAATCGATGGATATTGTAAAGAAAATTTCTTTGTTTGACCCAAACAATGGGTTTACGACAATTATTCTTTCTGAATTGAGCGAGAAAAAGAAACGACTTGAAAAAATGTATGACAAGTTAATCAATGAAAGTTTGTCGAACAAGCCTTCTTTTACAGTGGTTTGCCAAAGTCTTGATCCTTCGGGGCAAAGGACCTCACAGGAATATACAGGGATCAGTCTTTCTGACGACCGCTGTAAGTAAAAGAAAAGATATAAGATATCATACAGCCTTTTGTAGATGTAAAGAATGTTATAACTATTAGTTCCGTATCCTCAGCCCCATCAACCGATACACCTCATCCTCAAAAGTCACCAATGCATCCTTAACCTTTTTAGGACAGCTAGTGCTGATTAAAATATGATAGGCAACCTTGATGGGTATTGTAAAACACACAGTTAAACGGCTCTCCATCAACTTACTGTAGCTTTCACCCCAAAGTAGACCTGTTTCAAGAATGAAAGTGTTCAGAGTTACCTTTTGTGAAAAAAGCCTTGCAGGGAGGTAGGGAGTGCGGTGAGAGACACTCATCTTCTGCTTTCCTGTGGCTCTCCCACGCGATTTTTTGTCACATTCAATAGCTATGAACCAAGGTCCTACCTCGATGCAAGGTGTATCGGGATAAGGGTAAGTCTGAACACATTCTCAAAAATGTGGTGAACATCTGCATTTCTTCTTGATACTTCTCCAGATCCTATGGACAACCTCCAGATCCTATCGGTTATTTGATTTAATCGATCTTAGAATATCAACTAGCTCGTCAACGTCAGTATAAGCTTCAGTGCCATTTTCACGCGAAGAGCACGTTCTTAGATGTTTAGCTCGCTCAGTCGCTAGCATAAGAAAGCCCTGTGTTAGCTTGTAAAGTCCTTCCTGACCTTTCTCGTAGTTAGCAATATACGATCGAAGACGGCGAAGGATCACATCTCGGTGAAAGTATGCCTGAATGTCTACGTAATGGAGTAACAGCCAGAGTTCGAAACATGGGACTGAGACTATTGCTTTAAATGTAACTTTCTTTCCTTCATCGTTTTTTAGCTGTCCATTTAGAGCCTTTACTCTTGCGATAGCGTTAGTGTAAGTATTATGATCATCTCGGTCAAAAACAGCAAAAACCTTTTCAAATGCTTGCTTCTTTTCCTGAAAAAGCTCAACTGCAGAATTGACAACTTGAAGTGGCTGCGTTCCCAGTTGGCTATGTGACACATGTATATGTACTGTTGAAATACGCGCTTCTTGTCTAATCTCGTTAAAGTAATTCGGTTCCGTCTTTTTTCCTTCACAAACAATGAGTATTCGATCATAGCGTTCTCTGATTGGTTGCCCTCGACGTAGGTTAGGAAGTGACTTCTTTGTCCCTTTAGGCATTCGTGTCATTATCAACTCCTATATCCTGTCTTGTGTCTAGTATTGGCACTGCTCCGTAGCGACCTGCGAGATATCCTGCTTCAAAAGCTTCATTTTTCCTCGGTGCAAATTCGGTTAAGGGGAAGAGAGCGGATGCTTGATCTATATTTTTGTCAATAAACCAAATTTGGTCTCGTCTAAGAAGTTCGGGATTAAGAAGACTTGTCTCATGAGAGGTAAAGATAAGCTGAGCACCATGAGCATTAGTCTTTAGATTTTGAAATAGAGTGATCAGTCGATGGACTAAGAGAGGATGGAGACCTCGCTCAAGTTCATCCACGAAGAGAACATATCCATTCTTGAGTATGTCAAAGAGAGGTCCTGCCAGCGCGAAAAGTTTTTGTGTGCCACCTGATTCGTCTGTAAACTCAAATGTAGCCGATCCATTTTCTGTTATATGCTGAAACATTGGTATATATATATCCCTCTCTTCAAGTGTATTCTTAATTTCACCTGTAGCAAAATTAAAATTTAAGTGAGTCATAGGTGCTTTTTGAGTAATGATACGTATATCATCAATACTTATATCCGCATTGACAAGAAAATCTTTGATAGCATTATTTGTATTGTTACGTATGTAGGAAATAGTATAGTCGGAAGATGGGATGAGGTTATCAGGAAAGATGATAAGGCTATGAGAAAACCACTCGAAAATTCCCTTTAGTTGCTCACTATTGAGCTGTACTGCGGTAGACAAATAAAGAGAATTTTGTTTAGTGGCCTTTTGCCAGAGGCTCCGTTGACCAGACAGATGAGGCCCTGAATGATAAATATCTATCTCTTTGTCTGGATCATATTCTCGTTCAAACCATTTTTGAGCCTTGGCTGTAGGATAAGCAAAAAGCCACTCACTGATAATTCGCTCTGTAGTTAGTGAGAAGCCGTACTGGTACCGTACGCCTTTCAGAAGAAAAGTGATTTCGAATACTGTTGGATTTGCTGCTGAAATCGTATCTAATTTAAAAGGTTGTACCATCAAGAAAGGCTGGCCAATTTGATAATTTGCTGATCCGACTACAATATCACGCATTGCTTGTATTGCTCGAATAACATTCGATTTCCCACTAGCATTGGCGCCATAAATGGCTGCTGTACGGACAACATGGGGCAAGCCTTTGATTTCTGTTTGAAGAAGATTTGTTTGGGCAAGTGTCTTGTCGCTTGATGCAACCATTGAGAGAGTACATTCATCTCTCAATGATCGAAAATTTTTAACTTTAAACTCAAGGAGCATGTTACCCTCCAAAAAATAGCTATATTTGCAAAGAAGTTGCAAAAAAGCGGTTCATTTTTGATACAAATCAAAAATTTCTAGCCTTTCTGTTTAGTATACATGGAAGGATACAACGCTCTGATTCAAAAATCAAATCCCAAGCAGAGAAAAAAGGCGAATGTTGCGTGATCATATGGTATATTCACCTTTCCTCATACTGCCTCAATACGTACCAACACATCCCCCTTTTGCACAACATTACCGTTAATACCCAGAATCTCAACTACGCGCCCCGTAGCTTCAGCGATAATTTCGTTAAAGATCTTCATGGCCTCGAGGAGGGCAATTACCTGCCCCACGTGTATTACCTCACCGACTGAGACAAATGGTGGCGATGTTGGTGATGCGGCAGAGTAATAAACACCTGTTAAGGGCGCAACTATGGGGATACTTTGATCCCCTTTAGCTGCTCGTTGCGTATTGATCCCCCCAGTTTGAACATCAGACAGGCTAGTACTTGCCATTAACATTAAGCCGGGAGTGCGTCTAATGATGATTTCAGTCTCTCCCTCGGTCAGCTCAATTTCTCCGACAGTACTGCCTTCAAGGGCGTGAATGATATCTTCAACGCGCTCCAACCACGAAAAATCTGAATTTTTCTGCATATTCATATTATTTCTCATAGCGTTTGAATATCAGGCAGGTATTATGTCCACCAAAGCCCATTGAGTTTGACATGGCAACGTTTACTCTAGCATGGCGAGCTTCGTTAGGCACATAGTCAAGGTCGCATTCAGGATCGGGATGGTGCAGATTGATGGTGGGCGGAATAATATCTGTGAGGATTGTCTGAACGCAAATGGCAGCCTCAATAGCTCCAGCAGCTCCCAAAGTGTGCCCAATCATGGATTTTGTGGAGCTTACTGCTAGGCGATAGGCGTGATCGCCGAAACAGGTTTTGATAGCTTGGGTTTCACTGCTGTCATTGGGTTTGGTGCTTGTGCCATGGGCATTGATATAGTCAACCTGATCAGGACGCAGTCCAGCTTTTTGCAGGGCACGGCGCATAGCACGTACTAGTCCGCTCCCTCCTGGTGCAGGCTCGGTCACGTGATGAGCATCGCCTGTACTGCCGTAGCCAACCATCTCAGCAAGAATGTTAGCTCCACGTGCTTTGGCAAAGTCCAAGTCTTCAAGGACAAGGATGGCTGCACCTTCACCCATGACAAAACCGTCGCGGGTAGCATCGAAGGGGCGACTAGCTCCCTGTGGATCGTCATTGCGGCGTGAGAGGGCATGCATATTGTCGAATGCTGCCATAGCAATTGGCGTGACAGCTTTTTCTGCTCCGCCTGCGAGCATAACTTTCGCATCGCCACGACGAATAGTTTCCCATGCCTCACCGATTGTATTTCCACTGGAGGCGCAGGCGGATACCGCAGCCCAGTTTGGGCCCCGCGCTCCTGCCATGATTGAGACACCGCCAGCAGCACCATCGATAATCATCATATTGATAAAAAATGGACTAATGCGATCTGGCCCTTTTTCATGAAGAACTTTGAACTGGTCGTGCAGTGTAACCAAGCCACCAATGCCACTTCCAATGTAGACACCTACATCATCTGCAATCTCACCGGTAACCTGCAAATTTGCATGTGCAAGACTCTGCTTGCTAGCAGCAATAGCCAGTTGTTCATAGGGATCAGTGCGACGTGCTTCTTTGCGATCCATATAGGAAGTTGGATCAAGATTTTTGACCTCACCACCAAAGTGAACGCGGTGTCGACTTGTATCATATCCGGTAATTTCGCTAATGCCGGATTTACCCTGGCAGAGTGCTTCCCATGAGGATACTAGATCATTTCCCAACGAACTAACCAACCCCAATCCAGTTACAACTACGCGAGACATAAAGCTACCTCCATCTATGGCATTGATAAATGATGCCATGCTTATATTGTTCTATTTTCTTCTTCTACACCAGCTAGCTAGGCATGCAGAAGCTTGAAGATTGTGTTTATACCTTGCCCAATCTTCGTCGTCTTTTTAAATACCAAGAGTTAGATACCAAGAGCCACAGCTTCCTCTTGAATGAAGCGTGTATACGTATCTCCACGAATGAATCCCTCATGTTTCAGCAAGCGCTGATGAAATGGGATCGTCGTTGTAACTCCTTCAATGACAAATTCTTCAAGGGCGCGTTGTGCCCGTGCAATTGCTTCCTCGCGTGTAGGAGCCCAGACAATGAGCTTGGCCAGTAGCGAGTCATAATGCGGTGGCACTTCATAGCCAGTGTAGAGGTGGCTATCGACACGCACTCCTGGTCCGCCTGAGGGGAGATACTGCTCAATAACTCCCGTCTGTGGTCGGAAATCCGCGTTAGCGTCTTCGGCTGTGATGCGACACTCGATGGCATGCCCTCGCAATTGGATATCGCATTGGCGAAGTCGCAAAGGCATATCAGCTGCAATGCGTATCTGCTCCTTCACAAGATCCAAGCTAGTTACCATTTCGGTCACTGGATGCTCGACCTGCAAACGCGTATTCATTTCCATAAAATAGTAGCGGTTCTGTATATCAACCAGAAATTCGAGCGTACCAGCGTTGCGGTAGCCGACTTGCTGCACAGCCTGGACCGCTTTAGCGCCCATCTCTTCACAAAGTTCGCGTGACAAGACAGGGCTCGGTGACTCTTCCAGCACTTTTTGATTGCGTCGCTGACATGAGCAATTGCGTTCACCAAGGTGGACACCGTTTCCATAGTTGTCGATAAGCACCTGGATCTCAATGTGGCGAGCGCGTGCCAGATATCGTTCAAGATAGATGCCATCATCATGGAACGCTTCGCGAACTTCATTCTGGGCGACAGTAAAGACCCGCTCAAATTCATCTGCGCTTTTGATCAGACGAATGCCACGTCCCCCACCGCCAGCGACTGCCTTGAGCATGAGGGGGAAGCCCATCTCCTTGGCTGCATCGTGTGCCTCGGCGAGGGTATGTAGCACAGGTGTGCCTGACAGTGTTGGCAAACCTGCTTCAACCATTGCCTGACGTGCAGATACCTTATCTCCCATAATCGACATGACTTCTGCTGATGGCCCAATAAATGTCAGATTGACATCCTTACAGATTTGGGCAAAACTGGTGTTTTCTGCCAGAAATCCGTAGCCTGGGTGAATCGCATCTGCATTCGAAATAAAAGCAGCGCTAATGATATTAGGAATGTTTAAATAGCTCTTCCCACTTGCACCAGGTCCGATGCAGATACGTTCATCTGCTAGTTGCACTGGCAACAAGTCTCGGTCGGCCTCAGAGTGAGCAATGACGCTGCGTATACCCATTTCCCGGCAGGCACGAATGACACGTAAGGCTATTTCGCCTCGATTAGCAATAAGAATCTTTCGAAACATTATACGTTATTATTGAAACAAGTAGCTTTTTTGTGTACTTGCTTCAGCATACTCCTCTCACCACAAGCCCTTGTGAGGGGTGTTATCGCACAATTATATCACACAGCTGAGAAGGGTGGATCTAGGCCAGTCCTTTTCCTCCCTATGTTTCTGCTTGACGTATTCTTACCACTCCTATATAGTAGGCTTGGCTATACTATACACTTCTACACATCGCTAAGAACTGCAACCATAGAGATAGCTATTCATCATTGCCATTATCTAGCCTTGATAGGCCTGTTTGCCTTATTATTTGGAGGTTAGGCCAACGTGTTAAACAGTCCAATCGTCGTTGCCCTAATTATCGCAATACCAATGGGAGCCTTTGTCGCACTCATTGCTGGCTATTACATAGGGTCGACGCGTAATAAAGCACGCTTTGAAGAAAGCCTCTGTGCCCAGAAAGAAACCAGTGAACGACGTCTTCTGGAAGCGCAGGAGTTACAACACCAAGCTTTGCGCGAAGCACGCGATGAAACCGCACGCCTCCGCGCAACGATGGAACGCGAAAATGCAGAGCGACGCTCAGAACTGCAACGTCAGGAGCGCCGTCTGCAACAAAAAGAAGAGAATTTTGACCGCAAAATCGAGGCTCTAGAGCAGCGCGAACTCAATTTGAGTGCGAAAGAGCGTAATCTGGAGCAAGCACGCGAAGCATTAGAGGATGTCAAACGACAGCAAATCAGTGAGATTGAACGCATTAGTCAGTTGACTGCCGAGCAAGCCAAAACTGTTCTGCTCGAACGTTTCGAAAGCCAAGCACGCATTGACGCTGCCCAGCGTACTCGGATGATTGAAGAGCAAGCTCGGGAAACTGCTGAGGCTCGTGCACGTGAGATTATCACACTAGCTATCCAGCGTTGCGCTTCTGACCAAGTAGCTGAGGCAGTCGTCTCAGTAGTTCCGCTCCCCAATGATGAAATGAAGGGACGGATCATTGGACGTGAAGGACGCAATATTCGTGCCTTAGAGGCGGCAACAGGTATTGATCTCATCATCGATGATACACCAGAAGCTGTCATTCTCTCAGGCTTTGATCCGGTACGCCGTGAAGTGGCTCGGATCGCATTAACAAATTTAATCCTAGATGGGCGCATCCATCCCGCACGCATTGAGGATGTCGTTGCTAAAGCACGACAAGATATTGATAGCATCATTCGCGAAGCTGGTGAAAATGCCGCTATGGATGCCAATGTCCATGGCTTGCAGCCGGAACTGCTCAAGATCCTCGGTCGCCTGCATTTCCGCACCAGTTACGGACAGAATGTGTTAGCACATTCCGTCGAGGTATCTATCCTAGCTGCGACCATAGCACATGAGCTTGGAGCTGATGTCAACGTCTGTAAAACTGCGGGATTGTTACACGACATGGGCAAAGCCATCGACCAGGAAGTTGAAGGCCCTCATGCGATTATTAGTGGTGAGATTGCACGACGTTTTGGGAAATCGCCGAAAATAATCCATGCCATCGTTGCACACCACGCATTGGAGACAGAGCCACAGACGCTTGAAGCAGCTATCGTTCAAGCCGCTGACGCTATCTCAGCTGCACGTCCCGGTGCTCGGCGTGAGACAATTGATCTCTATATTAAGCGCCTAGAAGCATTAGAACACATCGCTAATTCGTTCACTGGCGTGGAGAAATCCTTCGCCATTCAGGCAGGCCGTGAAGTACGCATTATCGTGAAGCCAGAGGAGGTAGATGAGTTTGCTGCATCGCGTCTGGCCAGTGATATCGCTCATAAGATCGAAGAGAACCTGGATTATCCTGGTCAGATCAGGGTCTGCGTTGTCCGCGAAACACGCTCAGTCGATTATGCAAGGTAGGGGATTTTTTCAATGGTAAATTATGTTGATCTTCATAATTGACAAGCATATATGGCACAACGGGCGCAATGAATTGGGCCCCTACCTATTTGGCGATAAATCGCGTGATTGAGTTTCATTGATAATTGAGGAGTTATTTCCAATGGTAAATTATGTTGACCTTCATACGCATTCTACAGCTTCAGATGGCATTTATTCACCCTCTGATCTGCTGAAGCACGCCCACGAGGCTGGTTTACGTGTTCTGGCACTGACCGATCACGATAGTACATCTGGACTGGACGAAGCCTCGGAAGCTGCATTGCATCTGGCGATCGATTTGATCCCCGGCATCGAAATCAATACCGATGTGGGCAAGGACGAAATCCACGTCCTGGGCTATTATCTTGAATATCAACGACCCGAATTTCAGGCTATCTTACAAGTATTGCGAGATGCCCGTGTTCGTAGGGGACAACGCATGGTCGAAACTCCTCAATCAACAGGGAGTTCACATCACATGGGAACGTGTTCGGCAAATCGCACAGGGATCAGTTGGTCGCCCCCATGTTGCCAAGGCTCTGCTAGAGGGCGGATATGTCCAATCAATGGGAGAAGCCTTTGATAAGTACATTGGCCGGGGTTGTCCCGCTTATGTTCCACGCTACAAACTTGCGCCCGCAGACGCCATTCGTTTGATCAGAAGTGCCAATGGTTTACCTGTAATGGCTCATCCGATCACTGTGCCAGGATTGGATGAACTGCGCAAATGGCTACCGACATTAGTAGCAGAGGGCCTGATCGGACTGGAAACCTACTATGGTCCCTACACGCCCGAGCAAGTGCAAGAACTGCACGAACTTGCCGACCAATACCACCTCATTCCCACTGGAGGTAGCGACTTCCACGGTCCCGGTATCCATCCCACCCCATTGGGAGGCCGCTTTGTGCCCTTTGAAGCCGTCGAACGTTTGAAGGCCGAAGCCGAAAAGCTTGCAGGCAAGACTCCACCACCATTCGAATTACCTGCCCCTGTCGAAGAATAATAGGCAGCAAGCTGGATATTGCTTGCACATCATCCATTGTTGCCAAAATGTCCCTTTTTTCTCCCAAAATGTCCCTTTTTTCTCTAGAAAAATCCTCCTCCTATCAGGTATTATTCATAATAGAGGCTCAGTAGCAGGAGGGTTTTTCGATTGAGAAAAGCTCTCCTTTTGTGACTTTTTCTGAGTAGCACATTCATTAGTCGTACTAGAATCTATAACTAAGGAGATTTGTAGTATGCACCAGCCAGAACATAAAAGGTTAATAAACAATCACGAAATTGAAAAAAAAACAGATGACACCAACTATAAGAGTAATGGTCTAAGTCGTGGGGCCTGGGAGGGTGCTGCTCGTTATGCTAGCAATAATAGGATTCAAGGTGACGATTCCGCAGAAAATAGGTTCCCAATGTTGGAAAAAGAGGTGTTGACACGAAAGGATCCCCCAAATCCTGAGAAATTGAAAGAGATACGAGAAAAAAGAAGAAATGAAGCAAGCGCTGTTAAGCAGACATTAGAAGATAATTCTCGGGATATGAGTGAGGAGAGAACCGAATATCGCATCGATCTTGAGAAGCATCCTATCCAAAAAGAATACTTAAGCAGAATTGCAAATAACTATTACGGCGATGCGATATTACCTCCAGATATCCAAACAAAGGTAGATGAGAAAGCAGGAGAGGAATTTAGCACACGAGAAATACACCATCACTTTCATAATATAGACTGGCAATTTGAACATAATTGGAAAGGTAGGATATCAGATATAGCAAGTGAGATAGATCAAAAGACTGCCTTGAGCGAATTGCAGGAGACAGGCAAGGTCCTGCATAAATATGGGGAGATGCGAGAACATATTGTGAAAATATTGAAATCTGCTAATAACCTGTCTCATTTAAAAAAAGCTGAAATATTGGCACTCCAGCCAATAGGGTATTTGATCTTAAGAAAACGTACACACAAGATGAAGGGACTAGCTGAGAGATGGCTCATAGCACTAGAGGAATGGTTAAATACGTGGTTTCCTAATGCTAACCAAGACCGTAGCAAGCCAACAACGCAGGGAATCCATAAGAAAGACCTAAAAAAGGAGTTTGCTGAACTTACGGCTTCGATTGATCGAAATTCAGAAATACAGCAAGATCAGAAATCTTAAGGATACTTACGACAATGTAGTTAAGCGTTTCAACGAAGTTTTCAAACGAACTGCGTCTCCAGTCAAAGAGCTTACATGGGGCTTAAATCGCAAAATCTTCAATGAGACAGATGAACATGATGCCCGTAAACTCTACCTCAAGGCATGTGTTGATTGGTTAAAAGAGGTTGACAGATGCATCAACTTACAATCTGAGGATTCACGCTTACCTTCCAATGATCAAACTTTGGTCGTAAGAGAACCGGAAGGGCACATCATACAGATCAGCGAGCCGCAAGTAGCAGAGGGGAGCTATGGCGAAATATTAGGAGAAGACAACTATGACGAGCAACAAGGTCTTGTGCGATCAGAAAAGGTTAATCATCGGTATCCAGAGAAAATATCAAATACCTCAATAGAAGCAGAAGAGAGACCAACGAGGAACGGATTAAAAAATGCAAATAAAACTGGAAGGGAAGGTCAGATAGGTAAAAGACGAGAAATACCGCTCACAAAACTCGAAAAGTTTCGAAGAACTGCGCTTGCTGCAATATATGGTGGAGCAAGGGGCGCTGTCGCAGGAACGCTTCTTTTTCCTGGTATTGGAACAGCTGTGGGGGCTGCGGGATTTGCCATAACAGATGCAACATTCATGTATGCCGCAGACGCTCTAGCAGAGAAACAAGGACGAGAGGCTATACGTGTTCTTGGTACTGGCGAGCAAACGGCAGGACAGTACGAACCACTCTCTCCTACAAGCGAAGCAGCGAAAGACCAAGCACTTTCTGGTTTATCAAATCATTGGAAGAAAATGCAACGAACAAGTGGACAACAGGATATACAGTGGGATCAATTAGGTAAAAAACCAAATATTAGCATATCTCCATCATTTGAGGTGAGACCTGAAGAACGACCAGCGTCACTGTCAAGCCAAGCACTTTCTGATGCTGTACCAGATTCACCCAGAAGGATAGAGAGCCAGACTAGCCTTACAGATCAACGAAATTCGAACCTAGAAGAAACTGGGCTCTTGCCAGCACCACTTGCGTGGGTAAAGCCTACCACAAGTTTGTATAACGGACAGAGCCAGAGTAATCCTGCAGAGAGGATGATAACCTTTGAGCATGATCCACAGGAAAATAATTCTCCTGTAGTGAGCAGCCGCTACTCTGATTCTTCGGTTGATATTGGGAGAGAAGAGCCTTCTTTATCTGATATCCCACAGACTACACAGCTTCAACAAGATAGTGGGCTTGTCGAGAATAATGGGCATGATGAGATAAGCCTAGAAGCTTCACAGGTTCCCGACTCTGGCCGAAATTCACAGTTCCTTGATCATACAACCCACAGCTCCCAGACAAATGATTCAATAGGATTACATGAAAATTTTGACGCAAATAACGACTTTTGGTATAAAAATCCAATATACAATTCGTTACCTGTTGATATCCCACATATAGAGTTTACCGAGGATATTGAGGCAAGTAAAGAAGCTCCACAGTCTTTCGCCTCTAGCCAGGATTTATCCACAAGAGAAACAATTCATAACGATATTGAGATGGATAGCAGGCAAGATATTGCCAAACAGGAGGAGGGCCCCCGCCCTGAGGATTCCAGTTCCGATCAGCAGAGCAGGCGCGAGGAGAAGATGCAAATAATCCCTTATCCTGGCAGTATACAGGATTTTGTGCGAAAGATCGGTGAGAATCCACAGGAAGAAAGACCGCAGCCAAGTACCACTTCTGAGCAACCCTCTATGCAGTCATTGCTGCCTATTGATCGTTTCTTGTCGCCTAATGACGAATTGCCAGATCCAATTCTAAAGTTCCCATTTAGCATTAAGAAAGATACCTACGCAAGGTATTTTGAGGCTTTACAAGACCCTTCAAGCGTGGAGAACTCAAAAGATTTACCCCGGACAATCTTCCCAGCGGACCAGCCTGGCTGGAACCATGTCCTCGCCAATGACGGCTGTGATCGGGCTAAACCAAATATAGTTGTAGCAAGTGAGTTGACCCGCACGACACCAACAAAACGAGGAAACGGACTGCTGGCTTGTTTTCGGCAGACTTCCACTAATGAAGACTCATCGGTGAGCTGGGAGCTACGAAAGGAACGACAACACAAATTATCGGGTGGATTGAAATCTGTTCGCAGGTATTTTATCAAGAATTGGGGACAATGTTACCGATGATCTTGCATCGTGACTCTTGTGTTCTGAAATTCATCAATGGATTAGTCCCAAATTTTTGAGATGATACTCTCAAGGCATGCATTGATTGGCTAAAAGCGGTTGACGGACGCATCAACTTACAATCTGAGGATTCACCCGAACGGTGAACGCATTACTAGCCCCGATTGTTGGTGGAACCGTAGCTCTCTCAAAAGGCTTGACAAATATGGATATCCATAGTACTCTGGGAGAGTGATCAGAAGGTCACAATAAACTACAAGGAGGTACCTTGAAAGCATAATGTCAATATATCGGTATCCCGTTGTCGTTGAAGGAGAAGGTACAAACTACGGTGCTTATGTTCCTGATCTTCCAGGATGTATTGCAGTCGGAGATTCATCAGAGGAGGTCTTAAGCCTTATGAGAGGGGCTCTTCGTATGCACTTAGCAGCTATGGTAAAAGACGGTGATCCCATCCCCGAGCCATCTGCACCAGAAGCTCTCCATCTAGTTCCAGATGTTGAAACAGTCCATCAATTGGAAGTAGAGATAGGAGTACAAGTATAGATGAATGCAGGACAAAACAGGCGGCCAGCGGGTCGCCCACCTCTCACAATTGAACAGAAACCGCAGAGAGTAGGCAAAGAGCCCACAGTCGATACCCACATGAACCTACCAATTGGAGTTATTGAGAAAATTGACCGATTGCGTCAAGTAGGCGAAAGTCGCAAAGATTTTATTGTGCGCATATTGCGTGAATATCCCGAGTAAACCTGGGCAAGATACAAGGGACTTCCGCTATCTTATTATCTCTGTTCCTTCATTGAGAAGAGCTATACACTTCTCGTAACTGTACAACTTATCGCGATGCCTACTCGTTATCTCGCGTACAACCCCTAATTCTTGTAAACGATTGAGAGCAGCGGTAACGGTTGGCACAGAAATTTGTGTTTGGTGTGCCGCTCGTGTGATGCTTAGGAACGGCATAGACTGTAAAAGCTCCTCTCCTCAGCTCTTTTCTAGGTTTGCCCTCTTGCGTTATTAAAGATTTAGGCCCCAATCTTTAATAACGCAAGAGGGCAAAGGGTCAACATCTTCCCCTTTAACACAACTGACGATCCGTAAGGAAGAAAGTAGCGCAGCAATATCTCCATCCTGAGCATACTCCTCAAAGACGACAGAGACAAAGCTGTCTATCTCCTCAGAATGCTTACGAAGATATTCCTCTGTAACCTCGCTGAGAGTCCTATATTTTCTCATACTGCATAAAAAAATAGGCATTTTATCTACCGACCTCTATTCTTCTAAACCATTATAGCATGATGAACTACAGTACGCAAGCCATTATAGCCCCCTTCTTAGATCACCAACGTCCAGTGCGCAACAAAATATGACACTTCTAGGAAATTCAGGCTATCTCAGCAGAAAAATTTTTATTTCTAGCAAAAACGAGTACACTTACTAGTGTGGGTATGTCCTCATATACCCATTGTGTAGCAATCGTACCTTCGCGTGGGTTACGTAGTCGTGGAGTTTTAGACAGGCGTCTGAGGAGGGGCCGAAGTACAATGCTCAAATTTATTACCAACATGCCAATTTTCCACCGTCTCTTATTTGCGTTTCTACTCGTAGCAGTTATCCCTGGTATTATCATCTCGATACTTGGATTCAGCTTCACCAATGCTCAAAAGAGCCGCAGTCAAGCGATCCAAATGAATATCCAAGCATTCAAGATGGCCGTTACAACTGACACCTATCTTCCTAGCATGATAGAACTACTCAAATCAGCTTACCAGGATCACTACGGAATCGTTCCTAGTCACCAGACTGGGGCGAGCGACACACTCAATCAACTGCAAAATGCCACCACCCACTTCGATCAAGCCATCCGACAATACAAACAAAATTATCAGATTGCCACTTCTCCAAACATGAGAGGTGTCTACACTATTCTTTTGGGTGATGATCCTAACACTCCCTTGGCTAAACAACAACAAGCGTCCATCAACCTGATCATCAACAAGCTATGGCCCGATTACCAACAGGCTCAAAATAGCGTACTAAGCGCAATCGCTACCAACGCACCGCAAGAACAGGTTGCCCCTCTTCTCCTGCAGGCTACCGACAAGTATGCATTATTGGAGTCAGGATGGAACAATACCGTCAATATCACCGAGAATATTGGCAACACAGTCGCGCAAGTTGGTGCAGCAGAAACAGGTCCCTTCTTCCTAGGCACCATCATAGCATTCTTAAGTACAATTACTATTGTTACCGTAATTGGCTATACCATTTACCTTACCATCGTTCGTCCATTACATCAGCTAGCACAGCTCACGAGACGTATTGCCAAAGGTGACACATATGCTCGTGCAACAATTACTGGGAACAACGAGATTTCTTTGATTGCCAGATCTATGAACCACATGCTCGATCATATTGTCCAACTCATTCAAGAAACCCAATCACAACGTGATAACCTGCAAGCCCAGGTCGAAAAGCTAGTGAGTGAAGTCAGTGGTCTTGGTGAGGGAGACCTGCGCATCCAGGCACAAGTCACAGCCGATGCCATGGGCATTCTAGCCGACTCTTTCAATTATATGATCGACGAACTAGCCAGTCTGGTAGTACGGGTCAAGATGGTAGCCAGCGAGGTAGACACGACCACAATTTCAATTTTCAGACGGATGGCACAGCTCGTACAAACCGACAAGGCACAGCTCGTACAGATTGCAGCAGCCAATACTCAAATAGAACTGATGACCGCATCGAGCTACAAAGCTGCCGAACGAGCCCAGGCATTACACAGTGTCGCACGCGTAGCAGGCAAAAACGCACAAACCGGGAGGGAAGCAGTCAGACAAACCATCGAGGGCATGGGACAAATCAACGAAAACGTTCAGACAACTGCCAGTAAAGTTCATACGCTAGATGAGCGCTCTCGTGAGATCAACGAGATCGTCGATGTCATTTCCGCGATCGCCCATCAAACCAATCGTCTGGCACTCGACGCTGCCATCCAAGCTGCCATGGCAGGCGAAAATGGCAAAGGTTTTAGCGCCGTTGCAGCAGACATCCGCCGCCTAGCCGAACGAACCAAAGAGGAAGCTAGCATGATCACACGGATGGTGCGCAGCGTACGCGAAGAGATTGCAGCCGTTGCGCAGTCCATGCAGGATACAGAGCTGCAAACGACTAAAGGCATGCATCTGACTCAAGAGACCGGAACCGCTCTGGAATCGGTCTTTGCCGCCGTCGAACATCAAGCACATGAGATCGAGAACATCAGCCAAACGGCACTACAACAGCTACAAGTGGCTCACGCCATCACGCAAATCATGCAAAAAGTCTCAGCATTAACCCGACAAAACAGCAACAACACCCATCAGGCTTCGCAAAGCGTACAACATCTCGCACGTCTAGTTGAACAGTTGCACACATCAGTTGCAGCATTCAAATTGCGTGACAATCAGAGCTATGATAGCTCTAGCAACGACCAATCGATCAAAATAAGAATTGACGACAACCCTATCACAGTGAGCACAGTCCTACGTGCAGTATCGCAGCCACTACACTTGTCTTCTACAGAAGCAAATCTAGAGATACAGACCGACATCGAAACGCCTGTACCTCAGACGACGAGCGCTTCCTACTCAGCTAAATTGCCTGCGGAGCCCGTTGGGGATTGAAACGCACCGCCTCATAGAGGATAATCCCGGTAGCTATGGCAGCATTCAAGGATTCGACACCATGTGCGAGGGGAATACTAATAGAATGAGTAGCTAGTGCATGCGCCGCTTGAGAAGGTCCACGAGATTCATTACCAATAATGAGTGCAAATGGCTTTGTGAGATCCAGATCATAGTATCTGAGAGGACTGCTCGCTTCAGCTAGCAAAACGCGGGGAACCTGATCATCTCCAAGGGCCCGGCAATGCGAGGCCACTCGTTCCTCAATTGCCGCCCAGGAGAGATCGATCTCCACAGGCAACATCAGATGGGCACCCGCCGCAGCACGTAGAACCTTAGGACTATAATAGTCCGCACAATCAGGAGTTAATAGCACTCTCTCAACGTCAGCAGCCAGTGCTGTACGCAAGATCGTTCCCAGATTGCCGGGATCAGTCAAAGTATCCAGAATCAGCAGTGCTGGCCGATACGCTTGCACGCGCTGCGCCTGTATTCGCCTATAATCCAGAGCACTGAGCGGCAGCACACACACGATTCCCTGCGACGTCTGAGTTTCGCTGATACTCTCGATGACATGTTCACTCACCTCGATCAGGCAATCACTGGACAAAGCAGGCATCCGCCGCAAACGATCTAACAGCAAACCACCTCTCTCCGTCCGCTTGAGCAACGCTGGCTGATAATAAACCTCATGCGGTACAACCTGTGCAGTCAAAAGAGCCTCAAGGAGATTAGGGCCCTCCACTAAAAAGAGGCCATTCTTCCTGCGTCCACGCGCCATATGTAGAGTTCGTACCTTACTGATACGAGGATTCGATGAGCTAGTGATTAGTGGCATAATTTCACACAAAAAACTACGGGGACTCGGTTACTGTCTCTATCCGACACACCAAGTCCCCTGATTCTACAAGCTCTAAAAAGTTGCTTACTTAGCAGCTTCTAACGCTGTTTTGACGAGAGCAGAGAAAGCCGCATGATCATTGACTGCCATCTCCGCCAAAATTTTGCGATCTACATGAATATCAGCCGCATGGATAGCATGCATCAATTCACTATAAGTCACACCATGGATACGAGCGGCAGCATTAATACGCGTAATCCACAATCGACGCATATCACGCTTGCGATTGCGGCGATCACGATACATATATGCCATCGAGTGCATAACGGTCTCATGCGCTCGGCGGACGAGTCGATTACGTGTACCACGATAGCCCTCAGCCATCTGCAAAATCTTTTTATGTTTCTTATGAGCGGGAACCCCGCGTTTTACCCTTGGCATAGTCCTTTTTTTCCTTCCAACCCCTCAAAGGAGCATAGTAAACTAGAAAGCGTAGGGGAGTAACCGTTTCAAGCGACGTCTATCAGCTGCTTTCAACTGAAACAGCTTATCGGCAGAACGAACAGCCTCGGGTGACTTATTGCGGCGCAGGTGGCTAATAGCCACTTTCCGGCGCATAAACTTGCCAGAAGCGGTCACATGGACCCGCTTGGCCATTGCTTTGTGTGTTTTAAGCTTCTGCTTCATACTCTTTTTCTTTCCATCTGAAAATACGGAGCAACAACTGGACACTTTACACATATAGAGGAGGCAAATGAAACTCATCGATCCCTATGCGCTCAATCAAAGGCGCAGAGTAGCCTTTTTCATGAGAGATGCTGCGTAAAACAAACTCTCTCTTCTCTGTAGAGTTTGCCTACGAGCTACGCTCCGTTAGCGGCACAATTATAGCACACTCTGGTGCAACTAACATTGTCAGTGATCAACTCTTAACAAATTAGCGGCACGATTATAGCACACTCCCTGGTTGCAAGCAAGAGTTCTGCAAGACTGCAAGACTGAGCCTCTCGGAAAAGCTTGTCTAGAACAGCTTCCCATGCTACACTAGGAGAGTAGCCGTTTGAAAGGCCTGTCTTGCTCGTTAGAGATTTGAAAACCCTACAACAAGTAGTTTTCGCCCATTGTGTGTCTATAGCTTGATAGGCCTGCCTTACTCGTTGGAGGGGTGCAAGTAACTCATATGTAGAAACCAATCTGCAATACAAAAGGCACCGATAAATAATCGTTTGAAGAAATAGCAGAAGATTGGCTGATATTGCTTCAATGAAGTGCTCTAAAAAAGGCCCAGCAAGAACCCCTGCCAGAACTTTGTGGCAGCAATATTTGATTACAGCATAAGCCAGGCAGAAAGGGAGTAGCTGGCATGTACAGCCCAAACACTACAACCGACTATGGATAAAATCGATTTCCGCAAAGAATATAAAGACCTCTACGCACCATCAGCCAAGGACTTTAGCCTGATAACGGTACCTAAGCTAGACTTCCTAATGATTGACGGTGAGGGCAATCCCAACACTGCCAAATCATATGTTGAGGCTATCGAGGCGCTTTACTCGGTGTCCTATGCGTTGAAGTTTGCCAGCAAGAAAGAGTGCGCTAAGGATTATGTCGTAGCGCCATTAGAAGGCTTATGGTCAGCTGACGATCCATCAGCCTTTGGTCGCCCCGTGCCAAAGATGAATGGCGCTGGACAATGATGATTATGCAACCAAGCTGGATTACCCCTGCCATGGTTGAGACTGCAATACAGGCTACCGCTGCCAAGAAAAAGTTATCGGCTTTGCCACCTGTCCTCTTTCAGCCCTATGAAGAAGGTAATGCGGTGCAAATAATGCACATTGGTTCCTACGACGACGAAGCGCCGACACTAAATTGGCTCCATAGCGAATACATGCCAGCTCATAACTTACAATTCAATGGTCGGCACCATGAGATCTATCTGAGCGACCCTCGGAAGATTGAGCCAGCTAAGTTAAAGACCATTTTGCGGCAACCAGTGAAGCTTGCTGCTAACCAGTGAGGCAGGTCTACTGGAGGCTTTGCTGTTATTTCATTGCTTGCCACACGATCTATCGACATACATCAGCTCTTTGTGCTATATCTTTATACTGGATTTACACGTTCGTTCCTGGTGGAGTTAAAAATTTCGGGAAAAGCTTTGTGACAAGTATGATATTTGTCATGCTCATTATAGATTGCAAGGGAGTATTAACCTTTAATAGCAAGATTAACTGAAAGATGTTTTAAGAAGCAATATGTTATGTTCGAGCAAACGGGAAATCTAATCTTTGACAGCGGTGCTCAAATATATTGTTGTATGTCCCATTCTCATACGCATCTTTAATTGACTTATAAGCTGCAATGGCTTCTTGCTTTGTAGTATTATTATACATTGAATAGTTCCTTAGTGTTTGTAAATTATTATATAAGTGAGTAATCCCAGCTTGTGTTTTGCCTTTAGTATTACCAATATTTATTCTTAAGATTTTTATATAATAACCAGTTATTCTTTCACTTAATGTTTGTTTATCTAAAAATTTTGCCATTGCATCGTCCTCATGAATGCTTTGTTGGTCTGTCTGCACGACTTGTGCTCGCTCACTTGGACCTGCTTGGTCGTTATATAGTTGTGTTTGCATGGCTTGTTTCCATGGAACTTGATCGAGCGGCGTCAGAAAATCATATATCACATGATCACGCGGGCCTGCTGAGTCCATCTGGGGAGGTGCTAGCTGTAGTGTGAGATCCAGTTCAGCTTGCTTGGCTTGCTTTTCCGCAGCAGTCCCGAGCCTCAATATGAGATCCGGTTTGTCTTGCTTGGCTTGATTTGGGAACATACTGTGATCAGAAGAGCTGGTTTGTGTGTCTGGAAAGGGTGTCTGATGCCAGCGTAATGTAGAGCCTTCTGTTAGCTCTTGAGCCCTAGAAGGCGCTGGTCTGGTCTCCGACGATGGGCGGATAAGGAGGAAGTTGCTTCTCCTCATACGTTCTAATCGATCACTGCTTGATGCAGTATCTTCTACCCTATGGCGTTTAGGGCCCCTTGATGGCTCTCCCTCGCTTGGCTTTGTAAATCGATGATCCATAATAGCATCACCCCTAGAATTAATAAAACAAATATCTAATGCATTCACTGCAAAAATCAATATCATGATAGCGCCTCTTACAGTCTACGCAATGCAAAAACAATATTCTAGGGGGAAACAGGGAAAGTTTTAGCTGTGGTATCTTTTGCCAGCTCTGTTATTTCTATGCCGCCCACTCGTCTAAATCATGTGCAATATTTACTAGAGACGCATTCTCGTTCCCATATCTCGCCCATAAGCACAGACTCTCTTGAAAAGGACGTAGATACCCATGTCAACCGACCGTCTCGTAGCACGCAAACATGCCGAATGGCTTTCCCTAATCGACATTTCCGGCCCCTTCCTAAGCATGCCCGTCTTGCTCGAAAAATTTCCCTCAAGGCCTTGACCTCAACGACGACGAGAGTCAAGTCCGTCACCGTGTGCGCCTAGCCTACGACGAATGGATCGAGAACCAAGAAAGCCCTCAACCAGACCCAGCCATTCACACCCAATGGCTGCGTTTTGTGCTTGAAGAAGTGCTCCAGATGCGCCCCGATACCATCCTTGAGGGCCAACAGAATCCCCGCCGATTGCTGCTACGAATCCAAAGAACGAGGGGAAATCCTGCGTCCACTGATGGTCATTCGTTCGCCCTACGAACAAAAGCCGCGTCTACTCATCCAGCTCGCACCCCACAAGCGAGACCTCTCCAAGCCGCTTGATGGCAAGCAGCGCAACGGCTCACCCGCGACACGCCTCATGGAGCTGCTGCGCCAGAGGAGTATCCGCTTGGGCTTACTCACCAACGGTCGGCAATGGATGCTCATCGATGCCCCGGCCAACGAAACCACGGGCTACTACAGTTGGGACGCCTCATTATGGGCTGAAGAGCCTTTGACGCTACAAGCCTTTCGCAGCCTGCTGAGCATGTCGCGTTTCTTCAACGTGCCTGCCGATGAGACATTGGAGGCCTTGCTCACCAAGAGTGCTCTCAAGCAGCAAGAGGTCACCGATCAACTAGGAGATCAGGTTCTGCGAGCCGTCGAGACCCTTGTGCACACCCTTGATCAGCTCAACAAAGAAGACCGACGCCAGAAGATGGATCAGCCCTCGCTGCTAGCAGGCATCGAAAAAGACCTCTACGAAGCAGCCTTGACGGTCATGATGCGTCTCGTCTTCCTGCTCTCGGCTGAGGAGCATCATCTGCTGCCATTGGGAGAGCCGCTCTACGACCAGAACTACGCCGTCTCAACCCTGCTCAAACAACTGCAAGAGCAAGCCGATCAGCAGGGTGAAGACGTCATGGGTTATCGTTGTGATGCCTGGAGTCGTCTCCTAGCCGTCTTCCGCATGGTCTACGGCGGTGTGGAGCACCCGGACTCTGCACCTGCCAGCCTATGGAGGACGGCTCTTCGATCCTGACCGTTTCCCCTTCTTGGAGGGCCGTCCAACAGGCACCAGCTGGCAAGACACGCCAGCCCGTCCCCTCAAAATCGACAACCGCACCGTCCTGCACCTGCTCGAACGCCCTGCAATACCTACAAGTGCGTATTGGAGGCATCGTCGAACCGCGCCGTCTCTCCTTCCGGGGCCTCGACATCGAACAAATTGGGCACGTCTACGAAGGCCTGCTCGAACCATACCTCCAGACGTGCCCAAGCCACCATCCTGGGTCTAATCGGAACCAGTGACAGCGAGCCAGAAGCCATCCTCCAAGAGCTTGAGCAGTACAAAGAGAAGGGCGAAGAGAGTCTCTTGCCGTACCTTGAAGAGATCACTGGGCGCAAAGCCACCACCATCCAGAAAAACCTGTCCCAGTTATTGGAAAAGCAGGCTGAGCGCAGCAAACTGATGCAAGCCTGTGACAACAAACAAGACCTCTTTGAACGCACTCTCCCCTTGCGGGACTGCTGCGCAAAGACACATTCGGCAACTACGTCATCATCACCCCAGGCTCCATCTACGTCACCCGAGGCGACGATCGCCGCTCAACGGGCACTCACTACACCCCACGCAGCCTAACCAAACCCATCGTCCAACACGCCCTTGACCCTCTCGTTTACCTTGGACCCGCCGAAGGCTGGTCGCGTGACCAATGGCAACTGCGTACCGCTGCTGAAATTCTCGACCTGCGCATCTGCGACATGGCCATGGGTTCTGGAGCCTTCCTCGTCCAGACCTGTCGTTACCTCTCCGAAAACCGTCCAAGCCTGGGAGAACCTCGAACGCGACCTCAACGCCCAAACCGACCAAAGCGGCCCCCAACGCCCACTGCAAATCACCCCCCAAGGAGCCCTCTCACAAGGGAATCCCTCAGAGGAACCGTTGCCCATCGACAGTGAAGAGCGGCTCACCGTTGCCTGCCGTCTGGTCAGTGAACGCAGCCTTTACGGAGTCGACAAAAACCCCATGGCCGTCGAAATGGCCAAACTCTCGCTCTGGCTCATCACGCTTGCCAAAAACAAACCCTTCACCTTCTTGGACCACAACCTGCGCTGCGGCGACTCCTTGCTGGGAGCCGACGAACGCCAGCTCCACAACGGCTCACTGGATGCCAAATCCGGTGAAGTCACCCAGATGTCGCAGATCAGTTATGCCATGCAATACATCTTGCCAACGGTCATTGAGAAGCGTCGCCAGATCGCAACCCTTGCCGACTTCGATATTACCATTATCCAGCACAAAGAGCGCTTGCTCAAAGAGGCCGACCAAGCGCTCGAGATCGTCAAGCTCGGTGCTGATCTACTGATCGGCATTGCCTTGAGCGACGCCAAACGCCGCGCCGGTCTGCAAGGCACGCTCGGCATGGACTATGTCGTGCTCGCCAAAGCCTTCGACGAGGCCCTCCACCAACGACAAACCGATTTTGGCTGGGCTGCGAAAAACGAAGAGTTCGCCCGCTTGCGTGCCGAAGTTGATACGCTGCTTAAGGGAAAGCATCCCTTCCACTGGCCTCTGGAGTTTCCGGAGGTGTTTGTGGGCAAGGGGGATGATGCTGGATTTGCTGCAGTGGTGGGGAATCCACCGTTTCAGGGTGGGAAGAAGATTACTGGAGTACTTGGAACAGACTATCGTGATTATTTGCTAGAGTATTTAGCCAATAGTAAGCGTGGAAATGCGGATTTATGCGCATATTTCTTCTTACGAGCAACCAAATTGGCAAGCCAAGAGGCAATGTGTGCTCTACTCGCAACCAATACAATTGCCCAGGGTGATACACGTGAGGTAGGACTGGATCAGATTGTCGCTTCTGGCTGGATAATCCCTCGTGCTATCCCAAGCCGGAAGTGGCCGGGAGAGGCAAGTTTGGAAGTAGCTCATATTTGGTTAAGGAATGGGACATGGAAGAGTTGCTACCTCCTAGATGAGAGGCCTGTCAATACTATTACGCCTTTTCTAACTCAATCAGGAGGAATAGTAGGCACTCCATACAAACTCTCTAGCAATGCTAATAAGTCATTTCAAGGCTCAATTGTACTTGGTATGGGGTTCATTTTAGCTCATGAGGAAGCACAAGCCCTCATTGCTAAAAATCCACGGAATAAGGATGTACTCTTCCCTTATCTCAATGGCGAAGATCTCAACTTCAGCCCAAATCAGTCACCTCGACGTTGGGTCATTAACTTTCGAGATTGGCCTCTGGAGCAAGCCGAAATGTATCCTGATTGCATGAACATTCTGAAAGAGAAAGTTAAACCAGAGCGACAGCGTAAAAATGACAAAGGTGAGTATGCTCTAAGGAAACCTTTACCTGATAAGTGGTGGATCTATGCAGACAAACGACCAGCACTCTACTCCACAATTGCTGATATGAAACAGGTTCTAGTAAAAGCAAGAATTGCTAATATGCATGCAGTTGTATATGTCACCAATAACTGGATTTTTAATGAAAAGGTCGTTGTATTTGCAAATTGCAGCTTTACCGTCTTGCAGTCAAACATTCATGAAGCCTGGGCTCAACATTTCTCGGCAACTTTAGAGTCGAGATTACAATATGCTCCAAGTGATTGTTTTGAGAATTTCCCTTTTCCTTTAATTGAAGAAAACCTCGAAGAGATCGGTGAACGATATCATTCTCACCGCCAATCCATCATGCTCGCCAATCAGGAAGGGCTCACAAAAACCTACAACCGCTTCCACGATCTCCACGAGCAGTCCGCCGATATCCTCAAGCTGCGTGAACTGCACAAAGAGATGGATGAGGCGGTCGCGCATGCCTACGGGTGGGATGATCTGGCGCTGGGGCATGGCTTCCATGAGACAAAGCAGGGGATGCGCTATACGATTTGTGAGGCGGAGAGGCGCGAGGTGCTGGATCGGTTGCTGTTGCTCAATCATGCGCGGCATGAGGAGGAGGTCGCACAGGGATTGCATGAAAAGGGGGTCAAGAGTGTGAAGGGAGGTAAAAAGAAGGTAGAGGCACGGCAGGATGGCAGTAATAGCAGGAAGAAGTCGGATAAGAGCGATGTGGTGCAACAAGGGCCAACGTTATTTGACTTGGATGGAGTTGGGTGAGAAGAGAACCTTGCTTGCTAGAACTAGAGTGGACATAGACATACTCTATGCATCAAAAAATAACGGGGTGTGCGGATGATTGTGGCATGCAGAGGCCTACGAGAAACAGACGCGATCAATCGGGTCTCTCCCAATGGTGCAATTTATTACCTTATTTGCAATTTATTGCCACCTTTGCAATTTATTGCCTGCTATGTAGGGACCCAATTCATTGCGCCCGTTTCTCATGTGGTAAGGCATTGCCAAATCCTCCGCACACCCGTCAATGCCCATGAGATATGCTGAGGTCAGTCAGAAGGAACTGAAGTTCCTGGATCTCACGAGCCTGACCGTAGAAGAGTTTCAGCTGTTAGTACCTGTATTTGAGAAAGAATTTCGAGAGCGTATGAAGAAGTTTTGTTTGGATGGAAAACAACGTGCAGGGCGTGAATACCAGACATACTCGAATTGCCCTTTGCCGACCGCTGAGGATCGCCTGCTGTTTATCTTGGTCTACTTGAAAAACAATCCATTGCAAGTCATGCAGGGAGAACTGTTCGGTATGCCACAAAACAAAGCCAATCAGTGGATTCACACCTTATTACCGGTATTACTTGCAACGATGAGAAGCCTCGGGGATGCGCCTGCCCGGTCACTGGAGGAATTGGCTCAGCGATTAGGCCACCATGTTGTGCTTGATACGTCAGCTTCAACGTCTGATGGCCGCCTCCTTATTACTGGAATACGTGATGTATTGATAGAAATCGGTTGCGCCTTACATAACTTTCGTCTTCGGCTTGATCCGTGGCTTCCCATCCCTGAACCGGAATAAAGTCTATTCTTATCGAAGTTATAGAGCATATCCTGATAAGTGCTCTGTTAACAATAGCTATGTAATTAGATTTAAAGTGTACATAGCTCACATATTTACAATAGACAAACCTTCTTAACACATTTTGCCCTCTTTCCGGCTAGACATGCTGACATATATTGAGTATACTTGATGTTAGACACCTGTTCTTATTGTTTTTAGCATAGGTATTCTAAATACCAGAAAAGAGAATACAAAAGATGGAACGTGAAGCATTCAAGCATAGTCGTGGCGATAGAGTATCAAACCAAGAGAGGTCTCGCTCCAGCAAAAATGATCTCTACCAGAGGGTTGCCCGAGAACGTGAGCAATCTCAGAAGCACTCTGTAGATGTGTCAAGTAAAAATGGGACACAAATGGGCAATAAGGATTCTAATGCATTACTAAAAAACGTAAAAGATAAAGTTGAGAGGACGAGGGATACGAGCACAGTAACCTCCACAGAGCCTGTGTCCAGCAAGCACACTCAACCTAGTGGATGGGGGCGCTGGCTGAAAACGGCGTTCATCGCTACTTTGGCTGTTACTGTGAATGCCCGAGATGGTCATGCTGATCATACGACGGGTGTCACGTGGAGGGAGCCTGTTGCATACGGATTATTGAGCCAGGAATATTCGTGGTCTAATAATCAGACGAGCCGTTCTGGCATTGGAAACGATCATGGTACTATGCTGAAGCGAATAGATAACTTAACACAGCAGTTTAAGCTGAGGGGGGTTCACAATTGGTCCAACTTTGCACCAGAGAAAAAGGGAAGTGAGAAGATTACACATTATAGGCAAAAGAGCCATGGAAGAAATTTATTATGGGGGAGGAAGAGAAACAATCGCTTGAGAGATAATATATGGAACTCTATGTCTCAATTTCCGTCGATCATGGGCGGGGAGCAAGGTGTAGTAAGATGGAAAAAGAAAAAAGAAAGAAAACGGGGCCATTGGGAGCTATAAATTACCTCTACTCTAACTCGGGCTGTTGTTAACCTAAGCGAAAGGAGGTGCCCTCCTTCGCTCGGCTTCAGAATGAAATAGGATACCGACGAGGTCCCTCACGGGCCTTTTTCGTTATCCCTTTCCCGAACCGGACTGGACCCTTTTGGTGTCATCCGGCTCTCCAGTCCCTGTTTCCGAAAAGACGCGGTTGGCGTTTTCGGATGATACCCAGGACTGTTGTGGCGTCTTGCATTTCGCATACCTCACTTAACTTGAGTATCTAGGTCCCTGTGCTCCTTTGCCCTGTACGCTGCTTTCCAGCGTTCCCTGGTGGGACGTGACCCCCACGACTCATATGAGCACTCTGTTACCATAGAGGTCGCCCTCTGTAGGTAATCCCGTGGTACGTCTTTAAGATACGTTCTAGCCACACTTTAGGGCCTCCATTCATCTCTTGATCTGACTTCGTTAGTCTTCTCCCACATTCAGGGATTGCCTCGGCCAACGGTTCAAGCCAAAGTAGAATGTGGCATTGTTTTCAAGCGTTCTTCCAATGGGTGTTCACTTACACCAAGTCGAGATTAGAGTTTCAAGCAGTTTAGCTTTACCCATAGTGAGCGAGCCATACGGCTGCCATGCCCTACAACGCTTTCGAGCATGCACCGCTTCCCCAACATGCTGTTGTTCCGTTTGACTTTCGCCATCGGGTTAGTTGGTAGCTCAGAAACTTCTCCCTAGTTCCTCCTGTCTGCGACAGGGATATCTCAAAGCGCCTCACGGCGCACACCGTACATGAGACTTTCACCTCATACGGCTCCTCAATAACAGAGCCTTTTGTCATAGGCACTAATGGCTTGGTTGTATATCGTGCATCATGGCAATGCAGATGAAGAGCACACTTGTTGCTCAGTTCTTCATTCCCACCATCCTTTTTGGAAGTGATATGATCGATTTCAATGGTGTCTCCATCTTCAAAGGAGAGTCCGCACCATTTGCATTTTCCTTGCTGTTTCTGGAAGAGTCGTGCTTTGGTGCCGCTAAGATGTGGATGGCTTCTTAACCTTGTACTCCAGTAAAGCCAATTTCCGTCGTATGGGGAGGCTCGCCCCTTCACTTTGGTGTGGCGTTGGATTTTGGTTTGGTCATGCGTCCACAGCTTGGATCGCCCATCTGTGAAGGTCCATGCTCCTTTTTCCACATGCCAGTACTTCCTGGCAACCCATTGCTTCCCTTTGTTGGGGTGTCGTCTGCATGCCCATCGAAAGAGTTGGTGAAACAGAATGTATTGACATCGACCGAAGGTTTTTCCCACCCGATATTGCCGTACATTCCATCCAAGAAAATCAAATCCTACATTTCCTTGATACGGGGTGAATGTATGTGTGATTTTCGTTTTACTCGGTTTGAGTTCCAGACCAATATCTTGGAGCTAGGTTTCTAACACGCTTTTTGCTTTTTCAACTCCCTCAAGAGTAGGGCCGAGCAGACAGACATATCCTTCAAAATCTTGGCTTTGTCTTCACGGTACCGCAAGTAAACCGTACCGTTCAAAATACAGTGTTGTTGTTGATTGCCTCGTCCTCCTCTTGCTCCATTTACTATTCTTATCGAAGTATCATCTCAAAAATCCGGGGCTGATCAATTGGCAAAGCCAGGACAGGAGTGCACTGGTGAAAGCTCATGGGCAGCGTTTCCCCAAGATATTGAGAAGATACGATCCTGGGTGCCTTCGTTTTTGCCATACTCATTAGACTTTATTCCGGTTCAGGGATGGGAAGCCACGGATCAAGCCGAAGACGAAAGTTATGTAAGGCGCAACCGATTTCTATCAATACATCACGTATTCCAGGTAATAAGGAGGCGGCCATCAGACGTTGAAGCTGACGTATCAAGCACAACATGGTGGCCTAATCGCTGAGCCAATTCCTCCAGTGACCGGGCAGGTGCATCCCCGAGGCTTCTCATCGTTGCGAGTAATACCGGTAATAAGGTGTGAATCCACTGATTGGCTTTGTTTTGTGGCATACCAAACAGTTCTCCCTGCATGACTTGCAATGGATTGTTTTTCAAGTAGACCAAGATAAACAGCAGGCGATCCTCAGGGGTCGGCAAAGGGCAATTCGAGTATGTCTGGTATTCACGCCCTGCACGTTGTTTTCCATCCAAACAAAACTTCTTCATACGCTCTCGAAATTCTTTCTCAAATACAGGTACTAACAGCTGAAACTCTTCTACGGTCAGGCTCGTGAGATCCAGGAACTTCAGTTCCTTCTGACTGACCTCAGCATATCTCATGGGCATCGGCTTTCTCCTTTCGTGGCATATCCTCAGTATACCACAATCGGAATAAAATCTATTAATCATATGTTTAGTGTTATCTGGTAGTTGGTCAAAGTTAATTCGCACTCTCATCATGACACCTATTAATTGTGGTAACATTGATTTTTCATGTCCGCCAAATATACTTGATGGTTCCCAATCAGAAAGAGACAATTTTTTTAAATGGTGTTTTTTCATGTGCAAGCTCTCTGTTCTGTGGCATACTGCATAGCAGATGTCCACTGGTGGGAGCTTGGAACACAAATAGAGATCTATTCTAGGAGATCTTGTAGTTCTATATCCTCTCCGCTTTGAAGCCATCAAAGTGTTTGTAGAAGTGCTTATAAGCAGTACAAACGCTACTGAGGTTGTAAGAATGTCGGAAAAATATACGCGTAGAGCGCTACTTAGTTTAATACAAGAAAGTTTTGTATTGTTCTAATGTCGGTTCCCAATCAGGGTGAGTCACCCGGTGCGCATCCCAATGGTTTGTGCAGCTAGCAATTGACAAATAAAATCACCTACCTTATAATGAGTGAAAGTTCATTCATTTTAAGGCAGGTGATAAATTTTGGCAAGAGCATCAGAGAAAAACGAACAGATGAGGGACTCAAGCAAACAAAAAATCCGAACAGCCGCGCTTAATCAATTTTCGAAAAAGGGCTTATTTGCTACTCGCATTCAAGATATAGCATTGGATGCCAATATATCACAAGGCTTGCTGTATCGTTACTACTCTTCGAAAGAAGAAATATACGTTGATTTAATCGAAGATGCATTAGATAAAATAAATCAGGCATCTCTTTATGTACAGAATTTAGAAATGGATGCCAAAGGGAAAATCATTCTAGCTGTCACAGAGCTTTTTAAAACCAGTGAAACCAGTGAAAGCTTCAGACAAACGTGCCGCTTAATATCACAAGCGATGAACTCCTCTGAAATTCCTAAAAAGCTCAAAGTATATTGAATGAAAAGCGAGAAATTCCATATCAGGTATTTGCTCAAATTATGAAGCAGGGACAGGAGGAAAATACAATTGTAGAGGGTAATCCTGAAGACTTGGCTATCTTGTTTTGGAGTACCATCAATGGAATTGCAATGTTTTTCGCAACACGTACTTTGTCCCATCCGCTGCCGGATAAAAGCTATATTTTATCTATGTTTGTAAAAAAACAATAAGATAATTAAGGAAGGTAATTGCATGAGTTTTAGAGGAAAATTGTTTCATATAATGTTAAGGTATCGACATGTGATAAAAGGCAAATTAAAACCTGATGTAGTTGATAAAAATACATCAATAGAAAGACTCCGTAAGGAAACAGATGAGATGGCTGCAAGACTGGTAAAAAAGATTCAGGGTATTACTTATCATAAAGCAGATTATAATGGTGTATATGCTGAGTGGGTTGAGCTGGAAAATGCACCACAGGACAAAGTAGTTTTATATTTTCATGGAGGTGGCTTTGCAATGGGAAACGCATTATCGCATAGGAATATTGTAGGGAATTTTGTCAAGCACTTGGGAGTAAGGGCACTCGTGTTTGATTATCGTCTTGCACCGGAGCATCCGGCACCTGCTGCCGTCTATGACGCTGTTGCAATTTATTCATGGTTGCTTGAACAAGGGTATAAAGCTGAAAATATTGTTTTTGCAGGTGATTCCTCGGGCGGGGGAATTGAGCTTGCGGCATTGGTAAAATGTAAAGATGATGGATTACCAATGCCTGTAGGCTGTGCTGCATTTTCACCATGCACAGATATGACGTTATCCGGTGAATCTCATAAAACCTGTACTAAAGCAGACCCCTGTACACCAAAGGGAGCCAATGAAACTTATATTGGATATTATGTTGGTAAAGGTGACCCGAAACATCCATATGCATCCCCTCTATTTGCGGATTTGCACCGATTGCCGCCTATTATCATTCAAGTTGGCAATGACGAAACCTTACGGGATGACTCCATACGTTTTGCTGAGAAAGCGATACAGGCAGGTGTAGAAGTAAAAATAAAGGTTTGGAAAGGGATGTTCCACTGTTTTCCCTTGTTGGCACCTCTGTTCCCTGAAGCTACCGAAGCATTAAATGAAACATGTGTGTTCTTAAGGGAAAAGCTAAAAATGATATAGAGGTAAATTTCATGAATAAAGAAAAGTATTGGAATCTGATTCGATACAAAAAATTATGATAGAGGCTCTTGCGAGCCAGGGCAACTCCCTCGCTTGGTTCCCTATTTATGACCAGACCTCAACTAATTCATACACACGCAACGTCATCTCCCCTTGACACAGCAATCACCTATGTTCTATACTAAGTAAGAGAGGATATCATCATTCTCATAAACTTCGTATGCATCTCGTAGACCAAGTCTACTTCCGTAAAGTATGTCCCATTAGTCACTTTCTCGTATATACGTCATAAAGCCTAGGAAACAAGTATCTCAAGTATCACAACGGTCACATTAGTCACATTAGTCACATTAGTCACTTTCTCGTATATACGTCATAAATCCTAGTGAACAAGTATCTCAAGTATCACAACAGTCCCATTAGTCCCATTAGTCACATTAGTCACATTCTCGTATATCCGTCATAAATCCTAGTAAACAAGTATCTCAAGTATCACAACGGTCACATTAGTCACATTAGTCCCATTCTCGTATATCCGTCATAAATCCTAGTAAACAAGTATCTCAAGTATCACAACGGTCACATTAGTCACATTAGTCACATTAGTCACATTCTCGTATATCCGTCATAAAGCCTAGTAAACAAGTATCTCAAGTATCACAACGGTCACATTAGTCACATTAGTCACATTAGTCACATTCTCGTATATCCGTCATAAAGCCTAGTAAACAAGTATCTCAAGTATCACAACGGTCACATTAGTCACATTAGTCACATTCTCGTATATCCGTCATAAATCCTAGTAAACAAGCGTCTCAAGTATCACAACAGTCCTATTAGTCCCATTAGTCCCATTAGTCCCATTCTCATATATCCGTCATAAAGCCTAATAAACAAGTGTCTCAAGTATCACAACGGTTACATTAGTCACTTTCTCGTATATCGCATAAAGACGAGGAACAAGTTTCTCAACTGTCCCATTAGTCCTATTCTCGTAGTGGGATACGGCGGCTTAGCCCCTTATTCTTGGTAGAACCTTGAGAGACATAATCTTCCTTCCTAAAGTGTCTGGACGACCAACGCTTGCTGATGTTGCATGAGATACTCCTCACGCCACGGCACTGCAAGTTGCGCCCAACTGCATCCTGCATCGTCAGAGCGATAGAGACCTTTGTTAGTCAGCAGATAGAAGGTATGCTCCTCATAGGGATTAGAAGCCAACACAGGTGCAACTAAACCCAGAGAATCAGGAAGCCCATCCATCACCTCATGCCAAGTTTGAGAGGCCGTTTTTCGATAGATCACCGTGTAAGCCTGACTTCGCTCATGATGAGCCTTATACGCATCAGAGGCAGCAGAGACTAGCACAGTTTCAGGATCTGCCGGGTCAATACTCATCCCCCACAGGTAATGATGCTTGAGCCCTTCATCAGGATGGTGCCATGTATCTCCTGCATCGTTACTCTCATTGTACCCCCTTCCGGGGAAGCGCATCCCATCTCCTGCCGCCGAATACAAACGATCAGGAGTGAGCCGATGCATAAGCAGCGTATGTGTATCAATTGGTCCATCTAGTTTCCGATCCTCCCAATGCTCGCCGCCATCCAAGCTCCTTACCAATGCACCCGCCTCAATAGCGACAAACACCCGACCAAAAACCAATGGGTCAGGGTAATCCAGCGCACATGACTGGTATAGGGGCGAGGAGGAAAACTCCAGGTAGACGAGGAAGGGAGAGCCAGCAGTGTCGTCTCTCGCCATAAATCTCCTCCATCCTCTGAACGAAACAAGGCTGTTGGTTCGGTTCCAGCATACACCACGCCATACCCATTGGACCGCTCCGTGGCACTGACCGCAACCGCTGTCACCATAGCCGAGGTAATACCAGAGCCTTCGTTGGGTTCCATAGCTGCACCTAGATCTCCAATGGGTTTCCAGGTACGGCCCGCATCTTCACTTCGCCACAAACCTCTGCCGAACGTTCCACAGTACACCCGCTGTGGGAGAAGCGGGTCAATCGCCACACACACGGGTTGCATTCCGACAAGATGAGATTCAATCTGCTGGCTAGAATTTTGTTGCTGGACAACCAGCAGCTCTCGTTCCATTGCAAGATACATAGCGATCATAGCTTTTTCCGTTCCCTTTCTATTACCTGCACACCAAAGCGCACCAAAAATTTCCGCTTTTCCAATTGCATCACGTATAAAAAGAATAGAAAGTTGAAAGTTGGTTCACCCCAGCACTTTCAAAAATTGGGGACAAGAGGGAAGACGGCCCTTTGCATCTCCACATTCAGGCTTTCCTGGCGCTATTGTCAGGGAGGATCAACGATGCTATAATACCGTGGTGCTGACGGCTCCCAGAACACTTCGCAGCTTATTTCTAACTTTGCGGGGCAACCATATGGGAGACGATCAACGCCCCACCTGATTGTGGGAACAATTTTTTCACTAGGCCGCAAGATGATAAAGCGGCTCTGAAATTCAGTGTCAGCACAAACAGCAGAGTGCTGATACTCCACCTGCCCCGGCAGTCAAAGCCAAAGAGCAAACTGACCGGGTGCATACCCAAAGGAAGGAGGTGGCTTCGTGAGTAGAGATTACGAACTTGGATTCATTCTCAATCCCGAAGTCAGCGAAGAAGAGATACGTTCCTCACTAGACCGTATCGAGCAGATCGTTGCAAATTATGGCGGCCAAATCTTTAAAGTCAATCATTGGGGGCGTCGCCGTCTAGCATACCCCATCGAGCGTCACCGCGATGGATATTACATTTTCATTGACATGATTTTGACTCCTGAGGCCGTGACTGAAATCGAACGTACACTTAGAGTTTCTGAAAAAGTCTTCCGCCACATGATGAAGAGGCGCGATCCCAAAACAGTCCAGAAAGAGCGTGATGCTCGTGCAGCTGCCGCCGCAGCGCAAGCTGAAGCAGCCAATCAACCGGAAGCTCCTGCTACACCCGTTGAAACTGCAAGCAGTGCCGAGGTCTCTGTCACGCCTGCTGAAACTGCAAGCAGTGCCGAGGTCTCTGTCACGCCTGCTGAAACTGCAAGCAGTGCCGAGGTCCCTGTCACGCCTGCTGAAACTGTGAGTCAAGCCGAGACTCCCGTAGAAAGCAAGCCTGAGGCTGAAGAGATCGTACCAACCACAATAGCAGAGGAATCGATCGCCCTAGCACCCGAAGAGATCGAAAGTGCTCCTCCCGCTATCGAGGTTGACGCTGAGAAGCCTGAAACCATTGAAGCTTAGCCGAAACATACATGGGGATGTTCATTCAGTCTCTGAGCAATAAAGAAGAGCTGGGGTGGAATAGCACATCGAAAGGATTTGCATCATGAACAAAATTATGCTCATCGGCAATCTCGGTCGCGACCCAGAAATGAACTACACGCCTGATGGTACTGCGGTAGCAAAGTTCTCCCTTGCCGTTACCCGCACTACAAAGTCAGCTACTGGCGAGCGCCAGCAAGAAACAGAGTGGTTTAATATCACTGCTTGGCGTCAACTGGCAGAAACATGTTCTACTTACTTGAAAAAGGGTCAAAAGGTCTTCATCGAAGGACGCTTGACCACACGCAAGTATACGGATAAGAACGGCATCGAACGAACAGCTATTGATGTTATTGCCAGTGAGATGGAGTTCCTCACGCCAAAGGATCGACAGGGTAGTACCAGTTCATCAGATATCTTGAGTGGAGATGATAGTCTCGGAGATTTGGAAGATCACCCCTTCTAACTGAAGGAGAAAAATTGTGCAAAGACGTAACGAAGGCGGTTCGGGCGGCCATAGCCGCGGGACAAGCTCAGGGCCACGCCAAAGACGCGAGGGCGGGCGCGATCGTGGTTCCCGCCGCAAAATTTGTCTGTTCTGCCACGATCATATCCGCGAAATTGATTACAAAGATTTTAACCGACTCTTGCGGAAATACGTTTCTGATCGCGGCAAAATTGAGCCCCGCCGCAAGACGGGAACTTGCGCCAAACACCAGCGTGGCTTGAGCACTGCTATCAAACGAGCACGCTTCATGGCCCTGTTGCCGTATACAGCGGAACATATACGTGGGATGTAACTAGTCCCAATCTCGTTCCAAAGTTCTAACTCTTGAGAGGTTTTGTCCTCTTCACATAGTACGATTGCTCTTGGGGTTAGCATCCCAAGAGCAATCACTACAACTGAGGGAAAGGAGGGCAGCGTTCCTCCTCAGCGTCAACGCACCGGAGTTCCTGCCACTTTGCATTATGAAAAGTCAAATGACACCTCAGCACGATCAGCGGCGATCATCACGTTCAGCCAAATCCAGCAAACCTAAACATTACGTCAAACAGACAGCCCATGTCGAAGCACGCCGTGACGGCAAACCTCTCATTTTTGGATGGGGAGCACACCTCTCCCGTACCGAGAAAATACAGATCAAACATCGCGCCGTCTGGTCCCTCACAATTTTGATTGGCGTAGCTATCATTGCCATCTTTGTTGGTTTTTGGATTAATATCAACATTGTCGTTCCGAATGAGCCTATCACCTCAGTTAACGGCCAAAATATTCCACAATCGGATTACCATAAGCTTGTTACCTTCAAAGCACAGGAGATACTCAATGAGCTTAATGGCCCACATAGCCTTATCATTCAGAGGGACAGTTTGAATACGACGATTGCTCATGATCAAGCCAAGATCGACAGCTTGAAGAAGCAACTTTCATCCACGACCGATCCTGCTAAAAAGACGAGCATTCAGCAGCAGATCGACGCGGCCCAAAAGGTACACGATAGCGATAACGCCCAACTGAGCACCTTGCAGACAAAGATTACAACCATACAAACAAATAATAACCAATCGCAAATTGCCAATGAGAGTACCGAGTGGCTACAGGATGATCTGATTATTCGCCAGTGGGTAAGCCGCCAGCAAAGTGCTGCTATCCAAGCCAAGATTGAGCCATCTGCCAGCCAAGTGAACCACGCGATGAACCAATTTACCGCCGATATACCCAAAGGAACGACCTACAACCAGATTCTGAGTAAATACGGCATGAGTGATAATGATATGCGCGTTATGATGACCCTCAAGCTGCGACGCGATAACATGACCAACTATCTGCGATCCCTCATTACTTCACCAACTCGTCAGGTAAAAACACGAGCCATTACATTGAGCACTCCCAGCGACGCACAAAATGTTCTCAAACAACTCAAGAAGGGAGCGGATTTCAGCACACTTGCCAAGACTAAGTCCGTCGATAATAATACCAAATCCAGCGGCGGAGAACTTGGTTGGCTAGTTCGCTGGCAATATACGGTCAATAACGCATCGAATGCACGCGGCACTGGCGCAATTGATAACTGGCTTTTCGACCCAGCACGCAAAGTCAATGACTTGAGTCCGGTACTAACCGAGAACGGCACCTCTCACATCGTACAGATCGAGGCCATTGATCCATCACGTAAGGTCGACGATCCTCATATCCTCAGCACGCTCAGAGCAGATGATACCTCTCTGGTTGCTTGGCTTAACACCCAGGAGGTCAATGCGCATATAACACTTGCTGACTCGAATAAGCAATTCGACCCGCTCAATATGCCACAGGATATTCCTAGCCCTCCATCCAACTCTACCTCACCAGGTATGCCCGGAGGGAGCGGTATTCCAGATAATGGAGGCCAATAATCGCATCCTTTCCTGTCTGGCAAGCAGTGTGGTAGAATGTACTTGATTAGCAGCAAAACAACGGCACAACAAAGAGAGGAAAAAAGATGGGAAAAGAATCATATTCTGGGGAGAAGAAAGAAATCAAACAAATCGTTGTAAAGAAGCTGTTTGGTACGCTCGACCACACCATTCCTCTCTATGAGGATGGAACCACCATTCTAGTCGGTCCCAGCGGCATCGGTAAGACCGTGATTCTCAAGTTGCTCAATGAGCTTTTCAGTAAGAGCAACAAAATCTTACAAACCATTCCTTTCGATGAATTTCGGGTTGACTTTGAGGACAATACGAGCCTCTGGGTAACTAAGGGGCGTGAGTATTCACAGGAGCAATCCAAACTCACGTTCCATTTCCGCGATGAGAGAGAACAAGAACACTTCTATACTCTTGCGTCGCCAGCACCTCACAAGATATTAGCAGAACGCCCTTTTGGATTATCAACAGATAATTATGCAACATTTAAGCATAGCCATACAGATCACAAGATGGAACGAGCCCTTCCAACAGGGGAGATTCTTTCGTCGGAAGACATCTTGCAAGGATCTCAAGGACCATTAGATGAGATGCCTCAATGGTTAGTGGAAGTCAGGCAATCCGTCCCTATTCATTTTATTGATACCCAACGGTTATCATATGTTCTACGCACAGTCAAACCCAATGGATCAGATATTCAAGCGATGGTGATACCGACAGTAGATGCCTATGCCGAAGAACTCGCCGAACTGCTCAAGACAGACCAAGCCGCATCTCCTGAACTAGCCTACAACATAGAGAGACTGCAGATCGAGATCAACAAACTGTTTTTGTACAAAGAAATGTCTATAAACCAAGAAAAAGGATTTGTGTTTACTGATGACAGTGGTACCCAGTTAGCTCCTCATGATCTCTCATTAGGAGAGCAAAACGTATTAGCTCTATTCTATGATCTGATCTTTCACGTTGCTCCTGGTGCACTTGTACTCATTGACGAGCCAGATGTCTCACTACACGTTGTATGGCAAAGAGAATTTTTATCGACGCTCTGGGGAGTTGCAACAGCTAGGAGCGGTCTTTTACTTGTAACTCACTCACCTAGCTTTATTCCAGATAGTTGGGACATGGTAGTGCCATTGAAGAAGAAGGTTGCTTGACAGGTGGAAGAAAAGTACTTAATACCAGAAGATATTGTGCATCGAATTCGTTTGGAACGTGAGTACCCTGAGAATGAAGGACGTGTGTTCTTGATCGTTGAAGGAAATGCAGATAAGCAGCTTTACCAGTGGCTCGTAGCAAAGGATGTGTGCGGCATCGTGGTTGCCCACGGCAAAGAGAATGTGATCAAGACCTTGGCCATTCTGGAAAAGGATGGCTTTCTTGGAACTCTGGCCATCGTCGATGCCGATTTTATGGCCCTGGAAGATGAGCAATCTCCTTCTCCCAATCTACTGTTGACTGATACACACGACCTTGAGATGATGGCTATCAATTCGTTAGCTCTAGAGAAGGTGCTAAGCGAATTTGGATCTGAGAATAAGATAGCAATAATGGAAAGGAAGCACAAAAAGGACCTTCGTTCACTACTATTATCCTGTGCCATGCCTATCGGTTACTTGCGCTGGATTTCATTGCGAGAGAACTTATCGCTGAAATTTGAGGATTTGAAGTTCGAGAAATTTATTAATAAGGATGATTTAACAATAGATATTATGCAATTGATAAGGATTGTGCAAAGTCATACTATAGACAATAGAGGCTCACAAAAGCTTCTGCTGAAGGATAGTGATCTCCATGATAAGATACAACAGTTAAGTAGTGATTCTCATGATCCCTGGCATGTCTGCTGTGGTCATGATATGGTAATAATCTTGTCACTTGGGCTACGGAAGGCAATTGGGAGCAGCAAGATCACTGAGCCAGATCTGATCGAAAAGTGCTTGCGGCTTGCCTATGAACATACTTTTTTCTCGCAAACTCAACTTTGCGCAGCTATTCAAATATGGGAAGGCATCAATAGCACTTTTACGGTGTTAAGAGATTCAAGCACAATGGAAAGTGCACAATAGCCTAATTTGGTATATCGACCAGCAATGTCTATTACAAGAAGGCTCATTCGAGACTGAAAATGATCACAACTTCACCACTTCGAGAAATCTCACAACCAACGGAACCAATAGAGCGACTCCTGGAAACGGTCTCGCTCTATCTGCACATCCCATTTTGTCATACCCGTTGCCACTACTGTGATTTCAATACCTATGCAGGTATCCTGCCAATGCGTGAACCGTATGTACATGCACTACTCACGGAAATCACGCTAGCAGGACAGTCAGCCCAGCACACAGACGGGTCACCTCGCCGTTCTCGCACGATCTTCTTCGGCGGCGGCACACCCAGTCTACTAAGCGTATCGCAGATCACACGCCTACTCAATGCTTGCCATAGCGCCTTCGCAGTAGACAAGGATGCCGAAATTACGCTAGAAGCCAATCCTGGCACACTGGACCAAGCACAACTAGCGGGCCTGCGCACTGCTGGTATCAACCGTTTGAGCATGGGAGCCCAGACTACCGATGCAGGTCTACTCAAAACGCTGGGACGTATTCACACGCCTAAGGAGATTCAGCAAGCTATCCAATACGCACGAAGTGCTGGCTTCACATCTATCAACATGGACTTCATGTTTGGACTACCAGGACAAACAATGGACCACTGGCGCGAAACGCTCGATCGTGCTCTGGACCTGCATCCAGAACATCTTTCCCTTTACTCGCTCATTATTGAAGAAGGTACACCTTTTTACGATTGGGTACATCAGGGCCGCATCACCCCCGGGGATGAGGATCTCTGTGCCGATATGTACGAGTATGCTGACGAACTTCTTCACAAAGCTGGCTACATCAATTACGAAATCTCAAACTGGGCACTCCCAGGTCATCAGAGTCGTCACAATCTGACCTACTGGCAAAATCTCCCTTATATTGGCATGGGAGCTGGTGCTCACTCCTGTTTTGGTGGAAGACGCTTCTCCAATGAGCGCAATCCGGCGACTTACATCAAACAGCTCAAAGAGGGGCAAATGCCTGAGGTTGAAAGCGAATCTGTGGGACTGCTCCAAGCCATGTCCGAAACTGCATTTCTCGCACTGCGTACCGCCATGGGACTGCACCTGCCAACGTTTGAAGAACGTTTCAAAATGCCATTTGTTGACTTCATCGGCGAACGCTTGCAGACCGTTACAGAGGCGGAACTACTGGAATGTGTTGATGGATGGCTACGCCTGAGCAAACGCGGACGCCTTCTTGGCAACGAGGTCTTTTTACGTCTACTACCGGATTAACTATTATTCAACAAGGATAGGCATTTGGAAGCACGAGCATCATTTTCAACAATCTGGCAAGTTTATCCCCAACTCTCACATGAACAGTTCCAGAGGGCTAAAGATGCTGGAATTAATCCAGTACTCACTCAGCTGCTCCATAATCGCGACCTCAAAACGCTAGAAGAAATGACTGCATTTCTCCAGGCGGACTACACTTCGACACGTAATCCACTTGATCTTATCGACATGGAACGTGCCGTTACACGCATCGAACAAGCATTGGTCAACCGCGAACATATCACCGTCTATGGCGACTACGACGCTGACGGAGTCACTTCTTCAGCTCTGCTCTTCCGTGCACTACATTCCCTGAAACAGCCAGAAGCTACTCTTGATTACCACATCCCTCACAGACTACACGACGGCTGTGGCCTTAACTTACCTGCGCTCGACCAGATCAAAGCACGTGGCACCTCTCTGATCATCACCACCGACTGCGCCATCTCTGACATTGAACAGGTTGACTATGCTCAATCGCTTGGCATTGACATCATTATTACTGACCACCATCATCCACTATCTGACTTACCACGCGCCCATGCAATAATCAACTCCTGGCGTCCAGATTGCACATACGGGGAGCGCTATCTCTGTGGGGTCGGAATAGCCTTCAAGCTCACACAAGCTCTCTATCGCGCCCACAAACGCACCCTAGAGCAAGAATTGGAACTACTCGATCTTGTAGCAATCGGCACCATCGCCGACATCGCACCACTGCTAGGAGAAAATCATACCCTGGTACGTCTAGGTATGGAACGTTTGAACGCTACACGCCTGCCGGGCCTGAAGGCTCTCATCCATGTTGCAAATCTACAACTAGGCCGCCTGCGTGAGCGCGATATTTCCTTTGGCTTGGCACCACGCATCAATGCTGCTGGACGTATGAAAGAGGCCAGCATCGCTTTCGAACTTTTAGTAACTGACAACGAAGAAAGAGCTACCATTCTCGCAGCTGAGCTGGAACAGCTTAATATTTCACGCCAGCAGCATACAGAGGAACTGATGAAGCATGTCCGTAAACAGGCTCAGAGCCAGTCTGACCAACCCATTATCCTTGTCAGTGGCAACGACTGGCATGAGGGCCTCATCGGTCTGATCGCAGGAAAGCTAGCTGAAGAAACCAAAAACCCGTACTTGTCCTCAATAATGATCACCTGACAAATTTGAGTCGCGGCTCGGCCCGCGGCCAGAAAAACTTCAATATTATCGAGGCCTTGCGCAGTTTCGAGGACCAGCTAGAACGCTACGGTGGGCATACACAGGCAGCTGGCTTTACGATCAAAAGTGAACGCATTGAACAGCTCAGAGAACACCTCTTGAGATGGTCAGAGAATGCCGAGTTAGTAGCCCCACTCATCATCGAGGGTACAGCCTTGCTAGACCCGACAGGCATAGTGATCGAACAGGAGCCTTCGGAAAGTTTACCGCCTGCCGCGCCCAAAATGGTCGATCTTACATTCACTAAAGTTGAGAATCTGACATATAGCATGTACAAAACAATCCGCCGCCTGAGCCCGTTTGGCGCTGGCAATCCTGAGCCAATCTTTAAAATGGAAAATTTGCGCCTGCTTGATATGCGGACTAGCGGCAACAATAGACAAAACCTGCGTTTGCACTTGAAAGCAGCTAATAGCAATACACAGCTTTTTGGCACTTACTCACGTGGGGCTACTGAGATGCAACGACTCAAGAATGCCTCCCATGTAAACATTATCTTCAAGCTAGAGTCTCCAGAAGATGACGCAAGGCAAGAAGTATGGGTGAAAATTCTGGATGTCGAATCAGTAGATGGATAAGCGAGATATTCCCATATCTAATACTTAACGCGCAAGAATCAATTGAAAGGGGCGGGCTGCTTTGAGACATCCAGCAGCCCGCCCCTTTACACTCCTTTCCTAATAGAAGGAAACAATTATTACGAGAATCTTCTTGCTCGCAGAGACATGGGAAATTGTCACGGATAAACGCCACGAAGTTCAGTTGCCTCGGCAACACGAGCTACAGCTAACAAATATGCACCCAGGCGTAAATTTGTCTCCTGTTCATATGACTTGCGCTGCACTGCCTGATATGCCTTGACCATAATGGCTTCCAGCCGATGATTGATCTCTTGCTCAGTCCAGAAGAAACGCTGGATATCCTGTACCCATTCGAAGTAGCTGACAGTTACGCCACCAGCATTCGCCAAGATGTCGGGCACAACTGTGATTCCCCGATCATGCAGAATCTGCTCAGCCTCTGGAGTTGTTGGACCATTAGCAGCCTCAACGACCATGCGAGCCTTGATATGGGCAGCATTCTCGATCGTCAACTGGTTTTCTAGAGCGGCAGGGATCAATATATCGCAAGGCAACTCTAGTAGCTCTGCGTTTGAAACCGCTTCTGTATCGGGCAACGCCTGCAAAGTCCCATGCTCCTTCGAATAGCGCAGAGCCCGCGGTACATTAATACCTTCAGGATTATAAATACCGCCGCTGATATCACTTAACCCAACTACCTTGCACCCCATCTCATAAAATAAGCGGGCTGTGATACTACCAACATTGCCAAAGCCCTGGACCACTACGGAACAGTTCTCTGGCACCAGATCGTAGTCACGCATAGCTTCGCGAGTGATCACCTGCACGCCACGCGCAGTAGCCTCAAGTCGGCCTTCACTACCACCAATCGATAGTGGCTTGCCAGTAATCACAGCAGGCACAGCATACCCCTGATGCATAGAATACGTATCCATAATCCAAGCCATGACTTGGGGATTAGTATCCATATCAGGAGCAGGAATGTCACTATTTGGGCCCAGAAGAATAGCTATCTCGGTAGCATAGCGACGGGTCATGTGTTCAAGCTCTACACGGGACATTTTATGAGGATCGCAAATCACACCTCCCTTGGCACCACCAAAAGGAATGTCAACCACCGCACACTTCCATGTCATCCACATTGCCAGAGCACGAACTTCATCAAGAGACACAAAAGGACTAAAACGAATACCACCCTTAGCAGGACCACGGTTAATATTATGCTGCACACGATACCCGGTAAACATTTCGACATTGCCATCGTCCATGCGCACCGGGAAATTCACAACCAATTCACGCTTTGGTTTACTCAAGATAGCACGCATTGGCTGGGACAAACCTAGACGTTCAGCAGCATCATTGAATTGGGAAACTGCAACGTCATAGAGATTTACATCATTAGCAACCATTTAGGTAGGCCTCCTTGGAAGGTATCCATACATCTCTGCATGCCAAGTCTCACTGTCCATCAGTGGGACATCTGCCCTAGAGCGGGCAAGCTCAATTGCTGACATAATACTTATAGTATAGGATTTTGTAGAGGCTTTTGTCCACCCATCTTTTCTGAGGATCTCAGACATGTAGATAATTCATTTATCTTCGCAGTTTTTTGGAGTGAGCTTGTAGAGCATAGAGGGATGAGGAAAATGTCCCTTTTTTCTACCAAAATGTCCCTTTTTTCACTTGACAAAGTGTTTGCCAATCACATACCTTTTTAATGAAGAGTGCTTCCACTTGGGAATGTGCAAAGAGAGAGACACTACGAGAAATTATCCTATGTGGTTAAATGCCTTGCCAATGGAGCCTCCACAATCAGCAGTAGAACAAGTAAAGAAAGGATATATAACGATGAACCAACGCTCAGGAGAAATTCGGCCACATGGCATAGAAATACAGCCATATGAATCAAATAAAGGGAAAGAAATAAAAAGCAAGTATAATGATATGGAAGAGTTACAACAAGCAACCAACCAGCTAGAAGAAAGAAAAGATCGTGTAGCGATTGTTTACCAACACGCAGAATACTTATTTCAAGAATTTAAGAGTATAGCAGAGATTGCTAAAGTATTGAATGGTTATCGATGCTACGACTCCAAGAAATTAGACAAGGCATTTCAAGAAAAAAAAGCCATAATAAATTCAGCATATAAAAATTCTATGCCAGGGAAGGGCAGCTTCTTTGCTTGCTTCTCATGTGATTCTATTGAAAAAAGGGGGAAAAGTGAGACAAAACTTAATGATAAGACTAAAGAGCTTGAAAATTGGCTAGTGGGTATAAGAACAGATTTAAAGGGTATAAAAAACGAGTTGAAGGAAAAATTAGAACAAGATAAGATAAAGCTTAAAAGTTCTATGCCTATATTTTCTATTGAACGTCTCAAAAAGTCTAAATCATTAAAAAATACAAAGACAGAAGAGGCAGAAAATGCAAAGACAGAAAATGCGATAGATGCAATAGATGGATTATTAGCTAGTTTAAACGGAGATAAAAAATTAGTAGCCACTAATTATAAAGAATACAATAAGAAATATGAGGCCGTAACACAGGAAATTTCTGAAAATTTTAATTTAATGAAGAAAATGTTAGAAGCAGATATAGAAAAGTTTAAACAATACCAATCTAAAATTTTTGAAGATAGCCCCTTTCAAAGAGCACTTTCAGGAGCAATAGAGGTAGCAGGAAAAATATTAAAATTTGTCGAAAAAGAAAGTGCAATGCCAAGAGAGGTTGCCGACTTTTGTAATAATGAATATGATGGATTCTGTAAAGACATAGAAGAAAAGATTGAAAAACAAGGATTAGAAGATTTACGAGCTAACATTCGATACATAGCGTCTTTTGATTCTAAAAATCCTAGTATTAAAGAATCTAGTACTGGCAAAGATAAGTATCTGGATGGGGTAGAAACGAGTCTTTTTGGTATCGAAAGCAATTCTGAAGGTTTTGAAGCTGATAAAGGAAAGTATATAAAGCTACTCAAAGAAATTATAGCTTATAAAGGAATAAAAGAGTATACTAAAGAAGAACGCATCAATAGGATACAGCAAGCTGAAAATTGTCCCAAGGAGGAGCTTTCACCTGATCAGTGGAAGCGACACAGCAAAATGCGTTTAGACTTGTCTGGGCAAGTCTATGTCAGGCATGATAAAATGCTGGATAATATACGGGCAGAAAGCTCTTATTTGCAATATGGCAAAAAAATAAAAGATTTTGTGAATATGCGGAAAACGTTAAAAGAACATATAGAAAAGTTTAAAGTATGGGAACGTAATATTACTAAAAATATAAACCTTCAAAAAGAAATTTCAAAGGTACGAGGTAATGCAGAAATCTTATTAGAAGATTCATACAAAGAGGGAATTTTAGGAAATTTTACCAATGATTATAATCAATGCACTAAAATATTTAAAGAAGTAGAAAATAAAGCTAATCAAGAGTTGGATAAAATTTGGCTTGAGTAAAAATGCTAAAAAATTGCAAAATAGGCAAAAAATCTAAAAAGATTGATAAAAAATAAAGAAATGCAAGGCTTACATGATGGCATTCAATACCTAGCGACGGCTGGTGTTATAGCACAGGACCATGAGGCCTACAATATTCATAGACAAAGATATGCGCGAGGACTATAATGACAACAAAAGATACAGTGTTCAAAGACGAACTGAGGATTATCAACCCTATGCGTATCTGCATAATTGGCGCACCAATAGACTTAGGTGCCGATCGGCGAGGCGTCGATATGGGTCCCAGGGCTATTCGCTATGCTGGCCTGATTAATCAACTGCAAAGCCTCGGCCATACTGTTCGTGACGCTGGCGATCTCTCAATAGCGTCAATAGAAAATCTGGCAATCGGCAACCCCCATCTGAAATATCTCGAACCAATCGTTCAGGCAGCGGAAGAACTGGCCTCCAAGGTTGTCACAGTCTTGCAAGCACAGGAATGCCCGCTCATCCTGGGTGGCGATCATAGCATTGCCCTTGGTTCGATTAGCGGCGTTGCCAAGATTCATCAGCCACTCGGTGTTATCTGGATCGATGCCCATGCCGATTTCAATACCAAGGAGACAACGCCATCTGGCAATGTCCACGGCATGATCCTAGCTGCCCTGGCTGGTCTTGGCGATAAACATCTCACCCATGTCGGTGGTTGGAGCCCCAAACTCGACAAAAACAAAATCGTGATCATCGGTGCACGCAACCTAGACCCTGGTGAACAAGACCTCCTGCGGGCCAATCACATCCATGTCTTTACGATGTCCGACATCGATCGACGTAGCATCTCAGCCATCATGCAACAGGCAATCGAGATTGCAGGAGCCAACAATGCACCCATCCATCTCAGCCTGGATATGGACTCACTAGACCCAAACGAAGCTCCGGGTGTGGGCACTCCAGTCCGTGGGGGACTTAGCTATCGAGAGGCCCATTTCGCTATGGAAATGATCGCCGATAGTGGGCATTTGGTATCTATGGACGTCGTTGAAGTAAACTCCATTCTCGATCGCGAAAATGCCACGGCCTCGCTCGCAGTTGAGCTTATCCTGTCAGCCATGGGCAAAAAGATTTTTTGAGTGCATAGGATTATAACGGACGCGATAAAGCTAGTCCCTAATATAATAGGCAATAAATTGCAAAACGAACTCAATGGGAACAGCGGACGCGATAAATCTAGTCCCTCCTACTCCTAATACACGCAATAAACTGCGCCTCACGAGTTTATTTATGCTATACTATTGGCTGAGGCAAGTACTCTCGCAGTGCCGAGATTGACTGTGCTTCAATAGACTATAAGAAAGGCGGAAAAAGGTAAGTAGCAATATGCCACTTATCGGATATCACACAAAATGAACGCAAAAGTACTTTTTATGAATGGAGAATTTATACCAGCAGAACGTGGTGTTATTTCTGTACGCACCCACGGTTTTGCCTATGGTACAGGATGCTTTGAAGGCATTCGTGGCTATTGGAGCAAGGAAGATCAGCAGATCTACCTTTTCCGCCTGCGAGAACACTATGAACGCCTTCTGCGCTCAGCCAAGATCTTGCGCATGGAAGTCCCGTATACGATCGATCAACTCGTTGAAATCAGTATCGAGCTGATCAAGCACAATGATCAGCTCGAAGATGTCTATCTGCGACCCGTGGTCTATAAAGCTGATGAGATCATTGGTGTACGCCTCCATAACCTCACCGACCACTATATCCTCACCTCAGAGCCAATGGGCAATTATGTTGAAATCGGAGGGCTACGCTGCGGCGTATCCTCATGGCGTCGCATCGATGACAATGCCCTACCCGCACGCGCAAAAATCTGTGGCAGCTATGTCAATGCTGCATTTGCTAAAACTGAAGCATTACAAAACGGCTTCGACGAGGCTATCATGCTCACCCACGATGGGCATGTTGCCGAAGGAAGCGCAGAAAACATTTTTGCGCTCATCAACGGCGAATTGGTCACACCACCTCCAAGCGACAATATCTTGCTTGGCATCACCCGCGACACCGTGATTAAGATCGCTCAGCGCGAACTAGGACTCGTCACCCGCGAACGGCAGATTGATCGCACCGAGCTTTATATCGCAGAAGAGATCTTCCTATGCGGCACGGGAGCACAGATCGCCCCGGTTATTGAAGTCGATCACTCACCCGTCAGTACCGGCAATGTTGGCCCAATCGGTCAGAAACTGCAAGACCTGTATTTTGATATTGTACGCGGCAAACATCCAGTGTATAGCAAAGAGTGGTGTACGCCTGTATATAGCAAGGTAAAGGCGGCTCTGTAGCACGTTCAATCTAAGAAGGCGTTGGGTCATCTCTGCTCACTAGATACAAAACGCAACGCCCTCTCACCCCAGCAGATCAGCCTCTAGCATCAGCCTCTAGGAGGCTGGGAAACATTCGGTCAGCAATGCAGAGACTTCTTGCTCATCTGAGAGGCGAACCACTTTGCGGAGAAACCTTCTCAGCTGTTGAGCATCCTGATTGACAGCGATCGTTCGTCGCACTTGCGCCACCACCTGAGACGAGAAGCTGTCACTGACAATGTCTAGGATCGCGCCTTGCAAGTCTTTGGTCTCACCGACAAGAGGAAAACATTCAGCAAGCAAATCCAAGACCTCTTGCTCATCGGAGAGCCTAGCTACTCGACGGAGAAACTTTCTCAGTTGTCCTTCGTCCTGACTCGCGATGATGACTTGTTGCACTTGCTCAAGCACTTGAGGTGAGAAACTATCGCTGACAATATCTAGGATCGAGTTTTGTATGCCCTCAATCTTGCCCTCGATCTTGCCCTCGATCTTGCCCTCGATTTTGCCTTCAGCCTTACCTTCAGCCTTGCCTTTGAGTTCGCCCTCTAAAATCATGCCACCGATGACGGGATCCTCTCGAAAGAGGGCAAAGCTAGGGTATTGCATCTTGAGTACCTCCTCCATTTTAAGTTTGTCTTCTTGCAAAACGGTCGTTGTTCGTCCCAGCATCGTGTGAAACCAGGCTAGATGACGCGTGAAATGTGGCCAATCTTCCAGTTCATGCATCTCCCGCACTGCTTGGGTTGGCAGTTCGACAGTCGCATTCTTCATGGTCGGCAATAACGGATACCAACATCTTTGCTGACTATGAACGACTTCATACGCATCCTTCTGCCACATGCAGATGACGATAGGATAAAAGATCGAGCTTATTTCTCCACCACATTGGATAATGAAAGGTACCTCTGGCACATCACACTCAAATAGTAAGAGTGCCACTGAGATCACTGGACGTTTATACGTGCGATACAGGTTAAGCGCGTACTCATGCATACGCGGGAGCAGCTCATCGTCTGGACCTGTTTGCGCTTCTAGGTTGAAAGTCGCATGCTCCTCTTTATGGACTATGTGACGGCCTATGTCGATAGAGATCGTATTGCGATTCAATTCCACGTTCATCAGTATTTCCCCGCTAGCACTGATTATTGGAGTTTTAAGATAAGCCAAAGAATAGTGTGTGATAAGACAGATGGCTTAGATCAAATAACTGGTTCATCCTCACCCCAGCGGATATAATTGGCGATTTGTTCTATATCACATGCATGGAGAGGAGGTACCTCAGGATTATTAATAAACTTCTGAAGCAATTCATAAGGAGCATTACTTCCTATTCCGATGCCGAGGCGAACAGCTCTTCTTCCCCATGGCTTATCCAAGATGGCTTGAATACCTTGTTCGGCATTGTCAGTTGAATCTCCATCTGTGATAAGGATGAGGACAGGAGAAATGTTTCTGGTTTCCATTGGCAGTATTGTAAGTTCGTCAGCTACCATCTGCAAAGCTTTTCCCATGTCTCTCTTCCCCCCTGCATTAATATCTGGCCACTGAAATGTATTCAGGGGTGTAGGCTGGAGAATATGCCACCTAGCCCCACTAGAGAATGTAATAGCGCGTATCATTACCTGAGCTTGAGGATTGGATTGAGCAACGCTTTTCAACTCTGGAATTGCTCCTCGAATGGCTATATTCAACGCTTGAATTTTTCGTCCATTCATTGAGACAGATGCATCAAGTATCCAAATAATGTGAAGAGTTCTGGGTCCCACTTCAGCACCAGATAAAGATGATGTTCGCGGATCAAGCTGAATTGCCTCCTCATAGCGCATCAGCGAGGTGAGCATAAAAACCTTGTTACTGTAAGCTGTTGCATAGTTGGGATTAAGCCGAATTGCCTCTTCATATGCAATTAATGCATTTTTATAACGCTTCAAATTGAGGAGCGCATCACCCTTCCCTCTGTGAACTAGTGCATTGGTTGGATCAAGTTTGATCGCCTCCCCATATGCCTTTATTGTTTCTTCATACTGATTAAGATCACAAAAAGCATCACCTTCTTTTAGCCAATCTTCTTGAGACTTGGGTGGAACCAATGTTTTAATCACCGTTGGCTCAGGAGCGGCCTGAAATCGATGCAATGAATGCTGAAACATCTGCATAGCGATCTTCTCGCTGCTTCGCCATCGCCTTGAGAATTGCTTGTTCCATATACCCAGGAAGATTGGGGTTGAGCTTTGTAGGGGGGATAGGTTGCTCATACACATGCTTATATCCCATGGCAAAAAAGTCAGAAGCAATGAACGGTCGGCGTCCCGTCAGTAATTCATAGGCAATGCATCCTAAAGCGTACTGGTCACTCTTCTTGCTCACTTCTCCCCGAAATTGCTCGGGGGCCATATATGGCGGAGTTCCCTCTACTTCGACCTGCATAGTCTGCTCAAGGACTACTGCAATACCAAAATCTCCAGCACAGCTTCACCCTTGGCATTAAATAATATATTGGCTGGTTTAAGATCACGATGCACTATATTCTGATCATGAGCATACTGGAGAGCTTGAGCAATCTGGGAAAGGATGGCAAGAGCTTCTCCTATTGGCAGAGATTGAGATGGCTGACGACGAAGACGATCATGAAGAGAACCATTGGACGCATGCTCAACAACCAAATAGAGGAATCCTTCGTAGAGACCTGCATCTTCTAAAGGCAGAATAGAAGGATGTTTGAGATTGTATAAAAAACGAGCTTCCTGGAGAAATCGATCTCGCTCTTTTGCTGATCCAAGATGACGCAATAGTTTAATAGCCACTGGCGGCTTATTCTCAAATATCAGATGCTTTGCAAGATACACGCTTCCAAAAGTACCAGCAGCAATTTCTGATTTGATCCGGTAATTACCTATTTGTTTTTTAAGCATGTCTTGCATGATGACGTCCTCTGCCGAAAAGATATCGCTTCCCACCTAGCTTCTGATACACGCCTAGACTCTAAAAAGCGACTGAAGCAGCGAAAGCCTAACTGAGGTTTTTTTCCTCTATCTGCCCTGTATGCTTCGTTAGGATATTCTACCATATTTTCCGTCCTTTCTCAATCGAGGAGATGGCCACTTGTTTCTTGTGCATTATTGTATTCGAAAATGGCGTATGCTATACTCACATTTGCAATATAAGTTCTTTATAATCTTAAATTCTGAAAAAATGCTAGGGTGTCGCGTTCAACGGTGGGCACAAGTACTGAACGGTCTAGGTATCGGTTACCGCGTTCACAGGAGGTTTCAGGAATGAACATGCATGCATGGCAGGCAGCACCGTGCAGTGTCTGGTCCTCCAAGCTGATGTGCTCAGCACAAAGTGGGTCTGAGGCACAGTTTTGCAAGTCTTCTAATGCTCCAGCGATGTGGATGCCTAGGTTCTTGCCTAGGCTGACTAGTCCTCCTAGCGTTCCTTCACTATCAGATGCTGCCGTGTAGAGCAGTATACCAGACATAACTCCTCCCTCTCTGTCGGCAGATTGGGCGTAGATCCGCTCACGGATACTGGCGGCGGTGTAACCACATTCTAGGGTGAGTTGACGCATAAAGGCATGAGCGAATGTGTGTAATAGGATATAACGGATATGCGGGTAATTGGCTTCGGGATTGGCTATGCGACGGGCCGTTCGCCAGCGAATGTGGGCGTTGCGGAAGATGATATCATGTCGCTCGATTGCTAACTTTTGGAGCCACTGTTTGATTGCTTCCTCACGAAATTGGATGAAAATCCCCTCACCACGCACTTCCGATGCTGGTACCCAGGTCGGATGGTGACGAGTAAGCGGCATGATATGATCAGCCGGGAGTTCCTCTTCTTCCGTGTAATCACTCAGCGATTCGAGACGAGTAAAGCCTATCAGCGCCCTGACCTCGCGTAGCCGCTCCACGAGGACTACCTGCTCAATGACATCAGTATAGCCTTTGGGACTACCCATCGGCGTGACTTCGAAATCATCAGCCTTCGGAGCACTCTGGGGATTGCTCAAGACCTGCCATTCTGGTACCTTGAGGTCAGCTGGCTTGGCAAGATGTGGCTCGCCCGCTTGTTTCCGCTCAATCTGCTCCCAGATGGCCTGATCACTGTAGCCAGCGAAGTACTCCCTGAGTTTGGCTAGTCGCCGATAAATGCCTACATCTTCGACATTCTGTGCCTCTCTCCAGGTGTCCCAATGGACCTCGATTAGTTGGCCGAGCGGATCGACAGTGGTTGGCAGCGCTAGCAAGGTGTAGATGAGAGGGAACCATGTGTTGGATGCGGCAAGTAAGATCGTACGGGCAGGCTGAAATTGGCAGGCGTTCTCAAAGTCACGCAGGTGAGGGCGACGCCCTCGACACTCAGGCTGATAGGTACGGTCCTCATTGCTACTAAATGCTTCCGACATCGCACGCCCTTTGCCACAGATCTCACACTTGATATAAATATCAGATGGTTCTCCCGATACACCTCGCTCGAGCATCCGCAATGAGGAATTGCAGGTTACATCACCATGAACGAAATGATGATAGGGGAAATCGTCTAGGTGCCCACCTTCACAAGCAATCATGAAACGCGATGGCAGCACGGTGGGCTGCTTGTGACAGTTGTGATGCCTGTAACAGGTGCGATCTGGATAATAGGGGTTGGCAGTGAGCTGAAAATAGCCGGAATCAATCGACGCCAGCAGATGACATCTGGGACAAACCATCCAACGCGGAAATGGAGCGACTGGCACTCCGACTAGAGCCCCAGGACCTAAAGGCGTCTGTGCGATTGTGTCACTGGCGGGCGGCGAAAGCAATTGTGTGACCTGTGGCCCAAGTACGGTTTGAATAGTCGAGAGCAGGCGCTCTTCGATGATCTCTTTGGCGTGTGTGGTATTCCAGTCGTCTAGGCCCATGACTAAGGTCGCCATGTGCGGCAGATCAATGATTGATCCAACTCCGTAGGTCAATAGTAATTGACTGGGACGTACTTCCCCAACAAGATACTTTTTGATGCCCATGTGCCACTTAACTCCCTCTGCTAGTTGTACTCTTTCTGATTCGTCTCGTCATCTCCCAAACTTCGCTCGTCAAGAATGAGATTCACGGTTGGTTCGACATCACGCAAAGAGTTTAAACACGTAAATGGTTCCCATTTTCCTCGCTCTGGTTCTTTGAGCAGGCCCAATGTGATACTGTCTTGCTGCTTTTTATACCCCAGAGCTGGGATCGTTTTGGCTTTCTGAAGCCAGTAATGTCGCAGTTTTTCTAGGTCTGTGAGCACTCGCTCAACGGCCTCAGCATCGTTGGTGATCTCACGGGCCCGGCGCGTAATGATCGCGATGGCTTCGTCAAAGAGTTGGGTAGCTTCTGTGACTTTTCCCGCAGCGTCGTTTTTGTTCAATGTGGGACCCGATAACCGAACTAGACTGGTGAGTAAAGCAGCTAGCCCACGATCTAGAGCACGAGGCGCAAACGGTGTGACAGAGAGCGCCTCTACTTGTTGATAGAAGGTCGCATGGTAATGTTCGAATTGCTCGTAATGGGAGAGATCACGTGGACGCGCCCAGTTGTAGACTATGCAGACTAGACCAGGAGAGGAACGACCAACACGACTGGTGGCCTGGATATATTCTGCCGTGGTTTTTGGTTGGCCAGTTACGACCATGAGGCCAAGCCGTTTGACATCGACTCCAACGGAGATCATGTTGGTTGCTAATAGCACATCGATGGGGTATTGGGTGGTCCCGAAGCTACGTTCGAGTTTACCCAATACCTCGGGGATCATGGTTGAACTCTTACGAGAGGTCAGTTCCTCGACGATGGGACGACTACGCTGGGCCAGACCACGCTGATCCATTTTCCAGATGCGAGTGCGGATATCGTCATCGACTAGACGGCGCATACCTCCTAGCTCAGACATTGAGTTGAAGTAGCCTACCAGCGTCATCCATGGATCGGCTGGCTGCACCATATTGGTTATAGAGGACTTGGGCTGCTGAGAGAAATGCAACATAAACCCGGATTAGGGCCGCTTTGAGACGACGACCATTGGCGCAAATGCCTAGATAGCGCCGCCCCGGTGTCTGCTCACTGGGCTGACGCTGACGGGAAAAGAAGTTGTCTTCGACATCAATTCCCTGCGGTGGAAAGATGTTTACCTTGCGCAGGAAGATGGCTTGGATCTGTTGGGAAGCCTGACGAATGGTGGCAGTGGCAGCAATGACCTTGGGACGCACCTTATGGCCGTTTACTTGCCAGGTGCATAGGGAATCGATCGCCGTTTCATAGAGCCCAACTAATGTGCCTAGCGGTCCCGAGATCAAGTGCAGTTCGTCCTGGATAATCAGGTCAGGAGGACGCAGAGGGGCATGAGGGAGCGATCGTGCAGCAGGGTATTTGCTGCCGATGGCTTTATGACTATCGCTATCTTCCAGATCCGGTGAGCGGAATCCATGCCGAGTACAGTATTTATCGACTTGTCCAAAGAGCATCTGAGTCTGGCCACGCCAGGGCAGTTGGGCGAATTTATCGACGGTTGAGATTAGCAGCGCGGGTAACAGGCGATAGATTTCTTCATCGACAACAAGGACGGGTAGACCTTCGTCAGGCGACTGAGCATTGCTGAAAGGGCATTGTCCATAAGGATCACTACAGAAGATGAAGGTTCGACCACGTCCCTTAGTGACTAGTTCCACACGAATGTTTTTGCCTCCTTCGATCGGTGAGCCACACCAGGGACAACTGGTAAGTTGGCGTGGGCAGCCGATTCCTCCGAAGTTGCTGCTATATGTACCATGATCTGAGGTGCTGGCTTTCTGACTCTCTTCGGTGGTGTTGGGAGTCGAACGCTGTCCCACCCATAGGCCAAGCCGAAAGGGCGTACTTCCCCACAGCTTGGGATCTTTGCGGCGGATTATTTCACAGGCACAGATCAGTGATGAGGCACGTTGGAATTGTTGGAGGGTTAGCAAACGCAGTGTGTAGCGCATCAGAACCGCAATACCATCTTGCCCTGAACGACCCTCGATTGTTCCCTGGAGACGACGAATGGCAAGCGTATAGGCTGTCAGACCAAGATAAGCCTCAGTTTTGCCACCTCCTGTGGGAAACCATAAGAGGTCTGCAATGGCATCGGAGTTCTCACTGCGATCAGGGTGATGCAGGTCCGTGAGGGCCGGAAGGTTGAGTAGAATGAAGGCTAACTGGAAAGGACGCCAGCTGCGATTGGCTACGGTGTCAATGTCTTCAATGGTCTTGTGACCTTCACGCCGTCGTTCTTCGGCGTATAAGGTGTGGATACGCTGTTGCCACATCGCTTGGTTGAGAAATGCAAAGGCTCGGCTGGCATCTTGGTTGGACCTGAGCAGGTCGATGCCAGCACGAATACGTACCAAAGTATGGCGACACTGCTGGAGAGCTTCGCTGGCCGTTTGTTGATAGCCATGAAGATCGTTGGCAATGGGATCGGCAATGCGCTGCTCTTGCTGCTCAATCCAGGTGGCATATGCTGTGACCAGTGGCTCTAATTGCGAAGCTCGGTCATGCTCGCTTGAGAAGGCTAGGCCTTTCATATCTAGAACTAAATCAGAGAGAGCAGGTATCTCGGTAGAGGTGGGCGCTTGGGTCAATGGGACATCTGAGCAGGGAGCAAAGCCCGTCGAGAGCCGGATTGCACAGGTGGGATCGTGGGGAAGTGTCTCGGCATGGACACTCACGCCATGCCCAACTGCGAAACTGACCTGACGGCGATAGAGCATGGCCATTGCAAGCGCTTCTTGAGTTGTGGCATGGTCCCGACCAGAAGGACGCCTTTGAAAGATGGGAAGACAATCAGGGGCTTCGATGACCATTTCAGGCTGGAAGAGCCAAGCTTCATCTTGCAGACGATTGGGAGTTTTTTGCCCATTGACCAAAAAGAGTGTCACAGTCCAGTTTTCTGAGGAGCGACGCATGATACCTTTTACAAAAACGTCCGGTTGCTCTTCGGGTTCTGGTCTCCAAACGTCAATATTACCTTCTTTAAGAGGCAGGAAGGTCGTCGTTTCCCCACGTGGTTTACGCTTCCAAACTCGCCTGGGAGCACCTTGGGCATTGGTGAGCGTCTCACTCTGCTCACGCTTGTACTGACCCCAACGCACGGTGACAAGAAGACCGGGCGCATCAAGATTCACACAGAAGCTCATACCCATTGAGGAGGGATTGAGGCTACGCGTCTGGGTTACATTGAGATCAATAGGTCCACTATCTTCGCTACCCTCTTCTGCAATGGCAAGTTCGTCTTGCTCTTCTGGTGCGGTCTGCAGATCGTTGGGGGCTAGCATACCAATGAGATAACGATCGTGCACCCTGGCCTCTTCCATCTCTTCTTCCTCACCTCCAGCTGGACCAAGCAGGTCACGCAAAACCATATCTTGGAGCATGTCACGCAGTCTGGCAGGCGTGGGAGGCTGGAGCATGCTTGGAACTGAGACCGTCTGTACCAGAGGAGCGGTTTGTGAGCAATTCTCTTGCACCATTACGGGTTCCTCTTCTACATCTTCTAAATCTTTTTGAAGTGTCATCATTGGTTCTTGCTCTGGAAGCCAGAGGGCGGGCGTGGTTGCTGAATGATCGTACTGCTGATCAGCTATGGAATCTGCGGTCTCTGTTACCTCTGCGGGCTGCCTTTCAACGGCCTCAAAAGCGGCAAGGAGAGCTGGCATGATCACTTCAGGAACGGTTTCTGCACCAATTAGATCAATATGCTCAGAGAGATGCAAGCCTGCAAATAACGTTTCAAGCTGTCCTGGCTCAACATTGGCTTCGACGTCGCTCCAGTCGAGAGATACCTCACCGTTGCGAAGGCGCTTGTTCAAGGCTACCAGTTCGGATGTTACTGGCAGGCGTTTGGGTAGACGAATGACGTGCATGGGTTCCGTCCTTCTCAAAATGTCCCGTTCAGGTTCCAATAGCTTGGGTCGAAGCCTTGCAAGAGTGGTGTGACACTCTCATGTGGGATGACAACCAGCAAGGCTCGCATGGCACGGGTCATTGCCACAAAGAGTGTGCGACGTTCTCGATCGAGCACTTCTTCAATCTCTTCGCTCTTTGCCCCGTATGGGATGACGGGATAGGTGCCCGTGGTGAAACCCGCTAGGGCCACGACGGGAAACTCTAGTCCTTTAGACGATTTAAGAGTGATGATTTTAACACCAGAGTACGAGAGGTCGAGATCTCGCCCGGTCATGTAGGTGGCCTCGATGCCCTCTTTGTGAAGAGCTGTGGCAAGCACTTTGCCCGCAGAGTCAGTGGGACAAAGTATGGCACATGATCCAATGGTCAGGCAGAGAACACGACAGGCCTTCTTGAAGTAACTGGCGAGCAATTGCGCCTCATGCTTGCCATTGAGAACGGTTCGCACCTCGGGACGTGGACCATGGTTAATATAGCTTCGCTCCGTTATCTCAGGGTCCAGTGCACCACTCGTGGTTAAATAGGACTGAGCAGCTTCACCGATTTCAGACGTCGAGCGGTAATTGGCACGCAAAATACTCGTGCGCCCCTGAAATTTGAGATGCTCATGGACATCGGACCAGGAGAAACTGCTGCCGTAAATAGATTGGTTGGCGTCAGCAGTTACAAAGAGATATTGTGGATCTTTGCAGAGTTGGATGAGCATGCGTAGAGCACTAGGATCAAGGTCTTGCGCTTCATCAATGACAATGGCGTCGTAATGCTGGTAGAAGGGACTTAGAGAGACAAGCGTCTCTGCTCGTGCTCGTCTCTGCTGCCAAGTCTCTTTTTTCTCACGTTGAAGTAGGTGTCGCCAACTCAAATAGACCTGCCAAACTGCACGGCGCTGAGTGGCGTTCAAAGGAAGTTTACGCCCATTGCGCGGGGTCTGTTGATAAGCTTGCAGGCTGTTGAGCTGGCGAGCAACGATGACACTATTGAATTCTTGCAGCAAATAGTCGAGTCCCAGACGCTCAATGGTTTGCTTTTGAGCTTGCTGCTGAAGCAGATTGCCCTCATAGGTCGTTTGAGCAATGGCTTGCCGTGTGAGTTGATACAGCTCGATCTTGTTCTCAATCAGGGTGAACAGCTTTTCTTGTTGATATTGGCTTAGGACACTATAGGCCACACGATCGGCGGTATCAATGCGAATGTACTGCGCATTGGAGCCCAGCAATTGTTGTAGCAGCTGCTGCGAAGAGCGGATGAGTGCATTGGTATAGGTTGTGAAGAGGATCTGTGGGGATTGTCGGCCTACCTTGAGCATGTTATCGAGCAATGAGCGGATGCGATAGAGGGCAACCGTGCTTTTACCCGTGCCGGGACCACCTTTGACTAGGGTCGGGCCAGAAGTGTGTAGAGACCAAGTGACGTACTTTTCCTGCTCTGGAGAGAGATTGAGCAAGAAGATTAGCAATTCGCCAGCTTTGTAGCGCAAGAGATCATCGACCTCATTGAGAACGAGATCGGGTTGCTGCATGACCTCAAGGATCGATTTGCTAAACAAGTACTCATGGAGTTGGAGACGCACATCATCATCAATTCCAGGCGTCTCAAAAATGGCATCTTCATCTGTGATCTGGAGGAGACTTTGATGGTAAGATGCGGGAATGTGAAGTTTTTGGAGTAGATCAATGGTAATCGGCTCGGGGAGTGGGCGGCTTGGAGGTTGGGTGAACGTTTGCTCCCAATGGGATTGCTGTGTTTCAAGAGGGAGCGTCTCTTCGACCTCGATCGTCAACTCATCCAAGTCGTGAGCATCAGGAACCTCATCGAAAGTATCTAGACCTTTGTAGATGGTCTCATCACGTCGATCAATTTTGTGGATCGAGACATACTGCTGATTAAAGGTGTAGAAGATGCGATAGTCTCCAAAGCGAATACGATAGATCTTGCCCGAGAGATGAACTAGCTGCTTTTTGACTTTGCTATCAGGCCGCGGATCTTGCGTGAGCAAGGTGACCTTTTCCATGATCTGATGCATGTCTTTGGCTGGGAGTTTGAGAATGTCACTCAAGAATGCTGGCTTAATTAAGGGTTGCCATTGTGCTTTCATCCCCACAAGCCCCTTCCGGTAATGCATTCGCTTCCCCGATGATGCATCCGCTTCCCCATTCTTAAAGGTTGTATGGGAACCGGATGCATCACTTAAAGGTTGTACGGGAACCGAATGCATTATCCACAGAACCAAGACAAAATAGACAGGCCACACTTGGCGTCTGGTTCCTGTTTCAGGCCGTCCTTCAATAAATCTTCTCTACTATCTGCAACGAAGCATATTCAAATCTGTAACATTGAAATATTCCAAAGAGTGCGATGAAAAAAAATGAAAGCAACCATCAGGACACTCGTGACTATTGGGACTATTGTGATAGAGATGACTACCTGCATAGTAACGACTGAAAGAGATTATAGTGATTGTCGGGATGCTGGTGACTCATATAATAACGCTTCCCTTTAATGTGACTATTGTAACTGTTGTGACTATTGTAACTGGTGATACGACTGTCACAAAACGATTGCTTTTCATTAATGTGACTATTGTAACTGTTGCGACTATTGTAACTGGTGATACGACTGTCACAAAACGATTACTTTTCATTAATGTGACTATTGTAACTGTTGTGACTATTGTAACTGGTGATACGACTGTCACAAAACGATTACTTTTCATTAATGTGACTATTGTAACTGTTGTGACTATTGTAACTGGTGATACGACTGTCACAAGACAATGGAATGATGAGAAATGTGATACCCTCTGCCTAACTAGATACTTTCCTGTATCTTGTCAAGGTGTATTCAGGCCTATGCACGAATAACAGGTCTGCTAATAGTATATCATAATTTGTAATAAAATGGAACCCTTGCAGATTTTTGGCCTATCTTTCCGCAAGGATGGAAACCATTTTCCGCTAGCTTTCTTAGTAGACAGCTTCTTCTTGCCCAGAGAGTTTTTGCCAAAATCTGTGGCGGTTAAGCGCGGATTAGACGGATGTTGATTTAAGCTGCTATTGCGGTATGGCCTCGACGATGACCGCCGTGCCGTAGCACAGGACCTCAGTTACGCCAGGGGCAATCTCGGTGGCATCGTAGCGCATAGCGATGATGGCATTTGCACCCATCTGGCGAGCATGCTGGATCATGCGTTCATAGGCATCAGCACGAGCCTTTTCGCACAGTGTGGTGTAGATGGAAATATTCCCACCAACGATCTGCTGGAAGGCTGCGCCAATGTTCCCAACGATACTGCGCGAGCGCACGATGATGCCTCGCACGATGCCGAAAGTTCCTCACGACGCGGTAGCCGTCTAATTGCATGGCAGTAGTCACCAAGTGATGAATGTTCGCTTCCAGCTCAGGTGCGGACGGAACCTGTTGGTCCTGGTACATAACTAACCTTTCTCAATATAACAACCCACGTACTTGCGGGTCAGGTACATGTAATTGTGCCATATGCACTGTCGAAAAGCTAGAGGTACCAGTACTTTCTCATCAAAGTAGACTCAATGCCAAGTTTGCCAACTTTGGGGGGAAATATTTACAGGATATTGCTGTGAAGAGTATACTTGAAAGCACATTTGAGTGTGTTTGAGAGCATATCTGAAAAGCAAGGAGCCTATCATTGTCCCCGAACATCGAGCAGATGTACCGCTACCTTCGCAACTTTGATTTCGCAAGTCTCTTCATCAAGGAGTTGCACTGGTCTGAACCGGTAACTAAAAGACTAATTTCTATAGATGAGAGGCATACGCGACTTGAAATTGCGCGTATTGCAGGATCACCTGTCTTTGAGATAAGTACCGTTGATGGGCAAATTCCTGATGCTCAAGCAAGAAACACCCTCTCCAGAGAACTTTCATTGCTTTTTCGCGAGAGCCTCTTGATATTTATTGATAAGGAGCGTACACAGAGTATCTGGTATTGGATGAAGTATGAGGGAAACACATATTTCAAACGAAAATACTTGTATACTAAAGGAGAACCTGAAGATTTGTTTCTGAATAAAGTTACCTTCATTGTATCAAATCTCACTACCCACAAAGAGAAGCGAGAAGGTGCGGGGATATCTGTTCGTCAGAAATTGTTAGAAGAATTTCTGAGGGGATTTCATGAGCAACGACATCAGTTTATGGATTGCATCAATGGGATTGGAAATGAGCAAGACCGCTCTCTTTATACGACAATTCTGCTGAGTCGTCTCATATTTCTCCACTTCTTAGAACGAAGAGGTTTTCTAAACGATGGTCATACAACCTACTTAGAAGATCACTTACAGGAAAGTACAGCGAACAATTACTACCGTCAATTTCTCCGTCCCCTTTTTTTTGAGGGCCTTGCCAAGCCTAAGAAGGATCGTAGCAATGATGTTGGAAATCTCTTAGGCAACGTTCCTTATCTGAACGGAGAAATGTTTGGTCCTTGCAATGTTGAACTGCGATATCCTGATATCCAAGTACCTAATAGTGCCTTTAAGATGCTTTTCTCCTTTTTCTCAGGCTATAACTGGCAGATAGTAGATGTTCCCTCTAGGAAAGAGAAAGAAATTACTCCTAGTATACTGGGAAATATTTTCGAGATGTACTTCAACCAGATATCCACAAAACACTCTTATTACACGCCTATCGAGGTTACAGACTATCTTTGTAGACAGACCATTGAGCAAGTGATCCTGAAGAAGATCAATCAACAGGCAATACATCTGAAACAAAGTTTTTTCAGTTCGATAGAAGAGTATGCTGGCAAAATTGGATGCACCGCTGTGTCATCTCCTCCTGATGGATGTTTTGCCTTCCCTTTCTATCCTTGACCCCGCCTGTGAGACTGGCACATTTCTCGTTGGCGCACTCAATAGTCTGATCGTTATTTATGGCAGGGTTATGAGCAGGATTATTGATCTCAAGGACTCTCTGCTCTCTCAATGGCTGAAAGAAATACGCCTTGCTCATCCTAATCCCATGTACTATCTTAAAAAGACTATTCTTACTAATAATCTCTTCGGTGTGGATATCAGAGAGGATGCTGTAGAGATCACCCGTTTAAGATTATTTCTGGCATTAATTTCATCCCTTGCTACCAGCGATGAATTGGAGCCATTACCTCACATTGGCTTCAATCTTCGTGTAGGCAATTCTCTGATTGGTTTGCTCCGCCTGAATGAGAATGAAAACGCTCAATTAGAGCTATTTCCAAGCAGCGGTTGGACAATGGTCAAGGAGAATACCGAGCTTCTTCAGTCGTATCGTCATGCCTCAGAGAGTGAAGACACACACCTTTTAAAAGCGGCCATAGAACGGAGGCGGGCCGAGGCCATAGCTCATCTCAATGAGATTTTGCTCAATCAATTTAGCCAATTCAACCGAAGGTCTCGTCAATCGAGATCAAGTAGCACAAGAAAACAGGATGCTAGAGAGTCAATACCATTAGCACTGACAATTGAAAATATCGAGAAAATGAAGCCTTTTCATTGGTGTTATGACTTTGGCCAAATAATACACGAGCATGGAGGTTTTGATGTTATTATCACAAATCCTCCATGGGGAGTCCTCAAATCTGAGGATTTTACAGTAGCCTACTATCGAGGCCTGCAAAGAGCACCTATCGATCTCTATAAGCTTTTCGTTGAACGGTGTTATAATCTTCTCTCCGAAGGTGGATATTGCGGTATCATCATTCCCAGCAATATTTATACTGATCAAGGCGCAGCTCAGTTACGTGAGTTGCTCTTCAAGCAAACGCGAATTACTGGCTTATTCAGCTTTGAAAACAAACCGATCTTTGGAGGTTTGCATCCCCAATTTAAGATTACTTTGCTCACCTTTGAAAAAGGTCAAACAACGAACATCTTTCCAGCAGCATTTGGACAGGATATTGAGGAGTTAGATTATTTCCCAGCCCAAAGATCTGTTTACCTTGCGACAGACTTTCTCCGTCGCTTTTCTCCTGACACGCTTTTCATTCCTGAGCTTAACAAGCAGATTGACATTCACATCAATGAGAGAATGCTAGATTTTCCACTGCTAGGAGAAAGGATTGATCATACATGGAATGTGCAACTAGCGCAAGGCTCTTCCTTCAACCGTATGAAAGGTGCTGAGCTAGGTGGGCCTGGGCCTAGTACCTTGCCAGTCTATGAAGGTCCGATGATTGAGCAGTTTACGTATCGATTTGCGCCTCCACGTTATTGGGTAAATGTCCAAGGGCAAACGGTCTTTTCGAGACAGCTAGATCAATGGAAAGAATCAGGCTGGAATGGATATCATTTGAGTTTTCGCAATATAGCGTCAAGCTCAAATACGAGGACGTTGATTGCGACCGTGTTACCTCCTAACATTCTGGTGAGTAACACGATTACCTTTGCTTCCAATTCACTTGATGCTGACGTCTTGCTCTTTCTCACCGCTATCTTCAATAGTTTTCTTGCTGATTATTTTATCCGCCAACGGGTATCATCAATCCGCATTACAATACCTTGTGTCTATCAACTACCTGTTCCTCGTCTAACCAAGCGGGATGACTTCTTCTTGCCAATTGTGAAACGGGCCGCTCGCCTTATCTGTACAACAGACGAATTCAAAGATTTATGGAAAAGAATTGTGTCTGATCTGGGGTTATTAGATGCGCCAGCTATTAATTCAATGGAACGTGAACAGTTACGTGCCGAGCTGGATGGATTGATTGCTTATCTGTATAAAATAACAGAAAATGATTTTTCCTATATCTTAAGCAGCTTCCCTCGTGTAGGCAATCCCATAAAAATTGCTGCACAAAACGCTTATCGAGATACTGAAAGAGGACTGATCGTATGAATACAACGAGTCTCAAGTCATTCCGTTTGAAGAATTTCAAGGCAGTGAGAGATAGTGGCACCATCAAATTGACGCCGCTCACTGTTTTCATCGGTAGCAATGGTTCTGGTAAAAGTAGTATTATCGAAGGATTAGAAATGCTTCATACGATCGTCTCAGAGGACCTTGATACTGCAATGCAACCATGGCGTGATTTCAGGCATATATTAAATAAAGCTGTACCTCATGATCTGTATCCTCGGAAAATAGAAACCGCTTCGAATAGAAGTGAGCGTCCCTATCACACGAATCCTGTAAGTTTCCACTTAGGTGGTCAGCTTCAAGAGAGAGTAAAATTCACATATACCATGGAGATTACCGATGGGGAGGGGAGCAATGATTTGTTTATTAAGCAGGAAACATTGAAACAAAGTGGAAAGAATGTTCCTACATTTGATTTTGTGCGTAATGCTTCAGGACATGTGACAGGCAAGTATATCGTTGATGAGGCAACGCCCCTTGATGCAAAGCTTGAAGATGGGATCTCATTGGTCAACCTCAGTACAGCTTATCTTCCCCATGATATCCCGTTAAAAAGCTTTATACAAAATTGGCAATTTCTGTCGCTGATACCACAGAATATGGGTAGCCCAAAACGTCAGAGGCGTGCTATTAGCCGCGCAAAACTGGAAAAAGATGGCTCGAACATAGCTGAGTACCTTTTAGAGATCAAGGATAGAGATGCTGAAGCTTTCAATGGAATAGTCAGCTCTCTCCAACTGGTCTTACCCTATTCGCAAGATTTACAGATAGCGCTTACCTCTGAATTAGAGCGATCTCTCTACCCACAAATAACTGAGGGGAATTTCAAAGTCCCCGGCTGGCTCTTATCTACAGGAACATTACGTATCCTTGCGCTCTTAGCCCTTCTGCGCCATCCGGAACCGCCTCCTCTGATCATTATAGAAGAAATTGAGAATGGCCTTGATCCAAGTAGTGTCCATCTGATTGTGAATGAGATACGAAATGCTGTTGAAGAGGGCAGAACGCAAATTATCATAACGACTCACTCCCCTTACTTATTAGACCTGCTACTGCTAGAGCATATTGTCCTGGTTGAACGTATCGAGGGCAAACCAGTATTTAGTCGGCCTGGAGATAATGAGCACCTTCAGAAATGGGCAGAGAGATTTAGCCCAGGGACGCTTTATGCAACGAGCAAATTAAGCATGAAGGACTCGCTATGAAGATTGGCATGATATTCGAGTGTGGTCCTAAGGGAGCAGATCCGAAGGTCTACGAATATCTAGCAAAGCAGCTGCGGCCTGATATCGAGATAAGCTCTTTTTTTCTTGATAATAAGCCGAAGCTCATCGGACAGTGCGGTAAAGTAGCTAAGGCTCTTTTAGAACTAGAAAGCTGTGAGAGAGTGCTTATCCTCTGGGATCTTTGCCCACCTTGGAAAGAGAAGAGAGCGAAAGCCTGCCGTCACAATGATAGCAATCGTATTCGCGAATCGCTCACGAATGCCGAATTAACATCTCAACAACTACAGTGTATTCATCTCGTCTGTATTGAGAAGGAGCTGGAGACGTTACTACTTGCTGATGAACAAGCCATCGGTGAACACCTTACAAAACTTCGTGGTCCCGCAAGAGGCCCTTGCAAAGTAAAACGCATCAAAGATCCAGAGAGGCATCACAATCCTAAGGATGTACTATATAGAATTTTTCAAACCAATGGCTGCCGAAAGTATGAAGATCTGAAAGATGCTGAGAAGATGATCAAGTTAGTAGATGTTGAAAAGTTGAGGGTTTGCTCATCATTTGTAAGGTTTGAAATGAAGATCATGCTTTAGTCGGTAAAATAGGTTTATTCAAGAGAGTTTTTGACTTTCCCTGTTCTGATATAATGCTTACATTGCATGAGCAAAGGTTGCTAGATTTGTTTTTTGTGAGGAAGTGGGAAAGAACAATGATCACAAAATTAAGCCTGGAGAACTTTAAGGGCTTCAAATACCTGGAAGTTCCAGAAACTTCTACGATAACGCTTATCGGTGGACAAAACAATATTGGTAAAACGTCCTTGCTCGAAAGGCATCTTTCTGTTTTATGACGTGGGTAACCCGGGGATGTTTATGCGCCATCTGGCATGGCGCGGAATAAATGTTTTTTCCTCTATTGATCCTGATATTGTTATTGCTCCTATATTTTATCATTTTGATTTTAAGCAAAATCTAAAAATAGCCGTTTCTGATGCAATTTACCGGATGGTTATGGAAGTAACTTTTCATGTGGACAGCGTAGATAGATCTATTAATATTAACCTGGCTGATACTAGTAGTGCTATTCCGCAAATAAAGAGCGATCTTACCTCACAAAGCTCTTATGATTTTCAGATAGATTATAAAATAGATGGGCAGGATACCCAAAGCACGCATTTGTTGATGAATAAGAGCTTATCTAATTTCAATGTGCATTTTAGTCCTAGCGTAATTAAGGGATTTCCTGACAAAATGAGAAATGGTGCTATTTATTTAGGTCTTCCTGTCAATGCCAATGCAGATGATATTGTACGGTTTGCACAACTTGATATTGAAAATCGCATTCCGAGGGTTATTAGTTTTTTGCAAGTGCTTGAGCCAAATTTGATAGGGTTATCTTCTGTGACGGGACCCCAGCAAGTTTCAGTGATGTATGCCGACGTTGGGATGGGTCGCAAGATCCCTATGGCTCTGCTTGGAGGCGGGATGAGTCGACTGCTCTCGATCATCCTTGCCATCGCTACAGTGAAGAACGGCATTGTGCTTATCGATGAAGTTGATGCTGGTATCCACTACTCACATATGCCTAAAGTCTGGGAGGGCATTAGCAAGGCTGCACGCGAATTCAATTGTCAAGTTTTTGCTACCACTCATAGCTATGAGTGCTTACAAGCTGCATATAACGGTATTGCGCAAGCGGATATGGCTCGTGAGTTTCGATATATTCGGTTAGAGAGAGGTCAGCAAGAGATTGTTGCCCAAACATATACCCATGATCTGCTAGGGGCTGCTCTTAGTCGTGGTTGGGAGGTACGTTAATGCCCAATATTGCTGGTTTAGAAGTCACGCCAACACCTCTCATCATTTCGTCTCCTACTATTCTCCTTGTCGAAGGAAAAGATGAGATCCATTTTTTTGCTGCCCTCTTCCGCCATATAAGCCCTGAGGTTACTACAGAGATAATAGGAACTAATTCTCAACAATGTATAGTGAAAAACGCGATCTCTGGAGTCAATATAGAGGTCAGGGAAGTGGGAGGAAAAGATCAATTCCCAAATGTATTACCTCTTTTTCTGATAGATCCTGGTTTCCCTCAAGTCAAAGCCTATGCTATTATACGTGATGCTGATTCGAATGCTGAAGACACTCTGACAAGCATTCAAGATCTACTCAAACGTAACAATCAGCCTTGCCCCACGAAATCCGCTGAATTTGCTTCAAACGATAATGGCTCTCTTAGAGTTGGAATCTTTATCATGCCTGGCCCTTCCGCTGCTCATGGCATGCTAGAGGACTTGTGTCTGCTGTCGGTAGACCAGCATCCTATTATGCCCCATGTAACGGATTTTATGGAACAGGTGAAGAACATTAGGGGGAAAGAAGCTCCAAAGAACAAGAGCAAAGCAACTGTTCAGGCATTTCTCTCAGGTATGCGTGAGACTATACCTAGCCTTGGTAGAGCTGCTCAGAAGCATTACTGGCCCTTTGATGATGGGGCGTTTGGTGATCTACGCAAGTTTTTAGAGGAATTTAGTCGATGACATATCAAAAATTACAAATCTATGATCCCAACAAGTCCCGTAGTTCTTGGTCTGACCAGATAGCCCATTTGGGTTTGGAGCCGAATAGGGATTGAAGCTCGTATTTGTTGTCAAGGACGCCTCCACCAACAAAGATATTGCGGCGTTTGAAGGGTTCAGGTGTGGTTGAGAGGAGCCAATCACGCTGGGATGGTTGGGGGTAATAAAACCAAGGTTGCTCCAGTCGGCATGTCTAGCTCTTGAATGATTATCTCGCACTATAAAACTCCCTATGCCTTCATTTGCTTAAGTATTGGTAAAGCACCATATCGACCAGAGAGATAACCACGCTCGAAAAGCTTCATTTTTTCTAGCGGTAAATTCAGTCAGAGGAAATAGTCTTGATGCTTGATCGCTGTCCTTCTCTGTAAACCAGATTTGGTCGCGTCTGAGCAAGTTGGAATCCAGAAGGGCGGTATCATGTGTGGTGAAGATAAGTTGCGCACCATGCGTATTGATCTCTGGATCTTGAAACATGGCAATCAATTGACGAACCAACAAGGTATGAAGACTCCGGTCAAGTTCATCGACAACAAAAACACATCCATTCCTGAAGATGTCAAAGAGAGGTCCTGCAAAAGCAAAGAGCCTTTGTGTACCTTCTGATTCATCTGCAAGCTCAAAGACGGCTGATCCGTGCTGCGTCACATGCCGAAATGTTGGCATGTACATATTTCGCTCTTCAAGCACATTGTTAAGCTCACCCGTAGCAAAATCCATATTGAACGTATGTCTGAATCCTTTCTGGCGATCAATTGAAATACTGTTAATGCTTATATCTGCCTCACTAAGGAAATCCTTCACGGTATTGTTCATATTGTTGCGTATATGAGAAACTGTGTACTCAAAAGATGGTGTTGACCCATTGAGAAAAATGACAAGATTGTTCGCAATCCATTCAAAGACTTCTTTCAGCTGTTCGCTGTTGAGCTGTACTGCGGTAGACAAGTAGAGCGAGTTTTGTTTCGTGGATTCCTGCCAGATACGCCGCTTGCCAGACATGTGAGATCCAAAGAGATAGGTGTCTTGACCACTCTGAGCGTCGTATTCTCGTAAGAACCATCTCTGAGCTTTGGCCGTACGGTAAGCGAATAGCCATTCACTAGTAATTCGCTCGGGAGTGAATGAGAACCCATATTGGTAACGCACACCTTTTAGAAGGAATGTGATTTCGAGTTCTGTCGGCTGAGTTGCTGAAACTGGATCTAGTTTAAACGGTTGCACTGCAAAGGTCTGACCAAGCTGTAAACTCGCCGACTCCAGAACAACTGCACGCATGAGCTGCATTGCTCGAACAAGATTGGATTTGCCGCTGGCGTTGGCACCATAAATGGCTGCCGTTCGGACTACGCTGGGCAGACTTTTGACACCTGTTTCGATGGTATTGGTTGCGGCAAGCGTTTTGTCACTTGATGCGACTAGCGAGAGAGTGCACTCGTCTCTCAGCGAGCGAAAATTTTTGGCTCTGAAACTCAAGGAGCATTTTCCCTCCAAAATTCTGGCTGTATTTGCATAGAGTTTGCAAAAAAGGCCAGAAAAATGTGATGACGAGTAAAAATTCCTGACCTTTGCGTTTATTATACACTATGGCCATATCGTTGAGTGGCCTTAAGAAGATGGTGACTTGCTCAGAACAGGGTTTTGCTACAAAGTTAGACTTTCCCTGTTCTGATATAATGCTTACGTTGCATGAGCAAAGGTTGCTAGATTTGTTTTTTGTGAGGAAGTGGGAGTCGTGGATGGGAGGTACGTTAATGCCCACGGCAAAAAGATAGCTGTTTCTAATAATCTCTATAGTGGTCATAGGCAGCTATAATGTCCTTGTTAATGGCTATTACTCATATTGTACAGGGAATAGCTGCAATTAAGAAAGTGCCTGTATTGCATGCCATTGTGCTTCCCATCCGCCATACATATTACTGCTAGAACTGTACAGCTACAATTACCATGATTACTGGTTCCCTGGTAAACATTCCAGTTCGATGGATAATTTCCCTGCTTGACTCGGGCTACTACTTCTCCGGCATTGAATATTGTCAGTTTGCCTAACCTTTCTCAGCTATCACTGCTGGCATATTCGGTATGTTCCCATGATTTAGCCGTGTCTAAAGTGCTAATAGCTGCTTTTGAATAGAGATTACTGCTACATTTGAATCTCTTCATTTTGATTGAAATTAACCATAATAGTCAACTTCACCTCAAGCCTCAGCGATGGCACTCTCTATGGCTTATATATCTAAGATGTTTGATAGTTTGTGGTTTGATCATTTAGATACTGTGCCGCTACTATCACTTCCTGTACAGTTCCGCCAAAAGCATTTTGCCCGCTGAAGACCCCTCCGTCTGTACCCCATACCTCTACAATGTCTCCTCAGTAGTGTGATTGACTTGATCACTGGAAAGTGCCTGTATAGTTGCTACTCTTTCTCGAAATGAGGTGAGTATATAATCTAAGTCTTCTTTCAGAAGCCAATTTCGTCCATCGAGCACAGCACGACGAGCAGCTTCAACGGTTACCCACTCAATATCTGAACCTGTAGCGCCTTTCAGTTTATGGGCAATGGCACTCAGGTTTAATTGTTTGCAATCAAAACCCCTTAGAAAGAGGCGTAGCAGGAGAAGACGGTCTTGCTCTGAGGGAAAAGGGAAAGGAACAACAGCTTCAAAACGACGCCAGATTGCATGATCTAATAATCCCTCATGATTGGTTGCTGCAATCAGAAGGCTTTCACCCCGGAAGGCATCCATCAATTGTAAAAGTGTATTGACGACGCGCTTAAGTTCTCCGTGTTCAAATGGATTATTACGATCTTTTCCAATGGCATCAAACTCGTCAAAGAGGACGATCCAGCGACCTCGTTGAATGAAGTCAAATACACGATGTAAATTGGCCGCTGTCTCTCCTAAATAAGATGAGACTACTGCATCAAACCGAACGATTATCAGTGGAGTAGAGAGCACTCCTGCTAGTACTTGAGCGGCCAATGTCTTCCCCGTGCCGGGTGGTCCGTAAAAAAGGATGCGCTGTTTTGGTTTCAGCCCACTAGCGGCTAAGACATCTCGACGGTAGTGTTCGTTGGCAATCTGTCGGAGGATTTCCATCGTTTTCGCTTGCACAACGAGGCGATCCCATTCATAGGTGTACTCAAAGATATCGAGGAGGGGGAATCCTCGCTCCCGATCTTTAGGAAGATCGTGCAGATTGCTAGCGATACGTCTCTCGGCAGCAGATCCATTCCCATTCAGAAGAATCCTCTCAAGATCGTCGGCTAATAACCGATGATTTTTGAGACGTTCTTCTTGAATGATAAATTCGGCAGCAGCACGGAAAGTTGCGTCATCACGCTTGGCATATCCACGAAATAACTGACGGAGCAAATCGCCGCTCGCCATCTGAGATCACCTCCTTTCCCATTGGCTTTCTTGCCTCAGTGCAAGTGTAAAGGGCTTGAGACCTTATTATATCATATTTCTCTCTTTGCAGTCTTTTCAATTGGGCTTGACGGGAGAGAAACTGGCTACTGTGTGGCTAAGGATGAGATCCATTTTTTTGCTACCCTATTCCGCCATATGAGCCCTGAGGTACTACAGAGATAATAGGATAGAACTTTGGTTATTGCATTAAGGTATCAATAAGATCGTCACCCAAGTCTTGAGTTGATCCAGGGTAGGGAAGATTGTACGCACTATACTTACTCTGATCTGCTTCAGGGTGAGGTCCTGATACTGCAACTTTTCCTTCTCTGTACCTTGCGACCGCAGCAGCAACTTCGCCATTTGAGTATGTTGCTAGAACAGTGACATCAGATGTTCTAGGGGTGAGGATGAAAGAGGGACCATCCTGGAAATACATTTGTCGCACTTTTCCTTGCCATGTAATAGGGATAACTGTATCTGATGCACTTGTTGTTGAGGCTCCAGGTTCATTAATGTATTCTCTTGCCTTAACTGGAAACAGACCGAAACTCGTCTTTGCCTGCAAGGTATCCCCCCATGCATACTCCGATGAAGCGACCTCCATTTTTAACAAATTTTCGAATGGCAGGGATATCCCTTTTCTGCGCTGCAGAGCACGGTGGTATCATCACCGGTTGCACCGGGCTCGGCAAAAATTTTCACACCAGGCATTGCCAACCCAGCTTGTACAGAAATACTTTCGCTTGGTCCAACCAGCAATACTTTAAAATGCCACTTTGCATCGTTTTGAATCATTGTGGCAAGAGTTTGTGAACAGCAGTTTGTTGAGGCATCATGATAGACAAGTGCTATCGGTTGGACACTTGTAGAACTCGATGTGGTTGAGCATGGATTTAGGGGGGGTGTTGCAATGACAGTTCCGAAACTTGATTGCACGCTCACTGCCCCGGTCGCGTTACATGATACTTGAGAAGGGGATACTGGTACGACTGGTTCTTGCGATTGTGTCCCGCACTGCTGCAAAAACAAAGGCAAAACAAAAAATACCATAAAAGTTTTATCGGCGTTTTTCAGAGTACTTTTCACTATTCTCTGGATTTTTTTCGCTGAATGAATGATGTTGAATGGTAAAACCGACAGACTTCCTCGCATAACTTTTCTTCCTATCTTTCCTTTCACTAAACGTTAGCAAATGACGGCTGTTTTCGCTCCGTTTTTGCTCACGAAAAAATGCTATCTGAGACTATCTCCTTTTCCATTGGCTTTCTCACCTCAGTGCAAGTGTCAAGGGCGATTATATCATAATTCTCTCCTTACAATCCTTATTTCTAAGGATGTAAACTTTGATTATTGCATTAAGGTATCAATAAGATCGTCACCCAAATCTTGAGTCGATCCAGGATAGAGAAGATTGTATGCACTATACCAACTCTGATCTGCTTCAGGGTGTGGTCCTGATACTGCAATTTTTCCTTTTCCGTACCTTGCGACCGCAGCAGCAACTTCGCCATTTGAGTATGTTGCCAGAACAGTGACACCAGATGTTCTAGGGGTGAGAATGAAAGAGGGGCCATCCTGGAAATACATTTGCCGCACTTTGCCCCGCCATGTAATAGGGATAACTGTATCTGCTGTATTTGCTGTTGATGCTCTAGGTCTCTTAATGTATTCGTTTGCCGGAACTGGAAACAGACCGAACTCGTCTTTTCCTGCAAGGTATCCCCCCATGCATACCCCAAGGAAGCGACCGCCATTTTTAACAAATTTCCGAATGGCACGGATATTCCCTTTCTGCGCTGCAAGCGAGGTGGTGTCATCACCGGTTGCACCGGGCTCGGCAAAAATTTTCACACCAGGCATTGCCAATCCAGCTTGTACAGAAATACTTTCGCTTGGTCCAACCAGCAATACTTTAAAATGCCACTTTGTGTTGTTTTGAATCATTGTGGCGAGAGCTTGTGCACAGCCGTCTGTTGAGGCATCATGATAGACAAGTGCTATCGGTTGAACATTTGTAGAACTCGATGTTGTTGAGCATGGATTTGGAGGGGTTGTTGGAATGACAATCTGTCTGTTGCCGAAACCTGCTCTTTGATGTCTTTTATGATGCCTTCCGAAACTTGATTGCATAACCCTCTCCGCATTTTTTTTGCCAGATATGCCATGAAGGACGATGGGTCTCTTCACGTCTGTGGTTCATGGTGTACCACTACCTGTGCCAACTCACTGACCACCTAGACTCAAGATTGATTCTCAATAACTTTCAAATGAACAAGTCAGCGTGTACATGAAACCGACGTGCTAAATTCTTCGCTACCTCTTTGCTTATAGCTCGTTTTCCACTCAGAATTTCCGATATTCGACCTTGAGAAGCACAATCTGCAAGATCTTCCTGCTTAAGTCCGTGCTGATCCATCAAAAAGCGCAAGATCTCATGCGGTTTTGATTCTGGTATTGGATAGTGCTCATCCTCATAGACCTTTACTTGATCTGCTAAGTAATCAAGTACATCAGCAAGGGGATGATCTTCATCATCTCCAATTTCATCAAGCAGGGTTTCAATAATTGCACTAGCTCGTTCATAGTCTGCTTTGGTACGAACTGAAGTTACACCTACGAGTTCCTTGAACGGCTTCCAAACCTGAAAGATTGCTTTGGGCTCCGGTATAGCCATTGATGTGTATTCCATCAGTTCTTCCTTTTCCAGTCATTGCGGTCATATTCTGCATGAGCGAGGACATTCCGAATATATACCTTATGTCGGTCATAATGGATAGATGCAATCAAACGATACTTATTACCACCTATATTGAACACTGTTAGTTTGCCAACTTTATCAGCACTGGCAAATGTCTCCTGGAGATTGATAAAATCCCTAAAGACCTGTCTTTCCATCGTGTTGAACCAGTCCTGTAACAGACTTTGTGCATCTGGATGCTTTGTCCAGAAATCTACTAGTGTTGATTTAGTGATAACATGCATGGAGATATAATATCCCATTTTGAGATTTTGTCAAATGGCTCGTCACGAGGTGGTGTGCGGATGATTTTTGCAATGCCTCACCACACGAGAAATGGGCGCAATGAATTAGGCCCCTATATATCAGGCAATAAATTGCAAATAAGGCAATAAATTACACCATTGGTAGAGACCCGATTGATCGCGTCTGTTTCCCGTAGGCCTCTCCATGCAACAATCATCCGCACACCCCATTATTTTTTGACGCATAGAGTATGTCTATGTCCACTATAGTTCTAGCAAGCAAGGTTCTCTTCTCACCCAACTCCATCAAAATCAAACAATGTCGGCCCCGGCTGCCCCGCATCGCGCTTACCTGATTTCTTCTTTCCGTTATTGCTATCCTGCCCTGCCTCTATCTTCTTCTTACTCCCCTTCGCACTCTTAGCTCCCTTCTCATGTAATCCCTGTGCGACCTCCTCCTCATGCCGCGCATGATTAAGTAACAGCAACCGATCTAGCACCTATCACATGTCCTGCTCACAAATCGTATAGCGCATCCCCTGCTTCGTCTTCTGTGAGTCTGTGAGAAAGGGTATTGAAAAGATTGAAGATATGTTCTATACTAGCTCTACCATTTGGATATATTTAGAGCTTGTGATCCAGAGGGTGATAAATTTATGATTGGTTAGACTGAAGGAGAAGAACAAGATGGCTATTGAGAATAGTGGTCCTTATTTGGCTGCAGCTCTTATTTGTGAAAAGGTCCTTCAGGAGAAAGATGGAACGATAAGCATCATTCGGATGGTAGATCGTGTTACACTGACAGCTCCAGCGGCATTATCACCTGAGCAATTACCTCTTGTGCCTATCAATCTTTACGCTTTTATATCTCTCAAGTCAGGTAGTGCGAAAGGAAGAAGCACAATAAAGTGGCGGATAGAACCGCCATCAGGAATAGCATTGCCGGAGCAACTCCTTCCTGTCTTGTTTGAAGGTGAGGATCGGGGTGTTAACTTGACCTTAGCTCTAAATTTAGTGGTAGATCAGGAAGGATTATACTGGTTTGACGTTTTCCTAGAAGACCAGCTCCTTACACGTATTCCACTAAGAATTTTCTATCAACGGATAGGATAGTTAGGCAGACCGTTGTAAGTGAGTCTTGAAAACAGGCAAACTGTTGGGCACTGCTACCACTGTAGGATTAGCTAAGACTGGAATTGAAATATTTGGGTTTAATGTTCCGTATTTTATGTTATTTTCCGGAATTCCTATGACTTGTTTTTCCAAGTATGAGCGAAGTAAGTCATGCAACTCTTCTTCTGTCCAGTCTCCATGCGAAAATTCAGCAAGGTCAAGTTTGATGTCATAAACCAAGTCTGTTAGAACTGGATCTCCTATTCTATCTACATCCCATGTACTGGAGAAAAACCAGTCTTTGAAGTCGCGAAGTGAAATTTCGTGCGATAGGTATTTAGCTAGTTGTTCACGAATTGTAAATTCGAGGGAACGAGACATGTCTGAACCTCCTGTAAAATTGGTTAGCGCAAGAGAACTGTGTAAACTGTTCAATGAAGGCAGGTACTGGGAACAAGTTAAAGAAGGTACACTACAACCTGTACTAAAGAAGAATAAGCATCCAAGTTCTACTCGCGCTAATGAACCCTTTTGTACTCGTAGTCAATACATTATATACATAGACGCAAACGGAAAGAAAGTGGCAGGTGTGCATCAGTATTTAAGAGCTGATGGTCAACTTGGTGCGTCAGGGCGTCCTGATCCAAAGGAACTACTTGTAGATGGTGTCTTGTATGTATTGGATCATTAAAGTAGTCCTTGTCGGTTCTACTAAGACTGGAAATGGGGGCAAGGTTCTCTCCTTACCCAACTCCATCAAAATCAAACAATGTCGGCCCCGGCTGCCCCGCATCGCGCTTACCTGATTTCTTCTTTCCGTTATTGCTATCCTGCCCTACCTCTATCTTCTTCTTACTCCCCTTCGCACTCTTTGCTCCCTTCTCATGCAATCCCTGTGTGACCTCCTCCTCATGCCGCATATGATTGAGCAACAGCAACCGATCCAGCACCTCGCGCCGAGCTTGCTCACAAATCGTATAGCGCATCCCCTGCTTCGTCTCATGGAAGCCATGCCCCAGCGCCAGATCATCCCACCCGTAGGCATGCGCAACCGCCTCATCCATCTCTTTGTGCAGTTCGCGCAGCTTGAGGATATCGGCGGAATGCTCGTCTTGATCGTGGAAGTGGTTGTAGGTTTTGGTGAGCCCTTCCTGATTTGCTAGCATGATGGATTGGCGGTGGGTGTAGTAGCGTTCGCCGATGTCTTCGAGGCTGTCTGTGTTGAGTGGGAAGGGGAAGGTTTCAAAGCAGTCGGAAGGAGTATATTGCATATCCGATTTCAAGGTGGAGCTGTAGCTTCTTGCCCAACTTTCGTGAATATTTGATTGTAAGACTGCAAAGTGACAATTTGCAAATACAACAACTTTTTCGTTATAGATCCAGTTTTTAGGTACATACGCCATTGAATGGATATTGGCAATCCTTGCTCTTACTAATACCTGTTCCATACCAGTAATTGTGGAGTAGAGTTCTGGTCGTGTACGTAAGAACCTCCACCATATATCTTTGCCTATCTTGTCATTTTGTTTTTCTCGTTGTGGTTTGACTTTTTTTCTTACTATTTCTATGCAATCAGGATATGTTTCTACAATTTCTAAAGGCCAGTCGTGAAAGTTAATTACCCATCGGCTAGGTGACTGATCAGGGCGAGAGTTTAAATCTTCACCATTGAGATAAGGGAAGAGCACATCCTTGTTTCGCAGGTCTTTAGCAATGAGGGCTTGTGCTTCATCAGGGTTTAAAACAAAGCCCATACCAAGCACATAAGAACCAATGAAAGATTTATTTTGGTTTGCTGCAAGTACAAATGGTTTTCCTACAACATCTCCCGGTTGAGTTAGGAAAGGCGTAATAGTATTGACAGGCCTCTCATCTAGGAGGTAGCAACTCTTCCATGTCCCATTCCTTAACCAAATATGAGCTACTTCCAAGCTTGCCTCTCCCGGCCACTTCCGACTTGGAATAGCGCGAGGAATGGTCCAGCCAGAAGCGACTATCTGATCCAGTCCTACCTCACGTGTATCACCCTGAGCAATGGTATTGGTTGCTAGCAATGCACACATTGCTTCTTGCCTTGCCAATTTGGTTGCTCGTAAAAAGAAATACGAGCAAAGATCAGCACTGCCACGCTTCCCATGAGCCAGATATCCTACTAAATAGTCCCGATAGTCTGTGCCTAGCACGCCCGTGATCTTCTGTCCACCCTGAAATGGAGGATTCCCCACGATCGCCGCAAATCCAGCATCATCCCCCTTACCCACAAACACCTCAGGGAACTCCAGCGGCCAGTGGAAGGGATGCTTTCCCTTGAGCAGCGTATCAACTTCGGCACGTAATCTCGCAAACTCCGCGTTTTTCGCAGCCCAGCCAAAATCGGTTTGTGGTTGGTGGAGGGCCTCGTCGAAGGCTTTGGCGAGCACTCCGTATTCTAGGCCGAGCGTACCGTGGAGACTTTGGCGGCGTTTGGCATCACTTAAGGCAATGCCGATGAGCATGTCTGCACCGAGCTTGACGATCTCTAAGGCTTGGTCGGCTTCTTTGAGGAGGCGCTCTTTTTGCTGGATAGCGGTGATGTCGAGGTCGGCAAGCATGGCGATCTGGCGGCGTTTGTGGATGACGGTTGGGAGCACTTGCTGGATGACGGAGCTGATCCATGTGATCTGGGCGGTTTCACCGGATTTGGCGTCAAGGGAGCCGTTGTGCAATTGGCGTTCGTCGGCTCCTAGCAAGGAGTCGCCACAGCGCAGGTTGTGGTCCAGGAAGGTGAAGGGTTTGTTTTTGGCAAGCGTGATGAGCCAGAGCGAGAGTTTGGCCATTTCGACGGCCATGGGGTTTTTGTCGACTCCGTAGAGGCTGCGTTCACTGACCAGACGGCAGGCAACGGTGAGCCGCTCTTCACTATCGATGGGTATCAATTCTTCGGGTGACGCGTCCTGGGAGAGCTTGCCTTCCGGTGTGATCTGCGGTTTTGGCGCGTGGCCGTTGAGTTCACGTTGCCCGTTCAATTCGCGTTCGACGTTTTCCCAGGCTTGGACGAGTTTTTCGGAGAGGTAACGACAGGTCTGGACGAGGAAGGCTCCCGAACCCATGGCCATGTCGCAGATACGCAGGTCGAGAATTTCGGCAGCGGTGCGCAGTTGCCATTGGTCACGCGGCCAGCCTTCGGCGGGTCCAAGGTAGACGAGAGGGTCAAGGGCGTGTTGGACGATGGGTTCGGTGAGGCTGCGTGGGGTGTAGTGCGTGCCCGTTGAGCGACGGTCGTCGCCTCGGGTGACGTAGATGGAGCCTGGGGTGATGATGACGTAGTTGCCGAACGTGTCTTTGCGCAGCAGTCCCGCAAAGGGGAGAATACGTTCAAAGAGGTCTTGTTTGTTGTTACAGGCTTCCATCAGTTTGCTGCGCTCAGCCTGCTTTTCCAATAACTGGGACAGGTTTTTCTGGATGGTGGTGGCTTTGCGCCCGGTGATCTCTTCAAGGTACAGCAAGAGACTCTCTTCGCTCTTCTCTTTGTACTGCTCAAGCTCTTGGAGGATGGCTTCTGGCTCGCTGTCACTGGTTCCGATTAGACCCAAGATGGTGGCTTGGGCACGTCTGGCAGTATGGTCGAGCAGGCCTTCGTAGACGTGCCCAATTTGTTCAATGTCGAGGCCCCGGAAGGAGAGACGGCGCGGTTCGACGATGCCTCCAACACGCACTTGTAGGTATTGCAGGGCGTTGAGGAGGTGCAGGACCGTGCGGTTGTCGATTTTGAGGGGACGGGCTGGCGTGTCTTGCCAGCTGGTGCCTATTGGACGGCCCTCCAAGAAGGGGAAACGGTCAGGATCGAAGAGTCGTCCTCCATAGGCTGGCAGGTGCAGATCTGGGTGCTCCACACCGCCGTAGACCATGCGGAAGACGGCCAGCAGACGGCTCCAGGCATCACAACGATAACCCATGACGTCTTCACCCTGCTGATCGGCTTGCTCTTGCAACTGTTTGAGCAGGGTTGAGACGGCGTAGTTCTGATCGTAGAGCGGCTCTCCCAATGGCAGGAGATGACGCTCCTCAGCCGAGAGCAGGAAGACGAGACGCATCATTATTGTCAAGGCTGCTTCATAGAGTTTCTTTTTCTCCGATGCCTGCCAGCAGTGAGGGCTGATCCATCTTCAGACGTCGATCTTCTTTGTCGAGCTGATCAAGGGTGTGCACAAGGGTCTCGACGGCTCGCAAGACCTGATCTCCTAGTTGATCGGTGACCTCTTGCTGCTTGAGAGCACTCTTGGTGAGCAAGGCCTCTAGGGTCTCATCGACAGGCACGTTGAAGAAACGCGACATGCTCAGCAGGCTGCGAAAGGCTTGTAGCGTCAAAGGCTCTTCTGCCCATAATGAGGCGTCCCAGCTGTAGTAGCCCGTGGTTTCGTTGGCAGGGGCGTCGATGAGCATCCACTGCCGACCGTTGGTGAGTAAGCCCAATCGGACACTACTCTGGCGCAGTAGTTCCATCATGCGTGTCGCGGGTAAGCCGTTGCGCTGCTTGCCATCAAGCGGCTTGGAGAGGTCTTGCTTGTGGGGTGCGAGCTGGATGAGTAGACGCGGCTTTTGTTCGTAGGGCGAGCGAATGACCATCAGTGGACGCAGGATTTCACCACGTTCTTTGGATTCGTAGCAGCAATCGGCGGGGATCTGTTGGCCCTCCAGGATGGCATCGGGGCGCATCTGGAGCACTTCTTCAAGCACGAAACGCAGCCATTGGGTGTGAATGGCTGGGTCTGGCTGAGGGCTTTCTTGGTTCTCGATCCATTCATCGTAGGCTAGGCGCACACGGTGACGGACTTGACTCTCGTCGTCGTTGAGGTCAAGGCCTTGAGGGAAACTTTCGAGCAGGACGGGCATGCTCAGGAAAGGACCGGAAATGTCGATTAGGGAAAGCCATTCGGCATGTTTGCGTGCTACGAGGCGGTCGGTTGACATCTGTGTAAGTGCATCCTTTCAAATATAATGGAACTTTCGTCGTTATGCTCCTTGTGAATGATTCCAAGAAATAAAACTCAGCTCTGCTAAAATTCTTTTAAAATTCAAGAAAAATTCTCTGTATGAAGGAACTAAATATAATGTATCTAAATTAATCTTACGTGCTAGAGATTCTTGGCGAGCACTAAAGTCCAGTTGTCTACGGCGATGAGGACGGTCAGAAAGCGCTCTCTGTATCACTTCATTGAGAGTTCGTTTCGGATTCGCATCTCTTTCAACTTCAGCTGGCTTACTTGGAAGGCCCAGATTTTTGGGACTCATATCTGTTTCGATAACTGTGCGTAAAGCATTGTGATCTGCTAACATCCATGCCTCAATCATTTGAACTGGTATCACAGGTATCAAGTGTTTGCATACTTCTTCGTTGGTACAGGAAACCAAATTAAATCCCGGTTGAATACGTTCTGAGAGTGCCCGATCTGGAGTCCTATCATCAGCATCAGAGTGAACGATAAGAACATGATAGCCATAGACATGGTAAGCAGCGCTTAAAATACCATCTTCGCGACGTCGATCTTGCTGCTTAGGTACAATCATTGGTTCTGATACATCTACAAAGCCCTGCCCATGTTGAGCGATGATCCTTTCCGCAGTTCTGCGAATGATAGGTGGCAGAAAACGAGCGTCAGTTGAACCTTCTGCATAAAGTGCTAATAATAACATTTTCATTCAGATTTTACCCTATGAGAAATTGCTATATGCATCTTGAAGAACATCACTGTTCAGATAATTCTTGATTTGATCCACCGTATAGATTTCCTCTTCTTTGCTTAGACCAAAAGCAGGTTTTAATTGTAGATGTGGTTTAGCGACTGGTGCGATACGTGTGACACGGCGTGGCGGAATGCCTTTCGCTTGTGGCCCAACACGTGTAACCATATATGCAAAAAGGAGAGCATCTCTGATCTCTGGTTGGCTAATAAATACTGGTGAATGCGTATTCACGAGTAATTGTCGCAAAGGCAGATCTTTTTGATGTTCATCTTGAAAGTCTGTGGCTAATTCACGGAGTAAGCAAGCAAGGTTTTTGAGCAGAGAAGGATGAACGCCATTTTCTGGTTCTTCAAAGCAGAGGACACCACGATGCTGAAAATCATTTTTCAGTGTTACAAGTGCTAACATGCGAAGTGTCCCATCCGAAAGCACTCGGGATGAAAAAGATGCTTCATCTTGCATGATTGCGCGAATGATGTATTGATTGCGTGCTTGGTCTGTATCCACTTCGACTTTCAGGATACCAGGTACGAGGTTTGCTAAGTCAGATGTAACATCATTGAGAGCATACTTATCTTCTGTTTGCATACGCGCAAGTGTTGTTGCGAGGTTATGACCATCAGAAGAGATGAATGGTGAGGCAAGCATTGAACTTGGATAACGCAGTACTTCGGGGTTTAGTTGTAAGAATTTCCAAGTTCGCATTTCCTCTCTTGCGGCAAACACATGAGGAAACTCCGCATTGGTCACACCACTGAGCACCGTGCGTTCAATCTTCGCTCCAAGCAATGATTTACGTCCGCTGTGGCCATCTGAATATAAATGAATGATATGTTGCCCTGATTTTGGTTCTTCTGTAGAAATAAAAGTTTTGCCTCCAGCCACTCTTGGTAGCCAATTATTCTGTGTTGAAAGGCCATGCTTCTTACACCAAATATCATCAGCTCTTGGAATTGCCTTCAAAGACTCATGTGAAGCATATAATCTCTCAAGCCCTTGTTCATCGGTACGGCGTAAGATTTCTAATTCATAGCGCATACGTGTGTATTTTAAGTTGGTCTTTGTCCCCCAGCTATCTTGGATCGAACGATCTACCAGCATTTCAACTGCTAATCTCATTTTATTCACTGGTTTTCCATTCGGAATGGTCGTGAAGACCTCAATGGCATCTCCACGTAATTCTTGGAAAGCTGAACGCAAATCCGTGTCGGCTAAACGTGAGAGTAAATGCAGTGCATCGAACAGATTACTTTTTCCGGCACCATTGGGTCCGACAATGACTTGAAAAGGAGATAATTCTAATTTGAAGTCTTGAAATGTCTTGAAGCCATCTATTTCTATGAGCGTAATCAATGACTTTTTCCTCCTTTCCTCCATGTCATGCCGCGCATGATTGAGCAACAGCAAGTGATGCAGAGCATCAAATTCTGTCTGCTTGAGCACTTCTGGTGCAATTTCCCATAGATTGATAACCTGGAAGGTGAAATGATGACCTGTCCCTGTTCCAGGAATCTCTCGCACGTAGGGCGATCCCACCAAATTTTCCTCTAGTATAGCATTCTTCCGTTGAATAGACTACTAGCTCAAGAACGAGCAAGGCGCTCAGGAACAAGATAGGTCACTGCAACCGGGAAGAGACGCGGCTGTGGATCGGCAAAGCGCTCCTGAATACGCTTGACTTCCTGGTGGATTTCCTCATCAATCTGATTGGCACGTTCCTCTAGGGCACTGAGATTCCGTTCGTATTGCTGGCGCTCGTCTTGCGAGAATACACCCAATTGCAATTGAATAACCTCTGGTTGCTGGAGTTCGTTGCGAATGCTCTGCTGGAGTTCGGTGAGGATGCTGCTGATATCACGTTGCTCTTTTTCGGCCCGAGCAGCTAGCGTTTTTTGCAGGCTGGTTGAGCGATCACGCATGCGCCCTTCTAATGCTTGGATGAGAGCATCTTTATGTCTGGGCCAGCTGACTGCCAGCTCATGTTGCATGCGCTTGGAAACCTCACGATCCTGGGCTAATGAGAGCGCTTCTTTTAGTTGGCGCTCGCTCATTCGCACAAAACGACCCTCACGCAGGTATCCTCCTGCCGCGATGACTTCTTCGTGCAGACGCTGATTGTCTCCCCCAAGGATGAGCAGGCGAGCATGGGCAATCACAGCAGGCGAGTCCATTTGATAGCTGGGGACCGTACGCGCTGTGACACGATAGAGCTTGCGATCACTGTTGGACCAGACCTCGGCTCGCAGCAAACGTAGGGACATGGCAACAAGACGGTGATTGAGATGGGCTAGCACTACATCGTCACGCCCTTGCACCAGGGTATGATCGAAAACTATCGGGCGCTTGTGATGAGTATGAGGATGCTCTAGCCCATCGGTACATGCAGCCCAACTTCCACTCAATTCCGGCACATCGAAGACTTCAATTGGCTCAAAGATGTCGTGAGGGTCGGAAAGAGTTCGTCGCTGCAAGGAAGGTTGTTTGGCTAGTTCGAGGGCGGTCTCTACGACGGCTTGGATGTTCTGTGGAGTCAGTTCTAGCTCTTTCTTACTGTCCTGCAATTGCTCGTAGAGCTGATGAATACGCTCCTCCAGTCTTTCACGCTGCTTGCGTGCAAAGGATTGCAAGCGACGTGAAGGCGCGTCCTCCTCGGCTTTTCTGGTATCGAGAGTACGACGACGACCAAGCATGGCCTCCTCAACTTGATCGGCAATCACTGGACCAACGTTGCCCAGATCTTCACGAATACGCTCGATCTTCTCCACTGCTGTCATCAGAAATTCGAGATCCGCGTCTAGTCTACTTTTGTCCTGCTCCGCACTGGTATGACTATGATAGGTCGTGCTGACAAAATGATAGATATTGACTTGGTTAGCACGCTGACCATGTCGATCGATACGCCCATTACGCTGCTCTAGGCGATTTGGGTTCCAGGGGATCTCGTAGTGAATGAGGCGTGAGCAGTGATTTTGGAGATCGATGCCTTCGGATGCTGCATCAGTCGCTAGCAGGATACGGACAGAGGAATCAGATGGATCAGCTTGGAAGGCCGCTTTGATCCGTTCACGCTCTTCGGTATTCATACCACCGTAGAGGGTGAGGAGCCGTTTCTCACCATCAGGTCCCTTTTCGGCAAAACCTTCGCGTGCCAGCAAGTCATGGAGCCAGTGCTGCGTATCACGATACTCTGTGAAGATAATTACTCGTTCATGCGACCATTGTCCACCCGGCTTGATCGTCTGATGAAGCCACTCGATGAGTCGCTGGGCTTTGCTATCAGGACGATGACGTGTGCGTTCAGCCCACTCGTGCATCTGCCGAAGCAAGGTCTGCTCCTGGATCGTTGGCTCACGGAAGAGGAGTGCAACAGCTTCTAGTGCCGCATTAGTGGCATCGAGAAGCGATTCGTCGTTATCATGCTCCTCATCTAACTGTTCTATCTTACTGCGTAAAATACCCACACTGGGCCGTCTCGTTACGCTGGTATGGCGCTTGGCTTCAGTCAGTGCACTTTCGTGCTTGGTAAGTGTGGCAAAGAAGGCGGATGGCGAAGAGAAGAGGCGCTTCTTGAGCAATTTGGCGACAAATTCGGTGGCGTATTGTTCACTACTGTCGCTGGCATGGGCGATGCGTAGCTCACTGTACTGCTGGAGAGCCTGATGGATATCGCGCTCCTGCTGGGTATAGGCTACTTCGATGGGCTCGATTTCACGCTTGGGGAAACGTGATTCTCCATTCCAGCGCGGAGGTAGCTCAGATTTGAGGCGACGGACCATGATGGCGTTCAATTGCTCAGGATCTGGCTCGACTCCACGGGCGAAACGCTGGTTGTCTAGCAGTTCGAGCAGAGCAGAGAAGCTTTCACGGTAGCCATTATGAGGCGTTGCTGAGAGGAATAATTTGTGCTCAAAATGCAGAGCAAGGCGACGTATAGCTAGAGTACGCAGTGAATCGGTTGCGTATTTGCCACGTCCTGAAGGGGCAATGTTGTGAGCTTCGTCTAGGATCAGCAGATCGAATTTGCGCGGATAGGGCGATTGGCCTTCGGGAGGAAGGATCTCGCTGAATAGGCGCAAAGGACGCTCACGCTTGAGGAAATCGATTGAGGTGATCAAACGGGGAAAGTGCGTCCAGGGATTGATATGCAAACCTCGTTCCTTGCGCAGATCGTGGAGCGATTTGCTGTCGATAATACGAAACGCTAAACCAAATTTATCACGCATCTGGTCCCGCCACTGAACTTGCAGCGCTGCCGGACAAAGAATTAAGATCTTGCGGGCACGGTGACGAATGATAAGTTCCTGAGCAACTAGGCCAGCTTCAATCGTCTTACCAAGGCCAACATCGTCAGCAATGAGCAAACTGACACGGGGCATTTGGATGGCACGTGCCACTGGATCAAGTTGGTAGTCTTCAAGGTCAACACCGCTACGGAAGGGAGATTGGATCGCTCTCACGTCTGCACTCGATGCTGCTCCCCAGCGGACGGCGTTGAGGAAGGTGTCGAGCCGCTGTGGAGTATCGAAGCCGATGGGTTCGGGAAGAGGGGTCTTCTCAATCGTTGTGGCCCCCGGCTCAATTTCCCAGATAACCTGCAGTTCTTCACCAAGTGCATCATCCTCAACTGAAGAGAGCGTGATTAGGTGGTGACGACGTTCACGCTTGAGGGTTGGGGAAGCGAACATACTCGGAGGGAGCATGCTGCATCCAATGTCGAGAACCACGTAGCGTCGTTGCCGGATATCTACCAGTTGTCCTGGCTCTGGAAGCTGTAGTGTACTAGTCAAAGAACTTCTCCTTACGAAAGCATAGAATTTTTGCGTTTGTAGGTGACACCCCCAAGATATGACGCAAGCGGAGGAGACTATATTCCCTTACACTTGTGGCAATGAGAATTTTTTCTTATACAGGCGCTCAAGGAGGGCGGGACGTTTCATATAAGACCGGACCCAGGTGAGGTAACGCGTCTGAAACTGTTGAGTCTCTTTAAAATGATCAGCGGCGTCTCGGAGATCAACTAAGAGCCGAACGGCTTCGTCGTAGGCCGTGCCCAACTTGCGTGTAACTGCCTGCTCGATTTGACTCCAATATTCCTCCTGCCGATCATGGACCTCTTGCAGATGACGTAGACGAGCCAGCCGCTTCTGCTCAAGCCTCTCACGTTCTCGTCTGGCCTCAATGGCCTTGGTCTCAGCCAGCAGCGTCGCATAAGTTACACGCTCACCCTCCGATGTCGCCACTTTCGTCTTACCCTGACCCAAATCATGCAATTCTTTGACCAGCAGACGACTCAGACCTGACTCATTGCGTGCTAACCGCACCAGATAATCTTCGCGATGCTCTTCTGGCAACAACTTGACCCATGCCACAAAATCGTCGCTAGTTGATGGCTTGGAGGCACTGCTATGTTGCGCTGCTACATCGAGCATTACTTGCGGTATTTGCAACAATTCTGCTAATGCCTGCTGAGCCGATGTCAGTGTGGCAAAAGCAGGCGGGACAGGCGGCGCAATAATAACTTCGTCTTCCTCCTCTTCATCATAGCTCCCTAGCATGCTCATAGTCGCTAACCAAGCGATATAGAGTGGTCGCAAATCACCTTCCATCAATTCATCGCGAATAGAGATGAGCGATCCCAGATCATATTCAGTCCACTCATCAGGCGCTTCCATTTCGCCAAAGTGCATATCGAGAATGTCGTAATCTGGATGTTTGGTGAAGGTGACAAAATCATCGAAATCATAGCCATCAATGAGATCGGCTGGTAAGACCCCATGCGGGAAGCGCAACGCCAATTGTGGCGATCCCCAGTTAGCCCAATATAGGAAGCCATCGAAATACTTGTGAAGTACCTTGATGGGATCGTGCTCGAAATCACCCCAGTGATATTCGATAACGGCGTGAGTAGAGGACGCCTCGATGTGACTAGAAAGACCGTTGACCTCGTCGAGCTGCGCTCGTGTCAGGGGTCGATCACTGGTCATAAATTCGTACCGCTGATATTCGCTCATAAATAGTTCTCCCCTCCAAAATATGGCGTCAATATAGCATACTAGGGAGCTTCTGCCAAGCGCTGCCGTTCTCACCAGAGGACACTATAATTGATCTCGATATTACTTACATATCTGAGTACACGCGGGCGAAGTCGGATACGCACAAAGGAGAGACGATTGGCTCGCAGCGTGACTTCATCATCCCTATCTCCATCATAATAATCCCAGATAGCAGGCTCCAAAGGCTTTCTCGCAAGAACCTCATAATCGAAAAGATTAATGGGTGTCACATTCGCCTCCTTAACAACAGAGAGATAAGACAGATAGAGGCGGTACCATTATAAGATGCCCTATTGCAATAACGGACAACTCTGCCAATTCCTGGGCAGAGTGACTGTTTCTAGCTATGCATTGTAGAAGCTATTTAAATCTACTCCTAAATTTGACAGAAGCAGGACTAGTAGTCAAACTTCAAATAACCGAGGTTGATAAGCCTGAGGAGTTTTTTTTGCTTCAATGGATAAAAAACGCGAACAATGATAAATGGATTAGGTGCGCGACGGGCATGATATTGTAGAGTTGTTCCAAGAAAAAAGTACACATCATGTTTTTGATAAGAACTCATCGAAGTACCTTCTCTTTACTAGGCGGTTGGCTTCTTCTTCATCTCCTTTACACTGCCGTAGGCTATTCCAATATAACATTCCTAATTCCCAATCTTCTATTATGAGCTTCCTAGGACTTTTGTCACCCTCAGATAGAAACTTATACGAATATTTATAAGGCAGCTTCCGAACTACTTTACGCAGTTTCCCTCCCCCTTTTTCATCGAGATCGAACAAGTTATACTGGAGAAGCTGTGCCTGCCATTTTTCTGGCCACTCTCGCGCAGTTGGTTCAATTACGAAGTCAATAATCTCACATGGCTTGAGTGTCCCTAGTGACTTACAAGTATCACGTTGTGCTAACTTGATGAGTTCCTCCATTGAGGTAAATACCTCTTTGAACACATACTCCTTGCGTTTTGCCCATCCATCCTTTGTGTCAATTCGTCCTCCTATCTGAATGCTATCGATCCCTTGTTTTGAGCGGTAGCTTTGCAGGGCGAAAATCCTTTGTGTTTCGTATGAGATCAAGAGTGATCAAGTAGTATTTTCCATATTGGGAGTCATATGGCAAGTCTCTAAATGGCACTGGATACAATCGTATCCATTTTCCGTCGGGAAGAAGACCTGCAGTACAGACTAATTCACTGTATTTATTTGAGGGCAGCGGATAGGTTTTCACTGTTATAAGTACCTGCGTGCCAGGTATTTCATAAGGCAGATACAAGAATAGCCTCCAGATGAGCTAGAAAAGATATATCATATATATAAGTTTAACATCTTCTAGTCCCAAAGTCCATGTGATGGAGGCTTGCTGAAGAAATTAGTGGAGCAAAGGCTCTTTTTACTTAGATGAACAATGGGTATATTAAAATCAGAGTCATTCTCTAAGCGTTCGGTTACTTTATGCCGATGGCAGAACTGATGGTTAGCTTCAAAACAAGTTATAGCAACACGCTCGTAATCGTTAATAATAGACTTTACCCTTTCAAGGGCCTCTTTTTGCTTAGGTAAGATTTGTGAAGAATAGAAATCAAACAGGTATTGGTATGCCTTGGAACTATTCAAACTCTTTCTCAAGTTAGATGGTATGCCAAGCTCAGGAATATGGATATATGATATTCCTGCAGCTTTAGTGTATTCAGCTAGCTTACCTTTAGAAAAGCCATACTTCATTGATATGGGGTTTTTTCGTACGTAGAGCCAGAGTCCTAATATTATTTGACACCAAGATGTCTAAGTAAGCGTCTATAGACAGCCCTTCGTATCCGATAGTGAATAAGCATGGAGTTTCGTCACTATTCCAGGTGTGACATACTAACTCGTACTCTTCATACCTAAGTATTTTCTCAGCTATTTGGCTACGAGAGGTGTAATGGGGAATTCGAGGTATATTTTACGAATAAGTTCCTCGCCACGTAAGCTACCTATTTCCTTCACAAGAGCATGGAGAGTATCACAGTCCTCCTTATCGAGTTTGATCGAGGTGTGTGTAATCACCTTTGAGGCAAAAATCGCCTTGAGATGTTAAGAGTCCGAGATCAGCAAGCTTACTTTTATCCTGGGACAAGACGATACTAAAGTTGCCATACTTATGGGGAAAGAAATCATAGTAGTTCTTCCTCTACGGAAACAAAACAGAAAGAGTAACTTTTGGCAATCCGTTTTTGGTAATGAGCCACCGAAGGCTTCCGGTAATGCGGAGTAAAATTTTTCTGCGGTAAAACACTATCTCATCGCTCCTTGAATAATAAGTTCCCGTGTATTATAAACGATATTTTCCATGACATAGTATACGGGCAGTTTCCTAACAGATCTTAAGTACCAGTTATTCTAAGCATTGGATTGATACGGCCATAGAAACATGCTGATGACATTATAAAAAGGCATCAGTTACAAGTCAATAATTTCCATTTGCAGGACCATCTTGTGTGGTAGCAGTGAAAACGAATTCTCTCACTTACCGACCACGAGAGAGCGTCCGAGCAGCAACAAACACGGAAATGAACATGCCAATGACTATAAGCGACCAGGAATTGCAAGGAGCGTTAATAGGAGCAATCCCTTGCTGATGAGTGGACCAAGATAGGCATTCACTGGATTGGGCTTGAACAACACCTCTTGACCTTCCACGAATAGCTTGTGGAAGATATCCATTGGGCCAATACTGGCTGCATTCCCTGCTCCCAGTACGAGGCTGGTAAATCCTCAGAGATGCCTTTAGCCTGTGCACATGTTGCAATCCAGCGTGGAGCGATAGCTATGAAACCTTTGATTAACCTTTCCAGGATACTAAATGCGCTCACGTATACCGACAAGGGCCCAGCGGTCTTTGCCTCTCTGTAACACGTCTATAGCTATATCCATGTCAGCGTAGTAGCCAGAAATTGTGGTGCATCATGAGAAATGTCAGCCATCACTTGTACTCCATTGGCTAAGAACTCGCTATATGATAGTCAAATAGGTAAGGCTTGGTCATAAAGAGAGAGCCAAGCTGGAGGATTGCTTTGCTCCTATGATTGTGATAGTCACATCCACAAGAATAGGAGGCATCTCTATGATATCCCAAGACACGTTACTTGTCATGCTGGAGTGTGGTTTCCTCATGACAGCCTGGCTCGCATTTTGCCCTTCATCTAATAGTGAGCGTATTGCTGGTAGGTTGAAAAGGATGGCTTGTGGGTTCATCGCCGGTTTGCAATCCGAAGTATAAACTAGCTTCGGGTACATCCTGAATATTAAACCAATAGGCATTGTTTACATAAGGAGTTTGCTTAAACCGAGTATTATGCGATTTGAAGGTTTGCAGCCTGTATGCTCTCAGAAACATTGCCCGTTGAACAACCCACTTCGGTGATGGTACTTTTTTTGGTGGTTGCTACACCTTCAAAGGCCACATATGCGTTGCGAATATATTTTAAACAGGTACTAATTTTTTGCGAACTGGTGCTTGTAAAACCATCAATATAGATGTGCTGACCAATCCCGTATAAGGGATAGGAGCCATATGTGGCCCTAATGGTATCCCATTGGGCGTACCTTTGGCCTTGTTGGTAGGTGTGTGTCAGATAGTCCGCCCCGCTCGATACTGAGGTAATACGATTACGACTATGTTGCAACGAAGTGATCCCTCCAGAGATGAAGGTCAAACCGGATAATCCGGCTTTTATTGTATCTTCATAGACGTGGCGAAGCAACCAAGCTAAATTCGAGGGATAAATCGTACTTCCTCCCACGTTTGGTTCATTCCAGATTTCCCATGTCGTGATCTTTCCTGCGTAATGACTGGCAAGAACAACAGCAGCATTGAGTGATAAAGCTCTCATGTAGTCATTATCCCCATTGCCACCCGCATTTTCTGCATTATTCGCCGTCCACAGTGACGAGCTACCCGGCCCGAAAATTCGTTGTTGATCAGACCAGAGCTGTAAGCCTCGGGTTTGGGCATCCTTGAATCACTTGGTCGTATTGATACAGAGCCGTTGTTCCATTGCAGCCTGGATTTATCCAATCCTGATAGCAATCCCCTAATCTGAAACCAATCCGTACCCATCCAGCACCAGCTTCTTAAATCGCTGGTAACTGACTTTGTGACGAGTGGGTGAACGTAATACTTCCACCATTACTAATCACCCATCCTCCTTGCAAGCCCTGATTCCCTAAGGCCGCTACCGCTTCAGATGCAGTCGCCTCATACATGTAGATCTCCCTCTCAGCTGCCCCTCTCGGGCAGCAAGAAACGTCTGAGCTTCCTTGAAGATGCTCTCAGTAAAAGGCAGCTCACAGCGGAAAACGATGAGCACAAACATGCCTCTATCTCATGCCTGGCATGAGTGGCTTCAACAAGGGACATTGCTCAACAATAACCGAAGACAAACGCTTTCGAGAAAGCTCCTGGAAAGTAGAAGAGACGAACGACGAAACACAGGTAGCTGAGGGTCATTGAGGGGAAGAAAGGGTCATGTCCCCTTCATCCTGACAACCCATCATTAGCCAAGCTTATCATAGTTTGATGTGTAGCAACCAGTTGCTTTCTCATTCCTTATGAGGTAATTATAGCAGATGCCCTGCTATTTGTCAATCATTTCTTGAGAGAAGAAACGCTTGCTTAAGTACTCTCTAATTCGATTAGAAATCTGTTTACAATTTAATTTAGGTAACTATTCAGGTACCTTTGAGAAGTCAGCTATCCTCTCCCCTTGAACGGTTGGATTGATCTCGATATTACTTACATATCTAAAATTTCTACTTATATTTAGCTATTCACTTGCATCTTTGGATATGTTATACTAGCGCCAAACACAGTTATCTCGACGTTGGAAGAGGCAATTCAATGGCAAATACAAATACCTCTCTTGGAAATGAAAACTCTGAGTTACTCACAATCTTCTCGATTGGTCATTCTAACCAGTCGATAGAAACCTTCCTTGCACTCCTGCGACAGCATGGGATACAAGTACTCGTTGATGTGAGATCAAGTCCATATTCCAAGTATGTTCCACATTTCAATAGTACCAAATTGGCAGTCACAGTCGAACAAATTGACATCGAATACAAATTCATGGGCCAGGAACTGGGAGGACGACCAGATGGCGACGAATTTTATGATGCGGATGACCATGTCCTCTACAAGCGAGTTGCGGAATCTGCGCTTTTCCTCAAAGGTATCCAGCGCCTCATGGATATCGGTGCCGCATCTCACACTGCCATCATGTGCAGCGAAGAAGACCCCGCAATTTGCCATCGACATCTCTTGATAGGTCATGTGCTTACTGAGCAAGGCGTTGACCTGCTTCATATTCGAGGGGATGGCCATCTGCAAAATGAGAAAGATGTGGATTTTCATGAAGAAAAACCTTTTTATGCACAATCTCTGTGGGGAGATGAGCTATCAGATCAGGAGGAAGACACATGGAGATCTATACGGTCGGTTTCACGAAGAAAACAGCAGCCCAATTCTTCGGATCTCTAAGACAGGCCAATATTAAACGCCTCGTCGATGTCAGATTGAATAATTCATCTCAATTGGCTGGTTTCGCAAAAAAAGATGATTTGCCTTTCTTTCTTGCAGAAATCTGTCAGATAGAGTATCAGCATGAGCCTTTACTGGCACCTACACAAGATATGCTTGATGCCTATAAAAAACAAAAAGGAAGCTGGCTGGATTATCAGCAACGCTTCTTAACACTTATGAGGGAGCGAAGAGTTGAAGAAAGAATTAACCCAAAGTTGTTTGAAATACCAACGGTCCTACTCTGTAGTGAAGCAACCGCAGAACATTGCCATCGACGCCTTGTCGTAGAATATCTTCAGGAAAAGTGGGGAAACCTGAAGATTATACATATATAATGGTTTTTCATTCGTAATATGCAATAATACTTCAAGAATATCTCTGTCCCTAGATAAGACAGAGGGAAAGCGAAAAGATTAACCAGTATTGATTTTGCACTAAGGGGGAAAGAAAATGCAGATTGTGGTGAATCATTTGACAAGGATGCAGCCAGGATATATTTGTGTTGCAGGCATCAATATATCAAACGGTCAGCATATTCGCCCGGTACAACAGGGGAGATTAACCACTCACTACCTCGCTCTCAATGGCGGCCCATTTGGCATGGCATCTCTGGTAGACTTAGGTCCGGTTAAATACTGCGGACATCCGCCAGAATTAGAAGATCACTCTTTCCATTTTCTCAATGTAAACCCTATCGGTCTCATGCCTCCAGAGCAATTTTCGGAGCAGCTCCAAATTGTTGCACGAAGGAGTATCACAGAGATTTTCGGCTCCGCAATCAAATCTTTTGGGCGTGGATGCATTGTTGATGTAGGGGAAGGAGAAGCTTCATTAGGATGCTTGATACCTGCCGCTCCACCCACATTGCTTGTGACAAGCAATGGCCAAATTCGAGCCGATATTACAGATGGAATTTTTACTGTTAATCTATCAGTTACAGATATTCGACTGTATGAGACAGATCATAAAACTCCTAAAGAAAACCTCATCCAGCAGATCAATACACGAGTACAAAGCGGGATTCCTGTTATTGTTGGCGTCGGGCTAACACGACCATGGAAACATCCTGATAACATAGTAGAGAGACACTATCTGCAAGTCAATAATTTCCATTTGCAGGACCATCTTGTGTGGTAGCAGTGAAAACGAATTCTCTACTTACCGACCACGAGAGAGCGTCCGAGCAGCAACAAACACGGAAATGAACATGCCAATGACTATAAGCAACCAGGAATTCCAAGGGGTATTAAAAGGAGAAAGCAGCATGAAGAATAATGCAGGCGCGAATACGGCAAGGTAAAAGCCCCAAAAGAGCAGTGTCAGGAACATCACGATAACCCCAAACACAACGAGACGACTAGGAAGCTGGGTAAATCGCAGCCATTTGTCTGGGATGGTAGCTTGGCGAATGGCAGTATTAATCGCTATAGTACAGATCATGGGAATGCCACACAGGAACACTACGAGAACTAGGTTGCCCAGGTTACCTATGATGGGAATACTATACAAAAGCACAGCGCCTATCACGCTGCTTATAAAATCGATGAAGGCGAACGAACCTAGACTACTCAAGAATATACTAAAGATGATGGAAACTAGCAGCAACGCAATTGCAGCAAATGGGAGGAGAAGGCCCAGGCGAATCCTCGGCGGAGGCGTTAATCGCCAGACGACAACAGTGAGGAAGAGATCAGCCAATAAGATGATAAGCGATGCAAGCCTAAATATATGGAAGGCTGGAATAACAAGCAATGCCGCAATCGCGAGAAATGGAAGAAAGCGAAGGAAACGACTACGTGGCAGCAATCGCCAAGTCACAAGAGCTAGTGGGACACATGTCAATAACATGAGAAGTGATGCAAGATTGAGTAGAGGGTTGATCAGAGCAACCAGCGGAAGTATGATTGCAAGAAATGGGATGGCGAGGAGGAAACGACTACGAGGCGTCGATTGCCAAGTCACAAGAGCTAGTGGGATACCCGTAAACAAGACAACTCCTAACACGAGTGCCGCACTAGCTAGGATGACTTGCCCTGCTAGCGTAAAGACTGGCTCCGTCGCTATTATCTCATTAACTGGTAAACTCTGCGATAAGCCGAAGAAAAAGAAAGCCATGACGAGCGAGCAAATCGCAGCTGAGAAGATTCTCGTCAACTGAACCGCAGTGGGAAGCGAGGAATGTCCACCGCTCGCCGAGGCTGCTCCATGCAAAAGCCCTTGTCTCGGTTCTACGCTTTGTTGATCCATCTGTTCAAAATCAAAGATCTGGCTCATACTATTTCCTCTGAGCAGGATGGATCATCATCTAAGAAAACGCCATCAGATCCCTTGGCGATTCCTGACGAATCCCTCGATTACACTATATCACTAGTGTACCAGATGAACAAGGAAGGTTGCAAGGAGAAGAGCACTTATAATTTACGATATATTCGCCTCCAAGAAAGGGGCACAGCCGCACAGCCAAAAACTGTTGCTTTTTCACTCTCACTAGTTTATAATTGAATAAACACTAGCTCATCCGCCATGTGTGGAAGGAGTAACGGTGTCGTCCTGCAAAGGACGGCACTAGCCTTTTTCCTGCATGTATTCCTCATATTCTCGACGTAGCTTTCGCCTTCGATGTTCTTGTTCCACACAATATGCTGTCCATAAAAGTATATACTCATTGCGATCAGCCAAGATGACCACATAACTAAAATCTTCCAGAGCAATAACTATTCTTTGTTCCCCCTTTCGCGCAGTTTTCCAGCACTTTGTAAGCCTATATTTGCTGGCTTCAATAACTGCACGAGGCCAGCGAATACGTTCACATCGGCGAAAATCTGGCACACGCTCGCTCTCTACTTCACCTTCAGAAATAATATGCCAAAAAGTTGCCTCTTTGCCCTTTAATATCGGATGCCTCTTCAAGCCAAAACGCCTATCTTCAAAATATGGCTTAGAAGCAACAAAATCTTGGTAAAAACACTGGTAAATTGCTTCCAGATACTGATCCCAATCATTTTGATAATCTTGCATCAACATCAGTGGAGGAAGCCAGTCACAATTACTATTCATCCCAAACTTATCCCGCTTTCTGCTGGAATAAGTTGATCTTCTCCTCGCGCAATAATGTCTTTTTTGTTAGACTATAGTGAGATCTAAGTTGAATTTCTTTCAATCAGAGTTTGTTTAGCTTTGCTTGTATGAAGATCACGATTTGCATAATTTACGGCACCAATTAGCAAGTCAGCTAATTGTAGTTGTTCTACTTCATGTGAGCGTATTGCTTGAATACGCGTAACAATTTTGCGTTCAAAATCATACATGTTATTATCTAAAGCTTTATACAAATTTTTTATCTTATCACCGCTTTTTGTATCCTTGATGTCAAGGTAAATTCTGAATTCATCTTTAGGCTTGAGTAATGCTTCCAATAGATCAAAGTACATTGTGTAGTACCAAGCGCTATAATCTTGCGCTAAGTCTTGATGATATAATCTCGATTTATTTGGTATGATTAGTGCACGGAAATGCAGATTCATCATTATCAAAAAAATAATCTATGAGATCTTTATAAAACAAAAGTTTAGCGGGAGATACTTTTGACCATTTTACTTCAAAGTTTGGCGGAAGTCCATGACGAAGTTTAATCTCGCGAAGACGCATAGCAATTTCTTTGGTTTTCTCAAGTGAACACCAAATAGCACCTAATACCATAACTTGCTGATGATCATTTTGCAAGTGGCAACTTTCATCGCAATAAATGTTGTAGATACCCCCCATATTCTAAGCCTCACTAACGTCAAAAAGGGCTATGTAGTGCTTTTCCCATGGGAAAAGCACTTCTTTTCTTCTGATTAGCGCTTTGTATACTGTGGAGCCTTGCGAGCACGCTTGAGACCTGGCTTTTTGCGTTCCTTCATGCGAGGATCGCGTGTCAGGAAGCCTGCCTTGCGCAGAGGATGCTTGGCATCCGGGTCCATACGCACTAGAGCACGGGCCAAGGCATGACGAATCGCCCCAGCTTGACCACTGGAGCCTCCACCAACTACCCGTACGGTCACGTTATACTTATTGCCCAGATCCAGCACTCGGAAGGGTGCAGCAATAGTAGCTATATGCGCTTCACGCTGTCCAAAATAGCTCTGAGCCGGTCTGCCATTGACGGTGATACTCCCATCTCCATTGGGAAAGATACGCACACGAGCAACAGCTGTCTTGCGGCGACCCATCCCGTAGTAGTAATCACCCCTATTGGTTTCAGTCAAGGTAATTTCTCCTCTTCTTTTACTTTGCCTCAGTGTACTCTTTCAACAATGCCTCAGGTCCCGCCCAAACGACTGGCTGCTGAGCCTGATGTGGATGGTTTGGACCTGCATAGACCTTCAGATGCTCCATAATCCGAGCACCTAGCCGATTGTGCATCACCATACCACGCACAGCATGCTCAATAGCACGCTCAGGGAATTTGCCTTCAAGCACCTGACGTAGTGTCTGTTGCTTCAAGCCACCAGGATACTGCGAATGACGATAGTAGATTTTCTGATCCAAACGGTTACGAGTCACTGCAACCTTATCAGCATTGATCACGATCACAAAATCACCACTATTGAGATGAGGCGTAAAAGTTGGTTTATGCTTTCCACGCAAAATTTGCGCGATCTGCGCCGCCAGACGGCCCAGAACCTGCCCCTTGGCATCAATGACATACCATTTGGGTTGCAGGTCAGCGGCCTTGGCGCTATATGTCTTTGTCATCGTTCATTACTCCAAATATCTCAGGATATCTAACCTGTACCAGACACAGCCCATGTGGAGGGGCCGCTGAACCAGGATGGCCTTTCTCCGCACGTTGCACGATTACGGCAAATTCTTCTAGGCTGAGACGCTTCTGTCCAACTAAAAGGAGCGTACCAACCATTCTGCGAACCTGCCCCGTGAGAAAAGCATTGGCCATAAAATCACAATAGATGAGTTCTCGCTGCGTCTCATCGCGTACGCAACATGCCTCTAGCATGGTACGAACACAATGATGCGATCTAGATGCCACCGTATGCCCCTTGGAATTTGCGTTTAAATCTTCGGGACTGTGTCCAAAGGCCCCAAAATCTTTGGTCCCCACCAATGAGCGACATGCTTCCTGCATAAGGTCAACATCTAACTCACGAGGATAGTGGTAACTGTACCTCGCCCGCAAAGCCGTTGGTGCCAGATCATTCCAAATTGTATAGCGATAAGCACGGCTCAGAGCACTAAAGCGTGCGTGGAAACGTTCTGGAACTTCTCGTGCCCAGCGCACCGCGATCGTAGTGGGCAAGACAGCATTCAGAGCACGTTGCCATATTTCAGGTGTCAAACGAGCATCGGTCCGAAAGTGGATTACCTGTCCGCTGGCATGCACTCCCGCATCGGTACGACCAGCAGAATTGACTACCACAAAAACGCTACCGATGCGCTCAATTGCTGCCTCCAATACCCCCTGCACCGTTGGACCATGGTGTTCAGGTTGACGCTGAAAGCCATGGTAGTTAGTGCCATCGTACTCAATACCGCATGCAATGTTCATGCTTCAATTGCCTAATTGCCAATTCCCTTTTACCAAATGAACGATTACTATACAAGGGAAATCTGCGCAATTTCAGCCGCGTCACCTTTCCGGCGACCCAGTTTCGTGATACGTGTATAGCCACCAGGGCGACCAAGATAGCGAGGAGCCAATTCCTCAAACATCTTCTTCATAACTAGCTCATCAGGCAAAGAACGCAAGATCAAACGGCGAGCACACAGTTCAATGACCATAGCCTCATAAGCTGCCTGAAGCGCTTTGGCAGCTTCTTCTTCATCCGAGAAGATACTCAAGAGGTCCTCACGTCGAACCTTGAGTTTGTCTTCGAGAAACTTACGACCCCTCTCAGTCAGGGGAGCCTTCTGCTGCTCAGCACGCTCTTCATTAGTAGCTACTTTTTGATCTAGAGAGAAATGCCCCTTACGAGCAAACGCGAGGATCAGAGCAGCCTTCTCCTCGTCAGGCACGGCAGCGGCCAGATGCTTGCGAGCATCCTCACGGCCCTTGACGGCCACCGTAATTAATTTCTCAACTTCACCTTGAATAGCATGCACACGTGCCTTTGTGCTTTCGATACGGTCATAGCGGATGAGATCCTTCATCAAACTACGCCGTACAGAGCGACGGCGCGGCTCAGGCATATTCATCCGGTTACCAGCGATTCGGTGCCTCAACTTATTCCTCCATTTCTTGCTCGTCGTCCATATCGGCTCCGACAGCACTAGTCCGCGGATTGGGCAAGAAGTTGCGAGCGAGCAAGCGCTCACGTAACTCCTGTAAACTCTTCTCACCAAAGTTGCGCACGCCCAGCAGATCATCTTCATTCATCGAGAGCACTTGACCCACTTTCGTAATATTACTGCGTTTGAGGCAGTTATAAGCACGAACTGAGAGATCTAGCTCCTCGATCGGCGTATCGAAAATCTTCTGCGGGATGGGCAGACTGCTCAGAGGTGCTTTGTCGATGTCGGCTATCTGGGCACGATAGTTAGCAAGCAACGTGAAATAGCGTACCAGGATATCCGCACTCTGACGGAGCGCCTCATCAGGTGTGATTGTACCATCCGTCGTGACTTCAAGAACGATCTTATCAAAATTGGTCATCTGGCCTACACGCGTATGCTCAACGGCATAACTCACCCTCTGTACAGGCGTGTAGATAGCATCGATCGGGATCACACCAATCGGCTGATCTTCTTTGGGATCAGCAGGGACATACCCCCGACCAGTCTCAACGACCAGCTCCATATCCAGGCGAGCATTTTCACTATCGAGCGTTGCGATATGCAGCTCAGGATTGACAATTTCCACAGTACTGGGAGCGATAATATCAGCCGCTGTTATCTCACGCTCACCGCTGACTTCCAGACGCATTGAGACAGGGTGGTCTGAAAAACAGCGTAAGCGCAATTTTTTCACATTAAGCACGATATCGGTCACATCTTCCATTACATTGGGAATATCCTGGAACTCGTGTTGCACACCCTCGATTCGTATAGAGGTCACGGCAGCCCCTGGCAACGAAGAGAGCAAAACACGCCGCAAAGAGTTACCCAGGGTCCACCCATAACCTGCCTCTAACGGTTCAATGTCGTAGCTCGCATAATTTCCCTGAGTTTTTGTATTCTTAATGCGAGGCAGTGCAATATCCAGCAAGGTTCTCACTCGCCTTTCTTTTTCGTTTCAAGTGCCATGACACTACGTGTAGTACAGCTACAATATCGGGCGGGAGTACTCAAAATTTCGGCGAAGTCGAGCACGAATGAGAGAGGACCCACCACTGAATGTTGCTATACCGCCCAGGTGTCTACCAGAAAAATTCGCTCGACCCACATTGTTAGCGTTGATAGTACTCAACAACCATCTGCTCATCGAAGGGCAGCTCAAGATCCGCTCGCGAGGGTATGGTGAGAACACGGCCAGACATGGCATTGATATCTAAACTCAACCAGGATGGAACACCCTTTTGAGCCAAGAGCAAAGCACGTATCTTAAAGTACTCAAGACCCTTACTGCGCTCACGGACAGTAATGACATCATTGGGTTTGGCAATAAAAGATGGGATATCAGTCTTGCGACCGTTTACTGCGAAATGGCCATGGCTGACAAGCTGACGAGCCTGCGCACGCGAATCAGCGAATCCCAGACGATACACCAGATTGTCCAGGCGCATCTCCAGAATTTCGCAAGAGATTCTCACTTGTTTTCCCAGGGCGATGAGCAGCCCCATCAAAATGTCTGACAAATTGGCGCTCCAATACCCCATAGGTACGACGGACACGCTGCTTTTCGCGTAACTGCTTAGCATAACCAGACTCTTTACGTGTACGACCCGCACCATGTTGTCCAGGGCGTGTATTGCGGCGATCAAGTGTGCATTTGGAGATACATTTATCGCCCTTTAGAAAAAGTTTTACCCCCTCACGTCTGCACAGTCTGCAGACAGGGCCGGTATAACGCGCCATTAAAACACTTCTCCTCTTTACTTCAATTCCGTATCAATCTTGTCAATCCCGTTCCAACTTCGATCTCGTTTTAAGCTCAATTGAGCTTCAATCCCATATTTCACCTAAAGGGCCAATCGATTACTATACACGACGCCGCTTGGGTGGCCTACAACCATTGTGAGGTATAGGTGTAACATCTGTAATTGAAGTAACTGAGAGGCCAGCGGACTGCAAAGAACGGATAGCAGCCTCACGGCCAGAACCGGGACCTTTGACAAAGACATCTATCTGTCGTAGCCCATGCTCCATTGCTCTGCGAGCTGCTGACTCAGCAGTCACCTGAGCGGCATAAGGAGTACTCTTACGTGAACCTTTGAAACCCTGGGCACCAGCGCTCCCCCAGGAAAGTACATTGCCATTCGGGTCAGTCAGGGTAACAATCGTATTATTGAAGGTTGCCTGGATGTGAGCTTGCCCACGCGGCACAGCTTTACGCTCACGCCTCCTGACTTTACCAGTTGGTTTCTTTTTATCTGCCATTGAGTGTATTTTTCTCCCCTATTTCTTAGCAGCCGCCTTTCTTCTTACCAGCAACCGTCTTCTTTGGACCACGGCGTGTACGCGCATTTGTACGAGTACGCTGGCCACGCACTGGCAGATTACGGCGATGGCGCATGCCACGATAGCAACCGATTTCGATCAACCGCTTGATATTTCTATCTACCTCGCGGCGCAGATCTCCCTCGACTTTATGTTCGCGATCAATGACTTCACGCAAACGATTGACTTCTTCTTCCGTTAGATCCTTTACACGTGTATCTGGATTAATGCGCGTGCGCTCTAAGATCTTACGGCTGGTAGTAAGCCCAATACCATAGATATAGCACAGCGAAATTTCCACTCGCTTGTCACGTGGAATGTCAACGCCGGCGATTCTTAGCCATGTTTTCCTCCAGAGAATAGTGAAACTCTGAACCAACTTCTTGAAATGCATTCTCGTAATGCATTCGGTCCCCCAGTCAAAAATTGCTGTATGGGAACCGAACGCATTATCCCCCAGTCAAAAATTGCTGTACGGGAACCGAACGCATTTAGCCCTGTTTCTGTTTATGCTTAGGATTTTTGGCGCAGATAACCATTACCACACGCTTGCGGCGAATGATTTTACAGCTATCACAGCGCGGTTTTACTGAGGCATGCACTTTCATGCTTTGCCCTCCTCACATGCTAACAAAAAGCACAAGATTACCTACATTCAAACACAAATACCGATAAAGGGAAAAGGAAAAACCGTGCCTCTTTAGGAATGAAGGGGATGTGCTTACAACTCACACCACCTCACCTCACACGCTCTATCATGCGACAGTAGGTCATCAGTTCCTTACACGCCATATGATGCGACCGCGGCTTAGATCATAAGGCGACAACACAACGCGCACTTTATCGCCAGGTACGATACGCACAAAGTTCATACGAATACGCCCTGAGAGGGTAGCCAAAACTTCATGCTCCTCATTAATCTTGACCTTAAACATGGCATTGGGGAGAGCTTCCATTACGACACCCTCAACCTCAATCTCTTCCTTTTTTGGCATAACATCCTTTCCCTAACGGCGGATCTTGCTCTGCTCTTTCCTGACGATACGCTCAGGGAGCAACAGTAAAGTACAAAAGGGCAGCAGTAATCACTGCTGCAACCAACTATAGATTATAACATACACTTGCCTGAAATTCAATCCCATTCCAATCCCCGCTAACCCAACTGGGTAATTTGTCTCCTGTTCCCTCTGAACCACGGCAAAGATGAGCCGATGTCACCCGCTCCTCACAAGCCCATCCCCTTTCGTGGATCAGATTTCAGACCTTACCCTACTGCACTTTCCACGCTTGAAGGAGCAAGGGTCAAGATCTCGGGCTCACCCCCGGTAATCGCTACAGTATGTTCAAAATGAGCAGCATAGGTATTATCAGCAGAAACCACGGTCCAGCCATCAGCGAGCACCTTTGTCTCTGCCGATCCCATGATAACCATAGGCTCAATAGCAATGACCATACCAGGCCTGAGTACATAATTAGGATAGCTTGTATCAACATAGTTAAGCACTTGTGGGTCCTCGTGCATCATACGACCTATCCCATGCCCACTATAGAGACGAACTACCGAGAAGCCCGCACCCTCTATATGTCGCTGCACAGCACGCGCAATATCACGTAGACGATTGCCACCCCGAGCAGCGGCAATCCCAAGATAGAGTGCCTCCTCCGTTACTTTCAGCAGGCGTTGTACGTCTGGAGCAACAGTTCCGACAGGAACGGTAATGGCCGAGTCCGCATGCCAGCCACGATAGCTGGCAGCGAAATCAATCGTTACGATATCCCCGTCTTTGAGGACACGCTCACCGGGAATTCCATGAACAACTTCTTCGTTTACAGACGCACAGAGTGAGGCAGGGTAACCACGATAGCCCAAAGAGCTTGATTTTGCTCCATAGCGCAGCAACGCCTTCTCCGCTAGCCTATCTATTTCGCAAGTTGCCATGCCTACATGCACCGCACTACGTAATTCCTGCAAGATTGCAGCAATAATAGCACCTGTCGTTCGAATCTGCTCGCGCTCTTGCTTTGACTTGATAATAACTGCCATATCCTAGATTCTTTCAGCCGTACAGCGGTCGAATTGCCTCAAGCAGGTCTTGCTGCACTTGATTAATCGGCTGATCGCCATTCACTTCTAATAACTTGCCCTGTTTTTGATAGTAATCAAGGAGGTGAATGGTTCCCTCAAAGAAAATATCTAACCGTCTTTGCACTGCTGGGCCCTGATCATCAGAGCGCTGGTACAATTCACTGCCATCGACATCGCAAATCCCCGGAACTTTGGGAAGTTTGGTCTCACAATTATAGACATGCTGAGCAGCACGGCAAATATAGCGACCCGAGAGCCTGCGCAGGAGTACCTCATGAGGAACCTTCAAATAAACTGCGCAGTCGACATGCTGATCAACACCTGACAATCCTTTATCTAGAGCCTGTGCCTGGGCCATAGTGCGAGGGAAACCATCTAACAAGATACCATCGCGCATATAACCCATCTCTGCAATGTGATGCAGAATCATAGAAACTGTGAGATCGTCAGGTACCAGTTCGCCACGATCCATATATGCCCTAACTTGCTTGCCCAACTCTGTCCCTTCATTAGATGCTTTACGGAAGAGATCACCACTAGAAATATGATGTATTCCAAGCTTCTGAGCAAGCAATTCCGCTTGTGTGCCCTTCCCCGACCCCTGAGCCCCGATCAGGATGATATTCATGCAATTCCTCCGATAGAGTGAAGAGGAAGGGCTTCATCGCGCCCTCCCTCAAAAACAGCAGAGAGTTATGAGAGTACCCTAAAATTCAAGCATGCAAATCGCACATACTTAAGACAGGAAGCCTGAATAGTTACGCATCACCATCTGCGCTTCCAATTGCCTGACAGTGTCGAGTACAACCCCAACGACAATCAGTACAGAAGCTGCGGTGAACATTTGGTTGCCACCTACACGCGTGAAGTACTGCATAAAGGTCACAATACCCAGAAACATCGCCCCAGCCAAAGTGACACGATTGAGAATCGTACTCAGATACTTGCTAGTAGGCTCTCCTGGACGATAGCCAGGAATAAACGCACCTTGCTTCTGCAGATTCTCAGGAATTTGCTGCTGCTGCCACAAGACATAGGCATAGAAGTAGGTAAAGGCAACAACTAGAAGACATTCCATCACCCAATACCACCACTGCGTCGTATTGAGCACTGTCGTACTAATAAAATTCGCCGTAGCTGCTAACCACCCAATCTTACTGGTTGTAAGATACTGTGCAATCACCGTCGGGAAGAGCAGCATCGAGGATGCAAAAATCAGCGGGATCATACCCGCACTATTGACTTGCACCGGAATATAGGTTGTCTGCGCAGAACCCACTAACATTCCACGCCCAACATTACGCTTAGTTGGATACTGAACCGGAATACGCCTCTGTCCTTGGTAGACATAGACGACTCCAATAATAGTCAGAAAACCAATGATCAAGAAGAGACCTATACTCACAATACCACTGCTACCACCCGTGGAGGCGGTAGTGTATCCCTGGCTTATAAATTGCGGAAGGCGGCTGACGATATTAGCAAAGATAATCAAGGAGATACCATTACCGATACCCTTTTCCGTGATCAATTCGCCCAACCAAACCAAAATCATCACTCCCGCGGTCAAAGTCACTAAGATCGACCATGTCTCCAACGCGTAATTGGGATCAAAAAGACTGAAACCAGTCAGAACTTGAGCATTCTGATAAAGAGCACAATTCCCAAGGGCCGATAAGAAAGCAAGAGGCACAGTGATTATACGCGTGATCTGGCTAAAGCGTAGCCGCCCGGCTTCACCCTGCATCGATAAATTCTGCAAAGCCGGGATAATCGGCTGCAACAATTGCATGACAATTGTTGCTGTAATATAGGGGTACACCGAGAGACCGACTATCGAGAATTTGTCGAGCGACCCGCCAGTAAAGACATCCAATAGATTAAAGACCTGACTGGTTGGATCATTGGAACCCGGCTTAAAGAGACTAACTAACTTCCCGTACTCGGCTTGTGTCAGCGGCACCGATATATTAGCAAGAACACGAAATGCTAGCAAAATCCCCAGTGTAAAGAGAATTTTGTTGCGTAGATCAGGAACAGTCCAGATACTACGCAGTCGTTCCCACATGCAGTTCCTGCCTTTCAAAATGTCATAAAACAGATTGATTTATGCTGCACTCAGGCGACTTGAGCAGGCCCCATACCTGCTACTTCAAGGTCGTCTTTCCTACAGCATACCACACGAGATCGCCCGTGTGTGGCCCTAGCGATAACGGGCACAAATTATTGCTTACCCGCTTTTTCGTCCTTACGGCGCTTGGTCTTCTCGTAGACCTTGACTGGGATGATCTCGACACTACCACCAGCGGCCTCAATCTTGGCACGAGCACTGGAGGAAAACTTATGGGCTTTGACATGAAGTGCACGATCAATCTCACCATTGCCAAGCACTTTGATCAGACCACGTCCTTCCGCACGTGTCATCAATCCATTTGCTACTAGGACTTCAGGATTGACCTGAGCATCAGCCTCAAATGTGCCGAGATCTACGACATTAAGAATAGTATATTCATCACGAAAAGCTGTGTTGCTGTTGCCAAGACCACGGACGAAAGGTAGCCGCTTAGACAGGCGAGTCTGACCACCACTAAAAGCACGATGGATTTTTCCGCCAGTACGGGCTTTCTGACCTTTTGTACCACGGCCAGCAGTCTTGCCTCGGCCAGAACCATGTCCACGTCCAAGACGCCGCTCAGCTTTGTGTGAGCCAGGAGCTGGCTGTAAATTAGAGAGATTCAGCATTGATAGCCTCCTCTACTTGAACCTCTTCAACCTGCACGAGGTGACTCACCTTGCGGATCATACCACGCAGAGCGGGATTATCTTCATGCTCAACAGTATGCTGAAGCTTGCGTAGTCCCAGACAGCGAATCGTTGCCTTCTGATCCTTTGGGTACCCTATTGAGCTTTTCACCCATTTTATACGCAATTTTGTCATGGCCGACTCCTATCACGGCGTTCACCGCGATCACCACGATCACGGCGATCACGACGCCCTCCAGAGGCAGATTTGACCTCGCGAGCCTCTTCCTCACGTGCACTACGACTGATAGCCACTTGCTCTGCGGCCAGCGCAGCCGCCATTTCTAATCGCTCTGCCCCCTTCTTGCCAAGCAGATCCGCCACTGTCTTACCACGACGCAAGGCTTCAGCTGCAGGAGAACGCAACTGACGTAGGGCTTTGATACAAGCCTGGACCGTATTGGCCTTGTTAGTGCTGCCAAGAGTCTTCGTCAAAATGTCACGGACGCCAGCAGCTTCCATGACAGCACGGACTGCACCACCAGCAATAACACCGGTACCAGGAGCAGCAGGTTTGAGCAACACCTCTGAAGCACCAAAAACTTCCTTGATCATGAAGGGAATAGTTGTACCAGATAATGGCACTTCGATCAAGCTTTTCTTGGCCTCCTCTACTCCTTTGCGAATAGCTTCTGTGTATTCATTTGCTTTGCCAAAACCAAAACCTACATGTCCATTGCGATCACCAACTACTACTAGGGCACGAATGCTGAAGCGCCGACCGCCTTTGACAACCTTGGAGACGCGGGTCACCTGTACCACCGTCTCCTCTAGGTTCAGTTTTGAAGGATCTATTTTTGCCATAAAACGTCCTTTCTGGGGACCCATCTCCGATATTGATAGAACATTCCACTTCGTTCCATTTTTTTAAGGAGATGGAAGGATGGTCGCTTAGAAATCTAGACCTACTTCACGAGCGCCTTCAGCAAGGGCTGCGACCCGTCCATGATAGGCGTAGCCACCACGATCAAAGACAACCCGCGTGACACCTTTTTGTTGTGCACGTTGGGCTATGAGTTTGCCAACTTCGCGTGCCAATGCAACCTTGTGGTTATTGGCAATAGGGACAAGTGCCTCTTGCGGTGTCTTCCTCTCATGCTTCTGTGCAGATGGCAACACGGTCTTGGATTGCGTTCCAGGTTTGCCAGCCTTAGCCGTGGCCTTAGCCGGGGCCTTAGCTTTCTCTGCCTTGGACCCCTTCCCTTTGACAGGTTCGGGCTTGGCAACTGCTGCAGCAGGCTCTTCGGCTACCTGAACCGAGATCTCTTTGAGAGAGGCCGCAGATGCAGCAGGTTGAGCTGGTTTGAAATCTTGCAGGCTCTCATCAAGCGATGAAGCCGCAACCAACGTCATACCTGTGACATCATCTATGATCTGTGCATAAATATGCTGTCCACTACGGAATACATTCAGGCGCGGGCGTGACGATGTCCCTGCTAGATGCCGCCGTACACGTTGGTGCCGTCGCATGCGTGCCCGATTTGCATTGAATTGTTTAATCATACTGCATCACTTCTTCTTGCCGCCGACTTTACCTGCTTTACCAGCCTTACGTCGGATCTTCTCGCCAGCATAGCGAATACCTTTACCCTTATAGGGCTCCGGTTTACGAATAGCACGAATATTAGCGGCCACCTGACCTACGAGTTGCTTATCAATACCGCTGACGCTAATCTTGGTCGCTTTGGTTGCAGGATCAACCCCATCAACCGAAAGTGCCACGCCCGCTGGGGGCTGAACCTCAACAGGATGCGAATAGCCGACCAGAATGACTAGATTATCGCCAACTTTGACAGCACGATAGCCAACACCATGGACTTCGAGCTGCTTTGTATAGCCATTGGTGACCCCAACTACCATATTGTTCAGGAGAGTACGATAGAGACCATGTTTTGCCTTATGCGGCTTACTATCGGAGGGACGACTCACTTGCAGTGATCCATCCTCAAGCTTGAGAGTCAACTCGGGATCGATCTGACCTTTGAGTTCGCCCTTTGGCCCCTTCACTGTTACAAAATTGTCCTCAGTCCAGTTCACCTGCACCTTTGGTGGTACGACGATTGGAGCACGTCCAATACGAGACATTTGAAACCTCCCTTTACCAAATGTAGCAGATGACCTCGCCGCCAAAGCCTTGCTTGTAGGCATTTGAACCAGTCATCAGGCCCTTTGGTGTCGAAAGAACAGCAATGCCCAGGCCTCCTCGGACACGGGGGATATCTGCCCTCTTGGTATAGACACGCAGACCAGGCTTACTGACGCGCTTGAGCTGCGTCAGGACAGGTTTTTTGTCCACATAACGGAGTGTAAGGCGGAGCGTCCCCTGCGGATTATCTTTCAGAATTTCTATATCTTTAATATAGCCTTCATCTTTGAGCACACGTGCTAGACTCAGCTTCATTTTCGAGGCTGGAATCAATACGCGAGTGTGCCGTGCTGTTGCAGCATTGCGAATACGTGTCAACATATCCGCAATGGGATCAGTCATATTCATGAATTATCCTCCCGAGAAGCGAAAAAACACAATACATTTCGCTTCTCGCATTTCCTAAACGCATTTGCTCTCCCAGTCCAAATTGGTTGTATGGGAACTGAATGCATTTCTTCGCGATTTTACCAGCTCGATTTTGTTACACCGGGTAGCTCACCGCGTAACGCACGCTCGCGGAAGCAGATACGACATAAACCGAATTTGCGCATATATGCACGAGGTCGCCCGCAGACTTTGCAGCGGTTATGCTGCTGCACTCCAAAGCGTGGTTTGCGCTGCGACTTCACAATCATTGATACTTTTGCCATCGCGACCTCCAGAGTTATTTCTTAAAAGGCATCCCCATCAATGCGAGTAGCCGTCGCCCTTCCTGGTCTGTGTGTGCTGTTGTCACAATGCTGACTTCCATCCCACGCAGTTTATCGACCTTATCATAGTCGATCTCAGGAAAGACTAATTGTTCACGCAACCCTAGGGTATAGTTACCACGACCATCAAAGGCTTCCGGGGAGACTCCCTGGAAATCACGTAGACGAGGCAGGGCCACGTTGATCAGTTTTTCAAGGAAGTAGTACATACGGTCACCGCGTAGCGTCACCATGCAACCGATCTGCATACCTTCGCGCAATTTGAAGTTTGCAACCGAGCGCTTGGCACGCGTGATAACTGGCCTCTGGCCTGTAATGGCTGCCAGATCTGCAACAGCGGCTTCCATAGCTTTAGAATTCTGTATAACCTCACCTAAGCCAATGTTAACCACTACTTTATTAATAGTTGGAACTTGCATAGGATTATTGTAGTTAAATTCCTTTTGCAGAGCAGCTACTACTTCTCGACGATATTTTTCTTTAAATGCTGACGCCATATCAACTACTCCTCGTGCGATCTTCAATAACCTTATGGCACTTCTTGCAGATACGCACAGGGCGTTCTTTTGATCTTCCTCGCTGATCGTCGCCCATCGAACGACGTTCACGAGCAACGCGTGTCGGCTCTCCGCACGATGTACATTTCAACATCACATTCGAGATATGAATAGGCATCGCTTTCTCGATCACACCACCTTGCCGAGTCTGGCCTTGCGGGCGAATATGCTTCTTGACGACATTCAGACCTTCCACAATGATTTTGCAGTCCTGCGGCATAGCCCGCGATACAACCCCTTCTTTCCCCCTATCCTTTCCGGTGAGGATCAAGACTGTATCGCCTTTTTTGATTTTCATCTTATTGGCAAGATGGAGCGGCTTCTTTTTTACTTGCTTTGTTGCCATTTTTTTCCCCTCAACGGGCGCAAATTATTGATAGTCATCTCCGCCAGATTTCTATCTGATGCGCACCGACGTTAGATCACTTCCGGCGCGAGCGAGACGAGCCGCAAAAAGTTCTTCTCACGCAACTCGCGGGCAACCGGGCCAAAGATACGTGTACCACGCGGATTGTTACCAGGGGCGAGAATGACCGCAGCGTTCTCATCAAAGCGAATGTGCGAACCATCGGAGCGGCCATACTCTTTGGCAACACGCACCACGACAGCATCTACGACATCACCCTTTTTCACCTGCCCATTTGGAGCAGCGACTTTGACTGAGGCTTTGATCACATCCCCCACTGTTGCATAGCGCTTGGCAGAACCACTCATCACACGAATGCACATGATGATTTTCGCGCCGGTATTGTCGGCGACCTTTAAGAGTGTCTGTGGCTGAATCATAGGTTTTGTCCTCTATTCTTCTTGAGATGCATTCTGTAATGCATCCGCTCCCCCATCCTTAAAGGTTGTATGGGAACCGGATGCATTTTCGCCAGATTCTTTACGAGCCACGGCCAGATTAGGGTCAGCTTGAGCCACCACTTCTGCCACTGGCACGATGCCACTGCCCGGCTTAAGAATCTCAACGAGGCTCCAGCGTTTCAATTTACTTATTGGTCGGCTCTCTTCGATGCGTACTAGGTCACCAATATGAGAGCGATTTTCTTCATCATGTACATGAAAACGCTTTGTCTGCCTATAAGTGCGCTTATAGATGCGATGCCTCTTGAGTGTCTCGACGGTGACCACTCTAGTTTTTTCCATTTTGTCGCTGACCACACGCCCAACTTTTTGCTGACGACGAACCGTTTTCTGCATCGTACTTTGCTGCTGGTTGACTGTTGTGACCGTACGATCTGCGTGTTCCTGTGTCATGACTCACGCTCCAACTCGGTTAGACGATGTAGCACACGCGCAATATCTTTACGCGTCTGTGCGAATAAACGACTATTTTTTACTTCACCACGCTGTTTTTGCAAGCGAAGGTTAAACAATTTGAGTCGCAACTCTTTGAGTTCTTTCTGAGCCTCATTGTAAGACAAGGCCTGAACTTGCTGTTGGCGTTCTCTAAGATTTGACACTCTCCGCCTCCCCTCGTTTAATAAAGCGTGTCTTGATCGGTAGTTTATGGCTGGCTAAGCGAACAGCTTCTTTAGCAATCTCTTCGCTAACACCACCAATTTCAAAGATAATACGACCGGGTTTTACAACAGCAACCCAGTGGTCAACGGCACCTTTACCACTACCCATACGGGTTTCGGCAGGCTTGGCAGTAATCGGCTTGTCAGGAAAGATACGTATCCACACTTTGCCACCACGCTTCATAAAGCGGGTAAGGGCGATACGGGCAGATTCGATCTGACGCGCTTCCATCCAACAAGGCTCCATTGCTTGCATGCCAAATTCGCCAAATGCGAGAGTATTGCCTCGCATGGCTTGGCCTTTCATACGCCCTCGGTGCTGCCGACGATACTTTGTACGTGATGGTAACAATAACGGCATGAGTAGTCTCCTCTATTCGTTCGTGGTAGATTCAGGCGTACCATTATCTGTCGGTGATACTGGCGAGACCTGTGGCGTTACATCCGGGGTAGGAGTCTTTTCGCTGCTCACAGGAGCCTGAGTCGGGGCAGGGGCTTGCTGAGACTGCTGTTTCACCCGTTGTTCTCTAAATGCATCTGCTCCCCCATCATTGGGTGTTGTATGGGAACCGGGTGCATTTTGACGCGGCTGGCGTGGCTGGCGAGGTCCTCTTTCGCCACCCTGTTGTTGCCCACCTTGCTGCGGTCCACGTGGCTGGCGTGGTCCTCTCTCGCCACCCTGTTGCCCACCCTGTTGCCCACCTTGCTGCGGTCCACGTGGCTGGCGTGGTCCTCTCTCGCCACCCTGTTGTTGCCCACCTTGCTGCGGCCCGCGAGGCTGACGCGGTCCTCTTTCGCCACCCTGCTGACGCTCACCTGTCTGCTGTCCGCGAGGCTGACGCGGTCCTCTCTCGCCACCTTGTTGACGCTCACCACGTGGACGACGCTCACCACGACGCTCACCGCGTTCTTCGCGTGGAGCAAAGGATTGCGACAGAGCCTCAGCCGGAGCTTCACCAGGTTCACGGCGCTTTCTGGGGAGAATATCGCCTCGGTAAATCCATACTTTGATGCCAATCACCCCAAAGGTCGTATGGGCCTCAGCTTGACCATAGTCAATATCAGCACGCAGAGTCTGCAGCGGAACTTTTCCTTCCACCTCTTTCTCTGAGCGGGCAATTTCTGCACCTCCCAGACGCCCACCAATGATGATCTTGATGCCCTTGGCGTTGGCACGCATCGATTTCTGGACAGCTTGCTTCATAGCACGACGGAACGAGACACGTTTCTCCAACTGCTCCGCAATGCTACGTCCAACCAGCGTAGCATCTAATTCCGGCTGGCGAATTTCGACGACATCCATCCGCACACGACGTTTCTTGGTCTTGGCTTCCAGAAGATTTCTGAGCCGATCTACTTTCTCGCCACTTTTCCCAATAACTATACCAGGTCTTGCCGTAAATACTTTTACTAAAACCTGATCAGCCGCGGCACGCTCAATCTCAATTCTTGAGACCGAGGCATTGGCTAGCTCTTTATTGACGATCTTGCGGATCAAAAAATCTTCCGCAAGAATGTTTTTATACTCACGCTCGGCGAACCAGCTAGATTGCCAGCCTTTGACGACGCCGAGTCTGAACCCAGTGGGATGTACTTTGTGTCCCATTAAATTCCTCTCTCTCATGGTGTCCCGCCATGCGCGGGGGCACGGCGAACCAGCTAGATTACTCGCCAGCGTCTGCTGGATCGTCGGAGACAATTACGGTAACATGACAATAACGACGTACAATGCGCGAAGAACGACCATGAGAACGCGCTTTAGCACGCTTAGCACGGAAACCATCATCCGCTACGATACTCAGAATATACAATTCATCTGGATCAAGATTATAGTTATTCTCCGCATTCGCCGTTGCTGAAGCTACAACCTTACGAACAGGCTCAGCACCAGCATTGGGCAAGAATGGAAGAACGGCCAGAGCTTCATTGACTCGAAGCCCTTTGACAACATTTGTAACCAGACGCATTTTTCTCGGTGATATACCAACATTTTTGGCTACAGCCCTAACTTGCATCTTTTACCCCTTTTTCGATCTCAAATGGGTTACATCCACTGATCGAAGCATTCTTCCCTCACGAACGAACCGAAGTGGTCTTTTCACTCTTGCCGCCCGCATGACCACGGAAGTGACGCGTGGGAGCAAACTCACCTAACTTATGTCCTACCATATTCTCGCTGATATAAATAGGTACATGAGTTTTTCCATTATGAACCCCAATGGTCATACCTACCATCTCAGGGAAGATCATTGAAGCACGCGACCACGTTTTGATCAACCGACGATCGCCACTACGCCGCACAGCGAGCACTTTCTTTCTGAGCGAAGGATGAATATACGGTCCTTTTTTCCTTGAGCGTGACATAATTATTTTCTCCTCCTGCCCGCATTACGTCGTCGGACAATGAATTGGTCCGTACGCTTATTTCTACGCGTCTTATAACCCATAGCAGGCTTACCCCAAGGCGTCTGCGGTTGCCCACCGATCGGAGCACGCCCTTCACCACCACCATGGGGATGGTCTCTGGGGTTCATTGCTGATCCTCGCACGGTTGGGCGACGACCCATATGACGCTTCCGGCCCGCCTTACCAATACTGCGATTCTCGTGGTCAACATTGCCTACCTGGCCAATTGTGGCCATACACAAAATATGGACCCGACGCTGCTCTCCTGAGGGTAAACGGAGCAGAGCATAGTCGCCCTCTTTCGCCATTAACTGTGCGCCAACACCCGCACCACGTGCAAGCTGACCGCCACGGCCATGCTCCAACTCAATGTTGTGTATCGTTGTGCCTGTTGGGATATTTTTTAACGGTAGCGCATTGCCAACTCGGATATCGGCATCCGGTCCCGCTTCGACACGGTCACCAACCTTGAGACCCAAGGGAGCAATGATGTAGCGTTTCTCACCATCTACATAATGCAGCAGGGCAATACGAGAAGTACGATTGGGATCATACTCGATAGCGGCCACCCTAGCTGGCACTCCCAGCTTGTTACGCTTAAAGTCGATAATACGATAAGCACGTTTTGCGCCACCACCACGATGACGAACAGTTATTTTACCCCGGTTGTTACGTCCAGCATGCTTTTTAAGACTAACGGTCAGAGACTTCTCTGGTTTTGTCTTCGTGATCTCTTCAAATGTCGATACCGACATGCCGCGACGCCCAGGCGATGTTGGTTTATATTGTTTTACTGGCATGTTTTTGTTCCTTATGCCTTTAATACATCAATTGTCTGTCCTTTAGCGACGGTGACAATCGCCTTCTTCCACTCGCGGGCCAGTACAGGCCGAGGGGAAACACCTTTCCGACGAATCCACTTGGGCTTGCCGGGCATACGCATCACATTCACCTTGATAACACGCACGTTGAAGAGACTTTCGACCGCACGACGTATATCAATTTTGGTGGCACCCAACGCCACTTTGAAGGTATACTGATTGCTTTCTTGCAATTTAACCGATTTCTCAGTTACGATACCCTGGCACAGTACTTCAGTGATCTCCACGTGTTCCATCCTCTTCTATTGCTGATTCTGTTTCAGTCTCAGCTGAGTTCGCTTCGTCTGTCGACGTTGCTAGAGGCGTGGCTTGCGCTTCCTCTGCTGATTTTGTTTCAGCCTCAGCTGAGTTTTCTTCGCCTGTCGACGTTGCTAGAGGCGTGGCTTGTGATTCCTCTTCCTGCGCGGTCAACAGTGCTTGTTTCTCATCTTCCTCAGCAACCTTGCGGCTTGCATCTTCAGCACTGAGCCCTTCACCAAAGACCAGTTCGAGCCAGCGCACGGTCTGAACAGGCATCACAACATAATCATGCTTAAGTAACTCAATCACATTGATCGAGCAGACATGTTGTACCTTAGCAGTTGGGACATTGCGGGTCGATAACACGATATTTTCGTCGCGACATGGCAGCAGCATCAATACCTTAAATGCATCCTCAAGTGCATCCTCAAGTGCATCCACTCCCCCATCCTTAGAGGTTGTATGGGAACCGGATGCATTTCTTTGCGGTCCCGGCTGGGCTTCTTGACTAGCCTTGCCACCAATTGGCAACTTATTCAGAATTTCTAGCATATCCCTGGTGCGCGGCTGCTCCAGCGATAGGTTATCAACAACAATAAGAGATTTATTAGCAACTTTATCTGACAAAACTGAACGGATTGCCAAGCGACGCATCTTCTTAGGCACGTCTTGATGGTACGGATGCGGCCTGGGACCAAACACAATACCACCGTGACGAAACTGAGGTGCACGCGTACTACCCTGGCGAGCGTTACCCGTTCCCTTTTGTCGATAGGGCTTTTTATTACCGCCCGAAACTTCACCGCGAGTCTTAGTCGAAGCATTCCCCTGGCGGCGATTGACCAGTTGCGCAGTGACAACCTGATGGAGAACCGCCATATTAGGAGTAACCCCGAACACTTGCTCGCTCAATTCGAGCTGTTCCAAGGCCTCTCCGGCCTGATTATACACCGTAGTCGAGGGCATTTCGCTTTACCTCAGCTTCCTAATCATGAGCAAGCCGCCATTGGCACCAGGAACAGAGCCCTTCACCACCAGCAAATTACGCTCAGGATCAGCTTGAATTACTTGCAACTTCTTCGCTGTTATCCGCGCATTCCCCATGCGACCAGCCATACGAGTCCCCTTGAGAACGCGACCCGGCGTAGTACCAGAACCAATCGAACCAGGAGCACGAGACCTATCTGACTGACCATGTGTCCTCTGACCACCACCAAAGCCGTGGCGCTTCATAACACCCTGGAAGCCTTTTCCTTTTGACGTCCCAACGATATCAACAGCCTCGCCATTTACGAAGAGACCAACGTCAAATAATGAACCCAGTTCAACCTTATCAGGGGTTATCCCTTGCTGTAACTCAACTTCTCGTATCACTCTGAAAGGGCCTACAACTGGCCCGGGGCGACGCTGGCGGTTTTGCTGTATCTTCAGCAGTTTCTCTATCTGCTTATCAGGCTTTGACTCTAAATGCTTCTGCTGCTCATCTCTCTGTAAAGCATTTGGATCACCATCCTTAGAGGTTGTATGTGATCCAAACGCTTTATCTTGTGCTGTCTCTACTGAGCTTTTTGCATCCTTTTCCTCTGCGGAATCAGAAGATGACTGGGCACTAAGGGCATCCTGTAATGCATCCTCTTCCCCATCCTTAGATGTTGTATGGGAACCGGAAGCCTTTAACTCTTGTTGGTGCATTTGTAGACGCTTGCGCTGTGCCTTCAATAAGGGCAAACTATGTCCGAGATGGCCCAATTGAGGACGTGTCGCTCTATTAACAGGCCTCTGCTCAAAACCGATCTGGACCGCATTATAGCCATCATGATCAACCGTCTTGACCTGAGTCACAACACACGGACCAGCCTCAATCACGGTAACCGGGATAACGGTTCCATTGGGCCCGAAAACCTGCGTCATGCCGATTTTCCTCCCCAACAATGCATTCAGCATAGATATTACCTCTTTCCTTTATTTCAATCTCAATCTCAACTGAGCCTGAACATCGTAATCCATTTCATCTTCCAGTCCTTCTTCCAGTCCTAAGCAGGTTGTATGAAGATGAAACGGACTCCTCTACAATCTGACTTCAATATCTACGCCTGCAGGTAGGTTCAAACGGGTCAAGGCTTCAACGGTCTTATTTGTCGGATCAATAATGTCAATCAAACGTTTATGAGTACGAATTTCGAACTGTTCGCGAGAATCCTTATCGATAAACGGGGATCGCATCACAGTATACTTTTGAATTTGTGTTGGCAACGGCACTGGTCCCGAGACTCGCGCCCCTGTTTGTTGTGCAGTATCCACAATTTGTTGTGCCGACTGATCAAGAATGCGATGATCGAACGCCTTCAGCCGAATACGGATACGCTGCTTTACAGCTGTTGCTGCAGAAGCCATAATTTTCTCCTAAATATGGTAAGGGGTCAGAGGGCTCTTTACCTAAAGGTACACAGTTGCACGGGCGCAAATTATTGCTAGTAATTTGGGGCCCCTACACATGCATGTCCATAACCCCTATTCAGTAGGGCGCAATGAATTGGGCCCCTACATCTCCTAAAAGGCGGTTAGCCAAGCACGTTCGTGCAGATGCCAGCCCCAACGGTGCGCCCACCTTCACGAATAGCGAACTTGACGCCTTCTTCCATTGCCACGGGCTGGATCAACTCAACCGTCATCTCAATATTATCCCCCGGTATCACCATCTCGACCCCTTCTGGCAATTTGATCGAGCCAGTCACATCCGTGGTTCGCACATAGAACTGTGGACGATACCCATTGAAGAATGGTGTATGTCGACCACCCTCTTCCTTCGAAAGCACGTACACCTGTGCCTTAAACACTTTGTGCGGCTTGATCGATCCGGGTTTGGAGAGTACTTGTCCACGAGCGATGTCCGCTCGCTCTATGCCACGCAGCAAACATCCCACATTGTCACCCGCCTGGCCTTGATCCAGTATCTTCTGGAACATTTCGACTCCAGTCACCACCACATTGCGGGTCTCCTCTTGCATCCCCACGATCTCGATATTGTCGCCAATCTTGACCACTCCGCGCTCGATACGGCCCGTGGCTACGGTTCCACGACCCTTAATGCCGAAGACATCTTCCACTGGCATCAGGAAGGGCTTATCGGTCGCACGAGGAGGTGTAGGAATATAGGAATCCACTGCATCCATCAGTTCCCAGATACACTTGGCATCGGGATCATTGCGCGAGAGATCGCCTTTGCTCTCTAGTGCTTTGAGGGCTGAGCCTCGAACGACGGGGACGTCGTCACCGGGGAACTGATACTTGGAGAGCAATTCTCGCACTTCCAGTTCGACCAGTTCCAGTAACTCCTCATCATCCATCATGTCCACTTTATTGAGGAAGACGACCATAGCAGGTACTTCTACCTGACGAGCAAGTAGGACGTGCTCACGGGTCTGAGGCATCGGACCATCAGGAGCACTTACCACTAGGATGGCACCATCCATCTGGGCGGCACCAGTGATCATATTCTTAATATAGTCGGCGTGACCTGGGCAGTCGACGTGGGCATAGTGACGCTTCTCTGTCTCATACTCCAGATGGGCAATCGCGATGGTGATGCCACGTTCTCGCTCTTCTGGAGCTTTATCGATCTGGTCAAAGGCCGTATATTTGGCAAGCTGAGCTGTTGCCAACACCTTGGTGATGGCTGCTGTCAAGGTTGTCTTGCCATGGTCAATATGTCCAATTGTGCCAACGTTCACATGCGGCTTTGTCCGCTCAAACTTCTTCTTTGCCATATCAGAAACATCCTCCAACCCCTAAGGGGGTACAATTATAATTTTAAGCGGGCTGTAATCCATTTCACACACCGCTCTATAGAGAATGTATGTGTGTGAAACGAATTAGTAACACACCCACGGGACAATACCCAAAGGGTACATGACGGTAGCAGTGGCAGACTACCGACTACTCTTCTTAGCGATAATCTCGTCAGCAATATTCTTCGGGACAGGATCGTAGTGAGCAAACTCCATCGTATAGTTTGCACGTCCACTTGTCATCGAGCGGAGATCATTCACATAGCCGAACATCGCAGCAAGAGGAACATATCCCCGCACCACATATGATGATCCACGACTCTCCATACCTAGAATAGTTCCACGGCGACGATTGAGATCACCAATCACATCACCATAAAAATCTTCCGAGACAGTCACCTCTACTAGCATTATAGGCTCAAGCAGAATGGGGTTCGCCTTGCGAGTAGCTTCACGGATAGCCAACGAACCAGCGGTTTTGAAAGCCATCTCATTGGAGTCGACCTCATGGTATGAACCATCGTAGAGGGTAACCTTCACATCGATCATTGGATAACCAGCAACAATACCGTTTTCCAATGACTCCTTGACTCCACTTTCCACTGGCTTGATATATTCCCTGGGCACAGTACCACCAACAATGGCATTAACAAACTCAAAGCCCTTACCGCGCTCGTTTGGCTCTGCGCGTATCCAAACATCACCATACTGACCATGGCCACCCGTCTGACGCACATGCTTACCTTGAGCTTTGACCTCACGCGTAATCGTCTCACGGTAAGCGACCTGCGGGCGACCAACGTTTGCCTCGACCTTAAACTCACGGAATAACCGATCCACGAGCACTTCGAGATGCAACTCCCCCATACCACTAATGATGGTCTGACCACTTTCCAGATCGGTATGCAACTGAAAAGTAGGATCTTCTTCAGCCAGCTTATTGAGAGCAATGGCCATTTTATCTTGATCTGAGCGCGTCTTCGGCTCAATAGCTTGCGAGATCACTGGCTGGGGAAAGGTAATCTGTTCTAGCACAACAGGGTGCTGAGGATCAGCGAGCGTATCACCTGTGAACGTGTTGCGCAGGCCAACCGCAGCACAAATGTCACCAGCACGGATCTCATCGATATCTTCGCGGTGATTAGCATGCATACGCAAGAGGCGTCCAATACGCTCACTCTTCCCTTTAATAGTGTTCTCAACCGAAGCGCCTTTTGTCATGACACCAGAATAAACGCGTAAGTACGAGAGACGACCAACAAAAGGATCAGAAACGATCTTAAAGACGAGGGCACTGAAAGGACTAGCATCATCAACTGTGCGAGTCACCATCTCACCTGTATCAGGATCGATGCCAGTAGGAGGAGGGATATCCAGAGGAGATGGCAGGTATGCAATGATTGCATCTAACATAGCCTGCACACCCTTATTCTTCAAAGAACTCCCGCACAATACCGGAACCATCTTGCTGGCAATCGTAGCCTTGCGTAAAGCTACCATCAACTCTTCTGTTGAGATTTCTTCACCTTCAAGATATTTGAGGGTCAGCTCCTCGTCGGTTTCAGCAATACGCTCAATTAGCGATTCTCGACGCTGATCAAAGTCGGCCTGCAACTCCTGAGGGATTGCAATCTGCTGTGATGTCGTACCCAGATTGTCAGTAAAAATGACGGCCTGCTGGCTAACCAGATCAATAAACCCCTTGAAATCACTCTCACGTCCAATAGGGATTTGGATCGGCAATGGCACTGCCCCCAAACGCTCACGGATCATATCCACACAGCGCCAGAAGTCTGCACCAACGCGGTCCATTTTATTGACAAAACAGACACGGGGAACACTATATTTGTTTGCTTGACGCCACACTGTTTCAGACTGTGGCTCTACGCCTGCGACGGCATCAAAAACGACCACCCCACCGTCGAGTACACGTAGTGAACGCTCGACTTCAGCCGTAAAATCCACGTGCCCGGGGGTGTCGATAATATTAATCCGATGATCTTGCCAGAAACAAGTTGTTGCCGCCGATGTGATTGTAATACCGCGTTCCTGCTCCTGGGGCATCCAGTCCATTGTGGCAGCCCCTTCATGAACTTCACCAATACGGTGAATCTTCTTGGTATAGAAGAGGACACGCTCGGTAGTAGTTGTCTTACCAGCGTCAATATGAGCAATGATACCGATATTTCTTGTTTTCTCTAGTGGGAATTCTCTTGTCATGATTTGTTCTTACCAGCGATAATGAGCGAAGGCTTTATTTGACTCCGCCATCTTGTGAGTCTCTTCACGCTTCTTGATAGTAGCACCTTGACCTGTAGCCGCGTCCATCAACTCGTTGGCAAGCTTTTCGGCCATCGATTTGCCTGGACGAGCACGAGCAGCCTTAATGAGCCAGCGCATGGCTAGCGCATTGCCGCGATCCCGACGCACATCAATAGGAACCTGATACGTTGAACCACCAACACGACGAGGTTTCACCTCAATAGTTGGTGTAGCATTCTTGAGTGCCTGATCGAAAACATCGAGGGGTGGACGTTTCTGCTTAGCCTCAATTGCTTCAAACGCTTGATAGATAATGCGCTCCGCTAGGCTGCGCTTGCCATCGATCATCAATTTACTAATGAAGCGGGCCACATTTCTGCTCTTATATTTTGCATCCGGCTCACTTGGCCGTCGCACCACTCTCTTGCGCCTCGGCATGTTTTACCAGCCTTTCAATTACTTAAGATAGATATCTAGCGGACACCAGAAAAGGCGTCGATTCGACTGGGGATCTTCATCCCCAATCTACTTCGGACGCCTACACGCGGGTGCCTATCCAGATATTTAAAGCAGCCTCGGCATTAATACATTCTTAAACACATTCTGCAATGCATTCGATCCGCCAGTCCTGAGCAGGCTGTACGCGAACCGAACGCATTGTCCCCATCCTTGAAGGTTGTATGGGAACCGAATGTATTTATCCCCCATCATTAAATGATGTATGGGAACCGAACGTATTACTCGCTAACCTGGAGAACACCCGACAATCACCACAATAACGGGTTCGAGAACCTGCTTACGATGGCGTGTGATTAGCGGAATTACTTATTTCTTCCCGCCCTTTGTTGGAGCAGCTGCCTGACCTGGCTTAGGACGCTTAGCTCCATACTTTGAGCGACCTCGACGGCGCTTTGAAACGCCTTCGCTATCTAATGTGCCACGGACAATATGGTAACGGACACTCGGCAGATCTTTCACACGTCCACCACGGATAAGCACTACCGAGTGCTCTTGAAGATTATGCCCTTCACCAGGAATATAGGCAGTGACCTCCATCTGATTCGAGAGACGAACACGTGCAATTTTGCGCATTGCCGAATTCGGCTTCTTAGGTGTCATGGTACGTACCTGCGTACAGACACCACGCTTCTGGGGCGACCCACGCAAGCGGGAGGTCCTGTTCTTTAAGGCATTGTATGAATATAACAACGCCGGGGCCTTCACTTTTTTCTGTTTCTGCGAGCGGCCCTTCCGGACCAACTGATTAATTGTCGGCAAGGAATGATCCTCCCAGTCCTTGTTCTAAACTATTTTTTTCAAAGAGGAGCGAAATGCGCATAGCCACCCGCATCCTCACTTTCTATACGCGGGAGACAATAATATCATTCATCATCATCGCTGTCAAGAGCCAAGCCTAGGGTACTACTACTAGCAACCCCAACTCCCAAAGGAGATGCTGCAATCCCGGCTCCAACAGGCTGTTGTGTGGCTAGACGCGCAGCCGCTGCCTGCTGCCTCGCTAGTTGGTCACGGCGACGTTGGATAATACCAGAACCCGCTGGAATTAGCTTACCAATGATGACGTTCTCTTTCAGACCCACTAGATGATCTGTCTGCGCCTCGATTGCTGCCTCGGTCAATACACGTGTGGTCTCTTGGAAAGAGGCCGCCGCTAGGAAGCTGTCGGTGTTGAGCGATGCCTTGGTAACACCTAGCAGCACTGTCTGGGCTGTGGCAGGCTCTCCACCCTCGGCCAATACGCGTGCGTTGGTGTCTTCATAGACAAAACGATCAACTAGATCACTGGGCAACATGTCTGTATCACCTGGATCATCTACTTTGACACGACGTAGCATCTGACGAACTATCACTTCGATGTGTTTATCATGGATATACACACCTGTGTTACGATAGACGCGCTGTACTTCTTTGACCAAGTACAATTGCACTGCCTCGCGACCCTGGATGCGCAATACATCCTGTGGATCACGTTGACCAGATGTGATCGCTGTACCCGCCTGGATCTTTTGACCTTCTGTGACTGCAATCGTACGAGCCGCTGGGATGGGGTACGAACGCTCTTCATGCTCTTCCGAGCGAATAGATAGAACCCCTTCCTCTGTTATGATAACTTCACCTTCGCTACGCGCTAGCACTGGCACTGGCTCTCCACCACTCTCATCCCTCATCAGGATAATTGTCTGGTCTTTGAGCGCATGATCGCGTTCACTGACTAGGACTTGGAACATGACCCCGGGAGGTGCGGGATATTCATCAAAGAACACGTTCGTCGAGACGACACGTACAGTGCGTGCCCCATTCGCCTCGTCCTTCACGATCTCGGCGACGCCATCAATTTCACTGATCTCAGCTTTATCTTTTGGCACACGAGCTTCGAAGAGTTCTTCAACACGCGGGAGACCTTGCGTGATATCTCCCTGGGCACCTGCAATACCTCCTGTATGGAACGTACGCATGGTCAACTGCGTCCCAGGCTCACCAATCGACTGAGCTGCAATAATGCCTACAGCACATCCTGTATGCACAAGTCCGTTTGCCGCTAGATCACGTCCATAACACTTGCGACAGACACCACGATGAGAGAGACAGGCCAGTACAGAACGCACACGAACAGCATTGACTCCAGCATTGACAATTTCGTCTAGGTCCTCATCACTGAGTTCTTCATTGACTTCTAAGTCAAAGCCTGGGATGGCCTCAACGAGAACACGCCCGATGAGCCGATCCCGCATATTCTCTAATCCCATATCTCTGGATTCTTCATGCGTAATCAGTATACCATCGGTCGTCCTACAATCCTCTTCCGTGATTATCACATCTTGAGCTACATCGATCAGACGACGGGTCAGATAGCCTGACTCAGCGGTACGCAACGCCGTATCGGCCAGACCTTTACGAGCACCGTGTGTACTAATAAAGTACTCCAACACACTCAGACCCTCACGGAAGTTTCCACGAACAGGAATAGGAATGATCTTACCAGATGGATTGGTCATTAGGCCACGCATACCTGAGAGCTGACGAATCTGCTGGAACTTTGCCTTCGTCGCTCCAGACTCTGCAATCGTGTAGATTGAGCCGTAGGGGTCCAGAACCGATCTTACCATCCTGGTAACATTTTCGATGGCTTCGTTCCAAGTGCTAATCGTCTGCTGGTACTTCTCGTTTTCGGTGATGAGACCATCATGATATTGATCTTCGAGTTCGGCAATTTTGGCTTCAGCTTTCTGGAGTTCCTCTTGTTTGCCAGGTGGAACAATCACATCACTGATCGCCACGGTTGCACCAGCTTTGGTGGCATAAGAGAAGCCTAAGCGCTTGATCTCGTCAGCTAATTCGGTGGTTTTGGTTCGCCCGTATTCTTTGAAGCAGTCACCAACTACCTGCCTCAAGTATTCCTTCTTCATGGCATAGTTGCGATAACACAAACGTTCTGGCAAGGCCTCATTAAAGATAATGCGGCCAACGGTTGTCTTAATGAGCTTGCCACTAGCATAAGAGATAGGCTTTACTGGCGGCGGCTGATCATAGACGTCTACATGCGCCATCCGAACCTGGATCGGACTCTGCAAATCGATAACCCCATGATGATAGGCCAATAATGCCTCTGTGGCATCAGTAAAGGTACGCCCCTCACCACGTTTATTGGGCCGCTCTTGCGTCAAGTAGAAGCAACCTAACACCATGTCCTGGCTAGCACCGATCGATGGATCACCACGGGCAGGTGAGAGTAGGTTGCGTGTTGACATCATAAAGCGCCGTGCTTCATCCTGTGCTTTGTCGGAGAGCGGGACGTGCACAGCCATTTGGTCACCGTCGAAGTCGGCGTTAAAGGCTGAACATACGAGAGGATGCAACTGGATCGCACTTCCCTCAACCAATACGGCCTCAAAGGCTTGAATACCCAAACGGTGCAGCGTTGGAGCACGGTTCAACAATACAGGATGATCCTTAATAACTTCTTCCAGTACATCCCACACTTCTGGCTTCACACGCTCAACGAAGCGCTTTGCACTTTTGATGTTGTGTGCAAAGTTCTGTTCGACCAGTTTACGCATGACAAATGGTTTGAAGAGTTCTAGTGCCATGCGTTTGGGCAGTCCGCATTGGTGCAACTTCAGGTCTGGTCCGACTACGATGACGGAACGGCCTGAGTAGTCGACGCGCTTACCAAGCAGGTTTTGACGGAATCGGCCTTGTTTTCCTTTGAGCATGTCGGATAGACTTTTCAGTTTATGGTTGCCTGAACCTGCCACAGCACGCCCCCGCCGTCCATTGTCAATTAAGGCATCACATGCTTCTTGTAGCATGCGCTTCTCGTTGCGGATAATAATTTCTGGCGCACCCAATTCCAACAGTCTCTTAAGACGATTATTACGGTTGATCACACGGCGATAGAGGTCATTCAAGTCTGACGTTGCAAAGCGTCCACCATCAAGCTGTACCATTGGGCGCAGGTCTGGCGGCAAGACAGGCAACACGGTGAGGATCATCCATTCAGGCGAGGTGTGCGACTTGCGGAAGGCCTCAATGACTTTCAAACGCTTAGTAGCTTTCTTGCGCCGCTGCCCCACTGTGCTTGAAATCTCATGACGCAGACTGGTCGAGAGCTTATCCAGATCAATGGCGGCAATCAGCTCACGCACAGCCTCGGCCCCCATACCTGCACGGAAAACGTCGGAGAAGTTATCTCTCAGCTCACGGTAACGATTCTCCTGCAGCAGATCCATCTTCTTCAGACCTTCCAGATCCCGGCGCAACTGCTCGAGCCGTGCACGAGTCTCCGTACGCTCGCGTTCCATCTGTGACTGTGCAAATTCGATCTGGCCCTGATACTCAAAACCTAAGCGATCAACTTCACGTTGACCCTCAGATTGCGCAGCCTCCAGTTCACGGCGTGCCTGCTCTGCAATCGCATTACGTGAAACTTCCGCAATCCGCTCAAGGGCCTCGAGATGCTTAGGAGTGACGACCTCACCTTCCCTAACAATAACGTGATCATTAGGAGCAAAAATGATTTCTTCCTCAGCAACCTTCCCGATCACCTCACGGATGAGCTGTCGTGTCTCAGTCTCAGCAACCCGCGCAGCCTCAAGATCATGTTCTCGCCGCTCTTCAACCTCCTGACGATCTACTGTCCCAAGGCGCTGCTCACTCTCGCGAATAGCATTATCGCGTTGTGCACGCAGAGTATTAATGCGCTCGACAACCTTTCCATCGAGATTCTGCTCTAAACTGGCCATCTGCTCTTCAATGCGCATCAAGTCCCGCTGACGGGCCTCTTCATCGATATGAGTAACAACATAAAGAGCAAAGTAGAGGATACGCTCCAGATTACGAGGTGAAAGATCAAGCAGCAGACCAATACTACTGGGTGTCCCCTTAAAGTACCAGATATGGCTAACGGGCGATGCGAGTTCAATATGGCCCATACGCTCACGACGCACTTTCGAACGTGCTACTTCGACACCACATTTATCACAGACAATACCCTTAAACCGTACTCTTTTATATTTACCACAGTAACACTCCCAGTCCTTGGTTGGCCCGAATATACGCTCGCAGAATAGACCATCCTTCTCAGGCTTGAGTGTACGATAGTTAATTGTTTCCGGCTTCGTTACCTCGCCATAGCTCCAACCGCGAATCTGCTCGGGGCTGGCAAGGCTAATACGAATAGCATTAAAATCATTGACTTCGAGCATGTTACCCCTCCCGAGAATAGGGTTTATTGGTCTCCTTCGAAACCGGAGAGATTAATCCCAAGTTCTGGCATGACATCATTCGAAGTATCCTCAACGAACTGGATTTTTTGCTCATCCTCATTGAGCACCTCGACATTAATGCCCAGACTTTGCAACTCTTTGACGAGAACCTTGAAGAGATTCAGGAACGCCTGGTTCCATGATATTCTCGCCCTTGACAATCGCCTCGTAGGTTTTGACACGTCCTACAACGTCATCTGACTTGACAGTCAAAATCTCTTGTAGGATATGCGCAGCGCCATACGCCTCTAATGCCCACACTTCCATTTCTCCAAAGCGCTGACCACCGAATTGTGCTTTTCCACCGAGTGGCTGCTGAGTGATCAAACTGTATGGTCCAGTCGAACGAGCAGTACTTTATCTTCGACTAGGTGAGCTAATTTGAGCATATAGTTATAACCAACAGTGACTGGATATCAAATGGTTCGCCAGTTCGACCATCAAAGAGTTGGATTTTGCCACTCTCAGGTAATCCTGCCCGCCTGAGAAACTCTTCAATATCATCTTCACTAGCCCCATCAAAGACTGGCGTGGCTATCTTAAATCCTAGCATCTGCGCCGCCCAGCCCAGATGAGTCTCCATAATCTGGCCGATATTCATGCGGTGAGGCACACCCAACGGGTTCAGGATAATATCAACTGGGGTACCATCAGGCAGGAAGGGCATATCCTCAATCGGTAAGACCCGTGAAATGACACCTTTGTTGCCATGGCGACCAGCCATCTTATCTCCCCCGCCAATCTTACGCTTCTGGGCAATACTGACACGCACAAGCTGATTGACGCCTGGAGGCAACTCATCACCTGCTTCACGCGAAAAGACCTTCACATCTATGACTTTCCCGCGCTCACCATGCGGGACACGCAAAGAGGTATCTTTGACTTCACGTGCCTTCTCTCCGAAGATAGCACGCAACAATTTCTCTTCAGCCGTAAGTTCCGTCTCGCCCTTGGGAGTAATCTTGCCAACCAGAATATCCTGGGGTCCAACCTCAGCCCCAACGTAAATGATGCCACGCTCATCCAGATTGCGCAGACCTTCTTCACCTACATTAGGAATATCACGCGTAATTTCTTCAGGGCCTAATTTTGTGTCACGTGCATCAACCTCATACTTTTCAATGTGGATCGAAGTAAAAAGATCTTCACGCGCAATATTTTCACTGATCAGAATGGCATCCTCAAAATTGCCGCCCTCCCAGCTCATAAAGGCCACCAGAATGTTCTGACCTAGTGCTAGCTCGCCCTTCTCAGTCGAAGAACTGTCGGCAACCACCTGTCCAGCAGCTACCCAATCCCCCTTCTTGACGATTGGTCGCTGATTGATACAGGTCCCGTTATTGGAACGCACAAATTTGCGCAGTTGATAAGAGTGCAGTTCTCCTCGCTCATCGATAACCTCAACGCGACGTGCGGTTGCAGAGACTATCTCTCCATCAGTCTCACTGACGACCACCTGACCAGAGTCAATGGCAATCTGCCGCTCGATACCAGTGCCACAAATCGGCGACTGTGGACGTAGCAAGGGCACGGCTTGCCGCTGCATGTTTGCCCCCATCAGTGCACGATTGACATCATCATGCTCTAGGAAAGGGATCAACGCGGTCGCTACACTAACCATCTGACGCGGGCTGACATCCATATAGTCAATGTTGTCAGATCTCCATCACAAACTCACCCTCGTAGCGGGCTAGTACGCGATCTTCCGCAAATTCATTATTCTCGGTTAACCTCGCATTGGCCTGAGCGATCAGAAATTTTCCTCGTCGTCGGCGGTATGATAATCAACTTCATCAGTGACAAAAGGCTTGATACGTATCTCAGCATCTCCCAGAACTTGTGCAAGCTTACTTGCGAGTGCCTCAGTGATACGTAGTCGCGTGCGTGCCTTAATCAACACCTCACCATCTGGAGTCTTCACATCTTCTCGTTCATGACCATAGACCCCTCGGAACTCGCATCCAAGCAGATGCGGATCATTAGCCTGCAAGCGCTTGTAGACCTTGCGATATGGAGTTTCGATAAAACCGTAGGGATTGACCTGCGCATACGTTGCCAGATTGCCAATCAAGCCAATATTGGGACCTTCAGGAGTCTCAATTGGGCATATACGCCCATAGTGCGACTGATGCACGTCACGCACATCAAAACCGGCACGCTCACGAGAGAGACCACCAGGACCGAGAGCCGAGAGACGACGTTTATGACCAATTTCGGCCAAGGCATTGGTCTGATCCATAAACTGCGAGAGCTGGCTACCACCAAAAACTCTTTCATGGCTGCCACAACTGGACGGATGTTGATCAGCGCATTGGGCGTAGCCTGACCAGGCTCTTGAATGCTCATACGCTCTTTGACCACGCGCTCCATACGTAGCAGGCCGACACGGAACTGACTCTGGATTAACTCTCCCACACAACGCACACGACGATTGCCCAGGTGGTCAATATCATCTTTCCGCCCATGTCCATTGTTGAGAGCGACCAGCCGACGCAGAATATTGACCAGATCATCTAGGGTAAGGATGCGCTGCCCCTGTGGCACTGAGAGATCCAGCTTGCGATTGAGTTTGTAGCGCCCAACACTGCCAAGATCATAACGTCGCGGATTAAAGAACAAATTGCGGACTAATGAACGAGCATTGTCAAGCGTTGCAGGATCGCCCGGACGCAACTTCTTATAGAGTTCGAGTAGGGCCTCATCCTCTCTTTTCACCGGATCGCGATCTAACGTGGACTGAATATACCGTACAGTAGCATCATTATCTACACCAGCAAACGCATCAAGAATGCCTTGATCCGTTGAAAGATCAAGATTGAGAGAATGCCATTGATCTTTTCCCAAGCAGCCAACAGCACGCAACAACGTTGTCACAGGAATTTTACGCTTGCGATCAATCTTAACTGTTAATAAATTCTTATTACTGGTCTCAAATTCTAACCACGCCCCACGAGCCGGGATTAGTTTGGCAGAATAGAGTTTTCGACCAGTGGTGGCATCCTCGTCCACAGTAAAATAGACACCGGGAGAGCGCACAAGCTGGCTAACCACCACGCGCTCTGCACCATTGATAATGAATGTCCCATCTTTAGTCATCAATGGGAAGTCGCCCATGAAGACATCTTTCTCGATGATCTCACCAGTTTCTTTACTGACAAGACGTGCTTTGACATTCAGAGGAGCAGCATACGTGGAATCACGATCACGGCACTCGTCCTCAGTATATTTTGGCTTGCCAAATGGTTCAGGTGGTACAATAAATTCCAAGCTCGAATTCTTACCAGTGAAGTCTTCAATAGGAGAGATTTCGGCAAAGAGTTCGCGTAAACCCTCTTTCTTAAACCATTCAAAGGAGTCAAGCTGAATTTGAATGAGACCAGGCATGGGTCGTATATCAGGAATACGAGCAAAAGAGACACGCTCTGGAAACGCAATGGCCTTTTTTAATGCATCCACATCCCCATACTTGGAGATTGTATGGGAACTAAATGCATTACTTACTTTAAATGCATTCGCACCCCCATCCTTAGAGGTTGTATGGGAACCGAATGCATTTCCATTAGGACTATCCATAGTGATATTTCTCCTCTCACCATAACGGGCATGAATGCCCCTTGAATGCATTCGCTTCCCCATCCTTAAAGGTTGGATGGGAACCGAATGCATTCCTTGCAGGCATAGGAAAGAAATGCCGTATTTTCTTTTGTGAGACGATCCCTTGCGGGAGGACGTTTTTGTCGGGAATGCCCAAACCCCACCTGAAATGCATTCGCTCCCCCCATCCTTAAAGGTTGGATGGGAACCGAATGCATTTTCCCCAGGTACTGCTGTAGACAGTCAGGTGAGTACAAAGCACACACCAGATTGATAGATATTTTTTTCAGTCCATTGAATGCATCCTATAATGCATTCGCTCCCCCATCCTTAAAGGTTGGATGGGAACCGAATGCATCATTCCCATCCTTAAAGGTTGGATGGGAACCGGATGCATTCCTCAACGTACACAACAACCAGACGGTCCCGACTGCCCATGGAGAAATTTGAGAGACACGGAGACTCGTATCTCTCAATACTAACGAAAACGGAAAAACAGATAATTGATTTATGATGCCTGTGTTGTGAAACGGTTTATCACAATAGGAGTAACCGCTTATGACCTTTGGTAAGCGGTTACTCCTACACTTCTACACGTACAAATTTTTTGCCAATTGCCACACGCACCTATCCCCTCAGATGCAGATCAATCAGACAGACAAAAAGACCTCAAACAGAGGCCAATTAACAAACAACAAAAAATGCCACATCGCCCCATCTCCTCAACAAATCTGCGATGTGTGAGAACTCCTATACGATTATGGGTTGAAAGAGCAAAGGTCATGCGGTTTATTACAATGTCCTTAATATCAACCTGGGGTACGATGTATCATTTCGTTTTGTCTCTTAGCCCGATCCATACAGGACGCTAAAGATGTTCTACTATCCCTATCGTCACTCTTAATATAGTATACATCTACTGGCAAGGAGTAATTATACGCCATAAATGGAAGTATGTCAATACTTTTGATGACCAAATTGACCAAAGAAGAAGCCACACTACCTGAGTAGCGGCGGAGTGTGACTATAGCTTAGACTTAGAACTCCCGACCTGCTCTGCATCCATCCATCGCTTCCGCAACAGCGCTAATAATTGCTGGAGATCATCAGGAGCAAGCAAATTCAAATCAACCACGGACTCCACGGCAGCGGGGTAGGTAATAGCCAACGTCAAGTTATCAACCCTAATTGTTGCATGCTCGTCCATCTGGTAGGTATGCGATGAGCCGAGCTTACGACAAAATGAGACTACGCCAAAACACCCAATGATAATGAACGATGTAGCAATAAGACTTACAACAAGCCCCGCCAGACTCAATACAATCGCGATACCAGTGGTCAGTATGACTAAGATCATAGGCGATAGGTGCAATGTCCAACCAATTAGCATCACAGGTAATAAGCCAACCAAGACAGCCACAAAACACCAGAATTTACTATTCATAATCCAGAACACATTTTTGAGATTCTCAGCAGATAAGTCACGCACCGTAATCGTACGACCGCACCCTGTTTGAGAGTTCTCAACAAGAGTAACCATGCCCCGAGTATAACCAGCATGCAGAGCGTGTAGAAAACGCCCTGTCAGAATACTACCTTCCAAGGCGATAAAAGCAATAAACCAGGACAGGCTAAGCAATGCATCTTGCCATTTCAAATAGGGAGTAAAGTTATGAGGATAACTTTTCCATAACGAAATGCCTACAGCTACAGCAACACAGGCACAAACAAGCAGCACACACAGGAAAAGCACCCCTATAGACCTAATCCGCAAATACTGGATATGGCCTAAGTTGAACCGATAGGTATTCTCTGCAAGATGCACAACTTGTTCTTCACGGCGCGGAGACCTTAAATGCATCCGCTCCCCCAATAATGCATCCGCTTCCCCATCATTTGATGTTGTATGGGAACCTGATACATTACTTGAAGGTCGTATGGGAACCGGATGTATTTCCCGTTGACCAGAGTGAGACGAACACTGTTGATACTCTTTTGCTTCCAATTTTGGATGTTGTTCAATACTTTCCATGTATCTTATTTAACAATTCAGACACACGAAAGTGTCACAACAAAGCCGGAGATCTTCAAAATCAGGGTCAAGCACGCACATTGACACTTCTGAGATCCTCAAAGAGAATGGTCTGCAGATATCGTTCTGCCGCACTAGGAAAGACCGTTACAATCACTTTACCACGATTTTGCTCTTTACGTGCTTCTTGCAATGCTGCCCAGGCCACAGCACCACTACTAATGCCAATCGAAAGACCCTCCGCTTTCATCACCTGGATTGCTGTCTCTACCGCATCACGATCACTAACGGCAATCACATGATCTATCAAATCAACACGCAAGGTATCAGGAATGAAGCCAGAACCCAAACCTTCAATGCGATGTGGACCAGGACGCCCTCCAGAGAGAACAGCACACGTAGCAGGCTCAACGGCAACAACTACTAATGCGGGATTGCGAGCACGCAATCCTTCAGCAATCCCTGTCAGCGTACCACCCGTCCCCACGCCGATGACCACCATATCAACTTCTTTCCCTGTCTGCTCCCAGATTTCAACTGCTGTGTGTTCGCTATGAGCACGTGGATTGGCTCGGTTATAAAACTGCTGAGGATACCAGGTATGCGGCAAGGTAGTACGCAACTCAATAACTTTATTGATTGCACCTCGCATACCCTGTACAGAGGGCGTAAGCAACACTTGGGCTCCCAGACGTTGCAAGAGGAGACGACGCTCTAAACTCACAGTATCAGGCATGGTAAGAAGACAGTTATAGCCCCGTGCGGAAGCAATACAGGCGAGGGAAATTCCCATATTGCCACTGGTAGGCTCAATAATCGTCGTGCCAGATCGCAGCAACCCCTGAGCTTCTGCCTCAGAAATCATTTGTAGCGCGACACGATCCTTGCTACTACCTCCCGGATTAAACATTTCGAGCTTGGCTAGCAGCGTCGCTACCGTACCACCACCTGCCGCAGATGTAAAACTCTGCAACTCAATAAGTGGCGTCTGGCCAACTAGATCACAGATACCCTTCACCCAACGGGCCATGTGTCACGAACTCTCTTTCTCCGGCGGCAGCAAAGCACGAATAATACTTAGCAACTCTTCGATCGCAAATGGCTTGCGCAGCAGAATGCCTGTCCGTAGCCCCATACGATGCAGTTCCCAATCATGGCTACCCGTAATCATAACTATTGGCGTATTTTTCGTATCACTATGTCCACGCAATATTTTATAGAGAGAGGCTCCATCCAGATTCGGTAACCCTAGATCTAAGAGTATCAGGTCAGCTCCTAGCGAGGGCAATTCATCTTTCGCTACTTTCCCATCTTGAAATACCTGAAAGCGCCAAGGACCAAAAAGTCCCAAAGTGTCGCAAAACATTTGAGCTAATTTCATATCATCTTCAACGATCGCTATTAATTTGGTTTTTTCCAATACTTCAGCCACGTGTTACCATCCTCTTTGTACACTCATGACATCCACCTAATGGCTCACTTTAATAGTCTCTCCATACGCATGTCTAAATATAATACATGGTCTCCTCCGTACTACCTGTACGATGACGCTGCGCAAGTTCCTCAATGGTGGCCGAGGAAAGTATTTGCTGAGTCATAGCATCAATTTTTTGCCAGACTTCCCGCAAGGCACAACCAGGAGATAACTTGCAAAAGTCTGGATTTGGCAGACACTCCATTGGCGGGACATATCCCTCAAGAGCCTGCACAACATGGGCCATGGTAATCTGGCTGGGAGGTTTCGCCAACATGTGCCCACCCTTTGGGCCACGCACACTTTTAACTAGCCCTTCTTTCCGCAAGACCATGAGGATTTGATCAAGATATTGCTCCGGGATATGCTGCCGGGTGGCAATATCTGAGCTTTCAATTGGCCCTTGCCCATAATATGCAGCCATATCGAGCATGGCTCGCAAGCCATAGTCGCCCTTCATTGTGAGTTTCATGATTCTTTCCTTTGGGCAAGAGTGCCTGATTTCAATAAAAAAAATGCTGGAAGTCCTTGCCGTTAGGATATATCAGGACCACATATCTGTCAATGGCTTCTACGAGAGGCTCTGTTCTTTAGCCGACCAACAAGAAACAGGACAAAATTTAGCAGATCAATAAGGAGAGATCACTTCAGATGCCTTTTTCCCACTATCACTTGGAGAGACAAGAAGAATGCGTCCAGTTCGTGGGAGCATTGCAGTATTTGCTCATTCACGCTTTCTTTCTAACTTTGAGGCTGGTTTTACAAATTCTTCATTTACATTTTGGTAAATAAATTTGTCGCGCTCTTCTTTCTTATCTTTAAATAATGCATAGGCAATCAACAACTTTGAATATGCATTTTCGAAAGATACGTTCATTATTGTTAAACCACCACTATTGTAAAATTTATCAGTAGAGCTATAGACATCCCTTCCTGCATCTCCATAAATAGGGCCTAAATATAAATTTACACCTTTTTCTTGGCATTTTTTAGTAAATGCTAATAAATTTTCACTATCACCATCTGTGCATGAGGTTCCTGAATGATAAGTTGTATGTAATATAGCATCTACATTATCAAGATTAAAGACATCATAATTTAATCCAACATGGGGGTGTATCACTAAAATTCGAGAACTTAAAAATTCAATACGATCAAGTAAGTTATTTTTTTCAACTTGACTCCTTTTTTGCAATTTTTTAAACAATTTTTTATCTAAAATCTCAAAATTACCATTTTCCTTTATAACTCCTAATGGACGCATGTTTTTTTCACCTTCTTCACCTATTGAAGTACTGCCATAATTATCAGTAATAGGCTTACATTGAGTTACTCTCGAAGCATAAATCACTTTTGTTTTTTCTTTAGAATTAGAATTGTCTGTTACATAAACACCTGGAAGTTTAACATTAGAAATAAAGTCTACTGCACCCTTGAAATTCTCAATTCCATTGGCTCTCTCGTCTGTAACAACATAGTTACTTGATACTAAAATCATTGGAACTTTTATGCTAGCCAGAATCAGTGATAAATAATTAGCAGTATGACCTAAAGTATCTGAACCATGCGTAAGAACAATTCCATCGTACTTTTTTAAATCTATTTTCTTTAATTGCTCAGTTAAATCTTCCATCTTTTTTATTGTTATATTTTCACTTAAAGTTTCCATTATGGTTTTAGTATCAAAGTTTATGTTCGGATCACTATATTTTTTTTGATACTCATCTAACAGTAATGATTTTGCATCTTTAGCTTGAAAACCATATTCTTTTGCTTCCGATGGTTGAACTATTCTTCCATCTGGTAATCTGATAGATCCAATTGTTCCACCAGTAAATAAAACTAAAATATTTTTTTTCGAAATTCTCCCACCTAGTACGACTTTCATTAACCTCTTGTACGGTCTCTGCTATAGCATGTTTATCTTGCAGAGCTTCTGCCCCAGAGGGCCTATACCAATCCGCGTTCGGAGAGACCAATCTCTGACGATGGACAATAGTTGGTTGTTCTGGCAATACCTCTTGTAATCCTCGATTTCCTGGTAATTTGCCTGCTGCAAAATCTACAAGTCGGTGTTTCTTTTTTCCTGAAGATGAAGTTCCTGTATCAGGCTGTTTGAATTTATCATAGATATTTTCCATGGTATTTCTCCTTTGTTAATACACCTTGATATCTTAACAATACAAAGATCCACTACTGGTAATAGTACCAAATGTGATCCCAAATTGGAAGAGAGAATCCTCCTCTTTTCAGAAAACAGGACTCCCCTCTTCTTGCTATTCCGCCTTGTGAGCGGATTAAACCACTCTTTTTCAAGCAAGATGCGCTACTTAAGAATTTTTAGCTGCTTTCATAGCCTCTTGCACCGCTAATTTGAATTGCTCCATTTGTTCCGAAAATCCATCTGCTGCCTGCGCAGCATTGGGCGCACTCATCACAATTTTGGCTACACATTTTGCTTCTACGTGAGGTAATTTTTCCATCTGAGCCGCTTGCTCTTCTGGCGTACCTACCGTAAATGGCGGCTGCAACTCAAAGAATAGCAGCGTAAATTCTGAGCCATGATTCTGAATCATCAGATGTGTTGCGTGTTCACTTCTGAGAGACTCATGTCCCGTCCATTCGACTGGCTTAGACATTGGTTTTCTTTGATGGTTTGTACCATTTTGATGGTTTGTACCATTTTGATGGTTTGTACCATTTTCGTTCATTGATTTCTCCTTATGATAGAATGAATGGAATGCGCATCTGCTAAATTACGTAGGCGATTACGCATTTTGTTTACAGCCTCATCATCAGCTCATTCACTCAATAGCAATGCTCCCCTGGACAGGCATGCAGTCGAATCACTCAATGATTGAGACCTGATCAGCCTTTATTCCCACCAATTCATCACCAGCAAACAAGAAATGGACGTTTTTAAACATAATCTCATCATCGATGGTTTTATCTCTGGAGAACCAGACGGTGAAACTGTTTTCTTGATGCTGAACAGCACAGATATTGTCAGTTGACAACACCTCGAATTGGGGAAAGCCATTGCGAGGTGCAATATTGCCAGAATAATGGCAATATGCTTGTTCTGCCACTCGCGGATAGATGCACTCTAACTCACCTAAAAAGCCCTCATCATCCAACCATAACATAGCATGTTGAGCTACTCTATACGGCTTACACTCATCTGACATTCTCCCGGAAACAATATTGTATGTTCTTACTTCGGGTGTAAATGTCGATGTTACTGTTGTATCGATAGACTGTAATCCTCTCAATTTAATCATGGGTATATCTCCATTTTTATCCTCCTGAGGTCGAGTAGCAGGATGGCGGTAATATCATCCTGCTACTCGACCTCAGCCAAGATGCGAATGGAATTGCGACAAACCATACTTGTACTATTCTTCGCCACTAAGTTCGATATTTATCGTGTCAAGTAAGAAGTCTCCGAAATCATCCGCTATGATCTCGTATGTTTGGAGTTCTAAGTCGAATCCGGGGTAAAACGAGACAACTTTAGGTTCCTTATCGTTATTAAGTTTTCCAAAGTCAAGGCAGTGATATTCACCTGTGCCTATATCGTAAATGATTAACAGATTTGCAGGCAGATTGATTTCTCTCCTTTCAGTGAGAGTAATCCATACTGCGTCTGGAATACCGGAATCTTCGAAGTTATCACCAATAATTCCATATATCTCTCCACCTCCAAAGTTCCCTGCTCCATAATTTTTAAGGAAATCTCTGTACATGCCTGTAAACTGAAATCCTGTTGCCTCCTCTGCTTTTAATATTAAATCATCCGTTCTCTGACCAACAAAATGACTTTTGTCTTTGTAAGTGTTGATAATTTGTACTGCTTGTTGATAATTTTTTAGACTCATCGCAGCGTTTCTCCTTTTATCGTGACACTTTCTCTCCAAGCATAGCACATTCTTCTCTTACCTTCAAGTGGCCTCGTGGCCGTTGGCCGTGTGACCGTGGCCTCATTAGGGCCTTGGCATTTACTGCAAATACATCTTTTTCACCTCGATCAAGGCACTCTCCAAGCTCACTATTTGTGGGCAGTAGATGCTTTACGGGTAAACGCCAAAGCCCTATGGCCTCATAGCCTCGGCCTCAGGGAACAGGGAAGTGAAGTCTCGCAACTTCACGGGCCGAAATCTTTTGCTCTATTTCTCCAGTAAGACCTTTTCCAAGCATCAAAAGCTTGTCTATTAATTCCTGATGGAATAGAGTTTGGGTTAATATGTAGTACTTTAGTATTTTTTTGATGGAAATCTCGCGTTACTTCTGCAATTGCGCTATCATTGGTCTGTATCATGTGATGTAGATTTACTGATTTTCCATCGGTTCCTATTGGTGCAACCCCTTCTTCCATCCTTTGTACATTTGTTCTTCCTCCATTATCTATGCGCTGTGGGTCAATTATATCATCTCTCTGATATACTTTTACTCCCTTAAATTCTGTTGCTTTTGTCCAGTATTTACGGGCCTCACCAACTACCTCTGCTCTTTCTTCATGGAGTTCTCTGGCATCCTTATCACTATCGCTACTCTCCCCATCATGCCCCTCAGGCTTGCCATCACCATGTCCACCCGCAACCTCTTGCGCCTCCGGTTGCGGCCCCAATTCGATGTGAGCAGTGCCACTAGTGCTAGCTTGCGGACCACCACCATCATGCCCATCACCATGCCCACCACAACCGTTTCCTTCCTTTATGATCTTTGCGATGATTCCCGCCCCTACAGCGACGGCGGTTACTCCTCCCGCTGTTGTCAGCCCGATCAAGAGAGCCTTATTCGAACTCTCTCCAGCCTGCTCGAATATCGAGCCCGCTTATTAAGTAGTACATCAACGGTAGACCACGAAGCCCCTTTGTTGTCTCCTTCCATTCAGGATTTTTAGCATTATAGTCTAGACCACATGGAGAACCACCTGTCTCGCTTGTGTTACGGTAATAATACTTAGCATCTAGCTTTGTATCACTATCGTGTATTGATCCACCATGGTCATAGCACGTATCTGAACCACTTGCATAAACGAGAGCGAAGTTGGCATTCATGTCGATAGCATTGGCATACTGATTAGGATTGAGTAATCCTCCCACGATGTTATCACATTCGCTGCCAATGACTGACCAAACAGTCGTCAATCCTTTTGTTGGTTGTGGGTCTAGCCCAGCTGGGCTGCTTAGATCTGACATGAAAGGACTGTTGTAAACTAAATCTTGTGCTTGTTGACAGCCTGCGCATCCCAAAGCATCTATACCATATACTCCTCCATGAGGAGAGTTAAACGTAATCGCCTTAGTCACCTGACCAATGGTATCTGGAAAAGGAGCTTCGCCTGCATGGATGTCCATCTGATACAGTGCTCCGCGTGTGATCACTCCTCCCATACTGTGAGCCACGATTATCACATCTCTGTTAGACTGACCAAAGTTATGATACAAGTACTGAGCGAACAAACAACTCAGATGGTATAAGCTTTCATCATTTGTACCGTCCGGCCCGGCATCTGCATGATAATCGGTACAGTTCTTCGTATACGTTTCGTTATGGAGATCTGAGCTATAGCGCGTCTCAAGCCCGTTTGCACAATTTGTATCACCAGTATAGTATTTTATCGTACGGAAATCTGTTAGCCCACGCTCGCTTAGAAAGTTTATTGCATCGCCCCAGTAGTCCTTCATACAATCCCAGCCGCTACTACTCCCCTTCCAAGGCATATAGGGTATGGGACCTGGCATTTCGGGTCCGATTTTAATGCCATGAACAAAGACAATGCTGAGTGGGTTATCCGGTGCAGGAGGATTTACAGGAGTAATCGGCACCATGGGGGCATCGCTTACTAAGTGGTATAGCTGCGATAGACTATGATGCCCGTATCCCGCATTAATCCACGTAAAAGAGATATAACCTGTTGTATCTAGCGTGTAGTTGGCACCACATGGGTATAACCCTGACGAACAGTAATATATCCAAGCATTATCTGTTATACTACTATCATGTAATGCTCCACTATAGTCATAGCACGTATTGGTGCCATTACGCTCATAAACCACAGTGAAATCAGCATCCATATCGATAGCACTGGCATATCCCTTCTTAGGACCTCCTGGTCCTTCCGTGACCTGATCACATTCACTACCAATGACTGTCCAATGAGTATTCCCTACTAGTAATATTTCTGGGTATCGCCCATATTTGTTTAGCTCAGTCATGAGGCTACTGCCTGTCATCAACTCGCTCGTTTGTGTACAGCCACCACACGCCTGCAAACTATCTGCTGGTATAGTATAATCTAGCCCTCCATGAGGTGTATTAAATGTAATAACACCAGTCACATAGCCAATGGTCGATGGAAAAGGATCCTTGCCTGCATTCGTTTGCATCTGATACATTGTTTCGCGAATGATTATTCCTCCCATACCGTGACCTACGAGTATAACTTCATTGGACTGCAAGTTATTATACAAGTACTGAGCGAATTTACAACTAAGGTGGTAGATGCTCTCATCATTTGTACCTTCCGACCCTGCATGATAACTGGCACAGGGTTGGCTATACAAAGAGTTCAAGAGACTTGCGTCACAATTGGTATCACCAGCATAGTATCCTATCGTACGCAAATCTTTTAGCCCATATAAAGACAGAAAGTTTAATGTATCACCCCAGTAGCCATTATAACAATCAAAGCCGCTATTAGCTCCATTTGATGCTGGACCTTTAAAGCCATGAACGAATACAATGCTTGTGGCCGTGTCAGAAAATGGAGTATATTCGTCTAGCTCTCGTCTGGGAACACCCTCCTGCTCTCTGAGCTGCCGCCTCTCAACAAGCAACTTTCTCACACGCTCCAGTACCTCTCGATTGACTTTGACCTCCTCCTTCCGAGCTTGCAAACTTGCCATCTTCACCTCTTCCAGCTTGAGATGCTCATTACCTTTGTCCTGCTCTCCCTGATGGATCTCCATCGTGGCTTGAGGGGTCTCTTTGCTCTTCTTCCCTGGCATCTCTTCAAACCCTTCAAACAGCGTTCTCAGATCCTCCAGAGCTTTTTGAGCATTCTCCGCAAGCTGTTGCCTTTGATCTCGCCTTTGCTCACGCTTCTGAATGCTTTGAGGATGGTCTCGCTTTTGAATATTTTGAATGAACTGCTCTGGATTTTTCACGAATTTGCTGAGGTAGTCAAGCAATTCAGGCGTCACTTTGTTGGGATTGAATTCCAAAGCCATTGGGTGCGAGCGATTGTTGAACCCTTTCCACTCAACAAGAGGATGTGGGCTTGTGGCATTGTTGCTGTCCAAGAGACGAAGAGCTGTGCCACCACGCACGGGACGACCTTCAACATTGATCCCTCGCGCTGAGGCGAGCATCACGCCGAGCAAAAGCGCGGATTTGTTCTCCCACAGGGACGAAACCATGCGAGATACTTTGTCACTCACCTGCCCAACCCAGTCAGGCATGATTGAGGTGCGACTTTTCTCAGGTTTTGCTACTTCCTGCGGTTCTTTTACCTCCCGATAAAACCGAAGGTTTCTTTCCTCTCGTTGTTGAGAGGTTTCTTGCTTTTTTCCTACGTTATCCAGCTTGAGTTCTTGTCCTACAGATGTTTTTTTACATCTGCATTTCTATTTATCTCTTTAAATGACATATTAACTAAAAAATCCTTTTATTTAAAGATGTATCACTTATACGGGGAGCAATACAGGAACAATGGTACAATAAAAATCAGAACGGTAGACAAATTTTCCAAAATCAGCGACAATCTACAAGAAACGTGTATCAACAACCACACTACAAGAGTAGCCTACTCCAAGTGTAACTGTAAAGGGACCTGTTGCGCAAGATGACATTTTTAGTGCAAGGTGACATTTCCAGCGGAAAGGTGACATTTATCAATATCTTTGCTTATCTTACTTTTTAATAGTATATTGCTTTAATTGCTATCTCTGCAAAATGTTTCTGTTGGGTGCAAAAGCTCAAGTCAGCATCTCTCTAAGTTTGTAATGTGTGATATAATGGGACTCTAAGATATTCTTCGGAAGGAACTATTCTGGTTAATAGAATTTGCTCGGCGGGACTTTGGTATTGAAATCGTTGAAATGTTCTCAAGAACGAAATTAGGAGGGAGAATATGTTTTCATGGGGGGAACTTATACAAGCCAAGCGTGATAATATCCTGCATACTGCAGCTAAATATGGTGCATCCAATGTACGTATCTTCGGTTCAGTGGCACGTGGCGAGGCAGATGAGCAGAGTGACCTTGATTTACTTGTAGATATGGATGCTGAATGTAGTCTTCTTCACTTGGCAGGCCTTTTGATCGAACTAGAGAAATTGTTGGGTTGTAAGGTGGATATTGTCACAGAGGAAAGGTTGCGAGATCGTGTGCGAAAACAGGTTTTGCAAGAGGCAGTAGGGTTGTGAGAGATACATACAAGCGATTAAACGATATTCAAGAAGCAATTGCTCACATTGAAAAGTATACTAGGGAAGGTCGAGAATCTTTCGATCGAGCCTTGCAAGCGGATTAAACTCCGTCAGTGCAATGGCGACGTGACCCATTGCGCTTGGTAATGCCCTATAATCTGAGCTTGCGGAACGCTGATTTTGCACTGACGGATTAAATCACTCTTTTTCAAGTAAGATGTGCTATTTAAGAATTTCTAGCCGCGTTCATAGCCTCCTGCACTGCTAATTTGAATTGGCTCATTTGCGCGGCAAGAGCATCTGAAGCCTGCGCAGCATTGGGCGCACTCATCACAATTTTGGCGACACATTTTGCTTCTACGTGAGATAATTTTTCCATCTGAGTCGCTTGCTCTTCTGGCGTACCTATCGTAAATGGCGGCTGCAACTCAAAGAATAGAAGCGTAAATTCCGAGCCATGATATTCTAAATCACTAGATGGGTTGCATGTTCACTTCTGAGAGACTCATGTCCCGTCCATTTGACTGGCTTAGGCATTGGTTTTCTTTGATGGTTTGTACCATTTTGATGGTTTGTACCATTTTCGTTCATCGATTTCTCCTTAGAAGGGGATGGGAAGAAAGAAATCCAGTAACGTATGTTGCTGGATTTCCCCTATCCTACTCGTAGGACTCATCTGGCGAAGGTTCAATTGAGATTTCAGTGGCCTTTATTCCCACCAATTCATCATCAGCAAACAAGAAATGGACGCTTCCATACACAATCTCATCATCGATAGTTTTATCTCTGGCGAGCCAGATTGTGTAACTATCTCCTTGATCCTGAACAGCACAGATATTGTCCGTTGACAGGACCTTGAGCTGGGGAAAACCGTAGCGAGGAACAAGATTATCTGGATAGCGGCAATATGCTTGTTCTACCACGTACGGGAATAGACACTCCAACTCGCCAAAAAAACCCTCTTTGTCCAACCATAGCATAGCCTGATCAGCAGCTACTTCGTATACTCTACAATCATCCGACAATTTCCCTGACTCTATATCACATACATATTCGGGCCTATATGCCGCTATTGTTGTAGCAATAGACTGCAATCCTATCAATTTAATCATGGTTACATCTCCATTATCTTGGGGCTTCTTACCTTGCAAGCGTTCATATTGCTTTCTAGTAAACAGCCCGCCTTGGCCCTCGATCGCACGAACAAAGCGTGGCTGTCGCATTAGAGTTCATCCTCGGTAGGCTTCCTTGTCTTACCGATGAATCTTTCTTCTATGGCACCAAACTTGCGGAAGTTGGCTCTTGCTTTAGTTCAATAATTTTCTATGTATCAATTTTTATCCTCCTGAGGTCGAGTAGCGGGATGGAGGTAATATCATCCTGCTACTCGACCTCAGCCAAGATGCGAATGGAATTGCGACAAACCATACTTGTACTATTCTTCGCCACTAAGTTCGATATTTATCGTGTCAAGTAAGAAGTCTCCGAAATCATCCGCTATGATCTCGTATTTTTGGAGTTCTAAGTCGAATCCATAAAAAAATGAGACAACTTTAGGTTCCTTATCGTTATTAAGTTTTCCAAAGTCAAGGCAGTAATATTCACCCGCGGTAGTATTGTAAATGATTAACAGATTTGCAGGCAGATTGATTTTTCTCCTTTCAGTGAGAGTAACCCATATTGCGTTTGGAATACCGGAATCTTCGAAGTTATCGCCAATAATTCCATATATCTCTCCACCTCCAAAGTTCCCTGCTCCATAATTTTTAAGGAAATCTCGGTACATACCTGTAAACTTAAACCCTGTTGCCTCCTCTGCTCTCAATATTAATTTATCCGTTCTTGGGCCGACAAAATCACTTCTGTCTTTGTCGGTATTGATGATTTGTACTGCTTGTTGATAATTTTTTAGACTCATCGCAATTCCTGCCTTTCAAAATGTAGTCAAACACATTGATTACAGCGAAAACATCCGTTGCTACCTTTTTGACGTATCATCTCAAAAATCCGGGGCTGATCCATTGGTGAATCCAGGACAGAAGCGCGATGACAAGACGTCATCAACAATTTTACCCCGTACTATTGAGAAGATCCCTGAGGGCATGTCGAGAGCTGGAATTCCGCCCAACATGGCCACTCCGACACGCCTCATCCACCGCAGTCATATCACCTCATATTGAGAAAGCATGATCGTACACTCCTTTTCGTGAATGATCAAATCGCTGTTTATTTCACAGGATGCATCTGGATATGCCTGATATATCCTGTCTGCAAGGACATGTACTGGGGGAAGTTCACGGGCGTACAAATGAACCTGGCGAACAATTAAACCGGTATCTACGTATATTTCCACTTTGGGAATGTCCTTGTTTGTTCGTCTAATATTATGCAAAGTCTTTATTCTTATTGTCTCTTCATATTTGGTTCCTATTTCTTGAAACCCAAATAACCCGGCTAGTACTATATGGTTTGGATTTCCTTCCCTGAATATGCCTACTAACTCAATTAAAAGTTCTTCGATTGAACTGTCTGAAAACTTTTTGATCATCACTCCCCTTGCCTCATCTAGAAACCAAGAAGCTAAATCGTTATTGCTACCGCTGTCGTCTAAAATGCCAGGAGTAATGACTTTAGGCTTTGTGTAGAGAAATGGTCTGTTCATGCTTCTTACCTTACCTTTCAACTGTATCATCGCAAAAATGCGGGGCTCATCCATTGGAAAATCCAGGACAGAAGCGCGATGACAAGACGTCATCAACAATTTTACCCCGCACTATTGAGAAGATTCCTTTCAACTCACAGTATATACTCCGCCTATCTTTTCAGCAATCTTTTCAAACAGCATTTTCCATACTGCATCTTCATTGCCTTCCTGATAGAATTTCCGAGCTACCGGGTCATGGAAAAGTTCTTCTTTTGCTTTATCTTCTATATCTTCAATATCTTTTATGTCAGAAACTTTCCATCCCTCAGCTCCTCTTGCCATACTAAAAGTTCGGCCATCTGCGGTTATTGCCCTTATTTCTTGCATATCGAAATCTGCTGCTGTTTCTAGATCTTCCATGCTCAGTTGCCCACCATGAGGATGGTTATGCGTAAAAATAGCATCTTTTGCAATGTCACGATAACTACTTAGGCCTATATAGCTTGCCGTTCCTACAATCATATCTCCTATCAAATCACCATCTTTAGTAAAGAACTGGCCATGCTCTAAAGCTTCATGCATGATTTCTTTTTCAAGCTTTACAACCGGATTTTCGGTTGTAGTGTCTGTTGGTTTTTGATGGCCGTCATCAGTGACACTATCATCATGCGCAACAGGCTTTCCACCATCCCTACCACGATTGCCATCACCTTGCCCACCATGACCGCCATCCGTAATCTCTTGTGGCCCTAATTGCGGCACCACTTCTATGTGAGCAGGGCCACTAGTGCTAGCTTGCGGACCACCACCATCATGCCCATCACCATGCCCACCACAACCGTTTCCTTCCTTTACGATCTTTGCGATGATTCCCGCCCCTACAGCGACGGTGGCTACTCCTCCAACTGTCAGCCCGATCAAGAGAGCCTTATTATTCCTAGAACCCTCTCCAGCCTGCTCGATATCGAGCCCGCTGATTAAGTAGTACATCAACTGTAGACCACGAAGCCCTTTTGCCGTCTCCTTCCATTCAGGATTTTTAGCATTATAGTCTAGACCACATGGAGAACCACCTGTCTCGCTTGTGTTGCAGTAATAATACTTAGCATCTAGCTTTATATTATTATCATGTATTGCTCCCCCATGGTCATAGCATGTATCTGAACCACTTGCATAAACGAGAGCGAAGTTGGCATTCATGTCGATCGCATTGGCATACTGATTAGGATTGAGTAATCCTCCCACGACGTTATCACATTCGCTACCAATGGCTGACCAAACAGTCGTCAATCCTTTTGTTGGTTGTGGGTCTAGTCCAGCTGGGCTGCTTAGATCTGACATGAAAGGACTGTTGTAAACTAAATCTTGTGCTTGTTGACAGCCTGCGCATCCCAAAGCATCTATACCATATACTCCTCCATGAGGAGAGTTAAACGTAATCGCCTTAGTCACCTGACCAATGGTATCTGGAAAAGGAGCTTCGCCTGCATGGATGTCCATCTGATACAGTGCTCCGCGTGTGATCACTCCTCCCATACTGTGAGCCACGATTATCACATCTCTGTTAGACTGACCAAAGTTATGATACAAGTACTGAGCGAACAAACAACTCAGATGGTATAAGCTTTCATCATTTGTACCGTCCGGCCCGGCATCTGCATGATAATCGGTACAGTTATTTTTATACAAATCGTCATGGAGATCTGAACTATAGCGCGTCTCAAGCCCGTTTGCACAATTTGTATCACCAGTATAGTATTTTATCGTACGGAAATCTGTTAGCCCACGCTCGCTTAGAAAGTTTATTGCATCGCCCCAGTAGTCCTTCATACAATCCCAGCCGCTACTACTCCCCTTCCAAGGCATATAGGGTATGGGACCTGGCATTTCGGGTCCGATTTTAATGCCATGAACAAAGACAATGCTGAGTGGGTTATCCGGTGCAGGAGGATTTACAGGAGTAATCGGCACCATGGGGGCATCGCTTACTAAGTGGTATAGCTGCGATAGACTATGATGCCCGTATCCCGCATTAATCCACGTAAAAGAGATATAACCTGTTGTATCTAGCGTGTAGTTGGCACCACATGGGTATAACCCTGACGAACAGTAATATATCCAAGCATTATCTGTTATACTACTATCATGTAATGCTCCACTATAGTCATAGCACGTATTGGTGCCATTACGCTCATAAACCACAGTGAAATCAGCATCCATATCGATAGCACTGGCATATCCCTTTTTAGGACCTCCTGGTCCTTCCGTGACCTGATCACATTCACTACCAATGACTGTCCAATGAGTATTCCCTACTAGTAATATTTCTGGGTATCGCCCATATTTGTTTAGCTCAGTCATGAGGCTACTGCCTGTCATCAACTCGCTCGTTTGTGTACAGCCACCACACGCCTGCAAACTATCTGCTGGTATAGTATAATCTAGCCCTCCATGAGGTGTATTAAATGTAATAACACCAGTCACATAGCCAATGGTCGATGGAAAAGGATCCTTGCCTGCATTCGTTTGCATCTGATACATTGTTTCGCGAATGATTATTCCTCCCATACCGTGACCTACGAGTATAACTTCATTGGACTGCAAGTTATTATACAAGTACTGAGCGAATTTACAACTAAGGTGGTAGATGCTCTCATCATTTGTACCTTCCGACCCTGCATGATAACTGGCACAGGGTTGGCTATACAAAGAGTTCAAGAGACTTGCGTCACAATTGGTATCACCAGCATAGTATCCTATCGTACGCAAATCTTTTAGCCCATATAAAGACAGAAAGTTTAATGTATCACCCCAGTAGCCGTTATAACAATCAAAGCCGCTATTAGCTCCATTTGATGCTGGACCTTTAAAGCCATGAACGAATACAATGCTTGTGGCCGTGTCAGAAAATGGAGTATATTCGTCTAGCTCTCGTCTGGGAACACCCTCCTGCTCTCTGAGCTGCCGCCTCTCAACAAGCAACTTTCTCGACCTGTGAAATTGCTAAGCAGCCTGATGGTAGCTTGATAACCAAGAGAAGGATGTGCTAAGCTGCTGGAATAAGTGGAACGAAACCAATAGGACTATTGATCGGAGAGCAATCACAATGAAGATGCGGATACGAGTCACGCTGCACGATGAAGAAGAGTCAGAAGTGACGGAAGCAACGACCATGGAAGTCCAGGTACCAGATTTTGAAGCATTTACTGGGCCAGACACATTTGGGGAAGTATTTGATCAATACGAGCGTAAGGTGTTAGAGGCCCGAAATGAAGTAGTGAAAACAGCAACTGAGAAGTATTTGGAAGGAATGGCTCAAAAAAAACACAATCAGTAGTGGAGACACAAGGCGGAAAAATAATTGAAAAGCCAAATAATTATACTATTGATGCTGAAATAGGTAAATTAGAGGTGAATACGTTTGAGATAAAAGAAGGATCACAAAATATATTTCGTACGGAAAGAGATGTTTTTCCAGAAACAGGCCCAAGAGAGCATTACAAAACCGTGTGTTTTCGGGAATTGGCTCTCGCTTATCCATGTGATGAGTCATATAGGAAAAGCGCAGAGAAACTCAATCGCGCATTGAGACGACAAGAGGGGCAGAAGATGAGCGCTCGCACAATGGCGAATCTGGTGGAGCGGGAAGGAGAGCAGATCCAGGCATCTGTTGCGAACAAGTCGAAGAGTATCCTTCAGGATCATGGCTTCACTCCTGATGGAGTTATCTGCGACCAGGAAAAAGCGTTTGGATTGCTAAAAAAGGAAGAGGTTTTGCTTGAGCGAGAGAAGATATTTCAAGCGATAGAAGAGCTAAACAGAGGGAAAGAAAAAGAAAAGTGTATTACTCTGTCAGAATTGTATGAAACTTTTGAAGATCCGGAAGCCATCAAAGCGAATATTTCAGTTGATGATGTATGTTGTAAAAAACAAAAAGCTGAAGGCAGAAAAAAGGGCTCACCACCAAAAGAAAAAAGAGAAATGGTGAATAATACAGTAGCACATATACAAAATAAAGAGGCAAAGAAGTATACGCTGAATACGCCTACTATCTCACAAATGATGACGAGTGTGTTGGCATTTCTCCTGTTGAATGACCTCCTGAGCAAACCAGGGTCTCTGGTATTTTTCACCGATGGGGCTCGTGATCTTCGAAAAGCAATCCAAGACGTATTTAGCTTTATGCCATTAAAAATCATCTTGGATTGGTATCATCTGGAAAAGAAATGCAAAGATCTTTTGAGTATGGCTATCAATGGAAAACAGATCAAAAATCAGGTACTGACTGAATTGCTTATTTGGTTGTGGCTGGGCAAGGTGGATGAGGCGATCGGTCTATTACGCGACTTGAAAGCAGATTACATCAAAAACGCCATGCAGCGAGATAATTTGATCACCTATTTTTCCCGTAATCGCGATTGTATCCCTTGTTACGCTTTGCGCAAGCAACTCGGTCTTCGCAACTCAAGCAACCCTGTTGAGAAAGCGAACGATCTTTTGGTTTCCGATCGACAAAAGCATAATGGCATGAGTTGGAGTGCGCAAGGTTCAACAAGTTTAGCCACTTTGACCGCTCTGCGTCACAATGGCGAAGACAGGAATTGGTTGCTCGATCATCACATTCGCTTCCAGTTTGATGCTGCTACTCAAAAATCTGCTGCATGAATTTTTGGGCTGGCAATTTCACAGGTCGAACTTTCTCACACGCTCCAGTACCTCTCGATTGACTTTGACCTCCTCCTTCCGAGCTTGCAAACTTGCCATCTTCACCTCTTCCAGCTTGAGATGCTCATTACCTTTGTCCTGCTCTCCCTGATGAGTCTCCATCGTAGATTGAGGGGTCTCTTTGCTCTTCTTCCCTGGCATCTCTTCAAACCCTTCAAACAGCGTTCTCAGATCCTCCAGAGCTTTTTGAGCATTCTCCGCAAGCTGTTGCCTTTGATCTCGCCTTTGCTCACGCTTCTGAATGCTTTGAGGATGGTCTCGCTTTTGAACATTTTGAATGAACTGCTCTGGATCTTTCACGAATTTGCTGAGATAGGCAAGCAATTCAGGCGTCACTTTGTTGGGATTGAATTCCAAAGCCATTGGGTGCGAGCGATTGTTGAACCCTTTCCACTCAACAAGAGGATGTGGGCTTGTGGCATTGTTGCTGTCCAAGAGACGAAGAGCTGTGCCACCACGCACGGGACGACCTTCAACATTGATCCCTCGCGCTGAGGCAAGCATCACGCCGAGCAAAAGCGCGGATTTGTTCTCCCACAGGGACGAAACCATGCGAGATACTTTGTCACTCACAGGCCCAACCCAGTCAGGCATGATTGAGGTGCGACTTTTCTCAGGTTTTGCTACTTCCTGCGGTTCTTTTACCTCCCGATAAAACCGAAGGTTTCTTTCCTCTCGTTGTTGAGAGGTTTTCTTGCTTTTTTCCTACGTTATCCAGCTTGAGTTCTTGTCCTACAGATGTTTTTTTACATCTGCATTTCTATTTATCTCTTTAAATGACATATTAACTAAAAAATCCTTTTATTTAAAGATGTATCACTTATACGGGGAGCAATACAGGAACAATGGTACAATAAAAATCAGAACGGTAGACAAATTTTCCAAAATCAGCGACAATCTACAAGAAACGTGTATCAACAACCACACTACAAGAGTAGCCTACTCCAAGTGTAACTGTAAAGGGACCTGTTGCGCAAGATGACATTTTTAGTGCAAGGTGACATTTCCAGCGGAAAGGTGACATTTATCAATATCTTTGCTTATCTTACTTTTTAATAGTATATTGCTTTAATTGCTATCTCTGCAAAATGTTTCTGTTGGGTGCAAAAGCTCAAGTCAGCATCTCTCTAAGTTTGTAATGTGTGATATAATGGGACTCTAAGATATTCTTCGGAAGGAACTATTCTGGTTAATAGAATTTGCTCGGCGGGACTTTGGTATTGAAATCGTTGAATGTTCTCAAGAACGAAATTAGGAGGGAGAATATGTTTTCATGGGGGGAACTTATACAAGCCAAGCGTGATAATATCCTGCATACTGCAGCTAAATATGGTGCATCCAATGTACGTATCTTCGGTTCAGTGGCACGTGGCGAGGCAGATGAACAGAGTGACCTTGATTTACTTGTAGATATGGATGCTGAATGTAGTCTTCTTCACTTGGCAGGCCTTTTGATCGAACTAGAGAAATTGTTGGGTTATAAGGTGGATATTGTCACAGAGGAAGGGTTGCGAGATCGTGTGCGAAAACAGGTTTTGCAAGAGGCAGTAGGATTGTGAGAGATACATACAAGCGATTAAACGATATTCAAGAAGCAATTGCTTACATTGAAAAGTATACTAGGGAAGGTCGAGAATCTTTCGATCGAGCCTTGCAAGCGGATTAAACTCCGTCAGTGCAATGGCGATGTGACCCACTGAGCTTGGTAATGCCCTATAATCTGAGCTTGCGGAACGCTGATTTTGCACTGACGGATTAAATCACTCTTTTTCAAGTAAGATGTGCTATTTAAGAATTTTTAGCTGCTTTCATAGCCTCTTGCACTGCTAGTTTGAATTGTTCCATTTGCTCTGAAAAACCATCTGCTGCCTGTGCAGCATTGGGCGCACTCATCACAATTTTGGCCACACATTTTGCTTCGACGTGCGGTAATTGTTCCATCTGAGCCGCTTGCTCTTCTGGCGTACCGATCGTAAATGGCGGCTGCAACTCAAAGAATAGCAGCGTAAATTCCAAGCCATGATTCTGAAATCATCAGATGTGTTGCGTGTTCACTTCTGAGAGATGCATGTCCCGTCCATTCGACTGGCTTAGACATTGGTTTTCTTTGATGGTTTGTACCATTTTCGTCCATAAATTCCTCCCTATGGTAGAATGACGATAACTACTCACTCACCCTCACGGTGCCTTCCACACCTGCACTGTCTTGCCACCATTAGAGGCAATGCGCTTGCCATCCGGCGACCATGCTATTGGGGTTGAATACTCGTAGTAGGAGATAACATTCTCTCCATCGGTTGCATTCAACACCTGCAACGGGGGACCGCTGGCGATATGCTGGCCATCTGGTGACCATACTACTGTCTTTATATGTGTATGATCGAAATACACCTTATGTGTGAGGACTTGGCCTCCATCGGTTGCATTCCATACCTGCATCGTACCGTCATCGGAACCGGAGGCAATGCGCTTGCCATCCGGCGACCAGGCTACTGCATTCACCCCATAAGAATGCCCACGATAGGTGAAGACATGGCTCCCATCTACTGCATCCCACACCTGTACAATCCTATCCTCCCAGGAGGCCGAGGCGATGTACTTGCCATCTGGTGACCACGCTACTGCTGTCACTCCACCAGAATGCCCCTCATACATGAAGGCTTGACCCCCGTCGATTGCATTCCATACCTGCACTGTTCTATCCCAAGAGCAGGAGGCGATGCGCTTGCCATCCGGTGACCATGCTATTGCATTCAACGTAGAAGAATGCCCCTCATACGTGCAAACTTGGCCTCCGTCAGTTGCATTCCACACCCGCACTGTTCCGTTACCATCGCCAGAGGCGATGCGCTTGCTATCCGGTGACCACGCTACTGCCCACACATAATAAGGTGAATGCCCACGATACGTGTAGACTCGGCCCCCGTCGATTGCATTCCATACCTGCACTGTTTCATCCCTAGAGCCGGAGGCGATGTGCTGGCCATCCGGTGACCACGCTACTGCATACACTGCATCTGAATGCCCACGATAGATGAAGATCAGATCTCCCATCATGGCATTGGCTTCCCTCCACACTTGCACTGTCTTATCACGTCCACCAGAGGCGATGCGCTTGCCATCTGGCGACCATGCTATTGCACTCATATAAGAAAAATGCCCACGATACGTGTAAACTTGACCCCCATCAGTTGCATTCCACACCTGCACCGCACCACCCCAAGAGCAGGATGCGATGCGCTTGCCATCTGGTGACCACGCTACTGCACTCACTAGATCTGAATGCCCCTGATACGTATAGACTTGGCCTCCATCGGTTGCATTCCACACTTGCACTGTTACATTCCTAGCGCTGGAGACGATGCGCTTGCCATCCGGTGACCACGCTATTGCATACACAGCCTCAGGTACATAATAAGTAAAATGCCCTTTATACGTGTAGACTTGGCCCCCGTCGGTTGTATTCCACACCTGCACTGTTCCATCCCTAGAACCGGAGGCGAGGCGCTTGCCATCTGGTGACCATGCTATTGCATTCACCCAATCAGAATGTCCCCGATAGGTGAAGACTTGGCTCTCATCTACTGCATTCCACACCTGCACTGTTCCATCCTTAGAACCGGAGGCAATATGCTGGCCATCTGGTGACCACGCTACTGCATTCACCCAATCAGAATGCCCACGATAGGTGAAGACTTGGCCCCCGTCGGTTGCATTCCACACCTGCACTGTTCCATCCTTAGAACCGGAGGCGATGCACTTGCCATCCGGTGACCACGCTACTGCATTCACATTACTAGAATGCCCACGATAGGTGAAGACTTGGCCCCCGTCGATTGCATCCCACACCTGCACTGTATTGTCATCACCGGAGGCGATGCGCTTGCCATCCGGTGACCACGCTACTGCATTCACATTACTAGAATGCCCCTTATAGGTGAAGGTCTGATCTATCATCATGGCTTTTGTTTCCCTTTCAAGATTATCTTCGCGGGATAGCCCCATGGTATTGACAAGGTCTAGACTTAATAAGGCTTCCACGGCCCACCACCAGCGAACCACAACACAACTACACTAATAACAAGTATCAACCATTCCACGCCAAGAACTTGGACCATTGTCGCCAATTTCCATGGTAATTTTCCGGTTATGATCATAATAGCGCACATACCGCTTGTGATAGAAATGGCAATGAGAATGCCAACCACTAAACCAAACAATAAACCTAGTTCTAAACCTAGTCCCTTGAACCTGTGCACTATTGAAGAAAAAAACTGTAAAAGTTGCTGGAGACTATATGGCAGATGCCACAAGGTTGTTATCTTCGGCCAACGCATATGCTTTCCTTTCAAATCCTCTCCTTGCCATAAGTGCCCAGGCGGCCAGGATCTGTGAACATTCACAGATCCTGCGGGATAGCCGGATAGCCCCATGGTATTGACAGGTCTAGACTTAAGACCTCAAGCCCCACCACGCCCACTGACTCCCAATAAACATCATTACTCCCGCAATAACAAGGAGAACTATTTCCACGCCAAGAGCTATTAACATTGGCACCAACGGAAGCCACACTTTTTTATTTATAATAATACTAATAGCGAGTATGCCGCTTGTAATGGAAATGGTAATGAGGCAGCAAACCGCTAAACCTACTCCACCAAACAAAAAAATTGGCGTAAGGGACTTCATAAGACCAATTGAAAGCTGCCAATTGGATGCTATCTTTGGCCAACGCATATGCTCTTTCCTTTCAAATCCTCTGCCTTGCCATAAGGGCCCAAGTAGTAGCTAATGTTGCTGCCATCCAAAGATGAGGACGCGTTCGGGCTGCGCTACTTGTAAATTGTGGAAGTCCTTCTGTAATCCTAGTGTAGAGCAGCTCTAGCCCATGAAGCCCTTTCTTTGTTTTGCTCCATCTGGAACTTTGATATTGATCTGTGCATGCATTACTATCTGAATTGCTTGTATCGCAATAACAATACGGTGCATCATGCTCTGCCTTATCATCGTGTAGCGCACCGCCATGGTCATAACACGTCGGTGTGCCTTTAATAGGACCGACTTTCATAGTACCAGAATAAACAACAGCATAGCTGGGATGCATACCAGCAGAACTACTTGTCGGTTGCACTGCTTTATCACATTGGCTGCCAATCGTAGTCCACTCGGTAAATCCTGCTGATGTTTGTGGATTTCGCCCAGATGTTCCCAGTTCTTTGAGCAAATCACTTCCTCCTATTATGTTTATGTAGGCAAGTTCATAGCCTTGCTGACAACCTCCACATCCATTTCCTTTTGTATTCGCAAGGAGACTCCCTTCGTGAGGAGTATTAAATGTAATCGCTTTTGTGACATGACCAATGGTTGAAGGGAATGGGCCTTGTCCTGCATTCTCTTGCATTAAACGTTTCAGTTGCACAAGTGAAATTTTTTCGATTTTTAGCATCTCCTCACCTATTTGGCACTTTATACTCAAATTACCGTCTTTGGCAGATTATTTCTGTTATGGTGAGTGCGAAAGCTCAAGCGAGTCATCCCCCTGTACCCTTGCTCCACAATGGTGCTCCAAGACTGGCGTAACACTGGATAAATGCTACAGCTCGAGAGAAGACTTCTGCACGATCATAGTCTTTCATAATAATATGATAGGAACGGCGAACGATCAGGAGTTCCTTTTGCTGTGAGCCAAGGAGAGCATAGATCTTGCACCCATCGCTTGCTGGTATAACATGGTCATGTTGGGAGGCCATGACCAGGACGGGAGCGGTAATCTGAGGCAACTCGGCCTGGAGTTGAGGTAAAAATTGGATCAAGCTCTGTGCCGGGGAAAGAGCGGTCCAGCGGTAAACGTCACGTGTATAACCACGACGAGCATGCGGATCACGAACATCTTCCCAAATCGTGGGGAGAGCGGGAAACACATGTCGCAGGACGCTCACGCCAAGTTTGAGGACGGGATACATATGGAGGGGAGAACACATGCTAATAACTCCCGCAACCTCTGTGTGGGCTGCTGCATGAAGAGCAAGGGCACCACCCAGGCAATGCCCGACGAGGAAAACCCTGTCACAGCGCTGCTGAAGAGCTGCAGAGTTCATGGCGTACAGCTCTTTCCCAATCTGACCAACCAAGAGACATCAGGTCGCGCACATGCGTTCCGTGACCAGGGAGGAGCATATTGTGGGTAAGCAGATCATGCATTTGGAGCATCTCCTCCATTTCTGCGAGATCCTGGCGGCTGCCATTCAAACCATGGATTAACAGAGCACCGATAACTGGCTGTTTTTGTGGTTCCAGTGTTAACATGTTGGACTCCTTCAGATGACTTTGCCTTCACCCGACCATTTTTCTTGCCCTGGTGACGGTGAACAGGCCCACTTCCTCGAGCTGGCTCTCGATCAGACTAAATCCGGCCTGATGCGCCCATGCTTCAAGCTGCGTGCTAGGACGACATTTCATGATCCAGAGGGCACCATTGCGGTTAGGGAGAACATTTGCGATAAACTCAAGCTGTGGATGCTGTGTCTGCGTTGTGAAGTACAGGGTGCCTCCTGGCTCTAGCATCTGGTAGAGGCGCTGCAGGGATTGCTGGATGATTTCATCTTCCAGAATTAGTTCGGTACAGCCCGGAGACGACAATAACATTTGGTGGACCACCCAGTTGAGCGTCTGTAGGAGCAGGATTGAAGGCATCATCTTGCTGATAGTGGATGGTTTGTAGCCCGGCAGCTTTGGCTTGCTTTGCTCCCAACGCAAGATCGTGTATTGAAAGATCACGACAGAGGATGTGTAGATCATCCCGTCCTGGTTCGCACTTCAATAGCAGTTCTTGCAGGTATCGCCCTGGCCCGGAGGCTACATCTAGCAGGCGTGTTGCTTTGCCCAGTGCACGGTTGCACTCAACTTCGCCGTATAACATCTGCTGAAGCAATGCACGACGTGCGCGAATAGCTTGCCAGCCGATAGCATTGAGGTAGAGGCGGTCAATCAGTTTGCCAATGCCAAAGCAGCCCTGCGCCCGATTGATGTAGACATAGTCGAGCATCGCGCCACTATCAAAGCCTGATGTATAGCCGATGCGGATACCTTTGCTAGTACGCCCCACCGTTGAGAGTATTCCTCGCATGATGGCCCATTTGATTTGTCCTAGCAGATCAGGATTCTGTGCTGCTTTCGAAGGGTCAGACCAGACAGATGGTCTTTTTCTTGTGATGGTCATGATATATCTCCTTTTTTGGTGTTCTCAACGAAAGTTGGGTTATTACTATAATAGATGGCATGAGAGGTAATAGACGAGCGGAGTCACCAGAAGTAGACTGTCAATGCGATCCAGCAGACCGCCAAAGCCTGGTAACAGCTTACCCGCATCTTTCACCCCGTGTTGTCGTTTCAGCAATGACTCTAGCAAATCACCCCAGATACTCCCCAGACCGATAGCCAGTGCGAGCAGGCCCCGTTGCCACAACTGCACGTCTGGGAGAGCAAATGCAGCCAGCTCTAGGGCCAGGATAGCTCCCAGGATGTTTCCCAACGCACCACTCCAGGTCTTGCTTGGACTCAAGTGTGGCGCAAGTTTGGGACCTGCAAGGGCCTTACCTAGACAAAATGCTCCTACATCGCTGAGGGCTACCCCAAGACCAACGACTAGCACCAAACTAGGCATCTTGCCCATGCTGAGTGCGAGTAGATGTGCTGGTAGCCAGCCAAGGTAGAGATAGCCCCATAGTCCGCTGGTGCTAACAGCGAAACGTTTTGCTAACTCTGTATCATTAGGCTTCATTGGTAGTAAGATTACTATTGAATAAACGAAAAATGAGATGATAGGAGCAAATACAAGTGCATTTGTTCCATAGAGCAGCACAGCAGCGAAGGTGATCCAACCTCCAAGCACCAGCGTGGTACAGGACCATGCTGGCATGTCAGTTAGCTGGGCATATTCACGTCCTCCTTGCCAACAGAGGAAAGCACAGAGCACGGCGATAGCTAACGGTCCACTAAAGGCAAGTCCTGAGAAAAGAAAAGCGATAATAGCCCAGGTACAATAGCGTTGCCAGAGGACTCGCTGTGGAGTGAACCCTGTGCATGTCAGGGAACTGTTCCCATTGAAGCAAGACCCCTGCAGAAGCAAGGCCAGTGCAGCCCCCCCAAACAGAGCAAGCAGAAGAATAGTGAAAGGCCCAAGTAGGTAATTGGTTAGGGGGTTGATCAGCCATACCAGGGCTTGGCTCCAAAATGTGATCATGATATGTTCTCCTGTCGTAATTACTCAGCTACAGCCGCCTGATTAGCCAACCAATAAGGTGCAGGATAAAACCAAGCATAAAAATCAGCGTTACCAACTTGTCTTATCGCTGTTGAAACTCAACATAAATCCAGCGATAGCGTTGCACGATTGTAAACAGTGTGGCAGGAATAAAAGCTAATAAGAGCCAGTTCCAGGCAGCAGAGCCCAGAAAGAGAACAGGTAGTGAGTAGAGTCCAATAGAGATCATACGGTCGGCTTTGGCTAAGAAGCCGCCAAATTGTCGCTTACCTCCCGCAGCTTTACCTACAATACCCAGGTAGCTACTCAAGAGTGTGAGTACTAACACTCCCCAGGCCAGAGAGGCATTGACACAGCTGTTGAAGGCTAAACCAACGAAGACCAACGTATCTGAAAGGCGATCACAACACTCGTTGAAGACCTCGCCCCAGGGTCGTGCCAGACCGGTGCGCCGCGCGACTAGGCCATCTAAAGCATTAGCAGCGAGGCGTCCGATTGCCAGTGGCGCGACCGCCAGCATCAGCAGGGAGTATGGTGGAGAGACCGCAAGCACTGTTCCCATCAGAGCAGCGCACCCGACGCCCGTTAGAGTGATCAGATCTGGGTGGATGTGCCATCTGACAAGAGCATCTTCTAGTCCGGCTAAGCACTCTTGCCACCAGGGTTTGATGGCATATATTCCCCTATAATATTTCGTTGCCATGTTACCTATTTCTCCTCTCGTTTCTCTGGATAAGCCAATGCACGTACTTGTCGCTCGACTTCAGTAGCAATAAATGTTGGATCACTGTCTGGTGCAAAACGCATGGGAGTACCGAATTTTACTACAACTTGCTGATAACGTGGAAAGCATGATCCCTTTGGCAATGCAGCAAAGGTGCCTCCAATCCAGGTAGGAACAACAGAAGCCGACGCTTTCAGCGCCAGTTTGCCCACTCCCTGCTTGAAATGCCGGATCTGTCCATCTTCTGTGCGCGAGCCCTCTGGGAAGATGAGCAGGCTATGCCCCTTGACCAAAAGCTGCTGCGCATGAGCCAGACTGGCGTAGCAGCCAGTCCCCTTGCGCTCAAAGGCAAAGGCGTTGAGAAAGAGACTGACCAGCATTCCCTTCCAGTAGCTGGTGAAGAAGTAATCGGCAGCAGCAGCAACACATACTTGTAAGCGTAGGGACAGTGGCAATGCAGCTAGAAGGGCTGGGGCATCTAGATGGCTGCTATGGTTGGCAGCAAAGATGTATGACCTTCCTTTAGTCAGAGCATCAGTGCCATCGGTAGCAATATCTATGAAGAGATGGAGTACAGGGAAAAGGAGCAGCCAGCGTAGTCCCTCGCCAAGCCACGTAGTTATTGTGCAAGTACACTTACGTACAACCTCATGTTGCGTCGTTATTTGCAGTTCACCTGTGAGCATATGCAACCTTCTTTCTCCTTAATATATAAGAAGTTCCTAATATGTATGAATCCAGATGATGACTTGTTTTGTACTTACGTACTAAGTAGAGATGAATAGCATTGCTGATTTTCTCTTCTGCTCAAGGTGCTCATTGGCATTTATGTCTCATCTCCCCAATGCTGAGCAAAAACTTCCTCGATGGTGATACCACACCGTATGATCAAAGACTTTAACGTTCTTTTAGCAGACCAATAAAGACCACGACCAAACCAGGCACAAACATCAGCGCTTCAATGACAAGAGGCTTAGCTATGTCAGAGATGCCTACACGACTCGGATAGCCTGTTGCATAGAAGTAAAAAAGAGTTATGAAAAACAATACTACACTGATCTTCATTAAAGTGACTCCCAATTTAACTACGGCTAGGGCATCTTCTCTCTTCTGCTCAAGGTTCTCATTGGCATTCATGTCTCATCTCCTCTGTGGCTGAGCAAAAACCGTTCACTTTGACATTTTTGATGTTCGAGATTGTATCGCACTTCTTCTAAAAAACATATGCAACTGTTCTAGAAAGAAGCATAAAATTCCGAATCTACTTGATCAAGAGATTAAATTTACTCATGAGTGGTACTTCCTCTCAGAGACGCTCTCTCATTTTTTTCCTCCTCAAAAAACTGCAAAGAGAGACAAGCAGGCTAATAAGGAGCAGCAGAAAACCAAGCACAAAATTCACTATTCCAATGAAAGGATGCTCAACCATTGTATTAGGGATCCCCCTAAAGGGATTGATTATTAAAAGGGGTATGATACCTATACTCATTAAAACGACTCCCAATTTCCCTATGACTATGGCATCTTTTCTCTTCTGCTCAAGGTTCTCATTGACATTCATGTCTCATCTCCTCCCGGCTGAGTAAAAACTTCCTCGATGGTGATATGACACCGCATGATCAAAGACTTTCCTGTTTCTTTAGCAAACCAATGACCACGACCAAACTAGGCACAAAAATCAGCGCTCCAATGACAAGAGCAAGGATGTCCCAGCCGTCTAGAGGACCCGGGTAGATCATTTCTACATAGTAGTAAAAAAAGGTTACGAAAAACAATACTACGCTGATCCTCATTAAAGCGACTCCCAATTTCCCTACGACTATGGCCTCCTCTCTCTTCTGCTCAAGATTTCTCATTAGCATTCATGTCTCATCTCCTCCCGGCTGAGTAAAAATTTTCTCGATGGTGATACAACACCACATGATCAAAGACTTTCCTGTTTTTTTAGCCGACCAATTAGCAGACCTATAAGAACTGCGACCAAACCATGCGTAAAAATCAGCGCTTCAGTGAAAAACGGATCTAGCCAGAGCTGGCCATTTAAAAAAGGGTCCCGACGAGTGAGAATGAGCATTGCATAGTAGTAAAAAAGGGTTATTAAAAACGATACTAAACAGATCCTCATTAACACGAGTCCAGACTTAACTAAGGCATCTTCTCTCTTCTTATTCATGTTCCATCTCCTTTCGGCTGAGCAACAACTTCCTCGATTGTGATACCACACCACGTGGTCAAAGACTTTCCCGTTTTTTTAGCCAACCAATTAGCAGACGAATAAGGAGCAGGAGAAAACCAGACAAAAACATCAGTACTTCAATCAAAGCAGGAACAGCTATGACAATGAAGGCTTCTAGCGGACCCCACATAGGATCATGATAAGCGGGAATGAGTATTGCAGAGTAGTAAAAAAGGGTTATTAAAAACAATACGATACTACTACTCATTAAAGCAGCTCCCATTTCAACTATGGTCTTTGCAACTTTTGAAGGTTGCTGATTGACTATCGTATGCAAGCAAAAATGGGGTATTAACAATAATACTATACCCATTCTCATTAAAGCGACTCCAAATTCAACTATGGCATTCTTTCTCTTCTTCCCAAGGTTTTCGTTGGAATTCATCTCTGATCTCCTCTGCAACTGAGCAAAAACCGTTCACCCGAGGCCTCACACACGAGCAAACACCTTCTTCCATTTCCCAACTTGGAAGAGTTGCAAGCATGGAGTTGTTCTCCTTTCTGATGCAGGGCCCTATTTCTGCTACAACTCTTTTTGATACAGTTCATCATGGGATCGTATACTTGATACTTTACCTGATCTGGCACAATCACACATCCGATGAATGACGTAATCTGTTTACCTATGTTAGGAAGGCAGCACTGAGAGGGAAGATACGTAGAATTACGGAGAGAGATTCGCTCGCTGGCTCAGAGAGTGAAACAGATATTCAAACCAGATGGTTCTCGACGGCAAAACGCGTAGCTGCACTACGTGTAGAGACACCGAGCTTATTGTAGATAGAACTGAGGTGGGTGCTGACGGTACGAGGACTGATGACGAGCTTTTCAGCCACCTGGATATCCGTGAGGCCTTGTGCCACCCAGCGTAGCACTTCGATCTCACGCGTTGTTAGACCAGCGGGATACGCTGTCTTTACGGGGAGTGGTGCTGGAACAGGGGATGCTAGGGATGATGGCGAGTGGAACAGGGCGTCGACGGGGGTGGTCTCGACAATCAGCGTGCTCCCTTCGGCCCAGGCTGTGGCAAAAGCGGCTTCGCCTGACGCAGCAGTGATAAAAGGCTGATAGAGAGCTGAGATAACAGGGGGTAATGTGGCTCCAATGGCAGCACGCAGATCGCTTGCTGCTCCCCAGAGTCTTGCAGCCCATAGCGACAGCCCTTGTGCCGCAACTGCACATGCCAGTCCATCGATACAGAGAGCCATAAACCAGGTGCGCTTCAGTTCCCTAAGGATGGCCAGACTCTGCTCGAAGAGTCTCTGAGCCGCTAAAGGATCACCTCGATCCAGGTCGCTCCATCCCAGACCATAGAGGGCCTCGGCAATTCCTCGACGATCTCCTACTTCCCTGTGAAGCGCTAGACCCTCTTCTATCAGGATACGCATGCGGTCACGCTGATTCTGAAAATAGGCCACGTACCCTAACATAACCAGTGAGTAAGCAGTATTCCTCTTATCATTGATCTCTTTAGAGCGTGTCAGACTCTCCTCAAGCAGAGTCTGTGCTCTGGTGATATCTCCCTGGAAAAGGGTAACAGTTGCTAGCAGCCAGAGTAAAGAGGCTGTCTTCCAAGTGTCATCTAATTGTCTGGAGATGACCAGTATCTCTTCAGTCAATTTGTAGGCCTGTTCATACTCACCCCGATCTAAAGCCACTGCAGCCAAGGTCTCAAGTGAATAGATCGTGCCTACAGCGTCATCGCCGTCTCTTGAGAGAGCCAGAGATTCTTTTGCCAGCCCCTCGGCCACGGTATAGTTGCCCTTTTCTCGGGCGATATAACCCAACATCCACAGAGCAGTGAAGATGCTTTTTCTATCTCCCAGTTGTTGTGATAGAGCAAGACTCTGGTGACAGAATGTCTCCGCCTGATCAAAATCTCCTTGCAAACCAGCGAGTGTGCCTATCACGCTAAGCGCTCTTGCTCGTACAGACGTAAGAGTCTCTTGCATCTTCTGACTAGCAGCCAGACTCAGTTCCAGCAGATTTTTGCCTTCGATAACCCGACCGCACATCCACCAGAAGCGCCACAAAGCCGTGGCTAGGCGCAGAGCTTTTTCCACTTCATCTTGCTTGAGCAACCAGTAGAAAGCTGCTCGCAGGTTATCGCACTCCTGTTCCAGACGTTGCAACCACATGCGCTGTTTGACAGTTAGTAGATGTGAATCTGCTTTTTCTGCTAATGCCAGATAGTATGTTGCATGAGCGTACTGTACAGAGGTTGCCTCTTTGTTAGCGGCAAGGCACTCTAACCCGTATTCACGGATTGTCTCCAGCATCACAAAGCGTGGCTCTTGGGCTTCTTGCTCTATCTGAGAGAGCAGACTCTTATCCATGAGCGAGGACAGATTATCCAGTATGAACAGTTCTCCAACATGGCCAATATTGCATACAGCCTCGGCAGCATCTAATGTAAATCCGCCAATGAAGACAGAGACCTGTCGAAAGACCTCCTGCTCCTGAGTATTCAGCAGATCATAGCTCCAGGCCAGAGCATTACGGAGAGTCCTTTGTCTGGCTGGTATGTCCTGAGCTGTGCTGGTGAGGATATGCAAGCGCCGTTCTAAGCGTGTGAGCAGAGCCTGCGGAGGCAATAGTTTGGTACGTGCCGCAGCTAGCTCAAGTGCCAGTGGCAAACCATCCAGGCGTACACAGATTTCGGCAATTGCCCTAGCATTCTTTGGCGTCACCTGAAAATCGGGGTTGATGGCCTGAGCACGCTGAAGAAAGAGAGCAACAGCAGCATACTGTGATATGTCCTCGCCCTTCTCAAAGTGCTTGAGATCAGGCAGAGACAGTGGTGAAACGGGAAACTCGTATTCACCACGTACAGAAAGCACAGCCCTACTGGTTACGATAACTTTGAGATGAAGACAGCATGCGATAAGTTCTATGAGTTCTGGAGCGGCTGTCACAACCTGCTCGAAAGTTATCAATGAGAAACAAAAGGCGCTTTTCATGCAAAAAGGTTTTCAGACGTTCTTTCAGTGACCAATCATCAGCTTCTCGTAGTCCAAGGGTCTGAGCAATGGTAGGGATAACGAGTTCGGGCTTACTGATCGAGGCCAGGTGGATAAAAAAGACGCCATCGATGAAATCAGGCAGAACTGCGCTGGCTATCTGGAGACCTAGACGTGTTTTCCCCATACCGCCAGTGCCAGTGAGCGTCATCAGCCGCACCTCTGGACGTCGTATAAACGCACATGCAGTTGATACTTCCTGCTCACGTCCAATGAGAGGAGTCAGTTGTGCAGGCAGGTTATGTTTGGCAGGTGACAAGGTTTGCAAACAACATTCCTAAAATCAGAGAAAATCTCCAACAGACGTGTATCAACAATCACACTACAAGAGTAGCCTACACCAAGTATAGCAGAAAAGTAACGAAATGTCTGTGCAGATGGAGGGACAAAAAATGGGACATTTCTTGACATTTGGGGTGTGTTGTCCGTATGTCCGACAGGAGGTGTGCTCATGTGACTGGATGGAGCTGGTTTACCCACGCAAAGAAGTGACCACATACACACTCCCTCATAGAGGCGCTTGCAGGTCCCCTTGAAGACATCTATAATGAAGAATGCTAGGACAGAATAGCACATCGGTATTAGCGCATTTATTTGAACAAATCGGAAAAGCACAAGAGAGGAGCGAATATGCAGCAAGGAACCAGCTGGCAGAGAGACTCCAGCGAGGAAAAACCTCCACTCAAGGTCCTCGTAGTTGATGATGAAGAGAATATTATTGAACTTATTCGCCTTGGGCTACGCTATGAAGGGTTTGAGGTCGCAGTTGCATCAGATGGCGAGCAAGCTCTTGCACAGGCTCAACGCACCAACCCTGATTTAATCATTCTCGACATCTTGATGCCGGGTATTGATGGCCTAGAAGTCTGTAGACGCCTGCGCAATAATCCCACCACTAGTGACGTCCCTATTTTGATGCTAACGGCTAAGGATGACGTGAGCGAACGCATCGCAGGCCTACAAGCTGGGGCTGACGATTACCTAACAAAACCTTTTGACTTCTATGAACTGGTTGAACGCGTCAAAGCCATTCTCAGGCGCCACAACCGCGCAAAATCAGCTCAGAGCAGTGGCGAGGCGGGACAAATCTTGACGTTCGGCGATCTAACTATGAATACGGCTACCCGTGAAGTCACGCGCAAGGGCAAACTCATCGAGCTGACCGCTACCGAGTATAACCTTCTCCATTTATTCATGAGTCATCCCCGGCAGGTCCTTGACCGCCAGACTATTCTTAATCGCGTCTGGGGCTATGACTTCTTAGGAGAAACGAATATTATTGAAGTTTACGTTCGCTATCTGCGAGAGAAGATCGAAGATTCACCGAGTTCCCCCGCTTAATCGTGACAGTACGTGGGGTAGGTTATATCCTCAAAGGTTAGGACTTCACAAAACCGTGATCTCTTCCTGAAGATACACCCACCTTAACGTTATCTGAATGGCTCACATAGTCATTGACAGGGGAGCTTGATCACCATGTCCAAGCCAAATATTACTAACTTCAGTAGGCAGTCGGGAACATTACCATACAACCCGATGGCCTTCTCTAACTCGCCCTTACCTAAGTCCCATCCGACGCATCCTTTACACAGCGATAGGGCGCAAGCTCGCCATGCCCAACTACGTGACCCACAAAACCGCAATGTCCCTTACTGGCTCCGACCTTTCTCTAGCCTGCGGGGACAGCTCACCTCCGTTTATTGCTTGCTATTGACGCTTATGATCATCATCAATACTCTTCTGATAGAGCATCAGACATCTCTACTATCGATTCTATTCTCCGTGGGCACTGTTATCTTCTTTGGTACTGCTATGTCATTGGTCGCTACAACAGTGTTATTACGCCCTCTCTGGCGTATAACAGATGTAGCTCAGGCCATTGCCATCGGCGATCTTGAGCAACGCGAACGACTCTCTTTACGCTTCCTCCGACAGGACGAGGTTGATCGTCTGGCAAGCAGCCTCAACGAAATGGCTCGCAAGCTTGCACATGCACAGGAACTCCAACATAGCTCAGAGGCACGCATTCGACGTTTGTTCTCCGATGCATCCCACCAACTACGTACACCTTTAACATCTATTCGTGGATTTACTGAGCTATTGTTGCGTAGAGCAAAAGATAATGAGGAAATGCCAATGCATATTCTTACACGTATGGAACATGAAAATGAGCGAATGACGTATCTTATTAATGATCTCCTGACGATTGCTCGCTTGGACGCACAATATCCGCTCAAACTGAGCTATATTGATCTAACCGAACTTGTGATTGAGAGCATTGAGCAAATTCGTACACATGCCAGCGATAACTGCCAGATTTCGCTCGATATGAGAACTAATACACATTTATGGGTCCAGGCAGATAGAGATTATATGAAACAACTAATATTTATTCTGCTTGACAATGCTCTCAAGTATGGCTGCTCAGACTCGACAGAAAATAGTACGAACATTACTTTAAGACTTGATAAACAGAATAAACACGTGATCATGCTAATTAGAGATAATGGGAGAGGCATTGCATCAGAAGATCTCGAACACATTTTTGAAGCCTTCTACCGTGGCCACTATCATTCACCAACTACGCCCTCGGTTGGCACTGGTCTTGGCTTGACCATTGCCTCAGCCATTGTCCGTGCCCACAACGGGACGATTACCGCTTACAGTTCATCTGACCATGGAACAGAGTTCAAAGTAACCCTACCCCAAGTCAACTAGCGCTCTACTCAACTTTCTGCCTCTACTGGCACTCGATGGTAGTGTTTTCCAAAACCCAATCAGCATGAGAGTTCCTTCAAAGCATTGACCACTCTTGTCTAGCATGTTAGACTAAATTAAGTAGCAAAAAGGACAGATAGAGCACCTTTCATATTCTTTCTGATAAAGGATAACTCTCATTATGTGGACATCAACATTACATCTAGAAACAAAGCGCGTTCTAGTAACCAAACTGCTTGGTTTATTCTATCCAGATGCATATTATTCGTCTTTTTCCCCATTACAGGTACGCAATTTACCACGCCAACCCCTTCCGGCCCCAAATTGGGTACGAGTACGCAATCGCTTGGCAGGTATCTGTGGTAGTGATCTCCACCTTATTTTTGCAGATGCTGATCCTCGTATTGCCCCGGCAGCTCTCCCCGGACGCCAGCTTCTCTATCCCGGACACGAGGTCGTGGGCGAGGTCACTGAAATCGGTGAGGATGTCCAACATTTGCAGGTAGGAGACCGCGTAGTCTTACAAAGTGGTCCTAACTGTCTCTCCACAGGAGTCTATTCCCCCTGCCGCTCCTGTGAAGCAGGCAATTATAATCTCTGTGAGCAGGGTGTGTTGCCCGGGCCACAGCCCATTGGTGGTGGTTGGAGTGAGGAGATGCTTCTCCATGAACAACAACTCTTCCGCCTTCCCAAGGAAATCAGCAACGAGCAGGCTGTTTTGCTCGAACCAACGGCAGTAGCAGTGCATGCAGTTCTTCGCCACCTCCCCCAACCCAGTGACCGCGTCCTGATCATTGGAGCTGGAACGATTGGTTTACTCACTCTTCAGGTGATACGCGCTCTCGTACCAGAGGTGAAAGTCAGTATCCTAGCCCGCCATGCCTCCCAGAGAGAGCAAGCAAAGCTGATGGGCGCAACCTATCTTATCCACCCAAATCATAGTTATGGTGAAATGCAACAGGTTACCGAAGCAAAGCTATACAAAGGTATATTTGGTAATCGGATACTATTAGGCGGCTATGATGTAATTTATGATACTATAGGACATTGTAATACTCTTTACCATGCACTACGATGGGCACGAACACAAGCAACAATTGTACTCGTAGGCGTGAGTCTCCACATGATGCACATCGATCTGACACCTATCTGGCATCAACAAATCAATCTGCTCGGCTCAACCTCTCACGGCATGGAAACTTGGCCTCCACAGACTAACCAACGCTACTCTACCTTCGACATTGCGGCAGAACTCATGGCACATGATCGTATTCATCCAGAACAGCTCATTACTCACCATTTTGCCCTGACTGATTACAAGAGTGCTCTGACCACAGCTACTCGCAAGGCTCGCAGTCATGCTATCAAGGTTGTCTTTGACTACTCTCTCCAACCTGCCCCAACAGTACCCAATAGTAAAGCAGCGTCACACTTGTCTACAGCCCTCCACCCCACTCAAAAGCTCGCTCCAGCTAGCTCACACGACCATTCCAAAGAGGCTTTGCGTCAACTTCGCCTATCACTAAGGACTAGCGAAAAGCTTCGCTCTCGCATATGCAACCAGGATCAGCCCACCTCCATTGACATGGCTCAGCCAACCCCGGTTGAAAGTAAACAAGCCAGAGATGATGAGCCTACAAGTTCAATTCAAACAGAAGGTTCCAGTGAGGCAAAAGAAGCTAATAATAATTCTCTCTTTCCAGATGTAGATGACACACCAACTGTACGAGTTCGACGCAAATGAGGTTCTCACAAGCATAAGACCAAACCTTTTGTGTAACCAGACCGTCCATTTGCGTGCCACTTGCATTTCTTTTGCTTGACCGACTCTCTAGGACCTTCAGACACCACTTAGCGAAGCTCTACTTAATATGCGATCCATTCTTCGAACTGATTCCACATCCGCATAGCCTCCGCGTCATCAGGCTCTTGCCACCTTTGTCTTTCTTGGGCCCTTCTACCAATGTGGCCATGGTGTGGAGGGTATTGTGGGTAATGACCTTGCCACTCTTGTCTTTCTTGGGCCCTTCTACCAATGTGGTCATGGTGTGGAGGGTATTGTGGGTAATGACCTTGCCACCCGGCCCATCCACCAATGTGGCCATGGTGTGGAGGGTATTGTGGGTAATGACCTTGCCACTCTTGTCTTTCTTGGGCCCTTCTACCAATGTGGCCATGGTGTGGAGGGTATTGTGGGTAAGAACCTTGCCACCTTTGTCTTTCTTGGGCCCTTCTACCAATGTGGCCAAAGTGTGGAGGGTATTGTGGGTAATGACCTTGCCACCCTTGTCTTTCTTGGGCCCATCCACCAATGTGGCCAAAGTGTGGAGGGTATTGTGGGTAATGACCTTGCCACTCTTGTCTTTCTTGGGCCCATCCACCAATATTGCTCCTCTCCTGTCTTTTTACAATTTTATAAACCAGATAAGCAAATATTATCATGATTGCAATATTAATATTTCCAGTATCTTTAGTACGTTCAGCACGTTCAGCACCTTCAGTATCTTCAGTATCTGATTCTTCCTCTGTATTTTCAGTTAAGTCTCGATCCGGTCCATAGGAGTCAGGTTGATCACTCTCTAAGTATTTTCGCCATTGTTCTTCTAGGAACGGAGACATTTCGGTAGCAAAGTTAATCTTTTTGTACTTTTGCCAAAGGCGTTCTAGTGACTGACCACCAGTTAGTTCCTCTAAATCTTTCCACGAGATACAATTTTTCTGAGTCATCTGGTAGCTCTTATCGACAAAGCCTGGGAAAGACTTATCTAACCAAAGCATAAAGCCTTCAACGATTTTGCCATAGACGGAAGTGTAGTGATCAGATGATCGAAGGTTTGGTGGAAATCGCAAATGCTTCGCATACAGCTTTGCACCATACACAAGCACATTATAACTAGCCTGGGCTTCCCATAGCCAAAGACGTGCATCGGATTGACAAAATCTTGCGTCAACAAGCTGAACAACATGTGAGAATTCATGAAGGGCTACTGCTTCAAGTGGACTCTTAAGACTCAAAAAGACATGTGTTGGATCTCCGGGATTTACAAATCCATAAGCGTCAATTAATGTACGCTCCAAAGTGACTCGTATATTCTCAAAATTCCTATTACAAGGATTCTTTGCGTACCGCTCTACCAACTTTGGAAATGTCTGCTCGAATTGTTAATTCACAATCCTACGAGCATCCTCAGAACCTCGAGGATACGCAATAATACTAAGATGAGAGTCTATAGAACACCCATTTTTTCCATAGATTTTTACAGCATCAGCCGCAAAAGGTGCTGATACAGACAAATACATCACCAACAGTCGCATACATTTTTTCCAAGAAAGAGCTTTGACACCGTTCTGCCATGTCCATTCCGCTGTTTCTTTTGCAAGTTGCGTAAGGCTTTTCCCAGAAAGCGTCTGCCATGCATGCCCCACCGTCTCTTTTGCAAGTTGAGAAAGACTTCTCCTAGAAAGCGACTTGACAGTCTCCCAGTAACTCCTAGATGACTCCCTGTTTGGAATCTCAGCACTATCGATAGTACTGGCAAACCCTTCCTGTCTACCCATCTTAGCTTGGATAAGAAATTCATCAGCAGTACAACTATTTTCTTTAGATTCTTTTCTTTCTTTAGACTCTTTTCGTTCTTTAGATTCTTTTCGTTCTTTAGCTACCTCGTTCTGCTGGTTTATATCCCCATGCTTTTGGCTATTGTCCCCTGGCAAGCTTTGTGGACTCTTTTGATCCTCAACCTTCTGGAAAAAGATCTTATGCCTTGTTGCCAAGTCTAAGTGATCAAGCGGGCTCTTTGGTGATTTGGTATCTCTCTGCAATGTGCTATCATCTAGCGACTGGAATTCAGCAAAATCTCGTTTCATTAATTAAAATCCTTAAGTATCATTAAATGTTGTTGCATTCCATTTGATGCTACCGAGAAAGACACTCACCGATCTCTGATGACTTTTCAATATTCAACAATAACTGCTAATATTGCTTATACTCGTCATGATCGACGGTGATCTTCCACTAAGTAACAGGATAGCAGACTTTGGCATATATCTCCAGGAGGAAATAGGGACAGTTTTCACATTTGAACCAGCGATATCTCAGTGTTGACTAGCTTTTTTAGGGGATTGGTGAGCTACTTCATAGTCAATGCAGCACAATAGCATGTATACTAAATATGGTTGAGACAATTGGAAAGATTGCAACACACTAACAAGCCTAGGACGAAATCTCCCAAACTATGAACACACAAGAACCTCGAGACTACCGGAATAATACATCATCAACGACTAATCAAGAGCAGAAGCAACTGGAATCCCCAGCTCCTAACACTTTTACAGATCACCAAAAACAGAAGAGTATCACAACGACATCTAGCCCTATTGCTACACTGCTAAAGCGATATCAACTTCATAGGATCAAAGTATGGCACTTTCTCCTACTGGTGCTGATAATTGACGTAGGCATTTTCGGCCAAGCCTTCTGGCAAGAGTTTGCCAAACATACGACACATACGACACAGACAGCCCCACCTCCTATGATAGCATCGCACAGAATGATACCTGACACGAACTACAAGCAACTAGCTCGTCTTTATGTAAATCACATGAGCTTGGAAGATAAACTAGGTCAATTGATAGTCGCCAGTTTCACTGCATCAGGTTACTCACCTGATCTGGATACGATGATTCATCAGCAGCATATTGGAGGCGTTATTCTATTTGCAAACCAGAATTCACACTATTCAACAGATACAGGCGGACACAGCCAGGATGCAATCGCAAGCTGATGTGCCATTATTGATTGGCACTGATCAAGAAGGACTGACCGTCAACCGTCTGGCCAATATCTACGGTCCAGATAGCTTAACGGCACAGGCTATGGAGCAATCAGGTAACCCAAATGTTGCTAACAATGAAGGGGAAAAAACCGCCCAACGTCTGCTTAACCTTGGCATCAACGTCGATTTTGCCCCCGATATAGATGTCGGGATACCAGGTGGCTACATTGATAAGGATCTGCGTGATTTTGGTCATACCGATGACGATGTTATTAAATATGCCGGGGCCTATGTACAGGGCTTGCAGAGTGCGGGTGGAATCGCCTGCTTTAAGCATTTTCCCGGCCTTGGTGATGTCCCTGCTAAACTCGATCCTCACAGCCTACTACCAATCGTCAATGCAGATGAAGATCATATCTATAATGTCGATCTAGCAACCTTTAAACACTTCATTCAGTCGAGCAATCCGCAAGAGCAAGCAAATATGATCATGGCTACCGATGTCCTTATGCCAGCTATTGATCCTACATTTCCAGCTGAACTTTCGTATACGTTCATCACAGACATTTTGCGTAAACAATTTGGTTATGATGGTGTGGTCATTAGCGACTCACTTCAGATGCAAGGCGTGGCAATCGATGGCCAACACCTCAACATTGGCAAAGCCGCCGTACTAGCCATACAGGCAGGTGTCGATATAGCACTTAATGTGACTGGATTATCTGAGGTTTCCGAGGTAATTAATGCACTTAAAGGCGCATTGCAAGATGGGACATTGACGCAAACACGGATAGACGACGCTGTAACGCATATTATCACCCTGAAGATGGAACACCATCTCATGTGAGAGGGCCTCCATCCTTATAGAGTAAAAAATGGGCTAGGCGAATCTCCAAGGAATTTCTTTATGAGTCCATGCACCTAGCAGGTGAGCAAAGTCGGGACATTATACCCTACATTTTAGGAGTGCTGCTATCCGATAAACAGAAGTATGGAGAGCCTAGTACTCTTTTATGGTAGTCTCAGAGACTGTCATGATATATACTCTTGGGACTTCTCGTCCAACTCCAGAAAGGCTTTCTGCACAGCCTCTCAACTCACTACCAAAAGGGAGATAGAGAACTATGTTCTTTGCATCACAAGTATATTATTGCATTTTCATTGGCTTTTTCATTGCGATCGGGTTCATGCGGGGATGGCATCGAGAAATTATCTCGCTGGTATTTGTTTTACTGGCTGTCTGTTTGGTCCACCCAGATACCAGCAATGCTTTGAATTGCTTTCTGGGTCGCTCAGGATATGCGGTTACATACGTGGGGGGAGCTTCCCAGCAACTGCCTCCTTCTCCTTGCTCTTCAGGACTCAGCTTCTTCCATGGCCCATTCTGGTCACTAGTGATTTTTGTGCATGTGGTTGCTTTGGGCTATTTGATTGGGAATAGAGTGTGCCCACACCCACACTGTGCAGTAGATCGTCTCCGGGGGGTTGCTCTAGGCATCACTTCTGGGTCAATTATCATTTTCTATGTTACTGTCTTCTTCAGGGCTTCTGGGCAACCAGCTAGTTTCGTAATAAGTCTGCAGCAATTAAATCCAATCCAGTTCGTACCAATCATGGCTGTCATTATCTGTGTTGTGATTACTCTTGCGCTTGTTGCAGAATGCTTCAGGAAATAGTTATTGTGCAAATAGGTTTCATGACTCAGCCGCCAGGGTTTGCCGCTCCGCGCTGCAAACGCTCAATAATCTCTTTCAAACGGCGTGTTTCAGCTACATGCCGATTATGCAGTTCTCTGATCTCCTGTTCCATTTCTTCTTGCATTCGCTCCATACGGTCCTTCATATGAAGAATAGCCTCTACTCCGGCCAAATTCACACCTAGATCACGCATCAAGCTGCGAATTTGGATGACGCGCTCAATATCGCGGTCGGAGTAGAGGCGCGGGCTGTGTGGGCTATCTCCCTTGCGTGCGGGCGCAATCAAGCCTAAGCGCTCGTAATGACGCAGAGTTTGCTCGTGGACCTCAGCTTTCTGAGCTGCTATGCTAATGACATACCATGCGCCATCACTCTTGTCAGGCATGCATCAAGTCTCCTTATGGATGAGCTTCAACACCGCGAAGACGAGCCAATTTTTCGAATAGGCCACGCTCTTCATCGGAGAGATTCATTGGCAGCACAACCTTGACACGCGCATAAAGGTTACCACGACTATCCCCACGCAAGCGAGGCATTCCTTTACCAGCTAAACGGAATAAACGATCGTTCTGAGTTTCCGCAGGGATTGTCAGCAGCAACCTGCGCCCATCTGGCGTTGGCACCATGACTTCACCCCCAAGCATCGCCTTGACTAGTTCTACATTGACATCAACATAGAGATCATCGCCCTTGCGCTCAAAGAGGGAGTCTGGCTTCACACTAATCACGAGAAAGAGGTCTCCACGTGGCCCCCCACCAATGCCAGGTTGGCCTTCGCCTGCCACACGAATTCTGGAACCATTATCAACTCCTGCCGGGATCTTGACCTGGATACGCTTGTTACGCGGGACCATCCCCTGCCCAGAACAATTGGAGCACGATCGATTCCCAACCTCGCCTGTTCCCTGACAGGTTGAGCACACTTCCGTTGACTGGATACTGAAGGTGCGCGATCCTCCAATGTATGCCTCCTGCAATGTTACCTCAACAGGCTGCTCAATATTATCGCCAGTACGCTTGCGCATATCGTGGCGCATGCCGCCATTACGCATTCCTGCCCCACCACTGCCACTCCGTCCAAAAAGTGTCTCAAAGAAGTCTGAGAAGCCACTCGACCCCGTGGTGTCAAATTCGTACGTACTGCGTCCGCCACTATACTGATAGCTTCGGCGAGAGCCAGCACCAGCAAAGCCAGGACCAAACTGCTCCTGCCAGTTGGGACCAAGCGTATCATACTTCTGGCGCTTCTCAGGATCAGAGAGCACCTCATATGCCTCATTAATCTCTTTAAACTTCTCTTCAGACTTCTTATCGCCAGGATTAACATCAGGATGATATTTACGAGCTAGCTTGCGAAAAGTTTTTTTGATCTCGTCTGTGCTAGCCCCTCGGGCAACCCCGAGTATCTTGTAATAGTCTTTATAATCCATTAACCAACTCACTTTGGTAGTCCAAGTCAGCTCTTCCCAACACTGACCTTGACACGAGCCGGACGTAGTGTCTCTTCACCAAGTGTATAGCCTTTGCGTAGCTCTTCAAGAATAGTTCCTTCTGGCTTATCACTATTCTCAACTGCTTCAACTGCCTCATGTACATAGGGATTAAAAGCTTCACCAACAGTAGGAACTGGATTAAGACCCTCAGCTCGCAACACTTCCCCCATTTGCCATTGCAACATGCGCAGCACTTGCTGCAACTCCTGCTTATCCATTGTCTCTTGATAGACAAGGGCTCGTTCGACATTGTCCATCACTTCGAGAATTTGCTTAAAAAGAGCTTTTTTCTGCTGTATGACACGATCTGTGGTTAATCGCTCTTGGCGCTTACGAATATTATCAATATCTGCCCGCTCACGCAAGTACCTATTCCAGTTATCGGTCGCCTCCCTGCGTGCCAGAGCAAGCTGAGCTTCTAATTCGGCAATGCGCCCCTCATATGAAGAGCTTGTCTGGTCCAACTTCTGCTGTTCTCCATTTCCTGCAGCCTGTTCCAAGTTTGCCGCCTGCGTATTGGTCTTCTCCTGTTGATTTGCAGCCTGCTGTTCTGCAGGCGTCTCTTGAGGATCTTGCATAACGCTTCTCAAATCTCCTTGTTTGTTATCTGCTAATTTCATCATGAGCCTTTTTCAGCTCTTGAATTTCTTAAGAAATGCATAGCAAAATGTGCAAGCAGAAATCAACACGTTTTAGCACGTGTTGAAGGGCAGATATGCACAAACTTTACTGCTAATACAGTATAAAATTTGAGTCACTTACTGTCAAGCTTCATTCTGAAAACCTGAAAACCTTTAAAGTTCCGACTCCAATTGCCGTTAGAAGAAAATATGAGGAAAGCCATGCCTCTTCCGAGGTGAGTGTGGTGGGTAATATAAACAACGGTAGCAACTGAGGAGATAAAAATTTGAGAAAAAGACGAATGAGAATAAAGAAACAATGCCATGGTTACCTCACCTTCTGGCTGCGACTGATTCTAATGAGTTCTATTCTGCTCTCAGGAGAAATATTAGTAGGCATAAATCCAATGCAAATTGCTCATGCCGAAATCAATTGTGTTGCAGGTCCTGGCGGTCCTGGAGGAATTGCATACGGTGGACAGGGCGGGGCAGCGGGAGGCGTAGGAGGTGACTGTGTCATTGGTGGAAATAAAGCATTCTCTCCAGGTGGTGTCAATCAAAATAACGGAACTCAGGGAACTAGTCAAACTAATGGAGGAGGCAACGTACTATAGCTAGATTCCACCAGCAGATGCACCAGAACCTGCTTAGCAGAAGTGCAGACTAGGGCTAAGGAGATAAAAGCTTGAGAAAAAGACGAACGCTAACCGAGAAGCAATGCCATGGGTATCCCACCTTATGGCAACGACTGATTCTAGTGAGCGCCATTCTCCTCTCAGGAGAGATACTAGAAGCCATAGTTCCCAGTCAAATTGTTCATGCTACTGAGTTTAATTGTATTGCAGGTAATGGAGGCAATGGAGGAATTTCATACGGTGGACAGAGCGGGGCCATTGGAAATGTAGGAGGTGACTGCGTCATTGGTGGAAAAAAAGTATTCGCTCCAGGTGGGTTCAATCAAAATAACGGAACTCAAGGATTTAATCAAGCTAATGGAGGAGGCAATGGACCATGACTAGAGGCCACCCACAGATGTACAAGAACCTGCTTAGCAAAAGAGCCAGACTAAGGCTAAGGAGATAAAAGCTTGAGAAAAAGACGAACGATAGTAGAGAGGCAAAGCTGTGGTTACCTCACCTTATGGCAGCAACTGATTCTAGTGAGCGCCATTCTCCTCTCAGGAGAAATCTTAGGCGGCATAGTTCCCAGTCGAACCGTTCATGCCATTAATTGTGCTGCAGGTCCTGGCGGTCGTGGAGGAATTGCAAACGAAGGGCAGGCTACAGCACTTGGAAACGTAGGAGGTGACTGTGTCATTGGTGGAAATAAAGCATTCGCTCCAGGAGGCTTTAATCAAAATAACGGACTTCAAAGAGCTAGCCAGGCTGATGGAGGGGGCAACGTACTATAAACTAGAGGTGCTGCCCGCAGATGTGCTAGAACCTGCTTAGCAGAAGAGCAAACCCGGGAGGGCTGAGGCACGATTAGAGAAGTTCCTCAGCCTCTTCCACACTTGCTTCATCCCAGCGTGGGCCGCGCTCTAGTACGATAGGACCAAGCAGCTCTTGCTGGAGCACATTGATACAATTCCACTTCCATAGCTCTAATACGGCGATAAAGGTGACAACGATGACGATACGCGAGTGCTCATTCTCCAACACTTGAGAGAGTAAGATTGAGGGGCGTTCTTGTAGATGACTGATAATTTCAGCAATGCACTCACTGACACGTACACGGGCCACAGGCACGACTACGCCATTAGCTTCGCCTCGATTCGTCTGGAGTTCAAGTAGGCGTTGAAAAGCACGACTTAGCGAGTTCACCTCTAGCCCGGTCAGTGTCGGCGGCGTCCAGGCTAGTTGGGCCTCAATCCCAGCTAGCAGACCAGAGCGCCCATAGGTCTGTAATCCCGCCTCCTCACGTTGGCGCAGAGTGCGAGCAATCTCCTTCGCCAATTTGTACTCAACCAGATGACGCTGCAACTCTTCTGCCATGGCGACCGCACTCCCACCTTCAGTGTTCTCCATCTCTTTGGGTGTGTGAGGAAGCAAATACTGCGATTTGATAAATAAGAGATGTGCGGCAATAGAGACGAATGAGGCCATATTAGCTAAGGGAAGATAGTCAGAGTTCCTCTGCTGCAAATAGGCTAGATATTGATCGGTGACTGCGACTAGCGAAACGGTGGTAATCTCCATTTGCCGTTTTTCGATCAAGTGCAGCAGCAGATCAAGGGGCCCCTCGAAAGCGGGGAGATGGACGACGTAACGATCCTGCTGATTTTGTTGCTCTATTTGCTCTTCTATTTCAACGAAGTCTGGCATAGGCTACGATACCTCGTCAACTAGATACAATTCAGCAGCTGGGCCAGTGGCCTGATGATGGGTACGAATGTAGAGGACAGCTCGCTCGGATAACCCTGCTGCCGCTGCCCAGCTCGGCCCCCACTTCAGCATGCCACCAAGCATAGCTGAGTTCACGATGCCAGCGAGGCAGTTTATGCATATCACAATATTGAGGCTCAACCACCAGTTTCGTTAATAGAGCTGGAGCCACTACTTTACCGATCACAATGACTGGTCGTGTCCAGAATGGTACACGGCCCTGAGCCTTCCCTACATCGTGTAAGAGAGCTGCCGCAAGCATGTCCCGCTCCACACAGCCACGAGCCTGCAAGCCTCGGCATACACGCAAACTGTGCCGCTGGTCAGCAACTGACATCTGGCGAAAAAGTGCAATAGCCGAAGCAGGCAACCATTGTTCCACTTCGGCATAGTCCTCATGCGTCAGAGGACTGACAAAACCAAGCTGCTGATATACCTGCTGCAAACGGTAGGTTATTGGCCGTAACCATGTATCGATGCTCATCACCCTACAATCACCACACCTAAAGAAGATAGGTCCTTGCTAAGCCATCAACCGGATAACCCGTGACGAGGGAAATGAGAGCCAGCGTACCTAACCAGATGTAGTATGTCAGGCGGAACAGTGGAAAATCACTCACCCCCGCAAATCTAGCGATAAAGGGCAATATGAAGAAGAGTGCGAGAATGATAAATGGCCCATAGATCGCTGAATGAGCAAATCGCACTGCCTGTTTGCTCGGGAGAAGAGTATAGAGGATCTGATAGCCATCAAGCGGATAAAGCGGTATCAAGTTGAACAGGGTCAGGCCAATATTAACGGAAGCAAAGACAAGTACCCACTGCCGGAGCACATGAGCGAAAAAGCTGGTACCTAGGATTGGATTTAGGAAACGGAAAGCTACAGCAGCAAGCAAGCCGATAATAAGACTACCTATCAGACCAGCACAAGCAACTAGTAAAACACCCGTATCGGCTGGAACACGCATCTTCCAAGGGTCTGGCTTGACAGGTTTTCCCCAGCCCAATCCTGCTGGAGGAACAACGGACATCAGAGGTTGAAAAGCTAAGATCAGACACATTACCATCCCCACAGGATCCAAATGAGCACGCAGACTCAGCGTCTGCCGCCCCTCTAAGCGTGGTGTCTGATCTCCTAGCCAGGAAGCCATCTGGGCATGGGCCCATTCATGAAGCACGATGGCTAGCAGAAAGGAGATGACGATCATAAGCGACAACAAAACATTTATCATGACTCTTACTCAACTCTTCAAGCTAAAAGATCAATTGCTGCACCCTCACATGCAGAATGCATGTGGTTAATGCATCCTCACCATTATATCGTTTCTTGCAGGGCCTTGCAAAGGTTTCTAGGTTTCTCTTTTCCTTTGCAAAGATTGCTTACTATGATAGAATAGTAAGCATGTGATTGTTAGCAAGTCATGGATCAGTTTATCTTAGGAGAAAAAAAGGGATATTTGTAGCTTTTTGGAGAGAAAATCATGAATAGAACAATGACCATCCAGAACCAACTTCTGGCTACCAAGTTCTTTCTGCCCACAGCCACGGGAACACTCATCCCGCGTCATCGCCTACATGCATTGCTCAACAAGGCCCTTAGATACCCTTTCACCCTAGTCTCTGCTCCAGCTGGCTTCGGCAAAACTACCGCACTCTCCACCTGGGCACACTCTCTGCCTACTACTAACAAGACTCGATGCTGCTGGCTCTCCCTCGATGAGGAGGATAATAACCCTCGCCTCTTCTGGACCTATGTTCTCTATACTTTGCATCTGCAAGACCCCCCATACTTTGAGCCTCTGCTCGCCCAACTGCAATCACCATCGCCCCCTCCCCCCAAGTCCCTAATTACCCAACTGATTAACCTGCTCGCAGAGTCCACCTACCAGTTTGTCTTGATCTTAGATGATTATCACCTCATCACCGAGGAACAGGTCCACTCCTCCCTGGCTTCTCTGGTGGAACGCCTACCTGCTCAATTGCATATCATCCTGGCCACACGTGCAGATCCTCCCCTACCGCTCCCATTACTGCGGGCCCAACAGCGGGCATGGGAAATCCGCACAGATGAGCTACGCTGTACCATTGAGGAGATCAAAGCCTTCTTCCAACATGTCGTGGGCATCTCACTGCCTGACCAGATCATCCAAGAGGTCACTGATCGCACAGAGGGCTGGCTCGTCGGATTGCACTTACTGGGCCTCTCTCTGCCAGAGCATGCTCATCCAGCGACATTGCTTGAAGAGGTCAATGGGCAACAGCACTTTATTCTTGACTATTTGACTCAAATCGTGATCTGCCAGCAGCCTCAGGAGATACAGACCTTTCTCCTCTCCACCTGTATCCTAGAGCGCCTCTCGGGCTCACTGTGTGACGCTGTCATGCAACAGACTAACAGCCAGCAGATGCTCCAACGGATCAAGCAGGCCAATTTATTTGTGGTGTCTCTGGATAACACGCGAAAGTGGTACCGCTATCATGCCCTTTTTGCTGAAGCCTTGTGCTATCACTTGCAGCAGACACACCCTGATCTTGTTGCCACCTTGCACCATCGAGCTAGCCTCTGGTACGCCCAGCACAACCAGACCACCCAGGCCATTGTACATGCCTTCCATGCTCAGCAGTGGGAGTGGGCAGCTGATTTGATCGAGCAGAAGAGTCTCCCATTAATGGCACTTACATGGGGAGCAAGTGAGCGCCAGTTGGTCCTGCTCCAAGACTGGCTCAAACAGTTGCCAGCAGAGGTCATGGGCTCCCGCCCCTATCTTTGCCTAGCCTGTGTCCACTTATTGTGGACGATTGCTCCATTCAGTTTGCTAGATATGTGGTTCAATGCAGCGGAAACGAAGCTGACTGCTTCGCTCGCCAGTTTGGCATCAGATGGAGGCACACCCAACCTCCAAACGCAACAGGAATACAAGGATCTGCTTGGGGAGGTAACCACTTGGCGTGCCTACCAACAGAGCTTTTATGAGCATGGAGAAAAAGCCCTTGTCCTCTGTCAGCAAGCTCTCTCGCTACTTTCAGAAGAAAATTCTATAGGGCGTGCATTAGTTGCTCTACCTCAGCTCATGTCCTATTATACTTCTACGGCTAATAATGCTATGGCCTCCGTCGAAAGTGGACTTCAAGGCAGCTCGCTTGCCCAGTCAGCAGGGCACACCACGCTGGCAATTATTCTCATGGGAATAACTGCCAAGCACATGATAGGGGGAGGACGCTTATATGAGGCATACCAGTTAACTAATCGAGCTACACAACTAGGCAAAAAGCCAACAGGACTCAAGTTGCCTGATGTAGGCTGGCCAGCTGCCTTTCAAGCAGAGATTCTGCGCGAGTGGAACCAGTTGGATGCCGCACATACTCTGATACAAGAGGCTATTGAGCTGTGCCAACAAACTGAATCACTAGGTTTGCTTATTTACATCATCACTGGGTACGCAGTACTGCTACGTATCTCTCTGTCATGCGGAAATCTGGAAGCTGCCACCTCTGCTCTCCAACAAGCTAAACGTATTAGCATGAAAATGAACCAGCCTCTCTCTCTGCATTTTTATTCTCTCTATACCACGGTCGATCAGGTTAAGCTCTGGCTGGCTCGTGGCGAACTAGATCAAGCCATATGTTGGACCAAGGAACTGGATCAGAGAAAGCAATATGCTACCCCCTTTGCACATGAGCGCGAAGAGGTGGCACGAGCCCACATCCTCTTAGCCATATCCCAGCCTACTGAGGCACTCCAGCGGCTAGAACCTATACTCCAAAGAGCAACTGCTGGCCAGCGCTGGGGGCATGTCATTGAGATCCGCCTCTTACAAGCCTTGGCTTACCAGATGCTCCAGCAGGAGACGCAGGCACTCTCAACGCTCTCCGAGGCAACCCGTCTGGCTGAACCTGAGGGCTACATCCGTAGCTTCGTGGATGAAGGTTTCCCCATGGAGGCTCTGCTTTATCGGCTACGCAAGCGCAACGCCAAGTACGGACCTACTCCCTATCTGGATACCCTGCTCACCGCTTTTCAACAGGAGAAAAAGGCAGAACTCTCAGCAGAAGAGTCAACCAAACCCCAACTACTATCCGAGCCCTTGAGCAAGCGCGAATTGCAAGTGCTCCAATTGCTCACAGAGGGCCTCTCCAACCAGCGAATTGCCCAAAACCTAGTCATTGCTCTCGATACCGTCAAACGCCATATCAGCCACATATTTGCCAAATTGGGCGTCGACAACCGCGTACAAGCCGCGCAACGAGGGCGGGAACTCGGCCTGTTTGATACAGAAAGGTGATTGCTTCGAACCAACTATTCAAGCTTGCTTTATTAGGACAAATTGTCCCTCTATAACCCTAGAAACTCTCCCCTCCCATTAGGTATCCTTTATAAGTAGCGGAGGAATTTCTCAGTTCGACAATCCTCCTATTACCTTTATTTACTGCAAGCAGCATAAGGGAGAACCTACTATGCCAAGAAAAACAGGATACTCACGATGGATAATCATCAGCGGATTACTTGCACTCGTCTTTATTCTGGCCATCTGCCAAAGCGGCTGTGGCAACCCCATGCCCACGCCCATACCCACGCCCATACCCACGCTACCTACAGCCCCACAAATTCTTAGGCAGGCCCAAGATGCAATCCAGCATGTCAAGTCTTATCACTTCACTCTCAGTAGTGATCATCTGGGACCGGCTACCGATAACTCAATTCAGATCAACAAGGTAGATGGCGATGTTCAGGTGCCTGATAAATTGCGAGCCCAGGCCACAGCTAATGCGATGGGCATGACCTTCACAACACAATTGATTGCCGTTGCTAACCGGCAGTATTACACCAACCCGCTGACAGGCCTCTGGACAAAAACAAACCAATTGCTAGATCCACGCACACTCACTAATCAACGTACAGGCATTGCCGGAATACTGGGACATATTAAACATCCTACGAGGCCTACAAATGGCAATGTCGAGAATGCACCTTGCTGGCTTATTAATGGCACCCTCGATGCACGTTACTTAACTGTTATAACACTACAGCCCACACAGGCCAAGCGAACCATTCACATAACCGTATGCATCGGCAAGTCTGATCATCTGCCTTACGAGTTCCGCATGCAAGGCATCGCTGTCCAAGGAGATACACGACAAACTGTACGTACTTTCTTGCTTTCGCATTTCAACGAGCCGCTAAGTATTACTGAGCCACATGTAGCATAATGTCATGCTCGTTAAAACAAAATATAGTCCGGTTAGCAATCGTCAGTGGTTATCTGCTTGGCTATGTCATCGCGATGCCACTGATAGTTAGGCACTCAGACCTGTTTTGATGATATGATACATGTTGAATCCTCTGCAAAACTACCACTAAACGAGGCAAAGATACTGTATGGATCAAAACAAATCCAACTCATACCAGCGACGACAACGTTCGCCATATTCACGCCCGGTCAGCTCGTCCTCCTCATCATGTCGACCACCTGCGAGACGTTCGCCTCGGCCAGCATCCTCACTCACATCTCGTCCCCAACCACGCCAGCATAGCATCTGGCCTTCTCTATTTACAGGCTGCGCACTCGGCATCATTCTGGCTGTCCTTGCACTTGCCATCACCGTTGTCACTGGCATTTACTCTCTTCAAAATGGCAAGGTATCTATCCCCATTCTTACTCCTGCCAAGCAAACAGTCTCAATGGAGGAAATAGTTACCGTCCCCCTCAGTAGCATTTCCCAGATCGTCGTCTGCGATGTGATCGGCGATGTGGTGTTGAAAGCCGATCCAACAGTGAATTATCCGACCGTGACGATTACTAAGAAAGTACAGGCAAGCAATCAAGCAGAAGCTGACCAGCAATTTCAGCATATGGCAGTTACGGTACAGCCACCAGGAACAGTAACTAAGCCCCTCTCTTGCACTAGATTGCAAGCGACTACTATACCGGACAATTCAATATCGACTCCTATAAGCATAAGTAATAGATTATTACCTGCTACAACCACTGCAGGAGCCACCAGCAACATTTTGATAGCTAACGTCACATTTCCTGCTGAGTTCAACCGCGACACGGCTAGCGTAGACCTGACCATCACTATCCCCCCGAACGCTTTACCAACCACAGGCCCATCGACGACGGTTAACGTAGAGTCCGCTGGCAATATCTCTGTGGATGGGATTAGCGGAATTTTGAATATTAAGGATGATAGCGGCAATCCACAGAATAGGAGCAATATCACAGTCACTCATGCGGCCCTCGCCGACGGCTCACGATTATCCACGAGCGGAGCTATTACCTTCAATGGCTATCTGGCTGAGGCCCCTGATCCCAATAAAACCGCTTATTACATCTTGGAGGGTGAACAGCAGATAGATGTTACGCTCCCTAGCAATATCAATGTGACTCTGGATGCTTATGCGGTGAGTGGCTCCATCAATAGTCAATTTCCTCTCCAACATAGTTTACTGCAAAAGGATCAGGATATGATGAGTTATCATGGCCCCCTCAATACTTCTATGTCTCCCCCGGTCAATGCACAGTTAACACTGCACGTTGGCATTGGGAATGTGAATATTCATGAAGCACAAGCTCCACAGGCGTAGATGTGCTTGTCATTCACCTTTCTCTGGCCAGCGTGTCTGCCTCACCAATAGACCCGCAGCAGTTGACGGGTCTATATGTGCGATGATAGGTTATGCTATGAGCGGTGGAGCAAAATGGTAAGGATCTCTTCCTTCCAATCCCATTCACGATATAAGACTTTATCCCGGTTGTGGTAGACTGAAGAAAAGACCACGGAAGGAGAAAGTCGATGTCCATGAGATACGCCGAGGTCAGCCAAAAAGAACTGAAGTTCTTGGATCTCACAGAGTCTGACCGTAGAAGAGTTTCAGCAGTTATTGCCTATATTTGAGAGAGAATTTAGAGAGCACATGAAAAGCTTTCGCTTAGATGGAAAGCCACGTGTAGGGCGTGAATACCAGACATACTCTAATTGTCCATTACCAACCCCTGAGGATCGCCTCCTGTTTATCTTGGTCTACTTGAAAAACAATCCATTGCAAGTCATACAGGGAGAACTGTTCGGGATGCCACAAAACAAAACCAATCAGTGGATCCACACCTTATTACCGGTATTACTCGCCACCATGAGAAGCTTGGGAGATGCGCCTGCCCGTTCGCTTGAGGAATTAGCCAAGCAGCTGAGCCAACATGTGGTGCTTGATCCATCATTTCCACCCTCTGATGCATCTCATAATCTGCCTGATGTATCAGATCAATCATCTCAAGTATGTGAAGTCTCATTTGAAGAAGCGAAGCCTGAAGATACAAGTCCCCCCCTTTTTGCCATGATGGGACAGAAAGGCGTATCCAACGTCCCAAAGACCAAGATGAACAGAAAAAATACTATAGCGGCAAGAAAAAATGCCACGCAGTGAAAAATGTGCTCTTAGTCGATAGACAGCACAAAATCCTGTATTTGAGTGAGACACACCCAGGGAAGGTGCATGATAAGCGGGTTGTTGACACAACTCCCTATCCACTGCCACAAGGGAGCATTTTGCTGCAAGATCTCGGGTTTCTTGGTTTTACGCTTGAAGGTGTGACGATCGAAATGCCAACCAAAAAACCCAAAGGGCGGGAGTTAACTGACGAACAAAAAGCGGCCAATCAGGCCAAAGCTCGCCGTCGTGTTTGCATTGAACATGTCAATAGTAGCGTCAAACGCCTTCGTACCCTCAAGGACGTCTGCCGCCTTCTTATCTCTGGTATACGTGATATGATCATTGAAATAGGTTGTGCCTTACATAACTTTCGTCTTCGGCTCGATCCTTGGCTTCCTCTCCCTCAACCGGAATAAAGTCTATAGAACAAGAGGCCCTTTTGTTGAAGCTGCAAGGCTAGAGCCAAGATCAGCTCTTTACTGGGCCAACTGCGAGAGGATTTTGCGAGCCTGCTCTGCATCCTTGGCACCACCGAGTTTAGCAGTGAGGCGCACCATCTGGGTAGGATTGTCGATGGTTGCCACTACTTCTTCTGCCAGTTGGACTAGCTCGGGAAAGTCTTCCTGCACAAAATCCACAACGGCCTGCCGCATTTGGGCTAATTTCTTAGCTTCTCCTTTAGCTTCTCCTTTAGCTTCTCCTTTAGCTTCCCCTTCTGCTAAAATCCATTGGTAGAAGGGAGATTCACGTATAATGTCATTCATATAACAAAACCTTTCCTGTACCCATTCTAGGTCACTATAATGTTCTAACATTTTCAATCTGGCGGTCGCAAATGCAAAGCCGATCGCTGCAAAGTCACGATGCTGCTTCCCTGGCAAGCGGTCAAACATGGTCTCGATGATCTTGCGCGTGGCCCCACCTTCCGTGAGTGGAAGCAGGGGATAAAGTGCTCGATGGTCCAACTCCAGAAGCACTTCACAGCGGATCTTCCACATCTCGACAACCTCGTAGGAAAAGCGTATCCTTTCCACTTTTTGTCCTGATGGCTCCCCTGGCTGTGTCCATAGCAGTGGAGAAGGCGGAATCTTCGCCCTCTCAAAGAGGGCCAGCACACAGCTCCTGACCGCCAAATCCTTCTCCTTGTACTCCTCCTTACGTTGGAATTCGTCCCATACTAGCATATGATACAACAATAACCGCTCTGCCATCTTCGTATCCTGAGAACTTTGGACTTCGGGATTATAGATGAAGATTTCGTCGTGCCTTGCGACTTCCAGTACGGCATCCATCTGCCGTTGACTCCTCCCCTGCTTGGTTCGATGCTGCTGGAGATATCTGGCTCCCGGTAATAGCAAGTCAAGGAAGGCTTGTGGGTTACTGTTGATCAAGAAGTTTAGACTATTATCCCAGATCTTTTCCACGTGACATTCCTCCAAATAGCGTGATGGTTTCCACAGTATATCAGAGAGATTATTGCATGTATATAATTAAATATAACTATTTAATTATATATATGAGGAGCCCTATTTATTCTACTAACTTTTAACTACGGTAAATTATGGAAGTTGCCAACTCAGGGAGATCTTCTCTGAATTGGGCAGAATGAGGATGAGAGACTCATGCACGCTGCCCGCATTGCCAGCGTTGGAATAAGCTGGCAATGCTCTCTTGCTATCACGCTGTGAACGGGATTGGGAGCAAGAGGCCTTTTGTTGAAACTGTAAGGCTTTCCTCACGCCATACTAAACTCATTGCAGCTCATCCAGCTTCTTTTGATTATCTGCCAACGCTTTTGCTGCTCGAATCAGCTTATCGTTTGGTTGTGGTGGATTCTCTAGCAATTCCAATACTAGCAACGAATCACGTTCGGATAGTCGTATATGCTTAGCCTGATCGACAATGTCTCGTGCTATTGGTACGGCAATGCGCATTACAAGTGTGGTCAAATCAAGATGTTCAATTGCTGCTGCTTGTGTCAGCAGTGACTTTTCATCTGACGTGGCATACAATTCAATACAGTTACTTCGCGTATTGTCGGTATCCACCGTTTTTCTCCTTACTCCACAGTATATGGATGGATCTTTCACATCATCTTCTATCACCATTATAGCACAAATGGTGTGATTTGGGTAGATGAGCGGGCTACCCGTGCGTTGCTGAAGTTGCCAACTCAGGGAGATCTTATCTGAATTGGGCAAATTTGGGATGTGAGACTACAAGAAATTATTGCCACCTGTGAAATTGCTCCTCGAGAGGGGGAATCCTTTTATGCAGCTTTGAAATGAGATACGCCAGCTCAAAGTCTCACTCCAGAGCTGCAAAGGTGATATGCGGAGTGATCCCCTGCTCAATCCCTGTTTTCAGCAACAACGACGAATTTAACACCAAGGGCATGTAAGACAGCATGAATGGTTTCAAAACGTGGGTGTGCACCTATGCTCAGGGCTTTATACAGACTCTCCCTGCCTAGTCCCGCCTCTTTAGCAATCTGTGCCATGCCTCGCGCCCTCGATACATCACCAAGAGCAGCAACAAAGACATCAGGGTTTGGATCTTCGGCAGCCGCAGACAGATATTCGGCAATGACTTCGTCATTGTCGAGATAAGCCGCAGCATCGAATTCTTCGTATGTTGTTTTCATTGTTTGGTCTCCTTTAACTCGCGAGCCATTTTTTTCGCACGGGAAATATCTTTCGCCTGTGATGATTTATCACCACCGACCAGTAAGACGTAAATAGTTAATCCTGTGCGTACATAATAGACCCTATAGCCCGCCCCAACATGAATACGCATTTCGGAGACACCTTCGCCAACTGGCTTACAATCCCCGAAATTTCCCAAAGTCGCACTACGAAGGCGAGCCAAGATCCTGGCTTTTGCTTTTTGGTCAGACAGACCCGACAGCCATGCATCAAAGTCAGATGACCGAATCAATGTGTTCATACGTCTTTATTGTATCCGATTGGATACTAGTTTGCAAGCAGGAGGTTCCGTGAACATCCTTTTCAAGGCAATTTCACAGATCGAATTTTTTCATTCTTCCGAGCACAGAGACATATGACGATTGATGGTTTTCCTGCGGGCATGCACGCTGATAGGTCTCTGGACGGATAGCATGATCTCGGATCGTTCCTTCTTGATGGGAGGTAGAGGTCTGTCCTTGGTCGGGCGTTTGGTCTTGCATTTCGGGGAGGTGTAAACATCTGGGGCTTCTCTTCATAATGGTTTTTCTCCTTTAGTAAGGTGTTGAGAGGTTGGAAGGTGTTAGGAATGTTATGTTGGGAATGCCATAATGGGCGCGATAAATCGAGCACAGTGGGCGCGATAAATCGGGCCCCTACTTCTCACGCAATAAATTGCGGTTGAAGGGGTTTATGATACATGAGAACAACATACATACATAAAATGTCCATTACATATGGTATAAAACCACATGTGGCAGAGGACCAAAAGTCCACGTCACGTATGTATGAGCTGATGCTGGTCTGTTGCTTTGGCTACACTATTTTGCCAAAGTTGAGAATGTTTTATAACTCTCAAAAAGCTCTACCACCTGAACTTTCTTCTCTACATTAGGATACTTAATGCAAGAGAGATTTTCCAGGCGGAAAGAGGGACAAGTTGTTAAGCATTCCCATGCTCTATTGTTTTTATCAATTGTTTCATAATATTATCAGTACCTCTGTTACTCATCATCATGCCGTTTTGCATGAAAATGAAGGCCCAAGTGAAGAACATATCTTTCCACCGCTGCTTATCTATCTCCTTGCTAAATCTGTTGAGCTTATATAGCTCAAACATCCTAGTTTCTACTTTTGTGTAATCTTCCCACATGCGTTTTGCTATTTCATTGGTCCACTTACCTCTTTTTCGCTCCATGAGGGTTCTTTGTTCACTATTCATTCCATTAAGCCAAGAGTCGAATATCTTTCCAGCTCCCGTAACACATGCTTCTTGTATCTTAGCCCTAGCTTCCCTAACCCCTGATTCTGACATTTCGGTTAGCGCATCAAAGTACTCTTTACCCATCTTTTTTTTAGAGAGTAGATCGAATGAGCTCTCCTTTTTTTCTTCTTTTACCTTGCCTAGACTTAGCGCAGAATCTATGCGTTGATGACTGCTGCTAGAAATCTTATCCAGCATCTTTTTTGCATCTTCTGGCGAGGTGAGCCCCGTAACTAGAGCCTGCTTAACATGTTCTGATAGGTCGAAGTGCTCCTTTAGTATATAGTCCAATCTTCCCAAAATAGGCAGCTGCAATCGGTTGGATTGACGCTGAGTAATATAAATTGATAACGACTCTAGAGCCGCACTAGCCTGACTAAAAACATCTGTACTTAACATTTCCAAGGGTTCTCTGCTATTTGCTTCTTTGAATATCTTCATAGCTTTATTTAGATAGAACGTTGCCCCGCGTACATCTCTTGTCTTATCCGCCTTATCCCTGTTTTGGTAGATATCTCTCGTCGCAAGTTCGTGCGCATTGGCCACGCAGAAGTGAAAACGATGAGACCAATGAATACCAGATTTTTCATTGAGGAGGATTTTTTCAATCTGCTCGCGCCTAGCGTGTTTCATATTATATTCATATCGATCAGCAGGTTCGTCAGGAAGATCTTTAGCGGCAAAGGGCTCTAACCTGCGCCACTCTTGCATCAGTTGTACCCCGTTTAGTTCATAAGCTCGGTTTTCTCCTGAGAGTTTGCTAACGCCTGAAGTTATTCCTTCTTCCTCTTCTTTCATATCTTTAATCGCTGCTTCCTGTAATTCCTTATTTGCTTTTTCCCATTTTTCCCTATCTGCTTTCCATTGTTTCTCATCTGCTGGTTTACCCATTCGAAAATCAAATTTTTCTAATACTTCTTTTATCTCTTTAGCTGTTTTTTTAGTTATTTTACCTTTTTCATCTTTTTCATCTTCTATTTTTTTCGAAAACTCTTCTAATTTATATTTTGCTACCTCGGTCGATTTTGAATCTTCAAACTTTTTTGCGATATCCTCGCCTACATCTTTAATCACTTTTTCAATTTCTTTCTTCTTCACATGCTCTTTCTTTACGCCTGCAAAATCCGGATCTTTAACTTTGCTATTAATAATCTCATCTATAGCTGATATTTCTGCATCTTTTATCACTTTGTTCATTTTTTCTAGAACGACTTCTTTAAATTTGCTCGTGTCTTGTTGGAATTCTTGTCGTATGAATGTTCCTTGTTCTACATCTGAACCACCTACCTTTATCTTATCTGACATAATCGAATTTGCAGCAATAACAAGTTGTTCAAAAACATTTTTATCTTCTGTCACACCTTCTGTCACACCTTCTGTCACACCTCTCAGCTTAGCTCTTACATCACCATGGCACACCAACTCATCTATAAATTTACATCCTTCTTCCTTCATTTTTTCTTTACATTTATCGAGAACTTCTGTGGTCAATTTCTCCACCTCTACTTTGTCTGCTGCATTTATACAGTCAGATGCTGTTCCATATTTTTTCATATTAAAAGTCTTTGCTATACCAGCTTTTACGTTTTCCACATGTTTTTCATAAATAATACTTTGATTACCACTTTTCATTTCTTTCCACCTTTTATTCACTTCATCTTCCACATAGTCTGCATGCTGTTCTTTTCTTATAAATTCAAGTGCCTCTTTTTCCGCTTTCTCTACAATTGCTATACATTTTTTGTATCTATTTTCATAACTTGCTTTTTCTACACTTTTCATTTCAGCATCTCTCATTGCTGCTATTTTCACAAAAGCTCTTTCATACCTTTTTGCTCTTCTGTCGCTTACAACATTGGGATCTAAATTCTGTCTTGTAGCTTGTCTCATTTCTTGTCCTAGTTTGTTAATAATGTCTCTCATTTTATTATCAGCTGCTTTGTATCTGTATTTATCAATAATTTCTTTTTCCATGTCTTTGTCGCATATTTCATTTGCCTTCTCTTTGGCTATTTTAACAACTGTAGCTTGTGCTAGCTGACTGGCTGCATACGAAATGACATTCTCCGCGAATTTTGCTTGATTCATTTCTCTTCCATTATTTTGGTATTCTACGCATGCTTTCACATATTCGTCGTAAATTCGGTTCATTGCTTTCTTTTTTTCTATTTTTGCTGCATCTTCATTTCCTGTTTCTGCTTTTTTTACACTATATGCCCAATTTCCAACATTATTTGCAATTTCGTCTATTATTTTGCGCTGCTCTGGTTGATCATAAAGTCCGAGTTCAACGGTTTCTGCTAGATGGAATACGTTAGTATCCAGGTTTCTCAAATGTTGCGCTATTTGCTCTTGATTAATTGCCTCTTTGCTCGCCTTATTTACATCTTCACAAAACTTTTTTTCTGCATCAGAAATTCTACCAACCCCATCTTCAATACTTTTATCTAAAAATTGTTTTCTCTCTTCAAAATTGTTTTCTTTATTTCGCTGTAATGCATGCGCTATTGGGTCATAACAAATTCTTTTTGCATCTTCAGCATGAGATACCATCTTCTCAATCCCAAATTCTATACCAGATAGTGTTTCATCGAGTCTTCCATCTTCGACGCCTAAATTGCCAATAGCATCAATAGCATGGTCCAAGTAGTCAGATAATCCTTTACTCAATCCAGAGAATTGCATTCTCAGATCATTAGACTGGAGATCTTCGTTCAGCAACGGTAGACTGACCCTCTTCATTTCCTGCGGTCGTCCTTCATTTCTGAGCGTAAAACCACCAACACCACCATTATCACCTCCGGAATTTTTATTAATATCTCCCCAATCGAAGTCTCGCCAAGTAGCCGTTTGCAACAAATTTTCTGGCAGATAAAGCGTACACATTCTCTCTGCTTTCTCACCACTCCATGGACCATCAGCAGCTTTGCGTGCCTTCTCCATATCTATTACACCATTGTCATCCCATTCAATAGGCAACGATTCGTGGGCAGCAGAGACAGACACATTTATTACTTTGTTATCGAAACCTACATGTTTATCAATGTGAATACTAACAAGGCTTCTCCTATCAAGTTCAATCGGAGGCTGACAGTCAACCCAATTGCCATTCTTATCTTTCTTTTTTTTATATAACATACCGTCGGCTGTCTTTGTGGCCTTATCTTCAGGATAGACAATCTGGACAAGAGTATCGTCCCCCACAAGCATGGAGCCATCAGCATACATTCTCGTATAGTCTTTATTTTCTGATATAACGCCATTAGGTCCCATAGTACGTATTATTATTGGGGCTCGGGTAGTATCTATTTGAAATTTTATTTTACCGTCAGAAGTTTTATCTAGCTTTTCGATTTTCGTCAAGGGGAAAAAAATATCCCCTATTACAGCTCTTGATATACGTGGCTTAAGATGGAAGTATATGTACGCTTGACCATGACGCATTACTATTTCAAAATTTTTCGAGGCACCCTCCGAGCAAATCTTGCTGAGTTCACCCTTGATGTCGAGCTTGAGATCTTGCAGCTGATAGACGGCGTTATCGCTTATAAGTTTGGCAGCTTCTTTCCCTTCACCTTCACCTTCACTAGGCTTCGCCTTTTCAAACTTTTGGTAGGCATCTCTAATCTTACCTAATTTAAATTCCATTAATTTTTTGTATCCTTCTTTATATTCCTCATATTCCTCATCAAGACTTTTATTCTGTCTGTGAAGGATCATGCACCTATCCTGATATTCGTTAAGGAAATTGTAATAATCCTCCTGTGCTCGTGTGAGCGCATCTAGATTATCCTTAAATGAACGGATCTTCTCAAAGCTTTTTATCTCTTTATCGATCTTTTCCTCTTGCTCGTTCAAAATTTTTCCTTCTGCATCAAGTTCCCTTGTTTCTTCTCGTATGAATTTGTTTCTATCATCTAGAAGTTCGCTTAATCCTTCATCTACCTGTTCCTGTTTCTCCTTTAGATATTCCAACTTTTGGTAAATTGATTTCTCTTTTTCATATACAGCATTTACAGCAATTTCAGTTTTTGCAGCACTAAGCATACAGTCTTGATGACTTTTTATAATATCATCATTAATATTTTCTTTTAATACATTTCTTGCATTTTTAATTCGTCTTTCAGCATCTTCCTTTCTTGTCTTCGCATCATGCTTTCTTTCTTTTGCTTTCAGCATTCTTTCTTTTGCATCTTTTATCATCTTATCAGTTACTGTGCCGCCTAATGCTACTGAGCTTAATTTTTTTAATTCTAGATCTTTTAAAGATGCACTTACCGTTTCATGTATTTGCCGTTGTTTTGCTAACCTCTGCGTTGCTATCTCTATTTGGTCAAAATTTGTCCCTCCATTTTTCGCCCAGCATTCGTTATAACTCCTCTGAAGTTTTCTTAAAGCAATGGTAGCTTCTTTAGCATTTCCAACATGATCTGTTTTTAAAGTTCTTAAATTTTGCATATTTATCCTTTGGGAAATATCGCCTATAGCGCTCTGTGGTTCGACTTTTCTGATCTTTTTGCAGTGACTTTCAACTCCTTCAATATTTTTACCGATATTCTTTATTCCCTCTATATTGCTTAATAAGCCTTTCTTTATTTCTTTTGCCCGTGCAGAGTCATTACGAACTTCTTTAACAGCACGATCCATATCTAGTAACCTTTTTATATTTTTGTCTATATCATATGCACAATGCCTCTGAAACGCTTCATTAATTTTCGCTATATCTTCATTTGTCTTATCTTTATTTTTCTGTTGCTCTTCATTAGCTACACCTTCATCATACAAACCAATAGCTTTCATCTCCCGCTCTTCTTTTGAAATTGTGGATACCAATTGAACCAGCATTTTTTTAATTTCTTCTTCTTGGTCTTCTAGTTTTTCGTTTTTTGCCTGACCATCCCTTTTAATTCCGTTTCGCTCAATATTGCGCTCTAGGCCTTCCCCTCGATCAGAGGATCTATTGAAGAAATCACGGGCTTTTTTGATATTATTAGCGATAGTAGCATCCATATAATTCTCCTTCTTTGCAGAACATTACTCATGTTGATCCATTGAGTTGGTATCTTTCGTAGATGGCTTCTCCCAAATCTGGCTATGTGATGATTAGGGAGGGACACGCTCGTAAGCTTGCCTTCGTAGGCGTTTAGGTCTTATCCAGGAACCCATGTTGGAGCTGCTACGCTCCAAAGGTCAGGGTGCTGCGGATAAGCACTTTTGTGTTTAGGTTATCTATGACGAGTTAGCCAATCTGAGCTGCTCAGTGCGTCCTGGGTAGCATTTAGGATTGACGACTCTTCATGGGTCAAAAAAACATTTCACTTTGAGAGGGTTTGCGTGCTGATGAAATCGCTCCTCAAACCCTCTCTCAGGGTCCTCAATTTCATTCTCTACCCTTTGCACTTCTATGGTTAAAACGCCTCTCTAGAAAGAGTATACCTGATCCATGAGGAGTTTTTCAAGGAAAAAAAGGGACATCTTGCAAGAAAAAAGGGACATTTTCCTTCAAAAAACTACTCGTCGCCGCCTCCGTCGTCGTCGCCCTCGCTGTCGATGCAGTCGTCGTGGACGTAGTCGGAGGGGTGGTTGCAATTCAAGTAGGACAGCCTAATACTCTCCCTTTCTTGCTTCTCCCTTGCTTGCTGCATCAACCCTCGCCTGCAATTATCTAATAGCGCACAAAACTTCACAGTCCTGGGATCATTAGGCCCAAATTGCCGTTTACAAATGGAAATAGCATATTCACATTGCATCTCTATAATCTCGGGCGAAGACAATATCCGCGTATTCGGCAGGGTGGGATGTGGTCTATTCACAGTCCCATAACTCCATTCCCCGCTCAAGCTATCCTTGACATCATTGAGCAGATCGTCCAAAACCAGTGCAATCTTGGGATGATCTCTCCCTGCTCTGGCAACAAGCTGCTCATAGCACTCTGTTCCCATCTTATAATAATTCTTTTTCGGGTATATCTCGAACATATTTCCCAGAGCATATATACTATAACCATCGTCACTATATCTAACTTTGTCACCACCCTCACGACAATAGCGATTATAAGGATTGCCTCTGCGTACATTGTCACGAGCTGTCTTAACCCAACTCATTGAATAGACTTTATTCCGGTTGAGGGAGAGGAAGCCAAGGATCGAGCCGAAGACGAAAGTTATGTAAGGCACAACCTATTTCAATGATCATATCACGTATACCAGAGATAAGAAGGCGGCAGACGTCCTTGAGGGTACGAAGGCGTTTGACGCTACTATTGACATGTTCAATGCAAACACGACGGCGAGCTTTGGCCTGATTGGCCGCTTTTTGTTCGTCAGTTAACTCCCGCCCTTTGGGTTTTTTGGTTGGCATTTCGATCGTCACACCTTCAAGCGTAAAACCAAGAAACCCGAGATCTTGCAGCAAAATGCTCCCTTGTGGCAGTGGATAGGGAGTTGTGTCAACAACCCGCTTATCATGCACCTTCCCTGGGTGTGTCTCACTCAAATACAGGATTTTGTGCTGTCTATCGACTAAGAGCACATTTTTCACTGCGTGGCATTTTTTCTTGCCGCTATAGTATTTTTTCTGTTCATCTTGGTCTTTGGGACGTTGGATACGCCTTTCTGTCCCATCATGGCAAAAAGGGGGGGACTTGTATCTTCAGGCTTCGCTTCTTCAAATGAGACTTCACATACTTGAGATGATTGATCTGATACATCAGGCAGATTATGAGATGCATCAGAGGGTGGAAATGATGGATCAAGCACCACATGTTGGCTCAGCTGCTTGGCTAATTCCTCAAGCGAACGGGCAGGCGCATCTCCCAAGCTTCTCATGGTGGCGAGTAATACCGGTAATAAGGTGTGGATCCACTGATTGGTTTTGTTTTGTGGCATCCCGAACAGTTCTCCCTGTATGACTTGCAATGGATTGTTTTTCAAGTAGACCAAGATAAACAGGAGGCGATCCTCAGGGGTTGGTAATGGACAATTAGAGTATGTCTGGTATTCACGCCCTACACGTGGCTTTCCATCTAAGCGAAAGCTTTTCATGTGCTCTCTAAATTCTCTCTCAAATATAGGCAATAACTGCTGAAACTCTTCTACGGTCAGACTCGTGAGATCCAAGAACTTCAGTTCTTTTTGGCTGACCTCGGCGTATCTCATGGACATCGACTTTCTCCTTCCGTGGTCTTTTCTTCAGTCTACCACAACCGGGATAAAGTCTAATTATCAAGAGCAAGCGCTTTATCAAAGTCTGCCAATGCATTTGCCCATTTACCCATCGCGTAATATACACGTCCACGAGTAGCAATGGCAAAAGCATTGTTTGGCTCTATTTCCAGTGATTTTTCTAAATGACACAATGATTCTGCATAGTAACCTAACATGAGTTTTGTTGCCCCAATATATCTAAGAGCAAAAGCGTTGCTTGATCCTTCTGTCCGTGCTTTATATAAATCCTGCAATGATCCTCTATAGTCACCTAATACGCGCTTTGTTTCACCGAGGGATATAAGAGCCCAAACGTTGCTTGGCTCTATTTTTAGTGATTCATTTAAATCATGCAATGATCCTGTATAGTCACCTAATACGCGCTTTATTTCACCACGAGATATAAGAGTCAAAGCATTGTCTGGCTCTATTTTCAGTGATTCATTTAAATCCTGCAATGATCCTGTATAGTCACCTAATACGCGCTTTATTTCACCACGATATCTAAGATTCCAAGCGTTGTCTGGCTCTATTTTCAGTGATTCATTTAAATCTTGCAATAATCTTGTATAGTCACCTGACATGTGCTTTGTTTTACCACTGCTTATAAGAGCATCTGTATGATTTCTATCTATAGCACTAGTCGAACTCGCACCATCACTCCTATTCATCCCTCCTCCATGGCCTGGGTCTGGAATAACCAGTTTTTCGGGCGGCTTGCCATCCGCACCGGGCTCTACTTTGCACCACTCCTCCTCTAGCAGCTCCTGAGCGGATAGCAGGCGTTTGCCTCGATCTTGGGAACTGGAGGGGGCTGAGTTGGTGTCACAGGGACTTGAGGGGACTAAGTCTGTCTGTTGCTTCGCTTGGTCTGCTAGCTTAGACAGATGACGTGTATAACTCCAATTTTCTGCTGCTGTACTGTGATCATTCTTTGAATGTGTGTCGTCTGATATGTGTCTGATATCTTTCATGGTCCTTTTCCTTTCATGCTGCTAGTTAAGGTTTATCTCAATTCACGTTATGTCAAATGAAGAATGAGTTTTTGCATGTATTCATGCATTATGTGATTGAGATATGGTTCGTTCATTTGGTATTTTGTATCTTCAAAATGTTGATTGTTTTACTAATTTGGACTAAACTACGGGTTTGTACTACGAGGTGGGCGAGTTGCCTAGCCTGAGCTGGTCTGTGCGTTCTGGGCCGCTTTTAGGATTGGCGACTCGCTGCTTGGTACGATAATATAGAATACGAATATTACTCTTACTAAATTTAACGCATATACTGGGCGGATAATATCGCTCAGTTTTTTGGGAGGGGCAAGCGTCCAATCAACTTGACGCTTGCCTGTCAAGTTAAACCTCGGTCATTCCCAGATCCTTACCGTACGGTCTTAACTTCCGCTCGCCATGCTCTGCCCATCCTCACTCAACGCCACTGAGTAAACCCAATCTTCATGTCCATAGAGCGTTCGGTGCAACTCCCCTGTTCGCATATTCCAGATCTTTATTGTGCAGTCATCACGCTCTGTCCATCTGCACTCACCACCACTGACTGGTAGTGGATCAAACACGAAGGATGGGGCGGTGCTAGCGCAAGCTTCTTCCTTGCTCTCAGTCACTCTCAGGTCCAGATATCATCAATTTGAGACGTGGGATTCAATCACAGGAGAAGTCGTAGAATAGAGTTGTACTCTCAGGTCCAAGACATAAGCCCACATAGACGGCGGCTGGGAGAAAGGCATTTTATTGAAATGATCTTTCTCCCTAAATCTTCGTAACGCGTTGTACGCTTATATAACTCAGACCCAATTCTATAGGTTCCATCACCTTTTAGGCCTGCAATTGCATCCAGTAGGTTATTATTTATATACCCTTGACTTTCATAATGACGAAATACCCTCTCTAGGGCAGGTGTAGCTCTTTCACCACCGAAACGCACCAAATCACCACACAGCGGACCCCCACAGCCCCACCCTTCAAAGCCACTGTACTTATGTCCCTCCTCAATAAACACCCTCTCTAAGCATGGAAAATCCTCCGTTCGATTACCCCACTTTGCAATTACTTGAAAAATTATCGGTTTCCTGTTAATTTCAAGTTCTCGCTTTAACGCTACAATAACCGGTCTTGCACCTAAATCTTCAATTAACTCACTCATCTTATCCATATGCCATGGGCAAAGAATAATATCTTCGCCGGATATTTCATCTATTCTCCTTATAATTCTACTATCTCCTCTATCACCCCCACTCGAACTCGCCCCATCACGTCTCCACATCCCTCCATACAAGCCGGGGTTTTCAGGCGTAGCTCGATCCGACAGCACAATCTGCTTCTCGGTCTGCTGCTTGGCTTGGTTTGCTTGGGTGCAAATGCGACGCAAAGTATCCGGGCTCTTGGGTTCTTCGACGTTACTTTCACGTGTTTTGTCTGGGGTACGTCTGATTTCGTTTAACATGGAGTTTGTCCTTTCTATGAGCCAGGTGAAGGTTTATATCATATCACAATATATCACAGCATATCACAATGCATCACAGTATATCCACATGAAGAATTTGTTCTTCCATGCTCACAAGCTGGATGGATTGGCGGTTACAGGATTAGCTAACGTTGAAGTATTTGGGAATTTGTATACTTCGGAGGCCTGTTTGCATAAGTGGCTTGCCTGCGCGTATTAGGCACAGGGTGGGCGGATATGCTGGAGTAGAGGTGTGCTTGATGGCTGAATTTGGCTGATTTACTTCCTGCATTATGTGATTGAGACATGATTTCTTCACCTATAGTTTTATATCTTTAGAATGTTGATTGATCTACTGATTAATACTAAACTACGGATTCGCACTAAGCTAATGTCTCACACTAAAAGGTGGAAAGTTGCATAGAGATGGTTAGATGCTGGCTGAGGTGCTTGCAAGCTATTCACTTTTATTGCATCTACTGAGATCAATGGTAGCATATAATGAGAGGTTTTGTAATGGTTGGATTGTACATAATTGTTGGGCAGAGATGTGCAATCTGTACATTACTGGAGGGCTTTAGCCCGAATCAAGGTAGGGACCCGCTTTGGGAAGATGTTGCCTCTTGAAAAACTGGTCATTTGTGTTTTTATGCAGTAAAGTAATTTTTATGGATGTGGATCTGTAGAAAAGATAAAGTTATACTGCTACGTGGATGAGAGTGGACAGGACACTCAAGGCAATCTGTTTGTTGTAAGTGTAATTGTTCCTCAAGACAGGGATGAATTGCTTTCCTAGAGGAAAATGATACGAGACTTAGTGAGCTGTATTATAAGGCAATTAAGAGTAACATTCTAATTGAGGTATAATTTTCCCCAAAAATGGAAAACCCCCGTGGTTAGGGGGAAGTAGCCTAGCTAGATTTCCCTAGCAGTCCACCTATACGATCGATCTTCAGCTACAGTTTGATTATATTATACACACTGATATCAATTTTTGCAAGGGCTGTTAGATCCAGATAACTAACGGGCGGTAGGATTGCACGAATAATTTTCTTTACCAGGAACGGCAAGATGGTTTTATTGCACGGGTTTATTAAAAAGACCCAGCAAATCCCACAAAGTGATTTAGATTTAGCGGATAAACGCAGAAGGGAATATGATGGCTTTGACTTCATTAGCGGTCATCATACTACCTCTTTCTTCTGCCTACTCAAAAATAGTTTGCAGCTGTATTATAGCGCATCTTCTTGCAGCACCCTCAATTGGCTCGATTGAACTGGAACCAAAATGTGAATCTACATCATAAGTATTGAAAAGTCTCAATGAAATAGTGTATCATATTCTTGAAGATCACAATGGGGGACCTATCTCCCCTTCTGATTCTATTCCTATTTTTTGGTTTATCCAATTCGGTTCACCTAATCAAGGAGGCCATATCTATGGTTGCAACCCTTCAAGGGCCTTTTGGTCCCATAGCAGTAACTACACCAAATTTCACAATTGGATATGCGTCAGATAACCAGCTGGTCTTAAATGATCCCAATGTTTCGTTACATCATGCTTTAATCCGCATGGAGACGCAAAACTCTAGTATTATAGATCTGGGAAGCTCTAACGGAACTTACGTGAATGAGCAGCGGATTGAACAGAATAGATCACGTCTTCTTCGTACTGGTGATACGATCCGTGTAGGCAATACAACATTTAGATATGAAGCATCTCAACGAGGATCGTTTGCGGACTATCCACCACCCCCACCCTATACCCCCAATACACCGAATCCATATGAGGATGAGACCTGGATTCCCCCTGAACCCAATCTCAGCAACAATCCTTTTTCACCATCGAAGCCGTTACCTCAGGCAGAGCCACGAACACAACCACCCTTTACATCACCACCTGCACTAGCAAACACCAATAATCAATTGAAGATCCTACTCATCGCAGCCGCAGCCGTCATCGTCCTGGGTGTAGCGAGCGGAGGCTTTCTTCTCTACAAACTTACACGACCACAGCCCTTGATCACCGTGGAAAGTCAATATCAGGTCAATATGACCCCGGCTGGTTCGGCTAGTACTAGCTTTCGTGTCAATGGTCAGCACTTCTCGGGCTCTTCTGCTATCACCTTTCTGCTAGATGGCCAAACCATACCAGGGAACCCGACAGCAGAAAGCGATAACAATGGCAATCTCACAACTACACTAACCGTGACTAGCGATTGGCCTCAAGGAAATCATATGCTGACAGCCCGAGATGCAAATGGTAATACAACGCAAAATAGTCAGGCAGTCACAATTGTGCCACAGGGACAAGCTGGCACGCTAGGTCCCAATGGAGCACCACCCGACGACGAGACCTTCACCATCAATGCATCCTACATACGCAATGGACACACTCCCATGCTGATAACATTGAGTATTACAGGTAAGCCAGATCCCAATGGTGGGTCAGTCTGTACACCTGGCATCAACAGCTCGCAGGGAACACACAATGGATCATACGATGGAACGGATAACATTGGCCAATATACAGATATCTATACTTTGACCTGTAGTGGTACCTATAAAGGGGGGAAATTATCTTTTAGCGAGATGGTGACATCCGATGTCTATAATTATACTAATGGCGTAATTTGCTCCGCACCATCTCCTTATGCATTAACACATCTTGAGGGAACTTTTACTAACGCTACTAGCATAAGTGGAAGTTTCAGCAGCGGTAGTGAAAGCTATAACTGCACCGGGAGCGCCACATCTACTCTCTATGCTTCACAGGGTACTTGGACGGGACAGATGCAGTAGCAGACACGCAAGAGGCAAGGTTAGTACCAACCCCAGGGATTGCTTCGATCCACACGTGGATCACCTGTCCAGGTAAACGTACTATCCTGTAAATTGCCTCTTTTAAGGCATTTTCTCTCTTAACAGAGAATTGATTCTTCCGTTGCCAAGTTGTCTCTTAGTTGTCTAGACAATGGCATGGACAAAGACTCCCTCTGGAGAGTAGATTCTAAATAGAGGAGCTTGCACCAAACTAATTGGAGAAGGTTGGCTATTTCAAATCATGGTGAGGACTCTTTGAAGCTTTTGAGGACCACAGGATTGGTGATTTCGTCTTTTGAGAGCTGAGTGCTCAAATACAGAAAGGGAGTTCAATGGAAAGAAGATCTTCTGATAAACAATACTCATTCGAACAAAAAAGAGATAGCAATAAGAGGAATAAAACAGTATGCGATGAAATTAGGTCATTAAATGTGATAAAAGCACATTTCAACAGCCTAAAGAATTGTTTCTCTGGCTCTCCAGATAGTTCAACAGGAGGTCAGGAAAATCAGCCTGATGCAGGGAAAGATAAAGCTCAGCAAAGTGAGGTGGGGAGTTCATCTGACTCGAGCAGGATCGTTGACATACCAGAGAATTTTAAACAGATTGGTGGAAACACAGAATTAGCAAAGGCTCAAGTTATCCTTCTCGGAGAAGCCCATATACCTCAACATCATAGGAATATTTCTGACTTTATTCATTCTCATGCAAAAGATGGTGATATCGTTTTAGTTGAAGGGGTGCAGGCAGGTGAAGAAAAGGATAAAAATAGATATGTAGTAGAGGAAGCAAGGATTTATGCAAAACGTTTAGAGTATGGAAGAGAAATTAATATCAGATTTTTTGATAAAAATATTAAATTTTATGGATGGGATGATATGGAAGCGGTAAGTGAATTAAGGATATTATATAGGAGGAATAGAGGGAATATTAGTGAAGGGCAACAAGAAGATACGGTATCACTTTTAGAAAAATCTAAAGAAAGAGATGAAAAAATGTTAAAAACTATTATTGATATGAGGAGTAATTTTCCTAATAATAGAGTTTTTGTTATTGCAGGAAAACGCCATGTTACAAGGTCTATAGCAAAAGAAAACTTAAAAAACCAACTATACATTGCATTAACTCCAAAGTATGAGATAACAGAAGATGATTTGAAAGAATTTCGAAGAAGAAGGGGATACGATGAAAATGCTTGAATATATGTTCTGATCATTAAATGAAAGGATTATTATAATGGGAAATATCATAGGACATAACAGAAACCTATCATCAGATAGACAACGTCAAACCGAAGGACAGGAAGTTCGAGATCAATCACAGAGGCCTGAATACCAACGTCCCACCCACCAGGATTTTGCGTATAATCCACCAAGGTCTTCACAGGACAGGGCAGAGCAGCCAACACAGGGTATGCCACAGGAAAGTCAGTGGAGGGCTCACTTTGATATCCAGAATATAGAGAATTATAGTTCAGGCCAGATGGCAGAGTTTGCATTTTGGGGAATAGCTGAGCATTTTGGACAGTACGTTCAGAGAATAGTTGAGTCGGGCGAGCCGATGGATCGTCCTGTACCACCAATAATACAGAAATGGCGTGATCAATACCTAGAGGATTTCCATAGCAAGCTAGATCCCACAGACAAGCCAGCTTCCAGCAATTCAGAAGAAAAACAAGATATTCCATTTTTAGAAGAATCCAACATGCGAATGATAGTTTTTAATGCGCAATTAGGTTCATTATCTAATGAATGGAGTAAAATGGATGGAAATGCAAATAGAGACCAAGAGATAGAAAGGATGATGCAACTACATAACCAAAATACGGATAAATTAGTCGAGATATTGTTGGAAGAGAGGAGTAAAAGCGGGGATATACTTGGAAGAATGCCTGAAGGAGAAGGAAGAGCAAAGCTAGAAAGTGTAGTTGATGAAAATATAAAAAAGTATATGGATAAAAAAGATGAATAGCAGAGGATAGTACTCTGCTCTCACGTGCCCTGCTCCCGTTTCTTAAAATTTATAGATCCCAGCCTCATCCTAATGATATAATGCCACAAGAAAACAAAACTAGGACGTTTATTGGGTTATCAGCCCGTGACCATGAGGGCATATTTTTGGATGGCAGAGTCTTAGCCAAAGAAAGGGGAACACCGCACTTTCGCTATACCTTCTTGCGACTACTGATGCGGCGTATTTTTTTATGAATAGAGGGAAGGAACCATTAGCACTCGGCTCGCTTAGATTTCTTACTGGACCGTCGAACGGCAATACCTACCCAATTACTAAGACCATTACGAGCATTGGACGAGATCCAGCAAACGATATCGTTGTCTCTGACCCTTCGGTCTCACGACATCATGCCCAGATTATTTGGGATAATGGCTCCTGGCTGATTAAGAAGTCCACTCCGCAAAATACGTTAACCGTCAACCAGCACGAACTTCCAGAATCTCCCTTGCACAACCGCGATACTGTTGGCCTGGGCCCAGGAACGACTTTTCTCTTTCTGGTAGAACATCAGGTACCCCAACTGCCAAATACGCCTCATCCCAATTTGGCTCCCACCACTCCTGGCGGAGATACCCAGCCAGTCATGGCACCAAGCCCATATACACCACCACCCCCCTTTGCAACAGAGAGGGCTCCACAACCAGATTTACAACAAAAGGGCAATACCCAGCGTGCAGTTGATCCAAAACAGGTCCAAGCTCATCAGATGGACAACCCTTCGCTCGAAGTCAGCACTAATACCGATCATGACAGACAACTGTACGCTCTTACACCAGACCGTCAGGTTTTCGATATCGGTCGCGACCCCTCCAATACGATTGTTATCAACCGACCTACCGTTTCTAGCTTCCACGCCCAGATTGTACGCGATGGCAATCAGCTTGTACTAGTTCATCCTCATCCCTCACGCGGGCATACCCTTAATGGCCTTATCTACCAAGGTAGAACTATCCAAGGCAATGAGCAGTTCCGCCATGTTCTCGCACGAGGTGACGTTTTTCGCATCAGCGATGAGATTGGGACCTTTGTTACGCTTACCTATAACGACGGTAGTGGCATGGCACAGGAGATCTTACCAGAAATTCGTCCAATCCTGCTCAGAACCCCGGTGATTACGATTGGCCGTGCACCAGATAATGACGTCGTGCTCAATCATCCGCAAGTCTCAGGGCACCACGCCCGCATAGAACTGGTAAACAATAACCATCGCATCATCAATACTGGTAGCACAAATGGCGTCTATGTCAATGCCGAGCGCATCCATGCACGCAACCTCAAGCCCGGCGATGAGATTTGCATCGGCCCGTTCAAACTCATCTATACTGGCACACAACTTACACAGCATGATGAGAGTAGCAGCATTCGCATCGATGCCTTGCACCTTAAGAGAACTGGTAATAAGAACGCCATCCTGATTAACGATATCTCACTTGCCATTGCACCACGCAAATTTGTTGCCCTGGTTGGCGGATCAGGAGCTGGCAAATCGACCCTGATGAATGCTCTGAATGGCATACGACCAGCTCAATCAGGAGTGGTCTTATATAATGGTCGGGATTACTATCACCATCTGGCAGCTTTTAGCACTCAGCTCGGCTATGTGCCACAGGACGATATTATTCATCGCGACCTCTCAGTCGAACGAGCACTCTACTATGCAGCTAAACTACGTTTGCCCCAGGACTTCACGCCGAAGCAGATCAAAGAGCGCATCAATGAGGTTTTGGAAGATGTTGAGATGAAACATCGTCGCCACCTACTGATTAGCAAGCTTTCTGGTGGACAGCGCAAGCGCGTCTCGATTGCCCTGGAATTGCTAGCTAAACCTAGCGTCTTCTTTCTGGATGAACCTACTTCAGGTCTCGATCCGGGCCTCGATCGCAAGATGATGCTACTACTACGTAAGTTAGCTGATAAAGGACATACTATCGTTCTAGTTACACATGCGACAAATAATATCAATGCCTGCGATTATATCTGTTTCCTTTGCCAGGGAGGACGACTAGCCTACTATGGACCTCCAAATGAGGCTAAGGCTTATTTTGGCAAGTCGGACTTCGCCGAAATTTATAGTGCTCTGGAGCCAACGGACGATAACCCCAATGTTCCAGCCGAAGCCGAAGCACGCTTCAATCAATCAGCCGACTACCAGCGCTATGTTGTCGAGTCGCTCCAGCAGGGTCCCGTCGGCCAAATCAACTTGAATGCTCCGACGGTAGAGATCACACCTCCCAAACGCGGCAATCCATGGAAACAATTTATCTTGCTCTCGATGCGCTATCTGGAGCTGATCTTGAATGACAGGGTCAATTTGGCAATTCTACTCTTGCAGGCCCCTGTCATCGGCCTCATCCTCTACTTTTTGATTGCTCATGGAACCTTTGCTCCCAGCAGTATCGCGACTTGCTTTAATCAGCAAGGTGTAACGGTTCCTTGTCAACAAGTAGTCAACACAATTGTGGCATCGGGCGCATCTAATGGCGATAAATTGCTCAATCAGTCAATCGGCGAGGGCTCAGGTGGAGATGCACAGAAGATCCTCTTTATTATGGCTTTTGCAGCTGTCATGTTTGGGTGTATTAATGGCGCAAGAGAGATCGTCAAAGAATCAGCCATCTATCAGCGGGAACGAACAGTCAATCTGGGCATTGCTCCTTACCTGTTCTCGAAGATCTTCATTTTAGGCATCTTCAGTCTGCTGCAGAGCTTTATTCTCGTCTTCCTGGTTAATCTGAATGAACCTCTTAAACAGCTAGACGGCAATAGCATACTATTTCCGACATTTACCGAGATTTATATCTCAATGGCACTGACAGCATTGGCAGGGTTGATGACAGGCCTGTTAATTTCAGCGATTGTACCTAACAATGACCGAGCGATGAGCTTGATCCCACTGCCATTGCTGCCACAGGTTATCTTTGCAGGCGTCATCTTCTCGCTCGATCACCCACCATTTCTACAAGCTCTTGGTGCATTCTTCGCTGCTCGCTGGTCCATGGCTGCCATGGGTTCGACGGTAGGTTTGCATGGGGATAAGCTCAATGCAGATGGTTTTTCTTATGTTGGCATGTTGTTCACGAAGATCGACCAGAGTTCGGCACATGCAAACGCGGCCTTCCACTTGATCCTCTGCTGGCTAGTACTAGCGCTTATGATTGTAGTGCAGGGCTTTATTATCGCTTGGATGCTGAAGCGGAAGGATGTACGGAGCTAGCGGGTTGTCCCGCCTCATCTCATCCCCCCACAGTAGTACTTCTTGGCATGACTATTGCCTCGAAGTATCATCCTATGCTATCGTAAATGCGGTCTAACCATCATAGGTCTGGCATAACTGAATGCAAATAGGTAGAATATTCTGGCCATGTTACTCAATAGAAGCATTATCGTAGGTGTCTGCGGAGGAATCGCGTCATATAAAGCTGTCAATCTCGTTAGTCAATTGCAACAAGCGGGAGCGCTCGTTGATGTGATTATGACCGAGCAAGCAGAAGAGTTTATCCGCCCGCTCACATTCGCGACCATGAGCCATCGGCCCGTATATAGCAATCTGTGGGAGCCTTCAGGACAAGCCGCCGAATCTCATATTGCACTAGCAGAAAGGGCCGAGTTGCTTGCGATGGTGCCAGCAACGGCGAACACAATCGCAAAGTTGGCTCATGGTATAGCTGATAATATGCTCACAACTGTAGCATTGGCCACCAAAGCTCCCTTGTTACTGGCTCCTACGATGTATAAGGAGATGTATACCCATCCTGCAACCCAAGCTAACCTCGCCTTATTGAGTGAGCGTGGTGCTCATATTGTAGAGCCTGAGGTAGGACGACTGGCCTCAGGAGCAGTTGGTCAGGGTCGCTTGCCGGATACAGCAATCCTGCTAGGGGCCATAGAAATGGTCCTTGGACAACATGGTGATCTCGCTGGCCGCCGGGTAATTGTTACAGCAGGAGGAACTCAAGAGCCCATTGATCCAGTTCGCTATATTAGTAACCGCTCATCAGGAAAAATGGGCTATAGTTTGGCCACAGAAGCGAGGAATCGCGGTGCGCATGTTATATTAATATCAGGACCAGTTGCACTATCAGCGCCATATGGGATGGAGCTGCACCACGTTAATACGGCACTTCAAATGCGTGATGCTGTCTACGATCTTATTACTGACGCGGATGTGCTTGTGATGAGTGCCGCCGTAGCAGACTTCAGCCCAGCTAATCCTGCAAAAAACAAGATCAAGAAAAGCAATACTAAGGGAAGAGGGGATGAAGATGCGGAGACTTTCTCTATCAACTTAGCGCAGAGTCCGGATATCCTTGGTGGACTTGCAGATACACTGGAAGGGCCAATGCGGCAGACACAGCGACACCTGATCCGTGTTGGATTTGCCGCCGAAACTGACAATATCATTACCAATGCACAAAACAAAATGAGTCGCAAACAAGTCGACCTGCTCGTTGCTAATGATGTAACCCGCTTGGATAGCGGCTTCGGGACAGATACCAATAAGGTGTTTATCTTTCATGCAAATGGTGCGATCGAGGATTTGCCTGTAATGCCGAAAGCTAGCGTTGCAGCAGCAATCTGGGATCGAATTATTCCACTATTAGAAACAAAGTAATTGGGAAGTTGGGAAGTGGTATGAGAAATTTAGTTCTAGAGTTATTGAGTACGAAAAGTACGCAGGAGGAATCCATGTTGGATCGTGCTGCTAGCGCTGGTTTTGAAGGCATCGCACAGATGCTACTGGAGCAGAAAAAATTAATGGACGCCCTGGAGGCAGAAAATCGTGAATTGCGCCGACAGTTAACCGACCTTCGTCGGGGCATAGGCATTGCAGTAATCATCGAGGGCAAGACTATTCAACTTACTACTGAGACTGGAACATCAAATACGAGCGGACAAGCTTTACACAGTTTGCAGAACATGCAAGCCACGCCCCCCACAATGCCTGCCACTCCCACTCAGATTAACTATAACAACCAAACGAATGGCCGTACTCCTGCAGGCGGGCAACCTTCAGTGAATATCAATAGCGACAAACGCGAGCCAGCCAATGGTCGTAGCCCTCTGGCGGATAGTTTTGTCCTCTGATTACAGAACACGGCCCAGAAAGTCCCGCTCTTTTAAGACGGGGATGCATGGGCCTACCTTATATAGGGGGAGATCTCAGTCCCTGGCTGGGCGAGACTTGGCTACGGTCAGGAACTCGACCCCCGTCATGCAGTGGTGGGCTTGTGAGCAACCCGAGCGATGTTTCACAAGCCCACCGGACCAGACACTCAGCTACGTAATGAATGAATGCACAGCGGTTGACCCACCTATTGCCCACACAAGACCTGAATGCCCTCGGTAAGTAGCGATAATTCGTGTCCGTTTCCCATTTGTTTGGTTCTCTTGTCTATTGATCAAAATACTGATATCATGAACTGGACTCCAGTCTCGCTAGAGTTTAAGCATCAATTCTTAGATATACTTCGGTGAGAAAGCCTTTATAAAGAAAGGCACAGCGTAAAGTGTCCGTATGCAAAAAGGAGAATGACATGATCTGCCCTCGCTGTCGCACCCAGGTTGCCGACGGCCTTAAGTTTTGTGGAACCTGCGGCACTCCGCTCCAGGCTAACTATACACCATCCCCACCCGGATCGGGAGATACCCCTTATGGGCCGCCATCAGGCCAGGAAGGTTATACACCTCCCAACCAATTTGAGTCATATCGTAATAGCATGCTGGGCAATGCCGTCCCAAAAGCTGAACTACATAACCCCAAGGGACCGTTGCGTGTTGGCGATACAACGATTACGATCGATGGTGATCTTGTGCCTGTTGTCGATGTCATGCTTGGCAACCAACTGTCTATCTACTTCGAACACCATATTCTGCTCTGGAAACATCCAGGGGTCCAGCTGGGGTTCAAGTCGCTCAAGGGGGCAGCTAGACGTTTCTTTGCAGGCTTGCAAATCTTCATTACAGAGGCACAAGGGCCAGGCAATATCTCCTTCTCGCGTGACTCCGTAGGACAGGTTGTGGCGTTGCGCCTTCAGCCGGGGCAAACCGTCGAAGTACGAGAACACCAATTTCTGGTTGCCACCAGCAATGTTGATTACAACTTTACTTTTATCCAAAGTGCCGCTAACATCCTTTTTAGCCGCACAGGCCTGTTTATTGACCAGTTTACAGCTCGTGGAAGTGAGGGAATTGTCTTACTCCATGGCTACGGCAATGTCTTCGAGAAGACGTTAGCAGCTGGTGAAACACTAGACATCGAACCCGGTGCTTGGCTTTGGAAAGATCCCTCGGTCCAGATGCAGGTCACAACGGTAGCTGGTTCACAACGCAGCGGTGGCATCTTGGGCGCGATTGGCGGCTTTATGGCTGGAGCATCAGTGATGCTTAATCGCTTTATCGGCCCTGGGCGTATCGGTATCCAATCTATGACATACCATCCACCAACCGCAGAAGGAGCACCACGTGCAGGTGGTCAGAACAATTTGCGCATCAGCGGTCTGGGCGACATCTTCTCTTGAGCTTCTCTTCACTTTTATCCCTGCTATTCCGTCGTGGACATGGCAGGGTTTTTAGCCTACCGCATTGCTTCCCCTTTCCTTATTAAGGCGTAAGATTTTGAGCATGTATTGTTCTGAGTTCAGGTAAGAGGGGTTACGCTTAATATATTTGCCTACAACCGAAATGGGATGAAGCTTGATCATTTCCACGACCAGACTAGGTAATAATTTGCTATGGTCATAATGCATTAAAGCAATGATGGGAGCATTTTGAAAGGTAAATACCGCATCAGAAGCAGCTTCATATTTCAAAATCTGTTCAGGAGTAGCCTGATCCTTCGCAAGATCTTTTACCAGCCAAGTCATGTCAATCGAAATACGGACAGCTTTCCATCCCTCGCGTAGCGCCTGTGCGATGAAGGTCTGGTGCAATGAAAGTAGATAGTACGGATCGAAACGCTTTCCATTTGCCAAAAATACTTCGCGGTCCTCATGTAAAACCAATTGTCCAGAAACAAGCATGCTCTCGACATCAACATGTAATTTTCTGAGTTCTTCAGTAAGTTCTTTTATTTGTGCAGGAGCAGCTGCGAAAAGGCACTTTTCTGAAAGAGAGAGTCCCACCCGCATGAGACGCGCCGTCACGCCCGGAATTTCTGTCACCTTGCTATAGAGCTGGCAGATATGTGAGCCAGGGGGAATACGCTCTGATTTACCTTCAACACTAAGATCCATAACAACCTGTGAGGCGGGGTCCCATCCCATTGATCATGACGATAGGGCGAAAGCCTCATCCTCCTTTCTGACATCCATACCTGTGTGCTAGAATATTTGACAATATCGATGGGAGAGAGTGCTCAAGCTCCTCCGGGTCTGGTCCGCTAGTTGCACCGTTGGACGAACCGAGCACTACGATTGACCATGATGACAACAAACCAAGCCATTGCTCCAAAGATGATCATCCCAAACATAAACGTGAGCAGAAGGATCAACGCTAGTTCCTGCATAGAGACAGTTTTGATTATCAGGATAGCTGGTAAGGTAGCAATTGATAGAACAGACGAAAATGCCAATGCCCAAGAGATAACGACACGTCTGCCCTGGGCACGGGTAAGCGGTTCTTCCCCAGAATAAGGAAAGAGCAGGCGACGGAAAAGTAAGAATCGTGGTCGGTCCTGCATAACAGCTACTACTACCCTTCTTGATACCGATACTGTAACCATCGCTGTAGCACATTTTCTGCTTGACAGAGAATATTGACTTCATTCTGATAGGTCAAGCGTCGATAGGCCTCAGCAAGCGAGAACCATTCTACACGATCATATTCATGATCATGTAATGCGATATCACCACCAATGGCTTTCAATAAGAAATGCCGTACTTGCTTTTGATAACGGACCCTTTCGCGCACAAAGGAATACGTAATACTCCCAATGTAGGCAATCAATTGGACCTGCAAACCTGTTTCTTCCTGCGCCTCACGTATAGCTACTTGCTCAATTGTTTCGCCTGATTGAGGTGTTCCTTTTGGTAAAGCCCAGATTCCACTCTGGCTACGCCCTACTAGGACGACTTCTATGGAACTACTATCAGAGACCTGTAGCTGCTGATAGCACATGCCCTTTGCGAATTTATTCTCCGAAGAGCACACTAGAGCTAGGCGGAATACGACACCACCCGCAGAATAAGCCCGTAAAGTTTGATACCGCTCCATGCTCGCGATGTACCCTCTCTAAACCCATCGAAAGTGCCGCTCTTTCCATGAAATTTCAATGCGAAGTAGTTTATATAGAGAATGTAGAGTGAGTATAGCGAATGCATCAGTCCGTGTCAAGATAACCCTGGGAGCAAATTGTCCCCCCTTCCCCCTTGATTGGCACACCAACTTCCCGGTAGAGTTTTATTAGCACCCTCACCGCAAAGATTGGCTCCGGTGAAATGCTTGGGTACGAGGGTTCAAGAATGTTATTGTATGCACAAAAATTCATTACGATGAGATAAGGATGAGACATTATGGAAAATAAAATAGAAAGAAGACACGATGATCCAGGAAGGTCTGAGAGCGGTTCTAAGAAGCCAAGAGATTTTACGCGTTTTCATGAGAACAAACCAGTTACTTTTTCTGATCGTGAGAAATATCTCGATGAAATGATAGGAAAAGCCCATACTGCGTTGAAAGAAATGCATGCTGACAAGCAAGTAGAATATTCTAACTTTGAATTGCTCGACAAACTATTGAAGAGTTGTGGGTCATCTTCCCTATCTGCTCTTGAAAAAAAGGCTCTCTTTATTAGCAATAAAATAGGAGAAAAGAGGCAAGAAATAGTAGCGATAGATACACAGATAAGCAAGTATAAAGATAGGGAAGGAATTATTTCTGATGATATAAGACAACAGAATATTGAAATACCAAATATGATAAGACAACCTCATATTAAAGTGGCATATAGGATAAAGCTTGAATTAGAGCAGATAGAACTCAAATTAAAACAACTGGACTTGCACCGTAATAAGCGACATCCTCAATATAATAAATGGATATTGGAAAAGGAAAAGAATATTGTTATTAAAGAGAGAGATCTTCTCTTGGCCACACAGAGGTTCTGCAATCATTTGATAAAGCATGCAGAGAATCCAGAGCAATCATTGCAGAAGCTAGGTGGATCTTAGGAGACAACTCCAATCCTTTCAAGAGGAGAGAGGCCAGAAGGATATCAATCAAAAAGAATTTGATGATATTCAAGAAGAGCATGAGGAAGTTCTGAAAGATCAGAGCGATATTCTCAAAGAGCAACAGGAAGTTCTGAAAAATTGCGATTACATTCTACAAGGTAGGCCTGATTCTGACAAATTTTGGATGAATAATCCCGATGATAAATATGCGGGAAAAACTTACAAGGAACTAAGGGGGGCCTTGCAAAAGCTGAGCAAGGTTCGGCAAAAAGACTTGAAGGTTCTGCAAGAGCACGATGAAGTCCTGCAAAAGCGCTTAGAGATCCGGCAAGAGCATGAGAAAGTCCGGCAACTGTTGCATGACGCACAAGATATGCTGACATCTGGCAATCTTCCAGATAAAAAATGCGGCCACTGGCAAAAGCTTAGCGAGGTCCTGCAAAATTGCGATCAGGCCCTGCAAAATTGCGATGAGGTCCTGCAAAAGCGCAGTAAGATCCTGCAAAAGTTGTATGACACTGTGCACAAGCTAACACATGATAACCTCTCACCAGAACGACATGCAGACGTGGAAAGGTCGGGTGCGGTCCTCCAAGAGCACAGTGAGATCCTGCAAAAGTTGTATGACACTCTGCACAAGCAGGCATCTCTCGATCTCTCACCAGAGCAACGTGCAGACTTGCAACATTCTCACAAGGTCCTGCAAAAGAGCTTGGAGGCCCTGCAACTGTTGCATGACACTGAGCAAAAGCTGGCATCTTCCGATCTCACACCAGAACAACGTGCAGACTTGCAACATTCTTGTCAGGCCCTGCAAAAGCGCAGCAAGTCTCTACAAAGGTTGTATGAGGCGAAAATTCAATTAGCAGATAATAATACCGTAGGCGCTGGGCCCACATGGTTGGAAGAATCTTATAATGTCCTACAAAAGTGGTATGAAGCGGATGACAAGCTGACACATGGCAATCTCTCAGATGCAGAACATCTACATTTGGAAAAGTCCTGTGAGATCCTACTAGAGCGCAGCTATACTCTGCAACTGTTAGAAGAGACTAGGCAGATGTTGACACGTGATGATCTCTCAGAAGAACAACGTAAACACTTAAGACGAGATTCTCATCGGGTCCTGCTAAAACGCTCGGAGGTCCTGCAAGAGCAGTACGAGGTCCGGCAACAGTTGTATGATGCTGAGCAAAAGTTGACAGATGATAATCTCCCAGATGCAGAGCGCCAATACCAGGAAGAGCTTCGCAAGGTCCTGCAAGAACGCCCAGATGTCCTGCAAAAGCTGTACGGGTCACATAAAGATCTTTACGAGGTGAAACAACAGTTGTATGATACTAAGCAAAAATTGGCAGAAGCTAATCTCCCAGGTACAGAACGCCAACACTGGGAAAAGCTTCGCGAGGACCTGCAAAAGCGCTCGCAGGATCTGCAAGAGCACTCGCAGGATCTGGAAAGACTCTCGCAGCCCCTGAAAGAATGCTCGGAGTTCCTGCAAAAGCAGTACGAGGTCCGGCAACAGGTGTATGATACTGAGCAAAAGTTGGCAGAAGCTAAACTTCCAGATGCAGAACGCCAATACCAGAAAGAACTTCGCAAGGTCCTGCACAAGCAGGACGATATCCTGCAAAAGCTGCATAATGAGATACAAGAGCATTATGAGATACAGAAAGAGTTGTATGATACTAAGCAAAAGTTGGCACATGATAATATCCCAGGTGCAGAACGCCAAGACTTGGAAAAGCTTTGCAAGGTCCTGCAAGATTGCAACGAGGACTTGCTAAGGCGCTCGCCGTACCTGACAGAGTTCTCGCGGACCCTGCAAACGCACTTGCAGGTCCTGCAACAGTTGCATGACACTGAGCAAAAGTTGACAGATGATAAACTTCCAGATGCAGAACGCCAACACAGGGAAGAGCTTCGCAAGGTCCTGCACAAGCACTGTGCGGTCCTGCAACAGTTGCATGACGCGCTGCACAAGCTGACATATGACGACCTATCACCAGAACGACGTAAGCACTTGCAAAAAGCTCATATACCTCAGAAGGACTATAGCTCCTGGTTGAAGGCATTGAGCAAATGTCTAGCCGAGCAGACAGAGTCTAATATTTCGCGAGATAAATCTGAAATCCTAAAATACATGATCTCACAATGCCAAAGAGGTTGCAAATTTGCAGAAAAACAGCAACATATCTATGATTATGATTATAGTCAGATATCTCTTGATCTCCAGGAAAGAGTTAAAAAAACTATGGAATCTATTGAATATCTGTATGATGATCATTTAAAGTATATAGATAACTATGTTACTTACATAGGAGCCGCATCTAATAGGTCTGAGAGCGATATGAGAGATGAGATTGATATATACAAAGAAGAGGATGATAGACGCGTACTTAGTGAGAAGTATCTCGAAGTTCTGGCAAAGTATCCCAATGTCATACAAGAGATAGGACGAGCCAACCATTCACAAGCAGAGGATGCGTCTTGCAGGGTCCTAGAAATACGGAAAGAGAACTTGGACTGGCTATCTGATATCAATTATTTCCGATATCAGTGGTATAAGAATGTTATGGATATAAGAGTGAAACTTGAGGAGGACCTAGAGAAATTCCCCTCTCACCAGACTGACCTCAATCTCTCACCAGAAGAACGTGAAATGCCGCTAAATTTACTAAAAGAGCGGAGTAATGCCCTGAAAGAGTATCAAAAGGTACGGCAATTGCAGTTGGATAACAAGCAACAGTTGCTTAGGATTGAGCGGGAGGAGTCGGATGACGACACTGAGGAGAATCTGAGAGATCCCAATCGTCAAGCCTTGAAACAAGGGCTACAAAGCGAGAGGGATATTCGGCAAGAGCTGCAAGGGGTCCTGCAAAAACGGTGCGAGGTCCTGCAAGAGTTGTATGATATTAAGCACGAGCAGACATCTCCTAATCTCTCACAACAGGAGCACAAGGCTCTAGAAGAGCAGTATAGGGTCCTGCAACAGGAGTGCGAGGTCCTGCAAAAGCAGTACGAGGTCCTGCAAAAGCGGTGCGAGGTCCTGCAAGAACGCTCGCAGGTCCTGCAAGAGCTGTACAAGGTATGGCAACAGTTGGATGATGCTGAGCAAAAGTTGACAGGTGATAATCTCCCAGATGCAGAGCGCCAATACCAGGAAGAGCTTCGCAAGGTCCTGCAAAAGCGGTGCGAGGCCCTGCAAAAGCTGCAAGGGGTATATAAAGATCTATACGAGGTGCAACAACAGTTGGATGATACTAAGCAAAAGTTGGCAGATGCTAATTTCCCAGGTACAGAACGCAAACACTGGGAAAGGCTTCGCGAGGTCCTGCAAAAGCGCTCGCAGGATCTGCGAATGCACACGCAGCCCCTGAAAGAACTCTCGCAGCCCCTGAAAGAATGCTCGGAGGCCCTGCAACAGTTGCATGATATTAAGCACGAGCAGACATCTCCTAATCTCTCACAACAGGAGCGCGAAGACCTGGCAGAGCAGTATAAGGTCCTGCAAAAGCAGTACGAGGTCCTGCAAAAGCGGTGCGAGGTCCTGCAAAAGTTTTATGATACGACAACGGTTCGCCAAAGTCTTGATTCCGCAGAACAAAGTAACTCACAGGAGAGATAAGGATAACACTGAGAGAGTGTTTGAAGAGCGATCCCATCAGTAGGAAAAACACTCTCAGTGAAGGTATCCACCTCTTCACGAAGTTAACACGTGCCGGACAGCTTCGAGATTGCGCCTGGGTACTTCAGGAGATACCGTGCAACCAGGAGCGAGCAGCAATGAATGATCGCCAGCCAACTCCAAGACCTGGGCAACTTCTTCCTGAATCTGGTCAGGAGAACCACTCTTGAGCGTTTGGCGGTTTAAGCCTCCCATGGCAACTTTGCCAGAACGTCGTTTTCCTTCCTGCAAGTCTGGATTGCCTGCAGCAAAGGCATCCCAACTGATCACTTGTACCGGGTAAGTAGCTAGTGAGTCAAAGTAGATCCGTTCACCACAATTGTGCAGGATAGTCAGCTTGCTCCGACTCTTGATGGCATCTAGGAATTCTCAGATCGTATTGCGCACCAAACTCGTGATACTGGTCCTGTGTCAATAAATCTTGCGTGGCCCAACCATTGGTTGTATAGAAAATGCCACTGGCACCTGCGTCCATGCACGCAATGGCATAGTTCATCAACGTTTCGGTAATCACCCGCAATGCAGCATGTAATGCAGCACGACCCTCACGCATACTATCAAGTACAAGCTCCGGTTTGTTGCCAACTAAGTATTTAGCCACACCCAATGGGCAAAAGATGGTCTGCACAAAATAGGCATCATAGCCAACTTGATGGTCGAGTAACTGCATTAGGCGTAATTGATCCTTGAAGGGGCCCCAATCGGGATCAAGTTGACGGATACGTTTCCAATCAGAGACACTTTTAATTGGGCTGTCTTCAAAGATTGGTGCTTGATATTCTGCGCCAGAAGGCCGATAACGTGCTTTCCAGGCTTCAGCAAAGTAAGTAACTCGCGGATTCACCTTGAGAAAGTCCCAATCATTTGCGGTAAAATCTTCTACGATTGATGCCATCAATGACGAGATATCCCACTCATGTACATAATCAGAGCGCCAGATGCTTACTGGAACACGATCAACATTCTCGCCGCGCACAGCGGCCTCAACTCGTTCTTTTTTATTCATAAAAATCCTTTCAGGTTAATCATCACCGTCTAGTGCTTTAAAACGATAGCCGACCCCGCGCTCAGTCAGAATGTATTGAGGATGAGCCGGATCTTTCTCCAGCTTTTGCCGTAAATACGTAATATAGAGGCGTAGGTAATGAGCTTCATCCCGATACTCGCGTCCCCAGACCTTCGAGAGCAATGTCTCGTGGGTGAGCAAACGACCAGCATTACTCACCAGATGATAGAGCAAACGATACTCCGTGGGACGTAACACAACTTTTTTACCACGTACAACTACCTCTCGACGTGCGAAATCAATTCTTAAGTCTGGATCAACCACAATCTCTGTCTTACGAGAGGGTGGGGCCATCAAGGAACGACGCAATAGCGCCCGAATCCGCGAGAGCAATTCACGCGGACTGAAAGGCTTGGCCAGATAGTCATCTGCACCTAGGTCCAGCCCATGGATTTTGTCTTGCTCGCTTTGTCGAACTGTAAGCATAATGACAGGGGCAGTAGATACCTCACGGATAGCCCGTAATGTCTCAAAGCCATCCATTTCAGGCATCATCACATCCAGCACAATCAGGTCCGGCAAATTCTCACGTAGTTGATTTAGAGCTTGAACACCATCACCCGCTTCAATGACACGATAATGCTCTAGTTCCAAGTTCATACGTATAAAATCACGAATACGTGCTTCATCATCTACGATGAGGATAGTCATGTCTCGTTGATCAAATGCTTCCTGTTCCATCATCAAATACCACCATAGGTAATTGCGCTTTCTCCTCACGAGGTAAGCTGAATGAAAACGTTGAGCCTTCTCGTAGCGTGCTCTCCATCCAAATGCGCCCTCCATGCGCATCAATAATGGCACGACAGATATACAACCCTAAGCCAGCTCCCGGCAAAGATTGTACTGTAGAGTCACTAGCGCGTTGGAAGCGGTCAAAGATTTGCTGCTGCTCACGCACAGGGATGCCCATGCCAAAATCACGTACGCTGACAATTACTTCTTCTCCTGTGGCATAACAGGCTACAACAATCTCCGCACGACGCGGTGAGTACTTCATAGCATTATCTAACAAATTTTGTAGGACTTCTTCTATCCGATCTCGATCGGCCACGACGGTGGGCAATTGAGGCGGAATTGCTACTACGATATTGACACCCGGCGTTTTGGCACGCAAACGACGCACAACACTGCGAATTAAGTATTCAAGATCCAGTGATGCAATATCCATTTGCAACCCGTTGGCTTGAATACGCGAAGCATAGAGCAAATTGCCCACTAGCTTATTCAATCGATCGGCCTCTTCCTCAATGGCTTTGAGACGGGATCGCAATGCAGCCGGGTCCAGTTTGGCATCGGTACGCGCTAAGGTCGATGCATAGCCTTTGATAATGGCTATCGGCGTCTGTAACTCATGCGAGATGACGGAAATAAAGGTCGAACGTTGCTCTTCTTGCTGGCGCTTACGCGTGAGATCACGCACGTTTAGAATACCTCCCGTTGGTTCACCTCTGGGAGAACGCAGACAGGTGGAGGTGACAGCAACGGCAAAACGCTGCCCATCACGTGCACAAATCACCATTTCGCGGTTTACTACTTCCTGACCTGCAAAAGCTTGCAAAATCGGCGAGTCCTCTAAACCTAATTTATTTCCATAACGATCTTGTGGACGCAAGACTTTAAAGTACAATTGTCCCAGTACTTCGCTTTCACGCCAGCCTGTCAGACGCTCCATCGCTGGGTTAAAGTCGATGATACGTAAGGCATTATCAACGGTCAATATCCCGTCAGTGCTATGGCGAAAGATAGCTGCGAGCCTGGCCTGCTCTTTGAGCAAAGATTGCGAGGTAAGAGCACTGCGCAATCCGGCTGCTAGTTGAGCGATAAAGAAGTGTAGAGCACCCGAACTATTCGCACCATCTCTCTCCCCTTCTGGTTCGAAACACGAACGGGCCGTTATTGGCCGTAAAAAGTGAAGAATACCTAGGAGCCCAAGTTGATCGTAGACAGCCAGCGAACCATATTCAATCCCTTGCTGCTCCACTACCTCTTCTGCAATCCCCAGCTGTCGTGCCAAGTCTGGAGCAAGCGTCTCAAACACTAGCGGATGCAGGGAGTTCGGTTGCATACCTTCCTGGACATAAGCCAGCAGTAAAGGCAATACTGGCTCATTTATCTGATACAGAATATACTCGGTACTACTCTGTGGATCAAATGCCTCGTTCGATATCACAAACACGCCAGCTAGGCCACATAACAATTGTACGGCACTACCAATCAGAATAGTTAGCATAAAAACATGTTGTTGGATGATATTGGACAGTAGACTTGCCAGTCGGAGGCAACAATGCTATTGTAACACATATATGCTGAGGTGAGTAGACATATGTATTTCGACATCTTCACCCTTTTCCCTGCAATGTTTCAGGGACCATTTAGCGAGAGCATTCTGAAACGAGCACAAGAGCGTGGATTATTGAGTATCGCGCTGCACAATATTCGTGATGCAACGACCGATAAACATCATATCGTAGATGACTATCCATACGGCGGCGGAGCAGGGATGGTGATGAAACCTGAGCCCATTTTTGCCGCGATTGAGGCGGTCTATCAGGGTGGGCCAATCGTTTATCTGACTCCACAAGGACGCCTCTTCAACCAGCAGATTGCTCAGCAGTTTGCCCAGGAATCCCGCATGACGCTTCTCTGTGGCCATTATGAGGGCATTGATGAACGCGTATGCAAGCACCTGGTAACCGATGAAATCTCGATTGGCGATTATGTGCTCACGGGCGGAGAGTTAGCTGCTATGATCGTTGTTGATGCAGTGAGCAGGCTCCTGCCGGGTGTGTTAGCAGAAGATTCGCCACAAGAAGAGTCCCATAGCAGCCATATGCTCGAGTATCCACAGTACACACGACCACCAAATTTCAGGGGCTGGTCTGTCCCTGATATACTCCTCTCAGGCCACCACGAGAACATTGCTCGCTGGCGACGGAAAAAATCGCTCCGCCGCACCCGCCAACGCCGTCCTGATCTGTTTGCTAAACTAGATCTAAGCAGCAAACTTGATAAGAAGTTGCTGCAAAAGTTGGATGAAGAGAGTAATGAGTAAATAACAACTATTTCGCTCCTCCCATATCACTTCTTCCCAAAATGTCTCGCAAATGTCTAGCAGTTGTCCTCGACAAACCCCCATTTCTTGGGTATTCTTGAAGAGGAAGTTTGATAGCAAGTTGTGTTTTGAGACGCAAGATCTCAAGACACAACTTGCGAAGACACTTGGACCCTGCCAGAGGGCAGATCCGCATGAGCAAAGAAGAAAGAGGACCAGAATGGGCAAAAGAAGCAGAAAAAAGATCAATTGGCAGCCCTTAGAAATGGGTATGCCCTCCTCCGCCTCTCAGGAGGCAAAGAGAAAAAATATAGATTTTGCGACAGGCCGGAATACAAAACTAGAAGAAAGAGAACATAAAGTACAAGCTGAAAATTCACAAGAGCACGCGCCATCTGATACCAATTTGCTTTCAAAGGGGCAAACCTCTAATGAGGGGCAACGAGATGATTCTCAAGATTTTAGGGAAAAGGCGCTGAGCCAGGACTCTTCTGTCCCGGATTCACCACTAGATCCGCCCCATCTTTTTGAGAGAGTCCAAAATTAGAGGAAGAGGCTTGTAACAAAAAAGAGTTGTTCTTTAATACACGCAAAGAGTGTGAATCCATAACTAAAGAGATCATTCGATTAAAAAAAGAGCGTGCTGCTTTGAAAAAAATATATAAACCTCTGAAAATGAAAAAGCTGAAAAGTAAAATCGAAAAATACGAACAAAAGAGTAATGAATTAACTTTGCAGTTAAATACGATAACTGACGAATTTAAAGTTAATATTACAGAAATAAATCATATGGTAGGTCAAAATGAAGTTTTATATGGAGGCATTAGAGAAGAATATGATGCCAAGAAAAGCATACTGAAGTATCTTGAGGATGAGATAAAAAAAATACGAACGCAACAAGTAAATTTTATGGGTAAATTAGAAGAAATAAAAAAATCACAAGAAAAGATAAACAAAAGCAAAGAAGACAAAATTCGACAGAAGGAGGAATCATGTAATGAAGCATTCATTGGTCGGTTAGAAAGAACGAAATCTACATTAAATGAAGAGATCTTATATATCGATAAATATATAAAAAAATACGAAAAAGAAGCAAAATTATATAAAAATCATCTTCAGCCCATTATTCGAACTACAAAAATTTATTTACTTACTAAGAGCAATATCGAAGAAAAAGATAGAATAATTAAGTTATTAAAAGAAGTTTGTGAATCTCACAAGGAATATGGAAAAACACGTAATGATATTGACAAAAAATCAAAATCATTACTTGATAGTAGGGTTAAAGCAATCAAGCATGAAATTGAAGGTTTAAATAAAAAAATCGAAGATAATATCAATTCTCATGGTAATTATAACAATTATGACATTAACCATTTTAAAGATCAAATAGAAATCATAAAATATTATTTTAATAAGGACAATAATATAATAAAAGATGATATTAAAGATCTTGATAGTAAATATAAAAAAATACAGAACAACATGCGTAATATTGAAGAACTGAAGGAAGCTCATCGAATAGCCGAGCAAGAACTATCTCAATGCCAGTTAGATCATAGATTCTATTTGATGGAGAGAGAACAAATAATTACAGATTTTTGTTTAACAGACGAAGGATTCCGCCAGAACAAGGAGATAAACATCCAAAATCCCGAATTAGCTCAGGAGGAGCGTAATAAAGTTTTGCGTCAAATGGAATATTTAGGAGTAATTATCGAAGGAATAGAGAAAGAAATAAATGATCAGACAAGCACTTATCAGGAAATACTAGATAATATAACAAGACTGCAAAAAGCTATGGCTTCGCCATCCGGCATCAAAGAAATAAAAAAACTAACAGAAAAGTTGGATGAATCATGTAAGCATCGGGATAAAATTCTAGAAGAGCTATCTCAAATAGCAACAAGAAAGCTGAGACTTAAAGATGAGATGGAGATGCGTATATTGAAGGTTTTAGAAATAGATAAATATATGTGTGATTGTCGGCTAAAAGAGATTGAAGACTATCAACTAGCAAAATCCAACCTTGAACAAGAGATAGAGGCCAAACTTAAAATTATCGAGTCTCAATTTAAGACAGACTTACGAAATCTGCAAAAAGTTTATGGTGAGAAAAACTCAGAATTAGAAAGATTAGGATCTGAGTTGGAAGACCTCAAAAAGAAAATGTTGCCGGAAACACAACAACAAAATTTGCAAGAGCAGTTTAATAAGCAAATAAACAAAATTAGATCTCAGCTAAATACCATCAACAAAGAATTAGGGATAGATCATGAAAGTATTAAAGATATTGAAAATGAACTTGATGATTATGAACAGAAAAGAGAACCATTGACAAAACAGATTAAAGAGCACCAAGACAAATTAAAAGATGAAAAGAAAAAACTTGATATTATTAATGCTAAATGGTTAAAAGCAATAATATCTTATGAAGAAGCACATAGTTCTCTTGAAAGCAACATCATAGAAAGAACGAGAAACTCAATGGAGAGGAGGAATGTCCACAAAACCGCCGGAGAAATAGGCCCCATTTCTCATGGTCTTCAAGGAGACACAAAAAATAGTACAAGCGAATACTTAGGAGAAGTTGCCCATCCAGAAAATGATTATGGCATTATAGATGCATATAACCAATATATAAAAATACAGCATGAAGAATTAGATAAATTAAACCAAAGCCTTGTTATCCTATATGAACGCCAAAAATTGCTGAAGAGGCGTATTACGCAAAACAAAATCAAAATAGGATCAATTTACAATTATAAACATAAATTGGAGGATAAATCTTTGGAGCAACTAGCCATACTTAATAATAGAAAAGAAGAATATTCTGCTATAAAGCAAGTATTTAGTAAATTAGATGAGGAATATCATGATTGCCTTCAAACATGTGAAGCTGTGGGCAATGTCATCGCTATTTTAAACAGTGAGATTTCAGCTGAAGAAGAAGGACAAAAAAAATTAACGTCACCATCAAATGAGATCAATACTAACCCTGAGCAGTTGAATGTGCGAGATTCACAGAGCCATACGACTCGCCAGCCAAACGAGGTGAGCGCACAGGAAGTAAAAGACCTGCTTGAAAAGGAACTGGCTGCCACTGAGCATAGAAAGAGTGAATTGGAAGAAAAGATTGGAAGATCTAGGAAAGAGTTAAGAGAGAAAAAGAAGCAACTTAAGCTTGCTGGCAGTGAATGGATAGAAACGAGCAAAAATCTTAGTAAAGCACGGCACCGTATTGTGAAAGCCTTAGCAGAAAAATATGAATTAAGGCGTCGTTTGGCAAAAGTTAAAAATGATATAGGAGCAATAGAATCTAATAAATTTTATCATAAAATAGAAAGTAATAAAATTATTAAAGATATTCAGGAGCTGTTTGAAAAGGATAATCCCACCGTTGCAGATAGGAGTCAAGAAGAAAGTAACAAGCCAAGCAAGTCCAAATCTCTCCTCAAGAAACCTGTTGAGTCACAAGAGGATCAAGGTAGGCAGGCAAAGCAGGTAAAATGTGCTGACTCGGAAACGAACACATCTCAAACAGCCCCTGAGAGGCTAAAGGACCCATTGCAAGCGCGAGAAGAAGTCGGAAAAAAGCTCAGACTGATGCCACCTTGCATTCTCAAGAGCAATCTTCAAGTGAACTTGCGAGCGGAGTTGATTCCATGACAATTGCATCGCTGAGTGCCATTCGGTATGAACAGCTCAAAGCTCTGGCGGAGGCAGTTGATGACGCAATCATAATGGCCAGACCACATGATGAGGACAGAAAAGTGATGTTAGAGGCTAAAATTGAGGCGATATTCCACAGGAAAGACTGGAGACTTCAATGGATAACGAAACGGCCTTGGGGCGGAGCAGGAGAATAGAAGTAGGAGCAAAGAAGAAAGAGGACCAGAATGGAAAGAAACAAAGAGATCAGCCAGCCCTCCGCTTCTCAGCGGGCAAAGGAGAAAACAAAAGATTTTGCGACAGGTTGGCATATACAAACAGAAGAGAACGAACAGAAAGTACAAGCTGGAAGTTCACAAGATCACGCTCCATCTGATACCAATCCGCATTCAGAGGGACAAATGTCCAATGAGGGGCAACGAGATGAGATCGCCCATCCGGAATCGAGATTGCGGAACGCAAGTGAGAATGAGATGGAAGAAGGTAAGATGTTGTCGTTGGGCCAGAAGATGGCGAAATTTCTTCGAGAGCGGTACGAATCCGCTAAGCAAGAAGCTATTCTATACGGTGAGCAGGAAATATCAGCTTCGGAAGTAAATTTAGCAGAACATAATGAAAGTATAGAGAATTTAGAAAATAAAACAAGCAAGCCAAATCAAACAATAGAAGATCTGGACGATAAAATGTACGCTTCATGGATAAAAGCTATTGGTTATGAAGGTGTATACCTTGATCTAAAAAGAGAGTGTAGTTTCATAGAAGCAAAAATTACCCATTTAAAAGAAAAGTTGGCTATTTCTAATAAAGAATGCAAATCTCTGGAAAATGAAATCAATGGCTTAAATAGCAAGATCGAAACGGAAGAGCAAAACAAAAAAGAATTACTATCCAAACACAATAAACTAATTACGAAGCAGGATAAAAAACAGAAAGAACATAATAGCCTCAGAGAAGAGGTAGAAGCTCAAACAGACTCACTAAGCAAAAAGTTAAAAGATTTGAAGATCCAAATTAGAAATATGAATGAACGGCAAGCAGAGTTACAAAAAGATTTAAGAAAATATGTAGGAGAAATTGCGAATAAAAACAAGGAAAAAGATTTTTTTAATAAGGAATCAAAAAACTTAAAAGCAATAGTAAAAACATTAGAGCAGCACTCTCAAGAAATGAGAGCTAAAGAAAGAGATCAAGTTGAACTTCAAAAAAAGATAAAAGTAACTGAGCGAAGTATTTTAGATAATAAAGAATGGATTAATCACCTAAGGCATATGTCAAATCAACCTGACAATGTTGACCTTGTAAGAGAGCAAAACTGTCAAGCAGAGTCGCCCACTTTTGACGCATGCGTAAAGGAAAAAGTTGAAGAATTATCAAATCCAAAAGAAATTTTTGATAATGACAGTTTAAATGATTTGAATGAAGAGCTAAAAGCTACAGAGAGCCTATTAGACTCTATTACTAAAAAAACAAACAGTAAGATCTCTGAATTAGAAAGGACAATGGAAGAGCAAAGCTCAATCCCTTATTATGAACGAATAATTCCTGTTTTTTCTAGCAAAATGAAAACTTTATCAGAAAAATGTAATAGGCTGGAAGCGGAAAAAGAATTTTTATCTAACTTATCTAAACTTTTATCAAAGCTTACAGAATATTATAATAAGGAGATAAATGAGGAAACTTCACTTAAAGCTAAAACAAATTTAAATTATGACGATGAACTTGAAAGAATAAAACAGGAAATTTTTATTACAGAAAATCGTTTAAAGGAGAATCAAGAGGAAATAAATAAGTATAATCAAAATTTAAACGAAAAATTTTTACTTACGAAAGATCTTCCTACAAACAGTATAGATGGGCAGAACATCAGTAAGGCTGATGATCTTACTCCTTTTAGGGAACCATTGAAAGTAATAAAAAAGTATGGAAAAGATAATGATGTAAAAAAATATTTTCTATCATTACAAAACAAAAGACAAGAATTACAGAATATTGAGATTAGGATTGAAGAGCTGGAGGATGATAATTGGAGAGATGAGCAAAATATAGTACACAGCCAGTTCAAACGTGAGTTATATTTAAAGGGAAGAGAAACTACAATTTTAGCCTATAAGCTAGAGAATGAAAGCTTCCAACCATCCCAAAATACAAATTCATATAAGGGCCAGAATTTAGAGTCACTAAAGATGGTTCGTGACGGAATTCTAAAATCAATTAACAAATTAGAAGATAAAGTATTAGAAATGGTGCAAGATTCAAATAATATAATAAATCTTAGCAATGATCTACTTAACGAATTAAAAGGTTTAAGAGAAAACATTTCTATAGATATTTCTAGAGATGAGTACTTTGCAAATTTTTCTGGAGATGACTATAATAGACTATTAGATAAGTACAATAGGCAATTAACTAAGTATATCAATGATAGCGATCAATTTAAGCTAGAATTCTCTTATTCAGTAAAAAAGATAATACAGATAAAATATGAAACAGAAAGGCATGAACTTGATATTATAGCAATAGATAAAATTATATCTAATTATAAATTAAAAGAAATTGAATCTTATAAAGAATCTTATCGATCAGAACTAGAAGCTTATCAAACAGGGATATCCGACCTTAAAGGAAAGATAGGCCCTGAACTTAGAAAGATCAGCACCCAATTTGATACAGACTTACAAAATCTGCAAAGATCTCATGATGAGAAGAAATCAGAAATAGAGAGCTTACAGTCCAAGTTGGCAACCCTCAGAAATAGCATGCAACAGGAAACAAAACGACAAGAATTGCTAGGCCAGTTGGATCGGCTAAACTCAGAGCTAAGACGACTCGCCCTACAGCGGTTCGCCAAAGTCTTGATCCCTCAGAACGAAGGAAAGCACAGGAAGATACAGGGATCAATCCTTCTGACGACCGCCGTAAGATAGAAACCATTACGAGAGAATTAGAAGACCATCACAAAAACTCGAAGAGTCTTGCAAGGCACTCGCTGCTGCTAAGCAGGAAAATAGACTATTGGAAACAAGGATTGAACAATTCAAGAAGGAAATAGAAGAGAAAGAAGAACAATGTAAACATGCTCAATCCGAAAATAAAAAGTGGATGGATTCCTTTATAAATGCGCATGATGCTTTTGAAGAAGCTCTTGTAAATAAAAGCCAGCAAGAAGCAGATTTAGCGAAAGCTGAAGAAGAGAAAAAAGCACGAGAAGAAGAGGGCGAGAAGACTCAAAAGGGGATTAAGAACCTCAAAGAGCCAATGAAGAACAGGATTTCAGCTCCCTGAGAAGTATCGATTCATAGCAGATGAACCAACGCGTAAAGCTCTTGACGCACTTGTGCAAGCTCAAGACGAAGTCAAAACAGCTCGGACCAAACTGTCGCATGCCCGAAGAGATGTTTCTAAGGCTGTAATCACAACAGATGATGCAGATGAGCCAACGCATAAAGCTCTTGAAGCACTTGTGCAAGCTCAAGACGAAGTCAAAACAGCTCGGACCAAACTGTCGCATGCCCGAAGAGATGTTTCTGAGGCTGTAACCATAACAGATGATACAGATGAGCTAACTCGTAAAGCTCTTGAAGCACTTGTGCAAGCTCAAGACGAAGTCAAAACAGCTCAGACCAAACTGCTGAATGCTTGGAGAGATACCTCTGAGGCTGTAATCACAACAGATGATGCAGATGAGCTAACTCGTAAAGCTCTTGAAGCATTTGTGCAAGCTCAAGACGAAGTCAAAACAGCTCGGACTAAACTGTTGAATGCTCGGATAGATGCGTCTGATGCCGTGATTCCAATGGCCAGACCAGATGATGAGGACAGAATACAGATGCTAGAAGCTAAAATTGAGACAATACTACACAGGAAAGACTGGAGACGCCAATGGATAACCAAACAGCATTGAAACGAAGCAATAGAATAGGAGCAGGAGAAATGAAGGCCCCCCACACAAGAGAATGTCGGGAGAGTCAAGCATTTTCCTATGGGCAAGAGAATGGTCATCAGTGGCTTCATCCCAAGATGTCTCGCAAATGTCTAGCAGTTGTCCTCGACAAACTCCCATCTCTTGGGTATTCTTGAAGAGGGTATTCGACAGCTAGTTGTTTTGAGACGCAAGATCTCAAGACTGAACTGGCAAAGACACTTGGACCCTTATTAGAGAACAGATCGGCATGAGCAAAGAAGAAAGAGGACCAGAATGGAAAAAAACAAAAAGATCAGCCAACCCTCCGAAACGGATAAGCCCTCCGCTTCTCAGCGGGCAAAGGAGAAAAAAAAAGATTTTGCGACAGGTTGGCATATACAATCGAAAAAAAACAAACAGAAAGTACAAGCTGAAAGCTCACAAGAAGATCACGCTCCATCTGATAGCAATCCGCATTCAGAGAGACAAATGTCCAATGAGGGGCAGCCAAATGAGATCGCCCATCCGGAATCGAGATTGCGGAATGCAAGTGGGAATGAGATGGAAGGTAAGAAGGTGTTGTGGTTGGGCCAGGATACGCGCGAGATGGAGAAATTTCTTCAAGAGCGGTACGAATCCGCTAAGCAAGAAGCTATTCTATACGGTGAGCAGCAAATATCAGCTTCGGAAGTAAATTTAGCAGAGCATAATGAACGTATAGAAAATTCAGGAAATCAAACAAGCAAGCTAGAGCAAACAATAGAAGATTTGGACTATAAAATGCATACTTTATGGATAAAATCTCTTGGCTATAAAGGAGTATATCTTGATCTGGAAAAAGAGTGGAATTTCATAGAAGCAAAAATTAGCCATTTGAAAGGAAAATGGGCTATTTCTCATGAAGAATGCGCATCTCTGGAAACTGAAATCAACGATTTAAATAGCAAAATTGTAGCAAAAAAGCAAAAACAAAAAGAACTTCTATTTCACTTTAATAAACTAATTGAAGAGCGAAATAAAACTCAAGAAGAATATAATGGGCTCACAAAAGATACAGAAACGCAATTAGGCTCACAAAGCAAAGAAATAATTAATTCGCAGAAGAAACTATGGAAAAGGCTTAAGAAAGATCTAGGAACCTATAGGAAAAATATATCAAAAAAAGAAAAAGAAAAGCAAATTTTTGAAGAAAAACTAAAGGCATCAGACCAAGTTATACAAAAAATTAGAGTCAAAGAAAGAGAAATATCTGAGCTTCAAATAAAGAAGAAAATAGCTGAAAAAACCATTTCCTGCGTTGAAAGGGCAAATAGTCATTTTTCAGAAAAGAAATCAGAATTAGAGAAAGAAAAAGCAAATTTTGTCTCTGACCGTAAAAAATTGGAAAATAAGGTTACATGTTTAAAAGCACATAAAAATACTTTAGAAGCACTTAAAGACATATTAGAGATGGATAGTAATGATTTAATGTGTAAAGAATTACAATATCATAACGCGTGTTTAAGAGAGCAACTAGAAGCCTTTAAGCATTATGAAGGTATATCAAAAGAGAATAGAGAAAGTTTATTAGAAGATGAAGCATCCTCACGAAAAATGCATGAACGACATAAAGAAGATAAAAAGATTCTTGAGAGCAAGAAAAAATATCATAATGCTTTATCAGAGTATATAGAATGTTATGAGAGTGAGATAGGATATAAAAAAGAATTTATAGATAATAGCATTGAGAATATTGAATATAGGATTAAAGATTTAAATTTGACAATTAAAACTGAAGAAGATCGTCTGGAAAATCAGCAGAAAGAAATAAAAAACTATGAAATGTTTTTAAGGAGAGAAGCTTTAAATAAGGGAACCCATGCTAAAAACAGGGTAGATAAGCATAAAATTAGTAATTTTACTAGTCTTAAGGAAGATGAGCTTACTCATTTTGAGGAGCAATTGACGATAATAAAAGAGTATAGCAATAATGATATAGAACAGCTTCGTCTTAGATTTAGGAATTCAAATGATCAAATTGGAAGCTTACAAGATGAAATATTGATAAATGAGGATGAAAAACTAAATTTGGCACAAATTATGCAAGCAGCCCAGATAGGATATAACTTATATTCAGAGGAAAGAAAAACAATAATTCAAGAATGCAAGTTATACAAAGAAGATTTCCAAGAACCTCAAATTTCACATATACATAAAAATATAAATGCGCAAGATATAAATTTATTATATGATAAACTTGAAAAGAAGTTCGAATATGAACAAAAAATTCAAAGTGAATGCAAAGAACTACGATCTAAAATGATAAAGCCGACAGAAGAAATTGAAAAACTAGATGGCCTAATAAATAAGCTAAGAAAAGACTTCGAAGAAATCTTCTATCAAGAATCAGAGGCGCAAGAAGCTGATCATTTGGTTGAAGCTGGGACAGAAGGGCCTTCTCTTCCTCATGGCCAATGCTCTCGGCTTACGTCACTCAAAGATATTGAGCCAAAAAACAGACTATTAGCTATGTATATTGAGAAGAGACACAAGTATAAAGAGGAGTTATATAATCTAGGAATAGAATTACTGCAAAAGAAAGATGAAATAGGAAAAAATTTATCGGATCGTGCGATAATAGCTAAAGAAATGTGGAATTATCATTCAGGAGTTATTAAAACCTTCCAATCAAATTTAGGATCCTTGCATATAACGAAATCCATCATTCAAACAAAGATAAACGCGGAATTAACGGAAATTGCGTCTCAATTTGAGACCGACCTACAAAATCTGCAAAAATCTTATAACGAAAAGACATCAGAATTAGAGAGCGTACAATCTGAGTTGACAGCCCTCACAAATAGCGTGCAACAGGAGAAAACAAAACGACAAGAATTGCAAGATAAGTTGGACAAGCTAGCCTCACAAGTCAATGCTACTCACCATGAGAGTGAGACCATTACGCAAGAATTAGAAGACCACTGCCAAAAACTAGAAAAGTCTAGCAAGGAAATTGATGCTGCTGAGCAGAAAAAGCTCCTATTGAAAACAGAGATTGAAATCGCTAATAAAAAGTTAAAAGTAACAGAAGAAGAGATGAAAAGTACTGAAGATAAATGGAAGGAAAAATATTCTGAATATAAAGAAGCTGAAAGTGAATCAATGCATCTCGAAAATATATGTGAAATGACTAAGGCCATTTTGGAGAAAGCTGAAAATTATAAAAAAGCTAAAGATGAGTATGAAAACGCCTTACTGCGTTTCGAAAACATGATGCCGAGGCAAATTACTCTCCCCTACTGGCAGAACTCATTCACAAAGGAGCGGCCACTGGATAAGTGGCTTGCGCAAGCTCTAGAAAAAGCTGAAAAGGCTCGGATTGGTCTGTCGAATGCTCGGACTGAACTGTTCTAGTCCGCTTGCTGCTGGAACCGCACAACCTGCTGACGCAAAAATTCATCACGACTTCTTTCTTCCGCCACAATATCCTCGACTACGTCGGCCATGGAATGACCATCACCACCATAGACCGCACGACCACGCCCACCCGATTCAGATTGACCAACAATGCCGCGTTGCTCCAACAAATCAATCAGGCGAGCCGCACGCGAATAGCCAACACGCAGACGACGCTGCAACAGGGAGATCGAGGCTCGCCCGTACTCACGCACAATCTCCTCTGCCCGATCGAGCAGGTCATCATCCAGCTCAAACTCTTCGGCTGACCGATCCTTGAGTTCCCAACCGGGTTCCACCATCGGCTCAACTTGGATCGGTGAAGATTCCTCACCAATCGCCACTGCACGCTCAATGATTTGCCGACACCAGTAGTCTGCCAGCGCATTTGCCTCCTCGTCCGAGAGGAATGCTCCCTGGATACGCTCAGGACGGCCCGCATCCGCTGGCAAATAGAGCATATCACCACGACCCAGCAATCGCTCCGCACCTCCCATATCGATGATCGTGCGCGAATCAACGGCAGAACTGACCATGAAGGAGATACGCGTAGGGATGTTTGCCTTGATAAGCCCGGTGATCACATCGACGGAGGGACGCTGCGTCGCCACGACGAGGTGAATGCCAGTTGCACGAGCTAGCTGCGCGAGACGACAGATCATCCCCTCGACTTCGTCCGGGGCAGCCATCATCAAGTCCGCCAGCTCGTCGATAATGATGACAATGGCTGGCAGATTGTTCAATGAGGTATCGCCCTGCTCAAACTTCTGCTTGCGTAGTTTGCGATAGCTATCTAAGTTTCTTACGCCTAGCTGCGAGAAGAGCCGATAACGCCGCTCCATTTCATGAATAGCATTTTGCAGGAGTGATACAACTTTATCTACTTCAATGACGACAGGGGATAATAGATGAGGTATGCCATTATACATGTTTAGTTCGACCATTTTGGGATCAACCATTAGGAGGCGTACATCATCAGGAGTTGCTTGCGTCAAGATGCTGGCAATGATAGTGTTAATGCAAACGCTCTTTCCCGCCCCTGTCGCACCAGCAATTAGTAAATGCGGCATACGCGCAAGATCCCCTACACGCACCTGACCAGCAACGTCTTTGCCCAGACCGATTGCCAATTTCGATTTCTCTTTGGCTACCTGATATTCTTTGCTCTCCAACACTTCGCGCAAAGTGACCAAACGGCTATTCTTATTAGGGATCTCAACGCCAACGTAGGGACGACCAGGAACTGGTGCTTCCATACGAATGGTCTTGGCTTCTAGGACTAACGCAAGGTCATTCTGTAACGCCATGATGCGGCTCACACGCGTGCGCGTTTCATAGACAATCTGGCCCGAGGCATCAACAACTGGCACCATTTTTCCCGTCTTCTCATCTTTGCGCATCTCTGGTTTGCCAGTTGGACGAATACCAAAACGAATGATTGTGGGACCAATGCTAATATCTTCTGGCCTCACCTCGGCCACCACGCGGAAACTGCGCAGTGTATCCTGAATAATTTTTGCCAAGGCCCCAGTATCTGCTCCCTGCATCTGCAATTTGGCTGTATCGGATGTGTTAAGAAGCGATGTTCCTGGAACCACCCACGTTGACTCCCGCGTAGGAACAACTACTGCTGGCCCCTTATTAGGAAGAGAAGAGCGTGCTTTTTTCTGACTGGCAAGGCGAGGATTGGGCAACAACGACTCCATCTGAGGAGCATGCTTGGCAGCAGGCGGGACCTGATCCACCTCCTGAAATGGAAGTTCCTGTTGCGTAGCACCCTGAACAGCTTGTTTATGCTCCTCAGCATCCATTACCTCAGAAACGCGTGTACTACCACGTAGTACTGTGCTAATCCCTCCCTTATGAATATTGATATCATTCAGTGGATAATCATCCTCAAGATCACCTTCAAGGTCGATATCTAGCTCAGAATCTGCGCTACCTTCATTATCATCTTTAATAGCAGACTGTTGCTTAACACGCTTAGGCCCTTTCTGCTCACCACCCGCAAGATTGCTAGCAACATAACGACTATAGCGCGGACGCTGCCCCAGAAATGGCGATGGCTGAGGAGACTTGTCAGAGAGAGAGAGCTGTGGCCTATCAGCAGTAAAGAAACATTGTATTGCTTGCGCGAAGAGTAAAATATGTCCAAAAGTAATCCGGAAGGTCAGAATAGTAGTTATCAGCATGAGCCCCAACGTCATGACATGCGCGATCGCTGGAGACCAACCTAGAAAAGGTATCACGAGGACTTCGGCCAGAATACCAACTTGCGGTCCTACAATCAGACGACTTTCGAGTAGCACCAGCAGCCAGAGAATTACTAGCCCAATGACTAATGACCAGCGGAGATAATACTGCTTGTGCACTCCCTCAATTAGGTGTACCAGGGCAAACGCTACCAATCCAAGCGCTAGCAGATACGCTGACCAGCCGAAAAAGTCGAGAAAGATTTGGTTGATGGCTCTGAAGATAGGCTGATTATGTAGTAAGGTTAGAGACCCAACTAGCAAGCTTGATAGACATAATAGCGCAATACTGAAGAAGCGTTGCTGAGCATGTGATTCCATAGATTGCCACTTTTCATGCATCCACTGAATGGCGTGGATATCCTTTGGATCAGGTGCAGAGGAATTAGGACGCTTCGACTTCACTGCCGGGATCTTCTTGGTAGGCGTTGCCCCTGGCTTAGCACGAGGCGTTGCCTTAGCCGCAGCAGGACGACGAGGACTCTGTTTTGGAGTGGAAACACTCGCACGTTGCTCGACCCGCGCAGTCTGCCCACGTGACGAGCCCCGACTTCCCACTGCCCTACTGACACGCGCCGAGATGTTATCAAGAGTTGGTATGTTACGTTGATGTCGGCTACAATTTTCTTTATCTCTACTACCCGCCATACAGTGATCCTCCTACTACGAAAAGACTTAGATATCTGTATGATAGCTCATGTGTTCGAAAGAAGCAATAGAGGCTCAACTCAGGCAGCGGTTCTAAAATTTGACGTTCCTGCCCACAGGCTTTATAATGCCTCAAAACAGTGATCCACTTGACAAGTATGCAGGGAATAAACACATGCCAAAAATGTATGGATGGGTACGTGAGGTAGTACCCGAAAGTCATGCCGATCGGGCAGGCTTTGAACCTGGCGATTTGATTCGTACCATTAATGGTCACCTGATCCGTGACTTAGTCGATTATCGTTTCTATAGCGCCGATGAAGAATTAGTGATCGGTTTTGAGCGTCAGCAAGATCAACGCGAGGTACGCATTGCTAAAGAGGCTGACGAAAATTTAGGCGTTTTGTTTGGTGAAGAGCCAAGCCCTTTTATTCGCCAGTGTGCTAATAAATGCGTCTTTTGCTTTATTAAAGGATTGCCAGAACGATTTGCACCCCAACCAGGGCTGTCGCATGGTATGCGCTCCTCCTTGTATGTTAGGGACGATGACTATCGCTATTCCTTCCTGTTCGGCAATTTCATTACGCTGACAAATTTGAAAGAACTTGATTGGCAACGTCTGGATGAGCAGAAGTTGACACCTCTCTACGTCTCAGTGCATACGACTGATCCCGAATTACGACGGAAGATGGTCGATGGCCCCAGAGCAGGCGAGATCATTGATCATATTAAGCGATTGGGCGATCTCCATATCACCTGTCGTACACAACTTGTACTCTGCCCAACTATCAATGATGGCGAGCAGCTTGATCGCAGCATTCACGATTTGGCGGCGTTGCGACCAATCGTAGAGTCCGTTTCGGTCGTTCCGCTGGGTCTGACTAAGTATAACAATATGATTAAGACTGGCGACCTACCGCCTATGCGCCACTATACACGGGCAGAGGCCGAGATTATTGTTGATCAGGTCGAGGCCCATCAGCGCAGATTTAGCGCCAATGATCCTGAGGGATATCCCTTCGTCTATCTCTCGGATGAATGGTTTTTTTTGACTGGACGAGCTTTTCCACCTGCTGAACATTATGGCTCTTATGCTCAGATTGAGAATGGCGTGGGTATGACACGTTTCCTGATCGAACAATGGTTACGCGCACGACGACACCTGCCCCCATCGGTGCAGAAAGCATATCGCGTCACGATTGTGACTAGCGTGATGGCCCAACCGATCATTGAAGATCTTGCACAGGATATCCGCAAGGTTGAGGGCTTGGAAGTCCAGGTAAGACCAATCGTGAATAAATTCTTTGGGGCAGAAATTACCGTTGCAGGTCTACTCTGCGGTCAGGATGTACAAGCTGAATTGCAATCTCTGCAGGGAAGTGATGCTCTTGGAGATTTGGTTTTGTTGCCACGAGTTATGTTAGATAACGATGGTATACGCTTTTTAGATGATGTAACAATTGAGGAATTTATAACGGCCCTATCTCCTACCCGCATCGAATTTGTGCGTAACGCTCAGGAAACCATTGATGTCATTCGCTCATTGGCTGGAATGGCGACTAGCACCGAACGTAAGTTGGTACGCTTGCAATCCAGATTATGAATTGCCTATGCTATTGTAGCATAAAAAAGGCCAGACCTGCAGCAAGGACACAGGTCTGGCAAGCTTCCTCCTCCCCTCAGAAAAAGTACCTCTTGGAGGTGGGTGAAGCATTTCATGTCTAGATTATGCCTGATTGAGAGGTTGCTATACAATGACAAGCAGGCGTCATCTAACAGACAGCTATATGTGTTGATCCCACAAAGCGTGTTGATATTTTCCCCCGACAGAGCGTACAACATCAGGCAAGATGCGAATTAACATGACTATTTCCAATTGTGACACTCCGCTGGACTAGCCGTCCCGCGGCTGGTTCTTTTGTATTAACTGACATTTGTCACATGACAAATATCTCCAATCACTAATATTACTATTCAAACGATCAAAATCCTTAGAAAGTTTTGTCCCTCTTTTCCCCTAGCAAAAGACCTTCCCAGTAGGTATTATTTAACAGTGGGGGTTGTCTCCACCTAAGCAGAAACAACAACAGTTGTGGACAAAAGCATTGATTAGTTATTCTCTTTATAAGATCTCTCTCTATTCGTCTAGAAAGAGAGCTATCTTTTAAAGTTTTTTTACAGTAACAAATGATAGATAATAAAAAAGGAGCAATTATGGACCGCCGAAGACACCTTTCTGATCAGAACCCACCTCGACAAAGTGAACAGGAAAGTCAAATAGACATGACGAGATCACTTTGGCATGAGAGCACATCAGGTCGACAGGGTAGATCAGAAAGCCGAGACCAGACACGACCTGAGCGTTGCCGTTCTGCACCACCAAAGCTTGAACGAACACTAGAGGAAAGGATTCAGAGACTTCCTAGGGAGATACAGACTAGAATACTAGGCGAGACCTTAGCTAAAATTCTTCCTAATGAGCGGATTCGCAAAGATGAGCGTTGCAAAATGGCCCTAGCTATTGGCAAATTAGGAGATAAAGCAGTCGTACCACCAGTCTTAGTCGATATGCTTCCTAATGAGCAGATTCACAAAGATGTCCGTTGCAAAATGGCCCTAGCTATTGCTGAATTAGGAGATAGAGCAGTCGTACCGACATTAGTCCAGATGCTTGGTGATCAGAGGATTGACCTAGAGGTGCGTAAGAGTATAGGGGAAACAACTGGAATATTAGATAATAAAGGAATAGCACTCCAGACGCTTAGTGATAAGAGAATTGATTGGTGTGTGCGTAAAGATATAGTGAGAGGAATTGGGCAATCAGGAGATAGAGAAGCAGCACCACGCTTAGTTGAGATGCTCAGTGATCAAGAGATCCATTGGGAAGTGCATTATAATATAGTAAAATCAATTGGTGAATTAGATAATAAAGAAGTGATACCACGCTTAGTCAAGATGCTTACCAATGATCAGGTTGACTCGTCTATACAAAGTAGTATACCTGAGGCAATTGTCAAATTAGGTGGCAAAACGGCTGTACCAGACTTAGTGCGGATGCTCCCCAACACACATGTTAACTGGTTTGTGCGCTTTCAGATAGTTTCAGAGATTGGAAGAACAAAAGATAAAACAGCCTTACCAGACTTAGTTCAGATGCTTTCTAACACGCAGATTGACAAGACTGTACGCGACCTAATGGTTGGGACAATTGAAGAATCAGGTGACAGAACGATCATACCACACTTGGAACAGATACGTTCCAATGGGCAGATTGACGAAAGTGTGCGTGCAAGGATAGATCAGGCAATTACTAGGTTAGAGCACGCGTCAAATCGACTTGACAGTCTTGTGCTTGGGCAAGATCAACACTATCAGGAAGAATCTGACATATGCCCCTCACCACGCTAACCGGAATAGAGTCTAATACCAACTCGCATTCTGGCAGATAATTCTCAAGTGCGGAACAGTTCTTGTGAGAATGTTACCGATGAATGCAGATTGGTATTAAAAGATTTTTAAAAGTTAAAAAATGATAGATAACAAAAAAGGAGCAAATTATGGAATGCCGAAGATCAGCATCTGATCAGAGCCAATCTCAACAAAGTAGACAAGAACGCCGAATAAACGACCCAACGGGATTTCTTAGGTATGAGAGTAGCAGTGCTGCACTACCAGATCCTGAAAGACATCGAATACGAGTATCATCTCAACAATTGGGGGATGGAAAAACTGCTTATCCAGATGAGTCGAGGTCAGAGCCAGAACGTAGAGCACAGGATGGCCATTGGTCTAAGCACGAGCTTGATTTCCTCGACCTCATGAGGAAAGTAGCGAAAGCATCGTCGAAGATAGCACAAGAGATGGCACCAGACAGATGGGTTAACGTTCTTTTTACAGAAGAAGATGCAAATACATTTCGCGAGAAGTTTCGCAGGCTCTCTTTTCTTAACGAGATCAGTCATTCCTTTTGTATGAAGGCTAGGGATATGAGGGCTAGGGAAAAGAAGTGGGACCACCATAATGAAATCGTCAGGATTGACAAGCAGCTAAGCAATGTAATTCATCGCTATGACCAGGCAGTAGAAGAATTATCATGCGCTCGGAATGAAAAATTGCAAGAACTGCTGCCGCAAGAATTGCGATCGCAAGAGTCGTTCCCGAAGAAATATCCAGAAGAGCTAGAGAAATGCATAAAAGACAATCTTGAAGCTATCCTCTCGAATAAGGAGGTTCCTGAGGAGCGTCGTTGCCACTTTATTAAAGCAGTTGGTGAACTAGGAGATAAAGAAGTGGCACCACGCTTAGTCGAGATACTTGGTGATCAGGGGATTGATCGAAAGATGCGTGAGAGTATAGGGGAAGCAATTGTCAGATTAGGTGATCAAGAAGTAGCACTCCAGATGCTTAATGATAATAGGATTGATCAAGAGTTACGTGAGAGTATAGGAGAAGCAACTGGAAGATTAGGAGATAAAGAAGTGGTACCCCGCTTAGTCGATATACTCGGTGATGAGAGGATTGATAGTAAGTTGCATTGGTATATAGTGCATGCAATTGATAAATTAGGTGATAAAGAAGTGGTACCACGCTTAGTCGAGATGCTTGGTAATCAGGGGATTTATAGCGTGGTGCGTTTTGGTATAACAAAAGCAATTGGTAAATTAGGTGATAAAGAAGTGGTACCACGCTTAGTTGAGATGCTTGGTGATAAGGGAATTACTGGTGATGTGCGTTGTGGTATATCTGAAGTAATTTGTAAATTAGGTGATAAAAAAGTGGTACCACGCTTAACCGAGATGCTTGATGAAGAGGGAATTCATCCAGATGTGAGTGATAGTATAGCGGATGCAATTGCCAAGTTATCGAACCGCGAAGAATGAGGCAACTCAACCAACTATTGTTTTAATAAGCTCTTCTTGTTGGAAGAGCCAGTGGATGATACGTCAACCTGGGATCGTTAATTAGATGCGAGAGAGTGTTTTGATCCCAATGAAATCGGCACTATCTCAATACCAACTTGCATTCTGGCAAATAATTCTCAAGTGAAGAACCGTTCTTGTGAGAATGTTACCGATGAATGAAAATTAGTATTATAAGATCTTTAGCAGTAAAAGCTGATAGAGAACAAAAAGAGGCAAATTATGGAGCGCCGAAGATCAGCTTCTGATCAGAGCCAATCTCAACAAGGAAGACAAGAAAGCCGAGACCTGACGCGATTTCTTATGCCTGAGCGTAGCCGTTCTGCACCACCAAAGCTTGAACGAACACTAGAGGAAAGGCTTCGGGAACTTCCCAGGGATATGCGGCATAAAATACTAAGCGAGACCTTAGTTAAAATTCTTCCTAATGAGCAGATTGACAAAGATGAACGTTGCAAAATGGCTCGGGCTATTGGCAAATTAGGAAATAAAGCAGTCATACCAGCCTTAGTCGAGACGCTTAGTAATGAGGGGATTAGTTACTCTGTGCGTTGTGATATAGTGGAAGCAATTGGAGATTTAGGTGATAAAGAAGTGGCACCACGCTTAGTCGAGATGCTTCCTAATGAGGGGATTAGTGACCATGTGCGTTGTAATATACCGGGAGCAATTAGAGATTTAGGTGATAAAGAAGTCGTACCACGCTTAGTCGAGATGCTTCCTAATGAGGGAATTAGTTACCCTGTGCGTCGTTGGATAGTGGAAGCAATTGGTGAATTAGGTGATAAAGAAGTGGCACCACGCTTAGTCGAGATGCTTCCTAATGAGGGAATTAGTGATACTGTGCGTTGGCATATAGCGGGAGCTGCAATTGGGAAATTAGCTAATAAAGAAGTCGTACCACGCTTAGTCGAGATGCTTCCTAATGAGGGAATTAGTGATACTGTGCGTTGGCGTATAGCGAAAGCAATTGGCAAATTAGGTAATAAAGAAGTGGCACCACGCTTAGTCGAGATGCTTCCTAATGAGGGGATTAGTGACCATGTGCGTTTTAGTATAGCGAATGCAATTGGCAAATTAGGTGATAAAGAAGTCGTACCACGCTTAACCGAGATGCTTGATGATGGGGAAATTGTTTTGAGTGTGCGTTTGCGTTTTGGTATAGCGAATGCAATTGGCAAATTAGGTGATAAAGAAGTCGTACCACGCTTAGTCGAGATGCTTCCTAATGAGGGGATTGATGAGGGTGTGCGTTATGATATAGCGAAAGCAATTGGGAAATTAGGTGATAAAGAAGTCGTACCACGCTTAGTCGAGATGCTTCCTAATGAGGGGATTAGTGATACTGTGCGTGGTCGTATAGCGGAAGCAATTGGTGAATTAGGTGATAAAGAAGTGGCACCACGCTTAGTCGAGATGCTTCCTAATGAGGGGATTGATTGGTCTGTGCGTTGTAATATAGCTAGTGTAATTGGTGAATTAGGCAATAAAGAAGTCGTACCACGCTTAACCGAGATGCTTCCTAATGAGGGGATTAGTGATTATTATAGTCATTTTGTGCGTCTTTGTATAGAAGAGGCAATTACCAAGTTATCGAATCTCGAAGAATAAGACAACTCAACCAACTATCGTTAGTCTAAGCATAGCAAACAATGTCTGAACAACGGTGGACTTTGATTATTCATTGAAGATAAGGAGAGAACAATGAGCAACCTTATTATCCCGGTGGCAACCATCGAAAAATTGATGCCACATAACAATGCTGATTCACTGGAGTTAGCACAAATTCTTGGGTGGCAACTTGTAGTACGTAAAGGAGAATATGAGGTAGGAAGTAAGATTGTATACTTTCCAATTGACACTGTACTACCTCGAGAATTAAGTGATAGATTTGGCGTTACAAATTACTTGAGCAAAGGACGCATTAGGTGTGCAAAGTTACGAGGTGAACCTTCATTTGGTCTTGCAGTTAAACCAGAAAACGATGAATGGCAAGTAGGACAGGATGTTGCTGAGTACTATGCTGCTTTAGGTGTCAAAAAATATGAACCTCCAGTGCGTGTTACGGCTGGTGATGCTGAGTCAGAACATCCTATATTCGTAAAATATACTAATATCGAGAATATGCGCAATTTCCCTAATATGTTTAAAGACGGTGAAATGGTTGTAATAACTGAGAAGATACATGGAAGCAATTCGCGCGTAGGCATCATCGAAGATGAATTAATGGCTGGTTCCCATAGCCTTCGCAGAAGAAGACCGGAGAATGACATGTTTGAGTCTAACCTGTACTGGTATCCTCTCTCTTTACCTCCAGTACGATCTTTACTCGAAAATCTGGCAACCAAGCATAAACAAGTTATCCTGTTTGGAGAAATATATGGGAGCAAAATCCAATCCTTGGATTACGGTCATAAGGACACTATGGGCTACCTCGCCTTTGATATCCTCGTTGATGGTCACTACCTTGATTGGCCGGACTTCGCAGATCTTTGTGCTCAATATAACATTGACACAGTGCCAGTCGTCGCCTCTATACCGTTTAACCTTGATACCATTAAAAAATATAGCGAAGGCAATACGCTTTTAATGGACAACAATGCTCATATCAGAGAGGGAGTCGTCGTTAAGCCATTGCAAGAACGAAGTGATCCGAAGTTAGGCCGCGTGGTATTGAAGTACGTTGGAGATCAATACCTCTTTGGTAAACAAAGCGACTATACTGATCAGTAGATGCAAAACGATGAGTAATAATGCCCTTGATGTTATCATCGCAGGCCTTCATCAATAAACACTTAGTAGACTTTTAACAGTAAAAAATGGTAGAGAGCAAAAAGGGAGCAAATTATGGATACTCGCTCTTTCTCCTTGCTCTCTTACTATGCTACCGCATGAACAAGAGGGAGAGTACTCCTCTGAGGCGTATTCGATGAAAATTTAGTTTGGCTCTTTGTTACGTCGATCATATTCCGCATATAATTATTTGCAGTTGTTAAACAACGGTCTAGATCTTTGAGGCAACGATAGTACTCTTCTTTCTGGACTTCCCCAAGTTGGACTAGCTTTGGATCAATCACATTTGCAAGCCTCAATCGGTATTCATCAATCTCTATTTGCATGCTCTTCATAATTTTCTGGGGATTGTCGATGCCAACTTTTTCACTATCTATCCTTGCAGCACCAGAATCTAAAAATTCCTTCTGCGTTCTTGCAAAATTATATTCACGTTCGAGCATTACTTTCCCTTCTTTGCTCTCAAAAAACGCTCTTATTACCTCAAGTGCTTCTGCATTTTTATAAAGGTCATCAGTGCTAGTAAACTTAGCTTCAGCCTCTGATTTCTGCTTGCTATGCTCATGTTCGTCATAACGTTTGGTCGCATCTGATTCTGTCGACTTGCTATCATCTAGCTTACTATGTATAAATTCGCTTTGTTTATAGCTTGTTGCCTGATCAACATGCCATTGAGGATTGGTACCCTCACGAGTAGATGTTTTGGAGTCAGGAGAAGACGAAAGATCCTTAAAAGTTTTAGTTTCATTCTTTACTTGTTCAGTTCTTATCCTATCAAAGGGTGGAGCAGACTGCTTGTGATTTGGGGAAGATGAATGAACTTCGGATATATTATCATCTATTTTTTCTTTCTTATTATCACTTGCTCCCTCAAAAGTGTTTTTATGAGATGATTCATCTTTATGTTCTTCCGATACCTTCCCCAATTCACCATTTTGGAACAATTGTTTCCATTCCTCTTGCCACTGCATTATTCGCTCGAAGCCTTTGTTGATCCGCTGCTGCTGCTCTATCTGAGTGAGGTTTTCTCTAAATTGCGACTGCTTGCCTTGATCATCAATATGGTCTTTTTCAATTTGCCACTGCTTGCTCTGATCATTAATATAGTCTTTTTCAATTTGCCACTGCTTGCTCTGATCATCAATATGGTCTTTTCGCCACTGCTTGCGCTGATCATCAGTAAGGCCTTCTGCAGATCGTCGCTCTTCCAGGCGTCGTTGATTTAGAAAGTATATATATGCATCTCGGTATCGAGCTGCCTCTCGACGGAACCCCTCTAGTCGTTCCCTCTTGACATCACCTTGACCCCTCAGCCCTTCCAAGCCTTTTTCTTGGCGCCCATCCGCAAAGTTATCCATTCTTCGAGATTTTAATTCATCCATAGCTTAAAGTTCTCCCTGAAAATCCTCTCCCAAGTCACATCCGGGAAGAGATTATATCAAGTCCATAGTCAATCATTCAGCTTTTTCAAAATTCAGCCGATCAGCTAATTGACACATGTCTGTGAGTCCAATTTCGCAGGCAGCTACGATAAGCGTTCCCCATGAGAGAGAGATTTTTTCTCCTCCTCCCACGAAAAATCCTCCTCAGTAGCTGCCCCTTGCAGAGTTGTTGGGGAAGAGAATACTCACAGATATTCCCCAACGCTCCTCCTAGTAGTCAGTATAAGGAAAATGAGCACGCTCGTCCAGGGGGAAAGAGGGACAAAATGTTCAAAGATGCTTCTTTCCCTAATCTAGGGACAAATCGGACAATTTATGGCGGAAAAGGGACATTTGTCACCATTCTCCCTAGGGGGTCAACCGGATGAACCATTCATTTCTTTATTAAATTTTAATGGACATCTTCTTGCCTTTACTGATACTATTGCTTCGGATGTTTACCTAAACATCTGTACCTACTGTGCCAGAGCGCGTAAGGGAAAGCTTCGCAGAGAAAGGAATTTTTGTAGAGCTTTCCCCTCTTTATAGTAAGTCAAAATAGTATGTCAAAAGAAGTCAAAATGCTTCTTCCCTCAAGTAAACCATTGCGCTGCACTTTGCCAGATGATGACATTTGGGCTACTACTCTATGACGCTACCATAAAAGTTTACATTATACCTTATAATAGGAAGCGCTTGATGATGGCTGAATACTCTTGATAGCATTGATAAGAGCCAATAGATACAGAGAAAGCAAGAAAAAAAAATGAAACACCAACTATTAGAGAAAATTGTCTCGCGGTCTCTTCGCATTGGAGTAATCGGTCTTGGTTATGTAGGATTACCACTCACAGTCACCTTCGCTGAGGCAGGTTTTACGGTTACTGGCATAGATGTCGATCAGCAAAAAGTTGACCAAGCCAATAATGGCGAGAGCTACATACCTGATGTCGATAGCGAGAAACTGCAAGAATTCGTCAGCAGCAATAAATTAACTTTCACAACCGACTTTTCTACCTTAGAAGATATCGATGCCGTAAGCATTTGTGTTCCAACTCCACTACGCAAGACACGCGACCCTGATATTTCTTACATCATCGCAGCCACTCAACAGGTACGAGCCCATCTGCATCCCGGACAACTGATTGTCCTGGAGAGTACAACCTACCCAGGCACTACAGACGAAGCTCTCCTGCCTGAACTAGAATCGACGGGACTTAAGGTAGGAACAGATTTCTTTCTCGCATTTTCACCTGAGCGCGTTGATCCTGGAAATACGCAATTTGGGACGAAGAATACTCCAAAGGTAGTTGGTGGCATTACCCCCATCTGTACAGAGCTAGCACAAGCCTACTACGGAGCAGCCATCGAACATATCATCCCCGTCTCAACGGCACGGACAGCAGAAATGACTAAATTGCTGGAAAATACCTTCCGCGCCGTCAATATTGGTCTGGTCAATGAAATCGCCATCATCTGTGAAAAGCTGGGAGTGAATGTGTGGGAGGTCATTGAGGCGGCTACAACAAAGCCTTTCGGCTTCATGCGCTTTCTACCGGGTCCCGGCCTAGGTGGACACTGCATACCTGTCGATCCACATTATCTTTCCTGGAAACTCAAAACTCTTGACTATACCGCACGTTTTATCGAACTAGCAGCAGAAATAAATAGTAGCATGCCACACTATGTCGTCAACAAGATTAGTGAGGCACTCAACGAGCAGCGGCGTAGCGTTAATGGGGCAACAGTGCTTGTATTAGGCGTAGCCTATAAGCGCAATGTCAGTGATATACGAGAATCACCAGCTCTTGACATAATTCAGAGTTTGCACGCACGCAAAGCAGTTGTCCTTTATAATGATAATTACGTTCCCGAACTCCGGATTGGAGGTAGGGTACTGACCAACCAACCGCTGAGTAGTGGACTCCTGCAAGCCGCTGATTGTGTCGCGATCGTCACAGATCACAGTTACTATGATCTTCCCACTATTGTGCGCGAAGCTCGAGCAATTGTTGACACTCGGAATATGACGAGGGGTTTCAACGACACAAAGATATTCAGACTGTAACAAATCCCTATGGGCCATTCTTGGATCAGCCTTCTGTACCATCGAGACCAAGGCATAAAAAAGCGCAGAGACCGCTCATCAGCAGTTCTGCGCTTTTCCTTATGCGCTAACTTAACACCTAAACGAGAGATGCTTCCAGAGCTTTTTCTAGATTATTGAAGAAGCTTTTCAGCGAAGCGTTGACAATTGGCCTGCCGATTGGATTATCTGCCATAGCGATCATGCCTGTGAGATCTGCTGTTGCCTCGTAGGAGAGCAAAGAACCGTTAGCCTCATCAGCTATAGTAATGTTGCAAACTGCATCAGCTGAACCTTCCTTGCCTTTAACATGAGTCTCTAATGTAAGGGAACTAGGAGCCTGTTTATTAGTAATAGTCATATTGACGCCAAATGGGCCATGCAGACCGGGGAGAGGAGTCGTAATCTCAACTGTGACCTGCTCAGGCGAGACAAATGTCACAGCATTGCAGCCAGGGATGGCAGATTTCAAGATTTTGGGATCGAGAATAGCGTTAAATACCTGTGTACCGGATGCTTTAAATTTGTGTGTGCCGTTGAGTTTCATCTAAAAAGAACCTTCCTTCTTAAAAACTAAACTTACTAGAGTAACTCCCAGACTTGTCATCGCCCTCATTGCGTGAACATCCTGGGATAATTCATGAATTTCGAGGTCCCTAAAATATTCCCTAGACGCGAGATATTTGCAGAGTTTGCCCAAATTCTTGTAGACAGCTTAAAATACCAAAAATCCCTACTACATCAGGCAAGATTGATATAGTGGCCAAAGCCTCTGCGTTTGGCTATGTCAGAAACCTCAGGGACTATCGATGTATCCTAGAGCTAATGTCAATCGTTAGAGTAATTAGAACTCTACACACCTGAGCTTCCACCAGCTCCCACGGTATATGGCAATTCTAGAGGAAAGCAGATGAGATGTCAACTAGCAAAAAGTCCGCTTTCCATATAAAATTGAACAGTTTCCCAGGGTTTTCTGGTAGGATAAAAAAAGATCCCTATACGCCAGCGGCGTACCATTATCAATTAGGAGATTTGCTCTTATCATAAAGAGGAGCCTTTCCAAGTTGATAATGCCTCAACAAGAGAGCAGGAAGAATTCTTTCCTGAAAAATACTTAGATTGGAAAATGTAACGATCGAAATGCGGAACAAGATAGAGAAGGCAGATATCTGGCAATTCCTACGTTTTTGTGTAGTTGGCACATCAAATGCAATAATTGACTTCGGGGTTCTAAACCTGCTACTGTGGCTGTACCCGACGACAGTGCTCTGGAAAACACTTGGATATAATTCGCTGGCCGTACTCTTAGCGTCTACCAATAGCTTCTTCTGGAACAAGTACTGGACGTTTCAGCAACGAAGCCCTATCACGTCTCAGGAGGTCTACCGCTTTGTCGTGCTAGCCAGTGGAACTACCCTGATGAATGATGCGCTGATGTGGCTACTTGGCAGGGCATTCCCCAGCTTCATGACTAGTAGTCTTCTAGGAGCCAATGCCTTGAAGCTTGCGGCGATCGTTGGTACGATGTCGATCTCTTTCTTTGGCATGCGCTTGTGGGTCTTCTTCCAGAAGAAGTTCACAGGGGAAGCGGAATCGCTGCTCAACTATGGGGCTGAAAAACTTCTGGTCCTAGAAGCTGCCTACGATGCTGATGACGACAAGGCGGCAGTAGGATTGTAGAAAGGAGACAGCGAAAACCGTCTCCTTCTAACTTTATCGCAAACACTCTCAGTAGAGGAAGCTAAGCTTCCTCAGTTCCATTATACACAATCGCACGCTTGACCTGCTGAAATCAAATCCGTTACGGGAATGTCACGAGGGCAGGCATCCGTACAGTTGAAGATCGTGCGACAACGCCAGACACCATCGCGCCTACTCAGAATCTGTAAGCGCTCCGCGGCTGCCTGATCACGACTATCAAAGATGAAGCGGTGAGCATTGACGATCGAAGCAGGCCCCACCCAGTCCGGATTACCCCAGATTGATGGGCACGAACCAGTACAAGCACCACAGAGGATACACTTCGTTCCCTCGTCATAGCGCTCTCGCTGCTCCGGACTCTGCAAACGCTCGGTTCTAGGCTCATTGTCATAAGTGATCAAATAAGGCTTGACCGCTTTGTACTTCTCAAAGAACTGATCCATGTCCACGACAAGATCTTTGATCACTGGATAGCCCAGCATAGGCTCGATCGTCACCTTCGAACCCACATCACGGATCAGTACTCTACAGGCCAGACGATTACGCCCATTGATCCGCATGGCATCCGAACCACAGACTCCGTGCGCACACGAACGGCGATACGTCAGCGTGCCATCCATCGTCCATTTGATCGTATTGAGGGCATCCAGCAAACGATCAGTTAGATCAGCCTCGACAGAGTACTCTGCCCAATATGGCTTCGCATCATGCTCTGGATCATAGCGCTTAATACGTACTACTATTTTCATTATTGCCTCCTGCTAGTATTTGCGCTCTTTGGGCTTGAACACCGGATCATCGATCAGAACCACGTCCTTATAATCTAGGCGTACGTCATGCGCTTTGGTGCCTTTATAAGCCAGGGTGTGCTTCAGCCAGTTAGCATCATCGCGTTGCAGGTAGTCGAGACGAAAATGGGCTCCCCGACTCTCCGTACGTGCCAGAGCCCCATGGGTAGTGGCCTCTGCACAATCAAGCAGAAAGCCGAGTTCGAGCATCTCGACAAGTTCAGTATTGAAGCGCTTGCCCTTATCCTGCATCTGCACTTTACAGTATGCTTCTTGTAAGTCTGCAATGGTATCGAGGGCATGACGTAGACCTTTGTCGGTACGCTCGACAAACACGTGATCCATCATTTCCGACTGCAACTCGTTGCGGACACGCGCAGCAGATTCGCCGCCAGTCGAGCTGTAGAGCCTATCGACCTGCTCGCGGGCAAATGCCTCTGGCTCCGGGGGAAGTGGGGTATAGTCATTCTCGGCAATAAACTTGGCGATGTGTTTGCCTGCACGTCGTCCAAATACAATTAGATCAACGAGCGAATTGGTACCCAAGCGGTTCGCACCGTGTACCGAGACACAGGCAACTTCACCAGCTGCATAAAAGCCTGGCAGCGGTGTCCACTGTGGATCAATTACCACACGCGCATCCAGATCCGTTGGAATACCCCCCATTGCATAGTGTGCGCTGGGCTGGATGGGTATAGGCTCAGTAATCGGCTCAACACCCAGATAATGGCGGGCAAAGTCTGCGATATCCGGTAATTTTTCAGTGATGACCTTCGCACCCAAGTGACGCAGATCTAGATACACATACTTGCCATCTACACCACGTCCCTCTTTGATCTCCTGAATGATACAGCGAGAGACAATATCACGCGGAGCCAGATCTTCCAGCGTAGGCATATAGCGTGCCATGAAGTACTCACCCCGATCGTTGCATAATTTGCCACCCTCACCACGTGCGGCTTCGCTCATCAGGACCCCAACTTTATAGATGCCAGTGGGATGGAACTGATACATCTCCATATCCTGTAATGGAACACCCCGGCGATACGCAATCGACATCCCATCACCCATGCAGGCAAAAGCATTACTGGACACTTGCCAAGCTCGTCCATAGCCCCCAGTTGCAAAGAGAATCGACTTGGCATGGAACGTATGGATCTCACCAGAGCGGATCTCCAACGCCACGACGCCACAGGCACAGCCTTTATTGACGAGCAAATCAAGCACGAGAAATTCATTGAAGAAACGCACCTGATTTTTGATCGCATTTTGATACATCGTCTGCAAGATCATATGTCCCGTGCGATCGGCAGCGTAGCAAGAACGACGGACAGGGCCCTTACCAAAGTCATGTGTGTGTCCCCCGAAGCGTCGCTGGTCAATGCGCCCATCCACCGTACGGTTGAAAGGCAAACCGCGATGTTCCAGCTCATACACTGCATCAATGGCCTCGCGTGCCAGCACCTCCGCCGCAGGCTGATCTACCAAGTAGTCACCACCCTTGACAGTATCATACATGTGCCACTTCCAGTTATCCTCTTCCTGGTTGCCCAATGCCGCCGCCACACCACCCTGAGCGGCTCCGGTATGCGAACGCGTGGGGTAGACCTTGGTCAATACAGCAACGCTAGCATTGGGCAACTGCATCGCCGCCATCAAGCCCGCGCCACCTGCACCAACAATCACAACATCAAATTTATGATACATAATTAATTCTTATCCTTCTTTCCCTATCTGACAGGAGGAGGAACACATGGCATGCCTTGTAGAGCCGCTGGAACTGGCTGGAACGTAATTAACGTAATTGTTCCCAGCATAAAGAAAATCAACAGCAGCATTCCTACGAGCGATAGCAACCAAATACGAACACTGGCAGAACGCACATAGTCATCGATCACCAAACGTAGACCATTCATACCATGCGTCAACGCCAGAGTAAGCAGCAACCAATCGAAGAGCCGCCAGAAGGGGTTCGAGTAGCGCATCGACACAAACATATAAGTAGTACAACGAACATCAGTCGTTACATGCATAACGATCAAATGCACAATAATCAGGAAAATAAGAACAACGCCAGAAACGCGAAAAAAATACCAGGAAAAAGTCTCAAACCCACCACCAGCCGGGCGAGAACCAAATCCCGTTGAAATACGCGACATAAATGGCTTCCTCCTGTTGAAATGACACTATGTGCTTTTTCCAGAGAGCACCTAATGGCCTGCACTGGCAGTGGGGACATGAATAAACCAGGAGAGCACAGGCCCCATGACAAAATAAGCGGCAGGGACGAACAAAACAACGGCCACCACCAGCACAATGACAAATAGCACCTTCTGATACTTGACCGCCTTGGGCCAGAAGTCGATAAGCATGACACGTATGCCATTGAATGCATGGTAGATAATAGCCGCAATCAACGACAAAGACAGCAATCGCACTTCCCACTGATCAAACAGCAAGATACTGGTGTTATAGACCGTAGGACCAAAGCTGAGCATTGAAACATCAACGATATGCATCAGCAGAAATAAGAGGATAGCAAGCCCTGACACACGGTGAAATAGCCAGGACCACATACCAGATTGACCTTTGTACATCTTTTCCTTGCTCCATCATGCAGTCTGGATTCTCAGATGGTGACTACGTATCATCTCAATATTGTGGGGGTAAATTTGCTGATGAACCTTCGTCATGGCGCTTCTGTCATAAACTTGCAGCCAATGGATCAGCCCCGGATTTTTTGAGATGATCCGTGCCTGCGTCGTATTATACTGCGCATGCGAAAGGCATGCAAATAGCCACGCCTGCTTGCAAGTTTCCAGAAGTTGACATTTAGCTAGGTGATGAATATACTTGGAGTGAACTACCTGCTTCCTTCGTTTTTTAGTCTAGTTTATTCAAAGATAAAAGGAGATTCTCCAATGGCAGCGCAACCGTCATGGCAATACATGAGTGTCGACGAATGGCGCGAACTAGAACGCACAAGCCACGATATTAAGCATGAGTACATTAAATGATACGACGGAAACTACTAATCCTCTTTCTTGGCTTGGGGCCTCTCATTGGCATAACCTTCATAGGTACGAGCCTCAAATCCATCATTGCCTTTCTTCATCCCACCAATTCCATCCAACAAGCTCAGGCTGGCCCCTATCAGGTCACTCTGCAGGTCAATCCTAACCGTTATCCAGAACTTAGACAAATATGGACAGGCCATACTTGAGGTCTAGTTCCTGCTTCGACGAGAGCAGTTTCGCCAGAGCTTTCACCCAAGCCAGAGCTTCTCTCTCCACAGGCGTTACGTTCCCGTGTAACTCACGGTACGCTGATCTTATGCTGATTGGCTCAAATCCTGCTCGGTTTGTGCCAAATTCTTTGCTGCGTTAAAATCTCTGTCTGCAACATATCCGCATCTTTCACAGACAAAGACTCTATCAGAGAGATCTAGATCTTCATCTACCCATGAACAGCAAGAACATGTTTTTGAAGATGGAAACCACCTACTCACAGTATTAACCGTTGAGCCATACTTCTCAGATTTATAGGTGATCTGACGTTTAAATTCGTACATGCCCACATCACCAACTACTCTGCTTAGCTTCCTATTTTTCATCATGCCTTTGACGTTCAAATCTTCAAGAACAATGATGCTAGGCTTGGTTTTCGCTATGGCATTTGTTGCTTGATGGAGTGCATCAGAACGTATATTGGCAATTCTGGCATGCATCCTTGCTAGTTTGTGAGCTGCTTTCTTTCTATTCTTGGAACCTTTTTTCTTTCGAGCATGCTGTCTACCTAATCTGGCCAGCTTGGTTAAGTTCTTGCGCAGCGCTTTCGGGTTCTCGAATGCTTGTGCTTCTGATGTGGTAGCAAGCGTTTTGATACCCAAATCGACACCTAGCACTAGGCCCCTTGCGGGAACTGGAGCGGCAACTTCTTCCTCAACCTGGACTGAAACATACCAACGTCCTGCTTTTTCAGAGATCGTAGCAGACAAAATATGCACATCAGAAGTTGGAATGTAGTTAGCTTCCTTGAGCTTCAGCAATCCAAGTCTAGGCAGTTGAATATGTTTCTCGTACACATGGATTGCTCCTGTTAAACGAAAGCTTCCAATGCCCTTCTTCTTTGTCTTAAACTTAGGATAGCCCAGTTTGCCCTTAAACTTGCCAGACTTCTTCTTTTTAACATTGGCAAAGAAGTTCTTAAACGCTTTTTCCAGATTGCGCAAGGCTTCTTGTGGTGCGCATTTTGAGACTTCATACATCCAAGGATATGCCGTCTTCTTTAGCGCGTTTAGCTCTTTGTGCAGACTGATAGCGGTGGGCGTTTGGCGGGAAGCTTCATATTCCTCTTGATAGCGTTTAAGGCCCCAATTATATGCAAAGCGTGCAGTACCCGCATGCTTAAGGCAAGCAGTAATTTGAGCCTTATTCAAGGCCAATTCTGTTTTATAGCCTCTAGTAATCTTCATCCGGTTTCTCCATCACTTGCTCTATACACTTCTTGACTTGTTCTGCACTCCGTTTGCTATTGCGTCTGCCATAAATTCGGCTACACATGCTTGTGATCACAGCTACAAAATCGTCTACCAGCTCATTGTCCGTATCGCTTGGGAATATAACTTCTAGCTTCCTACCTTGCATATGCATGAACTGCTCAATATAGTTGAAGCCAAAACGTGTAAGACGGTCTTTATGCTCCACTACGATGGTTCCTATGCTGGCATCCATTAGCAATTTCATCAGTTTAGGACGTTGGTCGTTAAGTCCAGAGGCAATTTCCGTGACTTCTTTTGCTACCTGATAGCCTTTTGCAATGGCATATTCGTGAAGCCTCTCCAGTTGTCGCGTCACATCAGCTTTCTGATCTGCTGACGATACTCTCGCATAAAGAGCAACACGGCCTGTTATCGGAATTTGTACAAGAGGATCTCGTACAATCACAATACCGGTGGCTGTTTTATAGGCATCTAGCTGTCCTGCTTTGTACCATCGCCAAGCAGTTTTATACGAGATGCCTTGTTGTTTGGCATATTGACTTAGCTTCATGTCTACAGTTTACCATAGATTGTACAGGCTTGTCAACAGTTTAAGCAATTGGATTTAACCCTCCAAGTACGACAGGACCAGCCGACCTCACATTCCAGATTGTACATTCGGCGACTCAGCAGCTAGTCACCAATGCCCACATTTCCCTCGAGAACAACATGGAGTCAATGGATATGGGCACAGATCGTGTCAACACTAGCCAACAGAGCAACGGCATCTACCTTGCCCACACCCAATTCTCGATGAGCGGTATCTGGCAAGTAAGGGTTACGATTGTCATACCCGGCCAGCAAACTGAGCGTACCGTCTTTGAAATCGCAGTCCGCTAAATTATTCTCTTGCCACAGCTGTCTTGACCTCAAGATCATCGTACCGTTTGACTTTATAAATGATCGTTGAAACGGCCCAGCTCACAACAAAGATACCAATAATGTAGTAGCCAATCACCCCAAAATTATTGTTCAGCCCCCCAACGAAGTCCCAGAAACCACCAGTTAGGTTAAGCGCACTACTAATGATACTAAATAGCTCTACTGTCCCTACTACAAGAGCTACCAGAACAGAGACCAGAGTGATATTCAGATTGTAGTATAGCTTGCGCACAGGCTTCACAAATGCCCAGCCGTAGGCCCCTAACATCAAGATGCCATCTGTAGTGTCAATCAAGCACATACCTGTGGTGAACAAGAGCGGGAATAGCAGCACAGTCCAGAGCGGCAGTCCCTTGGTAGCCAGGACAGCCGAGATACTAAGAATACCCACCTCGGTCGCTGTATCAAAGCCTAGGCCAAAGAGCACGCCTACAGGATACATCTTCCAACTGCGATCCGTCACACGCAGCAGTGGACGGAAGAAGCGTGCCATCAGACCACGCTGATTAAGGAATTCATCCAAGGTCTGTTCATTGTACTCTCCGCCTCGCTTCACCCTCTGGAAGGCCTGAAAAATTTCCCAGAGGACCAGAAAATTCATAATGGCTATCAGATATAAAAAGAGTGCGGAGACGCTGGTACCAATAAAGCTGCCAATAAGTTTGAGATTCTCAAAGTTCTTGACCGCAGCCGCAGTAACAGCGATAGCTACAGATAAAGCTACAACAATTGTGGAGTGCCCCAGAGAGAAAAAGAAGCCAACAGCTATTGGACGCTTCTGCTCTTGCATGAGCTTGCGCGTCACATTATCAATCGCCGAAATATGATCTGCATCGACCGCGTGACGCAAGCCAAAGGTATAAGCGGTGATCGCTAGCCCAAGCAAGAAGGCTGAATGCCCAAATAAGATTAGCGAGATGATCCAAACAAGCACATTGACAACAATCAGAAAGGTATAAATACCGATAATCTTGCCCCGTACATCTTTTGGGTTGTCCTGAAATACATGCAAGAGCGAAGCAAGACTAAAACTACTACTAGTATTGCTCATGAAATCTCCTATCAATTCATGATATGCTAAAAAAGTGACCATAAAAATTATACCTTATGGCAGAGCCTTATTGCAAATAATTTGCAAATGCTTATCTTTACTTTCTGGGAATAATTCTTGATAGATAAAAGCCGCCGATCTCACTCATGGCACACACTAAGGCAAAGCTGTGAAGCCCAACGAAAAAGCACCGACCAGCCTTGTGTAGTCGGTGCTTCTCAGTAATCTTCGTAATCTTCGTAATCTTCCTGCTCATCAAGGTAAATTGGTCTCCTTGCGCCTCCTTGAAATCTGTCCATCGCATTTTCTCTATCTGTGACTTCCCTGTGATATTCCTTGCCGCTGCTGTGACTATTTCGTGAGAATTTCCTCCTATATGTAGAAGTGTCAGCCTGAAGTAGGCTACTTACTATTTTCGCAAGGTGATTAACTCTGACTGACGGAGAAGGCAAAACCATTAGTACACATGCGGTCACTATATCGACACAAATAGATGAGGGAAAGAGGGTATCCTGTCATGATGTTCCATGATCCGCACGTTATGTTGCATAAGCTCCTAGCCAAGTTTCTCAGTGCATTCATGCTAGTACTGATGGCTACTGGCGCGAGAGTGATGGAGACAAAGTATCCAAGCACAGTCGCCCTTCAATCCGCAGCAAGTGTTATCATGTAGTAAAGCTCTGACCAATCAAAAAGTGGTCCTGAGCAGTTACAAGAAAGGAAGCATAATTTATGCATGCAAGTGCATTTGAAGCTATAATGCTTACATGTTTTGGGGCAGCATGGCCGGTAGCCGTTGCTAAGTCCTATAAGAGCAGGAGTTCGAAGGGAAAAAGTTTGGCATTTTTGTTAGTAATCATCATTGGATACATATCCGGAATACTTTACAAACTGCTTAGTAATCCTGACTATGTAACTTTTTTGTATGGTATAAATATTTTAATGGTTCTTGCAGACGTTGGTATTTATTTCAGGAATAAACAAATTGAAAGTATAAGAGCTAAGGCTGTAGAAGCTAAAGCGGTGGAAGCTAAGGCTGTAGAAGCTAAAGCGGTGGAAGCCAAAGCGGTGGAAGCCATGAATCCAACCCGCCAGCTTAGTCCTGCTCCAGTATCAGGCGATTTTGCACATCAGTGGGGCTACATGGTCGGTCCATTCATCGGGACGCTGCTCGCTGTTGGTGTCGCTTTCCTACTGCGTAGTTCTAGTGGACGTGATGCGCAGAGACCAGTCTTAGCCAAGGATGACATTGAGGCGCGGTACTAAAGGCAACAAAGGTCATTCCTGATATGGAATATTCAGCAGCAGAGAAGTAATGACGGAAGGAGGCGGCAAGCGGCAATACGCCCATAAATAGCATTTGCCGCTGCTACTCCCAACCCCTGAGACCAGACTATAACGTCTTCTCTATCTCTGAGTCGCCTCATGCACAGCATCAACTAAACGACGCAACATATCGGGGTTAGTTGGAGCCAGCACACCATGTCCCAAATTAAAAATATGCCCTGGACGGTTGGCAGCACGGCGCAAGATATCATGCATACCAGCTTCGATTACTGGCCAGGAGGTTAACATTAGTGTTGGGTCCAGATTGCCCTGAATGCCATGATCATAGCCGATCTGTGCCCAGGCTTGATCTAGATCGACACGCCAGTCTATACTGATCACATCACTACCAGCCTCCGCCATCAAGGGCAGTAGAGCAGTTGCTCCCGTACCAAAGTGAATCGCAGGTGTTCCCGTTTGCTTGACAGCCTGGAAAATACGCTGCGTGTAGGGCAGGACAAAACGTCGGTAGACACTGGGACCCAATGCACCAACCCAACTATCAAAGAGTTGGACAACATCAGCCCCAGCCTTGATCTGTGCCACGAGGTAATCAGATACGACATCGGCAAGTTTTACCATAAGTGCTTCCCATACCTCAGGTTGCCCATACATCAGGGACTTGGCAATGCTATAGTCACGCGATGGCCTACCCTCGATCATGTAGCAAGCTAACGTAAAAGGTGCGCCTGCAAAACCGATCACTGCCTGTTTATCAGCTAGCTCACGACGCACCATACGCACTGCCTCCATGACGAAGGGAACGGACTCTTCGGGCTTAATGACCCGTAACGCCTCTACATCCTTCATCGTGCGCACAGGATTATGAATGACAGGACCAAGATCAGGCTCAATCGCTAGTGAGATGCCCATACCTTCGAGCGGCAACATAATGTCAGCATAAAGCACCGCCGCATCTACTCCCAACTCTTGGACAGGCATCAATGTAATCTGTGTACACAGCTCAGGATCTTTGCCATGGCTAAAATATCGTACTTTTTGCGCAATTCGCGATACCCCGCTAGACAACGTCCAGCCTGACGCATAAACCAGATCGGAGTAACATCAGGCTGCCGGAGATGACAAGCATCCATAAACCGGGTTAGCCCAGTAGGTCGCGGGAGAGACGAAACAGGTTTGTACATGAATGTTCCTTTTCACAAGCAAGTTGATAACAAGCTTCGCTATGTCCTCTCTATAATAACGTATCTATGGACTCTATGGCAATGACAAAATCTAGCTTGTTCCCCTTCCTACCAACACTTAAGAGGGAGATCGCCCATGCTTGTGAGGCCGCGTTAGGGGTATTCTGTTAATGGCCAGCTATCGGAATATAGCTACTCAGTTCTTGATGATCGTGGTGACGTATTGTCGATCTTGCCTCACGACGAGGTGAACGGAGTCGTCCGATCGCTAGTGCAACAAAGTAGGAGAGTGCAGCCAAGACTGAGATGTAGAAGCTCACTGGCAGTTGCTCCCACGGACCAAAAAAGGCCAAAAGAGCCCACCCCAAACACAGCCCAAGCCCACAACGATTGAGAAAGCAATGGATGTGAGTGGCCGATGTGTCACATGTTCGGCGGTGGCAGCGGGCGCAATCAAGAGCGCGAAGACAAGCAAGACCCCTACTACCTGCACAGAGACAGTAATCGTTATTGCTAGTAACAGCAAGAAGAGCATCGAGAGCAAGCGCAACGGGATCCCACGTATGGCCGCTACTTCAGGATCAACGGAGGCAAAGAGCAATGGGCGGAAGATGATAGCAATGGAGAGCAAAGCTATCCCTCCCACAACCAGCGTCGCGAGAAGAGCTGCATGCGAGACACTTAAAATGGAGCCAAAGAGCACGCCAACAGCCTCAGTTGCTCCCTGGGTATAGATGCTCAGAAACAGAACACCTAAGCCAAGTGCGAATGCCAGCACCATACCTGTCTCCACATCCCGTCCGCGCAAACGATGGCCTAGGGCTCCAATGCCAAGCGCTGCCAGCACAGTCAAGACGAACATGCCAAGCAGTGAACTGAGACCAATAATGACAGCTCCGGTAGCTCCTGCAAAACTAATATGCGAGAGTAAATCGGTCGCAAAGGTTTGGGCACGCAAAACAACGAAATAGCCGACCACTCCGGCAATGATGGCTACCATCGTCCCGGCTAGGAAGGCGTTTTGCACAAATTCATGGGTACGAAACAGGTCAATCATCGATGTAAACATGGTCATCCTTCCTCTATCCCAACACGGTTGTCAGGGAAGAGAGCAATCTTACTTGTAGCATTGGCCCATCCAGCGGGATGCTTCCAGGTCAGTGGGCCTGCCCATCCAGCGGGATGCTTCCTGGGCAGGCCCACTGACCTGGGTGGCAATGGTCTGCCCTCTTCCTGGTTATAGCGTGCCAGTTGCTGTGAAGAGGGGAGAGGTCTGGCGTTCTTTCCTATCCAGAGAGGAGAAAGCATGCGCACAGGCAGGTAGATTCCAAATGAAATAGTTGTCAGATAGAAACTGACGGGCCAGTTGCCATTGGCTGCTAGAATAATACTCCCCCAGAGAGAGACTAGGCCTAGGAGCATAGCACACAGAATGACCCACAGCGGGCGGCGAAAGATGTGCATGGCCGTGGCTGCTGGACCAACTAGTAGGGTAAAAATCAGTAGGATGCCGACAAATTGCACCGACACCGATACGGTGATGGCTACCAGAACCAGGAAGAGCACCGAGAGCCTCTCCACGGGAACGCCACGTGCCTGTGCGACATCAGGGTCAATCGAGCAGAAGAGCAAAGGGCGAAATAGCATGAGGGTTACACTCATCACCACTACACTGAAGATCACTGTCACGAATACATCCGTCTGGCTGATGCCCAGGACTTGTCCAATCAGGATACTGTAGGCCTGCTCCGCATAGGCATGGTAGAGAGAGATGAACATACTCCTTGTGATTAGTGCGTATGCAAGTCTTGCTCTTGCCTAGGGCAGTTGGGCAAGAGCTATTTTTGTCTCTCAATTTTTGCTGTTCAAGATAATATTTCTCTATTTGCTTTTATCTATTATTTTGAAGCATACTTTGATATTCATTTATTAACTTCTGCCTCATAGCTACTTTCTTTTTCAAATTAAATTCAATAATGGGATATAAAAAATTCTTTGCAGCTTCATTGTTTGTCAATCGTAAAATACCAATAGATTTAAGATCTCCCGCAATAGTCCATTCTATTGAATGTATTCTCAGTGATAAATTACTAAGATAGAATTTATCTTCACGTGTTGTATTAACGGTTATTATCTCCATACCTCTTGCATTGAACAATTCCGTAGATTTTTGCTTTTTTGATCTTTCATAATAATCTATCTTCTCTACAAGGAACTTCCTTTTCCTGTCTGAAGGCTCTTGCTGATCTGTTTCTTCTTTCGAATAGTCTTTTGCAGGGTCTAGATTAAGCCTTTCGCACAGTTGCCTAAGATAGCTTTTCTTTTTCTCCTCTTCGGCTTTTGTCTCAATAGTTTTTCCACGATCCAATGATTTTTCTAGAGCCATTTGTTCTCTCCTTGCATTATTGAAAGCACAGAAATAGTTTCACATCAAGTATACCTTATTGAAGAGACTGTGTAGGGGAAAAGGGGGACGAAAAGAACTTGCAATTAGATCATGAGGCAAAAAAGGGCGTCCCCTTGAAAAATGAGTGACCCATGAGTTATAAATATTAAAGAGATCCAAAAGGGAGAAAAATTGTGGACAAAAGTATCAATTAGGTAAAGCAACTACATACCTGTTGAATGATTATCAAGCAGCCCTAGATAACAGGAGAATTGATAAGGTCACGGTAGACCGTCAGTTTGAAAATATTATCTATGAATTGTGTGATGACTAGAAGTTAGCTCCTAGCCATAACTGAGCACAAAAAGAGACCGTCAACTGACGGGCTCTTTTTTTATTTACGCTCCTACAGTCCTCATATTTCGCTCTTGCTCATTATTCCTAGTTCCGTTTAGCGTGCCCTCCACTTGCGGCGTAGCCTTTTCCAATTTCACCAATCGTACCGAGGATGGCAACACGATATCACCTTTGCCTCGTTTTTCCTCAAAGCGTGTGCCTTCGGCAAAACTCTTACGACGAATGGCAATGAGCAAAACGACAATTACAGCTAGTCCTGCTAGACCACTAACCCACCATGGCCAATTTAGGGCTACACATGTTGCGGTGATGACCACATTTAGGATAGCTAGCGGTAATAACACTTGCCAACCAAGACGCATTAAGTGGTCATAGCGGATGCGTGGTAGGGTGGCACGAAGCCATATAAAGAGGAATAGGAAGATGGCAACTTTGACTAGGTAAATAATGATGGACACACCAGGGATGTTATCGGTCAGCCCAAAGAAGCTCCAGCCGCCGAAGAAGAGTGTTGCGGCAACCGAACTGACCGTAATCATATTGATGTATTCCGCCATCTGGTAGAGGCTCCAGCGCAGGCCACTATATTCGGTCAGGTAGCCAGCGGTTAGTTCCTGCTCGGCCTCTGGCAGGTCAAATGGGGCCCGGTTGACCTCGGCAACGCCTGCAATGAGATAGATCAGGAAGCCTAGAGGCTGTGCGAGCACAAACCAGATACCCATACTAACCTGCTGATGGATAATGCCAACCATGCTCAGGGTACCAGCCCACATCAATGTTCCACTGAGAACTAGTCCCAGACTTGTCTCGTAGGAAACCATCTGTGCGGCACTACGCAGGGAACCTAGTAGGGAATAGCGATTACCCGAGGCCCAGCCACCCAGCACAATGCCATAGACAGCGAGCGATGAGATCGCGAGTATCCAGAGCAAACCAACGTTAACATCGGCGATCAGTGGGTCCCAGATGCTCGGTGCTTTTGGATTCCAGTTGTTGCCAATCGGTATGACGGCAAATGCTGACAGTGCGACAACAATCGAGAGGGTTGGTGCGATAAGATAGATCACCTTTTTGGCTTGTGCAGGTACAAATTGCTCTTTAAAAGCCATTTTCAACGCATCGGCCACTGGCTGAAAGAGGCCGAATGGGCCTGCGCGGTTGGGGCCAACGCGGCCCTGAATCTTAGCTATCACACGCCGTTCAATAAGCGTTATGTAAGCAAAAGCCGTTAAAAGTGCAAAGATGACGATCGCACTCTTGATAATATTTGCGACAATTGGGTTATTGAGAAGATCAAACATGATCTACCTCCTGCTCCTGGGTTCTGATGCCTTGTAGGCCTAGATCTTCCCATGTCAAGCCTGCATAGAAGGGGTTAGTGTCGGCAATTTCCAGGAAGATATCACGTGGGCTGGCGTAGGTCCATTGTTCTCCCATATGGCGTGCCAGAGTCGTTAGAATTTCCCAGTCGGCCTTAGCTCCGGAAAGCGGGCGCAATGCCTTGCGAATGGCTTGGATATGATGATCAACATTAGTCATGCTGCCATCTTTTTCGGCGAAGGTCACGGCGGGTAGGACAACATTGGCCAGTTGGGCTGTCTCAGTTAGCAGAATGTCCTGGACAATGATAAAGTCGAGACTCAATGGCAGGGATGCTTTGGGCAGGTGACGTACCGGATCGAGGTCCGGTGAAGATGCCGTATACCCGCGGCTAGACGGAAAGACCCCGTGAACCTTTACTATAGCTTGACACTGGACTTTGAATCGATTTGTGTAGGATAGGTGGGAGACAAAGAAGCCGGAACGCCAGTTCTGGTGGAGTCGACCTTGAAATACCACCCTGGTTTATTCGGAGTTCTAACCTAGGTCCATGATCTGGATTGGGGACAGTGTCTGGTGGGTAGTTTGACTGGGGCGGTCTCCTCCTAAAGAGTAACGGAGGAGCACGAAGGTACCCTCAGCCTGGTCGGAAATCAGGCAATGAGTGCAATGGCATAAGGGTGCTTGACTGCGAGATAGACACATCGAGCAGGTACGAAAGTAGGTCATAGTGATCCGGTGGTTCTGTATGGAAGGGCCATCGCTCAACGGATAAAAGGTACTCCGGGGATAACAGGCTGATACCGCCCAAGAGTTCATATCGACGGCGGTGTTTGGCACCTCGATGTCGGCTCATCACATCCTGGGGCTGAAGCAGGTCCCAAGGGTATGGCTGTTCGCCATTTAAAGTGGTACGCGAGCTGGGTTCAGAACGTCGTGAGACAGTTCGGTCCCTATCTGCCGTGGGCGTTTGAGAATTGAGGGAAGCTGCTCCTAGTACGAGAGGACCGGAGTGGACGAACCTCTGGTGTTCCGGTTGTCATGCCAATGGCATTGCCGGGTAGCTATGTTCGGACAGGATAACCGCTGAAAGCATCTAAGCGGGAAGCCCCTCCCAAGATGAGTTCTCACTGGGACCATGAGTCCCCTGAAGGGCCCTGGAAGACTACCAGGTTGATAGGCACGGTGTGGAAGTCCAGTAATGGGTGTAGCTAACGTGTACTAATTGCCCGTGAGGCTTGACCATATAACACCCAATCGGTTTGAGGTGTTAAACGCTAAGATCGCAAACTTAAAATCACAGAACAAACAGAGAAGTTACAGATTTCCAATGCAGGCGAAAGACAAAAGAGGAAGGCGAAAGCCATAAATCTTGAAGTGAAAAGTCTGGCTAAAGCGTATTGAAGTAGTACAGAAGAAGAGAAACTAAGTAAATAAAAAGACCCGGTCTTTTGCCTTGCGCCGTTAATCTTTGACTAGTTCACACCAGTTTGCTTGGTGACCATAGCGAACGTGAACCACCCGATCCCATCCCGAACTCGGAAGTGAAACCGTTTAGCGCCGATGATAGTGTGGCAGTTTGCCATGCGAAAGTAGGGAATCGCCAAGCTCTTTATACTAAACCCAAGCTTAAAGCTTGGGTTTTTTTTTGCCTGCCTGCTGAGCTGGGATTATCGCAGCTCAGGCGTTAGCGCACAACCGCACCACGTACAATTTCCGACCGACTTCTGGCATCCTCACATTTTTTTAGTGAGGATAAGTAATGAAAATAAACGCACATTGGCGGCGGCATGTGGAAGCTTGGCGTGGGAGTGGGTTAAGTCAGGCTGATTATTGTCGCCAGCAAGGCCTCAATCCCAAAACCTTTTCAGTGTGGACGCGGCGTGTTCAGGGTGATTTATCCTTGAACAAGGACACCCCCGCTCGAATTAATTTCTGTTCAAGTGGCGCCATCGGCAGCGGTCGCTACCGCCGAAGCAAGCGCAATACTGCTTCGGTTTCCACACGGTGCGCAGCTTGAACTATCCACAGCCGTGTCACCTCGTTGGTTGGCGGAATTGTTGCGATGCCTGGCTTAATCGCTACCCCAGGACAAATCTGGTTAAGCGTAGCGCCTGTTGATCGCCGCCGAGGAATAGAGGGGTTGTCAGCGCAGGTAGCGCAAACCTTGGGACAGAAGCCCTGTGAAGGATCGGCCTTTGTGTTTCGCAACGCCTCCGGTAATCGCATCAAAGTCCTGCTGTGGGATGGCAGCGGCGTGTGGTTGTGTCAGCGCCGATTACATCAGGGGCATTTCATTTGGCCCAAGCGGGGTGAGTGCAATTTTTCCATCACACAAGCGCAGTGGGAATGGCTGATGGCCGGGGGGTGGATTGGCGACGTTTATCGGCGCTGCCGCCTGCTCATTTGCAGGCCTGATTAAAGATATTTTTGGCGATTGAAAAATCGCTTGAAAGCCAGTATTTATACTGGTTAGAGAGGTGTTTTGCGGTAAAATGACTGCCATGAAAATACTGGACCAACTGGATGAATTGAACCTTGATTCTGCCGCCCAAACGCAGGTGGCGGCACTGGTTCAAGCGTTGCTGGATCAGGTGAAAAAGGATGCTGAAACCCTTCAAGCCAAAGACCTCAAAATTCAGGCCCTCATCCTGGAATTGGCTCATCTGCGGCGGCTTCGCTATGGCGTGAAGAACGAAGCATTGTCCAGTGTGCAAAGGGATTTGTTCGAGGAAGCCTGCAACGAAGACATCGCCGCGCTTATGGCCGAAGTCGAGCAGGCAGACGATCAAGCCGGTTCCTCCGTTACTAAACCCAAGCGACCCCGCGCGGGTCGTCAACCCTTGCCACCTCATCTGCCGCGCATTGAGCATCGCCACGAACCGGAGTCCTGTCAATGCGGCCAGTGCGGTAAGGACCTGGTCAAGATCGGCGAAGACATCACTTAACAACTGGATGTCGAGCCCGCCAAGTTCTTTGTTCACCCATCCGTCCGCAATACGCTTGTCGTGCCTGCGAAACCAGCACCGCCGCGCCGATTTCCCCCGCTATCATCGACGGTGGCATGGCCGCAGTGGGTTTGCTGGTTTGGGTGCTAATCAGTAAAATCCATGCCCAAAGGACATGGAATTGCATTAACCCCCTTGAAGGGGGCCAAGCTGTCCTTCATGAGAGGCAAGCTTGAGAGCTGAGCACCAATACGTTTGTTATTTTAGAGCCAATTGCGCTGCTCTGTAGGCCACGATTTGTCTAACCTACAGCCTTCCCTAAAAATCGTTTACCCCAAATTTTAACGGTAGAATCAGGGTTTGAGAGAAACGATCACGGTTTTTTTCGGATTTTCACCCCAAGATTGATGTGGCAGATAATGGTGGGGAGCGATATAATTAACCTATTGATAATTATGCTGATTATAGGTATTTTATGACTCAGATAGCCGCTGCATTATTTGCTTGGGATGCCGTCGAAGCCCGTTCGGATCTGGAACGTTTTTTTCTGGTTCGTGACCACCTGCCGGACAGCGATTTGATCGCAGCATTGGAAGCGAAACGTGGGCTGGGTCGTGATGACTACCCGGTGATTCCTATGTGGAATGCAATAATAGCTGGCGTGGTTTTTCAACATGAATCGATTGAATTGTTGCAGCGAGAGCTATCCCGCAATCCCTCCTTGTTACAGGCTTGTGGCTTTAATGTTTTACCTTTACAAAAAAAGCCGGTGGCGCAGCTGGTGAAGAATGAGCTCACCGGAAGGATGGACGTAGTTTGGCCCCAACCCGAAGCGCCTCACTATGCGGTGCCCAATAGCTGGAATTTCTCGCGCTTTCTCAGCAATCTCATTGCCGTCGAAACGGAACAAGGGCTGGTTAGCCGAATGCTAATCGACTTGCGTGAACAGTTAATGGAAGTGCTACCTGATTTTGGTCAACACCTGGGCTACGATGGCAAAGCCATTGATTGCCACAGCACCGGACAAGTCGATAGCAAGAGCGGACACTGTTCAGACCCGGATGCCGATTGGGGTCATCACGAAACAGCCGGAGTGAATACCAAAACCGGCACTCCCTGGAAGAAAGTGAAGAACTGGTTTGGTTATGGTCTGCACCTGATTGCCGACACCCACTACGAAATTCCGGTGGCGTTTCATCTGACCCCTTGCCTCTCATTCTGAGCCGGTTGAACTGCGGGCTATGCTTGATGAGCTGTTCGAACAAACGCCCGGACTGGCCGAGCGCTGCGCGGATTTTAGTGCGGATCGAGGCTTGGATTGCGCCGAAACCAAGGCTAAGCTATGGGATGAGCATCACATCCGTCCACTTATCGACACCCGCGAATTGTGGCGATCAGAAAAACAGGAACCCAATTATGAGCCTGGTCAGCCTATTACGCGTCCTCTCTACCCCGATCGGGCTGACACTATTGTGTATACCGAGAAAGGGACGGTTCATTGTGTTTGCTTAGTCACCGGCACACAACGCGATTTAGCCTTTCAGGGTTTCGAAGCCGATCGCGACACCCTGAAATATCGCTGCCCTGCGGCTGCTTATGGCTTAGATTGCCAGGGTCAAGCCCAATGCCACGCAGCCGGGCAAGTAAATCCGGGCGACTATGGACGCATTGTCCGCATTGACATCACGGAGCAAAATCGGCGCATCTTCGTTCCGACACCTCACGGCAGCCCCTCTTGGCAGCGAGGTTATGTACGCCGTAGCGCCTTGGAACGCATCAACAACCGCATCGACAATAGCTTCTGTTTTGAAAAACACTTTATACGGGGTCAGGCCAAAATGAAAACCCGTATGGGATTGGCCCTGGCGGTTATGATGGCCATGGCGCTAGGCCATGTGAAAGCGGGACGCATCGAGCAGATGCGCTCACTGGTTCAGCCGATTCGACAAACGGGTTAAATTCATACTGAGGCGTTTCCCAACACAGGCCGATGGCCCCGGCCTGGGGGACTATTGCCTAAAAACAGGCTCCGATGATTTTTTCGATATTCTGCACCTAAAATCTTCAGATGCCGTGTTAGTGAGCCGTCCAAAAAATTAAATTGGCGCGAAATAACCGACCCTTTTTCGAGCCAGTAAACCTGAAAAACGTTACAGCGCAAATGTCTCTTTTAAAAAACTACTTTGTCTTCTTGGTACTTTACGTACTTTTGTATCATTTCTGAATCTAAACCTACGGTATCGACACAATAACCTTCAGCCCAAAAATAATTACCCCAATATGGACGCTGCTTCAGCTCAGGAAACTTGCTGAACACTCTTATTGCTGATTTCCCCTTCATTACACCCATCAACGATGATATGGATTTCCGGCGTCAACTATCTTGTCCGGTTTGGCGACAATTATCCTGGCCGGTTTTAGTTAAAAAAATGGGTTAATTTTTAAGGCTCTGTTTTTTTCTATAACTGTCTCCTTCTATTTCAATAATGGTGGCATGATGAATAATGCGATCAATAGCCGCAACGGTCATCATGGTGTCTGGAAAGATTTGATCCCAATGACTGAAAGGTTGATTAGAGGTGATAATTAAGCTGCCGCTCTCATAACGATGGGCAATGAACTCAAATAACACCTGGGTTTCAGCATCAGTTTTTTTAACATAGCCAATATCATCAATCACCAGAACCTGGTATTTATCCAGTCGCGTCATTGTTGTCATCAAATCCAGATCGCGCTTGGCTTGTTGCAGGCTTTGTACGAGTGCCACCGCCGAGAACCATTTAACACGGACATTTTGCTCTATTAACTGAGCGGCGAGCGCGGCCGCTATATGCGATTTACCAACCCCCGATGGCCCAATCAACAAGACGTTTCCGGCCTGGTGGGCCCAATCAGTGTGATCTTTCTGCGCAATGATCAACTGTTGCTCGGACGCACTGAATTCGGCCAGCTTCAGGTTGGCAAAGCTTTTCCCGGCAGGCAAGCCCGCTTCCCGAGTCCAGCGTTGCACCCGTTTTTGATAACGATCCGCTACTTCCTGTTCACAAAGTCCTGATAAATAGCGGACATGGCCATAGCCTTTTTCAACCGCCTGCTCTTGATGCCGTTGATAATGCCGGCTAAAGGCGGGCAACTTCAATTCTTTCAGTAATAAATCGATGGTTTCAGGCATGATCAACAGCCTCCATAAGATACCAATTACCCTGTAATAGATGATCATAGCTCGCTAAATCCTGTTGCCGTGCTGGAATAATGGGCACTGGCTGTTTGCCTAAATAACGGGCTTGTAAGGCCTTGAGGATGGGCAGTGGTTGGTTGTTATCGGCTAGCGCCAATAACTCATTGCCTAAACGCTCTTCACAGTCATGATCCATAGCGATGCGGAGCACACCCACGATCCATTTACACGAGTCTCTGCACTGAAACTGTTGATCACAGTGTTGCCATAGCTGACGATAAGTGTCGGTCGGTAATAACTCATCGCGGAACTGTAAAAACCGGAAGGCCTGGGGCTTGGCAGACAGGCTATGAATAATGTGGCGATAATCAATACAGCGAGCGCGTTCCTGACCCGGTTTAGGGTAAATACGCAGCAGTGTAGCGGTTAACGTTTGGCCAATAAAAAATGCCAGGCGATCATGATAAACATGGACACGAACGGTTTCACCAATCATTTTGGAGGGCACTGAATAAAGCACCCTTTTGATTTCCAGGGTACTGCTACGCGTCACTTTCAGACTGAGTTCGCTATAGTCCATGAAGCGTTCGCCAGGTAGCGCTTGTAATGCCGCTTGTTCGTCTTTAAAGCGGCTCTGGCAGCGTTTGTTCAAGCGCTCAGTGACGGTATTCAAAAACGCCTGATAGTCTTTGATAGTGGCAAAATTACCACTCCCTCGTAGCTTCAGGGCTTGATCCAGACGGTGCTTGAAGGAACCATGCGCACATTCAATAGCACCGTTTTCGTGGCTCACGCCAATATTATTGCGCGTACCACGCAGGTTATAATGGACACAGAGCGCCTCATAAGCTTTCGTCAGCTTCTGCTCTTCAGCGTGGTTATTAAAAGCCGCACTTAAACTGTCGGTGCGATGTTCCACAGGGCTGCCGCCGGCCAGCGATAGCGCTGACTGCAAGCCATCGGCCAAGGCCGAATAACTTTCACCGCCCAAAATGATCTGGATATAGCGCCAGCCACTATAAGCAAAACGGAACTGATATAAAAGATGGCTAAACACTTCGCCCTGGATGGTAATTACCGTATTGGGGTGGCTGAAATCAGATAAGCCCTGCTGTCCAGCAGGCACAGACTGGCGGAAGATAACGGCCTTATCCGGCCCTTGCGTGGCTTTCCAATGTTTGACACGACGCTGAAGGGTGCGCAATACACTGTAGGGAAACTGACCGGCACGTTCGTCTTCCAGATATTCCCAGAGGGTTAAACCCGTAAGCTGCGGTTCTCTTTCCAGCAAGGGCACCAATTCCTTTTCCCAAATGGCATCCAAAGGATCTTCGCGAGTACGCCAGTGGCGTTCTCGTGGCATTGATGGTCGTTCACCTTTTTCTATTCTGCGGCCAGAACGCTCGGAAATACCGCCTTTAGCAGCAGCTGTTTCTTGGCTTTGTCCTTGTTGACGTTTGTTCATATATAAATTCTCTTGTTTTTTAGTGATACGTTTTCCAGACATGGGTGGACTCCATAAAGTTGAAATTCACCCTTGTCCTACATATCGATCAACCGGTAAGATAATTGTCGCAGACCGGACAGGATAATTGTCGCCGAACAATGGATACTTTGGGCGGAACTTTTATCAACAAATGGACATGATCCACCTGCACATTCAGCTCTACAATTTCGCAACCCAATCGTTCCGATTGGACAATAATCGTTTTCCTTACTTCTTCACCTATACCTCAATACCTTATAACGAT
>CAVSHN010000018.1:0-166711 GCA_963727755.1 uncultured Chloroflexia bacterium
TTCAGCAAGAAGGGCACCGTCATGGGATACTAATAACATTATTTGCTCTTAAATCACTTAATGCATGTTGATGTGAGCTGAGAGAGTGTTTGGTTAGCACTCTCTTGAGAAGGTTGCTCTATTTTCTAGAATAAGTTGTGGTAGAGGATCAAGCCAGATGATGTAGAACACATTTCCAATAAAGAAACCATGTATTCTGCCATGCTCATTTGCAGATAGGCTTATTTGTATCGGTTCCTCAACTATTGTCTCTTCATTCTGAATACCAAAACAGTGTTCTGTTGTGGCGTCCCATTCTATGGGGTGGTGACGCAACGTCTTGCTTCTATTGGCGAATAGTTCTTTTTTCTCCATACCACAGACAAGTCTCAAGCGATCCATGAGTGTCTGAAAATAAGCAAAACCTTTGCCCTTCATCGTGAATTTATCGTGATCAAGCTGCAAAAAATGGAAGGAGAAAGATATCTTTTGTGAAAACCCATCCCTTGCTTGATTAGCCGCATCAGATGGAAGAGAACTGGTGGTGTGCTTTGCTTTAGCAAGTTTAGGAGGTTTCTTCATCTACCAACTTCTTTGCATAATAGGCTTTCATAGTGTCATGGGGAATAATGTTGTTGGACGGTTCGTCAAGTTTAACATCACGCAAAGATCCATGGGTCCTCACTGTGCGTTAATTGCTCTAATGCGTAACCCGTCTCAGGGAGATAGATCTCGGTAATATCATCGAGAAGAACCTGTTGCTCAGGAGTAAATTGCTGCTTTATTTCCTCTAGGTTGAGAGCACCCGCATCGATCGGTTTCCATTTAAATTGCTTATAGCTACAATAGATGGTAGGCAGTACAGGGCCGTGTACCCAAGCTTCAATCTCTTCCTCAAAAAGAGGACTATTGAACATTGCCAAGTGCCAAGCCTGCGCATAGTACACAAGCTTGTTTAGCTTCAAGTTTGTTATTGGTTCCTCAAATTCCTGTGCCTGTGCAAGGAAGTAATTAGCAACTGCACTAGCGGTAATGATTATAATCTCCTAGGTATTCTCTCCCTTATAAAGCATACCCCAAATCTACCTGCTTGGCAAGCAGTATCATATTGCTAAGGGATGTGTCAAATGAGCAGGGCTTCGGGTTGAGAGTGTCACCTTGACGAAGTTACTTAGCTAAGGTATGCTATTTGTGTTGGCAAATTCTGCCAGCACAAATACAAAAAGGAGCAACAAATGAAGCAAGAATGGATACCAGCTGGTGTTGCTGCAAAGATTTTGGAAGAGAGATATAAAAGACCTGTCAGGGTGGACTATGTAACCAAGCTTGGAGCACTCAACCGACTGCGCACGCAGCATATAGGTAGCAGGATGGTACTCTACAATCGTCGTGATGTAGAAGAAGTTCAAATTAATTTCAGGACTCCCAAAAGTGAGCAAACAACCGCATGAAGGGTAAACACATGGTAACCGATCAGCTCAAATTAGTTGTAGAGCGAGCAGGTAAACTTGCTCCTGACAGACAAGACAATATAGCCAGAGAGATCTTGCAAAAAATCGAAGCTGCAGAATGGGATGAGAAATGGGAAAAAACACTGGCAAGTCCTGCTTCAATTGCGTATGAGGAGCGCATGCGTGCTAAAAGAAATGCCAATAACAATACTGATTGTTTGACGCTAGACGAACTTGGAAAGCTCTTTCCATCCTGATTTCACGCCTTTTTTTGCAAATCTTCCTCCTCACATTCGCAAAAAGGCAATCAAGCAATTTGAGATATTTGAACGTTTCGATAGGCAAAATATGCCCCTAGGACTGGACTATAAGCCAGTCAAAGGACACAAAATCCTGCGTAGTATACGTATCGATGATTGCTATCGAGCTTTGGGGGACAAAATAGGTGACGGTGTGCAATAGCACTGGATAGGTCATCATGATGAATATATGCGACGGATAAAAGGATAGTTCCACACAGGCCCGTCAATTTTTGCTGACGGGCTTTTTCTTTGTACACAGGGATGCGCTGTACTGCGATTTTAAGGCCTATCAGCAAGGCCTATCTAGCACTCAGTCTCATAGCGCTTTTGTGTCATTTCTTAACCTGACCACCAACTCGTGTGTTTCTCCCCTTAACCTTAGCAATCGCTCCAAAAGAACATTTTAGATCTACCGATCTTTGGCGATCAATCAAGGCAGCTCTTATAGAGATCTATGAATTTTTGGATTTGTGTCATAGGTACAATAATTACTAGGTGATAGGTTTACGATATGGAAAGATAGAAGCTGTATGATCTATTGTGAATCTTCCTTTTTAAAGGGGAGGTATTTGTAGTGAGCAAGATTATCCGTATATGGAAAAATGAAATCCATTGTCATGATATCTATGCAGGGGAACAGACCCTATTACCTCAAAGTTTCTCTGGCGAATGCGAGTTAACGGATGTAGAGCTAAAAGCTGTTTGTGGTGCATATAGTTCTGGTTTTGCGCCAGTTTCTCCCACTTGTTTGCAGTCGATCCTGCTTGGAAACGGGAATTGTGGGACTCAGAGTTTAGGCGAGGATCGTTTTTCTGCAACTGCTAACACAACTTTTGGACAATCCCGGTAAGAGAGATTTACAGGCAATGATGCTTGAGGTCCTATTAATTTCTTGGCATTTTGAATGCCAAGAAATTAATTTTTTATGCTTGAATTACTATATAAATAATTGTAAATACTTGTTAAGGTATTGTTAAAAAAAGCTTTTGTACTATTCCATTTGTGTTTTCTACTTTTTTTGGTATCATATATATAAAGAGTGAAGGGAAGTGGATAGCAGTTCTTCTGTTAAAGTGGGTGAGATATGTCGCTAGACAATGCCATTTTTCCCTTCCTAGTCTACGGCCATAGGTGACCATCGGAGCAGTCATCATTTGGCTACATCTTGAAAGGCAGGATTTCAAATGAACAAACGTACTTTGCACATAAATAATGATAAAACGTGCCACCAGGATATCTATGCTGAAAGGAAAGTATCACTTTCTATGCATTGCAGTGGTGAAATTGAGTTGACAGAAACAGTTCTAGCGGCTATCTATGGCGGTTTAGCATCTCCAAGTGGAGCTTCTCAAAATGTCCATCCTCAAACTATAGGTTATCGAAGTGCCACTCCTCAAACGGGAGCTTCTCAAAATGCCACTCCTCAAACAGGAGCTTCTCAAAATCCTGATGCTCTCCCACAAATGCAAGAGAAACTGGAAGAAGAATTCCAAGGAGGTCTTCTACAACAGCTTCTAGGAAGTCAGGAATTAGACCAGCTTTTCTCTTTTTAACTGTTTAACTATTGCCTACCCAGACTGTGGGCATTGTTAAGTCATACTGGGGCAGCCATAGGCATGAACCCACCTGCTGAGAAGTAGGACTTGTAGCGATCGGGTATGGCTGCTGTAAGCAAAAGCGGCAAATCCTCCCTACGCTTGAGCATAGGGAGGATTTGCCGCTTTGTCTTTCTTAAGAGATGGTCGTCGTGATTCCTGTTGAGAAAGAAGCTCTCTTGCTTTTTTCATCCCATGACTCTTGGCATACATCCCCCCAAAATAGAACTAGTGAGGTCTGTCATGTCTCTAGTATGTAGGGGAAGAGAAATTAATCTCTTCAATTTTGAGACTTCCTATCACCAATTTTGAGTATTTCCCTATTCTTTGGGATGTTTTGATGACTTCAGTTTGGGGTACAGCGGGGGTTTGGCTTTATTCAGTTGTACCTCATCGGGACAGTCATGGAATACAACATAGCGTTGTATTTGTCAAGGGGTTTTCCACCAATTTTCGCAATTTCAAAATTTTTGATAAGCTGCTTGACAAACAACACAGCGATGTACTACTATGTTCATAGTAGACTACTGCTATAGATTTGACAATAGAAGGAGGTGCTTCAGTGGGCAGAAAGAAGAAGGAAGAAAGGTGGATTACCGCCCAGGAAGCTACACGGATTTTATCCCAAAAAGCGGGTAGGGCAATCGACCGGACCTACATTGGCTCGCTGGTACGAGCTGGAAAGGTGGAAGTTCGACATATTGACGGACGAACAAACGAGTATAAAGCCAGTGATGTCGAGAATTATGTGGTTAAACCACGCGGTAAGCCAAAGAAGGAAGCAACTACTCCCTCAGAGCTAGTGATTGAAGAACGCCCCTGGTACTTACCTGAGCAGGAGGAGAAAAGCACAGGGATTGCAGTGTGATAATGATCAATTTTTTTTCTGAGGAAGAAAGGACAGTCACCATGGCAACTGATCAGCTCAAAGAAGTAGTCGAGCGGGTAGAAAAACTCTCACCGACGAATCGAGAAAACATTGTCAAGGAAATCTTGCAAAAGATTGAGGCCGCTGAGTGGGATGAAAAATGGGATGAGACACTGGCAAGTCCTGAGTCTATCATGGATTTTGAGCGCATATGTGCCAAAATGGATCATGACCACGCTACAGGCAATGATAAAGACTATTTAACAGATACGGATGCCGATCTTGAAAAGCTCTTTCGAGTCTAATTTTGGGAAGTATAGCGCAGATCTTCCAGCACCTATCCGCGAAAAAGCAGAACGAATTTTCAAACAATTCCGAGAAGCCAGAAACCGTACAGAGTTGCCACGGGGGATGGACTACAAGCCTGTCGAAAATCATCCTAATCAGCGTAGTATTCGCATAGATGGTTCCTACCGTGCATTAGGACGCAAGATAGACGATAGGGTGGAATGGTATTGGATAGGTGATCATAATGAATATATGCGCAGGCTAAAAGACCTAAAAGGATAGTTCCGCATAGGCCCGTTAACGTTCCTCGTACAGGCATGAGTTGGCAACATCATCTCCCCCTTGACACAGCAATCACCTGTGTTGTATACTAAGTAAGAGTAGATATCATCATTCTCATAACCTTTGCACGCATATCGTAGGCTACGTCACTTCCGTAAAATATGTCCCAATAGTCACAATATTATGAGCAGCACAAATCGTAGTAACAATAATCACAGTAGTCACAATAGTCACAAGTGTCCCAATAGTCACAATATTATGAGCAGCACAAATCGTAGTAACAATAATCACAGTAGTCACAATAGTCACAAGTGTCCCAATAGTCACAATATTATGAGCAGCACAAATCGTAGTAACAATAATCACAGTAGTCACAATAGTCACAAGTGTCCCAATAGTCACAATATTATGAGCAGCACAAATCGTAGTAACAATAATCACAGTAGTCACAATAGTCACAAGTGTCCCAATAGTCACAATATTATGAGCAGCACAAATCGTAGTAACAATAATCACAGTAGTCACAATAGTCACAAGTGTCCCAATAGTTACAATATTATGAGCAGCACAAATCGTAGTAACAATAATCACAGTAGTCACAATAGTCACAAGTGTCCCAATAGTCACAATATTATGAGCAGCACAAATCGTAGTAACAATAATCACAGTAGTCACAATAGTCACAAGTGTCCCAATAGTTACAATATTATGAGCAGCACAAATGAGAGGAACAAAACCCTATTTGCAATTAATTGTCTGAAATGTAGGGGCCCAATTCATTGCGCCCGTTTATCATGGGATGATATAATGTAGCCTATACTAATTTCACAGGGGGATATGCTATGAGCATACAGACAATTAACCCGGCTACAGAAGAACTACTGGAAACATTTGAAGTCTACAGTCAGGATCAGGTTGACCAAGCAATCGATGAGGCCCGCAAGGCTTTCCTCTCATGGCGATCCACAACGCTCGAGGAGCGTGCCAAGCATCTATTCAATGTTGCGAAGTACCTGCGTGCCCACGAGAGCGAACTAGCACGGATCGCTACATTGGAGATGGGCAAACCTATTGCTGAAGCAGAGTCCGAAGTTAAAAAATGTGCCTGGAACTGTGAGTATTTTGCCGAAAATGCCCAATGGTTCCTAGAAGATGAACGTATTGTCTCTTATGCAACTGAAAGTTATGTTGCATTCCGTCCACTCGGCGTAATTCTAGCAATTATGCCCTGGAATTTCCCCTACTGGCAGATTTTTCGTTTTGCTGCTCCAGCATTAATGGCAGGCAATACAATTGTGCTTAAACATGCATCGAATGTTTCTCGTGTGGCACTTGAGATCGAGCGTATCATCCAGGAAGCAGGGCTACCAAGGGGTGTGTTGAGAACCGTACTTGTTCATGGTTCTGAAGCTACTCGATTGATCAAGGATGATCGTATTGCTGCTATCACGCTTACTGGCAGTGAAGAAGCAGGCGTATCAGTTGCAAGTGCTGGTGGTCGTGCCTTGAAGAAGCATGTTTTGGAACTTGGTGGTTCAGATGCCTTTATCATTTTGGAGGATGCAGATCTAGATAAGGCGGCAAAAGCAGCGACCATAGCACGCTTCCAAAACGCTGGGCAGAGTTGTATCGCGTCCAAGCGTTTTATTGTTGTTGAGCGGGTTGCCGAGGAATTTGAGCATAAGTTTGTTGATATGGCATCAAGTTTGCGTATGGGCAATCCGCTTGACTACAAGACCCAAATTGGGCCACTTGCACGTCGAGACCTGCGTGATACTCTCCATGAGCAGGTGCAAGCATCGGTGAACATGGGCGCACGGATATTGCTTGGTGGCAAGCCTCTAGAGAGTAGAGGCTATTTCTACGCTCCCACGATTGTGACTGGTGTAACTCCCGATATGCCGATGTTCCGAGAGGAAACATTTGGGCCTGCGGCTGCCATCATTCATGCTCGTAATGTTGATCATGCTATAGAGTTAGCTAACGACTCACGGTATGGTTTGAGCTGTAGTCTCTGGACGCGTGATATTGGCAAAAGCCGTGAACTAGCTGCCCAAATAGAGGCTGGTGGTTGCTTTATCAATGGCATGAGCATTTCTGATCCTCGTCTGCCTTTCGGAGGGATCAAACATAGTGGATATGGCCGAGAGCTTGCTGCTTTTGGTATCAGAGAATTCGTGAACATACAAACAGTCTGGATCGGTCCCAAAGTCGAGAATAGGGTAAAGATAGTAACAGCCGAATAGTCTGTTTTCCAGGTAGGGCATGGTCCAGAATATATTGCCTTATCTCTTCTATCGCGCACCTAGAGCCGACTAGATACGAGAAAACTCCTATTGCGAAAAAATATTGTTAGCTTGCTAACCCATAACTTGTCTATAAAGTTCGCAGATAGTCATTGTCGCTTTCTGGTCGCCAATATATTTGGCAAGCTCGGTATGGTAGCTATCTATGCATTTTAATCGTGCATCAATAAAAGCATGTTTTGAGGAACCAAGAGCAAAGCCTGTTGGGCCATGTTTCATTGCTTCGTACTCTTCTAAGATTCTTCGGCATAGCTCCTCAACCTTACTTTCACTCATCGAAAAGTCCTTTCTAGGTATCCATGCTTGGAAAGCATGGGAAGGAATGAAAGCTACCCGCAGGCAGAAACCCAGTGGGGTGCGCTTTGCTTAGCGAAAGAACGATACAGATGTTATCTTCTCTAAAGTATAACTGAAATGAGCGCAAAATGGTAGTATCAGCGGATCGAATATTAAAAAGAAGTATATGAGATAGGTCTAATACAGCTCTCGTGCTTGTACGTATGGGAGAGCATATGTGTTTCTTGATCAGGGGCATTATATATCATTGGGAAGCTTTCTTGCATGCTATGTTATGCTTGGCTTCTTGGCATGAGGCTTCTCTACCCCCGACGTATGACAATTCACTTGGTAGGTAACGAGGGAACGTGCAGGCACAGTGGCACTAAACTTTTGTTGTTGAATACGCAACTGTGCTTGTCGGGCGGTATTATTTAAATCATTGGTAAGATAAGGAGTAACGGCGCAATTTGGGGTGATACTAGTCTTTTGCAAAGAGAATGTAGTTGAAATATCTGAATGTGAAATATTGAAGACAACAAGAGCGAAAGAGCCATCAGTATTTTTGAAAGCAGTGGTTTCCAGGTTGTTGTCACTGGCAGTAGCTCCAATGCGTATTGCTCCTGGACGAACAAAACGGCTATAGTTTGCAAAAGCCCACAGCCGTTTGGAAGCCTCTACCGTATTATTGTTGTTACGTATTACCCCCTGATTGTCGGTAGAGTTCGACCCAAGACCCCACCAGTAGAAGACGGCACTCAGATTGGCTTTCGCTAGACCGTCATAGATGTGTTGAGCCCAGATAAAACCAGAGGCCGGGCTCCCATTATCCCAGGAGGGATCCCATGACTCGAAAGTTGACCATTCTGTCTCCCAAGTGTGCTTGTGACTAATACCAGTGAGAGGGAAATTAGGAGCACCACCGTAGCCATGACTAGAGATGACTTGCACAGAGTCATTGCTAGCGAGAGCGTCAGCATAACCTTGGGCCTGTCCCCAACCGACTGGATCACAGCAGATAATATGTGGAGAAAGCTTGGGGTCAGGGAAGGCTGAATGCAGGGCTTTGGCCAGGATAGCGTCGAAATCAGCCGCTTGTGCAGGGTTCATATCTATACTACTATAGCCAGTCTTGAACCCAGGTTCATTGACAGGGCCGATGTATAAAATGGGAATGCCTTCTTTCTGGTAGTCCCGAACGTACTGGACGAGGTAGTTGGCATAGGCCCGTCGCCAGTCACCGGAGGGACAGCTAGCTCCGGGGACTCCACAGAGTGCACCTCCATTGTTTTCGGTACCAGTGGTTTTCATGTAGCCTGGAGCACTCCAGGCATCAAGATAAAACTGCTTGACTTTATAGAGCTTCCGTACCTGTTTTGAGAGCCAGAATCTGCCCCTCGCTATTGTGGTCCCACTGATACTGGGGAGTGGCAGTTGGACTACCTGGGGGGTTGGGCTCGATGGTGCCAGATTGGTCAGAGGGGAGTATATTGCGCAAGATACTGAACCCTGCCCCTTTTGAGGTACTGAAGAGCAGATCGAGCATTTGCTTCTGATCGCTCTGTGATGAGACCGCCTGTATTTGGCCAGCGACTCCAAAGGCTTCTGAAACCCCAAAGCCATCGATGGTTTGATAGTGTCGTGAGCCATTAATGGTAATCTTCGCAGCAGAATCAGTAGGGAACAAGCGATCTGCTTTTTGGGCGTAGAGAGAAGTCGCTGGATATAGTAACTGAGTGGTGAGAAGGATTCCACAGAGAATAAGCAGCAACTTGCGATGACCTTTTCTTGTAGCAGTGAGACAGGTAGTTGAGGATGTAGGCATGGTAGATCTCCTATCATTGGCTAAAAGATTGGGTGGCTTTTGCGCTTACCCTCCTCTAAAGTCCCTTTAAAATCTGCAAGGGACCGCTTTACTTTTGGCGGCTTACTTGATTTTTGACAACTTACTTGGTAGGTAACAAGGGAACGTGCAAGCACAGTGGCACTAAACTTTTGTTTTTGGATACGCAACTGTGCTTGTCGGGCGGCATTATTTAAATCATTGGTAAGATAAGGAGTGACGGCGCAATTTGGGGTGATACTAGTCTTTTGCAAAGAGAATGTAGTTGAAATATCTGAATGTGAAATATTGAAGACAACAAGAGCGAAAGAGCCATCAGTATTTTTGAAAGCGGTGGTTTCCAGGTTTTTGTCAGTGACAGTGGCTCCAATCCGTATCGCTCCTGGACGAACAAAACGGCTATAATTTGCGAAAGCCCACAGTCGTTTCGAGATCTCTAGAGCGTTATTGGTGTAACGTATCAATACAGCGTCGTTCACGTCACCAAGCCCTGAGCCCCACCAGTAGAGGAAGCCACTTAGATTGGCTTTTGCCAGACCGTCATAGATGTGTTGAGTCCAGGCAAAACCAAAGCCATCACCCCCATCATCCCAGGAGGCATTCCACTGATCATTAAGGGTTCCCCATTCTGTTTCCCAAGTGTGCTTGTGACTAATACCAGTGAGAGGGAAATTAGGAGCACCACCATAGCCATGACTAGAGATGACTTGCACAGAGTCATTGCTAGCGAGAGCGTCAGCATAACCTTGGGCTTGTCCCCAACCGACTGGATCACAGCAGACAATATGCGGACGAAGCTTGGGGTCAGGGAAGGCTGAATGCAGGGCTTTGGCCAGGACAGCGTCGAAATCAGCTGCTTGTGCAGGGTTCATATCTATACTACTATAGCCAGTTTTGAACCCAGGTTCATTGACAGGGCCGATGTATGAAATGGGAATGCCTTCTTTCTGGTAGTCACGAATGTACTGGACGAGGTAGTTGGCATAGGCCCGTCGCCAGTCACCGGAGGGACAGCTAGCTCCGGGGACTCCGCAGAGTGCGCCTCCATTGTTTTCGGTACCAGTGGTTTTCATGTAGCCTGGAGCACTCCAGGCATCGAGATAAAACTGCTTGACTTTATAGATCTTCCATGCCTGTTTTGAGAGCCAGACCTGCCCCTCGCTCACCCCCAGGTCATTGGAGTTCCACTGGTACTGGGGAGTGGCATTTGGGCCACCCGGATCATTAGGCTCAATGGTGTTAGGTGTGTCAGAGGGAAGCAGATTGCGTAAAATGGTGAAACCGGCTCCTTTTGAGATACTGAAGAATGTATCGAGTATCTGTTCCTGAGCACTCGATGAGAGGCCCCGTACAGAGTTAGCTTGTCCAAAGGCTTCTGACATCCCAAAGCCATCCATGGTTTGATAGTGTCGTGAGCCGTTAATGAGAACCTTAGCAGCAGGAACAGTAGGAATAAATAGATCTGTTCTTTGGGCATAGAGAGAAGTCGTTGGATCTAGTAGCTGAGTGACGAGAAGGACTCCACAGAGAATAAACTGCAACTTGCAACGACCTTTTCTCATAGCAGTGAGACAGGTAGTTGAGGATGTAGGCATGGTAGACCTTTCATCATTGACTAGAAGAGAGGATAGCTTTTGTCTCATGTAACACCCAAAAGGAACGCTGTTTCCGCAGCATTTATCACTCCAAGTGTAAAACCCCTGCCATAGATCGGTTAGAATAGGTAATAGGATGGGCGAAAACCAAGTCCATTCACAAAACAAACTACCCTGGGGCTCAGGGAAAGTAAGGCCTGTGGAGGAGATGTAAGACCATCTCGGGCGAAAGCTCGTGTTGGCAACCCCCAACGAAGCAGGAAAGCCCGTTCGTGAGGATGGGAAGCCCCCTGCCCTTCAGGCATGGGGAGATGTCACAGAGACTCTGTAGGAAGTATAGAAGAGAAGAGAAGCGTATGCCTAGGGGGAAGAAGGGACAAAAGTCACAGTGACTTTCGATTAGACAATGGCTCGAAATCTCTCTTGATCTCCTTAGACTTGTCTTTCTTGACTGTCAAGGGGAGACCACCTGACAGCTCACTTGGTAGGTAACCTGTGAATGTGCAGGAACAGTGGCACTAAATTTTTGCTGTTGAATATTCAACTGCGCTTGAGCGGTATTTTTATGTGAATGATCTGTAAGGTAGGGGGTGACGACGCAAGTTTGATTTTTATCAAACTTTGGCAAGGAGAATGTAACTATAATAGGGGATGTTGATATATTTGACGTGGCAAGAGAAAAGTGGGTCCCAGTTGTATGACAACTCACTTGGTAGGTAACGAGTGAGCGTGCAGGAACAGTGGCACTAAACTTTTGTTTTTGAATACGCAAGTGTGCTTGTGCAGCAGTATCATTTGAGTCATTTGTAAGATAAGGGGTAGCGACGCAATTTGTGTTGATACTAGCTTTTTGCAAGGAGAATGTAACTGGAATATCTGACGGTGCAGTATTTAGGATAACAAGAGAAAGAGAGCCATCAGTATTTTTGAAAGCAGTAGTTTCCAGCTCATTGGCACTGGCAGTAGCTCCAATCCGTATCGCTCCCGGACGAACAAAACGGCTATAATTTGCGAAAGCCCACAGCCGTTTTGAGATTTCGAGAGCATTGTTTTGGTAACGCATCAATACACCGTTGTCGGAAATATGAAACCCTAGGCCCCACCAGTAGAAGAAAGCGTTCAGATTGGCAGCCGTCAGACCAGTATAGATATTTTGGGCCCAGCTAAGACCAGAGGCCTTACTCCCGCTATCCCAGGAGGAATCCCACGGACCACTAAGAGTCCCCCATTCTGTCTCCCAAGTGTGCTTTTGACTAATACCAGTGAGAGGGGAATTAGGAGCAGAACCATAGCCATGGCTAGAGATGATACTCACAGCGTTGTTGGCACTTAAATCTTGAGTGATAGCGTTAGCATAACTTTGAGCAGCATGCCAACCGATTGTATCACAGCAGACAATCTGTGAATGGAGTTGGGAAGCACGTAGAGCCTGTCCCAGGATTTTGACGAAGTCAGCCATTTGTGCAGAGGTCATATTCATACTACTATAGCCAATCGGGGTGGGGCTAGGTTCATTGGCAGGGCCAATGTATGGAGTGGGGATGCCTTCACTCTGGTAGTCCCGAAGGTATTGGACGAGGTAATTGGCATAGGCCCGTCGCCAGTCACCGGAGGGACAGCTAGTTCTGGGGGCTCCGCAGATTGTACCTCCTTTGTTTTCGGTCCCATTGGTTTTCATGAAGCCTGGAGCACTCCAGGCATCAAGATAAAACAGCTTGACTTTATAGGTGGTCTGTACCTGTTTTGAGAGCCAAATCTGCCCTTCGCTATTGTGATCCCACTGATACTGGGGAGTGGCTTTTGGGCCCCCCGGATCCTTGGGCTCGATGGTGCTGAACTTGCTAGAGGGAAGCAGATTGCGCAAGATACTGAAACCGACTCCTGTTGAGGTATTGAAGAGTAGATCAAGTATCTTCTTCTGATCACTCTGTGATGAGAGCTTATGTATGCTCTCAGCTTGTCCAAAGGCTTCTGAAATCCCAAAGCCATCGATGGTTTGATAGTGTTGTAAGCTATTAATGGTAACCGTAGCAGCAGAAGCAGTAGGTAGCGGACGAACTGGCTTCTTGGCATAGAGAGAAGTTGTCGAATACAGTAGCTGAGTGGTGAGAAGGACTCCACTGATAATAAGCAGCAACTTGCAACGACCTTTTCTCGTAGCAGTGAGACAGGTAGTTGAAGATGTAGGCATGGTAGATCTCCTAATCATTGGCTAGAAGATTGGCTGCTTTCGGAATACAATATCGCTTTCGTGCTCAATCTCCTCTAAAATCCATTTAAAATCTAAAGGGGTCCTCTCTACTTCGTGACAACTTACTTGGTAGGTAACAAGGGAACGTGCAGGAACAGTGGCACTAAATTGTTGCTGTTGAGTAGGCAACTGCGCTTGTGCGGCGGTATCATGTGAGGCATCTGTAAGATAAGGGGTAGCAACACAATTTGGGGTGATACTCGTATTTTGCAAGGAGAATGTAACTGGAATATCTGACGTTGCATTATTTAAGACAACAAGAGAAAGAGAGCCATCAGTATTCTCGAAAGCAGTAGTTTCCAGCTCATTGGCACTGGCAGTAGCTCCAATCCGTATCGCTCCCGGACGAACAAAACGGCTATAATTTGCGAAAGCCCACAGCCGTTTTGAGATTTCGAGAGCATTGTTTTGGTAACGCATCAATACACCATCGTCGGAAACATTAAACCCTAGGCCCCACCAGAAGAAGAAGGCGTTCAGATTGGCTTTTGTCAGAGCGTCATAGATGTTTTGAGCCCAGGAAAAACCAGAGCCACCCTTATTATCATCCCAGTTGGGATCCCACTGATCACCAAGAGTCCCCCATTCTGTCTCCCAAGTGTGCTTTTGATTAATACCAGTGAGAGGGGAATTAGGAGCAGCACTATAGCCATGGCTAGAGATGATACTCACAGCGTTGTTGGCAATTGGATCTTGAGTGATAGCATCAGCATAATTTTGAGCATCTCTCCAACCGACTGTATCACAGCAGACAATCTGTGAATGGAGTTGGGAAGCACGTAGAGCCTGCCCCAGGACAGCGTCGAAATCAGCCATTTGTGCAGGGGTCATATCCATACTACTATAGCCAGTCGTGAAGCCAGGTTCATTGACAGGGCCAATGTATGAAGTGGGGATGTCTTCACTCTGGTAGTCCCGAATGTATTGGGCGAGGTAGTTGGCATAGGCCAATCGCCAGTCACCGGAGGGACAGCTTGTTCCTGGAACTCCGCAGAGTGTACCTCCATTGTTTTCGGTCCCATTGGTTTTCATGAAGCCTGGAGCACTCCAAGCATCAAGATAAAACTGCTTGACTCCATAGGTGGTCTGTGCCTGTTTTGAGAGCCGAGATCTGCCCACCGCTATTGTGATCCCACTGATACTGGGGAGTGGCATTTGAGCCCCCGGATCCTTGGGCTCAATGGTGTTAAAGTAGTCAGAGGGGAGCAGATTGCGCAAGATACTGAAACCGGCTCCTGTTGAGGTATTGAAGAGTAGATCAAGTATCTTCTTCTGATCACTCTGTGATGGGAGCATGTGTATTTGCTCAGCTTGTCCAAAGGCTTCTGAAATCCCAAAGCCATCGATGGTTTGATAGTGTTGTGTATCATCAATAGTAACCATAGCGGGAGAAGTAGTAGGAAACAAGCGATTTGATTTTTGGGCATGGATAGAAGCTGTTGGGTAGAGTAGCTGGATGGTGGGAAGGACTCCAAAGAGAATAATCAGCAACTTGAAATAGCCCTTTTTAGTGGTAGTAGGGCGGATAGGTGAAGGCATATGTATTATAGACCTTTCATTATTGATTAGAAGACATCTCAAAGAGAACTCTATCTCCAAACAATTGCTTGCAGCATTGAGATTGGCTTCGTAGGGAGTATAGCAGGGAAGAGAATCGTGTGCCTAGGGGGAAGAAGGGACAAAAATCGCTGTACCTTTCGGCTATACAATGGGGCGAAATAGTGTGAGTAATGTCTTCTCTTTTCTTACCCTGAAGAAATGGCCTATAAAATCCTTGACAATTGGAAAAGAAAAATGTTATAACTAAAAACGGAAGCAGAAATACAACTGCATAAGGTAGAAAGCTTTGACAGGACAAGTAACGATGTCTTAGGTGGCTTCAGAGAGCGAGCGGTTGGTGGAAAGCTCGTGTACCTACTTCGTGAAAAAGACCCTGGAGCTGCAAGAAGAAGTTACCTAAAAGAGCTTGAATGCTCGTATAGGGATAAAAATCCATTTGGGTTTGAGAATGCCGGATGCCCCCGTTATTGGGTAAGAGTATTGTATATACTCACTGAGGTTGTTGTCGTGAGGCAGCAACGAATGAAGGTGGTAACGCGAGAGCTATGGCTCTTCGTCCTGAGTGAAGGGATGAAGGGCTTTTTTGTTGGGGAAACGGAGGACGAAGTCTATCGGGTCCCCTATCAAATGCCAAGAAATTGCATTGCGTAGTTAATGTTAACAACTGAAAAAAGAAAAGCTGTGAAGGGACGAGTAATGGCGTGTTAGTACATTCAGAGAGCGAGCAGTTGGTGGAAAGCTCGTATGACTGCCCCGTGAAAAAGACCCTTGATGCTGCGAGAAGAAATTGCTCTGGCAAAAATAAAACTCTGTCGGTTGGCCTCCGTTAGTGGGCTGTTACAAGGAACATCATTGATGTCCTGTGACCGAGGCCTGTGGTTGAAACACAGGCGAATGAAGGTGGTACCACGAGAGCGTATTTGCTCTTCGTCCTTTGAAGAGGATGGAGAGCTTTTTTTGTACTGAAATTATGGCAACAAAACAAGTAGGAATTAGCAAAAGAGGAGAAATAAGCAATGGCACATTGTCCTGAATGCGATGCTGAAGTGAATGTCCAGGGTTTGCTGGTTGGTGAGATCATCTACTGCTCTGACTGTAATGCAGAATTAGAAGTGATCAATGTAGAGCAACCCCAAGTAGCCCTTGCCCCTCAGGTTGAGGAAGATTGGGGAGAATAACTCTATGCGTCTGGCTATCCTGACATCGCGAGTCCGCGTGGAAGAAAAATTGCTGATCGAGGCACTTCAACGGCGCGGAGTCGAATTCGAGATTATCGACGATGGCGAGTTGCTCTTTGATCTGGCTCAGCTTGGTGAGCGATGGCGTGCATATGATGCTGTGTTCTGTCGCAGTGTCAGTCAGTCACGTGGATTGGCGGTCTTGCATGTCCTGGAGCACTGGGGGATTCCTGTGTTCAACTCAGCGGCAACTACGGCAACCTGTAACGATAAATTGCTAACTACGCTAGCTCTGTTGCGGGCTGGTCTTCCAGTCCCTCGTACTATGCTGGCGTTTGACGAGCCAAGAGCTATTGAGGGCATCGAAGCAATAGGCTATCCCGCTGTCATCAAGCCCATCTCTGGTTCGTGGGGCCGTCTGCTATCACGTATCAACGATCGTGATGCTGCTGAGGCCGTCATTGAGCATCGCGAGACCCTTGGTTCCTATCAACATCATATTCATTATATTCAAGAATATGTTGCTAAGCCGAAGCGTGATATCCGAGCCTTTGTTGTGGGGGATCGAACAATCTGTGCAGTTTATCGTGCAAGCGAGCATTGGGTGACCAATACTGCTCGTGGAGCTGTGACCAGCAATTGTCCTGTGACTCCCGATCTGGATAGCCTATGTGTCCGTGCAGCCCAAGCCGTCGGCGGTGGTATCCTGGCCGTTGATGTGTTAGAGGATGAGGAGCGGGGATTGCTAGTTAACGAGATTAACGCCACTATGGAGTTTCGCAATAGTATTGCTCCAACAGGGGTTAATATTCCGCAAGAAATGCTTGAGTATATATTCAGTCATGTACGAGAAGAGGTGTTGCGGTGAGTCGTATACGAGTTGCCATTGTTGGAGGATCGGGCTATACCGGAGGCGAACTGATTCGGTTACTGCTTTTCCATCCGCAGGTGGAGTTGGCACAGGTGGCCTCTAGTAGCCATGCTGGACACTTTGTGCATAGCACCCATCCAAATTTGCGTAAGCTTACGGCTATGCGTTTTTGTCATCCCGATGATCTGACCACATGTGACGTAGTGTTTCTCTGCTTGCCGCATGGCATGTCTGCTGAGGCTATTGAGCGCTATCGAATTCTTGCCCCGCGCGTCATAGATCTGGCTGCCGATTTCCGTCTGCGCTCGCCAGAACTCTATCAACGCTGGTACGGGCATGAGCATCAAGCGTCGCATCTGTTGTCGGAGGCGATCTACGGACTGCCAGAATTGCATCGCGAGGAATTGTCCGAGGCGAAGCTGGTCAGTGGTACTGGTTGTATGGCGACGACGGCAATCTTGGGTCTAGCCCCACTCTATCGGGCGGGCATCGTAAACCAGAATGTTCCCCTCGTCGTCGAGGCCAAAGTTGGTTCTTCCGCTGCTGGAGCAACTCCTGGCGCGAGCAGCCACCATCCAGATAGAAGTGGTGCGGTACGTTCATTTGAACCAACTGGCCATCGCCACACGGCTGAACTTATTCAAGAACTCGGACGGCTGTGGCCAACGGATGGGGTATCCGCGGGTGCGAAGATTGATAATCAATTGGGGGTCCCTGCCTCTTCAGTCGACCTGTTATCGCAGACGGTGGCTTTTTCGGCCACAGCGATCGAGCTGGTACGCGGCATCCTTGTCACGGCCCATGTCTTTCTCAATGAACGCTTGGATGAGCGTGCTCTCTGGCGTATCTACCGTGAGGCTTACCAGCGTGAGCCGTTTATTCGCCTTGTCAAAGAGCGCACTGGGGTCTATCGCTATCCCGAGCCAAAAATTCTAGCCGGAAGTAACTTCTGTGATGTTGGCTTTGCTCTGGATGTGGAGCAGCAACGAGTCGTAGTCATGTCTGCCCTTGATAACCTGATGAAAGGGGCAGCAGGTAATGGAGTACAAGCTCTCAACTGTATGTTTGGTTGGGAGGAGACGTTGGGATTGACTTTCCCTGGATTGCATCCAGTATAGGTTCTGCGAAGGAGTTTAACGATGACTCTTGTCATAAAAATTGGCGGAGGCGCTGGTGTCGCCACAACCAATATCATTCGTGAAGTTGCCCATTATGTGGCTGAAGGTCAGCGCGTTGTTCTACTACATGGTGGCTCTGATCTCACCAATACACTTTGTGAGCAGTTGGGCCATACTGTTCGTATGATCACCTCGCCCAGTGGCATGACTAGTCGCTATACCGATAGCGAAACTTTGCGTATCTTCGCAATGGCGGTAGGCCAGATTAATAGCGAATTGGTTGCAGGCTTGCAGCAGCAGGGCGTAAATGCTATTGGCTTGACTGGTGCTGATGGTCGGTTGCTAATTGCTCGTCGTAAAGCTGTCGTACGCTCAGTCACGCCAGATGGCCGCGTGCAGATCTTGCGTGATGACTATACTGGACAGATTGAACAGGTAAATGCCGATCTGCTTGAAAAGTTGCTTGACGCTGGCTATACTCCCGTTATTGCGCCATTAGTTTTGGGCTATGAGGGAGAGCGCTTGAATGTTGATGGAGACCGTGCCGCTGCTATGGTTGCTGGCGCTTTGCATGCTGATTCTCTCGTGATCATGACTAATGTGCCGGGACTCCTGACAGATCCACAGGATGCCAACACGCTCATTAAAACCATTCCAGCAGATCAACTTGAAGATTCTATGCACTATGCTAAGGGTCGTATGCGCAAAAAGCTGCTTGGAGCGCAGGAAGCTTTGCGAGGTGGTGTCTCGCGTGTATGTATTGGAAGTGAATCACTACGTGCAGTTGTTGAAGGCTCTGGAACTGTAATTACAGCTATGCCTGCGGTGGTGAATTGGATGCAAAAAGATCGTGAAATGGCATCGGTAGGATAGCGGAGTTGGAAATATGAGCACAATCATCGACATTGAAAATACGTATACCAGTGGCGTCTATGGCAAGCGCCAGATAGCTATCGTGCGTGGTAAAGGGGCTCTCTTATGGGATGCCGACGGCCATGAGTATATCGATTGTGCTGGAGGTCATGGAGTTGCCAACATTGGTCATGGACGTACAGAAATAGCTGCTGTGCTAGCTGCTCAGGCTCAGCGTCTAATAACTTGTCCTGAGATCTTCTATAATGATGTACGTGCCCGTCTCCTTGAGCGGTTAGCCCAGATTACTCCAGAAGGAATCACAAACTTTTTTCTGTGCAATAGTGGGGCAGAAGCCGTCGAAGGAGCGCTTAAGTTTGCACGTCTGGCAACTGGGCGAACGGGAATAGTGGCAACCTTGCGAGGTTTCCATGGTCGCACAATGGGTGCTCTTTCCACGACTTGGGAGCCACATTATCGCGAACCCTTCACTCCACTCATTCCGGGTGTAACTCATATCCGTTATAATAATATAGAAGCTGCACAATCGGCGATTACCGATGAGACTGCCGCTGTAATCATTGAACTAGTCCAGGGTGAGGGCGGTGTCCATATCGCACATGATCAGTACGTGCAGGAGCTTGCTGCGCTCTGTCGTGAACGTGGAGTTCTATTGATTGTCGATGAGGTGCAAACGGGTTTCGGTCGCACTGGTCGTCTCTTTGCCTGTGAACACTATGACTTGCAGCCAGATATTCTCTGTCTTGCCAAATCGCTTGCAGGTGGTGTGCCGATGGGAGCGATTGGTCTGGGACAGCGCGTGATGGAGAGTGGACGTATTGCCAAGGGTATTCATGGTTCTACCTTTGGTGGTAATCCTCTAGTTTGTGCTGCTGCCTTGGCTACACTTGATATTCTTGAACAGGAAAAACTGGTCGAGCGAGCGGTAGCGCTTGGTGAGTATGCTCTACAGCGCTTGCAAACAATACGTTCACCCTTGATCCGTGAAGTGCGAGGGCGTGGACTGCTGATCGGTATCGAACTCAACCGTCGCGTTCAGCCTTATCTCGAAGCCCTCTGTGAGCGTGGCATCCTGGCTCTACCTGCTGGTCCCAGCGTCTTGCGCCTGTTGCCTCCGCTAGTCATTACCGAAGAACAACTCAAACATGCGCTCAACGTAATAGAAGAACTAATTATTCATCAATCTAATGCTAAAACCCAAAATAATCCATCTGTTAGCAATGGTTCCACACCCATTGATTACACAGACCATGCCTATGAAATTGAATTATTGCAGAATATGCTTACTATCCCTAGTCTTTCCCGTCAGGAGAGCACTCTCGCTCACTATCTGGTAGAGCAGGCGCAATTGATGGGATTGCATGCCTATGTCGATGATGCGGGAAACTTTGTTGCCAGCACTCATCAGCAACTAACAGATGTACAGCCTATCGTACTGTTGGGGCATATGGATACCGTACCGGGCAATATTCCTGTGCGCTTAGAGGAAGGTGTGCTCCATGGTCGCGGCGCAGTCGATGCCAAAGGGCCACTCGCAGCTTTTATCTGTGCTACAGCTCGTGTTGCTCGTTCGGGAGAAATGGCGCGACCAATTGTTGTCATTGGAGCAGTTGAAGAAGAGGCTGCTACATCGAAAGGTGCCCGTTTTGCCGTGCAGCAATATCAACCGTATGCTTGTATTATCGGTGAGCCGAGTGGAAGTCAGGCCGTCACGATTGGCTATAAAGGGCGATTGTTGGTAAATGGCTATGTTTCACGCTCTTTGAGCCATACTGCTGGCCCCTTACAAAGTAGCAATGAGATCGCAGTAGCATTCTGGGAAAAGATTCGTCGTCATGCTAGTGAATGGAATGAGCAGCATGCTGGTAACTCAGCATTTGTCTCGCTACAGCCTTCACTACGAAGCATTAACAGTGGTCAGGATGGGCTGGAGGAATGGACGCGCTTCCTCGTTGGGTATCGACTGCCTCCAAGCTACGATATTGCAGCGTTGCGGAGCCAGCTTGAGCACTGGACTCATGAGGGGGATATCCACATCAGTTTCTCTGGTGAGGAGGTAGCCTATCAATCAACGCGCACAACTCCTTTGGCGCGTGCGTTTATCGCGGCTTTGCGATCAACTGGAGTAAAGCCTACTTTTAAAAATAAAACAGGTACATCGGATATGAACGTTGTAGGTCCCATATGGGGACAAAATATTGTCGCATATGGTCCTGGTGACTCAAGTCTTGACCATACTCCACAGGAACATATACATATTGAAGAGTATAAGCATGCAGTAGATGTACTTAAGCTAGTACTAAGGGGACTAGGACAATGAGATCACTTGCTATTCTTGACACAACCTTGCGCGAGGGCGAGCAGTTCATCAAAGCATTCTTTACTATGGAGCAGCGTTTGAAAATTGCATGCCTATTAGATGCTTTAGGTGTGACGTTTATCGAAGTCCCATCGCCTGTCTCTTCACCAGAGGTGCGTGATGCTATTCAAGCTCTGTGTGAATTATCTCTTAAGGCACATATCGTGCCACATGTGCGCTGCGTTGAGGCTGATGTCGAAGCTGCCCTAGATATTCCTGTTTATGGGCTCAATCTCTTCTTCGGCACCTCGAATGAACTTCGTTCTTATAGTCATGGCCGTCAGATAGATCAGATCCGAGCTGAAGCTGTACCTTTGATCAAGCACATCCGTTCTCGCAACCGTTATGTCCGCTTTTCTGCTGAAGATGCTTTTAGGAGCGATCTCGTTGACCTACTGACAGTCTTTGATGCAGTTGTTGATGCTGGAGTCGAGCGCATTGGTTTACCAGATACGGTGGGGATTGCTACTCCACGGCAGGTCGAGCAACTGATACGTCTGATAGCTGATCGTTATCCAGGCGTTGGCATTGAATTCCATGGGCATAACGACACTGGTTGTGCAATTGCTAATACAATTGCTGCCTTTGAAGGCGGAGCAGATTGTCTGGATGTGACTGTCCTGGGCATAGGCGAACGCAATGGTATCGCCTCGCTTAGCGGCATCATTGCACAATTGTATACGCATTATCCCGAATTGCTAGCTCACTATGATCTTGAAAGATTAGTAGAAATTGATCGTTATATGGCTCAATGTCTTAATATAGAAATACCTTTTAACGCTCCAATAACCGCTCCAAATGCTTTTACGCATTGAGCCGGTGTTCATACAAAAGCGGTGCTGCGCAATCCACGGGCCTATGAAATCCTTAATCCGAGTGATTTTGGCTTAGCTCGTCATGTGGATGTTGGCTCCCGCCTGACTGGACGCTATGCGGTTGGCCATCGTGCAAGTTTACTGGGGTTAGAACTTGACGCCCATGAAACTGCTCAACTTACTCAGGCTCTCAAAGAGCGTGCTGAGTATGGCCCAATGAATGAAAAAGAAGTTGATGCATTTATTCATGCATGGTATCAGGAGAAAGGAAGCAGTCTCGTATGGGAACGCTAGCTGAAGAAATTTTTAGTTACAAATTGGGCCGCCCTGTGAGGGCAGGAGAGACAGTTGTAGTAGAGGTTGATCAAGTGATGAGCCATGATACAACAACTCCGCTGGCTATTCGAGCATTTCGCGAGTTGACGAAGAAGAATGATGGACGTGTTTTTGATGCGAAACGTTCACATATTGTCTTCGATCATATTATTCCAGCCTCTACGGTTGCAGCTGCCGTTTTGCAGCGTGAGGTCCGTTCTTTTGCCAAGGAGCAGGATATCACTATTTTGCAGGAAGGGATCTGCCATCAGATCATGTCTGAGAAGGGCTTTGTGCTACCTGGTAGCATTATTGTCGGTGCTGATAGCCATTCCTGCTCGTATGGAGCTTTTGGGGCTTTTGGTACTGGCATGGGTTCGACAGATATTAGCGTTGCATATGCAACCGGGCGAAGCTGGTTCCGTGTTCCAGAGACGATCAATGTCAATTTAGTGGGTAAATTGCCGCATGGCGTCTTTGCCAAGGATGTGACGCTAGAGATCGTGCGCCGCATAGGTGTTGATGGTGCAAACTATCGAGCCCTTGAATTCACTGGTGAGGTTATCAAACGTTTCTCGATGAGCGAACGTTTTACATTCTCCAATATGGCGATCGAGATGGGTGGCAAAGCAGGTCTGATAGCTGCCGATGAGACGACACGCGAATGGCTCCGTGGCCGTACTGATCAGGATTATCCTATGCTTGCGGCACAAAATCCACACTACGAGCGTATTGTCGAGATCGATGTTTCGAACCTCAAACCCCTCGTTGCTTGCCCTCCAGATGTCAATATTGTACATCCTGCGGAAGAGAAAGAAGATATCAAGATTGATCAAGTTTTCCTGGGTACCTGTACCAATGGACGTCTAGATGATCTGGAGATCGCGGCCAAGATCTTATGTGGCAAGACCATTCATCCTGAGACACGTATGGTGGTTATTCCTGCGTCTCGTGAAATCTATCTGGAGGCCATGCATTTAGGTTATCTAGAAATCTTTGCCCAGGCGGGTGCCTGGATAGGTACACCTGGGTGTGGTCCCTGTATTGGCCGTCACTTTGGAGTTCTGGCTCCTGGTGAGCGTGCCTTGACGACGATGAACCGCAACTTTACGGGTCGCATGGGCGATCCCACGGCTGAGATTTATCTGGGTAGTCCAGCAACTGTGGCAGCAACAGCATTGACTGGTCATATTACTGATCCACGGCGTTTTCTCTCTTGACTGAATTTATCTGGCTCTTTGACCCACTACCATATGGACGCGGCGGAGGACTAGTGGTAAAATGGCAATAGAGAACTATGCATATTTAAATGATATCAGGGATGAATAGGCTGGGGGGCGTTTGGGAAATCATTTTTGCACCAGTGCTCCGGGATAGCTGGAATTTGATGATGTCTCAGCATCAGAAGGGTCTGTGCTATCAATCAATAAATTAGGTAGTGAGGGAATCAATAGTGGCAAGAGCAAAGGTCAAGGTGCCGAAAGCAAGGCTACCCAAGAAGGCAAAGAAACAGCGGACGGAGCGATCGAAAGTGCCCCATCCGTGGGACTTTTGGATGAAAGAGTTGGCAAAGCGGGAACCACAAGCGTTGGTTTCATGGCTCTTGCCAGGGGCTAAGTTCCTAGGTACAATAGACAAAGAGTTGCAAGGGCGAACGGTTCAAGCTGACCCGTTATTTCGGGTGTTCTGGCGTGGGGTCGAGATCATCTTGCACATCGAGTTTCAACGCAAGGATGACAAGAATATGGCCCGTCGTGTCTGGGAGTATAATGTGATGACGCGCTGTATAGAACCTTATCCGGTGTATTCGGTGGTCGTTTATCTCACCCAGCAAGAGGGTATTGTTGAGCCGCCCTATATCCAGGAGGACGTGCCCGGCGAAACCGTTCACATTTTCTTTTTTCGTAATCTCAAACTCTGGGAAGTGTCGCCAGAAGATCTCAAACATGAGGATTTGGCAGGGTTGCTTCCATGGTTACCGTTGTTGAAGGATGGCAACAACCGTGAGACGGTTGAAGACATGATTGCCGAACTCAAAGCGAGAAACCGAACGGACTTACTGCCGTTAGGTTGGGTGTTTGCCGGGCTCGTTTTGGAGAAAAGCGAAGACCAAGAATGGCTCAGAGAAAGGTTTACTGCGATGAGAGACATACTAGAAGAGTCTCCGGTCTATCATTGGATAGAAGAGGCAGGGGTTAAAAAGGGTTTGCAGCAGGAATTGCAAGATTTCAGGCAGATGCTTATGCGTCGTGTGAAAAAGCGCTTCCCTGTTCTTGCGCCATTGGCAGAAGAGCGAGCTGCACAGATGGAGGATTTAAAGGTCCTCAATAATACGATCGATGCGGTCAATGATGCCGAGACGATTGAAGAAGCTCGGCGCATCCTCGAAGAGGGTGTGCCTCCAGATGCAGTGGACTGATAACTTTGTTGATTCACCTAGCAAACCAAGTGGGGTTTGGCCGTTTCCGTTCAAAACGGCTCCCCACAAGGGGTCTTGTCCATTGGACGGCTTTCTTTCCTCTTGGCCGTCACTTCGGAGTTCTGGCTCCTGGTGAGCGTGCCTTACAGGTAGTACCAAAAAAGATGCGGATAAGAATCAGGGTTAAAACCAAGGGGGCCTGGACCGACTCAATGGTGAGTGACATACCAGAAGAGTGCCCAGTCTGTCAGTGGATAATAGGGAAAGGTTTTAAGAAAGGTTTTGAGAAAGGTTTGCAACAGGGCTTGCAACAACAGGGCCAGCAGATTTTTGTGCGTTGTGTGAAAAAGCGCTTCCCTGTTCTGGTGCCATTGGCAGAAGAGCGAGCTGCACAACTGGAGGATTTCGAGGTTCTCAACAATATGATCGATGCGGTCCTTGATGCCAAGACGATTGAAGAAGTCCGGCGCATCCTCGAAGAAGGTGTGCGTCTAGATGCAGAGGACTGATAACTTTGGTAATGGGTAGGATCTCACGATGAATATGAGCGTAGAATACGAAGTGAATGATTATTTAGGAGATAGATCTGCATAGATAGTGAAAGGACAGAACGACCATGGGACGTGTTTGGAAACTTGGTGATAATGTAAATACTGATATTATTATTCCCGGTCGCTACAATGTAACGACCGATCGACTTCAATTGGCGAAATACTGCCTGTATGAGGTATTGCCCGAATTCGCACAACAGGTGAAATCTGGCGATATTGTGATGGGTGGACACAACTTCGGGTGTGGCTCCTCGCGTGAGCATGCGCCTACGGCCATTCTAGCGAACAATGTAAAAGTGGTCATTGCACGCAGCTTTGCCCGTATTTTCTATCGCAACGCCGTCAACATTGGGTTGCCTGTGCTGGTTTGCGAAGAGGCAGTGCTCAATAGTGAAGATGGTCAAGAACTGGATGTGAATCTGGAGACGGGGACGATCCACAATGTCACAACTGGGCAGACGTTCCAGGCCGAACCTCTTGATCCTTTTGTGGCTCGTATTGTAGCTGCTGGCGGGATTATCAATTATATTGGGCAGGAAGGTACATTACGATGAAGAGCCAGCAATTTCAGTCTCCACCAACCGTTTGTGTGATTGCAGGTGATGATGCAGCTCCAGAGATCATGCGTCCCACGGTTGAGATCGTGCGTACTCTGGTACCTGAAATGCGCTTTGTCGAACCGCCTTGTGGTCGGGATGCGCAGGAGCGTTATGGAACTGCTTTCCCTGATGAGACGCGTGAGGCCATTGATACTGCGAACTGTACGCTCTTTGGAGCTAGTGGCGGACCTTGTCGTCCAATTCTCTGGTATCTGCGTTGGGGCAAAGAGACTTATATCAATGTGCGCCCAATACGTTGGCTTCCAGGTTATCGCAGTCCACTGCTCAATCCTGAGCGCGTCGATTACGTAATTGCTCGTGATAACTTGGAAGGCATGTATCCGCCGCGTGAAGGAGATGTTTCAGAGCTGGCGGCTTTACCAAGTAGTAAGAGCTGGTGGAAGGTTCCTCCAGTGGACAAGGTTGGCGCATATGCTCTGAAGGTGAGCACGGATGAACAAATGGAAGCCGTAGCGCATGCTGCTTGCCGACTAGCATTGCAGCGTCAAGCTACAGGTTATCCCGGACGTGTGACGTTGGGAGCAAAATACTGATCCAGCCACGTACTGATGGCCGTTTTCGCACGATTGTTAAGGAGGCCGTAAGTCAACATGCTAGCCTGACCTATCAGGAGTTTTTGATTGATGATCTTGCGCGTCGTCTGGTAGCTTGTCCAGAAACGCTCGAATGTGGTAGTACTTGGGAATGAGCACGGCGATATTCTAGCTGATGTATCTAGTGGGACAATTGGTGGATTAGGTCTGTCTCCTAGTGCCTGCTACGGCAAGACCTATGCCTACTTTGAGCCTGTACATGGCTCTGCACCCGATTTGGCAGGCAAGGGGATTATCAATCCTACTGCCATGCTCTTATCTGGTGCCATGATGCTAGAGTATCTGGGCTATGCTGAGCAGGCAAAAATACTACAACAAGCGATAGCACAAACGTATCATGAAGGCACGGTATTACCAGTTGATCAAGGTGGGCATGCCAGTACTACAGATTTTGTGAATGCTGTTAAAGCACATTTGTCTGTGAGCGTGAACTGAATTTACTCTATTAAGAGAGTAAAGTGAGATATATCGGTGGAAGCTCAGGAGTTGCAAGATATAGGTGTAGAAAAGCCTGTTCGCATCCTCATGATTGGAGGAGCGTTTATGCTAACCCAGTTGCATAATCGATCCACGACGCAAGATGTGGATGTACTCCTCAAGGATGTTGATGATCCCACTGTCTCGCCACTTTACCGGACATTTAGGGCTGCTGTGCAGGCTGTTGCAAGTAGAAATCAGCTCTCGGTTACCTGGATCAATGATGTGATTGCAGATTTTCTACGCAATGTTGGGACAGTGCCAGAAGGAGTTCTGTGGCGGACATATGCTATGCTCGAAGTGTATATTCCACCAGATGAATACATTTTGGCTCTTAAACTACTAGCTGGTCGTCAGAAAGATCGAGAAGATATTCTGGCTCTTTGCCGACAGTTACATATTCAGACACGTGAACAGGCGCAGCAAATAGTTGATTGCTATGTTCCAGATCGAGAAGTACAGTATCTCAGCAATCTAACTAAGACACTTAGGATTTTGTTTCCCTGAGTTGTTATTGTATAATGGGGAAAACGTGCAGCCGACTAGTAGACTAAGCTTTCTTTGTTCACTTGTTGTTCCACTTCCACCTCGCCGGGAGGCAGTATGAAATCGGTGCATCATTTACAAACCATGGCTTTTACTTATCAAGAAATTTGTCAGGGAGAAGAACCCTGGGTAGCACTGGGCAATTTCATGAACGATTGGTTCGACTATAAAAAAGATCAGCGCCCCGAGCTTGTTGCTACGCCGCTCTCTTTACCTGAACAATGGACTGATGAGCAATTCCGTTGGGCTGTTTTCTGTGCAGCTTCGGTAGAATACCTTTGTGATCGTTACGGGGTGTCTTGTCCCTCTTGGGTCTATAATCCTGTTTATCATCTGCCTGAGCCCTGGTTTGATGCTCCCATGGCCCACAAGCCAGAGGTACGTGAATGGTTGATGCAGGATACACCAGAACCTTTTACTAGACGTAACATCTATTGTGGAGATCGCATGTTTAACAATAAATGGGAAGTGGCTGAACAATATGCCCCTCTCTTCGCTCGTCGACGTTCCGGTGCTTCTGGTGCGTCAGCCCCTTGACAAATAAAACATATTGCTAGCATACATTTGGAGTTTTAGTAGGATGAAAGCTGATTGGATAACAAAAATTGCCGATCGCGTTGAAGCGAATGTACGGCAAACAAAAGGTGAACAAGCCACGATAGTCTGTGCATCAGGGATTAGTCCCTCTGGACCAGTACATCTGGGGAATCTGCGTGAAGTGATGACCGTACATCTGGTGGCTGAAGAACTGCGCTCGCGTGGCAGGTCGGTGGATCATGTCCATTCCTGGGATGATTATGACCGCTTGCGGAAAGTTCCTGCTGGCGTCTCTGCCGATTATGAGAAGTATATCGGAACTCCAATTTGTGATGTTCCTGATCCGTTTGGCGAATATGATTCGTATGCCACGCGCTATATCATCGATTTTACCAAAGGTTTAGAGCGGCTGGGTATCCGTCCCCGCTACATTCGCCAATCGGTTGCCTATCGGCGTGGGGATTATATTGCTCAAATAAAGCAAGCAATGCGCCAGCGTTTTGAGATTTTTGATATTCTGGCTGAATATCAGACTTTGCAAGGGCAGCAGGAAACTGCCGCTGAACGACGCAATGCCTATTACCCTTTCCGTGTCTATTGCCAGAATTGTCATAAAGATACGACGCAGATTTCTGCTTACGATGATGCAACAGGTACAATTGCATACTCTTGTGACGATTGTGGATATCATGGCTCGTTCAGTCTGGATGAGCGGGTTGAAGGCAAGCTAGTGTGGAAGGTCGATTGGCCGATGCGTTGGAGCGTCAAGCAGGTTGATTTTGAGCCAGGTGGTGAGGATCACTCTTCGCCGGGTAGCAGCTATAGCGTCGGGCAGAAAATTGTCCAGCAAGTCTATCATGGCAGGCCGCCGTCTTTCGTCGGCTATGCCTTTGTTGGCATGGGTGGGCGTTCGAAAATCTCCAGTTCCGCGGGTACTACAGCCACTGTTTCGTCTGCACTAGACATCGTAGAACCAGCGATCCTGCGCTGGCTCTATGTGCGCCGTGCCAATAATCAGGCATTTGACATTGACTATGGTCAGGGCTTGCTGCGCCTCTATGATGAATGGGATTCGCTGCTCCGTCAGGTCGAAAAGGGAACCATTAGCGAGATTAACAAGCAATTCTTTGAACGGGCAACACGCACGGTTAGTGAAGAGATAACGTATACCCATCATCCAGTTCCTTTCAGTCTGCTCACTTCAGTTATGGATGTGACCCAAGGTAATGAGGAGCAGGTCTTACGTATTGTTTCGCAGCATCTACCTGAGGTACAAGGGCTAGCAGCCTTGCGTGCGCTGCTTGAGCCTCGCTTTACCTGTGCCCTTAACTGGGTGACGAACTATCTGCCGGATGATGAGCGTACCCATATTCGTACGTCCTTCAACGATGATGCCTATGCACAGTTCTCTGAACTGGACCGTGCAGGAGTGCAAATGCTTGTGAACTCGCTGGATGACTCATGGAATCTCAACGCGCTAACAGACTTGATGTACCGTATTCCCAAAATTGTGCGTGGTTTGCCCGTAGATACAGCACCTAACGACGAATTGAAACGTGCCCAACGCTCATTCTTTATTGCCATCTATACCCTGATTTGTGGGAGCGATACCGGTCCACGTATCCCAACTCTGCTGCTCTCAATTGGCAAAGAACGTGCGAGAAAGCTGCTCTCGCCTCTTTTTGACGATCCATTAGGACAGAAAGAGTGCGTTAGTACGGCGAGATGACATCTCTCCATGCAGTTGATTTGAAAGGCCACCTTCCATGCTGAAGAGAGGCCTTTCAAATCAACTGCAGAATGGGGGATAAGGCAAAGATGTCTTCTAGTTGTCTGTACCTTGGCATTGAAACGAAATGGTACAAGCAGGTATACTTTGAGAAGATTTGAAAGAAGAACTTGTTTGTATCATGAGGAGGAGCACTATGCCAAAGGAGATTAGTTCATCGAGTGGAAGCCCAGAAGATCATCGTGAAGGTCAACTAGGCAGTTCGCCATCTGGGGTAGATATGCTAAAACTGCTGAGGGAAGCGGAAAGTTTAAGAACAGCTCGGGCGGAAGCTCGTTTAAAGGAGCAGCAAAAAAATCAGGAGGTCAACCCTAATCATAAAGATCAGTCAGACAGTTCATTGGCGAGGGGACCTATGTGGAGAGAGCTGAGGGAGGCTGAAAGTTTAAGAACAGCTCGGGCGGAAGCTCGTTCAAAGGAGCAGCAAAAAAATCAGGAGGTCAACCCTAATCATAAAGATCAGTCAGACAGTTCATTGGCGAGGGGACCTATGTGGAGAGAGCTGAGGGAGGCTGAAAGTTTAAGAACAGCTCGGGCGGAAGCTCGTTCAAAGGAGCAGCAAAAAAATCAGGAGGTCAACCCTAATCATAAAGATCAGTCAGACAGTTCATTGGCGAGGGGACCTATGTGGAGAGAGCTGAGGGAAGCGGAAAGTTTAAGAAAAACTTGGGCGGAAGTTCGTTCAAAGGAATGTATTGATAAGGTACTCCCGTCTACGATGCAGTGGGAGATCGTGAAAAAGAAGTTGGCTGGTTCCTTAGCCGATGGCTTGGCCTGCCATCTTAAAGAGGTAGGGGGGTATAGAGATGATAACTCTCGGAATATAGCAAAAGACTTAATTGTAGAAAAAGCTGATAAGTACCTTGCATTAGATGTTTTTGAACAGATTGCTGGTTTAAATAGTGATTTCAAGTTAGAGATGCTTTCTGTTATGAGCAAGTGGAATGCTCAATCAGTCCTGCCAAAATTAGTTGATGAACTGACTGGTTTCCGTTTTAGTGCTCATGGCGGTGCTGGCTATGAGATGTACGGAGCGATAGCTAGTGTAATTGGAAAATTAGGTGGTAAATTATGGTTAGATAAGGTTGAGCATAATAATTCTGAATTTCCTGGATTATCTGAAAACATTATATATAAGGTAAATATGCTATTGAGTGATCCATCAAAAGAGTATCAATTCGTTCAAGAACTTATGGGTAGTATCAACAATAATAGGCGTGGTGCCATAGCTGGTGTCCTTGGGATGCTAGGACGAGATATGTCGACTGCGGAAATGTTAGTCGCGTTACCTCCTCAGGGGTTATCTCCTGATATATTGAGGGCAATTCATGGGATAGGGGAAAGATTAGATAATCCAGTGGATATCAAGGTGCTTGCTGACATGTTAGTTAAAAAGGTTTGTGAAAATGGAATTGATGATCGGCAGCAAATATCAATTTTTAAAGTGATAGAAAATTTAGGAGAGAGATTAGTGCAGCTCAAGGCCAGCACGGAGGCCAAGGAGCTTTCCAAAAAGGGAGTCGAAGTGCTTTTTGATGAGAGAATTCACAATGCAGCCATTCCGTCCCTCCTTGGTGCCGTGTCTGAGATCGAGCGGCACAGTGCCGAGCCAGATCCTGTCGAGAGGCTTTTTAATCAGAAGAAGCTAAATAGAAAAATATATCATAAAATAGTAGGAGAAATAGTTAAATACAAAGGAGAACTAATAGATTTAAATGATCACAAAAGACTTACCAGAAAGTTATTCAAGATGTATAACAATGTGTATAATGGAGTAGCTTATGCAGCAGTTGATAGCATTGGGAAGTTAGAGAACAAGCCATGGATGCCAAAGTTATTCAAGGGATTTTTTGTTGCCTCGCTAAGCCAGGAGGACCGTGATGTCATTTGGCAGCTCTGTGAGGACAGCAACGCAAAGAACGTCGGAGAGCTTTTTGAAGAGGTAATCAGGAAATTTCCGGATGAGGTGCCTGATAGAAATGTGCGTAAATCTATAATTGAGTTGGTTAGAGTTATAGATGATAAATTAGATGATCAAGCTAACATCAAGAAGATTACCCAAAGTTTATTAAATAATGTATATAGGGAGCAGGACCAGAATGTGAAACAAGGCATGATTTATGCTATAGAAGAGATGAGCATGCGATTGAATAGTAAAGATGATATTAAGGAGTATTGCCAAAAATTAATGGATGGGCTTCCTAATGAGTACATCGAGAGCATGAGAAAAGATATGATTTCTCTCATAGGAAAGATGAATCAGCGATTGAATAGTAAAGATGATATTAAGGAGCATTGCCAAAAATTAATGGATAGGCTTCCTAATGAGTACAGCGAGAGTGTGAGAAAAGATATGATTTCTGTCATAGAAAAGATAAGTCAGCGATTAGATAGTCAAGATGATATTAAGGAGCATTGCCAAAAATTAATGGATAGGCTTCCTAATGAGTACAGCGAGAGTGTGAGAAAAGATATGATTTCTGTCATAGAAAAGATAAGTCAGCGATTAGATAGTCAAGATGATATTAAGGAGTATTACCAAAATTTAATAGATATGTTTCCTAATGAGCAAAACGAGAATGTGAGAAAAGATATGATTTCTCTCATGGAAAAGATGAGTCAGCGATTGAATAGTCAAGATGATATTAAGGAGCATTGCCAAGATTTGATGAAAATGCTGCCTTATGAACATAGCAGTGATGTGAGAAGAAAGATGATTTATGTTTTAGGGGAGATGAGTCAGCGATTAGATAGTCAAGATGATATCAAGGAGTTATGCCAGGGTTTAATGAAGAGGCTTCCTAAGGAGCAGGGCTGGTCTGTGAGCGAAAAGATGATTTCTGTCATAGGAGAGATGAGTGAGCAATTAGCAGACCAAGGTGAGATCAAGAAGCATTGCCAAGATTTGATGAAAATGCTTCCTTATGAACATAAAAGCGATGTGAGAAGAAAGATGATTTATGTTTTAGGGAAGATGAGTCAGCGATTAGATAGTCAAGATGATATCAAGGAGTTATGCCAGGGTTTAATGAAGAGGCTTCCTAAGGAGCAGGACTGGTCTGTGAGCGAAAAGATGATTTCTGTCATAGGAGAGATGAGTGAGCAATTAGCAGACCAAGGTGAGATCAAGAAGCATTGCCAAGATTTGATGAAGATACTTCCTAAGGAGCAGGACAGTGATGTGAGAAAAGAGATAATTTCTGTTATAGGAAAGATGAGTGAGCAATTAGCAGACCAAGGTGAAATCAAGAAGCATTGCCAAGAGTTATTGAAGAGGTTTCCTGGTGAGCAGAACAGTGATGTGAGAAAAGAGATGATTTATGTTTTAGGGAAGATGAGTCAGCGATTAGATAGTCAAGATAATATCAAGGATTTATGCCAAAGTTTAATGAAGAGGCTTACTAAGGCGCAGGACTGGCATGTAAGAAAAGAGATGATTTCTGTCATAGGAAAGATGAGTGAGCAATTAGTAGACCAAGATGATATCAAGGAGCTTTGCCAAGATTTGATGAAAATGACATCTTATGAGCAGAGCGATGATGTAAGAAGAGAGATGATTTATATTCTAGGAAAGATGAGTCAGCGATTAGATGATCAAGGTGATATCAAGAAGTTATGCCAAGATCTAATGAATGATATTTATTATAAGCGAAGCAGTGAAGTGAAAAAAAAGATGATTTATGTTCTAGGAAAGATGAGTGAGCAATTAGCAGACCAAGGTGAGATCAAGAAGCATTGCCAAGAGTTATTGAAGAGGCTTTCTGATGAGCGAAACGGTGAAGTGAGATACGAGATGATTTCTGTCATAGGAAAGATGAGTAAGCAATTAGCAGATCAAGGTGAGATCAAGAAGCATTGCCAAGAATTAATGAAGAGACTGTCTGGGGAGCATATCTGGTATGTAAGAAAAGAGATAATTTCTGTTATAGGAAAGATGAGTGAGCAATTAGCAGACCAAGGTGAGATCAAAAAGTATTGCCAAGAGTTAATGAAGATACTTCCTGGGGAGCAGGACAGGTGTGTGAGAAAAGGGGTGGTTTCTGTCCTAGGAAAGATGAGCGAGCAATTAGCAGATCAAGGTGAGATCAAAAAGTATTGCCAAGAGTTAATGAAGATACTTCCTGGGGAGCAGGACAGGTGTGTGAGAAAAGGGGTGGTTTCTGTCCTAGGGAAGATGAGCGAGCAATTAGCAGATCAAGGTGAGATCAAAAAGTATTGCCAAGAGTTAATGAAGATACTTCCTGGGGAGCAGGACTGGCATATGAGAAAAGGGGTGGTTTCTGTCCTAGGAAAGATGAGCGAGCAATTAGCAGATCAAGGTGAGATCAAAAAGTATTGCCAAGAGTTAATGAAGATACTTCCTGGGGAGCAGGACCGGAATGTGAGAAAAGGGGTGGTTTCTGTCCTAGGGAAGATGAGCGAGCAATTAGCAGATCAAGGTGAGATCAAAAAGTATTGCCAAGAGTTAATGAAGATACTTCCTGGGGAGCAGGACCGGAATGTGAGAAAAGGGGTGGTTTCTGTCCTAGGAAAGATGAGCGAGCAATTAGCAGATCAAGGTGAGATCAAAAAGTATTGCCAAGAGTTAATGAAGATACTTCCTGGGGAGCAGGACTGGTGTGTGAGAGAAGAGGTGGTTTCTGTCCTAGGAAAGATGAGCGAGCAATTAGCAGATCAAGGTGAGATCAAAAAGTATTGCCAAGAGTTAATGAAGATACTTCCTAAGGAGCAGGACAGTGATGTGAGAAAAAAGGCGATTTCTTCCATTAGAGAAATGATTAATAAATTAGAAGGTCAAGGTGAGATCAAGGAGCTTTGCCAAGAATTAGTTGATGGCATTTTTGATAAGCAAAATTGGCATATAAGTGAAAACATGATTTCCTCTATTGGAGACATATATGAAAGATTATATGCTGAAGTTGATGCCAAAGATGGTCCCAGGGAGTTTTGCCAAGAGGTGCTTGCTCTGCTTCCTAGTCAGCAGAGCGAGGCTGAGCGTAGTAAGATGATTGCTCTCAGTAGTGAGATGATTGCTCTCATGGGAGATCTGGTGGAGAAGTTAAATGATAAAGATGAGGTTTTTCTAAAATTAGTGGATGAAGTTTGTTATGGGAAAAACTTAGATATGCGCAAAAAAATGGTCCCTATAATTATAGGGATGATGGATCAATTAAATAGCCAAAATGGTATTAAGGAGATCTGCCAATATTTAATGAAAAATCATATTAAGGATCAGGACTTGAATCTGCATAAAAAAATGATAGCTACCTTTGTTGAGATGCTTCCGAAGAGAGAGATAGACAAGCAGACGCGTGGCTGGCTGATGTTGGTCATTAATAAGTTTGGTGATGAGTCAACGGGGCTCAAGTTAGGGATCACCCACAAATAACTCCGTCATCTACACCTGTGGTCTGACAGTATAGTTCCACTCTGGATGAAACGCATCTCCCTGGATATTGATACTCTGCCACTGCTCGTCAGGAACCTTTTGCTTGGTGGCATAGTCATGGGTATCGAGTACGGCCTCGATCTTGAGCCCTCCCTTGGTCATGGTATGCCTGATGTACTCCAGGACAACCTCATAGGCTATGAGTGGCTTCGCTCGCCAGTTGATGTTGATGAAGGAGAACATCTCATGCTCAATGGCGTTCCACTTGCTGGTACCTGGTGGGTAGTGACACACGTGGATGGTTAATCCTGGTCTGGTTGGCGAATTGTTGGAGACACCACTTCCAGAGCCTATTGTTTGATGCATTACTGCTCCCACTATCACAGAAGAGCTGGATGTCGGTTGCACCGGGGTAATCGTTGCTCCCCCTGGTCTGCCACCAGTTGTCCAGGGAGACGACGGCAAATTCGGCAGTATTGTGGTCAATCCCGACGTTCACGAACCCTTGTTTCTTGAGGATATCATAGACACCGTAGGGAATGGCCTTCATGATGCGCCCCTTTTTGATAGGATCGGTCTTTCCAAAGTCATAGACATCTACCTTTGTGTCTTCACCAGGAGCGGTCCATTCCTTTCCTGCATTTCTTCATATTCCCTATCTTTTCGGTTTTCTTCGCATCTATGGACAGAATGGGAAAGCCTTGGAGTTGGGCCTTGAGACCTTGCATGTTGATATGATTGAACTGGGCGTCTCGGTCCGGATGATTCTTGCCACCCTCCAGGTCTTTCTTGTTCGCTTTGAGGGCAAAGCCCTGCTCATGAAGGATGTGGCGGATGGTCTCTAACCCTACTGTAAAGCCCCGTTTGGTTACCTCTGCGGCGATGTGAGCAATGGAATGACTCGTCCATTTGACGAGGACTTTGTGGTCCGTTTTGGGGTTGGCAGCGGTTTCGATTGTCTCGGTCAGGCCTGGTTGGTGCTGTTCCTGTTTTTTTCGGCCACCACCGGGACGGCGGATACGGTCGCCTTGGAGCGTGTTGCCTGATTCCAGCTCCTTGATACCTTGGTTGATCGTATCACGGTTCATGCCCGTGGCACGGGAGAAGGCAGCGACTCCACCGAAGCCGTAGGCCTTGGCCTCACGGGCGGCGTAGTAGCGTTTCTGTTTCTCATTGAGTTCTGGCAGGGTGTCCCGCCATTTTTCTTCTATGCTTAGTTGTTTTCTGGTCATGGTACCTAATACGATACCATACTCAGGCTAGATGACGGAGTTATTTATGGTTGGCCCCTTAGCTGGGATGGTTGCTGATAAGAAGATTGTTGTTGATAGGGATGTGCGCAACAGAATGCTTGCGTTAGCAAGACTCCTGATGAAACGCTCCCAAGAACTCCAGCGAAACAAGCCTGATACCGATGTGGAAACGGGAGGAGTTGGCTCTTCCCAGGGGTGAAACCGTAGCGGAAAGGAGCTTGCGCAACCTGACCTTCCTGTAATTCGACATGCGTTTGGTGAGTGTGCTACAATAGAGCCAGCGCCATTTGAAAGAGAAAGTCAAAGCCAGGAGAGAAAAAACATGAAGACGCTACATTCTGGTTATTTTGTCTGATCTTTTCACGGAAACTCATGCAAGGAGTTCCTCCATGGATGCTTTTAACTCTCTCACCTCACTTCATTACCTTAAACAAGAGGGCAAAGAGCACTATTGGTCCTCTGGCGAAAATCCCACTTCTGCTCTTCTTGCAGGCTCACTACTTGGCAGTGACATTGTGCGTGTACGTCTATTACGCCAGTCTCATTGCGAGATAATGCGCTACCAAGTCGTTGATGGTGGGAAAGGGACCTTGCCTTATCACTCTTGGATTGTCACAAAAGGGGATGAGCAATGAAGCCTGTCATGGCAAATTGCTCGTTCGCTTTACCCAATTGGGAGCGTTCATGCCATTTTGTCGGAACCACAATGCGACTAGCAATCCTGACCAAGAGCCATGGGCATTTGGCGAGCCTTATGAAAGTGCATGTTGTAAAGCCATTGAAGTACGTTATACTTTCCTACCTTATTTGTACACACTATTTCAGCAAGCTTCAGTTGATGGCACACCTATTATCCGACCACTCTTCTTCCACTACCCCCAGGAGAAGCAAGTCTATGACGTCGAGACCGAATTCCTGGTAGGTGACTCTCTTCTCTCTGCACCCATTTCAGAATTTGGAGCCACCAGTCGGAGCGTCTATTTACCAAGGGGCGTCTGGTTTGATTTCTGGGATGATACTGTCTATACAGGCCAAGCAACCTATGACATTGCTGCTCCTTTAGATCGCTGGCCACTTTTTGTCAGGGAAAATTGTATTATCCCCACTGGACCTGTCATGCAATATGTAGACCAGCGTGCAACTGATCCACTTACCTTTACCTGTTATATGACACCTGATGGGCAATCTGTCTACACCCTTTATGAGGATGACGGCAATACTCAAGCTTATCGCCATGGCAACTTTGCCAGGACTAGGGTGAGTTGCCATATTGACAAGGGTGTGGCCTCAGTCAAGATCGAGGAAGATCACAAGAAATACAAGCCACAACGTAAAAATTATACTATTATCGTACATGTGGATGGCCATCGCTTGCAGCAGCATGTCAAGGCTGGTCAGGGCAGAGTAAATATCGAATTTATGTTCCCTCTCGACAAAAAGTAGCTAGTGTTTTACAATAATGAGTAACAAGTACTTGGGGTACTGAATGAGCGAGTGGTAGTCCTGCTCTGTGAGCGGAAGATAATCAGGCAAATAACAAGCAAAAGGAGTACAAAAGGCTATGGCATAGTATGACGGAGGAGCCACCATTTCATTAATGAAGCTCCCTTCTGCATCAAAGGCCCCGTGATTGATATCTAAGGCTGGACGTCATGATCTCTATCGATAGTTCTCTATAGTTCTAGGAGGTGATAGGATGATACCTTATAATCAAAGTGAGGTTGCACGACTTAAGGCCCAAATTGAGGCAGAGGCCCAATCGGCACAATGGGCTTTAGGTGGGGTAGCCTTGGGAGTGGCGAAGCATCAGTTCATTACACGACGCATGGAGCGTATGGGCATGTTCCATGAAAAGCTTAATGAACTTATTGGCGAGGAAGAAGGAACTCGGTTCCTTATACAGGCAATGCAGGGTACTAGTGCTATTAAACTGCAAAAAAGCAAGAGAGACAATAAATTAGGATACTCGTCCTATTCAAAGCAAAAGAATGTTTTTTAAGTGGAAAATGTGAGTGTAATCAATCGTAATTTCTCTCAAGTCTTTGGTATTTCTCCTATTTATCGCTTTTGGTGCTTGGATCATTGTGCGTACCACATTTTATATTTTAGTTACTGTTGTGGGTTAGCATCCGCTTTGCCTGCGTTAGCTGCTGCCTCGGCCTGCTTTTTTACTAGTAGAGGTGCGTGCTGCTCACAGAAGCGGAAGCTACGCCCACCTGATAGCAATTGTGCATAAGCTGCTGGTTCGCCACATGTATCGCAACGTCCAACGTGTGTTTTAACTGCTTTCATAAGAAAACCTCTTTGACGCTTTCTATAACCAAAAGATGCCGCCTTTTGGTGGAGATATAGACATCTCTATTATACCATAAAAGACGATCCTTTGACCTCAGTTCATGAATTGAGATCAGGGCTTGTTGGTGTACCTCAAATACTGCTTTTGCTGCGATGTATTGAATACCTTGTGCTGGTGACGATCCAATAGAGAATGCTGCATGTAGAGATACAGTATTCTCTTATGCCTCAATTTCCGTACTTACTGGAGGAGAATCATCCACCTCCTGGTTTGGAGTACGGATAGCGATCTCTAACTTGGCGTCAGTGGCACTCACGAACACATCACCATTTTGAGGAATATTTGCAAGCAAGATCTGCAGACTCAATGGCACTGTGAGGAGTCGCTCAATGGCACGGCGTAAAGGTCGTGCTCCCTGTGTTGGGCTAAAGCCCTCTTGGCAGAGCAGATCGAGAGCATTATCCTCAACGTGTAGCACTAGACCTTGCTCGAGTAGGCGTGCTGCCAGTTCGTTAATCTGTAGTTGCGTGATAGCCCGAACCTGTTTTTGTCGCAGTGGATGGAAGATCACCACCTCGTCGATACGGTTGAGGAACTCAGGACGGAATGTCTGGCGTAGGCGTTCCATGAGACGTTCCCGTTGCATCTCTTCAGCTGTTTCCTTGATACTGGCACGGAAGCCACTTGGCATCGAGCGACCGAGCATCTCTGTTCCCACATTGGAGGTCATAATCCAAATAGCATGCTGAGCATCGACTGTGTGTCCTTGTGCATCTGTCAGGCGGCCAGCATCGAAGACCTGTAGAAAAAGGTCAAAGACCTCAGGGTGTGCTTTCTCAACCTCATCAAGGAGCACAACGCAGTGAGGGCGGCGGCGCAGCTTGCCTGTGAGCTGCCCTTCCTGATCATAGCCTATGTAGCCGGGAGGGGCGCCGATCATACGCGAGACAGCATGTTTTTCCATGTACTCGGACATGTCAACGCGAATGAGATATTCATCTGAACCAAAGACCTCCGCTGCCAGTGCTCGTGCCAGCTCCGTTTTTCCAACGCCTGTTGGACCTAAGAACAGGAAAACGCCAGAGGGACGGTTGCGAGGTTTTAAGCCTGCGCGTGCGACCTGAATTGCCTGCGAGACGCGCTTGACAGCTTCATCTTGTCCAATGACACGTGATTTGAGTCGTGTCTCTAGAGTGAGCAGGCGATTGCGTTCCTCGCGGCCTGGTGCCTGTACAGGAATGCCTGTACGTTGCGAAATAACCTCTGCAATCATCGCGGGCATAATGGATGGTAAAGCACTCTCTTCGTCATCGTAGTCATCAAAATCTAGTTCGTTTTCTAGAGAGAAGACGCGAGCCTGTGAACAAGCCTCATCCAGCACACTACAGGCTTTATCAGGAAGGCGTAAGTTGGGGAGATACTGTACAGAAAGATTAATGGCAGCTTGTAACGTCTCGTCGCCGATCGTGACATGGTGATGTGCCTCGTAGAGGCTGCGCATGCCGCGCAGGATGGTCAAAGCATCTTCTGGCGAAGGTTCCTCGATCGAGATGGGACGGAGACGACGCTCCATCGCCGAATCTTTCTCGATCAAGCGATATTCTTGAGGTGTTGTCGCTCCGATGCAGCGTAGCCGTCCTCCGGTCAGAGCTGGTTTGAGGATACCTGCAGCGTCGATGCTGCCGTCTGCGGCGCGACCAGTACCGATTAGTAGGTGCATCTCGTCAATAAAAAGGATAATATTCCCGCTTGTCTCAGCTTCTTCCAAGACCTTGAGCAACCGCTCTTCAAATTCGCCACGATACTTAGTGCCAGCCACGAGCGAACTAGCAGAAAGTTCAATCAGATGCTTACCTCGTAGTTCGGGAGGAACTTTGCCTTCGACGATGCGTTGGGCTAGACCACCCACGATTGTCGTTTTCCCTACACCCGATTCTCCAATCAGAATAGGGTTGTTGCGATCTTTGAGCATTAATGTCTGCATCAGAAGACGCATGTCTTTCTCACGCCCAATTAGGGGTGGAAGCAGTTTATGCTGTGCCTGCTTGGTCAGATCGCGTCCCAGTTTTTCGAGCACGGAGGTATTGTTCTTGCCAACCAAGTCGGGGCCAAGAGCATCAGGTAGTTCATTGGGAAGAGCTTCAGAACCAGCTGATACGGAAGGGACAAGTTCGAGTAGAGCATGAGCATTGCTCGCAGTGATCAATTCCATGAGTTGTGATGGATTGATGCCTAATTTGGTGAGAAGTTCATGCGTAACGCCGTCTCCTTCACCTAAGACTGCCTGCGCGATCGCTCGCTCATCGACTAATTGAGAGCCAGCGGTAATGGCATTGCGCTCCGCAGTTTGTAAGATTTCCCGGCAGCGCCGTGTTGGCAGAATAGGTGTGTCGCTTGTTGCCTTGCCAGAGCCGAGAGCGAGACGAATCACATCGCGTACCTGTTTGGATGAAAAGCCCAATGTGTGTAAGGCATCTTGCGTGCAGCCTCCATCCAGCTTAGTGAGAGCGATAAAAAGGTGCGGCGTGCCGAGGTAATCCTTATGCATGCGTCGTGCTTCACCCAACGCAAATTCTAGCACTGCACGCAAGAACCGACGGTCCAGCATATGGGTAGAAGGTAAAAATGGCGATATGAACTGACTTTCGTCAAATGGATCAAATGGTGGCTCGATAGGACGCTCTTTGTGCGAAAGGAACGACATTACCAGCCGTTGCGTAGGATCTCCGTACAGGACAAAAGCCATCCAGGATGTATCATCGCTATGGTGCTGCGCCTGCGCAGTACGTATGCGCCGCAAAGCTTCACCTATCTCGATACCATCTGCGATATCCTGGTAGAAGAGTGTCATAAATTCACGTGCTTCTTGATGAGGAATGGGCCATCGCAGTGCTGCTACAGCTCCTGCTCCTGCTGATAGCATCATACCTGCTAGCTGCTCCATTTGTTCACTACGAGATTCCTGATTGATATGTTTATTATTGGCATTATTGTTACGATTTTGACGCTCGTTCTCGTGATAGCTGAGGAAAATGAGTGGTGGCTTGGGTAGGCCCTGCAAGAGTTGCTCCAACGAGGCGCTATCCAGACACGAGTTGCCCGCTAGTGCGAGTGCCAGTCCATCTGCGCCTATTACCTGTGGTGGGGGACCTGCATAATGGAGGATGTGAGGAGTCTCGGCATTCATTCGCATGCGCATCTCCAACTGGTTTGCTTGCTGCCGATAGAGAATGATTTGCGAGACCGACTCGGGTAGGCATGTGCAAAGTATTGCTACTTCTTCTTCCGCTGTAGCTCGATCACCAGTAGGATTGACTAGGAAGAGAGCGCAAAGACCCTGATTATCTCGTTTATTGGCCTTGCGTGCAGGGTGCTCAGAGAGAGAAGTGCGTTGTTGCATACTCTCCCGGTTGCGCAAGATCAAGCGTCCAATGCTCAAGGTCTGACAGAGACACTGTTTGGATTTTTTTCCATCGATCATAAGTTCCCAGGGGATATCTGGTGTGTTTGTGCGCAGAATGAGAGTGTTAGTGTCAAGCATGCGCAATGATTCTTGGATAGGAACTGGCAGAAGTGTATCAAAAAGAAAGCGTCCTAGTGAGAAGACTGCATCATTCGCTGTGGCCTGTCGCTTGAGTTCTGTTGTAGTCATAGCTTGGAAAGACTGAGTGGCTCCCTGCTGAACACGCCGTAGCCGCTCACGCAGTTCTGTGGTGAGTTCAGTAACATATTCTTGGCCTACCGGACCATTGGGAATATCAAGACGAAACCGAAAAGATGTTTCTGTACGGAATATGCTTAATATTGCTGGTTGTTCCATGGGATGTTTCTCTTCTGCAATCTGCCTGCTATTTTGAATGGGTATATGCTTGCTTCGAATAACGATGAGTTCTTATGTTAAGTGCAGTATACGGGGAGAGGGTTGACAGTGTCAATAGTTAAGGCCGAGGTATCGTGGTTGGTTGACGTATCGTAGTATAGGACTAGTCCAAGTGTTGGTCTTGTTCAAGCCTAAGTTTGTTCTAAAGCAAACAAAGATGGAAACTAGTACATCTTTCTATTCGCTTGACAGTTCATTCCAGAAAGACTTACACTGAATTACTGGAGTGGTAATAAACTGCTGTATCAGCTTTTCTACCCACACCTCACTTATGAGGAGATCACGTGAAAAAAAACAGATGGGTCAGTATTCACAACTTCTTCAGAATAGGCTTGCCTTTTTATACACTCTTCTTCTTATTGAGTGCTGTCTCGAACATTGGGATAACCCATGCAGCAGGTTTGATGTGCATCCCTCAATTTTTATGCACGCCCACACCTGTACCCACATCCGCACCCTCACCCTCACCCACGCCACCGCCTGCTCCTACACCTACGCCCATTCCATACGTACAACCAACACCCACAAGTTATGTGCCACAAGCGACACTGCTAACAACACCGACACCTGTTCCCATCACACCAACACCTACTTTGACAAGCGCAACTGCCACTACAGTGATTGTTAGTCCGACTAAGGGTGCAACGACGAAAACAGATACCATTTTTGCCAATCAGCAATCGCAAGGCGCAGGAGATAATGGAAATATCAATATAGTTATGCTGTCTATGGGTATTGCTATTCCTGTATTACTAGTTACAGGAGGAATGATCTGGCTTCTGTGGAGGAGACAAGCGAGCCAGGATAAGCTAGCCATGCAGGGGATGTATGGCAACGCTCAGGCTCCGTGGATGAATAACTATGGCATGTCTCCTAATTCCAATGCATTTCAATATGCATCATCTGCTGGATTAACTCCTAGTATGTCTGGATCAATGCCTAGTATGTCTGGATCAATACCTGCATTAACACATGGTATGTCTGGATCAATACCTGCATTAACACATGGTATGTCTGGATCAATACCTGCATTAACACATGGTATGTCTTGGATCAATACCTGCATTAACACATGGTATGTCTGGATCAATACCTGCATTAACACATGGTATGTCTGGATCAATACCTGCATTAACACATGGTATGTCTGGATCAATACCTGCATTAACACATGGTATGTCTGGATCAATACCTGCATTAACACATGGTATGTCTGGATCAATACCTGCATTAACACATGGTATGTCTGGATCAATACCTGCATTAACACATGGTGTGTCTGGATCAATGCCTGCATTTGGTGGTGGCGCTCAACAGATGCCATCTTCGCAGTTGGCATACACACCCAGCGATTTCCGTCCAATAACAGCAGCTTTCTCACAGCAAATGCTCACAGGCTCCTTAGATAGTGGGGTCAGGCCTGCTGCACAAAATGGTGACTTACTATCACGACCAATGGACACTCTCAGCTTATCTCCCCAATCAGCCAGGGCTGGAGACGGGAACTGGAATGAGCAAACAGGTCCTATTGCTACACTCCAGCCATCGAGGGATACGCCTATTCCATTTGAGTCGTCACCACTCCCAGTGCCATCAGTTTCGCTGCGGGCAAATTGTCCACCTTCGATTAAAGAAGATTTAATGCTAGAAGAGTCGATGCGACAAGCCCAAATAGGACTCTTCTCACTTCTAGGGCGTTAGAAGATGTTAGAAGAGATGTCAAGGCCTGCGAGCAAAAGAGATTTTGTGCTTTAGTCATGCAAAAATCTAACATCTGCCTTTTGCTCTGAGAGAGTCTCCTCTACTAGTTGCAATAGCTGATCTAGGTCAAAAGGCTTTTGAATGTACCTAATGTGGTACTTGCTGATGTCCTTCCCGAACAGGCTCGCACTCATGAGTACCATTGGTGTCTGCTCATGTCCGTTGATCCTTCGAAGGCGGTCAACAAGTTCGAGACCAGTCATGCCGGGGAGCTTATAGTCCAGGAGAAACAACTTGGGTGTCGTTGTTTGAAGCATGTTGAGGGCTGTCTCGCCATCTTCAGCAAAGAATACCTGATGAATAGTCTCTTCCTGCAGGATCTCTCCAAGGATCTCTCTAATGCCAGCATCATCTTCGACGATGAGAATGCTTTTTGCTCCATTGACATCATTATAATTTCGTTGTGGATAGCAGGGATCATTCATCTCTATGACAGGTGCCCTTTCAAGTAATGTTTGGGACATAAAGGCCTCTTCCTTGCTGCTAGTGCTTGGCACTCAGCTCTCTTCCCTCAATGGATCATGTATACTCCATTTGAATAAAGGATAGTGGTAGACCCATTTGTGTTAGCTCTGGAATAGGTAATTCCAGGTTAGTAACCATTAGTGTTAGCGTCTAAGCTTAATTCGTAGAGGGATACCTTCTACGCTCAAATAAGTCAGGTTGAAAAGAAGCTCAAAGTTTTCAACTAGCACCATTGGTTACTCTTACTAACCTAAGTATAGATGGATTGCAGCGGTGATATCATCGCACGGGAGGATCATAGATATCACTCTAAGTATCATTACCACTTTTGTGTGAGGTGTTAATTTGAGGGGGATGGCATAGGGTCACCGTCCCTGTAGGTAGTCCAGATATTGCTCGGCGCTCATCAAGCTATCAAGTTGGGAAGGATTTGTAAGCTTTACGGCCAGCATCCAGCCTTTGTCATAAGGATCATCATTAATGTATTCGGGATGTCCGCGAGTTCTTTGTTAGTCTTGATAACCTCACCAGCAATGGGCGAAACAAGCTCAGATGTTGCCTTGACTGATTCAAGGTCCCCAAACTTTTGCTCATGTGCGATCTGTTGCCCATTCTCCCACGGAAGTTCGATGTAGACAATATCTCCCAATTGGTCCTGGGCATAGTCTGTGATGCCAATTATAGCCTGATCGCCTTCTACACGTACCCATTCATCGGTCTTACTATATTTTAAGTTGTCTGGATGATTTAAGTTAGCCATTGTCTCTATCCTCTTTCTGCAAAACCTATCTTTTCTTGTCATTTGCGCTTATAGAAGGGTAGCGCCACGATCTGTGCTCTGACACATTTGCCACGAATGTCAACCTGTACTTGATGACCAACGGTTGCATATGCAGCTTTGACATAGCCCATACCAATATTTTTGTGTATGGTTGGGCCAGGTGCACCACTTGTCAGACTTCCTATCTGTTGATCTTGCTCGTAGAGTGCATATCCGCTGCGAGGTATACCACGGTCCAGTAGTTCAATGCCGACTAGCAATCGCTCTGGTCCCTGTTCCTTCACCTTAAGTAGGGCATCATGGCCAATAAACATGCCATGATTAAACTTTATAGTCCAGTCGAGCCGTGCCTCAAGTGGATTGGTCTGCTCATTGAGTTCGTGCCCGTACAAGCAATAGCCTGCTTCTAGGCGGAGCGTATCGCGTGCACCCAGGCCAGTTGGCAGCAAGCCCCGAGGTTTGCCAACCGCCAGTAGATCCTGCCAGAGCTTGACAGTGTCAGCGGGAGAACAGTAAATCTCGAAACCGTCCTCACCAGTATAGCCGGTACGTGAAATGATACTGTTTATGCCAGCAACCAGTCCTGCCATACTATAATAGTAACGAATGCTCTTGAGATCAATCTCCGTCAACGACTGTAAGATCTCTTCTGCGAGTGGTCCCTGCAAAGCTAGGAGTCCAGTCGTCTCTGACTGATCACTTACCATTATATCTTGGAAGTGAGAAGCCTGCCCCTTTATCCAAGCAAAGTCACTGGCAATGTTGCCTGCATTGACTACCAGCATATAGTGCTGCTCGGCCAAGCGATAGATCAGGAGATCATCAATCACATTCCCGTTTGGTAGGCACAACGGCGTATAAAGCGCCTGATGGATAGCAAGACGCGAGACATCATTGGGGATAAGATACTGTAAGAAAGCTTGAGCATTGCGTCCTTCTACCTTAAACTCGCCCATATGATTTACATCGAAGAGGCCAGCTCGTGTTCGTACGGCCTCATGTTCCGCTAAAATGCTGGTATATTGGACAGGCATCTCCCAGCCACTAAACTCCACCAGACGAGCCCCCAGCTCATAATGTTGTTCATAAAGAGGTGTACGTTTCAATTGAGAGACATTGTCATGCATAGACATACAAAAATAACTCCAGCAGGCTCTAAAGGGCATTGGCATTTCTCATCCCTCGCAATCTGCCCAAAAGACTGCGTTTATGGCTTCCCCCTGCTTGAGAAGAGGATATTAGAGGGCAGGAAGGATCTAGTGAAATGTCTGTCCTCGTTTTGCATTAGTCCTATTGCAACTATAGCAAATTTTCGGAGTTACGACAATCGCCTGCACCGATCGTGAAGGGCTTTGGCGTTTATGGCAAATACATCAGGGGGGTGCAGGAGGACGGTGAAGCTCTCCTGACACCAAAATGGTCAAGGTGTCTAGGCAATGCCCTCAAAATCGCAACGTGGCGCGATTCTGTGCACAAAAGTAGGCCCGTCAGCAAGATAAAGACGGGCCTGTTCAGTTGTTCGTGCGAAATTGGTTGGGGTTCCTGATACCTTGAGAGTGGATATCCGATCGTGGTTACGCCTCAGCCAAGACAGCTTCCTGCGCGGAGAGCAACTCGGCAATCGACGGGCGATCAGGAAACTCGGTTACGATGCTTACCGAGCGGCGCTGGCGTGACTTGTGTCCAAATTTGACATAGCCATCGATCAAGGCGAAGAGCGTATGATCACGACCCATGCCAATATGTGCCCCAGGATAAATCTTGGTGCCCCGCTGGCGTACAATGATACTACCAGCCGTCACTAGCTGACCATCGAATCGCTTAACACCGAGCATCTTTGGGCGGCTATCGCGACCATTACGCGAACTACCCATGCCTTTTTTATGTGCCATGATTTATTCCTCCGTGCTACTTTCAGCCTGTTCCTCAACTACAGTCTCTGTTTCCAGATCAGATACAGCCTGCTCTTCTACTACAGTCTCTGTTTCTAGATCAGACGCAGCAGGAATCACTTCTGCCTTAGGAGCTTCTCCAGTTACCAAGCTCTTACCATCTGCAAGAATATCATCAATGCTGAGCACGGTCAGCTCCTGACGATGACCGCGACGATGGCGATAACGCTTTTTAGACTTATACTTGAAAACGATCAATTTTTCGCCACGCGTCTGCTTTTCAACGGTTGCCAGCACTTCTGCCTTGTCCACAAAAGGTGTACCGATATGCTGGTTACCTGCGTCGGAAATGAGCAGGACTTCGTCGAAACGAATCTGCGTGCCATCCTCGACCGGAAGCCTGTTTACCTCAAGTTTCTGGCCTACGGACACTTTGTATTGTCGTCCACCACTTTTAATGACTGCAAACATAATTTTCAATTTTCTCCTTGGTTTGTCCCTACGCGCACCTTAGGGAGGATACGTGGATGGCCTAGGTGGAACGCCATCTGCACAGTTCCTTTACTTTCAATCCCAAATGGGTGATCAAGCTGAGGCTGATTCTTTGGTGAGAGATGTGACATAGAGTATCTCTGTCCTGTCACAAAGCGTAGGGCAATAAGCCCGCAAGAAACATTCTTGCGTCTCTTGAGGGGCATGAGTTACCTTTTTGGGTAGCGCAAAATCACGCTTGCCCGATGCATAATAGCAGCGTTTTCCTGGTCTGTCAAGCTCTCGCATTCCCTATTGTGACTGTTCAACATCCCCAGACTTGTATTTAATGAGAGTGTGAAAGGCAGCAGTAGCCTTAGAAAAGGATACAGTGTCAAAACCTTTGTTTTATTTCATCGTGAACGATCTTGCAGGCTGATACACCACATACCCAGCAATTCGCTCACGACTAAAAGAAATTCTTCCTTTTTTGAGTTCCTGCTCTAGCGTCTGAATGCGTGTATCACCCACGGGATAGACGAATGCAGGATTCTTAGCAGCTTTTACTATTACTCGATATGCTTTATAGCGGTCATAGTCGTGTAAGATCGTGCTACTCCCACTTGACGTGTTTGCACAAATCAGCTTCTCCTGCGAAAGGAAAATCAGTCTATTGCACGTCCAATATTCGCTGTAAAACCGTGTGATACCAGCTTTTTGCAGATAGGCAGATAAATCCTCTATCTGAGCAGTAGTTTCCTGAGCTTGGGGAACCTCATGAAATACGCTGACTGTCTGATATATCAGAAAAAGTACCAGAAAAATAGCAGATGTAACTCTTAGTATCATGAGGGCTTTGGCTTGCCATTCTCTCTTTGCATAGTATGCTCCAGCCCATAAAGGCCAGAGAATAGCTGGCAGTGAGAGCCATGTGCATGTGAGATAGCGTGATTCATTGATTGGATCAAATACTGGGGCTGCACCTCGGATGTAGGATACTATTGTGAGTGCAGCTGCAATCAGTAACAAAAGACGAGCACTTTGTTGGATGGCCTCGCTGCGATCATCAATATTCCACTGAGATGCACGGCCTAGCCTCCAGAATGTTACTATTGCCATAATACCAGCAACAAGCGCAAGCACAACATAGCCACCACCCCATATGGCTTGCTCAACGAGGCAATGAGGATGAACCGTTGGCCAGAATGGGTTGCCATCAGAGAAATGCAGCATGAGACACTGGGACGAGAACCCAGTTGCTAGAGGTACTGAAACTAGCAATGTAGGGAGAATATGGTTCCATAGCTGGTATGGTTTATCCTGCCCTAGTTGGGTCATGCTTAATGCAATGGAGAGGGAGTCTTGGCCAGGAGCTGCGTGCAGGTTGTAGTAGATAAATGGAAATGCTCCTATGACAAATCCTATCGCAATTGACCACAGGCTCACCTTCAAGATATCTCGCCAACACCACAGTACGAACAAAGAGCCCGAAACCAGAATATAGGGTGCTGTAACTACATCTCCCCATAATGCTAAACCTGCAATAAAGCTCCACAGCACATACATCAAGACCTTGCGCTGCCACGGCCAGTAAGCACCATAGCGGGCCAGAGCATAGGCAATCAGGAAGAGTAACGCGACAAACAGAGGAAGCTCAGGATACCCGATAGCTTCCATCTGGCGAAGCAGAAGCCAACGTGATCCTAATGCAAATAAGGCCAATACCAGCAAAGCAAAACGCCGATTATAAAGTCTACTAACGAGAATAGAGAGAACTACCAAAAATAACGCATAGAAGCTAACCATCTCTAGACGCATCACTACCGTTGAAGGCGTAAAGATACGGAAAAGGGCAGCACCAACGTACGCTTCAAAGGCTCCCATATACTTTTGCCCATAGAAAAATATCGGGTGTTCACCACGATAGGCAATGTGCATCGCCATAAGATTCATGATGCTCTCATCACTATTTGTCGCGGTCCAGCTCAGAAGGCAGAGCATCGCACGAAGCGCAACGGCAGCACCAATAAGGAGTAAAGGATACAGAATTGGCAGTTTAAGCAGTTTTCGCATTTTCAGGAGATCCTCCCACTAAGATGTTTTTGATATTGATCCATTCCTAGTTATAACGTTACATATTCAAATGCGTAACATTGAATGCTTGGTAGTAAGAAGATCTTCTGATATCGCTTTCTCAGGTTATGAAGAGGAAAAGGCGAATTTGCTCACGACAGCATAACTTGGAATGTCTCGTGGACAGCCAGCTGGTTTGGACGTTGAATCTCCACGTTGATGACCCAGGGACCAGTCATAGTAAATGCTTGATGGGGGTCGAAAGTTGTGGCATAGACAGGATTGCCACCTGTGATAAGCGCGTGACTTGTTCCCATATCCATGTTTTGCATATTTACAGCAAGTCGTACTTGGGCATCAGTAACGGGGTTGCCAATACTGTCATCGATCAGCATGATGACCGTATTGGGATGATCGATATGCCCCGGCAATAGCTCCAATGTGATCGAGAAGGGGCCTATTTGCTTAGTTTGTGTGTTAATGGCGTTGGACGACATATCTGGCTGATTCGTGTAGGTCACATTAGGGAAAACAATAGGAGGCGCATAGAATGACATTAACGCTGAGCATAATAAGATTCCCATGCCTAGCACAGAGACTGTAGCTGTATGTACAATGCTAGGACGTAATACAAACAGCATATATGTGCTTAGGAGTGCTGTAATCACTATCATAATCCATTGCACTGCCAGCGTGAGCCCATAGGGATCAGTAGACAATTGTTGTGGATTGTGAATGCTTGCGTCACTCAGGAAGACGAGACTAAGCAGTTGAATACTAACGCTTGCCACCACGACTGGCGTCAATCTTTGCAACAATGTCGCTAGTGCCTCTGCATCATACGATCTATTTTTCGTCTTCAACCGTGGTAACAGAACATAACCGAGATAGGCAAAACTCCCAAACCAGATATCTTGACCAATAGTTTTAAGCCAGTCAAAGAGGATGGTACTAAAATGAGGCTGAAGTACCTGTGCGTCCGGGCCAGTGAGTACAAATAGCAGGGTAAGTAGCCCAGTATAGAGGAGCCATGCACTCCTTGACAGAAGTCTAGGGGGATTGGATTGCTGCGTCCAATACAAGCAGCCCATCGCCAATGCGATCAAAGCCATACGTAGCAGCCAGATGTGACCGTAGCTTGTTTCAGCAATCACACTTAATGATAATAGCGGGGGGAAAGCATCACTCTGCTGTACCTTCATCAGAAGTATTACCCGTAAGAGGAGTGCAATGCTTTCTCCAAAGAGCAAAGTTACTAAACACAGCCGTTGTAGGGAGGAAGTCTGCTTTCTCACTTGAGCAAGTAATTCTGCTTCATGCCCACCATCCGTCAGTACAAACTGCTCCATTACTAGAATGCCGATCCAGCCAGCAAGGGCAATTAGGGTGAACCATTCCCACAGAACTGCTAACGAGCTTGTCAAATCAAGCGTGCGTATGTCTGCTAGGTCGTTGCTGGTACTCGGGCCTAGAATTGGGGTTCCTGTTAAGCCTACCAAGCCAGAGAAGCCGACATTGAAGCCAATAATACCCTTGGTAGTATGACCATCGCCATCAGCCATTGCACTCCAGATGACCTCATAGCTCCCTTCAGGCTGATTGCTAGGGGTCTTTATCGGTATGACCAGTTCGCGTGCATCCAATGGCGCCACTTGACTGGGAGTTGCTCCTACGTCTGTAAGATTGCCATCATGGGTAAAATAGACGTGTGCACTACTCAGAGGGCTGACCGCAGCGTTAAAGTAGACATGAACTTCTTTGGGTACCTGAACAACCGTTGAGCCATCGACTGGATCGGAGCCGATAACGTAGGCATGTGCCGACGCGATCGACGGCTGGATTAATGCAGTTGTACAGATAGATGTCAAGAAGCTTAAGAGTAGTGCAATTCCTGTTACAAGCAACCTTCGTTGTAGCACCGCATCTGCCTCATGGTTTTTGCAGAGGGCTTTGCAATTTGCTCAATCCGTCAGCAATGGCACTCGTTATGCCAGTCTCTGCTGTTTGCCGAGCGACACGCAGGGCATTCTTGATGGCTTTGGCATTGGAGCGGCCATGTGAGACAATTGCAGAGCCGTTGACGCCGAGCAGAGGAACACCACCATATTCAGTATAATCCAGGCGCTTGAATGCTTTACTTAGACTGGGTTTAAGCACAACTGCCGCCAGCTTATTAGGTAGACTACTGGTCATCTGGGCACGCAGGACGTTGCTCATAGACTCCGCCAATCCTTCACTGACCTTCAGGACAGCATTGCCTACAAATCCATCACATACCACGACATCCGCTCCTCCAACAGGAATGTCACGACCTTCAATATTGCCAATGAAGTTGATGCCGAGAGTAGCAGCGTTGGTTCTCAATAATTGGTGCGCTTCGATCACTTGCTGATTACCCTTTGTTTCCTCTTCCCCATTCGCGAGCAATCCAACGCGAGGTGCATGGATGTTAAAGATACGCTCCATATAAATCGAACCCATTAAGGCAAACTGCTGCAAATATTCTGGCTTGCAGTCCGTGTTAGCTCCAATATCAATAACCAGACATACCCCGCTGCCTGAGAGAATGGGATAGAGACCACCAAGAGCGGGACGATCTACACCAGGAATACGTTTCAACGTGAAGACTGAAGCTGCTAACATAGCACCACTATTGCCTGCCGAAACTGCTCCCAAGGCATCTCCATCTCGTACAAGTTGTAAAGCGAGAATCATCGATGCATCTTTCTTCCGTCGTACAGCTGTAGCTGGATGATCATCCATGGCAATTTCTTCATCGGTATGAACGATGGGCAAATCTAAGCCACTGATATCATGCTTAGCCAGTTCGGCACGAATAAGATCCTCTTGTCCAACGAGATACACGCCAATGCCATATTCACGAGCTGCTTGCACTGCACCCCATACTGTCTCAGCAGGAGCCTTGTCGCCTCCCATAATATCGAGAGCAACTCGCACGGGAGGTTTTGTGGAAGCATTCATTCGTTTCTTTCTCCAGGATCACCAATCGTCTTTCTAACCGTCTCGACAAGTTTATCAAGATCAAAGGGTTTATAGACGATATGTGCGACACCTGCCTCACGGAACTCTTTCTCTTCGTTTGCCGCACCGAGGTAGGCCGTAACAACAATAACTGGAATTTGATGATCGACACCCATCGCCATCAGTTTGAGTTCGTCTCGACCATCTAGATAGGGCATCATCAGATCGAGCATGACAAGGTCTGGTTGATACTCGCGGACAGCATCGTAGAAACGTAAACTTTGGGTCGTCATCCGTGTCTCATACCCTTCATCTGCCAGGGCTTCAGTCAGCAAATCGGCAATTGTTGGATCATCATCCATTATCAAGATCTTTTTGGCCATGAAAGCACTTTCTCCTTACCTCAAAATAAACGACAGGCTAGTGGGGGTCTGTAGTATATTTCCTCTGCATGTGCTAGTAGTAGTCTATTCTCTACAAACACAGATGTATTATAGCATCCCTTGATAGAGGGTGTAGGCTAGGGATAAGTAAATTGGTTCCACCACTTGTTGTAGCCATAGCTTCGATAGAGCGAGCAGCGATTGTTGTTGCACCATGCCTTTGCAAAGAGATAGGCGAGTTCTGTTGACAAGCTCATTGATCAGATGCTAATAATAGGCTTAATGCTATCAATTAGCATCTCGACCGAGTCCGCTAAGTCATATTTTTCAGTATCCAAAATCAAATCAGGGTTTTGAGGCTCCTCAAAAGGTGCAGAGATACCTGTAAAATTATTTATTTGCCCATCTATAGCCTTTTTGTAAAGACCTTTAGGATCTCTTGAGATGCAGGTATCGATTGTTGATTTTACGTACACCTCAAACAAATCATTGCCAATTTCTTCCCTAATATATCGCCTCATTTTGTTTAACGGCGTTATTAAAGAGACAATGGTTATTAGACCAGCGTCTTTCAATAACCTTGCAACCTCGCATATTCTTCTCACATTCTCCATTCGTTCATCTTCAGTAAAACCTAAATCTGAGTTAAGCCGTAATCTAATATTGTCCCCATCTAATACGTATGGCTTTTTACCTCTTTTTATAAGCTCTTTTTCCAATTCAAAAGCTATTGTTGATTTTCCAGAAGCAGATAATCCTGTTAGCCAGACTACAGCTCCTAATTGATTCATGTTATTACACCTGTCTAAATATGTTGCCTGACCTCGATGAAAGTGTAAATGATTGTCAAATTTGAATTGATTGTATTCAATAGGCAATGATTGGGTGATAATTCCTCCTCCAGGATATCTGGTAATCATCAACGATAACGAAGCGGCTAGTTTGTGGATTATCTTCAAATAAATCAAATGCAAATGTTTTTTGTCCTTCTAAAATGCATTCTGCTACATCGAATTTTTCAATCTGGTCACTACTTTTAATCTCTAAATCTGATGAATCTAAGATCTTAATTATTGCAGCAATTCTAACTTTAACTTTTTCTGTTCCAATCTTTAAATAGTAATCTTTATGCTTCTTCAGAGGATTATTGGCTAACCAAAAAAGATTGGCCCTGATTTTATTTGAAACTCTGCAATTAGCCTCGTGAGATAAGGTTGCTAGTTCGCCTCTTCTAACATAAATTTGTTCGTCAAGTGTAAAACCTGTAGCAATACCAGAAGAGACAGCTTGTTTTTTATCTTCATTAAATGCCTCAATTGTTGATATCTTGCTTTTCTTCTCCGATGGTAAGAAAATAACTGTATCACCAGTTGTGATAGTGCCTGTTTCAATAGTCCCAGCAATAATTTTCTCTGATCACCATTTTCTGTGAATTTATAGATAGCTTGGACGTACATCCTAAATGGCTTATCTCTTAAAGATCTGCTTTTTGGGTAAGCATCAAGGGCTTCTAGAATTGTTTTCCCGTTGTACCACAATATATTCTCCGATGCTTTTACAACATTATCACCATAATAACCACTAACAGGTATAAAATCAGTTGGATTTACATCAATTTTATTTAAGAAACACTTGTATTCTGAAACAATATTGTCGAATACAGCTTGGTTGAAATCAACTAAATCCATCTTATTGATTACTACTGTAACATTCCTAATTCCAAGAATGGACAGCATATAACAATGTCTTTTTGAGTTCTCTTTGATACCTTCATTGGCATCAATCACAAGTATTGCAGCTTCAGCAATAGATGCACCTGTCACCATATTCTTTAAAAATTCCTTATGCCCTGGTGCATCAATAATCATATATTTGCGATGTGAAGAATTAAAAAAGCATCTAGCTGAATCTATCGTAATCCCTTGCTCCTGCTCATCTTTTAAAGCATCCAATAAAAATGCATATTCAAAAGGTTTAGAATTTTTTCGAGCAATTTTCTTTAATTTGCTCTAATTTACCGATTGGTAATGCGCCTGTATCATATAAAAGCCTGCCAATAATTGTGCTTTTCCCATGATCTACATGGCCAACAATTACAATGTTCATATCTTCTTTTATTTTGCCACTCATGAATTTGACCTCTTTCCTGCTTTAGACTAATTTAGCCGACGACCGGCAATCTTTTGCAAGAACGATTGCCAGATCGAGTAGTATTCCCGTAACACAAAACAAAGGATAATGAGCAAGAAACCTTTACATATACCCACTTTTTCTAAGATCTTCTAGACCTCCACCATCCTCTTTATCTTGCTCTCTACCTGAACGCTCAGCAATATTAGAGAATTTGCCTGTTTTTAATTCGTCAATAATCTCGTCAACATTTTTGGCGTCTGACTCAACTGGTTTTGTACAAGGTGCACATCCTAAAGATCGATACCTCTTTCCTTCACCGTTATCAAAGTATAGTGGTACAACAGGGATATTCTCCCTCTTTATATACTCCCAAACATCTAATTCTGTCCAATCAAGTAATGGGTGGATTCTAATGTGCGTCCCCTTCGGAAAGTCCGTCTTGTACTGATTCCAAAACTCTGGCGGTTGTTCTCCCAAATCCCACATGTTATTTTGATCTCTGGGGGAAAAGTATCTTTCCTTTGATCTACTTCCTTCTTCATCTGCCCTTATACCCACAATCACACCAAGATATGGCTCCTGATTCAAAAAACGCTCATATTTTCCTGACTTATGATTCATTCTAAATCTGATGCCTGTCCCATTGAGAGTATTTTTTAAAGCTTCCGTTTTAAGATTGTTACAGCATTCTATCCTTGTGCTATTGCCATCTGGAAATGTTGCTTTACTCGCTAATGCAATGAAATTAGAGCCAAAAATCATGTTAAGTTTCCACTCAAGTGCCAACTTATCTCTGTATTCTATCATTTCTGAGAATCTTATAATGGGTATCAATATGAACTAGAGGTATTGGTACATGTCCAAAAAAGGCTTTTCGTGCTAGCCACAAAAGGACAGTGCTATCTTTTCCAATTGACCATAACATACAAAGGCTCTTAAATTCGCTATAAGCTTCCCTCAAGAGATGAATACTCTTGCTTTCAAGTTTTGTTAACCTGTCCATAATTTCTTTCATCCTTATTACAGCTCGACCCAACAACTTGATGTTTTTATGCTTCCAGGCAATGGAGGCAGTACTAGAAGACCAAGCATCGTTACCGGGCACTCCGTTTTAGATTGTATTTGCTCGCTCTTAGCCCAGTGCTTCTTAAGCAGCGAGTGTTTTGTTGAGATGCAGCTTAGCAAAAAGTTCACGATGTTCAAACCTCACATGATTCTGTAACTTCGACTGTCCATATTTGCGAAAAGGATTGGCAGAACGGCTTACCGATCTTATAGTTAAACAACAACATTACTTTGTTGATCTATTATATCAGCAAAAGAGGATGAAAAACTAGGGCTAAAATAAACATTCTTGGCTAGCACAACTAGTACAAAGCAACTATAATAAAGGAAGAAAGCCCATCAGTGGTTATGCCTCCACTGTACGCACAGAAAATATTGTGTCTACTTTACTTCTGGGTTTGAAGGATCTAGGATGAAGGCCGCTTATCAACAGAGGCGTTCAAAAGCGGCCTGACTTGGGTCAACAAACTACCAATAGGGGAAAGACTAATCCTTTTCTCTTCGGTTTTGGAGAACGTCGTGGAATAGGAGTTCCACAAGATCGTTTAGGGCTTGCGTGATTTGACCTGGGCCATCTACCGCAAGGAACTTTGTCGTAGCAACAAAAAGTTGCTGCCGAAATAGCTTATCCGCCATTTTTTTGACTTCTTGAGCGTATAAACTTTATTTACTTGCTCTTTCTGAGTATATACTATATTTTTTATATAATCATCTTTCCTCTTTCTCAATTCCCCAACCATGGAATCTAGTATTTTTACTCTATTTTCAAACATGTCAATTGTTACACCTTCTGGCAATTGGTCTCCTCTTCCTATCTTTCTATCCGCCATATCCATCTTTGCTTTCCAAACTAGAGGTTCCAACTCCTCTATCTTATCATCATACTTTAACAGATCTCTTGCCTTTTCAGCAGCAGCATCCCATATTTTGTTAGATAATTCCTTTCCTTTTTCAAAAGCCTTTTGCTCCAAAGGAATGGATTTCCCGAATAGCTCAGGCCTATAATGGCTATACATACGCCGATGCCGGGCATTATCTAGAGCATTATGCGTTGGTAGGGTTTCCATAGCAAAATCCTTTCATCAAGTCAAAAGAAAGATTTACAGTAACTCATCATTTAAAAAGGAGAAAGGTAAAAGTATCATTATATTACCTACAATATGCTCCTTTATCAATTGTCGAATGATGAGCTTCACCAATAACAGAAGATGACTAGATCAGTAGATCTTCATCAATTCATCACCTTCTAATATAAGAATACCCTCATTTTGTTCATTCTACAATGTTATTATTACCATTATTTTTGGCTATATATATGGATAAAGTTGACATAGTAGATCAATTTAATTATATTTTTACCAAAGGTAGTTCGCTGGCGGTGCGTTGAGGTTTTCGACCCGAGAGAAGGAACAAGGATCTGGACAAAAGAGAAATCTCGGGAATACGCGTCATTAGCATCATCAAAGAATCAAGAAAGCGCTTTTCCGCTTCCTGCCTAGTTTACACTATCAATTGAATGCGCTATACTAGCCCCAAGATAACCATGTTTTCGTCGCGCTTGGAGGAAATCGCCTGTGAGAATTACATGTAAGCAGCAGGATTTGAGCCGGGGGCTCTCCATTGTAGGGCATGCAGTCTCTAGCCGTAGCACATTGCCTATTCTGGCTAATATTTTGTTGGCGACCGATCAGGGCCGCTTAAAGTTGTCTGCAACCAACCTGGAAATCGGGATTAATTGTTGGGTCGATGCAGAAATTCATCAAGAGGGGTCAACGACTGTTCCAGCAAAGACTTTCAGCGAACTTATCGCCAGTCTGACACAGGGCCAAGTAGATCTCATTATCCCGGCAAATTCACACTCTGTCAATGTAAAGACGGCCAAAAATAATGCCAATGTCAAGGGCATGGACCCGTCCGAATTTCCACTGATCCCAAGTGCAGAGGGCGGAGAATCACCCATTATTCTCGATGCTGGTCTGCTCAAAGAAATGATCTCTCAGGTTGCATTCGCCGCTGCCGATGATGACTCCCGCCCGGTCCTTACTGGTGTACTGGTCGAAGTCAGTAACGAGACTGTGACATTTGCCGCTGCCGATTCATTCCGTCTAGCGATGCGGGTAGCTCCACTGCCTGGTCATACTGAATCGCATGGCAATATCTTAATTCCAGCACGCACGCTGACTGAACTGGCTCGTATCTTGCCATCGGAAGGGGCTGTTCAGATGGTTGTGACGCCTAATCGTAGTCAGGTACTCTTCCATACCGAACATGTCGATCTGGTTTCACGTTTGATCGAGGGAACGTTCCCGAATATTCGTGCAGCCATTCCTAAACAACATGTCACGCGTGCGGTAATCGAGACTAAAGAATTCGCAGCTGCCGTCAAGATGGTCACGCCTTTTGCACGTGACAGCTCAAATATTACGCGTGTTAAGGTTAATGGTGGAAGCGGCGAAGGAGTTGCGGCTGGTGCTGGTACATTGACATTGGAATCTAATGCTGAGGATGTTGGCGATAATACTGCTACGATCAATGCAGCCGTCGATGGTCCCGACCTGGGAATTATTTTCAATGTGAAGTACCTTACTGAGGTGCTGGCAATCATGGATACGCCCGAAGTAACTCTTGAGCTGAAATTCGTCAGCCAGCCCGGGTGTGCTCAGGCCAGTAGGTTCTTCTGATTATACCTATGTCATTATGCCAATGAGTACTAATCGCTGACTATTAATAGCCGTCTTTTAATAGCCGCCTTTTAATAGTTAATCTGGCCAATGCGGATGCAAGCATGTATCTTTCTCGCCTCTCCTTGAATGAGTTTCGTAATTATAAAGCGTTGGCTTTAGATTTGGAGCCAGGGCTCTTCGTTTTCTATGGTGACAACGCTCAGGGAAAGACAAATTTGCTTGAGGCCATAAGCATGCTTGCTATGGCCAGTTCTTTTCATGCCAGCAATGATCGCGAGGTGGTTAATTGGTCTGCCCAGGAACATGTTGCGCACATTGACTGTACCGTCAAACGTGCTAAGGACGATCTACAAATAGAGATTATTATTTTTGATCCCACTCCTCCCACTTTTGAGACGAATGAGCCAAAAATCCGTCAAACACGCTCGCTTGAGTTGCCAGCCAATGCACCCCGTAAGCGTTGTAAGATCAATGGTGCCCCTAAGAAAACTGTAGAAGCAATTGGGCAATTGCGTGTTGTTCTCTTTGCTCCCACCGATCTGCACCTTGTCGATGGTACTCCTGATGAGCGCAGGCGTTTCCTTGACCGCGCACTATGCCAGATTCAGCCGCACTACTGTCAGGCTCTTATGAAGTACCGCAAGATCGTGGCACAACGTGCTGCTTTGCTCAAGCGCATTCGCGACCAGCAGGAAGATCCACAAATGCTCAACTATCTTGATGAGCAGTTGACCCAACTGGCGAATCAAGTCATTCATGAGCGTCAGCGTATGATTGCGATTCTCAATCAGCATGCTAATACTATTCAGCAAGCTATCAGTGCAGGTCGGGAACAACTTCAGATCGTCTATCGCCCATCATTTAAAGTTGATGCAGCTTGGAGTGTAGTTGAGGCATCTCAGCATTACCTGACACAATTACGCGAGGTACGCAAAAAGGAAATCTTGCAAGGTATCTGCTTGCTTGGACCCCACCGTGATGATCTGGAATTCCTGGTAAATGGTGTGAATATGCTCACGTACGGTTCGCGTGGCCAGCAGCGTACAGTTGCTTTGGCCACCAAACTCGCCGAATTAGCATTCATGCGTATCAGCACTGATGAGGAACCTGTTCTATTACTAGACGATGTATTCAGCGAATTTGACCAATCACGCCGTGATTACCTCTTATCTCAAATTATAAATCATGATCAAGTCTTTATTACCTCAACAGATCTAAAGGGTTTCCCTACAGAGATTGTTAAGCAGGCCCATATTTATCGCGTTGCCGCTGGTACTCTAACAAGTCAGGTTTGACATCGATGCATGGGACCAATCAAGAATGCGGACGAACTGTCCAAGTTCGACGCCGCTGCGTACTTGGCCGCCTTTGTCACCGATCTTCTGCGCTAAACGTTGGTTATTGTCCTGGTGCTACTGGAACCCCTGCCAATGTTACTTGCCATAGCCAGCGGCAACAATATTGGCCTGCACGGCATTATCGGTGGCATTGGAGGGGTAGCCAGCCACGATGGCTCCCTCGTAGAACGTACCCAGGCTCAGGTTGGTGTTGGTGGCGCAGCAGTCACCCCCACTGCCCAGAACGATGGCCCCCTGTTGCTTCATCGGGTTGTACCCGCTGGGCAGCAACCCGCTGTACAGCGTGGTCAGCATTCCCAATTGCGCATTCCCGCCCTTGATCGCCATTTGGGTCGTGCCGTTGTTCTTGAGCATAGCAGTGACATATCGGTTGGGGAAAGCACGCTGGTTGGGGTTCCAGGTGTGGCTTCCGCCAGAGAACAGTCCCCATTCGAGGTCGGCCTGCACCCAAGGGCCGGTTCCGGTGCATCCGCCGAACCAGCAGCTGGTGCCAAAGTAGATGGCATCCATCGCGCCAGCCGTGTCGGCTTTGCGGTCGGTCTCGCTGTTGCCGTAGTCGAAACAGCAGCCGTTGTTGACGTGCGTGCCGCTGGTCACCATGTAAATGCCCTGCGGAGAGCTGCCTTTCGGAATGCCCGACGAGGACCCGTCGTGCCAGTAGCTGTTGCCGAGATTGATGTAGAGCGAGTAGACCTTTTTACCGGCCACAGTGAGTGACTCGGATGTCGCGCTCGTCGGGGTGTCGTGGCCGCCTGCCCCGCCATGCCCCTGGTAGGCGAGGTTGTTGCCGTGCCCGGACTGATCGTAGATGATCGTGATGGCGCAGGTCGTGGCGGCACAGAAGGAGTTCTGGGCGGCGGTGTTGGCGTAGCCGCCCCCGCTGAGCAGGCCGATATTCCTGGTTTTGCCGTCGGAGGCACGCTTAACCTGGTACAGTTTGCCGTTGTAGGCCGAGAAAAGTGCACGTATGGTGCTATGAGCGGCGACGCACGGGGTGTGGGCGGCAGCATAAATGTCGCAAGGCAGCTGCAGTTTCTGTTCCTGTTTCGGCTGCTGCTTGTTGCTGCCATATCCAGCGGAAACAATGTTGGCTTGGACAGCATTATCAGCTGCATTCGTTGGGAAGCCGGACGTCATGGCTCCTTCGAAGAAACTCTCCGCTGGAGGAGTTGCTGTTGTCACCACCAGTTCCCAGAACGATGCCCCCTTCTTGGTGCATGGGCGAGTATCCACCTAGGTTGGCCTCCGGTCCATCGTACCAAGTGGTCAGGCGGCCTCGTTGCGCATCGCCACCTTTGAGTGCATATCTGTCCTGTCCGTTGTTCTTGAGCATGGCAGTGACGAAATCGCTGTTGTTGCCTTTATTATTCGGGTTGGAACCATTTCCTCCAGCAAAGAGCCCGTTTTCAAGATCTCCCATAACCCAGGGACCAGTTCCGACACACGGCTTGAACCAGCACAAAGTACCGAAGTAGATTGCGTCCATGTGGCCGTTACCAGTGTCATGGCTATTCGCCTCGACGTTCCCGTAGTCGAAGCAGCACCCGCCGTTTACATTTTTGCTGCTTGTCACCATATATGCACCCTCTGGCTGGCCATCCTTTGCGACGCCCGTTGTGGAGTTGTTTCGGTAACCAGTGCCAGGTGCCACGTTGACCCCGTAGACCTTATGACCGTCAACCTTTAGCGGTAGTGCGGTCGCGTCCGCACCACGATCCTGTCCGCCAGCTCCACCCGGTCCCTCGATGGTGAGGTCGTTGTGATTCTTAGTCTGGTCATAGATAATCGTGATAATGCATGATGTGCCAGCACAGAATGCATCTTGCCCGGCGGCGTTGGCGTAGCCTCCTTTGGTGAGGGTTTTGATGTCCATGGTTTTGGAATCCGACTGGCGCTGGATTTGGTAAAGTTTCCCGCTGTAGGACGCGGAAAGCGCACGCACTGTGCTATGTGCGGCGATGCACGGGGTATGGGCGGTAGCATAAATGTCACAGGGCCGCTGCTCCTGCCGCTGCGACTTTGGTTGCGACTTTGATCGCTGCTTTGGCTGCGACTTTGATCGTTGCTGTGGTTGCGATCGAAGCGGCGGTGGTTGCTTGTGGCTGCCATAACCGGCGGAGACAATGTTGGCCTGGACGGCATTCTCGGTCTTGTTTGTGGGAAAGCCAGCTACCACAGCTCCCTCGAAGAAATCTCCGGAGCCGCCGTGGCTGTTGTCACCCCCGGTACCCAGTAAGATCGAGCCCTCTACCTTCATCGGCGAGTAGCCATCGGGTAGCGGACCCGACCAGGGGGTGGTCAGTCCTCCCGATTGCGCGTTGCCATACTTGAGCGTGAAGTTGCTGACGCCGTTATTCTTCAGCCAGGCACTGACGAACGTGTGGTGCACACCGAGGTTTTTTGGGTCCGTAGTGGAACCTTTAGCCGTGTGGTACATGCCGTTCTCTAGGTCAGCTTCCACCCACGGGCCTGTGCCGACGCACGGGGTCTTAGGGCCGAACATGCTGAACCAACATGCAGTACCCCAGTAGAGCGCATCCATGGTAGCGCTGCCAGTGTCGGTGTGTGATGTCTCGCCGCTACCATAGTCGAAGCAGCACTGGTTGTCCACGTCATTCGACGAGGTCACCATGTAAATCCCCTCGGGCTGAGAGCCGACGGGGGCACCCTTGGCGTGGTCGATCCGATAGCCGATGCCCGGGGTGACCTTGACCCCGAAGACCTTGTGACCAGCAACGGTCACTGGCAGGGCCATGGCGTCAGCCCCAGTGTCGGAGCCGTTGGGTCCAGAACCCTTCCATAAGCCTCCCCAGGAGATTGGCAGGTCGTTGTGTTTGGCGGTCTGATCGTAAATCTTCGTAATCGTGCACGTGGTGCCCGAGCAGAACGAGATCTGCGGAGCAGCGTTAGCATAGCCTCCTTTGGTGAGGGTTTTGATGTCCAGGGTTTTGGAATCCGACTGGCGCTGGATTTGGTAAAGTTTCCCGTTGTAGGATGCGAGAAGCGCACGTACGGTGCCGTGAGCGGCGATGCACGGGATATGGGCGGCAGCATAAATGTCGCAGGGCAGTTGATCCTGTGGTTTCGGCTTGGCGGCCAAGGCTAGTGACATGTCAGAAATGCCAAGCATGTCAGCAATGCCAATCGTGCCAGTAACGAGGCCCACAATAGCAAGTAGTGTCAGTACGGTTCTCCATCTGTGAAAGCACAAACCTGGAGAGTATAATATAGATCGTTTCACGTACTTGTGTTCCTTTCCCTCGCAGCCTCCTTTTCTCATCCACCGCCAGAGGCGGCAAAGGAGGAGCAACGGGTAAACGCTAGAGCCCTCAGAGACGGCGGCGCGGCAGCACGGCGTCGGTGCTCTGCTGACGTGGCTTCGGTTTGCTGCTGCTGGAGCTGTGGTTGCTGCCATAACCGGCTAAGACGATGCTGGCCTGAACGGCATTCTCGGTCTTGTTCGTGGGGTAGCCGGATGTCATGGCTCCCTCGAAGAACTCTCCGACGTCGCCGGTGCTGTTGTCGCCACCGGTACCTAGTATGATCGAGCCCTCCAGCTTCATCGGCGAGTAGCTATCGGGCAGCGGACCCGACCAAGCGGTGGTCAGGCCACCCGATTGGGCGTTGCCATGCTTGAGTGTGAAGTTGGTGACGCCGTTGTTCTTCAGCCATGCACTAACGAAGTGGTGGTGCACACCGAGGTTTTTCGGGTCCGCGTTGGAACCCTTATTGTTGTGGAACACGCCGTTCTCCAGGTCGGCTTCCACCCACGGGCCTGTGCCGACGCACGGGGCGTGCGAGCCGAAAATACATAGGGAGCCGAAGTAGAGCGCATCCATGGTAGCGTTACCGTCGTCTTTGCCCGACGCCTCGCCGTTGCCATAGTCGAAGCAGCACCTGTCGTTCATGAAATCTGACGAGGTCACCATGTATGTTCCCTCGGGATGGGAGCCAGTGGCCACGCCCTTGACATGCTTGGCCCGGTAGCCGACGCTATCGGTGACCTTGACTCCGAAGGCCTTGTGTCCGGCAATGGTCACCGGCAGGGCCATGGCGTCGGCTCCGTAGTCATAACCGTTGGGGCCAGGACCATGCCAGAAGCCTCCCCAGGAGATCGGCAGGTCGTTGTGGTTGGCGGTCTGGTCGTAAATCTTGGTGATCGTACACGTGGTGTCTGAGCAGAACGGGGTCTGCGGGGCCGCGTTGACATAGCCTCCTCTGGTGAGGGTTTTGAGGTCTAGGGTTTTGGAATCCGACTGGCGCTGGATTTGGTAAAGTTTCCCGCTGTAGGACGCGAAAAGCGCACGCACTGTGCTATGAGCGGCGACGCACGGTGTGTGGCCAGTAGCATAAATGTCGCAGGACAGCAGCGGCTTGGCGGCCAAGGCCAGTGGCATGTCAGAAATGTCAAGCATGTCAGCAATGCCAAGTGTGCCAGTGACGAGACCAACAATAGCAAATAGTGTTAGTACGGTTCTCCATCTGTGAGAGCACAAACCTGGAGGGTCTGAGATAGATCGCTTCACGTACTTGTGTCCTTTCCAATATCTGAAACTGTGCATTCCTGGAGCACACACAATCAGCCGAGGACCTTGGCGTTTACGGCAAATATATCAAGAGGAATAATGGGTAAACGCTAGAGCCCTAGTGATAGCGGCGGCGTGCCTCGGATGCGATGGCTTTGAAGGCAGCTTGCTGCCTCTGGGGCTGTGGTGGCTTTGAAGACGACTTGCTGCCGCTGGGGCTGTGGTGGCTGCCATAACCAGAGGCAATGATGCTGGCCTGGATAGCATCATCAGTGGTATTGGTTGGATAGCGGCCAGCTATCATTGCCCCTTCGTAGAAGTATCCAATGCATCCATTGCTATTATCGCCACCGATTCCCAAGATGATGGCTCCTTCCAAGTGCATGGGGGCGTATCTGGGGGGCAAGGGTCCGTCGTACCAAGTGGTTAGGCGGCCCTGTTGCGCGTCGCCACCCTTGATGGCATATGTGGTCTTTCCGTCGTTCTTGAGGAGGGCCGTGACGAAATCGCTGGAGTTGCCTTTATTATTCAAGTTGGAACCATTTCCTCCAGCAAAGAGCCCCCATTCCAGATCAGCCTGAACCCAGGGACCAGGCCCTGAACATGGAGGGAACCAGCACTCGGTGCCAAAGTTGACCGCATCCATGTGGCCCCAACTGCCACCGTAGTATTTCGTCTCGGCGTTCCCATAGTCGAAGCAGCACCCACCATTTACGTGTTTAGCGCTTGTCACCATATATACCTCCTCAGATGTGTCATTCGTTGCAATGCCCTTCGTGCGGTTGTTCCGGTAGCCGCTGTGCGCTTCCACATCTAGCCCGTAGACATGATGACCTCCAACTATTGTCGGTAGCGCAGATGCATCCGTGGCGTGATCCGGTGCGCCGTTCCCATAGGGTGTTGATGGCAAGCCCGACTGTCCCGCGACGGTGAGGTCGTTGTGATTCTTAGTCTGGTCATAGATCACCGTGATCGTGCACGTGGTGCCAGCGCAGAACTTATCTTGCGCGGCGGCGTTGGCGTAGCCTCCTTTGGTGAGGGTTTTGATGTCCAGAGTTTTGGAATCCGACGCACGCTGGATTTGGTAAAGTTTCCCTCTGTATTTGGATGAGAGCGCTCGCACCATGCTATGTGCGGCGACACATTGTGTGCCAGCGGCAGCAAAAATGTCGCAGGGCAGCCGTGGCTTGGCCGCTAAGGCTAGTGGCATGTCGGAAATGCCAAGCATGTCAGAAATGCTAAACGTGCTGGTAACGAGACCCACAATAGCAAGTAGTGTCAGTACGGTTCTCCATTTGTAAGAGCACAAACCTTGAGAGTATGAGATAGATCGTCTCACGTACTTGTGTTCCTTTCCCTCGCAGCCTCCTTTTCTCATCCACCGCTGGAGACGGCAAAGGAAGAACAACGGGTAAACACTCGATCCCTCAGTGACGGCGGCGCGGTAACACGGCGGCGGTGCTCTGCTGACGTGACTTCGGCTTGCTGGGGCTGTGGTGGCTGCCATAACCAGCTAAGACGATGCTGGCCTGGACGGCATTCTCGGTCTTGTTCGTGGGGTATCCGGATGTCATTGCTCCCTCGAAGAATTTCTCCGACGCCCCAGTGGCCGTTGTCGCCACCAGTACCCAGTATGATCGAACCCTCCAGCTTCATCGGCGAGTAGCCATTGGGTAGCGGACCCGACCAGGGGGTGGTCAGGCCACCCCCTTGTGCGTTGCCATATTTGAGCGTGAAGTTGCTGATGCCGTTGTTCTTCAGCCAGGCACTGACGAAGGGGTGGTGCACACCGGAGTTTTTCGGGTCCTTGTTGGAACCGGTAGCGGTGTGGAACATGCCTCGTTCCATGTCAGCTTCCACCCATGGGCCGGTGCCGACGCATGGGTCGGCCGGGGCGAATGCGCCAGAGCTGAACCAACATGCGGTGCCCCAGTAGATCGCATCCATGGTAGCGGGACCGTCATCATGGTGTGACGTCTCGCCGTTGCCATAGTCGAAGCAGCAGTATTGGTCCGCCAACTCCGACGAGGTTACCATGTACGCCCCCTCAGGATGGGAACCAGTGGCCACGCCCTTGGTCTTGTCAACCCGGTAGCCGACGCCCGAGGTGACCTTGACGCCGTAGACTTTATGACCAGCGACGGTTACTGGCAGGACCATGGCGTCGGCTCCGAGGTCCGATCCATTGGGTCCTGGTCCCTGATAGTTCCCGCCCCAGGAGATTGGCAGGTCGTTGTGGTAGCGGGTCTGGTCGTAAATCTTGGTGATCGTGCATGTGGTGCCCGAGCAGAACGAGACCTGCGGAGTCGCGTTGGCGTAACCTCCTTTGGTGAGGGTTTTGATGTCCAGGGTTTTGGAATCCGACTGGCGCTGGATTTGGTAAAGTTTTCCGTTGTAGGATGCGAAAAGTGCACGCACTGTGCTATGTGCAGCGACACACTGTGTGTGACCGGCAGCATAAATGTCGCAGGACAGCAGCGGCTTGGCGGCCAAGGCCAGTGGCATGTCAGAAACGCCAAGCATGTCAGCAATGCCAAACGTGCTGGTAACGAGACCCACAATAGTAAGTAGTGTCAGTACGGTTCTCCATCTGTGAGAGCACAGACCTGGATAGTATGAGATAGATCGTTTCATGTCCTCATGCCCTTATTTCCTAATGTGCTATAAGTTGCAAGACAGTCACGGAATGCGGAGCAAAATTATAGGCAGACGAAGGGCTCAGGTCATTTACTCTGTGTGCTACGGGAACAACTTTCGTTGGGTTGGCGAGTGAGTTTACGTCGTCCACTGGATGACTATTATCTAGTGTCATGGTGCCTTGTGCTCCACTACTGGTGACTAGTGACCAATTAGCAGGGATGTTAGGATTGTTCTTGAAGGCGCGGTTCTGTATGAGTTCGCCATACATTCCTCCATCACCTGCATGGCTGATGTCTTCGTACATGATTCCATAGAGAGTTGGGCTGATATGTGCGCCTGTCTGGGTTGCCTGAATTGTCAGTGTTGCATCACTGTTAATCATTTGACTACCAGCTAATACATGTGGAATACCCACTAAATATGTGTAAATGTTAACAACGGATAAAGAAGTAAAGAGAACGATGAAAACTGATAATAAGCGTTTCATCTTACCGTTAGCTCCCATAAAAGCATGATGGTGACAAAAGTATACATAGAGGATGACAAAGCCGTCTAGGGGGAAACAGGGACAAAATTTGTTCAGGTAGTGTTTGGGCTACTCGAATAGGGCTATAGTAGGATGCTGTCAGTGCTTTGAGACCTTGCCCTGATAATATACAATCTTAACAGGGTAACATGTAGCTTTCTTTTCTCCCATCTGCGTTTTAGAGATGGGTCTATAGAAGGGATTTTTTATGAAGGTTTCAGAAAGGGGAAATGAACCCTTGAAAGGTACACCGATGGGTACTCCAGCACCTAATCGAGGCGGCCTAGAAGGTGTGGTGGCTGCAACTACATCAATTAGCAAGGTTGATGGTGCAGCAGGGCGTCTCATCTATCGGGGATATGATATCCATGATCTGGCCCGTAATACATCCTTTGAGGAAGTTGCTCATTTATTGTGGTTTGGCCGTCTGCCAAACCGACAAGAGTTTGAGGATCTATCCGCAAAGTTGGTGGCAGAACGGACTATCCCCGATATAGTTATGCAGACATTGCGTGCATTGCCTGCAAAGACTGATCCATTAGATGCCCTACGGACGGCTGTTTCTAGTTGGGGGGCGCTCTCTGTCTCAGGCTTGCCGACGGTTGAGCAATCTATTGCCGTTACCGCACGTTCTCCGCTTTTCCTGGCGGCTTTTCACCGCCTACGTTGTGGACGAGAACCACTTGAGTCAAGACCAGAATTGGGTCATGCTGCAAACTATCTCTATCTTCTGACTGGTGAGATACCTAGAGAAGAGCATGTTAGAGCATTGAATTCCTATATGGTTTTGCTCGCTGATCATGGCATGAATGCCTCTACCTTTACTGCACGTATTGTAGCAAGTACTGAGTCGGATATTGTCTCGGCTCTGATTGCTGGCATTGGAGCCCTTAAAGGACCTTTGCACGGTGGTGCTCCTTCCAAAGTGCAAGATATGCTGCGATCTATCGGAAAGATAGAGAATGCTGATTTCTTGGTTACGCGATGCAATTACGCATGGGGGCCGCGTGATGGGCTTTGGACATCGCATCTACAAGACTACCGATCCACGTGCCGAAGAATTGCGTGAAATGGCGCGAGTGGCCGATCCGACAGGATTTGGGTTTGCACGGGGCGTTGAAGAACTAGCGTTGGCACTGCTCGCAGAATTAAAGCCTGGACGTCGTCTTTATACTAATGTCGAATATTACTCCGCTACCCTGATGGCCTCGGTTGGCTTACCTAGTGACCTCTTTACGCCAACTTTCGCTGTTAGCCGTTGTGCTGGGTGGACGGCACATATACTGGAGCAGCTTGGGTACAATCGTTTGATCCGTCCCGAAGCTGACTATACTGGCCCAGTAGGCTTGCAATTTGTGCCATTGGATTCACGCCGATAAGTCTCCACACCTCTCAGGGGGTGCGATCACCTGCAGGTGATCGCGCTTGCCGTGACGTATTAGTTTGCTAGGGCCGCCTTGGCACGTTGCCACAGTTCCCTCCATTCCTCCAAACTATATGAAGTGTATTCGCGCTTTTGTTGGCGCGTATTTTCTTCCATGATCTGGAAGCGCTGGCGAAATTTGCGATTGGCACGCCTGAGGGCTTCCTCCGCATCTATCTTCAGCCACGTCGCCCAATGAGCGATGACAAATAAGATATCACCAATCTCTTCGCACTGCTCTTCAGGTGTTGTAGCTTGGTGTAGCTCTTGGAGTTCTTCTGCTAGCTTGGCATGTACACCCTGCACATTAGTGTATTCAAAGCCAACTTTTCTGACGCGTTTCTGATATTCCTGACTGACAGTAAGCGCTGGTGATGCCAGAGGAACACGATCTAGCAGACTCTCTTGGTCAATCGCTTGTCCTGCTTTGGCGCGTTCCTGCTTTTTGATGGCTTCCCAGTTCTGGACAACTTGGCCTGCTCCACTGACTGTGACATCGCCAAAGATATGCGGATGACGGCGGATCAACTTGGTATTGATCTGCTCAAGCACATCGCCGATAGAGAAAAACTCTTCCTGACGGGCAAGCTCGGCATGCAAATAGATCTGGAGCAGCAAATCTCCCAGTTCTTCAGCCAGCTTATCCATATCATTCTCTTCTAGAGCCTCTATGACCTCATATGTCTCTTCAAGAAGGTAGCGCGTGAGACTCTGGTGCGTCTGTTGGCGGTCCCATGGGCAACCATCGGGGTCACGTCGCAGGCGCATGATGATATAGCGCAGAGTTTCCAGGAAGTCGGTGTGCACTCAGCTCGTCCACTGGCGGCACATAGAGGGTACTGAGATGATCGGCAAAGTCGCTACGATCAAGTTCGTAGAGCGGTATTTCAATGACTTGCTGATCTCTGTCATTGCCAGCCGCACGGACCAACTTGACTGGCCATTCGTCAGGGTAGCATTCGCTCAGAGCTAGTTTGACTTGACTGGCAACACGTCGGTTATAGATCTGAACTACTAGCAGGGGAACGGTGGGGATTATCTTACCGCCCACTTCATGCATACCCAGCGATGCAAGGTTAGTTGCATCGATCATCTGGACGCCAGAGTCGAATGGATCAAGTTCTAGCATCGTACATACAGGCTCGATGAACGAGAGTCCTGCCACAATTGCTGTGCTGAGATTGCGTTCACGTGCTATACGCAATACGAGCTGGACAGAGGTTTCGCCGATCAGAGGATGGCCTGGAACAGCATAGATTGTTGGCTGACTAGCTGCCAGATTGCAGATTTCTTCAGCAATTTGCTGATATAGTGTGCGCCAGTCCTGTGACTCATCATAGAGTCTATCAAACGATTCTATGTGTAAATTGGGAAGCTCTTGCTTTAATGGCTCGACCGTGGGATGAATAATAGTACGGAAATAGATGGTTTGTTGGTCACGAGCAGCCTGAGCGAGGATCTCACGAGCTTCTAGAGTGAGATCCTTGATGCTTCCAGGCCCAAGCCCGATGATGGTAATTGCTGCTTTTGTCATGGAAGTACTATACCAGTTGAGAATAGGCGTGTCAAATTTGCGGACGAAAGGCGGTTCTACCAACCTCTGTTTTGACTGGATGCTCTGCATGATAGTGTGACTGATGGGACAGTTGTGATGCTTGGGACATGTGTTCATCTTACTTATGCTATATAAGAGATTGTGGCTTATGTTACTTATGTAACTTATGTGACAATTGTGACACTTGGGATGCTTGTGACACGTGTTCATCTTACTTATGCTATATAAGAGATTGTAACTTATGTAACTTATGTGACAATTGTGACACTTGGGATGCTTGTGACACGTGTTCATCTTACTTATGCTATATAAGGGATTGTAACTTATGTAACTTATGTGACAATTGTGACACTTGGGATGCTTGTGACACGTGTTCATCTTACTTATGCTATATAAGAGATTGTAACTTATGTGACTTATGTGACAATTGTGACACTTGGGATGCTTGTGACACGTGTTCATCTTACTTATGCTATATAAGGGATTGTGACTTATGTGACACTCGTGATGCTTGGTACATATGTTCATCTTGTTTATGCCATATACTAGAATGTGACTCATGGGATATACTTTACGGAAGTGACTTAGTCTACGAGATACATGCAAAGTTTATAAAATGACGATATCTACTCTTACTTAGTATATAACAAAGGTGGTTGCTGTGTCAAGGGAAAATGACGTTGCTGTCAAACTTTTTGAATGGGTGAAGAGGCATGTTGAGGTCGTCTGTAGTTGCTCTGCATATTCTAACATGGTCAAATACTCTCTTTCTGACGATGCTTGGCGAGTGGGCCAAGTTTGAAAACTGTCCCTCTTTTCCCTTTGAAATAGACGCTCTTGCGAGATAAGCTTAAAGAAAGTAGAGAATAGCAGAGTTATAGCTGCTCTCCCAATTTCTTTGAACAAGATAGATGCTCTCTTTGATGTAATATGATACAACATGAAAGGAAAGTTTTGTGAGAGGCGATAAAAGCATACATCCTTCATCTGACGAGCCAGAGGGAAGGTCTAACGAAAAAGTCCAAGACCAGCCATGGAGAAATGTCACTGCAGCAATTAAGGTGGGGGCATGACAGGTTTTTGAAAAGGGCTGCTCCTCGTGGAGACGCGCCAAGTCAAGCAGATCCAAATCTGTGGGGAGCAGAAGCCGATCGCTTCTGACCATCAAGCTGTTGCTTCTGATTCGAGCAGTAGCCTCGAGCCACTCTGACTCTCTTTTGAACCAGAGTCAGTTTTACGACTTTGCTCATCTTGGTGGGAGTGAGATTGGCGATCTTGGCAGTATTGATTTTTCCGTTTTTGATCGTGAATTAGCAGGTCCTTCTGATCAAGAAGCAACTTGGACACACTTTGGTATCAGGTCTCCAGGAGAGGTCTCAGAGCACTACTCTTGGTACCGTCATGTTATGGCTAGATCTGGAGATGAGGTTCTGGGCCACACTAACCAGCAGGCAGGAGGAGCAGGGGATGGACGAGCATTGACAGTTTGTAATTTCACTGAATTCTTAAGAAAGGGGGCACAAACGTACAAAGATCTTGAGGATGTCAAAGAAATTTATCGCGGTACAGATAAAGAAGAGCAAATCGAGAAAATAGCTAAACAAGCCAAAATAATCGCTAAAAAACTTTATGAAGAATTACTCGAAGATTTGGGGAAATCAGGGTACGTTGGCAAAAAGCTTGCAGAAGCTAACAATATGTTTAATGCTTTACACACATGGACAAATGTTCAGGAAATTCATAAAGAATTCTATGAAAGTGATAATAGCGTTTTAGATAAGAGCACAGGTAGCTTGATAAGAGTAGCCGATATATCTTTTAAAGATATTATATATAAAAATATTATAGATCGAAAGAATAGTAAGAGTATATTTAACAGAAAGATTATCGATGATACTTTTAAACGGTTGAGATGTGGAGTTATTAATGAATGGAATAGAGTATTAGAATTTCATGAAAAATGTAAGCAAAGTAATAGTGGTAAAAATCCTAAATCGGAACATTCAGGATCTGCGGGAAATTTCAAGGGTTTAACAAGTGAGTTTAATCGCTTGCTAGACGTTGCAGACTTTGCTGGAGCTAAGAAATATCTGGAGCAGTTTGAGAAGTTAGTGATTGATCTGGAAGCAGGTGGTGTCCCCACCGAGTGTTGATAGGCTCAAAGTATGACACGGTGAACCAGCTTCTGGTGAGCATCGGCTATCGCATCAACACTTTAGCGGAAGATTACCAGGATCTTTCAAGTAAAAAAAGGGACATTTTGAAGGAAAAAAGGGACATTTTGCGAGTGTTCCCCATGTGCCATCCAAAGCAATTGATGGCCGCCAAAACAACCATAAAGTGGCCGTTGATTGTGAGTTCAACCTGAGTTTTGCGCAGGTATGATTAGATGGCTCGAAGAATCTCGGCCATTGTAGCGCGATTCTGGGCAGTGCGCTAGGTGCTATGAGTCTCGCTGGTTGGCAGCGTGTGATGCCGATATCGAACAAAGAGAAACTGAGAAGGCGAAAGAGAGCGTTGTGAACTCCACTTTTCTGGTGGTTGTGCGAGGAGGTCTCCTGTTTGCTGCGCTACTGGCATTTCCCATGAGGTACTCTCAGGCAGTTGATGCAACTGTTGTGTAGTCCAGGGTCTCTCCTGTGTGGACGCTGCTTGTTGACTTGGACCCGCTTGGTCATGTGTCTCATCTTGTGGCCATATCGTGCTCTGTCGTTGCTCGCTTTGATCTTGGCGTCTCACCTCGGCTTGCTGAAATATGGCTTCACATTGAGCTTCAGCAGGATAGTGCGCCGCAAACGGTTGTCGGACCTCTGCTAAGCATTGAGAGCTGGTAGCATCTGCTTGAGCGTATGCTTCTGTGAGATCTAAATGTGTTTGGTGGGTCGAAGGGAAATGCCGTCTCTCAGCTGGCCCTGATCCAAAGCCTGTTGATGCAGTGTCTGCTGCTCGTTGGCCTTTGGCGTTTTGCGATGGCCCTACATGCTCACGGCCCTGTGCTGACCCTTCGGATGAGCGGCGATCAGTTAGCGAAGCTTGTGCTCGATCAACTTTATGGTCCCGCTGGACTAACAGTGCCCCTTTGATCTCTTCAGCAAGAAAGGTCGTGGGATTGTCAAGCAACTCCACCTCTTTTAAATTTGATACCATATTATGCAGTTCATATTGCTCTTGAGTTTGCGCAGGAGTCGATGTGGTCTCCGTCGAGAAGCCGTGACTTCTCCTCAGACGTTCTAATTTAGAATCACCTGGCGAATGATCTCCTACCCTTTGACGTTTAGAACTCTCTGATGGCTCTCCATTGCTTGACCTTTCAAATGATCGCCGACTATCCATAATAATAATATCACTCCTATAATAAACAAAAATGCCTAGAGCATCTATATCAAAAACAACATCATGCTAACAACTCTCATAGTCTACCCAAGGTGCAGCGTCAATACCAGAGGGAAACAGGGACAACACTGTCAAGACACGGTCTCGCCTCACCCTACCGCGTATTTGACTGCTAGCACAGCGATACACAGCATGGCAAAGCATCGATACATCATCCAAAGCTTACCACGACAATAGAGCCTCAGAATCGCCTTGTAGCGCGTTTATGAGCAGTGCCACAAGGCAAACCTTCTTGCCGATCACAAACGCAGCGAGCACTACCATGCCCTTGTGTCTCTCGTAGTGCCCAAGTGATCATCACCGTTGCGCCGCATGGTCTTGGTGAGCTTACTGAATTAGTCTTTGTTCATCTTCAGTCAATGGCTCTCCAGCTCTGCGCTTCCTTCGTGTTTCTGATATTCTTGCATTACGTGTTGCATTATATTTATCATATGTATCAATTATTCTTTGTTCATCATCAGTCAATGGTTTACCTTCTCGACGCTTCTTTAAAGCTTCTGATCTTCTTGTATTACGTGCTGCGTTAGACTTATCAATCTTAGCAATTATTCTTTGTTCATCATCAGTCAATGGTTCTCCCGATCTGCGCTTTTTTAGTATCTCTGATCTTCTTACTGTATATTTATCATGTGCATCAATCATTCTTTGTTCCTCTTCAGCCAATGGCTCTCCTTCTCTGCGCTTCCTTAGTGCTAATGACATTCTTTCTTTATATGTTTTCTGTGTAGACACCGCTTCTGCTTGATCATGTTCTATTTGTGCCGTGTTGAGCGAAAATGATAGGTCTGCGCCTCCTTGATGGATCTCTTTGCTTAATCTTTCATATGATCTTGACTGATACATAACAATATTACTCCTAAAATTAACAATAAATACCTAACGCATTCACCGCAAAAACAATATCATGCTAACAACTCTCATAGTCTACCCAATACGAACCGCAAATACCAGGGGGAAATAGGGACAATCATGAGGAGACATTGCCTCGCCTCAGCAATGCCGTGTATGTGACTGTCATCTCAGCGATACACAGCATGGCAGAGCATCGATAACAATACTATCCCAACGACAAAGCCTCAAAATTGCAACGTGGCGCGATTCTGAGATATTCTGCTAGTACTGCTTGTAGTAATCCATCCTCGCACCCATATCCAAAAGAACCTTTGTTTTATTGACATTTGTCATTACATAATTATACTTATTGGTATAGTGTACCGCTTAGTGCTTGCTTTATTTCTCCTACTGTCCTAGTATGCTGGATCGCTAACATGGATGAAATCCGTTTCGACCATTATCTCCCTTATTCAGACAATAGCTCTTACGACATTGTTTTAAATGTACAGCTACCTTCAGCAAGCATAGAAAGGATTACTATTACTATCATGTCAGATGACACAAAATCCCATCATGAATGGGAGGAGATCCAATCAAGAACGTTACCCCTATGGAGTATAGATCAACAAGAGGAACTAGCCCAGCGTGCTGAGTGGAAAGCAATTAGTGATGTAACGGAAATTCAAGGATTGTTAAACAGCGGAGTATTTCTCATTATCAGAAAGGAAGAGCTTCCACGAATAGTATATTCATTGGCACTAGATGGCATAAAAGATATTTCAAGAGGGAAGATTCCTCCTAAGCAAGAGCGCCAGCAACTTATTCAACGATATCAAGATAGCTATTCTCATCGTTTTGAGGAAGAACTACAAGATACAGATGGTATTCGAGTCTACACAGAGCAACAAATACGTTTACGCAAAGTTGCTATTGAAGATAGGAAAAATGCGCCTCAACACCGTGACTACCATATCCGAGATCTTGCAGTGGTTCGCGTCCTGGCGGATCTTGGAGTGCCTGCAATTGACGGACAAGAACATCTCTCAACGATTCACGAGCTAGCTGACTTCTATCAACATTATTATTCAGACCCAGGAGAGGAGGAATACTGGCCTAAGCCAAACTCCTTTCCCCCCCTCCGGTAACTCCTCTGCTCTAGTGCCTCTTTGTAATGAGGAAGTGCTATTTCCATCACTAGAGCATATGGATAGCCATTCCCAACAAGTTCAGCGGGGATTAGTATCTGTAAAGCTGTCACTTTTGTTCTGTTTCATAAGCTTTGCAGCAGGATTAGTTATCACTTGTATTGTCTTCTTCCTGTTCCTAATGCGTCATTAACATTTAAATAAAAATAGACCCGCCAAAATTTTGACGGGTCCGGTCCTGGCGGCATTTCTCAGAATATTTGCATCTAGTGCATATGTCACGATGTAAATGTTGGACTGTGATGGCGGAATGTGGATAATTCTGCGGATGAGCAGGAAGCCAGCTGGAAACAGCCTCTCAAGCAGCAAAGAGCGGCTAAAGAGTGCAAAGGAGATGCGTTTTATACTTACTATTGCTTCTCATACGACTGGCATAAGGCATAAGCAGCATAATTATCCAAATTCCACTATCATAATCTCAACATGTACACCACTCCCTCAAGAGAGGTGATATCAGTCAGGCTCCCCATTAGATCTGGATGACTGAAAGCCTCGTCGGGAAGCCACAACAGAGAGGAGTTTCGGAGGCTAGCGCCAGGGCCTCACCTTCGGTCAGAGAAACAGCTACTTTGAAAGACGGAGCAAGGATGTCCTGCTGAGTTAGTACCTCACGCCGCAATTGGAGAAAAATGCAGGTCGTGTCGCTGTAGACGAACACTTTGTCACCCGTCTCCAAACGAAAGGTTACATTACGCATGCCTGCCGGGGTACCCATCAGTGACTCCTTTCCCGTCTCGAAACTCACTGTGATCACCTGACTACGCTATGAGCAATGTATCTCAATAGGTCTATGTAGACTTAGCATTACTAGTCTTGCTTTACTGGTGAGTGCTGTATATAAATCAACGAATTAGCGGAGAGGAAATAACAAGCTATCTGTATAACACCACAATGTCATAGTGAGGGCAATGTCTCGTGGATGGCATTAGGTGGATCTATTGTGATCATCAAATCAAATAACAACACTCCGAGCTCGGCTTCAAGCTCCTGAATTTGGGCTGAGACGCTGGATTGAACATAGCCAAGCAAGGCTGCCGTTTGGGTAAAGTTGAGCGTGGTAGCCCGGGTGCGAAAGGTTGCAAGGTGACGCAATTCCATAGAGATCCTTCCATCGAAAGAGGCGATGATGAGCATCAGTTTTATTTGTTGGACACGATTATACTTGCCCCTTACAATAAAGATAACAACTTCCCCACTTTATAGGATTTCTACATAGCCTTCTGTTCCATTAACCCGGATTCTCTGTCCGTCATTGATCAGCTTGGTAGCATTTTCTACTCCGACAACTGCTGGTAAGCCATATTCACGTGCGATAACTGCTCCATGGGTCATCAGTCCACCAACTTCGGTGACTAGGCCTTTTATGGATACAAACAATGGTGTCCAGCTAGGGTCAGTAAATGAGGTGACTAAGATATCTCCATCTTCTAGATCAGCATCTTCCATGTTTAAGATGACACGTGCTCGTCCCTCTATAACTCCGGAAGAAACAGGTAGACCTACAATAGCTTCGGCTGGGAGATTTTCTCGTTTGTACTCACCTGCAATGATTTCACCATCAGACGTGATAACACGTGGGGGAGTTAGTTTTTCATATAATTTGTACTCGTCTTTTCGTTTGCTGATGATCTGGTAATCCAGTTTATTTGTGCGTACGACTTCGCGAAGTTCTTCAAAAGTGAGATAGTAGATATCTTCTTTTTCATGAATAACGTTGGCTTGTACGAGTTGTTCGGCTTCTTTCAGTAAAGCCTGCTTATAAACGAAGTAGCGATTAACCATGCCGTATTTTGGATATTCACGATAACCGATGAAATTCCGGATCAGGCTGATCATTCGTTTTGTCTCTTTGGCTTTTTGTTCACCATCCGGTAGTTGCTTCAATCGATCTAATAACTCTTGTTCTTTTTTCAATGCTTCCTGTCGCCCTTGCTCAAATTTCCGATTGCTGGCATTAGGCTCAAAGTTTTTGATATTACTGAGAATCATGGGGACAAGTGTCGTTGGTTTTTCGCTCCAACGAGTTCTCGTTATATCGATTTCCCCGGCACATCGCATTCCGTATTTGTTGAGATAAGCCTGGATGGCGTCCCGGCTTTCCTGTCCACCATCAAACTGAACCAGTTCATCCAAAAAGTTGTCATCTTTTGCATGTTGCAAATACTCAATTACTTCTGGATAAGGGCGAATCACATCTGCGACATCCAATAGCGCCAAACCCATTTCCGAAGTGATATTGTTGGGTACAGATTGAGAAAGCGTGTCTGCCACGTTTTTTTCACCTAACCACTCCTTCATTTTTTCATTGATCCATGATGAAGCATTCATAGCAGTCATAATCACACCAAAACTTTGCGGATCAGATAAAATCTTCTTTAATTGCTGAATGTCTTCCAGAATAAAATCAAATCAGATCCGATCCTGATTTCGTTTGGATGTTTTGTTTTAGCTCTTCTATCGATGTTTCACTACTCTTGATCAAATCAGAAACGATTGCCGGATCGTTTTCGTTTAGTGTTTTATAATCCGCAAGCGACGAACCTTGATTGCTTTTACCGGGAATCTGTTCTTGCTTATCATCCGGTAGAGATTTTATAAAATCTCCTCGCTCTAAGATGGTCATGAGTGCGTCTTTTATAAGCGGATCGTATTTTCCCAGGACATCTACTACAATTTCTCTTCTGGCAGGTGAAGCCAGATCCTGTGTGATATCAACAAACAACCTTCCCCCAGCTTTAAACATGGGGCGTGCAGCCGTTAGCTGGCAGAAAGACAATCCCAATGGTTTCATGGCGTCAGTCATCATTTGTTGATGACCGACAGATACATACACGTGATTTTCCTGATCATTGGCATCGGGATGGGGTATAAAGTAGTGATTGGCCGACTCTGGACAATATAAAATGTATCATCAACCAAACACCATTCGATATCTTGTGGGCAACCGAAATGTGCTTCGATCTTTCTGCCCATGCGCTCAAGCTGTAAAATTTGCTTGTCCGTAAGCGTTTGCGTCTTCTGCTGATCAGGCTCAATCTCCTGTTCTTTCGTTCCGCCTTCTTTTAAGGCCATAGATAGCCAGTTTCTTGGTGGATATCTTCTTATCGACAACCTTGCCGCTTCCGTACTTTATAGACAATCGGCAGATACCAAGCCAGAGACCAGAGCTTCACCAAGTCCAAAACTGGCATCAATGGATAGCAGCTTTCTGTTAGAAGTGACGGGATCGGCAGTAAACAAAATTCCTGCCGCCTGCGGGAAGACCATCTTCTGAATGACCACAGACAGATGGACCTTACGGTGGTCGAAGCCGTTTTGCATCCGGTAAATCACCGCCCGTCTCGGTAAATAGCGATGCCCAGCACTTGCTGATGTGCTTTCAGGATGGCTTCCTTTCCGATCATGTTCAAATACGTATCCTGCTGTCCTGCAAAGGAGGCCGTTGGCAAATCCTCCGCCGTTGCGCTGGATCGCACTGCATAGGCATTTTTATTCACCAAGTTTGTAGAGGAAATGGGTAACTGCTTCATCAATGTCCTTTGCAATTGCTGTCCCTTCGATGACCCTGCGAATCTCTCTGCTGATTTCACTAATTTTATCCCGGTCTTCCACCTTTAGAAGCGATAATTGATCCAGCAGATTCATTAATCGACGGTGTTTCCCTGATGATTCGTTTAAATGCTTCGGTAGAAATACAAAAGCCATCCGGTACTCGTATCCCCTCAATCCTGGACAGTTCTCCCAGGTTCGCGCCTTTACCCCCAACAACCATGAGTTTTGTTTTGTCAATATCCTGAAAACCAAGGACAAAGGAACTCATACGTTTCCCTCCTTTGTGATCATCACCCGAATTTGTGGAGCCCCCGAAGAAGAGGGTTAGTACATCAATTGTTCGTACCTGAGGGGCCCAGGTACTGGAGAAAGGTTAATTCCTTCAAGATCTGCTCCTCCGCAATCTGATCGTACATTCACATGCTCTTTCCTCCAAGTATTCCAAGCATCTACCCCTTGCCAGATAATATCGAGATGTTCTTGATTTGCCACGATATCTGTCACCTTTCTAGCATCTTTTGCACTAAGATATGCATCATCACCTCGTTACCCCACCGCATCCCTCTGCCAATCCTCAACGTTCACCGCCTGTGCCAACTCATCGACCAGCTTCACCATCGCAACGCTCACCACTACCACACTGCTAGTCCTCAAAACAGCGCCCCTTGCTCCATCTCACCATCAGACACCGCTTTCCCACTCTTTCCACTCGAACCCTTCTTCGCCTTAGTTCCTTTCCCCTTCGCCCCCTTCGCATCAAACAATCCCGCCTTCACCTCCTCCTCATGCCGCGTATGATTAAGCAACAGCAACCAATCCAGCACCTCGCGCCTCGCCGCCTCACTAATCGTATAGCGCAACCCCTGCTTCGTCTCATGGAAACCATGCCCCAGCAGCAGATCATCCCACCCGTAGGCATGCGCGACCTTCTCATCCATCTCTTTGTGCAGTTCGCGCAGCTTGACAATATCGGCGGAGTGCTCGTCTTGATCGTGGAAGTGGTTGTAGGTTTTGGTGAGCCCTTCCTGTCGTGCTAGCATGATGGATTGGCGGTGGGTGTAGTAGCGTTCGCCGATGTCTTCGAGACTGTCTGTGTTGTAAGAGAAAGGAAATGTTTCGAAGCAGTCGGTAAGAATGTAGCGTATCCTTGTTTCAAGTGTAGAACCGTAATTAATAGCCCAAGTACGATGAATGTCTGATTGAAGAAAAGCAAAAATTCCAAAATTGTCAAAGGTAAGTACAGGGGCAGTCTGATCGAAAACTATACCAGTGTTTACAAAAGCAAACGTATGATGTTTCCCCGTAAGGGTACGTACTAACACCTGTTTCATATCAGCAATGGTAGAGTAGAATGCTGGTCGTTTTTCAGCATAATGCCACCACTTATCTCGGTAGACTTGACGATTGTTACGATCTCTCTCTGGCTTTACTTTCTCTCTCACAATCTTTATGCAATCAGGGTATGCTTCAGCTTTCTCCAGTGGCCAATCATAAAAGTTAATAACCCAACGGCTAGGTGATTGGTCTGGACAGAGTTTAAATCTTCACCATTGAGATAAGGGAAGAGCACATCCTTGTTTCGCAGGTCTTTAGCAATGAGGGCTTGTGCTTCATCAGGGCTTAAAACGAAGCCCATCCAGCACATAAGAACCAATGAAAGATTTATTTTGGTTTGCTGCAAGTACAAATGGTTTTCCTACAACATCTCCCGGTTGAGTTAGAAAAGGCGTAATAGTATTGACAGGCCCCTCATCTAGGAGGTAGCCACTCTTCCATGTCCCATTCCTTAACCAAATATGAGCTACTTCCAAACTTGCCTCTCCCGGCCATTTCCGGCTTGGAATAGCGCGAGGAATGGTCCAGCCAGAAGCGACAATCTGATCAAGTCCTACCTCACGTGTATCACCCTGAGCAATGGTATTGGTTGCTAGCAATGCACACATTGCCTCTTGTCTTGCTAGCATAGTTGCTCGCAAAAAGAAATACGAGCAGAGATCGGCACTGCCACGCTTCCCATGAGCCAGATATCCTACTAAATAGTCCCGATAGTCTGTGCCTAGCACGCCAGTGATCTTTTGTCCCCCTTGGAACGGCGGATTCCCCACAATCGCCGCAAATCCAGCATCATTCCCCTTCCCCACAAAGACCTCCGGAAACTCCAGCGGCCAGTGGAAGGGATGCTTTCCCTTGAGCAGCGTATCGACTTCAGCACGTAATCTCGCAAATTCCGCGTTTTTCGCAGCCCAGCCAAAATCGGTTTGTGGTTGGTGGAGGGCCTCGTCGAAGGCTTTGGCGAGCACGACATAGTCCATACCGAGCGTACCTTGCAGACCGGTGCGGCGTTTGGCGTCGCTCAAGGCAATGCCGATCAGTAGATCAGCACCGAGCTTGACGATCTCTAGCGCTTGGTCGGCCTCTTTGAGCAAGCGTTGCTTTTCTTGGATCACCGTGATATCGAGGTCAGCAAGAGTAGAGATCTGGTGGCGCTTCTGGATGACCGTGGGTAGCACATATTGCATGGCATGGCTTATCCGCGACATTTGAGTGATCTTGCCCGATTTAGCATCCAGTGAGCCATTGTGCAACTGGCGTTCGTCGGCTCCCAGCAGCAGTCGCCGCAGCGCAGGTTGTGGTCCAGGAAGGTGAAGGGTTTGTTTTTGGCAAGCGTGATGAGCCAGAGCGAGAGTTTGGCCATTTCGACGGCCATGGGGTTTTTGTCGACTCCGTAGAGGCTGCGTTCACTGACTAGACGGCAGGCAACGGTGAGCCGCTCTTCACTGTCGATGGGTATCAATTCTTCGGGTGGCGCGTCCTGGGAGAGCTTGCCTTCTGGTGTGATCTGCGGTTTTGACGCGTGGTCGTTGAGTTCACGTTGCCCGTTTAACTCGCGTTCGAGGTTCTCCCAGGCTTGGACGAGTTTTCAGAGAGGTAACGGCAGGTCTGGACGAGGAAGGCTCCAGAACCCATGGCCATGTCGCAGATACGCAGGTCGAGAATTTCGGCGGCGGTGCGCAGTTGCCATTGGTCACGCGGCCAGCCTTCGGCGGGTCCGAGGTAGACGAGGGGGTCAAGGGCGTGTTGGACGATGGGTTCGGTCAGGCTGCGTGGGGTGTAGTGCGTGCCCGTTGAGCGGCGATCGTCTCCTCGGGTGACATAGATGGAGCCTGGGGTGATGATGACGTAGTTGCCGAATGTGTCTTTGCGCAGCAGTCCCGCAAAGGGGAGAATGCGTTCAAAGAGGTCTTGTTTGTTGTCACAGGCTTCCATCAGTTTGCTGCGCTCAGCCTGCTTTTCCAATAACTGGGACAGGTTTTTCTGGATGGTGGTGGCTTTGCGCCCAGTGATCTCTTCAAGGTACGGCAAGAGACTCTCTTCGCCCTTCTCTTTGTACTGCTCAAGCTCTTGGAGGATGGCTTCTGGCTCGCTGTCACTGGTTCCGATTAGGCCCAGAATGGTGGCTTCGGCACGTCTGGCGGTATGGTCGAGCAGGCCTTCGTAGACGTGCCCAATTTGTTCGATGTCTAGGCCCCGGAAGGAGAGACGGCGCGGTTCGACGATGCCTCCAACACGCACTTGGAGGTATTGCAGGGCGTTCAGTAGGTGCAGAACCGTGCGATTGTCGATTTTGAGTGGACGAGCTGGCGTGTCTTGCCAGCTGGTGCCTGTTGGACGGCCCTCCAAGAAGGGGAAACGGTCGGGATCAAAAAGCCGTCCTCCATAGGCTGGCAGGTGCAGATCTGGGTGCTCCACACCGCCAGAGACCATGCGGAAGACGGCCAGCAGACGGCTCCAGGCATCACAACGGTAACCCATGACGTCTTCACCCTGCTGATCGGCTTGCTCTTGCAACTGTTTGAGCAGGGTTGAGACGGCGTAGTTCTGGTCGTAGAGCGGCTCTCCCAATGGCAGCAGATGACGCTCCTCAGCCGAGAGCAGGAAGACGAGACGCATCATGATCGTCAAGGCTGCTTCGTAGAGTTCTTTTTCTCCAATGCCTGCCAGCAGCGAGGGCTGATCCATCTTCAGACGTCGATCTTCTTTGTCGAGCTGATCAAGGGTGTGCACAAGGGTCTCGACGGCTCGCAAGACCTGATCTCCTAGTTGATCGGTGACCTCTTGCTGCTTGAGTGCACTCTTGGTGAGCAAGGCCTCCAATGTCTCATCGGCAGGCACGTTGAAGAAACGCGACATGCTCAGCAGGCTGCGAAAGGCTTGTAGCGTCAAAGGCTCTTCAGCCCATAATGAGGCGTCCCAGCTGTAGTAGCCCGTGGTTTCGTTGGCTGGGGCATCGATGAGCATCCACTGCCGACCGTTGGTAATCAAGCCCAATCGGATACTCCTCTGGCGCAGCAGTTCCATCATGCGTGTAGCAGGTGAGCCGTTGCGCTGCTTGCCATCAATCGGCTTGGAGAGGTCTTGCTTGTGGGGTGCGAGCTGGATGAGTAGACGCGGCTTTTGTTCGTAAGGCGAGCGAATGACCATCAGTGGACGCAGGATTTCCCCTCGTTCTTTGGATTCGTAGCAGCAATCGGCGGGGATCTGTTGGCCCTCAAGGATGGCATCGGGGCGCATCTGGAGCACTTCTTCAAGCACGAAGCGCAGCCATTGGGTGTGAATGGCTGGGTCTGGTTGAGGGCCTTCTTGGTTCTCGATCCATTCGTCGTAGGCTAGACGCACACGGTGACGGACTTGACTCTCGTCGTCGTTGAGGTCAAGGCCTTGAGGGAAACTTTTCGAGCAGGACGGGCATGCTTAGGAAGGGGCCGGAAATGTCGATTAGGGAGAGCCATTCGGCATGTTTGCGTGCTACGAGGCGGTCGGTTGACATGGGTACCTACGTCCTTTTCAAGAGAGTCTGCGCTTATGGGCGAGATATGGTAATGCGAATGCGTCTTTAGTGAATACTGTACATGATTCAAACGAGCAGGCGGGGGAGGAATAACAAAGCCAACAAAAGATACCACAGCTAAAACTTTCCCTGTTTCCCCCTAGAACTTTGTTTTTGCATTGCGTAGACTGTGAAGGTTGTTAGCATGGCGTTGATTTTTGATGTTGATGCGTTAGATGTTTATTGTTGATTATAGGAGTGATATTGTTATGGATCGTCGATTTGAAATGTCAAGCGATGGAGAGTCATCAGGGAAAGCTAAACGTCATGCAGCAGGCAGCAGTTCTAACTTAGAACGTCTGAGAAGAATGCACGGCTTCTCGATGGAGACCATACCAACCCATTCTCGATCTCAAGAGCTATATGAAGTACAGCAGATTGTCGCAAATTTAGCAGAGGTGGAGTTCATTGATAACCTGCTGTTTGATCAAGAGATGTTGTTGCCCATCTCGCTGAACAATAAAGTTGATCAAGCACAAGTTGTGCAGACTGACCATGGCTCATCAGCAGGATTAGCAGAGGACAGTGAGCATGTAGGATCATCGAGAGCCCCCAAAGGCTTAGAGGATATTGTATTAAGGTATGCGTCAAATCAACTTGACAGTTTTGTGCTTGGGGAAGGTCAACACTGTCAGGTAGAATTACCCACTTTTGACGCATGCCTAAGCAGTTTTACATCATTGGAAGAGCTAGATCATTTCTTCCTCACAGAGACCCCACTGTACTCTCCTCAAGCTGAAAATCAACATGAAGTGCAGCAAATGGTGTTACATTTAGAGAAGGAATGCATGAGTAATTCGCTGCCTGATGCAGAGGGGACGTTGCCCATCTCGCTGAACAATAAAGTTGATCAAGCACAAGTTGCGCAGACAGACTACTGCTCATCAGAAAAGGCAGAAGAAACAAGTGAGCCTGCAAATGCGCTAGAAAGCTTCAAGAGAAAAAGAAGCATGGACTCGCTGAAATCCTCTGAACTTCCCACAAATCCATCGAAGAAACGTACTAAAGATTTTGCCGCAGGACAAGGATTACAGTCCAGTGAGTCCTCTACAGACCAACAAAGCATTGATGAGAACGATGCAATGGAAAAATTTCTCGATAAAAAAGTACTACAAAATATAATAACTTCACACTGTATGAAACTTTCAAGAAGCAAAATGGATAATACTGGTATTAAAATTGAAACGCGCAATGGGCTTGCGAAATTACACCAGCATTTAGTAATTTTAAGGAACTATTCGATGTATAATAATACTACAAAGCAAGAAGCCATTGCAGCTTATAATGCAATTAAAGAAGCGTATGAGGATAGAACATACAACGATATAGTTAAGCGACGATGTCAAAGTTTAGGTTTACCGTTTGCTCAAACATAACATATTGCGTATGTAGCAAAGTTGCCTCGATTTCTAGTGGTAAATACTGCACATGATTCGAACGAGTATGTGGGGGAGAAATGACAGGGGTGGGAGAAAAGACTAGAGCGGCACGGTAGTAACTTGCCACCGCGCCGCTCTTCCATTTGTCTACTAATCACAAGTGGGTATTCTGTATCCATATTACAAGCAGATCACCGTCAGCCAACAAAATGGGCTTATCTTTAGCAAATTCCTTTGCCTGCTGTGTAAATTTAGATGTTGTAACAAATATCCCTCTCTGAGCTTTATAATGCATTATTGAACCTGCGAATTTTTGGAGAGCAGGTTCTCCAACATTCTTTCCTGTAGAATATTTCTTGCACTGTACAATAACGAGGTTCTCTTGCGCATCACGTGCGATCAGATCGGCTCCGTGATCACCAGTTCTACCAACTTGTTCTACATCATAGTACCCATTTGCTGCAAGGAGCTTGCCTACAAATGCTTCGAATTCTGTAGGTGACAGTGTATGGATATCACCCAGAGTCTTGATCCTAGCTAGTCGTTCACGCTCATGTTGCTGTTGAACTTGTATCTGGTAGTGCACCATTGCCTGCTGATGTTCCATTGCTTGTTGCTGTTGAGCCATATGCTGTTGAGCTTGTACCTGCTGCATATGTTGTCGATAGGCTTGGTTCTCCTGCTCCTGTCGTTTTCGATGCTGAACTTGGTAGATCTTGAGAGCGGCAAAGGATACAATGGCAAGCAGGATAAATAGAAAGAGTACAAGAAATACCTGTAACGGAATACGACTGAGTAAATATAGAGCAAAGAAAGCAAGGATACCAATGCCAATGATTCGTAAGAGGCAGCTATCTCCACGGCCATTGTTACGTTTCTTTGAGCCTCTCCTGTTGCGATAATGGCCTTTTACCCATGTGCGTCCCATTATAGTTTTCGTTCCTTCCAGGATTGAAATAACACAGGTTAGCTAACTATATAGATATTCACTGCTTGATTCTATCATACTCTAAAGTAAAAAGAGTGGCACTTGGATAGCTCAAGTGCCACTCTAATGGGGAACAACGGACGCGATAAATCGAGTCCCTACCTTTTTAGGCGCTAAAGCGCTCTATGCCCAAAGTACCCAATCCAAAGGGCTTTAGTCCGAGTGGATGTACGGACTAGCTTCAGCTCGTTCGTTGCTCTCGCCGCACTATTTTGTCAACCGCCATTAGTAGCCCATCTTGCATAGCATACGCCGTTTTGCATTACCAGATGCTCTAAACGGATTTTTGATAGCTGTGATCCCAACAGCTTTATTGAAGCGATTCTTAGCTTTGGTGATGCCCAACATTGTTTTTGCACTAGGGCGTCGGTATCTAAAAAATCCCATAGTGACGGCCCTTCCTTTCTTCATACTCAATGCGAATACAGCGGTCTCAAGTTGCCGCCATGATAAGAGCAACTGCCAGATCTACCACCGCTCTTGGAATACATTCCGTCCTGACATTCCTCTACATAGCCCTTGCCATTCGGGAAATTGTTGATGCAATTGAAATAGCCACAAAATGCAGACGGTGGGCTATAGATGTAATTCCCTGGGTTAAAGTCGTATCCCCACGGGTTGCCGTTTACACCAGTGGTCTGTGCAGGTTGTTGCACTGGTTGCTGTTGTTGCTGTACTGGTGCTTGCGTTGGCTCCGGAGTTGGCGTAGGTGTAGGTGTGGGAGTAGGAGTTGGTGTGGGTGTTGCAGTGGGTTCTGGTGTTGGAGTATCTGTAGGTGCCTGTGTTGCAATTGGTGACGATACTGGTGCCGTCGTGGGCTGCTTTGTTGTATTGCTGGCGTTGCCAATAGCGCTACACACAGCACAAAGCAAAAATATCCCAATAAGGCTTCCACATCCAATAAGAAACTGTTTTTTCTGTGCTTCAGGATGTCGCTTGAAATACTCTTTTCTGCCCTTTACATCAAACCATGGCAATTTATCAGGCACTGGCAGTGGCGGCGGTGCCCCAAACTGCCCTGGTTGTGGATAAGGCTGTGGATATTGTGGGAAGTTTTGCCCGCTTTGTGAGAACTGCCCAGGCTGCTGTGGGAACGGTGGTGGCGGCGGTGGAGCTTGCTGTCCCCACTGTGGATTCGATGGTTGTCCAGGCTGCCCAGGTTGTCCCCACTGCGGACTTGATGGTTGCCCAGGCTGTGGGAACTGTGGATATGGTCCCGCTGTCGTCGGTTGTGAATGTGGGTCGTTCGGATCATACGGTGGATAATTCATAAGAGTCCCTTCCTTACACAAGATATATCAATGCATAGATATCCATTGATATGTACAGTCAAGATACATCGATGCATAGATATCTATTGATATGTATAGTGTAGAACGAATGAAAGGTGAAGAGATAACAACAGAAAGCCCTAGATCGCTTCAGCATAGCGATTTTAGGGCTTTCTGTTGAGCTGGCATTATGAGGCATCAATCTCAGACGAAGCACCATAGGCCTTTTGATCTGCTAGCTTTCCTTAGCGAGCAAGCCTAGCTCTCGCGCCTGACTGACTGACGGCATGGATGTGGGTTCAACCTCCCTGGCAATCGCTGTACTACTCAACGAAGTTGGATAGACTTTATGCTCACTTGAGAAGTTTGACCTATAGTAGGGATGTTGATATCAATTTCATCAATACTACTATCGAATGCCATTATTGGTACTCTGATGAGTGGTTTAGTACCTACAGGAAAAGCTAGGAAGCTTGAGACGATCAGCAGCTTGTCCTTATTCTTCATTTTATATTGGATCTCGAAAGAGAATGGCTGGGTAGAAGAAGTACCTCTTATCTCAACAAAATGGTATGGCGTAACAGCAAGTGGCGGATGAAATAGGAAAGCTAGACCTGTTCCGGTCTCAGTATTGTTGAATGTGAACTGTTGTATGATCGAATGCGTTGGATCGAGCATGACAGAACTTGAGCTTTGTCCTGGTACGGATATCGCTACTATACTATAACTGCAAGCAATCAGATTACTACTGCATTGTGGTGTCGGTGATGGTGTCGGTGATGGTGGTGGTGGACAACCATTAGCAATACACGGCGCAGCAATGGGTATCGACACGATTAAAAAGACACCAAATATAGCTAAACCGATGCGTTGCTGCTTTGTAAGGTCAAAAGGGTTGCCCCAAGGTATCTTACCGATAATGGCGAGGAAGATCAAAGCGATGGCTATAATGACGATAAGGATTGTAGGAAATTTTAAAAGTTGACCAATAATTGTGATAACTGAATCAAGCATCGCTTATAGCTCCCAACTAATACTAATTTACAAAGTAATACGAGTCAATATGCCAATTTGTTTCGACGTTTCAGTATATTCCTTATTTTGGAGTTTGTAGCGCCTTGCTATCAAAGTGACACTGAAACCCTAATGCGAATACAGCGGTTGCCAGTTGCCGCCATGATACGAGCAACTGCCAGATCTACCTCCGAGAGGCCGAGAAGCTGTATAATTGGGAACGTATCATTGTCGAATATTCCCTAACGTGTTATGCTGTTCTGGACAAGGAAACTGCAAAGGTTAATCGTTTTCTGTGAATAACAGAAGGGGGTTTGGTTTCGATGGCATCAGCTGAAAATTCAACACCAACCTGCCCGGTTTGTCACCAGTCAGATCTTGTCAAGACGATCCAGGCGGCTTATGCTTCGGGTGTGGCCCGTTGCGCTCCCCCCGATATGCCAATTCGCAATATTGCTATGATGCCATATATTGGTGCAGGAGTGGCCCTGATTGGTATCCTAGTGTTCATAATTATTGCTGTTGTAGTGAGTGGCGGCATGGAGGCAAGCTTCATGGGTATTTTCCTCGGCTTAACTGTTGTTTGTATCATTGGTGTGCTCGCTCTCTCGTTCTATGCCTTCCAGCGCGTAGTCAAAGGTGATGTTGAGACAACTCTACAGTTTTCGGCCTGGGATTGTGCCACAGCAACTTGGCGTAGCTTGTATTATTGTTCGCGTGATGATGTTGTATTTGATCCTAAAGCTGAGAAAGTCGTCACTAATGAATAGTTTGCTATTTTGCGTGTTTCTGGTGAAAAGGGAGAGCAAAAAGGACAACCGTCTGCGTTGGCAAGCCACTGATGCTAAGTCACTTATGCTTCCTCAATAGCCTTTTGCGTATTTTGCGTAAAAAACGTCTGCGGTTGATTTTGAGTGCAACTTTGAGTAAATGAGCATGTGTTCTGGCTTTACTCGTAGTCATTCCTCTTGCTCTCGTGCGATGGAAGCGCCGCGGATGCTTATGGGATGTAGTAGAGGGAACCAGTTTTCCTTCAGTCAGGAAAGGAATGACAATTTCGGCGATGCTGGGGGCAGCTGACATGGGGGCACTGTGATCGGCAAGAATTGTCACATCATTGGGGCGTGGAAAGCGTGGGCGTCGGACTAGCGCATCATGTCTACCCCAGATGAAGAGGGTTGATACGGCTGGTAATTCAAATGGTGCACGGCCATTCCCTGGCATTTCGCATAGGGAACGAACTAGGATGTTGAGTGACTGCAACTCAATTTCGTTCTTCCAAGCCTGGGTATAGGTATGGCACTTCCAGTTGAAACCAAGTGCACGGATAAGGCTATAGAGTCGCCAGTCTGAGAAGATCCACTGCGTCAGTGTTTGTGGGTGAGGAATGTCAAGCAAGCGCACGAAAAATGCCCAGATTTCTTGGAGATAGATTGGACACAGGAAAATAGCCTGCAAAATGGACTGTGGATAGCACTGTAAATAGGCTTCGGCAGCTCGTGTACCAGAGGAATAGGCCAGCAGTGACCATTGTTCGATGCCCAACTCTTGCCGTATTTCTTCAATCGCTTCGGCGCATGCTTGATAATAGGGTTTGTCAGAATCAACGTCTGGCGAATCCCCGACGCCAGGCAGTTCGATCATGATCAGCTGGCAGTATGGTGTGAGTAGAGGGGCAAGGTTTTGCCAGATGGCATAAGTCACGCCCCAACCATGAATGAGCAGAAGTGGCGTGCCATTGCCTACACATCGGTAACATAGCATAGTATTGCTCTATCCTTGAAAACAAGTTCTAAAGGGAAGTCCTTCTATCTGCAAGGAAGAGTATACATGAATAAACTGAAAATGTCAATTGATGATGCAATAAGGAGAGTGCATGACACGTAAAATACTCATTCTCACTTCTAAGACTGGTGGAGGTCACATTAGTCTTGCAGAAATCTCTACGTGATCGGCTGGTTGATACCTATACTATTGAGTTGTTAGACCCACAGTTACCCATTTTCCACTGGCATTATCGTATGGTAAGCCGTCATGCGCTCTGGCTATGGGCTGTTGAATTCCAGTTGCTCGATAGGCCATGGTGGGCATTGCAGGCACACCGCGCTTTTACAAGCACAGTGGCAAAACCACTCGACGCAGCTATTAAGCGTATACAGCCTGACCTCATTATTACAACCTACCCTTTTTTGAGCTATGAAGTGATCCAAGAACTAAAAAAGCTTGGGCTACAGATACCTTTGATAATGCTCTTTTCTGATCCTAACTTGGTGCATGGCTCCTGGCTGACCGAACGGCGTGCAGATGCTACACTCGCTCCTACGAGTGAGACGTATGCTCAAGCTCTCTCTGCCAACTTTGATCCTGCACGCTTGTATCAGGTTGGCTGGCCCGTACGTGAGCAGTTTTACCGCGTCGATGGGTCGCAGCGTGCAGAGATGCTCGAACGCCTAGGACTAAATGCTACCTCTTTCACGATCTTTTTACAGGGTGGTGGTGAGGGAGCAGCACGATTTGGGCGCACGGTCGAGCATGTGCTGGGTATTGATCGGAACCTACAGGTGATCCTCGCCGCAGGGACCAATCATGCTTTGCAAATGCGCTTCGATGGAGTAAAGAATCTCTATATTCTGCCATTCACTAAGGAGATTGCCACTTATATGGCAGCCGCTGACGTCATTATGGGGAAAGCTGGCCCAAATACGCTTTTTGAGGCGATCACATTGGGCAAACCCTTTATTGCTACTTCATATATTCCAGGTCAGGAGGAACCAAATCTGGAGTTTATTCGCCGCCATGAACTGGGTTGGGTTGCTATCAAGGCAGAGCAGCAGGAAATCTTGCTGAAGAAGTTGCTTGCTAGTCCCAGCGAGCTGGAGACAGTAGTGGCAAATGTTGTGGCCTATCGGCAATGGAATGCTGAGGGAGTAAATCGAATTGTGCCGATTATTGAGGGACTGCTTCATTGATTGGATTGGATTGATATCAACGCGTCTAGAGGGAATCTATCTGTTTGCTAGATGACGTGTGTTTGTCAGGTGTTTGGCATTGCGTTGTAGATATTTATCTGGCATACTATAGACAGAAAGTGCTTTTTACCTCCGCAATTTGAAGAGTTCGTATCTTTAATAAAAGCATTCTGATCAGGCTGCTGTCGCTAGCATGCCTGATCTTTTTTTTTCTGCTCATGTGCAAGATAGTATCATCAAGTTACTGATTAATGATGTTTCCTAGCAATGCTCGTGCAATTACAATACGCTGGATCTGGTTGGTGCCTTCGAAGATCTGAGCTACCTTGATGTCACGCATGTAGCGCTCAACTGGGTAGTCATGTACATAGCCAGCACCACCCAGGATTTGCAGTGCGTTGGTGGTAACCTCCATTGCCATATCAGAAGCGAAGCATTTTGCCATTGATGCATGCATCGCCAGTTGTGTGATGTTGTGTTTATCCTGCCCCTGGTCGAGTTTATAGGCGGCTTCGTAAACTAGCAGACGTGCGGCCTCGATCTTCATCGCCATATCAGCTAGCATAAATTGGATGCCCTGGAAGGCTCCGATCGGTTTGCCAAATTGCTCCCGTTCCTTGGCATAGGTGCATGCCGTTTCAAATGCAGCTTGCGCGACTCCTACAGCTATGGCTCCAATATTGACCCGTCCGTTGTTGAGTGCAGAGAGCGCGATTTTAAAGCCTTGCCCATCGTCACCAATGCGGTTGGTAACAGGAAGTTGGCAATCGGTAAAGATCAGTTCACGCGTTGGTGATGAATGCAGGCCCATCTTGCGCTCAGTCTTACCGAATGAGAAGCCTGGAATGCCCTTTTCAACAGCAAAGCAGGAGATACCAGCAGTTCCTGTTTCACTGCTGTTGCGGGCTATGAGTAGATAGAGGTCGGCTTCGCCACCATTGGTAACCCACATTTTGGAGCCATTGATGAGATAGTGATTGTCATAGAGCTTGGCTTGACATTGCAGGCTGGCTGCATCTGAGCCGGAGGCAGCTTCGCTTAGAGAGAAAGCACCAAGTATGTCGCCAGCAGCCAGACGTGGTACCCAGTGTTGTCGTTGCTCCTCGTTACCGAAGAGGGCAAGTAAACTGGTGATCATATTGTGGACTGAGAGGCCCACAGCAGTGGCCATATCGCCCTTTGCTAGCTCTTCATAGATCAGCGTCCCGCTCAGGCGATTCAGCATGCTGCCACCGTAACTTTCTGGCGTGGTCATGCCCAATAGGCCCAGCGTCGCCATTTTCGTGTAAATTTCACGGGGGAAATAGCTCTGTTCATCCCACACTCCAGCGTAGGGTATGATTTCCTGCTCGGTAAATTGACGCACTATAGTCCGAATATCAGCTTGCTCTTCGTCGAGATCAAAATGCATGATAGACTCCTGTTGGTGGGAAAAACAATTGACGTTATTTCGGTTCTGGCAACTGTACAGTTTGCCATACTTGTAGAGTACGATCTACACTTCCTGAGGCGATACGTGAACCATCAGGAGACCAAGCTACTGTCATCACGGAGCCGTTATGCCCCTGGTAGACATCTTGCTTTTTTATTGAGGTATTCCACAGACATACAGTTTTGTCATTTTCACCAATTGCTATCACCTGCTTGTTGGTTGGAGACCAAGCGATAGCGTTCTTCTTGGTCGACGAAGGCTCTCCTATCGTGACTTCTGTATAGAAGCGGATATGACGGATTCGCAGCTGGTGATCACCGCTGACAATGGCAATGCGTTTGCTGTCGGGAGACCAAGCCAGCGCATTGATTGGCTCTTGATAGTTAGTGAAAGTATCATGCCCAGAAAGAAGAGGGAAGAACAGCTTGCTCAAGAGCGAACGCTCCTCGTGTACCTTATCGAAGTATGTAATTCTGAGTTTGCAGTCCTTGCCCCCCGAAGCTAGGTAATGACCATCAGGCGACCAGGCAACGCAATAAATTTTATCACTGTGGTCTTCGTATTTGGTGATCAGTTCCTGTGTCGTGGCATCCCACACCTGCACTATTTTGTCTTCACCAGCTGAGGCAATATACTTGCCATTAGGAGACCAAGCAACAGTCAGTAGAGGCCCCTTGTGTCCACTATAGGAGCAAAGCTGCTTGCCCGTGTTTGCTTCCCAGATCTGTGCACTCTGGTCATCGCTAGCTGAGACCAGATGTTTGCTATCAGGAGACCATGCAATACTATTAACTCGCGCATTATGCCCCCGATATGTCATGAGGTGCTTACCATTAGTAGCATTCCAGAGCTGGACTGTTTTGTCGTAACTGGCTGAGGCAATATACTTGCCATCAGGAGACCAAGCAGCTGCTGTAATACAGTCGGTATGACCCTGGCAGATATAGATTGTATTGGACTGAGGACGAACCTGATCTGAACTCGTCTGCTTCTGAGATTTTTTTTGTCGGGCAAGTGGCTGTAACTGTACTTGGGACTTTTTTCTGGATGAAGGAGGTGTGGAGAATGGGGGGAGCGAAACAGGCAATGTATCTGCCCGTGCATCCTGCGTTGGCATAGAACGTGTATATTGTGTCATGATACGCTGCAATTCCTGACGTACGACAGAGATACTTTCTGGTCGCTTGTCAGTTGCTACATTGACCATCTTTATTACCAGTGTGTCCAGGCCAGCTAGCAAGGGATTGGTGAAGTTGAGCGGTTCAAAGTGAAAGGGAGTTTCGGAGGGATTATCCCCAGTTAGTAATTGGTGCAGAGTTGCGCCTAGACTGTAGATATCGGCCTGTGTCGTGGTCTGTGATTTGCCATATTGTTCTGGTGGTGCGTAGCCCGAGGAACCAAGGGCGGTTGTATCTTTCTCCTGTCCCGGCTTAAAATGCCGAGCAATCCCAAAGTCTATCAGATAGATGTGTCCGCTCGGTGTCAGCATTACGTTGGCTGGTTTGAGATCGCGGAAAATGATAGGGGGTTGGCGTGTGTGCAGATATTCAATGACTGAGCAGAGCTGGAGTGCGATAGCGAGCGTTTTTTCAATCGGTATTCTGGTATTATCAAGCTTCTCCAGATGTTTTTCGAGTGTCTCACCCTCGATAAAGTCCATGACCAGATATGAACGGTCAATTTCGGTGAATTGCTCGTAGATGCGTGGTAGGTTGGGATGAGTTAGATTTGCTAGCAGCATCGCTTCGCGGTTAAAGGATTCGGTAGCTGTTGCTAGATCTTTTGGGTCAATACTGCTCTGGCTCATTTCTTTGATTGCTACTAGCCGATTCCTAAGCTGCATATCCTTGGCCTTGTAGACTGCTCCGAAGCCACCTCGACCAGCTTGGGCAAGAATGAGGTAACGCTGCTTCAATATCACTTTGGGAAGTAAACCCGTCAGCGTGCTATTGGTAGATATATTTCCTGTGCCATCCAGCGAATTACCACAAGTGCTGCAAAAGCGTGCATCTTGTCGGTTGGCTGCACCACATGTGCCACAGAAATTTGTTGACGAATGTGCCATAAAATCCCTGACTAAACATTTGTCCTAAGCAATAATACTCAAGTACAGTAGTACAAAGATGGTCTAATTGTCAAGGGGGCTTGGCCTTCTATCCTTTAAAGCCACATCTATTGACACATACGAACATGCGTGCTATGCTTTTGTTACAGTTAAACATGTTTTGAAAAGGAGCTATCTCTATGAACGAGCAACTAAGGCAGGCAATTGATGCCGCATCGCAGACGTCTGACGAGGTACAAAGCGCAATAGCAGCGTGCATATTAGAAGAAATTAAGCATCAGGAGCGGAATGCTATCTTGTCACAACCTTTGGCACTTAACAAACTCTTGCAAGAGAAACGTGAGGATATTCTTCTGATTGCAAAAGGGTATGGAGCATCTAATATACGCATTTTTGGCTCAGTTGCGCGTGGTGAATTTGATGCAAAAAGCGACATTGACCTATTAGTTGATCTAGAGCAGGGGCGTAACTTACTAGACTTGGGTGGACTCTTGACGGACTTACAAGACCTACTTGACCATAAAGTAGATGTTGCGACAGAGCAGATACTGCGCCCACATATCCGAGAGCAGGTCTTGAAAGAGGCGATTCCACTATGAGAGATATATTTGAGCGGTTACGTGACATCCAAGGCGCCATTGCACGACTTAAGCAGTACACCAAAGATGGACGAGATAGATATGATCATGATGAATTGGTGCAGACCTGGGTAGTCCACAATCTTTACGTCATTGGTGAAGCACTGCGTGGTATGGCGAGTGATTTCCCAACATTCAAAGATCAGCATCCAGAGATTCAATGGAGTAAAATCATAGGTCTGCGGACTGTTCTTGCTCACGTATACTTCGACATTAATCTGGATATCCTCTGGTCAGTGGTCAATGAAGATATTCCAGAGCTGAAACGGCGCATTGATGCAATCCTGGAGCAGGACAAGGAAGTCTAGCGCCAGAGATTGCTCATCACAAACATTAGATTGGCAGGCCGCTCGGCCATACGGCGCATCAGGTAAGGATACCACTGCGAACCATAGGGCACATAGACACGCATATTGTAGCCCTGCTTCACTAGCTTCTCTTGCAGATCACGGCGTATACCGTAGAGCATCTGAAATTCAAAGGATGATTTGCTGATGCCATGATTGCGTACATGCTTACAGGCTGCATCGATAATTGCTTCATCATGTGTGGCTATGGCAGGATAGTTTCCCCGCGAGAGTAGCAGTGTCATCAATTGTACATAATTGCGGTCAATGTCACTTTTATTTTGATAGGCTGTTGCTTGCTCCTCCTTGTAGGCTCCCTTGACTAGACGCACACGTACCCCCTGCAAGATCAATTGCTCAATGTCTTTGCGACTACGATAGAGATATGATTGTATGACGGTACCAACATGCTCGAAGTGTTCGTGTAGGCGTAAGGTAATATCGATAGTTTGCTCTGTGTAGTCTGAGCTTTCCATGTCGATACACACAAATGTTTTTTGCTTGTTTGCTCGTTCTAGCACGGTACGCAGGTTATCTGTACACAAATCCCTAGAGATGTCAAGCCCAAGAGCTGTCAGTTTGATGGAGATGTTAGCATTGACATGGGTTTTCTCGATGAGGTTGATGGCTTTGATGTAGTCCTGGGCAGTGGCCCTGGTCGCGTTATCATCCGTCACGTTCTCGCCAAGGAGATCAAGACTCACCTGGAGATCTTGTTTATTGAGTGTGTGCGCAACTCGAATAGCGTCGTTAAGCGCTTCTCCAGCGACGAAGCGGTGTGAAGCACTACGTGCAACGGGATTGTGAAGTACAAAATTATGCATGCGTTGGTTTTGTGCCAGATACAACAGCGTACCCTTGAGCATCATTGGTCTCCTTTAACAAACAAAAAAGTTACAAAAGATGTAACTGGTTACTGTCAAGTAGTTGTATAGAACTGGGATAATGCTTTCTTCTATAATAACACAATTAATCTGGAGAACATAGCTACTATCTTTGCAGTTTTGGAGTGAGCTTGTAGAGCATGGGACAGTGTGAAGGAAAGTGTCCCTTTTTCCCCTTGAAAAACTCCTCATTGATTGGGTATCCTATTTCTGGAGAGTAGTTTTAGCCGGAAATGTGCAAGGATAGAGGCTATGTTATCAGAAGGAAAATAATTTTTCGACAGCTAGACAGAGAAAAATTGCTTTGCTAAGACAAGGAAGGAGAACAGAAGATAAGCTGTGGCTACTGGCCTAGGGAAGCCAGACTGTACACATAGGTATCTATTGATAACTTATGAAGCGTCTCTAGCCATTTTGCCCTAATATTCACAAGGATGCTTGATCAAATGGGGGAGTTGATGTTACTGTAAGGCAATGCAAAACTGTCATTCTATCCACAGACTGAGTAAAGTAGGCGAGAAAGATGCTCTGTAACTATTGTAAAGCCCCACGTGTCGACAATGAAGCGCCCTGTCCAAATTGTGGAGCGCTCCCATCTCTGCCAGAGGTCCAAGTAGAGAATATCTGGGGGCAGACACGAATAACAGGATCGGCAGTAGGCAGGAATATAGCTAGCACTTTTCGGAAAGCGCCTGCCGCATTTCGGAAGCAAAATTCTGATCCACAATTGAATTTTCCAGAGGCAGGATACAATGACGATTCGCAGCTCTGGACTCCCCAGTTTTCGTTCGAAACCCAGCATTCTCCATTTAGTCAGGTTCAACCAGTTCAGCCAGTAGAGACCCAAAACCAGGATCAGCGACAAGCTTTGGTGCCATATCAGGAGGTACTACCAGCAGTTGGTCAGACAACTATGTCATTGCAACTCATACCAGACCAAGTGGTTGAGCAGTTACTTCCAGCAGTGCCAGATGTTGTCCATGTGCCGCCTGTGTATACAAAACCTCGCCCGATTACTCCTAAATATCAGGTGATAAGCAGCCTCTTGAGCCTCTTAATTGTTAGCTTGTTTGTTTGCGGAGGGAGTGTCTACTATGCTCATAGCACTGGCAAGCTGGCTTTTATGCACCAACTTATCGGAGATGTACGACCTCCAAGCATACAGCCCAAACAGACGGCACTCCCTGATCCCCCTAATAAGGTAGACATGGGGCCTGCATACAATATCATTCCTTCAGCGGCAACGGCATTACACATTGATCCAAAGACTAACTTTGTCATCACACCGGTGAATGTGTTTTCTCCTGGTCAACAATTCTACCTCGCCTTCAGCGTTATATCACCTAATGAGGATGGGCGAGTTTATACGAAGTGGTATACAAATAACCAGTATTTCACTACTGTGCAGAGCAAGGAAATGATAAAAGCTCACTCTAATGAGAGTGGAAGCGTCTCTATTAGTTATCCACAAGCTGCCGAAGGTTCAGTAGAGTTATACTGGAATGATCAGTTAGCACAGAGGCTCTACTTTGTTGTGAGGTAACCTTTGCAGACAGTCTCGACGGTGACGTCTCCATAGATACGAACCTGACAAGCGAGCCGCATGTTCGGATTTTTCTTGAGGTCCTTACGCAACCAGAATTTTTCCATAAGGGTGAGCGGATTGGTGTTAGTGGAAGGTGAGACGATAACACGGTCGGTACCGCATATGCCATTACCATGACAATTGGCGAATTTCGATGGTCCACAGTATACAGGCACGTCGTTTTCTAGCGCTGGGTAACGCACAGTGTCACCTTCGGGCACTTCGACTTGTACGTTTTCACGTATGTAAGTAATGGTTGGCATGATTCTATCCTCAGAAGCCTTTGAGTGGTTTTGCGCTTGCTGCCTTTTCTCCCATTTGAGCTAGACGGAGCGCATGCGACATTTCTCGTCTCACACTATCAGGGAAGGCTCGAAAGTCCTTCTGACATGATCCCACCCAAAACAAATCCCGTGCCACTTTTGCCTCCATGCCAACCAGAATATTGTTATTGTATTAATAGCTGATCCAAAGGGTAGTCTGCGCTGGATTGCAGAAAATAGCCTCATGATGGGAGGATCAACTTGAAATGCGCTCGCACTCTACTATACCAATCTTAGTATACAAAAAAGGATTCCTGGTGTCAAGCCGTCGGTGTTGGTGTAATAGTAGCGCTCGTGACTGTTACATTCACTGTAATAGTTTGTGGACTTCCTACAATGGTAGCTCCGCCCTTATCCGCACTTGAGAGTGTGATGCTTCCTGTATAGGAATTTGCTGCTAGCTGTGCCGCATTGACACTTACGGTAATAGAACTCCCACTTCCCTGATTAGTGCCCAATGTTGGGGATAGAACAAGCCAAGTTGCGTTTCCAGAAGCACTCCAGGAGAGCGGAAAAGCACAACTCCCGGTTGAACTTATCGAGACAATTTGGCCAGCTGATGTTTGTCCCTGCTGAACACTAAAGGATAAGCCTGTAGATCCTACTTGCAATGAACAAGGTTGTGTGACGGTTAATGTCACAGTAAGTGTTTGTGGACTTCTCTGAGCTGCCTGATTTATAGCATCAAGCGCTGAAATTGAGACTTGTGCACTGTAGGTACCAGGACTCAGGCTAGCAATATGTGGAGCAATTTGCAGCGTTGCCGTCTGGTTGCTGTTGGCAAAAGAGCCAGATGTAGGAGTAAACTTTAACCAGGATGGTGGTGCAGAGCCTACGACTGCCGCTTGCCAATGCAATGGCCATTCACAGTTACCAGAAGCGGTCAGTGTAATCGATTGGGCCGTCGGGTCAGATCCGCCTTGAATAGCACTGAATGCAAGCGCTTTGGACGAAGGAGCTGCCAGCGTACAGGGAGGTTGCACAACAAGAGTGACTGTAATCGTTTGCGGGCTCCCACCAACGGGGATATTGTTGCTATCGGTACCGTTAATCTGGACCTGCCCCACGTATGCGCCGGGACTTAGATTTGTACCACTGATATTGACCTGCAATTGTCCCGTTTGTCTAGGAGCAATTGTTCCCCCCGCTGGAGAAGCCCTTAGCCAAGGAGCGGTTGATGTATTGACAGAAGTGCTCCAGTTTAGTAGCCCCCCGCCGGTATTTGTAATCGTCACAGGCTGCCCGGGAGGGTCCTGTTGCCCCAATGTGAGGCTTGCACTGAGATTGAGAGGCGATGCAACGATAATCGGTGCTGATGGAGGCGGCGGTTGCTGAATTGTAAGCTCAACTGCTACTGATTGTGTACTCTGGTGACCTACGACGATAGCAATATTACCGGAATATGTATCTGGCTTAAGGTTGGCAGTATTGACCCCCACAGTCATCACAGCATTTGATATGCCATTTAATTCACCGCTTGCAGGTGTGATCGTGAGCCATGGCACTGAAGATGTAGCTCTCCAGGAAGTTGTTCCCGAACAACTGTCTGTAGCCGCTAGACTCAACGTTTGAGCACTGGGATTATTCTGGGCCACAGCAGTAAAGGAGAGGCTCCCGGTATTTAAGGCAAGACCGCAGCTTGCTTTAACTGAGAGGGAGATACCAACTGTTTCTGGACTATTGATGGCGCTAAAGCCCGCCTGTGCATGAAATGCTAGCATTTTGCTGTATACACCCGGCAAGAGATCATGGCTGTATACACTCAGATTTATAGAGCTAGTCGATTGAGGCATGACAATACCGGATGTGATATTCGTACTCAGCCAGCTCATCTGATTATCGGCATTGCTCCCTTGGGTTGATAACTGAGTGCTTCCTAGTGTCCAGTACAACGGCTGTGTCCCAGGGTTGCTCACTACAAGAGATTGACTAGCGGGATCTGCCATGCTATCTACAGTGTTGAATGGAAGTACGGCAGGTGAAACTGCTAGCACGGCTCCCACATTGTGAGGCAGTGATAATACCTTCATTTGTACTAACACAGATTGTATAGTTGCTCCGTTAGCGGTAATGGAGAGTATACCCGAGTAGTCTGCTGGTAGTAGATTGGCACGTGAGACCCCAACCATAATTTGCGTGAGACTGCTAAAAATACCATTGTTAGGACCAATGGATAACCAAGGCTGATCACTCGTAGCCGTCCATGAAATAGGCCCTGTGCCTTCATTCTGCAAAGTTAACTGTCGTATGGTATTAGCTCCCACTGTGTCTGCACCGAAGTCAAGAGTTGTTGGACTAATAGATAGTTGTGAAGGATGAGTAAGGCCAGCATCTAAGCGTAGTGATGCACTTGCTGTATAGTGTAGCGTCGTATCTTCGGCATGTAAGGTGTGCCAGCCAGCTTCCCACGTGTTATTGATCTTGATTGAGATTTTCAATGAACCGTCTGCTTGCACTTTCACCATGGATTGACGCCCAGAAAAGACGGGTTCTTCAATATCACGCGTCAAGGATATTTGGGCAGATGGGGAAAAATTATGGATATATAGGGTAAGCGTCTGAGCATAGTGCACAACATTTGCTGAAAGGGTGAGCGAAGGCGGCAAGTTGTTAGGTTGATGAGGCTGAGGAACACGCAATGCCGTGAAGAGGACGAGAATGGTATCGAACGTTAAAGCAAAAATTGCTAGGGTGACTAAGAAGGTAAAGAGAAGGCGCAGTTGCCGCTGATGAGCCCGCAAACGTATTGTATCTTGCTCTATTCCTATCTGATCAAAGGGTGTGTGTAGCAAACCCGCAGCTATAGCCTTACGTATGTCTTCTTCTTCGAGGCGCTTGATTTCCGAATTACTTGGGAAACGACGGGCTTGTAACGGATCAGTGTGATTCTTCCAAATGTCCTGATCACCTTCTTTACTCATATTTTGTGACCAGGGTCCAAGGTCAGAGGGAAACTGGGTATTGTCTTCAGTATCTGTCAGCGGTTGCGTGCTGTAGATGGAATGGGGCAAGGGTGTACAACCACGTCGGATATCAGCAGAGATGTCATATGCAGGGGTGAGACGAGAAAAACGTGGAATTCGCAGGCTCGGATGTTGTTGCGACTCGTTCGTAGCAATACGTTGGGCTGCATCATTTAACCTGCGCAAAGCTAGTTCACCTTGATCACTTTGCACTGATTCGATTGACTCTGGTTGAGTATCCATTGGTAACGGAGACGTTGTTAGAGATGGTTCGAAATTTATTGCCGACAACGTAGATTGTGGTATATCTGCTGGCGATGATGGGAATGGCGTATGTGATTCTTTTACCGCTGACTGAGGTGCCTCTATAGGAATTACTCTATTTTTATGACTCTTTTTTTTCATATAATCTGTTAATTCCTATTCGACCTGAATAGCGATGGGTATTGATCGGAGAGCATGTCAAACGACTCTCTACAAGCGATACAGGACAAGTACGGTCTTTCCATTTCTTGTAATTCTGCGGAATGTTGATTGTTTGCAAACCTACACTGATAGAACGTGGAAGCTCTACAATTAGTCACATTGAGACTGAGTGAGTAGCCATTGTGGGATCATTTGCTCTTGTTCATGAGGGGGAAATTGCGCAAAAAGCTTTTTAAATCGGGGAGTGCAACGGATGGCTTTTCAATTCGGCAGGATGTTGGCTGAGGAGTGTGAGAAAGTCATACACTCTCTTGTACACTTTGTCTATAATTTCCCCACAGGATGCAGGATGCCTCTTTCATTGACAAAGAGAAATATGTTGAGTATAGTTGAAAATGGTTAAGCGTTGGTATGGATACATCCTAGTATCATCCTCGATTTCTAGTGGTAAGTCCTGCACATGATTCAGACGAGCAGGTGGGAGAGAAATAACAGGGGTGGGAGAAGAGACTAGGTTGCAGCCGATGGACAAATCAGGGCCAACATGGCTAATCATTTGCCTTTTTTCTGACTATCCCCTACACTTGGGAGGTGCCTTTAGCACAATACGATTGAATGGAATCTAGAAAAACAAGATGCAACAGAGTGCTAACCTCACCGGGCAGTGCCTGGGTCACTATCGCCTCATCCAACGGCTAGGGCAAGGAGGTTTTGCAGAGGTCTATCTTGCAGAGCACATTCATCTCAAGACGCAGATCGCTGTCAAAGTGCTCCTGACCCTCCTAGCTGAGGAAGCAGTGGAAACGTTCCGTCGAGAGGCACAGACGATTGCTCGTCTCCGACATCCCTCTATTGTGCAAGTGCATGACTTCGGCATTACAGGCAATATGGCATATTTGGTCATGGACTACGCTCCTCATGGCACGCTGCGTCACCTTCATCCAAAGGGGAGTCGTCTCCCTCTGGTCACGATAGTCAACTATGTGAAGCAGGTGGCTGAAGCACTCCAGTATGCTCATGAACAACGGCTCATTCACCGTGATGTCAAGCCAGAAAACATACTGCTGGGACCCCGGTATGAGGTGCTGCTCAGTGATTTTGGGATTGCTCTGATCGCACATCGTTCCACTTCTCGCAGCACGCAAGATGTGGCAGGAACCATCGTGTATATGGCTCCCGAACAGAATCCGAGGGCATCCACATCCGGCCAGTGACCAATATGCATTAGGGATTGTCGTTTACGAATGGCTTTGCGGAAACCGCCCTTTTGAGGGAACATTTACCGAGATTGCAGTCCAACATACGCTCAAAGCCCCTCCACCCTTGTCTCAATATCTCTCAACACTCTCCACTGAGATCGAGCAGGTGGTGATGACGGCATTGCAGAAAGACCCACAACAGCGCTTCCCAACTGTTCGTGCTTTTGCCCAAGCTTTAGAGCAGGCTTCCCTGCGACAGAGCATATCTGTTGGAGTAAGTGCATTTCAAACACAAACAGGTCCAACTTTTATAGTACCGTCATCGGCCTCTGTGGGAGCAGGACCTCTCACTTCTGCGCTGCAAACCCCGGGTGGATTACAACAACAGGCTCCCGTCAACTCCTCAGCAGCAGCCTCATATTCTCACCCGGTCTTTACCCCTCCCATGACGACAACGCCACTGCTATCAGTACCAGCAGTGCAGCAGCTAGGGCAGCCACAGCGCTGCTTTTCCCGCCGCACGGTCATGATTGGTATCGGGGGGCTGGTCGCCGTTACCAGTAGTGGCCTGACCTGGGCTATCCTTTCTCAGCGGACATCACCTTCCTTTACCCACTCGTCTGATCATACCTCCGAGCCCACCGCCAATTCTCAGACGACACTAGTTCCAGCCACTGCTGCTCTTGTCACCTATCAAGAACATACAGATGATCTCATGGGGGTAGATTGGTCTTCCAATGGAACTTGTATTGCTACAGTGGCTCAGGATGGAACGGCCCAAGTATGGATGGCTAATACAGGCAAACAGTTGCTCTCTTACAGCAGCCAGATCACTCCAGCACAGTCAGATGACTATGCCCAGGCAGTCTGCTGGTCACATGACAGTAAACAACTTGTGATCGGTTTCGCTGATGGCACAGTTCAGGGCATGGATGCGATAAGCGGCAGGGAGATCTTCTGCTATGGGAATGCATCGGCAGGGATCAATGGTCTGGCATGGTCGCCCAACGGGAGTTATGTGGCACTTGCCAGCAATGATGGGACAGTTCAGGTCTACGAAGTGGCCAGTGGAAAGGTACTCACACGCTTTACAGGTCATCTTAACAGTGTGGCAACAGTCGCATGGTCCCATGACGGCAAGCGCATTGCTTCAGGCAGCGATGATACCACAATTCAGGTCTGGAGCGCGATGACTGGGCAAGCTCTCCTTATTTTTAAGGAACATACAAGGAAGGTGGCCTCTCTCGCTTGGTCAGGTGATGACCATTCTATCGCTTCCTGTAGTTGGGATAATACCGTGCAGATCTGGGATTCTCACTCTGGTCGGACGCTCCTGAGTTATACGAAACATAAAGGGGGTTGGCTCAATGCAGTCGCATGGTCACCTAATGGGAAATATATCGCTTCAGGAGGAGAGGTCGGTACTGTCACAGGTAATGTGTTTATCGGCACACGGGGGACTAAAGATGTAAATATGCACGTGTGGGAAGCACGAACAGGCAATACCTCTGCAACCTATTTGTCGTTGCCTGTCGATGCGCTCGCTTGGTCGCCTGACAACACCCGCATTGTGACAGCCTGCACAAACAAGGTGGCTCAGGTATGGCGTATACCATAGAGGCGATCCTAGTCCAAGATCGCCGCTCATATGGCTCAGGGCTGGTCAGCAACGCGTGGTTTCCGTGTCCAACAAAGAGAAACTGACACGTGCAGCGTGCACATGCTGTGGACGTGAAAAAAGTGCTCGAAAAGGGCTGCAAGTACTGGCGCAATCGCTCATCTTGGCATACAATTGGATATGGCGATATGTCTTGATTATAGTTGTATTGCAAACCAAAAGAAAGGTAATTACTACTATGGATTATCCGTACAAAACAAAAACTTCACAGAGCCGACAAACGAGCGATTTTGACTATAGCCGACATTTAGCCGAACAATCTGATAAATTTGATGAAACGGAGTTGTACCAAACTATCAAGCCATAAATTATGTGTTGAGCGCAGCAAAAAGGTCAGGGAGGTCTCTCATAGCCTCCCTGAACAAGTGGTTCTGCTGCTAACGCAGTGTCGCCCCAAATTGTTCATTCAATGCACGGATGATGCGTTCTTGGAGCGTATTAGCCTCTGCATCGGTCAGCGTGCGATCCTGGGCCTGATAGACAAGCGCATAGGTCAGATTCTTCTTGCCAGCAGGAATTGGATCGCCAGTGTAAACATCGAAGAGTTCTACAGCGCGTAATAGTTCCCCTCCGTTCTGAGCAATTGCTTGCTGAACATCGTATGCGGGAATGTTCTGATCTACAATTAATGCTAAATCACGCGTCAATTCTTGGTGACGGGAAATTGGCTGATAGCTTACTTTGGTCGGTACAGCTTCATATAGCCGTTCCAAATCAAGCTCACATAGGTAAGCCCGGTGCGGCAAATCATAACGCTGTTGGATAAGTGTATGGACTTCACCAAGTACTCCGACTGGGACAAATGCCTCTTCGTCAGTATTGGAACTGTGTGGGAGTTCCAATAGAGCACAGCGGCCTGGGTGAAACGTTGGATGCTGCGTGGGTGTAAAACGATAGCTTCTGATGTTCAGACCTGCCAATAGTGCCTCCACAACGCCTTTGAGATCATAAAAATCAGCTGGACGCGCCAATTCTGGAATCCAGGAAGTTTCCGCTGGACCAGATAGAGCAATACCTACTGTTCGACGTTCATCAGGCAATTCCTGGGCATCTCCACTCGGCAGATAGCGTCGCCCGATCTCGAAGAAGCGTAGACCCGCTTTATTACGCTTGCTATTCTCTTGCACTGTCTCCAATAAATTGCTCATTAATGTCAGCTGCAACGCTTCTAGATCACTGCTCAGCGCATTTGCTAGCACGATTGCTGGCAGAGAGCGAGGATCAAGTGTCGTGACTGCTGTGGAGGTTTCCTCTTCGGCAGCTCCAAGGGGCATTGACCACTTGGTACCTGCAAAAGGCAATGAGCAGAAGTTGCATCCGCCTGGGCTAGCAGATTGATCATACGCGCACGGCTGGTTAGGGTGTAGGTGACAATCTCATTTAGGCCCGCTCCGATCAGCAATGTACGTACTTCCTGCTCACGCTCAAACCAACGATCCATCACTAGTTCAGGCAAGGGACCTGTGGGGATTGTGCTGGGAATTTTATCGTAGCCGATTAAGCGGATCACTTCTTCAACAAGATCAGCCCCTTCCTCGATGTCGATACGATAAGTTGGCACTGTCACCTGCATTTTATGTCCCTGCTTGTCCGGTTCGATCTCAAAGCCCAGACGACGCAATGCTCCAATGGCTTCATCTTGCGTTACCTTCATCGATGTCAGCCACTCGATCTCATCAATCGAGAAGGTGACTTCGCGCGGTTGCACTGGTCTGGGATAAACATCAACAATGCTAGGATGGATCGTACCACCTGCTAGTTCCTCCATCAATTGCGCCGCCCGGTTGGTACCCGCAATCGCTAGTTCGGGATCAAGTCCTTTCTCGAAGCGGCTCAATGCATCTGTTCGCAAGCCCAAAGTGGTCGATGTACGACGAACATTGCTTGCTAGGAAGTTTGCTGACTCTAACAAAATGGTTGTTGTCTCTGCATTTACCTCACTGATTGCACCTCCCATTACACCTGCGATCGCCGTTGGACCCTTAGGATCAGTGATGAGCAGCATCTCGGGCGTGAGCTTGCGCTTGACATCGTCAAGCGTGGTCATGGTCTCGCCTTGGTGAGCACGACGCACAATGATGTGATGTTCCGGCACTAAGTCATAGTCGAAACCATGCAGCGGTTGCCCAAATTCGAGCATGGCGTAATTGGTGATATCGACAATGTTGTTGATCGGACGCATTCCTGCTGCTAATAAGCGTTGTCCCATCCAGCTCGGTGAAGGGCCAATCTTTACACCGCTGATCACACGGGCTGTGTAACGTGGACAGAGATCTGGCGCTTCAACGGTGACTTTGACTAGTTTTTCAGTCGGAATGCCTTTTTCATGTAAGATTGGCTTTGGGGTGCGCAATGGCTTGCCTGTCAGTGCCGCTACTTCACGTGCGATGCCAATCATTGAAGAGAGATCACTACGATGAGCTTTGATTGCGAATTCTAGTACAACCTCACCTAGCAAGTCAACTAGCTTCAAGCCAATTGGAGTCTCAGGGTCTAGGATATAGATACCTGAATGATCATTGCCTAGACCAAGTTCACGTGGCGAACAGAGCATACCCTGTGAGAGATAGCCCATCTTCTGCGTTTGGCTAATTGTAATGTCCCCTACTTGAGCACCAGGGAGAGCTAAAGGCACTTTGTCTCCCCGCCGAATGTTGGGCGCACCACAAATCACACTTAGCTCTTGAGAACCTGTGTTGACTTTTGTATAACTCAGATGGTCTGATCCCTCGACCTTTTCTAAGTGAATAATCTGGGCTGTAATGATCTTGCTGCCCCAATCTCTCCCAATATAATCGATGGCTTCGACTTCCAGACCTGCCATGGTCAGTGTATGCGCCAACTCTTCAGGCGACATCTCGATATCAACATAGTCTTTGAGCCAGCTCAAAGGTACTCTCATACTCGTTCTCCTCCTAATTAAAATTGGCGCAAGAAGCGTAGGTCATTGCCGGAGAAGAGTCGTATCTCTCCAATGCCATACTTCAACATTGCGATGCGCTCCACTCCCATGCCGAATGCGAAACCACGATATTTTGTTGGGTCGTAGCCTACTTCACGCAACAATTTGGGATGGACCATGCCTGCTCCAAGAATTTCTAGCCAGCCACTATACTTACAGGAGCGACAGCCTTCACCATTGCACAAACCACAACTGATGTCTACTTCGGCACTTGGCTCCGTGAATGGGAAGTAGCTGCCACGGAAGCGTAAACGGCGTTCTGGCCCAAATAGTTCGTGAGCGAAACGTTCTAGGCAGCCCTTGAGATCGGCCATGGTGCAATATTCATCAACTAGTAGGCCTTCGATCTGATGGAACATGGCTTCATGCGTGGCATCGATGGCTTCATTGCGATAGACCTTGCCTGGTACAACGACACGCACAGGTGGATGAGTCTGCTTCATTGTGCGCACTTGCATTGGTGATGTGTGCGTGCGCAAGAGGATCTGCCCAGGTTCGACCCAGAAAGTGTCTTGCATATCGCGTGCTGGATGGTCTGCTGGGATGTTGAGGGCCTGGAAATTGTAATAGTCGGTCTCTACCTCCCGCCCCTGGACGACGCTGAAGCCCATTTTGACGAAGATCTGCGTCACTTCCAGAATAGTACGGGTAATGGGGTGCATGTGCCCTGGAGGTAATGTACGTCCAGGTAAGGTGACATCAATCCGTTCACGTTCCATCGCTTGTAGCAACTCGCGTTGTTTCAAGGCCTCGCGGCGAGTAGCGAGCAGGCGCTCTAAGTCGGATTTGACGGTATTGATTTTCTGTCCAATAGTGGGACGCTCTTCTTTCGTCAGTTTTGGCATGATGGCGGAGATACTTTTGAGTTCGCCGCGATTGCGTCCTAGGTAACGTATATCCCATTCATCTAGCTCAGCCGAAGTCTGGATGGATTCTAATGCGGCGATGGCACGCATGCGCAATTCTTCGAGTTGCTCTAGCAAATGTTTAAGTGGTTCGATCATACAACCTCCAGAGATGTGAATAGGTACAAGGTGTTGAGCGATGCTAGCAGTTGTTTAAGTGGTTCGATCATTCAATCTCTCCAAATATCAAAAAACCGACAATCGTCAACAGGACGAAGTTGTCGGTATAGCTCCGTGGTACCACCTATTTTGAATGTGGCCCAAATTCCAAGAATTTGCTCATAATCTAGTATGGGAAGAGGAATGAGCCACAATCCACTCAGTTTGTCCAATAACGGGGACGATCCGGGGCTGCCTACTTGGTCTTTGTCGAATAAAGGGTTCAACAGCCAGCTCTGGGGCGAACTTCGGCGGGTAGCGGCGCAAAAGGGTTTGCAGTCGGTGACCCTTTCTCCCTGGGCGCTACTGACACACTTACTCTTCCCATCGTTGCTTTTTTTCGGTCGGTTGTTCTTTTCTGTTGGTGTAGAGTATAGCATATGGTGGGGGGGAAGTCTAGAAGTCGATTTGTCAATTTGTCACGGGGTGTGCGGAGGATTTTTGCAATGCCTAACCCCACGAGGAACGGGCGCAATGAATTGGGCCCCTACAAATGAGGTAATAAATTGCAGATAAGGCAATGCCTAACCCCACGAGGAACGGGAGCAATGAATTGGGCCCCTACAAATGAGGCAATGAATTGCAAATGAGGCAATGCCTTATCCCCACGAGAGACGGGCGCAATGAATTGGATCCCTACAAATGAGGCAATGAATTGCGAATGAGGCAATGCCTTATCCCCAAGAGGAACGGGCGCAATGAATTGGACCCCTACAAATGAGGCAATGAATTGCGAATGAGGCAATGCCTTATCCCCACGAGAGACGGGCGCAATGAATTGGGCCCCTACAAATGAGGTAATGAATTGCGAATGAGGCAATGCCTTATCCCCAAGAGGAACGGGCGCAATGAATTGGGCCCCTACAAATGAGGCAATGAATTGCGAATGAGGCAATGCCTTATCCCCAAGAGAAGCGGGCGCAATGAATTGGGCCCCTACAAATGAGGCAATGAATTGCGAATAAGGCAATGCCTCACCCCAAGAGAAGCGGGCGCAATGAATTGGGCCCCTACAAATGAGGCAATGAATTGCGAGTGAGGCAATGCCTTATCCCAAAGAGAAACGGGCGCAATGAATTGGGCCCCTACAAATGAGGCAATGAATTGCGAGTGAGGCAATGCCTTATCCCAAAGAGAAACGGGCGCAATGAATTGGGCCCCTACAAATGAAGCAACGAATTGCGAATGAGGCAATGCCTAACCCCACGAGAGACGGGCGCAATGAATTGGGCCCCTACAAATCAGGCAATAAATTGCAAATAAGGTAATTTATTGCGCCATTGGGAGAGACCCGATTGATCGGGTCTGTTTTCCGTTATAACATGAGAGGCCGTTCTTTGCAAGGGTTGGGTAAGTATAAAATATAGCAAAAGTTTTATTATAAAGCAGTCCTGGTTTGGGGCTTGGGCACAGGGGTACCTTTGTCCTATGCCTCTTTCCTGTTTTCAATACATCTGTTAGAATAGCTCAATAGCACACGATAGGATTGAGTGGCAGGCTTGCGTAAAATCTCTGCTGTGTTTGAAAGGCATTCACTCTCCATACAACTTTCAAGGATGGGAGAGCGAGCGCCTTTAAGAGGTGCTCTTCTTCTTTAGCGGGCAGATTGCCTATCGCTCTGTGTGCGTTTGCTGTACCGAGGAGCACTCGGGAACAGGTGAGATAGACTTCAGTTCAACTTGCAAAACGCTTCTGGACATTGAACCTCTATTGCTTCTCCCTTCAAAAGGAAAGTGGCAAGCTCGATGGGCGAAGGAAGACCCCCCGTCTTTTAAGGCGGGGAAGGTCAGATATCAGCTAGCAGCATTGCTTCCGTATCCTACGGCCTGCTCCTGGTATTCCCTGCTGGCACTGCGCCTTCAGGGAGCTGTACTGTGCCCGCAAAGGGCGCGTTGGCCGAAAGGATTTTTTCATGCCATCTTTTAATGACTTCCCTTTACAACCCGCGACGCATGCGGCACTGGCAAATATGGGGATTACAGAGCCGACTCCTGTTCAGACGGAGGCAATTCCAGCACTGCTAGCCGGAAATGATGTGGTGGGGCAATCAGCTACCGGGTCGGGCAAGACGCTCGCCTATGGCATTCCCTTGGTGGAAAGGTTAGCTAAGGACAAACGTGTTGTACAGGCGCTGGTACTCGTGCCAACGCGTGAATTGGCTGTCCAGGTAAATACTGTGCTGAGCAAGCTGGCAATCAGTCGGCGGCTTTCGACAGCACTGCTGGTGGGAGGACGCCCCTATGGCAATCAGATCTCTGCGCTGCGGTATGGATCGCAGATTGTGGTTGGTACACCAGGACGAGTGAAGGATCATCTTGAGCGCGGCAGTTTAGTGCTGAGCCAATTGCGGATGTGCGTGCTGGATGAGGCAGATCAGATGCTGGATAGTGGTTTCGCGCCAGTCATTGAAGAGATACTGGCAACCACGCCTGATACGCGACAAATGGCACTCTTTTCAGCGACCATGCCGGACTGGATTGAGAAGCTACAGAAAAAATTCCTCAAAAATCCGGTCAAAGTGGATATTCACCAGCTACAGGTGCACAAAGCACCATTGAACAGATTGCTTACCAGGTCCCGCAGAAACAGAAAATGGTAGCGCTGTGTAGCCTCTTGCATTCCGCAGAGGGAGAAAGTAGCCTGATCTTTGGTAGGACGAAGTTCGGTGTTGAGAGGTTAGGCAAACAGCTCAGTAAGCTCGGCTTTACCGTGGGAACATTACACGGCAATAAGAGCCAACATGCACGTGAAGAAGTGCTTACCGCGTTCCGCAAGGGGCAGGTACAGACGCTGCTTGCCACAAATATAGCTGCACGCGGACTGGATATTACAGGGATCTATCAGGTCATCAATTATGAACTTCCGGAATCGAGCGAGCTTTTTACGCACCGGATTGGTCGCACGGGCCGAATGGGGCGACAAGGCAAGGCGATTACTCTCCTGGAGCCATCAGATGTACCCACATGGCGGCGTATGGCACACAGTTTAGGGCAGGCAGTCGTATTGCAGCGGCTCGCTATTGACGAGGAACCTATTGTTAGCATACCGCTCGCCAAGCTAGAGGTTTCGGGAATACAGGAGCACGAGCAGAACAATGAGCTGCGGCCAGTACGTGAACGCAAACCTTTCTCGCCAGGTCAAGAGCGTGGCAGACTTGCAGGGCCAATGCATGAGAGCTATACACCATCCAGATCAAAAAGGCGACAGGAGAAAGAGAGTGTTGCTAGCGTAATACCCGCACGCATATCTGCATTGCAGCCAGAAGGCTTTGTCTTGCCAGAGGAACGCCCGGCGAGGGATGGCAGGAAAGCAGCAGGAAGGCCAGCTAGCGTCGGTAGAACTACGGGTAAGCATAAAGCACATTCTTTTGCAGATGCAGAGCCACAATACCGGACTGCTAGGAGAAAGGCTAAAGCAACATCGACAGCACAGGCACGACAGATACCTGATTCAAATCGTTCTGCTAGCTGCTTTCTGAGGCATGGTTCAAATAGGGACAATCTTGCTTGATATTATACAGTTATGAGGCATGCATCTCCCTGCTCAACGAAGGTACCGAGCCACTCATTAGATAGCAGGTGAGCATTGTTAGGCTCTTCAAAGGACATATCATGCTCCGGCAGGAGAGCGAAGCTGCTCTCCTGCATCGCCAGCCTTTTACGAATTACGGGTAAAATCCAACGCCCTGTCAAACAATTGTCAGACTCTCCCCTGCTCTTGCGCCAATTGCTGCAATGTCTCAAACAGCACATCATCCAACCTCCAAATTTTGTTATCATCTGGTGGGTCCAATGGGCGATGTGATAACTCATCGTCCGCTAGTATCTCCATGATTTTGTGTCTTGCCTCTTGTTTCCTGTGTTTAGGTATTTGCTTACAATGTTGCAAAAGCTACTGCTGCCTCCGCACATATGATCGCATGTTCATGGTCCAGTGCTTGCACAATACTGTCAATGGCCTCGGGTTGCCATGTCAGTGGTTGCGAGAGGAGTTGCCAAGCAAAATTTCCAACTGTGCCTACTCCATGGTCTTCCTTGGTTAACTCCTGCCATTTGTCCTTTGATAGCTCTCGTGTATCAGTACAGGCAGCTAGTATCTCTTCAACCTCTTTTTTGGTGAGTGGCTGGTAATGTTGTTTAAGTGCGTCAAGTTGTGTTGCTCTTTCATTGGCTGTGCTTTGTGGTGGCGGCAGTACGAGGATACTTTGTGGAACGATTCCCATGCTTTGTTCTATAGCATTGATGAGTAGGCGGTCTTCTACTGTGAGTGTGTGAGGTTGTTGCTTGCGTTTCCAGAGACAGTCATGCACTTGCTGCTTGATCTCGGGTGGGCAAGTACTATCGCTTGCAATGATGCTATATAACGTGAACAATGCCTCTGTGTGAGATGTTCTATCTGTCTGCTCCAACAGATTACAGATAGACTGAACAATTGGGTCTCTAAGGTCTCTAAGGTCTCTAAGGTCTCTAATGTCTCTAAGGTATCTAAGGCCTCTAAGATCTATAAGATCTCTAATGTATCTAAGATCTATAAGGTCTCTAAGATCTATAATATCTCTAAGGGCTCTAAGATCTATAAGGGCTCTAAGATCTATAAGGTCTATAAGGTCTATAAGGTCTATAAGGTCTATAAGGTCTATAAGGTATCTAAGGTCTCTAAGGTATCTAAGGTCTCTAAGATCTCTAATGTCTCTAAGATCTCTAATGTCTCTCTAAGGTAAATATTCGTGATTATAAGAGTGCCAGTCGGTTGTTCCACGATCTGCTTGGAGGCAGCTGATTGCAATTGATCTGCAATTCTCTGGCGCTGAAGATCATTTCCTTTGCAGAGCAGCAATCGCAACTGTAGGCAGGCTTGATAGGTTGCACTGCTTGCCCGCTTCATCTCCTTTCGCAAGACTCGATCCCATATTTCCTGCCAGGGTGTGTCGGAAGTGTGGCTTTCGGATTGCAACATCTTCCAGTAGAGATAGGCGTACGGAAATCTCGCCATATCGCTGGCCTGTAAAAGTTGTGTCTGCAGCTCTCTGGATTGCGGCGTCCTTTTTGTTGCCAATCCTTGCCAATGCGGATTTGTTTCTCCTGGTTTGGGCCATAGGTATCAGGTAGGGCGGTAGGCGTCAGTAGGTAGTTAAGCTCAAGTGCGTGCTGTGTTAGCCGTTCTAACAGCTCGGGTTGCTTTTCACTCCACTCCAGCCAGGCTTTGTGCCACCAACCAGCAGGTCCCGCTGTACCCAGTAAGCGCAAAGCGACAATGGCATATTCTTCCACTCTGAGCGATGATGCGTGGGCCTTCACTGTTTTGATAGTGTCTGGCTGGTAAACTGATGCAATGTCAGCCAGATTGGCTAATTGGATCATGGCGGTCACAGAGCTCTCAAGACTGAAGCGGGACAACGCGATAAGTCGGGGGCTATCGTTGTTAGCAGATGGGTAGCGCCTTCTTGGTGTATTGGCTGTGTTGCATCACACAGAGCTGCTCTCCATGCGGCAAGTAAAGGTGGCAGGCTCATGTCTGCTTGTGGTTGTCCGCCTAGCCAGAGCAGTGTCACTTGTTCGAGTGCTTGTTTTAGTGCGGTATAACGTCCCTGGCCAAGGTTGTCTCCATACAATGTAAAGATTTGGTTAGCAATGTCTTGTTGCAACTGGTGCTAATAGACCAGGCATTACAGTCCACTAGGCATTGAGTTGCAAAAAGCAGGTTGCGGTGGAGTACGCTATCATAACTATCTTTTGTGCTTATGATAGCCTGAACTAAATTAGTCGCCGCAGGTCTATTCTGCCCACTCTTCTCTGCAATAGCTAGCAACAGCGGTTCGTGCCAGATGGGCAGGTGGAAATGCTCGCAGACAAACTGTCGCAGTTGCTCTGGAGACCGATGGTGTAATAGATATTGTGCTACATAATACTCCTGAAACGTACGATGCATGAAGCTGAAGAGTCCTTGCCCGCTCTCTACAAATAAGCCACTGCTGCGTCGAACAGTCTCAATGAACTGGTCTATCGTGTTCTCGTCAATTGTGTCCAATGGGTGTTCATAGTGCACTGCCATTGACTGACGTATAATCCTTTTTACTTCTCGTTCTGTCATGAGGCGATCGCTGCTATGGAGATGGTAAGCGAGGTTGCTCAGTGTGTGATCCGCCAGCTTCACATCGTCCAACACTTTGCGTCCACATCCCTGGTTCCAATTATCGAGCAGTGTGCGTGTCACCACCTGATACAGATCAATGCGACGTTGCGGAAGGGTTTTGCCGCTACGCTGAACTAGTGCTAGGATCGTTAGCATCGAGGGTTGACTGCTAGCCGCTTGACGCCGGGATTGTGTTTCTAATGGGAGTGCAGGTGGCGAGGCACTTTCCTTAAATAGTATACTATAGATGTCTACGTATAGCTAGAGGATGTAACCGTAGTGAGCATCAAAATATAGCAGGGGTGGTATTATAAAGCAATCATGATAGAGATACTTTTGACAGTATACCTATCATGATCGTGGATGATCGATCTTCCACCCTAGGTCAAAGCGTCGATATCTGGTGTTGTTAAGTGATGTTATGATATGTTTTGAAAGCAGGATACCCCGCGTATTCCCGACTGTGTGGTATCTTCTCAACATTTCGGGGTAAAGTAGTCTGGGAGCGTTGATCATCATCGAAAGAAGGCGCTTGTAGGCCTAAATTTATCCGAATGATCAGTTTTTTCCGCCCCGGATTTTTGAGATGATACACTGTGTGGTAGAATAGCAGCAAAATTGCTTAGTAACCTATAGGAGAAGAAGAGATGTCTGATCGATCCCTGAATACCCAACATCTGCTCGATAAAGAAGATTGTATACTCCTCATTATCGATGTCCAGAGAATTGATGCCAGCAATACATGATGCATCTGAAGTAGATAACTAATATAGTTAATTCATGAAATTTGCAAATATTATTAATCTTCCAATAATTGTATTAGAGCAACAAAAACTTGGAAGTACAGTTGAAGATATCAGGAAAGAGGTAGAAAATATAGATCCTATTGCAAAGATGCAATTTGATTGTTTTTTATCTGATCAATTTGTTGAAAACCTCCACCGATTTGGTAAGAAATCATTAATTATCGTTGGCGTTGAAAGTCATATTTGTGTTGTGCAGACGGCGTTACATGCTTTACCGGACTATAAAGTCCATGTTGTAAGTGATGCAACGTCTTCTCGATCCCCTGAAAACAGGGCTGTTGCTTTGGAGAGAATGCTGTGGAGTGGTGTGACGATCACATCGACAGAAATGGTTATTTATGAACTTTTAAAAGAAGCCGGAACTAATGAATTTCAGCTGCTCTCGCTCTCGTAAAGTAATATAGCTGGTTTATGAATACTTGAGGGGGAGATGTGCCAAGTTCTGGGTAACAGGATAAATCTCCTACCAGCAAGTACCACTTAGTACCCGTTTGTCCTATCTCTGGAGTACAACGACTGGCCGAGGCATTGGCGGGTATCCCGTCTAAAGTTGAGCGCTGGTCATTACCTTGGAGTTGTCAGCATCTGCTCTTGCTCACTGCAACTCCCCACATGGGCAAAGATTATCCCTACTATTGCCTGTGGCGACTGCTCGAACCCGATGCTCTGGCTACTATCGATGCCTTCAATGCCTACCTGTTAGATTGAGCATCAAAATATAGCGAAAGTGGTATTATAAAGCAATCATGATAGAGATACTTTAAATATATTGGAGGCAATCGGGAGCAATCCGCAAACAAGCAGAAAGGAAGGATATCAACAAATTTCCTCACGCGATTTGCTTCAGAAATTCGTCAGAGCGAGACCAATAAGCAATATCAGAGAGTCTCTCTACCTGCTTAATATCTTCTAGCTTCCATACATCAGCTGTATCATCAAACAATGATATAAATTTAGATACTTCTTTATCCTCTCTTAGGTAAAGCAAATCATACCACATAGCTATTGTACGATGCACAAGATCAGGGGTGGCAGCACGGCTCCCAGTGCTAAGTACACGGATAAGGGTTTTATGATCCTCTTGTTTGGTTTGAAAATCCGGTTGCCAGCTTTTGGACGAGATTCCAGAGACAGATGGATATCGTTCAACGTCAAAGGGTTGCTCTCGCAATAAATCATCAACCTCGTCAATGATTGACTCACCAACTCGATGACGAAATGTAAACCACAAGTCTGAAACTCGTAATATCCCTTGGGATAGCCTTATCAGAGCAGTAGCAAAATCTTCAGATGGCCTTATCTGTGTCAAGAGTGCACCTTGACTATAATCTATACCATGATTAAGGCAAATACCATCAAGCAGATGACGCTGTTTTGAAGATTTACTCTGTGTAGCTGTTTGCATCTTAAGCCAACGTTGTGTCTCCCCAAGATCTGTAAGAATAATCGTATTACCTCTCTCTTGGCAGAAAACATCAATAATATCACCATCCGGATATAAAAATGGCGTTTCTATTCTGATATACCCACTCATAGGTGTACAGGTGAAAAGCAATCCTAATTGTTGAGCAATCAGTTCGCAAGGCAATAGCATTTTAGAATCCCTCCCCCTGTAACGGAAATTGTAGATACATCACACCGCTGTGAGTAACACGTGCTTCGTTACAAAATTGTTTCCAAACAGCCACAGGATCATTTGCTAACGCAGTAATATCATCCGGCTCATATGCCTCTTTATCATGATAAACTTCGTTCCAATGGTGTTTATGCGTTCTTCCAACACGGCTTCCTGAAGGATTTTGGTGACCTTTGCCCATATCCAGCGCATAAATTCTTCCAAATTGAGAGTGAATAAGAGCATAAGTTAGCGCTTGAGTTGCTGAATTGTAACTTCCTATCACTCTTATAGGATATCTTACCTTGGAAATCATGGCAACACGAAACTGCATTGTCAGAGGATGATCTTCGTCTTTTTGCCAGAGAATATCTTCATTAATTAGCTTGGTACTATCAGCCAAGAATGCCTCGAAATCGTGCTGTTTCATTCTCCTTCTCCTCGTTTTGCCTTAAATACATCATGTAAGCACGAAAATATAGTCTCGACCAGTGCAATTATAGCACATAATTTAAGACGAGAGAAAGATAGTATAATAACATTAGTTTTGTTACACAAGCAATACTCTCTTGCATAGTTAACACATTTCTCTATGTGACTATCAAACCCGTAACGTTAAAATTACGTAAATGATAATGTTTTCACAAAGTAAACTTGTTTTTGTTATAGTATCTATTATATTGTAAAAATCAATATTTTAGCATAAGTATGCTAATACACATGTTAGTCCGGATTTTTGGCTTACCTCATGAACTTACAGCTTGCCGATTGTATGAGTTTTGCACCTGTGACCGCTCTGTTCTTCTGCGATAAGCCTAAAGCCATATCAATTGGCGAGGTCTTTTTTATGTCTGTATGCTAGAAAATATGTTCTGTTAATTTATCACCCTTCGCTCGTTTTTACATATGTGTATTTGTATCTTCTCAATATCTTGGGGTAACATAGTCTGAGAGCCTGGATTATCGAGTAAAGAAGGCGCTTCTGGCCTAAGTTCATCTGGATGATCAGTTCTTTCCACCCCTAATTTTTGAGATGATACGTGTATTTATATGTATTAATCACGTCGTAACAAAGAGAAGTGCTTTGAAACATTTTGTGCCACTGCTGTGCCTCTATCAAAAAGACACGGGTAGTGTCAGAGAGTGCGACCAGTCAAGGAGGGTGACATGGACTTTATCGAGCTTCTGCAAAATATCTCATCCAAGATTAGCAAGCAGAAGGATCTCATTAACACGGAAGAAGCTACCAAGAATGCATTTATAATGCCATTCATATCTGCGCTGGGATACGATGTTTTTGACCCTACGGAGGTTATACCGGAATTTACTGCCGATGTTGGAATTAAAAAAGGCGAAAAAGTTGATTATGCTATCAAACAAGATGGGAAAATAATCATGCTTTTTGAATGCAAGTGCTGTAATAGCTCACTGGATAACAGTCATGCTTCACAGCTTTACCGATACTTTTCCGTTACAGAAGCACGCATAGCGGTGTTAACCGATGGCATCATTTATAGGTTCTACACTGATATTGAAGAACCAAACAAAATGGACCCCAAACCATTTATGGAATTCAATATGCTCGGCATTCAGGAAACCCTGGTAGTAGAACTGAAACGTTTAACAAAGCAGACTTTCAATCTTGAGGATATTCTGACAGTTGCAGGGGAACTTAAGTATACCAGAGAAATCAAGCGTATCTTCAATGAAGAACTTAATGCCCCTTCAGAAGAATTCGTCAAGTTTTTTGCAAGCCAAGTCTATTCTGGTAAATTGACCAGTACGGTTCGAGGGCAATTCACTGGTATCACGAAAAGGGCTCTTGCTCAATTTATCAACGAGCATATAGCAGAGCGTCTGCGTTCTGCTATGGGTGAGCTTGGCTCATCAGCAGATGGAAAAAGCGAGACTGATAATTCGAACGGCACTTATATCATAGCTCCTCCTGATAGCGAAAATAAGATAGTTACCACCGAAGAGGAACTTCAAGGATACTATATAGTGAGAGGCATCATCTGCGCTGTGCTTGATATTGAGAGAGTTACCTACCGCGATACTCAGAGCTATTTTGGTATATTACTCGACGATAATAACCGTAGACCCATTTGCCGCTTACACTTCAATGGAAAACAGAAATATGTCGGTGTTTTCAACATGGGCGCAGGTGACAAAAATGAAGAGAAAATACCAATCGCCAATCTGAACGAGATCTACAAATTGACCGAGCGGCTCCAGGCAACTGCTGAATACTATGCCAAAACTGCTCGTTAGAGCTAGACACAACTAGACATGATATTGCTTTGAAGAGAAGCAAAAAGAGCCTTGGTTTTATACCTTGATGTGCTTAGACTACCTACAGCAGTGCGCTGAAACCTCGAACCATTCTGCGAAGATCTGATGCTTTGCACCTAGGTCGATCTTGCTGGCACCGCTGTAGGAGCTATTTTTAGTATCATCCGTCCCTATCCATCGGTCTTGGTCTCACAAACTCAGCCTCCGTCACGGGCGTCTCGAACTCCCTGATGGCTTCGCAACATAAGGCTACACTGATCAAGAAATCATCGTGAGCCACACTACGGGTGTTTTGATCCATCAGGCATTATTGCGCCTTCGAGGGATTTGGCCTTCTCCAATTGCTCTGCGTTAACAATAGTTTGTTGCAAGTCTGCTCCTTGTAGATTGGCTCCGCTTAGATCAGCATCTCTTATTGAAGCATCAGGTAGCTGGGCTCCGCGCTGGTGGTCAAAGTGAACACGTATTCGGCAATAGCCAATACTGCCGGAATAATGAGAAGCTGCATCCAGTCCCAAAGTGTTTTCCCTCGTTGAAGGTTGCTGTTAGGCAGAGTATATGAACCAAGCCCAGTCCAAGCCCAGTTGAAGCAATATCCCAGTATAATAACAGTGGTTAGCGCAGTTCCTAGCATTATTGCTATGATGATAGTGATAAGCTTTGGGTGTTTTGTTGTCTTCTGCCACCATGAGCGTGACCATGAGCTTAACTGTGATCTCACTGAGCGTAATCGTAATCTTATAGAGCGTAGCAGTGATCTCATTAAGCGTAGTAGTGATCTCATCGGGTCCCTGCCTCACATAGTATTTGCCTTATATAACGTTCTGTCCTCTATATAGTAACTCTTGTCAATACCGCCCGTCCTTGGATCTGCCAAGAGGTTGCAAAGAGAGGTCAAAGCAGGTATCATATTCGATGGATAGAAGAACAGTTTGTTGTCCGTGCTCAAGGCTTTAAATGGTGAGGCGAAGGGACAAGGGGATAAAAAGCATGGAATAGCAAATAGTAATGGAAGTGAAGTGGTCATAAAGATGGCAAAGAAGTCTAAGCAATCCAAACATAAGAAGATAGTAACGACTAGCCTATCACGCGCTGACAATCTGTACAGTTCCGTTGAGCGGCAAATCGTTCAAGGGGACTATATGGAGGCAATTGTTAACTGTGAGCGCTTGTTGAACTTCCTCCCGCCACAGGCACAGCTGCGGGCTGATGTGCTCTTTCAATTGGGAGTCGCATACGGCATGATCCAGGATTATCCACGAAGCTACGAAGTTCTTACTGAAGTACTTGCTCTTGAGCCCAATAATGCCGAGGTATGGTATAACCGGAGTATGTCGAGTCGGTTCACTTCACGCTTTGGTCGAGCTTTACAGGACATTGAGCGTGCAGTTGAACTGAATACCAGAGCTGAACTGGCAGAACAGCTTGATAAGGCACTAAAGTTCAGTCGTGAATTGGCTGAGGAGTCGATCAAATTGCGAGGGCCAGACTTCACTGTAGATCAACTCGTCGAGCAAGAAGATCTCTTTCAACAGGGTATGAAATCGATGCAGGCAGGAAAGTGGAATGAGGCAGAGCAAGCTTTTCAAGCATCTATTGCTATGGGTGATTGTTTGCCGCAACCATGGGGAAATTTGGGAATTTGCCTATTGATGCAGGAACGCTATGATGAGGCTGAGGCAGCTTTAAATCGCGCACTTGCCATTGATCCAACTTACAGCATCGCAAAAAACAACTTGGCATTACTGGCCGAATCTCGACGGACGGGTCCACCAAAGATCATGGGGCTAAGTGACCCCTTCAGGAATATGAAGATGAAGCAATCTCTTACTTTTATCAAGCAGTAACGAGGGAGCGCCATATACGTCTATTTGCGAAAGAAGCTTGTGAGTGCCTTTATACAGGTAGCATGGAGTTGAATAATCTCACTTGATCTATTCTCCATCGTGAAGTTCTTCTCCTTAAAAGCGATCAAGTGCTGTTGAAAGGTATAGGCCTGATTTCTATCGTCTTCCGTATCCTGAGTAGTTGCTGCTTCATCTGATGTGTCTTTTCCATCTGTACTTTTACCTAGATTTTTGCATAATTTTCTTTCTCATCATTTAATATTTTTATGTATTTATTATGTGCAGCTTCAATACGTTCTAATTTATTTGTTACTTCTTCAAACATTTCATATTCTTGCACTAGTTGGTCAATATAGGTAGGAAGCTTGTTTATTTCAGTAAGTTTTGACAGAAGATCTAACTGAGATTCTGGAGGCTGGGATGGACCTGCATCTTGGTTGTGTTTCTCATTAGAGTAGCTGTCAGAAGGATTGACAATTTGTGGCTTCTGACTTTCTTGTAGGATACGGCTTTGGTAAGCTATTTCAACAGAGTGTCCAGGCTTTGTATCTGTTATCTCGTTCTGTGACTCTGAAGAGGACTTTAGACCTAAAATTTTATTTATTTCTGATATATAATATGCAATACGTACAAGAGCGGTTAGATTAGAATTGTCGTTATCATCACTGTCATCTAAAAGATGGGTATTTTGCTCTTTCTGAATGTAATATCTTTTAGATATAAGATATGCTTCTTTTACTGTAGGCTTTTGTATTTCTACACTCTCTATTCTTCTTTTTGTTTGGTCATCCAGATCCTCCTGCCCCGCATATCTGTCGAGGGAAGCACCTCGCTTGATTCTGTCTAAGTGCTGTTGTTGACTAGGTATAAGTTCATTAAGCAGTTTATCTAACGTTTCTGGTATTTGTCTTAGCTTCTTTAACATTTTTGGTATTTTATCTGTAGTATAATATATAATTTCATATTCTTTCCATTTATCCTGCTTTTCTTTTTCTGTTAAATTTTTTGAAATTATTTCTTGTAGAGTTTTTTTATATTTTTCATTTAAAGCACGGTTTATTAGATCAGGTTTATAACCTTCTAATTGATTTTTTGTGCTTTCTACCGCTTGTTTCCATTTCTCTATATCTTCTTTTCTCAGGCTTAGGCTGAGTTCTAGTTCTTCAAAAATTTTCTGTTTTTGTTTATCTACCTCAGTAAGATGTTCGCTTATTTTTTCGAGTTTTTTCTTTTTCTGAGTTCGCGTCCTTCTTTTGTAAAGTGCTCAATGATGAACTTGCCAAGATCTAAACGTTTTTGCTGCGCAGATTTTTCTCTAGTTTCCGTAGAGCGTGGTGATGGTATCGGAACATCATTCAGAGAACTAGCATTTCGTGAATCACTATTACTACTTGATACCTCTTTATCCTCAATTTGGGAGGACATATCTTTTTTCTTAGACTCCTTACAGCAATTTTTTAAGAAATCAAAGCAGCGTGTATTATCATCTATTGAGGGACTTCTCGTTTTATCACCGGAAGAGTGTACTTCACTTTTATACATTGCTAAATCTCTTTCCTGCATAACTATGCTAAACTAGACTTTCTCTATGGGCTCTCTTACCTTTCGTAGGCATGATGAATTGATGCCACTTGCTTGCAAAGCCTGATCTGGTGAAATCTAGTATGCTTTATTTTTCTAATTGACAGTTCTACGAAACTTTTGGTCAGCTATACATGATGTTGCTATCTCGCTAAAGTGATTTCCACCTTGAGAGTAATGATAGAACACAATGATACAGTATTCTAGTGGGATGAAGGGACAAAATCTGGATTGGTCGATGGCGAACAGAGTTCATGGTCTCATACCAACTAGCGTTCAGTGATTCGATGGTAGCTACTCCTGGATTTGCAGCTTGCTCTCCAATTGCTCAATACTGTCGGATAGCTTGAAACGCATAAGATAATCAATCTTCTGTTCATCAACAATATTCTTCAAGTTTGGCAATGCCGATTTGTCTGCTATATGAGGAATAGCATCAATCATTTTTATGCGCATGTTAAGTCCAATCCGCTCATCACAAATGATTTCTTCAACTGATTTCTCTCCTAGCATCATAATAACCATTTCTATATTCTCATGGATATTATTATTATACTTTCCAGTCTTCTTATAATGAGGATTTTCTTTTAATGATGGTATGATCGTTTTATCACCTATTCTTATAAGAGAGTAAGCTATCTGGTCGTGCAGATCCGCTTTAAATTGACTATCACAAAGCAGAGGAACTAAGTGCTCTGCAACGTTCTTGCAACCAGGCACTCCAAGAGCCTGAGCTATAGTGTGACACTTGTTCTTTATATCTCCTTCATACTTAATTATAGATTCATTATACATATTATAACTTGTAGATGCATTATTCCTAAGGCTTTGACGATAAATTTCATGTTCCTTATCTCTACGTATCTTACAATGATGTTCACCTATATCAAGTATCAACTGCTTATAGGGATTTTCAGAAATATTGCCTGAAAAATTATTGTGCCGATCAATTGCAGAATGCATAATGGGAAGCAGATTAGCTATAGCACTTACACTATTTTTCTCGTTTAGCATCAAAATAACCTTAATTATATTTTCACTTTTAATTCTACGTCCTTTATTAATAAGTTCATCGCGAAGCTCGGAAACTAAAGTTCCTGCAAGGTCTTGGCGACCAGATTCTCCAATAGCACGAGCTATATAGTTAGAATGATCTGATGGCAACTTATCGCTACGAAGAAGAGGCACTAAATCATCTGCAAGATCATTTTTACCTAATAGTACAGCAGCTGCACCTGCCATGGTGCGCACTTCAAAATCAATCTTCTTATCGTGAAATATATGAGCCAAGCCTGCCGCAGAGTTCTTATCACCTAGCTTTGCAATAGCCTGACATGTCTTTTCACGCACAAATCTAGAAACTTCCTCATTACAAATCACTGGAAGTAATTCCCCTGCAACGTCTTTGCAGCCAGAGTCTCCAATGCCCTCAGCTATCCTGCCACGCACAGAAAAATTAATCTGCTCATTGCGAAGTAAATTGGCAAAATCTCCTATGTTGTTTTTATCAACGAACCTTCCAACAATATAAGCGATATCAGAGCGCAAATTAAAGTCACCATTCTCATCTTGAATTGTATGATATATTTCTTTTAAAGGATCTTTAGTAATTTCCTGATTTCGAATTATAGAAGCTATTTCTCTCAAAACATCCGTATGGTCAATTCTAGCCACTGTTTGCACCTGCTTAGCTATCTCAATACACGTACGTACGGCAGTTTGCTTATCACGAAACTCGTAGGAGGCTAAGAGTTTACTGAATATTATACTACCTAGAGGAGGGGGAAGCCGTTCATTATTATTTTGCTCTTCAGACTTTTCCTCATTAATCTTGCTCTTTTGCTCTTCAATCTCATCCTCATTTTTCCGATCTCTACCAAAACAGAGTCTGATAAAATCAGTTCCACGCTTCATACGGCTTGGTGCCTTTTGTTGAGACGATTCCCCGTCTTCGAATGATCTATGATTTTCCATGAAGTTATTCTCCTTTCAAGCTATCAAGTGCTGTCGAATGCAGACCGCACTCGGTCTGGCCAAGTGCTTGCCACTGACATCCCGTTGGTAGCACGGAGAAGATGGCGTCTACACAGTCTCAATCTGGGACTGGTGGCCGTCCATCGCCATAATAGCAGTTTTTGACATGCATGGGCAGCAGTGGTATAGCACAGACGTGATGTCGTTCAGTTCTCAGAGTGACTGGATCGGTGCCTCTTTCAAACGGGTATCACCCTTCAGAAAGATTATACCTGATCAGTGAGGAGTTGTTCAAGGGGAAAAAGGGACATTTTGGAGAAAAAAAGGGACATTTTGCTCGCGTCCTATATCCGCTTTTCCTCAAGTAACATTTTCATTTGAGTTGGCATGCATGTCAATGCGATTGATCGCTAGGGGTCTAGGCCTGACTTATCTCGTCTTCCGTACACCGTCATAGATATCTATTTTTTTGTTATCAGTACTTTCTTTAGAGGCGAAATGATATTCTTCAGGTAAGGCATTATTCCAATTGCGTAGAGTGCATTTAAGGTCAGAAAATGCTTGAAGATTTTTACTCATCCTTACAAGTTTGTTGGTCAACCTATCTGCTTTATCTTCCTGTATATCTATTTCGCTGCCTGAACTATTACTCCGGAGCAGAGGCTCCTTTATGTCGTGGGACAGGATGCTGTTTTCACTCTCACGAGATGATGCTGCCGGAGTGTCTTGGCCATGGAGTGGAGAAGCTGCTTCTGAGCTGGGGGTAGCCAGTTTTTTCTCCTCAGGAGATTGGGATGATACTGGCTTATCCCGTTTAGATCCGGCTTTTATTGCATCATATATATGGTAATTAGGTTCTTTACTAGACGAGGAGTATAATCCACTTTTATCCATTGCTGAATATCTTTCCTGCATAGCTATGCTAAACTAGACTTTCTCCATTGGCTCTCTCACCTTTCTGTGTAGGTATGATGAGCTGATGTCACTCGCTTGTAAAGCCTGATCTGGTGAAATCTAGTATGCTTTATTTTGCTAGTTGATAGTTCTACGAAGCTTTTGGTCAGCTATACATGATGTTGCTATCTCGCTAAAGCGATTTCCACCTTGAGGGTAATGATAGAACACAATGATACAAGATTCTAGTGGGATGAAGGGACAAAATCTGGATTGGTCGATGGCGAACAGCGTTTATGGTCTCATAGCGCAACTTAAAGTCACCATTCTCATCTTGAATTATAGGATATATTTCTTTTAAAGGATCTTTAGCAATTTCATTATGAGGAGGCTGCCTGCGCAGGCCACTCACTACTTGTTCAGAGAAGGCCTAGTATTCTTGCATCCTTCCGTTATCTAAGCGCATATAAATCGTTGTAATTAACAAGTGGCTGTTTCAAGGTTAAAGATGGTAGAAGATCAAGCTAGCATACTGAGACAGGGAGATTTATGCAAGACATGGTCATCTTGTCAAGAGTTAGCTGATTAGACATCCTGAAATCCTTGCTGAATTAGAGAGAACCATATATGGAAAAAACGTTTCACCAGTATCATCTCAGAGCAACATTAGCAACCAAATTTTCTCATACAACTTACTTAGCCTCTCCCTTCAATGAGCCAGAGCGCCAAGTCATTCTTGTGGTATTCACTCCCTTTCTTCTCCATAAGGATAACAGCTTGTCAGAGAAGGCCCAAAAGCTCAAAAAGCTTGAGCACCAGCATCTGCTACCCATCCTGGATATGGGGATAGAAAAAGAACAATTCTTTCTCGTCCGTGATTACCTGCCCAATGGTTCTTTACGGAACTGTCTCAGGGAGTCACCTCAAGGGCTTGTATTAGAGAAGGCCCTCAGCATTGTCTTGCAAATAGGAAAGGCACTGCTTTACGCTCATCAGCATGGTTGTTTTCATGGCAGTATCAAACCCGAGAATATTCTCTTCGATGCTCATGGTCAGGCTGTCATCACTGACTTCACGCTTGTGAGTACGACTGAAACCATCATTCGTGATCAGCTCACAGACGAGAATGCTTTTTGCTATATGGCTCCAGAGCAATTCACTGGCCCTTGGGATGCACGGAGTGATCAATATGCCCTAGGATGCCTCATTTATGAACTATTAACAGGCAAAGCCCCTTTTATGGCCCAGACTCTTGTTTCCATCAAGAAGCAGCATAACCACGCTCAGCCAGACTCACTTTCTAAGTGGGTACCTGACCTACCCCCTTCTTTAGAAGCTGTCGTGTTCAAGATGCTGGCGAAAGATTCCAATGACCGCTTTTTTGATTTCGCGCTGGTCCTAGAGGTAATCCGCTCGTTTGTGTTGTCACCTACCTTTCCTTTTCAACAGACGAGACCTCCTCACAAGTCTAGAAGCAACGCTCGTCTGGAGCAGACAGTCAATGCTGGCTCGCCAGTCCCACAAATTAGTACTGTCTCATCTAGTGGGAAGAATGAAGAAAGTTTAGATGCCCTCTTGCATAGAGCAAGAAGAATAGCGCTTCTACTGTTACTTATAATCTTTTGACACAACCAGAGGAGGTTCTTCCTGATACACCACAAACTTCCGAGCATGATGGTGATGATGGATGGATTACCAGTCTATTTGTAGGACAAGAGAGACAGGATCTGTCTGCAAGCTCCGTACTTGTTGATAAACAGGATGAGCCTGAAATAGATGAGGTAACCCTAACATGGTCAGATGATCTGGATACAGCCTGCTTTCAGAAACGATTTAAATGGAACCGTAGAAGAAAGGTCATGGCTTTGATACTCCTTTTCTCTGTTAGCATCATCTTAGCCTTTTCTTCCTTAGGATCTTATACTATTTTTTCCCCATTGAGGACAAATAATTCTGATATCTCTCCAGTTCCCACTCGAGTCGCGATGCAAGTAGGTATCGCAACCGTTAGTTTGCAACAGATCATTAATGTTACTCCTGAAGAAACTGGGCAATCTGTTCAGCAGTCCAACCTAGCACAACAAGCTAATACAATACCATCACAGACCAACTTCACACCGCAACCTACATCCTCTCCCCAGGCTATGCCAACTCCAACACCAACTCCAACACCTACCCCAATGCCGTTGCAGACGACAATCATCGATGATAGCGTCCAGGGCACTGGCACCAACCAGTTCAACTATGTTGGTGGATGGGAACATAACAGCAATTCCTGCCAAGCCAACCCTTGTGAGTACGATAATGGCAATAGTTGGGACAATACTACTAACGACTACGTGACTTTCACTTTTGTCGGCGTCCAGATCAAATTCTATGGAGTAATCGATACAGTGGGCGGCATCGGAGCTATCTCCATTGATGGAGGAGGCGAGACAATGATTGACTATTACTCAGCTACGCGCATGGGAGATCAGTTGATGTGGACCAGTCCGCCAATGCCTGAGGCAACTCATACCCTTAAGCTGCGTGTCACAGGCAACAAAGGTCCCCGCGCTACCAATGTTTTTATCGCTGTTGACTGCGTTGATGTCCATCCTTAGTTAGTTGTTCACACACGAGCTAGCTATTGACCTACTTTACAGGGAAGCTTGTTGGTGCCTTCGTACAGGTAGCATGGAGTTGCGTAATCTCGTTTGACCAATAGCTCGGAAGAGTGTTCCATGGATTCGGCAACCCACCGTCCGTCACATAGATATATCCCACATTTCGTTGTTGAGCAAGGGCAAGCACATGTGTTATGGCACTACGATCGGCTCCATAAATAAGATGAGAGAATTTGGTTGGAGGATATTTAAATGCCCAGTCTGGAATTTGAGCTGTGGGATAGGCACTATATACATTTTCAAAAACATTCGCAATATCTCCAATATTCATGTAGCTTTCGTCTGGATAAATACCAAAATTTAACATAACAATAGCTCCCACAGTTGCGTGAATATAATCGGCGAGATATTGATAATAGGACAAATCAGCAGTCTGGCCTGAGGCTTCATCAAGGAAAATGTTAGAAACGTTATACCACGCTTTATATTTATCAATATCAGACTTTACATCCGTTTGACTGCGTGTGCCATAACTTGTATGTACATATCCTAATACTCGTATTCCCACACTCTTCGCTTTATTGATGGCTGTGAGATACTCATGACTTGGCATTGCGCCAGGCCCGTTGTGAGGATTCATAATCATAATTCCTACAGTCGGCGCTCCAACTATAGCTTGATCCCACAGGCTATCTAAATTAAAGTACGCGGGAATACTCATTTTTTGGCAAATTGGTAAGGTTCGTGCCTTCATACTTTCCTCTGCTTTTTCTAGTTGGTTGGTGACAAGTTCAATAGTTGCTGTGCTGATGATAAGGAGCAAGCTTACTATCAAGAACAAGGTTGGATACGACCATATTAAGTACCGGACGTAGCTTCGTTTGTCTGCAATAGTATCGCATTTTCGAGCACATCCACCAGATAGTAATGTTCTAACATATTTGTATATTATACGGCGAATTACGATTTTTACCATATAATGCACGCATGAACGAAAGATAATAAAAACAGATTTACCTGCACGCAGCACGTGTAGCATTCAAATTAAGATCCTTTTTCAAAGAATTAAAATTCAAAGCATTTGCTTGCGCACAAAATTGATTTGTGTCTAGAGAGTATTCTACTTCAAAAACTGCTTTGCCAGCAGCGATAAATGGCATTAATTGATCACATTCATTGTACTGAAAACATTGTTCATCAAGTTCCCAATCAAAGAATGGCAGGAGTTGCGTTATTTGGTCGAGATCATTTTTAAGCCCAACTGACAATCCGCGTGCATGCGCCTGATTGGCAATCCACATATTGTAGGTAAGTTGGTCACTTGCGGTCAAGGGGAAGCCTGTTGTATTAGTATAGCCATCCATATTGTCTAGTTCTACTGCATCAAATCCTTTTGTTTTACACATATTCATTCTCGCCTGCATAATTGGACCTAGAGCAGCGATATTACGCACATCCAGCCATTGTTCTCCAGCCCATCCATCAACACCGTTACCTTTGACAGAAGATGGGAATTGGCTAGCATCAGGTCGCCAATTTTCATAGGTTCCTGCATCGATGTAGCAGATAACTTTTCTTCCCTGTGCATGAAGTGATGAAACGATACTTGCCGCATTATCAAAACCATCAATATCATAGACTTTTGCATTCACAGATTGATCAACAGGGGCCGTTAATTGCCATTGCCAGGAAGTATTCAGTGCTGGTTTCCAAATTCCTGCGCTTGCTCCTGACGTAGGAACTGAGTGTTTACTTGGTATTGGTGTGGGCGTTAGACTAGCAGTTTGGGATGTCATTATGCTGGGTGTTATTACTGCATGCAAGCTAATACCGGGATTTAAGGAAAGGAATCGCTGAAATACTCCTGCTTGTTGTGTAATAAAAAATATTACCACGATTAAAAAAATAATAACTACAATATAAGTTTGGTTTCGCATAATTTTTCCTTTATCCTCTGTTAGTTTCTATGGAGGACTCGTATACCTCCTCATGTTGGTGAACTGTCCCCTTGCAGGGAACCGTTTTTGGAGGGAACGGTTAAACCCCCCTGGTTACCCAGGTATAGACACAACTATTTCAATGACAACGTAACAGATTGGCCAGCGGCAAGCGTGACATAGGAGATCTGTTGACCACCATAGGTTTCAGCTCCTGTTGCCTTGAGGCCAGTCACTGGCGCGGTAGCAGCTTTCTGAGCTGTGAGCGTGATCGATACACCAGGCACAATACTAGCAGTGACGCCCGCAGCGTTATATTGCATACGGTTGGCGACTTTTTGGCCGAGCAGGTTTTGCATTAGTGACTGCAAGGGAAGGTTATAATACTTTGCATACTTTTGCAAGGTTGCATTGAGCAGATCGTCTAAGAGCGTATCACCTTTGCTATCATATGCTCGCAAGTTCTCCTGATGGAACATGTAAGGATCAATATCGCCCTTGAGGATATTAATAAGCATCATCTGACTCTCCTGATCTAAGATCTGAGAGTAGGTGAGGCTGTGCCCCCAATAGCTGGAATACATACAGTTGTATTCGGCCACCCAATCATTAGGATTGGTGACATTGAAGTACAGATTGGTTGGGCGACGCGGGACCATCAATATGCTCGGCTGACTACTGTTGTAGATACCGGCATTGGGAGACGGATTGTTATAGCCAGCTACAGAGGTGTCAGTTACTAGGTATCGGATGCCATTGTCATAAGCAGCTTTTAAGAAGTTGGCATTGGTCAAACCAGATACGTCTGGCGTAACCATATTCGCAGTGCTGTAGTTTGTCAACTTTAATGGGCTCTTGGCTACCTGATTATTTTGCTGGATCTCTGAAACTGCGGTGGCATAGTCCACATTGTTCAGATTCGTATGATCATAGGTGTGGTTAATCCAATAAAACTGTTTTTGGTTGGCAATAGCAGCGGGCATTAAGGTATCAGGCGTGTAACCTGAGTTGGCAGTTGTGCCTTCGCCATTAAATGCCATGGTCAATGTCAGTTTGGCCGAGATTGCGTTCCTTTGCGTTGCCGTCTGCCAATTAGAGGTGGCATTCCAATCGGTTCCGTTGATACGATAGGTGGACGTAAGGCTATCGACATTCGTACCGCAGGGTGTGGTTGGCAACCATTCTTCCCCATCGATAAAGATATCATCGATTTGCGGCGTGAGGTAGATGTGACGCTCACCTAGGAACAAGCCATTGGTGACCCAGCTTACTAGACCCTGGGAGAGCAGGATATCATGAATCACATTAGGATTGCTGTCATAGGTTAATGATAAGGCTTGACGCCCATCAGAATAGGTATGGATCGCTGCTAGAGCATTGCCCTGCGCATCAGTCAACAAGGGCGTCGTTGATCCATCAGTCAGTGCCTTGGCTTGGTAGACATAGGCATACTGCAGAGTGATAGGTGTAGCAGCATTGAGGTACGGGAAGGTACTTTTGCCTTGGGTGGTCAGAGTAGTTGCCAGTGGACTATTAGTAGAATCAAATGCTCCTGTCGATGCCTGATAGCCGTAATCAGCTGTGGGATAGGTATACCAGCTAATTTCGCGAACCTTCATAGTGGACTCGTAGGTCCAGAGATTGGTCCATTCCTGGGACGAAAGGGCACTCACCCAAGCGGTCCCATTGTTATAAGACAGATTGCCATCCGTCAAAATGACTCCTTGGTAGTAACCATGACAACCAGAACTGAGCTTATCAGGAGTCAAACCATTAGGTGTACTGGCTGCCGTGTAGACGGTATAAGGAGTTCCCAGATTATCCAAGGCTTGTTGAATGGCTGGAAGATCAGCTTCTTTGCCATCTGCTGCGATCACCAATACCTTAGCGTCAATTGTTGGAGCAGAGCATGTCGTTGCTGCCGCTGTCGTTGCTGTCGCTGTCGGTGTGGCTGTTGCTAGAAGATTAAAGGGCCATAGCTGTGCTGCTATAATACTAGCATCTAGCAGGAAGGGCGATCCTTTGGTAGATACAGCACTCACGTTCCGGCGAGAATTTTTTGGCGACTTGAAAGACGACTTGAAAGACGTAAAGGGCGGGAGATTTGTTGGTTGGTGAAGCGGCAGAGATGTCGGCAAGGTTAAATCGACAGGTCCTTTTGGAATGTTGCCACTAAACCATGGACGAACAGACATCCTCATGAACGACTTAGCTTCTGCAGACGATTGCATGAATGAGCCAAACATCACGGCTGCGATAGCCACCATAATACATGCAATCCGTGCAAGCATCATACGGTTACGTTGTTTCCTTATCACAACAATACACATCCTTTCTTAAACAACAGATCAAATTTGTGAACTGGCCTTCTCTATCCAAAGCCGGAGCAATGCCTTTTATCCTATTGGTTGCCGCATAAAAGTCAGGTACTCCAGCCGCCGTAAGCACGTGTTGACAAGCAACCAACCAATAATGGCACAGATCACCGAAGCAACAAGATATCCTAGGCTATAGAGGTTCTCCCTCAGAAAGAGAGAAAGAAACGATAAGGCACTTGTCAAAATGACATAGCTACTGATTAGTTGTAAAGCTGCTTTTCTTTGATCAATATACAATAATAGCAACATAAAAGTAACAATTGTATACTGAGCAATACCAGCAAGCATTTCTATGCATAGCAGCGGCACCCACTGAGGAGCTAAACCTACCCAGCTTGCTAGATCAGGTGCAACCACGCAGAGAAACAAGGAGAGAAAACCTTGCACTTTGAGCATCTGAACCATGCCATTACGAATAGCGATTTGCATTCCCTGTCGAGACTGCATAAGGTCACCTAATGTACCTTTTTCTTGAAGTAAACGATAATAGCGCCGATAGTGACGGTAAAAATGTGGTTCCAGATGCACCATAAACATCACACCAGAAGGGATCGTTGACAGAAACATGATAAATTTGCTTGTATCCAAGGGCGGTGCGAGATGATAGAAGCCATGAATGACAACCCCTCGGGAAGAAAGCCAGAGGATCATACTGTCTGCCCAGATAGATAGCGTGTACAGTATGCCAAGAACGGCAATATCCCAGTACTGAATAAAATAATGTAAATAAGCCAAAGAGACATTTTGGAAAGAGGGAAATTCACGATAAATCTGCATGATTAGGGAAGAAAGGCAGATTAGCTGCCCAATAGTAAAACCTGCTAGAGTACCAATAAGTCCATATAGGTGTCCTAATAATAAGGAGGCAAAGATTCCTGTGGTGTAGGAAACCACAAAAATAAAGAGTATCGAGATATGCTCACGCGCCGCTGAAAGAAACATTATGATAATCCAAATCATGGTTAGGATTATTAATAAGCTAAAGACGATGCTGCGATAGAGAAAATCAAAAGGGGCAAAGAACAGAAATGGAAGAGCGATCAGAGAGACTGGAATAATGAGCAGGAGCGCTCCCGTACATGTTGGAGCAAGACTCTCTAGATCTTTGATATACAGACGATCTGCTAGATAACGAGTGATGACTAGTTGGGGACCACTTGCAAGCAGTAAACTGACCGCAAAGAGCGTGACAATTGTCGCGACAAGCAAAGAGTGATCAGATGGGCTAAGATATGTTAGAGATGTGCTATTGAGCGCCATTAGGGCTGTAACACCTGTTACCCACGGACCCGCAGAAATAACAGCAGAAGAAAGATATGCTGTTGCTGCTTCTAGATAAGAGCCTTCTGCTACTAATGCCTGAAGTCGAAAACCAATGCCTGCCATAATGCTACCGTACCTTCTCTCGCTGACTTTGTCCAATGTACTTTTGATAGAGATCTAGATAGGTTCTATAGAGTTGCTCCTGACTGTAGAAACGGCGCACACGTTCTTGTCCTGCTCGTCCCATTTGCAAACGCTTATTTTTGTCTTGCCATAACTTAATAATCGCATTGGCTGTCTCTTGAGGACTTGCCACAGGAGTGATTAGTCCACTGGGTCCCAAAGCCTGATCTTCAGGAGTAATACCCAAGAGCAGTTCGCGGCACGCCCCAACGTCTGTTGCAATGACCGGGATTCCTGCACTGTTGCCCTCCAAGATAACAAGTGGCTGCCCCTCACTAAGACTGGTTAGTACAAGCGTATCGATGCGCCGATAGTATGCTTTCACATCTGCTGGTCCAGTAAAGCAGATGATGTTTTCTAAGTTGAATAGAGAAACAAGACGTTGACATTCCTGATAATAGGCCTCTTCCTCGTCAGTCGGCCCAACAAAATAGGCCTGCAGATGAGGAATAGTCTGGCTAGCAATCTTGAGAGCGCAAATGAGGGTTTTTACATCCTTGATGGAGACGATGCGTCCAACAAAGCCGACCACAAAGTGATCCGAGTTCGTTGGATGTTTGAGATGAATGCCATCTAATTGTGCGATATTAATGCCATTCGGGATGAGTTGCAACTTGTGTTTGGCTGCACCATGAGTCTGTTGATACTGCTGGTTAACACCACTGACCGAAATGACAGAATCTGCAATATCATAGCTCATTCGTTCCATGAAACGATAGATATTAAGCCACCACTCTTGGAAGAAATTCATGCGTTTTAACTGAGCAGTTTGTTCTTCTGCCAACGTCTCCAACCATCTGGATTGCGCAATTTCGATATCGCGTTCCCGTGTGTAGATGCCATGCTCGGTGACTAAGAAAGGACGACCATGACGTATCTTTGCTAAGCCGCCGAGTAGGCCACAAAAGCCTGTACTTACAGCATGGTAGACATGCGCCTTGGGCAATTTGGCCTCAGCAATATTCAAGATGGGTAAGTAGGTCTGGCGAAATGTCCAGAAGAAATTCGTAAACGATTGTTGAGTTGCATACATTTCATAGAGCCAAATCATTAGATCCCAACCCTCAGAAGAACAAAGTAAATCTGCAGCGGTTAGTCCTGCTAGCTCAGGCTTCGCTAAGATTTTATACACACGGGCTCGATCATATGGTCTGGCAAGCGCGATGGCTTGATGTAATATCTCTAGCTCGTTCTTATTGACACGACTTCGCAGGGCGCAATGAATAGGGCCCCTACTAGCCATAGAGGGTTTTTTGATGTGACTGAAATCACCAGTAAAGATTTCATGGAACGAAACGACATTGTCTGGCAAGCGATAACGCGCTTTACGATTAGGCTCAGGACATGCACCAACATGTACAAGAGCGAAGCTCAGTTGGGGCAAATTTGTCATGAGAGCATGCAACCAACTGGATACTCCCCCTGTCACATATGGATAGGCACCCTCTACTAACATACAAATATCAGCCATGGATAGGCCTCCTATTACCTTAGAGATGCTATGCGGCGGCTTCACGTACCTTCGACACATGAGGGATCATAGATTGCCCTTTCTTGGTCAATTCGCTCAGCTTGTCCCAGGCATGGGCACGAAAAGCTAGATCCAAGGCTAGCTGATAGGCCTCGGTCGAGGTTGGCTGCAATTTCCAAGCTTGATATGCAGCATGCAGGCCAACAAGAAAGTCCCCAAAATGAGAGTGGAGGTAGGCTAGCCGCATCCAAAGATCGGCATCTCTCCTATGCTTTTGAATAATGGGTAGCAAAAGATCATAGGCTCTTTGATAGTAAAACTGTTGAATTGCTTCATCGAGAATGTTACTCGACGCGTACTGGTAATATTGCTCAATAAGCACAAGTGTCCGCTTTTTCGTGGGTTGAGCCTGCCAAGCCGCCAATGCTGTCTGAAGATCTTGCGCATATTGTTCTTCCATACGCTTGAGAAGAATAGCAGCGTCACCGCGTATTTCTGGCTGAGGATCAACTAACAACTGTCTGAGCAGATGAGCAGTCCTATGATCAGCCTGCTTCCCAAGAGTCGCAATCGTGGCTCGCCTGACAGCTAGATCTGCGCTATAGACCATCTCAAGAAGCTGGCGAGGTTTCGTTTGAGGTTGCTTGATGGCTGCAATTTTCGGTAGCGTCAACGTTGTTGTCAATTTCGTTGCTGCATGCCTTGCACTCGCCGGGGCAAAAATAATCATACTGAGGGCAAGACTGTAGGTCAGCGGTCCGAGACCAGGGAAAATAGTCCAGCTCAAACATAGGGCAGCGATATTCCATTTATCCAATGTGAGATGCTTTCTCACTCGCTGCTGGATACAAGTCATACCAAATACCCAGAGGAGAACCATTGGGAAATGTAAGAGGAAAAACCAGAACGATTTCCCACTCAAGAGCATGACGCCAAACATACAATCAGCCGTCAGCCCGAGCGTAAAGCAGAGAATGCCAAGGCACAGTCGCACCGTTGATAATGTCCGTCTACTCGTCTTAAGATGTGTACAAAGATCCGCTTTTTGCATATAATTCTCCTTGACTAATTATTTAAATTAGTTACTCTAGTTTATTCCTGATGCGTCTTAAATTGAGGAGCATGTCCCGGACTCGTCTGGCATGGGACAAGATGCCGTATTTCCTCTGCAGAAAGATAACTATGAGCGACTCGTTTGCGCCCCAATGGTGTAGATGAAGAAGGCGATGTGGAAGATTGTAAAGAAGACGATACAACCTCCAGAAGCGCACTGAGAAATTCAAAAGTACTGACCGTAAATTTGCTAAATGGCATCATGCCAACAACTACCATACCGATGACATGTCGATTGCCATCAACAAGTGGGCCTGCTATCACGATGCTATCCTGAGGAGTAGCATCATTTTTGTCTAAGACATCACGAATGGTGCAGAGTCGGCGTGTCTCTAGAGCAGTATGGATGACGGCATCGCCATTGTTCAATAAGAGAGGAAACTCAAAACGGCTCTCCGATTTGCTTACCAGTCGCATCTGTTCTGTGTATTTCCAATAGACAGCACATGACTGGGCTTCGGTTCCCTGCATTACCAAGTTAAGAATGATTTCATACGGTTCCGGAGCTGTCTTCTTCCACAATTGTGTAAGTAAGGTACAAATTCTCGTGATTGGTACAATGTCTTCCGCTAATTGTCTTTCGAGAGTAATGTTCTGTTCTATTAATATCTTATTATAATCATTCGCCCGTTCGAGTTCCTGCTTACTACGAGCAAATTTCTGTGCTATCTCATGTAATTGTTGACGTTGAGCGTGAAGAATGTCCACCATCAAGATACCACTTACTAGCAGTAGGAATGGCTCAAGCAAAAAGCGTGGATTATACCAATCCGTAGCTCCCACTATCCCCTTTTGTAAGAGTACGAAGGCATAGATAGCAGTTGCTAGCAGACTTGCGCTGTAGACAATCTGCTTTGGGTAGCGTATGGCTAATGCAAAGACGACTAGAAAAAAAGCACAGAAAGGCAGGTGCAGAGACGTCCAACTAGGCGGAGTTACCCAACTGATCAGCCAAGCAAAACCCAAGCTAGAGATAACTTCCCATATGGCTTGTCTATAAAATAAGCGAGGTTTCTCTTCCTGTCTTTGATCGCCCAGTGATGCAAGAGTAGCAGAGATTTGCTCTTCCGAAGCTGGTTTCCGGTGCTTCACTACTACCTTGGAGCCCCCAGCCACAATCTGAGAATAGGTATCCATAGCTCCTCCAGATCATTCAAAGTAAATAGTCACAGATGCGTAAAATTTGACAAAGCTCAAGGAACATAAGTAGTATGGCAGATAAAGATCTATGGCACAATGCTAGATACCTGACAAGCACAGGTCATCTAGCAGACAGGTAGGTCTCTCTAGGCGTGTTGATATCAATCCGATCCTATCGCAGAGATAATTCTCTTAAATCGAGCAAGAAGATCTCTTTCAGCAGGGCATGAAATTGATGGAGGCAGGGAAGATATGCCTGTCATTGTGGCTGTTGGACTTCTATATGCGTAAATTACTTTTTATGCCCGTTTGATAATTTTCTGGTGAGTCTACGCGTGCGGGCAGGCGGAGGAGAATAGGGCTGCATTGAGGTCATGATGTCACCGATACGCAATTGGACTTGTCGATAGCGTACACCGGGATGGTGGTAGTGAGCAAAGAGCATGAGGCTGTGGTATGCTATCACATCAGCTTCGTCGGTATGTCGTGAAAAGACCATTTGTCCACCGATTGTATCGTCCACTGTGGTCACTACCATGTCTTTGCCTTCTTCGTCTACCACAAGCGGTTGGGTTTCACGGTGTATCGAGTTAGGCCAAAGAATCAATGCAATTGAGAGTCCCTTGAGACGTTGCTCACGAAGACGTTCACTTAGATAATCGGCGAGTTTGCGCAATGCTGCACAGGTTTCGTCGGCGTCTGCCAGATGCTGGAAACAGACACGTACATTTTGGCTCGGCGGTGGGGCGTCGGGTATGACTAGGCTATCATCTTTCCCATGAGCAATCTGATGGAGCCAGCTTCCTAGATGGCCCAGACGACGCCCAAGTCCCTCTTCTTTGAGTGAGGCGACTTGGGCAAATGTGGTGATGCCAAAGTCATTTAGGTGAGCAATAAGCTCAGCTATGGCTACAGGGTCAATCGGTCCATGCTTTCCTTCTCCCTCTGTGGGCTGAAAAAGAGAGTGGTGTTCGCTATGACCATTGTGGATCCCCGGTTCGAGTGAGGCTTTGGCGTGCCCAGTTCCCGCTGCACGCACTTTGTGTAGGATAGAGAGTGGCAGCGTTTGTATAAAGGAAGCTTCATGGCCTGATGGGATATAGCGTATCCCATGACACCCGTCTTTGTTACTCACTAATGCCGCAAGTTCGGCAATAGCTTTGCCATTAGCGATGCCAATCTGGGCCGTCAGTCCTATCTCTGAGATCTCTGTGCGCAGTCGATCGGCTAGATCGACGGGAGATTGAAAGGCTAGTTCGCAGCCCCGCAGGTCGATAAAGGTGTCTGAGATGGGGATGGATTCAACAATGCGGGAGTATAGGCGATAACAATCCTTCAGCTTTTGCAGGATGGGCTGATAACGGTCATAGGATGCTGGTAGGAAACGTGTACGTAATGCTAACCGATGGGCTCGCCGTAGCGGCATGCCCGGAGTAATCCCAGCTTGCATGGCTACTGGCGAGGCATCGATGACTCTTCCAGGCTCATTAGGACGACCGGTACCTGTTCCTATGACAAAGCTCTGCCCACGTAATGAAGGATTAAATATCTCTTCAAGCGTACAGTAGAAATGATCGATGCGTACGTGGATAATACCGTGGCGCAGTCGTGCTCGTTCGATTGCGTGATCTGCCTCTTCTACGCTGGCCGGTAGGTTATTGGCCGAATTCGCAAGCTCTTGGTTTTCGGGTACAGTGCTTGTCATATCTTGCAATGTACGCTGTGATACCGATAGTGTGTCGAATTGTTGCATAGCGTTCTTCTTGGATGTGTTTTTATGATAGTGCTTCCACAAGCTCACGCAGGAAGAGTTCGGCGTCAGTGACTAGTCCCGCAGCCTGGAAACTACCCCGATCGGCCAGTTTTGTCACTACGGCTGGATTGATGTCCACAACTACAGTGCGTACTCTGGCGGGTAAGAGGTTGCCTGTGGCAATGGCGTGTAGCATGGAAGCAACCATAATCGCCATGTCAACACCTTGCAGTTCCTCACGCATGCGCTTCTGAGCTTTGAGCGTGTCACGAATAACTTCTGGCATTGGTCCATCATCACGGATAGAGCCCGCTAGGATCATCGGTATTTTATGTTTGATAGCCTCGTAGGTGATACCCTCGCGTAGTAAGCCTATCTCAACTGCCTGAGCCGCCGATCCTACCTCTCGAATGGCGTTGATGGCTCGCAGGTGATTGCGATGTCCACCTTCGACCTGCTCTCCTGTCTCTAGATTGACTCCTAGCGCAGTGCCAAATAAAGCTGATTCGATATCATGGGCGATGATGGCGTTCCCGCCAAAGATTACTTGGATATATCCACGACGGATGAGTTCGGCTATGTAGCGGCCAGCTCCTGTGTGGATAACGGCAGGCCCTAGCACAAACAGAATTTTGCCACCATTTGCCCGCGTCTCTTTCATCTGCTTGGCGATATCGTGGATCATCTGGACCTTGGTCTTTTCTGAGGAGACGTTGCTCTGCATGAAGGCGAAGGTTTCTTTCTCGCGATCCCGTTCAAAAGGCTGAATGCGAATGCCTTCGTGTCCGATCACAATCTCATCATCAACGAGTACATCAGGCATGGGCTTGCAGTAGGCACGACTATTAGCGCGATCAACGACGATTGCCACATCCATCTCTATATTTTCAACGTTAATCCACTGTCCGTTCAGGCGAATTTGAGTCGGAAGATTGGTCGTTGAGTAGAATTTAGCAGGTAGCACACCTTCCTTTTGTACGACTGTCGTGGCTACATCATTGCCGTGGACAAGAACGGCCCCTAGTCGTTGCAATTCTGAAATGATGCGTTCGAGCGTATCTTCATTGGGAGCCTCTACCTTGAGTCTTGCATAGCTGGTCTCAGTTTTGGTAGTCCCAACACGCATTTCCTCGACATCAAAATTTCCACCACGATCCATAATCAAATCCCAGGCACGGGGCAGTGTCCAGGAGTCGATGATGTGTCCACTAAACTCTACTACTTCATGAACTGTTTCCATATATATTCTTCTCCTTGTATTTCTCATAAACTCATGAGAAACTATATGACATGGCCTCACCAGGGTTAATAAGCAATAAGTTACTGTCGGAGGTATAGCGAAAAGAACTCCGAACAGTAAAATTAGCTCATCGTGTTAGCACGAACTAGCGGGATGCTACCTTTGCCTTACGCTTACTCGGTTTTGGGATGTATTGTGAGCGCTTCTGATAGGCAACGTAGCTGGCTCGCTCTGTGGGAAACTTTCTGATGAGGTAGAAGAGCCACAGCACAGCCCAGACGACTATGGCTATTAGCCAGAGATAGCGCCAGACACGCCAAGCAAAAAAGTATGGGTCTAGGGCAACGCGTGCTAGATCGATAGGGACGCCGATAAAACAAATGATGCCTAGCCAGTTTAGGTAGCGATCAAACATATATTTAAGCAAAGGTTTGCTCTTGACAAAGCGCTTGCGTCCCTCAACCCAGTAGTAGAAACAGATTAGCAAACCGAGGCCGCAGAAGATCATCCAGGGCCAGAAGTAATGAAATAGTTCCTCTGCTTCTGATGGCGTGCTCGAGCCAGCAGTGACAGGATCGGTAAAGAGCCAGTTGAACAGATTGAATTGCACTGAAACATGCCTCCCTTCTTCGAGGACCATACAGTAGAAATTGGTATAATCATAGCATGGAGAGGGCGGAGCGTCCAGTCTTGGAATCGCCTTCTCAGTCTAACCCACTTTCCCTTATTACTTTTTCAAAGGCAGGGGAGTTAATTATCATCAACTCTAAATCATGCATATCAGTCAAAAACAAGTTTTGAGAAGATGGTTGTTTCTCTTCAAGCACCATAAAATCTGCATCTACTATAGCAAGTACGCCCAAAAAATAGTCTTTTTCCAGGATTGCCAGAGCATTGATAACATTCTCTTTACCATGGGCGACAATTATCTGGCATCTATCTTTTGCAATGAAGTGTTGGTAAACACGCTCGTCTGTGCTTCCTTCAACTAATAAAAATGTATATGATCTTTTCCCAGGATATCTACGTTCTATCCGAATTTCATTAGCAATATCCTCTGGTGCTAAATACCTTTTCAATTGTTGGGTTCCTCCAATCCCACTGTCAAGTCCCAACGGTTATGAATAATACTGGGAGAATGTGTTGCCATGAGAATATCGATGTCAGAGAGTCGCGTGACTTCCTAGGCATCTTGTAGGAAGTGTTCTTGCCAAACGATATGCAGAGACAACTCTGGTTCATCAATGAGAATAAGTGAACTAGGAGCAACTTTGAATAATAACTCATAGAAGAGAACTAGCTCGTGTTGTTCGCCGGATGAGAGATTTTCAAGGGGTAGAATAGTATTTTTCGAGGTTGCAAATATGAAACCTCGCTCCTTGTCGATAGTCATTTCTTTGTAAAGAAAGCGTTTGTTGATGATATCTGTTAAGAGATGAATTTTTTCGAAGAGGGTGTCAAAGACGCTCAGCTTTTTCTCAGTATCCATAAGATAGACAGACAACATGCTTTTCTTACTTTTATCTACATGATCTCCTAACTCAAAAGCCGTTTTTCCTCCCTGATCCAATAGACCAGCACTCATCAAGCGCAAGCGTTTCTCCTCTAGTGCAGCTAGTTGATGGCGAAGTTCGTCTTCATCCATTTGAATCTGCGTCAAAGTTGAGTTAAAAACTCTCTCTGGAAATGTTCCATCTAATAATAGGGATAAAATTGCGTACTCTGCAAGCTTAGATCTGATCATTGCTGCAAGTTCTTCTGAATACATCCTCACTGTGGGTGCTAGTGGATGACTCTCGCCATCCTTTCCGAGATTCTGAGAATCTGTCTTGACATTTAACAAGCGTTGAGTCTCGATAAAGTGAATAGATGTTAGTTTTCTCGTCTCCACAAGCCAATCTGGCTCTTTTTCATATCCGTCGTGGAGATGTCTTGAAAAGTCAGTTAGTAAATCATTTTCTGTGTTATTAAAGTATAATATGTTTTTAATGATTTGTCGTTTAATTTGTAACAAAGCCTGCTCTGGAGGTGTGGAAGTGAATGGCTGTTCTCCAGTCGCAAAAAATGTAATTTTTTGTGATGTTGGTAATTCTTCTTTTTCTTGTGGAGAATTTTTCATAACCCAGAAACTTGTATCATCATCAAAGTCTACACGGAATTCGTCAAATGGTATTGTTAGTAATTGATTATCTCGATTGAATAAAGCGTTCAACAATTTTAAAATCGCTGTCTTTCCAAACCCATTGGGCCCATGAATAATGGTTATCCTATCGTCCAAGTGGAGTGGAATAGTGTGGTTGAATACTCCGAAGAGATTAGTAACTGATATCTGCTTTATTCTCTTTCTTTTTTGTGTAGTTATCTCTTGCGCCATTTTCTTTGTCACTTTCTTGTATATTTCCCTCCAGCAAATACAGTATAGCACATCTCTGTGTCACTAGTATAGAGGCTATCTAATCTAAAGTTCTAGACCAATCGTATGTCCTAATGAGGCGGATGGAGTAGTGTTGTTTCAGATTCTTTCTCATTATTTCATACATGCGCCCTCGTACGTCCGAGTTTCTTTTCTCCTAATCCATAGGCTATCGGACACTATCTATGGTATACTACGAGTAGTATCTTCATATGCACCCATTTGAAAATGAAGCTGAGGCTCTGTCAGTCTTATGGTGAGACGGCTTGCCAGGGCAACTCAAGCAGCCAGAGAACAGACTGGACAGGCTCGTGCTGCTTGAGTTGCCTTTGCACATAGTTCCTTACTGGATTGAGCACCAGCCGCTGCTCTCTTCCTCGAGGTACCAGTTCACGGCAGGATCGTGCAAAATGTAGTCGTTGGATTGAGGCGCATTTGAAGATGAAGAAGTCTCTGGTTTTGGAAGAGTCTCAGATTGTGAAGAGTGCTTGTCTTGTGATAGACGTATATCTGATTCTGCTGAGTTCATCGGGGTTAACACGTAATAATCTCCTACTTGTATATCTTCATCATAATGTATTTCATTATAATGTATATAGAGCGGTTTATTGCCCTTCCCTCCAAGTGGGATTGTAGTTTTTTGCCACAGGCTTTCTGTCTCGTTGGTCCTATGTTTTTCGTTAGCCGTATATATCACAAGATTAGTGAATTGACCAAGATCGGCATACTCTTTTTGTAGGCACTGGATAGCAGTCAGCGTACTTCTATCAGCTGGGTCAAGCATCCTGCCCGGTTTCACTATGTGATTCTTTTCCAGGAAAGTTCTTATCTTATTAATGCTCTCACCTACCTGTTTACGTATATCCTCGTTATTTAGGTCGTGATCGGCAGCCATCATAAGAGCATAAAGCAAGCAATTACTGTCTGTAGATGGTACCTGTACCTTCGTATATCGTTGTAATTCCTTTTCTAATGCCTCTTTCGAGGGGTAATATTCTTGTTCGGCATTTGCGTGTATTAAGTCATGAAATCCGCTTTTCGCGGAATAAATCAGATTATAGCTATTAGGATGTTGTTCTGATCCTTCTCTAGTTTTACGATTTTCCTGTTCATTGTTTAGCGGTGAAACTGAATCTTCACTTTCACTATCAGAGGAAGATGCAAATTCATCATTAAGAGGGGAATGAGAGCATTAGTATTTGATGAGCAATATTCCAGTCAAAGAGGAAAGGCCTGATTGAATATTGTGGATGCGCAGAGTAGCTATGTGCTGGTCAGTGCACCACCAGTAGCAGTGGATGGGGAGAGCTGGTCCATCCTTTTCTTGATCCTGCAGGGTCAAGGGGTAAAGTGGGACATAGCAGTCTCTGATGGAGGGAAAGCGATTGGTGAAGCAGTGCGTGAAATCACCCCAGAGTGTGTTCATGAGCGTGATGTTTGGCATGTACTCCATGAGTGCCAAAAAGTGCAAGGGAGAGTTATTCGTGCAGAGCTTGGCCTGCATGAACAAACCCCAAAGGTAGAACAGCAAGACAAGCGCATCGCGGCGGGGAAAAAACCGCTGGGCAGGAAGCCCAAACGGATGTGGCGGTCCATGCCAAAGACGTGCAACAGATGGAATATCTCGCAACAAGCTTGCAGTATCTGACGCACGAACTCAAACAGCTCCTAGAGATAGTTGTGTCTGCAAAGCAGAGGATTCTCTAGCAGTGGAGAAAGGCAAGAGGAGCTTGATGCACTTTTGATCTTATTTTCTGAATTGTGCGAATTGGCACCAAATAGCATGAAAAAAGAGATTGAGAAGCTGGTCCGCATGTGCAGGTGGCCTTCCCCATCTCGTCGTCTTTTGCCAGCCGCTTGATCAGGTACAACAGCTTGCGCTGGAGCAGCTGGGAGAGGCCGCTGTACATCTCATCGGCTGGGCATGGCTACGCCGAGCCATCTTGGGGCCAAAGACCAAGCAATTGGTCGCCGATTTTCCACCCGCTTGGCAGCCGATGGTGGCAGAACTCTTTGCGGCCTGGAATGAGGCCGTCCGATCCAGCAGTGCCGTGGAGAACTGGCAGAGCATTGTTTGTCCCTTCATTGCTATCCATCGTCATCAGGGAGCTGATCTGCTTGCCATCTTGGCGCTCTGGCACAACATCGGGTGGCTTGCAGTGGGATAAAAAGAAAACGAGAAAAAAGTCTCTTGATGTATATGAAGAAGTCCCTGATTCCGGCGTTTCTTCAGGTTCTAGGTGTATTTTACCTGACAATTTATTATAGTTCGAGTCAACATTATTCCTCTTTCGTTCCAAGTCTTCTTTGCGCCATAAAAGTTCTTTTAGGTTTGCTCTCCAGTATTTTACATCATCAGCTTTTCTTAAATATTTCTCTGTTGCTAATCTGTAATCACCTAAAAGCGAGCTTAAGTTTCTTCGCGTTTTATCTACTACTTTCAAAGCTCCCAGGTATTCTTTCCTATCTTTGTGATATTCCTGTATAGTAGACTCTAAAAGTTTACATGTCTGAGAACTGCTTGATAAGTTTTCTGCCTTTTTTCTTAGATTATTAATGTCATTAATAAATTTAGGCATGTTCGTTTCAAATGTTGTGATCAACTTGTATGTGTCCTCCTTCCCACATTTTATTGAGTTTTTAAGTTTGTCTGATAGGGAATGTAAGTTGTCAAGCTGGGAAGACAGATCTCTTATCTTCCTAGGTAATGCTAGTGTATGATCTATCCGTTTAAAGGTAGTTTTGGCATCTTCACTCTGTAGCAGTTTTAGAATAGTATTTAAATATTCTTTAATATCTTTCTTGTGCTTTGGGCAAAATGATTTATAATGATCATATGCATTTTTTATGAAAGTTGACTGCTTTGATACTAGATGTTCTCTTTCTCTGCGTAATTCTATTTGCAACTTTTCATGTAGCTTAAATTCTTCTTTAGCTTTCTTCAAGTTTCTTTTGGCCTCTGGAATTTGCGTCTTTTCAAGAGTCTCAATCTCATTATCATATTTTTGCATCAATTCTTTAAGACTCTCTGGATTGTGATTTGTCTCTTCTTTGATCTCATCTACAGTGTGCAGACCATTTGATATAAATTCATTATCAATGTCACTATCTGACTTTTGACAGTTTTCAAGTATTATTTGCGTGGAAGATTTCTCTGCATCTGATTTTAGAACGGGGAAATAGTCATCTTCATCACAAAAGGGATCTTTCTCTTGTGATGAAGATGGAGAAATCCCTGATTTTGAAGGTTGATCAGGTTTTAGGTGTATCCCGGCTGGTGAATGGGTCTGAGGCAGCAATTTATTATAATTCAATTCAACATTATTCCTCTTTCGTTTCAAATCATCTTCGAGCCATAGAAAGCTTTTTAATTCTAATTCTAAGAGTTTTACATTTTTAACTTTTCCATAATATTCGTCTGTTGCTTTGGAGTAATTATTTAAAAAGGGATCTAAGTTTTCTCGCATTCTAGCTACTTTTTTCAAAGCTTCTATGTGTTCTTTTCTATTTTCGTGATATTTATGTAGAGTAGGAATTAAATTTCTACATGCATAAGAGCTGCTTGGTAAGATAGTTACATTTTTTATTAGATTATTAATGTCATTAGTAAATTTAGTCATTTTCTTTTCAAATTTTTTGATCACCTTGTTTATGTCTTTCTCACATTTTGTTGGTTTTTCAAGTCCGTCTGATGAGTAACATAACTTGTCAAGCTGGGAAGACAGACATCTTATATGCATAGGTAAATTGATTCTACGATCGATCCATTGAAAGGTGATTTCAGCATCTTTACTCTCTAAAAGCGTTAAAATAGCCCTTAAGTGTTCTCTAATATTTCTCACATGCTCTACGCAATGCCGCGTATAAAAAGCATAGGCAGATTTTGCGTATGCTAACTGCTTTGATACTAAATGTTCTCTTTCCTTGTGGGATTCTATTTGTTTTTCTGTACATAGCTTTAATTCTTGCTTAGCTTCCTTCAACTTTTCTTCGATCTCCGGAATTTGCTTCTCTCTAAGAGTCTCAATCTCCTTACCATATTTTTGCATCAATTCTTTAAGACTTGCTGAATTGTGGTCTGTCATTTGTTTGATCTCATCCACAGTATGCAGACCATTTGATACAAATTCATTATCAATGTCACTATCTGACTTTTGACAGTTTTCAGTTATTGTGTCCGTGTATGATTTTTTCGCTTCTGATTTTAGAACATCGAAAAAACTTATGCCATTCTTAGAGGAGCAAGATGCTTCATTTTTTTCTGTATGTCGTCTAAATTCCATGAATATCTCCTTTATCTGTTCTCTCTGGTAAATTATCTATCTCTTGGCCTCATTTCCAATTCGAACCACTCTTCATAAAATAGGATACTTGATCGATGAAGACTTTTGCAAGGAAAAAAAGGGACATTTTCCTTGGTGCGACCCGCTAACCTGAAACTGCTGCAAGGCAGGGGAAAGGTCGTCATGTAAGTGATAAATGATGAGTTGAAGTTGGGTGAAATTCCCGACCTGCTAGATAGACGGCAGAGAGCAGCATAGATAGGCTATCGGACGCTATTCATGGTATACTACAAGTAGTATTTTCACATGCACCCATTTGAAGGTGAATTTGAGGCTTTATCGGTTAAAAATAGTTAAAAAGGCGGAGGGTTATGGTCATCCTGCAAGATGTGCTAGCGCGAGGAAAAAGCATGCTTGGGCATTCAATTGTGCAAAGTGCTCAGTTGGATGCTCAGGTGTTATTATGCCATGTATTGGGGATTGAGCGGGCTATGCTCTATGCCTATCCTGAGCGCGAGATTACTTTACAGCAGGAACAACAATATTTTGCATTGATCGCACGTAGAAAGCAGCATGAGCCAGTGGCATATCTCACTGGGCATAAAGAGTTTTATGGTCTGGACTTTTTTGTGGATAAACGGGTGCTTATTCCCCGTCCAGAGACTGAATTGCTCATTGAGAGAAGTCTTGAGATTATTAAACGCAGTATTGCTGATGGACATGTGCCGGTGGTTGCTGATGTTGGGACTGGCAGCGGTGCTATTCCTATTACCATTGCGGTAGAGGAACCTCGTTTGCCATATCTCTATGCAACTGATATTTCCCCCGATGCCTTGGAGGTAGCACGCCTCAATTGCCAGCGACATCATGTTGCGGAACGAGTAAGGATACTCCAGGGTAATCTCATATCGCCTCTGCCAGAACCTGTAGATTTGCTGCTTGCCAACTTACCTTACATAGGTACTGATGAGATAGATGATATTTCTCCTGATGTGCGTTTCTATGAGCCATATCAGGCGCTCTTTAGTGGTCCAGATGGGCTGGATCTGTTGCGGAGATTAGCCGAAGAAGTACGCCGATGTAATATCCTGAAACCAGCAGGGGTCCTGTTACTGGAAATTGGCTATCAGCAGCGCGAGCAACTCACGGATCTTGTATATAAATTGTGGAATAATGCCTATATTGTCTGTATAAAAGATAATGCTGGATTTAATCGTATTTTACAAATTGAAACATTTTAAAAATGAAACTGCAATAATACAATCATTTGCAAAAATATATTTATTTCGTGGTACATAAAGGTGGATTCGTTGCGTTAACTCTGAGAGGAGACGTATAATTTGGAGCAGGCTGGGTTGATTGCTGTTGGTCCGCAACGTCAGCTGTTATTTTTCATTTAGAAAGGCCCTTTGACATGGTGTTGGCGAGTCCACTTCAAACTCAATCACTCTCTGATTTTCTGTTGCTGCTATTTGGAGGAATGACAGCATTCCTTCTCTCTTATGTATTAATGTTTGGGGTACTATCTATTTGTCGCAAGATGAACTTGATGCGCCCGGCTGAACCGGGAAGAGAGCAAGATACTAGGGCTCGTCTAGGTGGAGTAGCGATCTATCTTGCTTTTGTCATTGCCTCTTTGATCTATTATGTACATAATCCTGCCTTATACGTTAGTTATAATCCATACCATGATGAAGCAACTATGTATTGGTTGTTCTTGGTTGCGTCAGCTCTGATTGTTCTGGTCAATGCCTATGATGATGTGAGACCTTTGAAGCCACTGGCTAAGTTGCTGGCTCAGACAGTGGCTGTGATTATTATCATGGGTCCTTTCGTTGATGGCCTGTTCCATGGAGTGCTGTTATTTGGTTTTAGCAATCCTTTTCAGGCTTCGGCATACAATTCTGTTTTGCCCGCGTATGAGCGATCGATTGTCACGATTTTTATTAATCGTCCTGAGATAAGTTGGCTGGTCATACCTGCTGTTCTCTTTACTTGGTTCTGGATGGTGGGTATGATGAATACGGTGAACTGGATTGATGGCTCCGATGGACTTGCCGGGGGGGTGGTGGCGATTACAGGAGTGTTTATCGCCATTCTTAGCTGGTGTATGGGCCAGGATACGATTGCAATTCTCTCGGCAATCTTTACGGGGGCTGTGCTTGGTTTCCTGCCGCATAATTGGAATCCGGCGAAGGTTTTGATGGGTGATAGTGGTGCAAATTTTCTGGGTCTGGGGCTAGCGGTACTCTCAATTATTGGGGGGGCGAAGGTAGCTTTAGCACTGATGGTCATGGGACTGCCAATTGTGAATATTGCAGTCGTGATTATTAATCGTCTCAGGCATGGTCAGCGTCCCTGGCATTATGATTCGTCGCATTTGCACGATCGTTTGCGTATTGCAGGTTTCAGTCCCAAGCAGATCTGCTATGTTTTCTACAGCTTGACGACAATTTTTGGTATTCTTGCCCTCAATCTCTTCCATTTCTACAAGCTGATCGGCATTGCTTTGGTAGTGTTGACGATGGCCGCTCTGATTATTTGGATCGACCGTCGGCAGCAGAAGCGCAATCCGCCAGTGGTCCATGCCCATTTGCCATGACTCGGACAAAGAAGCCCGGTCGTTTTTCACAGTTTGTTATAGTCCTCATGGCTACCAATCCAGAACCATCGTATTACATCATCCTCCATGATGCCAACAGCGCGATAGTCCAGCCCAATGCGCACGGAGTAAAGAGGACGCTTTGGATCAATTCGCTTAAAACAAAGCCCTGGATAGCCAGGATTGCGCTTAAACACTTCATAGTCAGCAGTCGCTTGTTTTTGGATATGAGCGGGAAGCCGGGCGAAGAGCTTCTTAAAGGCTTTCGTTCGGATACTCCTCATTCCCCAAAACCTCCGTCTTCCACCTCATCATTCATTGCCTCCTGGGCAAGCTCCCACAGACGATTTTGTACACGCGGTTTACGTACGATCTCGTCCCACTCTCGGTCGCTCAGATCATAAAGTATGCGATCTGCAATAACAGTCTGCTCACCATCGGGGAGCTTCTTAATAGCTTCAATGGCCCGTTGCAATTGCTTGTTCATAAGAAATACCTTTCTCGTATTGGAATTAAAACAATATTATTATAGCACTGATGACACTTCTCTCCTAGGGAGACAGACGTCTGGGGTAGTGTACTCTTTTAACTTACTACAAGCGGATTTGTGTGCTGTGCACTTTCAAACTTCAACTCCTCTGTAAACAAGCGTTTGAGGAAGTGTCCAGTATAGGATTGCTCGTTTTCGGCCACTTCTTCAGGTGTTCCCTGAGCGATAATGTAGCCTCCTGCATCGCCTCCTTCGGGACCCAAGTCGATAATCCAGTCGGCACTTTTGATCACGTCTAGATTGTGTTCGATGACTACGACCGTGTTTCCAGTGTCAACTAATCGTTGGAGGACATGTAGTAGGCGTGCAACATCTGCGAAGTGCAGACCTGTTGTGGGTTCGTCTAGGATGTAGAGTGTGCGGCCTGTTGCTCGGCGTGATAGTTCGGTGGCTAGTTTGACACGCTGAGCTTCTCCTCCTGAGAGGGTCGTGGCAGGTTGTCCCAGGCGCATGTAGCTCAGTCCTACGTCATAGAGCGTCTTCATCTTGTTTTGGATGGAGGGGATGTTGGCAAAAAAGCTCAGGGCCTCTTCAACGGTCATGTCCAAGACGTCGGCGATACTTTTGCCTTTGTAGTGGATCTCTAGGGCCTCGCGATTGTAGCGTTTTCCATGGCAGACTTCACAAAGCACATAGACATCGGGCAGGAAGTTCATCTCAATTCTGACGATGCCCTCACCTTTACATGACTCGCAGCGTCCACCTTTGACGTTGAAGGAGAAACGACCCGGCTGGTAGCCACGCATGCGAGCCTCTGGCACTTGGGCGAACAGTTCGCGGATACCTGTAAAGGCGTTGGTGTATGTGGCTGGGTTAGAGCGTGGAGTGCGCCCGATGGGAGATTGGTCAATGTCAATCACTTTGTCTAGGTGGTAGATCCCTTCGATTGTGTCATGCTTGCCAGCATGACTGTGAGCACGAAAGAAGAACTGTGATAGTTTCTGGTAAAGAATGTCTGTAATCAGCGTGCTTTTGCCAGAGCCAGAGACACCTGTAACGGCGACAAAATTTCCTAGCGGAATCTTAACGTCGATGTTTTTGAGATTATTTTCATGTGCGCCTTTGATGATGAGTGAGTTGCCGTTGCCTGCACGTCGCTCCATAGGTACCTCAATGCGTTTGCGGCGTGCGAGATAGTCGCCTGTTAAGGAATTGGAGTTAGCTAGGATCTCCTCGTATGAACCTGCTGCGACTACTTGTCCTCCATGTTCGCCAGCGCCAGGGCCGATGTCGATGATATAGTCAGCTGCACGCATTGTGTCTTCGTCGTGTTCGACAACTAGGAGGGTATTCCCCAAATCTCGTAAGCGGATTAATGTGTTGATAAGGCGCTGGTTGTCACGTTGGTGCAAGCCGATGCTGGGCTCGTCAAGAATATATAATACACCCATGAGGCCCGAGCCAATCTGGGTTGCTAGACGGATACGTTGCGCTTCTCCTCCAGAGAGGCTGGCCGCTGCTCGGTCCAGCGTTAGGTAATCTAGGCCGACATCGATGAGGAATTGTAGACGGGCACGAATTTCTTTGAGCACTTGGCGAGCTATGATGCGTTCACGTGTACTTAATGTGCTGAGAACTAGAGGTTCATCAGAAGAGATGCGGGCGATTGAGTGATCTAACCAGGAACCGTTTTGGCTGCTGTCCTTTTGATTTGCTCCATCATCCACTGCAATTTTTGGGACCAAAACATTTTTTGCTTCTTCGGCTTCGAGATCATTAAAAAAGCGATATGCTTTAGCGATGGCTAATTGAGTGACCTGTACAATGTTACGTCCTCCAACGGTAACTGCCAGGGCCTCGGGTTTGAGGCGTGCCCCACGGCAATCTGGGCAGAGGCGTGCAGACATGTAGGTTTCGATCTCTTCGCGCATGCTCTCGCTTTCCGTCTGTTTATAACGCCGATCCAGATTGGTAATCACTCCCTCGAAATTGACCGTGTAGCTGCGTGTATTGCCGTACTGAGGTGTGTAACGAATGGTTAGCGGCTCGTCTGTCCCGTAGAGAATACGTTGGCGATTGTCCTCACTGAGCAGGTTCCAGGGTGTGTTTAAATCGAAATGGTAGTGTGTTGCCATGGCTTCTAGGATGGCACAGTGCCACTGGCTGCCATTGATCATTTTACTCCATGGCGCAATTGCACCTTGCAGGATGCTCAATTTTGGATTAGTGACTACCAACCTAGCGTCTATCTCTTGCTGCATGCCAAGGCCTGTACAGGTGGGGCATGCTCCGTGTGGACTGTTGAAACTGAATGTGCGTGGTGCGATTTCTGGTAGGCTAATTCCACAATAGACGCAAGCGGCCTTCTCAGAGAAGAGAATCTCTTCGCCATCAATGATCGAGACGAGGACAATTCCATTTCCTAGTTTGAGTGTGGTCTCTAGCGAATCGCTCAGGCGCTGACGAAATGCTGGATCAATGTTTTCTTGTAGCCATGTTTGCTGAGGGAGTTCAGTTGTCCCATCTGTATATGTAGTGCCTTCCTGAGCCGCGTTGATGTCGTAGAGCGCAGGATGTTCTGCTACCTGCTTGAGTGGTGAGTGCTGGAGGCTTGCTTGTATGTCTCGTGCTTTGGCGTTCTCGTTTTGTGTCTGCGGTTTGCTTTTGCGAATGATGAGGCGATCGACGACGACTTCAATGGTGTGTTTCTTCTGCTTGTCTAGCTCGATCTCTTCACTTAAGTCCTGAATTGTGCTGTCCACACGAACACGGACATAGCCTGAACGGCGCATCTCTTCAAAGATATTTTTGTATTCACCTTTGCGCCCCTGTACAAGTGGTGCCAGTAGGAGAATGCGCGAATTCTCGGGTAGGCTAAGCACGGCATCGACGATTTGTTGCAAGGTTTGCTGGCTTACCTCGCGTCCACATTTGGGACAGTGTTGGTGACCCACACGAGCGTAGAGCAGACGTAGATAGTCATAGATCTCGGTGACGGTGCCTACGGTCGAACGAGGGTTGTGAGTGGCTCCCTTTTGGTCTATGGAGATAGCTGGAGAGAGCCCATCAATGTGTTCTACGTCCGGCTTATCCATCTTGTCGAGGAATTGGCGGGCATAGGCGGAGAGGGATTCGACATAGCGACGTTGACCTTCGGCGAATATGGTGTCGAAGGCTAAGCTACTTTTACCAGAGCCCGAGAGGCCAGTGATGACCACTAGCTTATCGCGTGGGATGGTCACATCGATATTTTTTAGGTTGTGCTCACGAGCACCACGAATGACGATTTTATCTTGGGGCATGCTATTAAGCTAACCAACATATTGAATAAATGCTTCTGTTGGACCTTTCTTTGCTTCCTCCGTCACAATAGAGAGCAAACGGTCTGTGACATCTTCGTCCGTGTAGAAATTCTCCGCATGTTTGACATACGTCAGCAGGAACCTGTGTGACACTCTCGACCCCCTAGAAGGGGGTGAGCTTCGATCGCACTTCAACGGTGTGGCCTGCCCCCGTAGGGACCTGCTCCAGGAGCAGTGGTTGATCCATTGACTGCGATAGACAACAAGCATCAGGTGATGCCAGGGGCGTGTCTGCCCTACTACTACTCCTGGAAAGTCCAGGGCGTAGATACGTGACGGAACGAGGAAACGACACTTGCTCATCAAAAGCGATTGGATGCATATTGACGCTACCGACAATGTCCCTGTGGCCAGTGAAGCCACATTTGCGGCATGCCCAATTTCTGCCCTTGGGCTTGTGTTTGTGCTTGCATACCGGACACTGGCTACTTGTGCCTCGTTCGGAGCCAGTGAAGCACTTGATGCAAGCCTGTGCGGATTTATGTGTGAGGTAATCGATGTCCTTGCCATATTCCCACAAGGACATCCGTTGATTATGATGACGCCCACAATCTTGGTTACGTACGCCATGGGGATTGCCGATGAAGAGAAAGCCCACATGGTGCTCTTGGCAAAAGTTGATCACTTTGCGCGTGGCTTTGTGGCGCAGATCACGGAGGCGACGTTCGGCTCTTCTACACTGCTTGTTCTTGGCCCATTGCAGCCGTCTCCAACGTCGCGAGCACTTTTTGCAGCGAGACTGTCGCTTTCCAAGCTTGCCAAGCATCTTGGTTCGCTGTCGTTTGAGCGAGCGGATGCCGCGTCCTGTGACGATCATCGCCTTACCTGTGTTGGTCGAGACTGCTGCCAAGTGGATTTCACCCAGATCGACAGTTGCATGAACCGTTCCAGGTGCCTCTTCAGCTTGTGGTATCTCAACACAGGCATGCAGTTCAAAACCATGATTCCAAACGAGGCTACATGCACCGCTGTTCTCAGGAAGCTCAATCGGCAAGACGATGGACTCTCGTCCCTTTCCCATTGGCAGAACAACACGTCCATTTTCACGACTTACAGCCTGAGCAGGCCATTTGACCGGATAGAAGCGTTTTTCGCGCCATGGATAGTTCATTCGCATCTCTGGATGGGTTTGACGGAGCTTGCGTGTGGTGTCAATATTGGCAAGGAAAGCATGCACCACCATCTGTACCGATTGACTGTGCAAGGCAAATCGTCCACCTTTGGTCGCCTTTTGCAACTCACTGCGCCCAGGCCACGGAAGATGCTCTCTACGTGCTTGTTTGTGCGTTTCAACACAAAAGTTCCAGACTTTCGCCGCTTCCATCTGCGCATCTCGTAGGGCCTCAAACAACTTTTTGTTTGGCTGCAAGCGGTAGATGTGGACTGTTTCCATGTGAACCTCCTTTCTATTTTTATTTCCTACTCTAGGCAACGAAGCATATTTGAATAAGTAACATTATCGTATGACAATTTAGGGGATGAAATTCGGAAATATGGCCACGAAGCGTATGCTGACAGGCAACGCTTTCATCCCTACCCCAGATATCGGGGTGGGACTTCCCGCATCGCTTTCGTTAAAGACGATAATCGTGGAACCCTTCTCAAGAGTAATTGTGGCAGTTCCTGGCTCAGTTTCTCTAACCCCGCAAATTACGCATTTCATCCTTTTTTTCCTTTGCATAAACTGTAATCACAACTTTTACCTTATCGGCGTGATTTACTGCGACGACAACAAAGAGCCAACGCGATCCGACTTGACAAGAAATTTCTTCCTTTGGAAAAGGAGTAGCGTCTTCAATTTTCTTCATCAGCACGCCGCGCGAAAGTGCGTAAGTAATTTCTTGCTTGCTGACGTCTCGCTCAAGCATACGCAGCCTTGCAAGGGCAGAGTACTTTATGTGATATTCATTCACTGCGGTATCATATCATAGATCCGCTAGGATGGTCAAACTCCGTAGACAGGCGGATAGAAGACGAATTGGCAATGTTGCAACAATGGGTTGTTCTGTAACGTATACTGGTAGGCATACGTCCGGACTCTCTATCAAGCAAATATACTGAAGGATTGTGCAAGGTGACATGGGTAGATAAGATCATCGTTTGGGGGCCTTGGGAATTGACCTGACAGGTTAAATTGCTTTGTCTGCAATAGTTAGCGCTTCGTGATACACTACAATTGGATAGATCAAAAGTCCTGTCAAGGCTTGCCAGTTATCAAGGCTTTTTGATACGATTTGATTTAAGTTGGCACACGTAATAGGGAGACATTGTAAAAGTGGAACAGAATTTTGAGAAGCGCTATCGCTTCGTCCGGGAAATTATGGAGACGATAGTCCTGACGGTGCTCATGTTTGTGATTATTAATCTGGCTGTGCAGAACTATGATATCCAAGGTCCGAGCATGGAGCCAACCTTACATAACCAGGAACGTATCATGGTGGATAAGGTATCCTACTTGTTTCATCCACCGAGTCGTGGTGACATAATAGTTTTTATTGCTCCTAATGATCCTGCACTCAATTATGTTAAGCGTATCATTGCTATTCCAGGTGATGTCATCTCAATAGATGGCACAACAGTCAAAGTGGATGGTGTCACGTTACAGGAACCTTATGTTGATCCCGAGCGTCAGGGTAATCCCTATGAACCGATTGACAATCGTGTTTTACCGTCAAACGAGTATTTCGTGATGGGAGATGATCGTGTCAATAGTTCGGATTCACGCGATTGGGGCTTCGTGCCACGTGGGAATATTATTGGGCGGGCAGCTCTTATTTATTGGCCTCTAGGAGAGGACAATAGTGGCTTAGTGCATAATTATTCCTCTGTTTTTGCCAAGGTTCATCCGTCCTAGGAAGGTCTGTTGGGAAGACAACTAGGAACTGTCCCTGTTTCCCTCTAGTGAAGTGTGAGTGTTACCCCTATACTGACTTTTGAGCAGTTTTGCAATCTGTCTTTTTAAAGATCGCTGTAAGTCGGCATGTGTATAGGGGGAGCATTTTTAAAATGGAGCGCAATTTTAAGAAGTACTATCGCGTTATTCGGGAAATTGTGGAGACGATAGTCCTGACAGCTCTCATTTTTCTGGTTATTAATCTGGCTGTGCAGAATTATCGTGTGGATGGGATCAGTATGGAGCCGACCTTACACGATCAGGAACGTATCATGGTGGATAAGGTCTCTTACTTGCTTCATGGACCTAGCCGTGGCGATGTGATAGTTTTTATTGCTCCACCCGATCCTTCAGCATATTATATCAAGCGTGTGATTGCTATTCCAGGTGATGTCATCTCAGTAGATGACACAACAGTCAAAGTAGATGGTGTTACGTTACGTGAGCCTTATGTCAGTCCTAAGTTCCAGGGTAGTCCCTATGGCCCGATTGACAATCGTGTTGTGCCGCCAAACGACTATTTCGTGATGGGGGATGATCGCAGAAATAGTTCGGATTCCCGCGCTTGGGGCTTCGTGCCGCGTGCAAATATTATGGGACGAGCTACCCTTGTTTACTGGCCTCTGGGCGAGGATAATACTGGTTTGTTACATAATTATTCCTTCGTTTTTGCTAATATTCGTCAGTTGCCTCTCTCACTGGCTTCATCCAGTCACAGCCAGTTATCCCCTGCCACAAATGCAATGTTTCTATGTATACCTCCCGCTTTACTGCTATTCTCTGCTCGGTATTGCAAACGAAGATCTCGTCGTAAGTTCAGCTACTGAAATGTTAGGTCCATTTCCTGATTTTGGAGCTGGACATTGGTCACTGAATGCTGGAAACGTTCCTGGGCATGCGACAAATGTGTATCTAGCAGGGTGGTCATCTCATCAGGAGACATGATGAACCTGACGATCCCCTCGATGTTCACATCGCTTACTACAAGATGTGCGTTATCAACACGTGGAACGGCAGTGATAGCGCAAGAGAAACCATAGACTTGAAAATCCAGACGAACGTTACTTGGAGTGATATGGGCAACCGGATTTTTTATGGGATCGGACGTTCCCCCATTGGGAGTGAGCAGATCGGTGAGAGTCTGTTCTTGGATAGGTAAGGGAATACCTGACAAGAAAAATGGAGGTGAATGAATATCTTCTTCTGTGCAATTCAGAGTTGCATTAATCTCGGCTACGGCTAGGTTATGGAGTGGCGGGCGGATTACAAATAGCCAAGCCATACTCAGGCCAAGCAGCAATAGGACGAAGAATGAGCAAAGACCAGGCAATGCAACCTAGCCCATGGCGCCTTTTCTGAGGACGCGGGAATGTATTAACCGTTGGTGAGATCATGTGTAACCTTCTGTTTTTGTCTATGAAATACTTGCTTTGCTAGTAATCCAGCTGTTGCCTGTGGCCAATTGGATTAAGTGACATCTCCCCACGCCTAAAGGGCGGGGGCTTCTCGCCCTGGCGAGCGAGCATTCCTGCTTCGTTGGGGGTTGCCCATTCGAGCTTTCGCCCGAGCAGGTCTGACACCTCCTCCACAGGCAGACACCGAGAGCCCCTGGCCAGAATGTTTTTGCAGCGTTGATATCCCGGTCGTGCCAGACACCGCACTTTGGGCAGACCCATTCGCGCACATCAAGTGGGAGGTCTTCTACCACATATTTGCAATCATGGCAGGTTTTGCTGGAAGGATACCAACGATCAATTTTGATGAGAGTTCGCCCGTACCACTGGCTCTTGTACTCCAGTTGACGGACAAAACTCACCCCATCCCACGTCATGGACCGATTTGGCCAGACAGTGGTTTTGACCATGTTCTGGACGGCCAGACTCTCCACGCAAATCACTTGGTTTTCATGAACAATGCGTGTGGAAAGTTTGTGCTGGTAGTCGCGCCTCCGGTCGTTGATACGGGCATGAACACGAGCAATCTTTCGCCGTGCTTTCTCCCTGTTCTTGGAACCCTTTTTCTTTTTCGCATGCCGACGTTGAGCTTTTGCCAGCCGTTTCTCTTCCCTGGCATAGTAGCGAGGGTGCCCACAGCCTCACCAGTCGAGAGGATCACCATCGATTTGAGGCCCAGGTCCAGCCCAACTTGTGCACTTGTAGGTGGAAGAGGTTTGATCTCCTCTTCAAAGAGTATGGAGACAAAGTAGCGGTCTGCACAGTCCTTGGAGATAGTGACCGACGATGGTTTGAGATCTCGGGGGAATGCTCAATGGAAGGTGATAGCAAGAGGCTAATTCATCTTGGCAAGTGTGAGTTGACCATCCAAGAGGCTCAAGGCAGTCCCAACGTAGGTAGCCGACTGGTTGCCTTGCTTTTTCTTGAACGTAGGATACTTGGCTCTCCCCTCGAAGAAGTTCTTGTAGGCACGATCCAAGTGGCGAAGAGATTGCTGCAATGGAACGGCAGCAACATCCCCAAGCCATGGGTGTTCCTTCTTCAAATGAGGCAGCATAGCCGAGAGATCGTTGTAGGTCAGCTTTTGCCCATGTTGGAAGTAAGCAGTTTTGCGAGTCGAAAGGCCCCAGTTGTAGACAAAGCGGCAGCATCCAAACGTTTGCGCAAGGATACGCTTCTGTTCGGCAGTCGGGTAGAACCGATACTTGTATGCTCGCTTTGTTTTGCTCACTGTCTTCTTTCTGTGTAAGAATATAGATATATCATATCACACACGTCAATATACAAATGTTCATCGTACAGGAGAGTCAAATGAACATTATTTCATACAGGAAGGGGACTGGCTCAACCCAAGCCCCAAATAAGGACTCGCCATTCACCCCCGGGCTCTTGCAAGGGGTCCTCTGGTTCAGAGAAGTGATAGATACTTTAATAACGGTTGAGAAGGCTGGGTTGGTGACATTTTTGGTGGAGATTGTGAGATCTCTTAATTGACCGGAGTGGTACAATGCATATGTACCGATGAGGTACACAAAATTTGCTAGGAAGAGTGAGAAGTCCTGTCTAAATGAACTCGTGATATAAGTGTGTAGTATGCATGGAAAAAGTATAAACACTCTGGAGTATCCTAAGATATTGGCAAAAGTGGCTGGTGAAGCCGGGTTCTCCGCTGGTAAAGAGTTGGTGCTAGCTCTGGAGCCAACACCAGATTTGGCCGAGGCTAGACGACGTTTGGCTTTTACTACGGAGGCTTCACGTCTCATCGATTTGTACCCTGATGTCGGCGTGCGTGGCGCTCATGATATCCGCCCGTTACTGACTCGCGCTGCTCGTGACGGGGTTTTGACAGCGAATGATCTCGTGGCTGTGATGAGGACGGTGCGTAGTTCGCTCTATGTTGCGCGAGTGCTGGAAAAGCTTGATGTTGCAACTTTTCCTTTGCTGCATGCCCTCGGATCTGATATGCCTCGACGACCGCAAATTATGAACCGCATCGAAGCAACTGTCAGTGAAGATGGTGAAGTATTGGATACAGCTAGTCCTACATTGCGTAAGTTGCGCTTTGATCTTCGCAGTGCTAATCAGCGCTTGCAAGAGCGTCTGCGTACGCTGGTTGGTGATTTTGCACATGTGTTGCAGGAAGAGATTATCACTATACGCAATGATCGCTATGTTGTGCCTGTGAAAGCCGAACTTCGTGGGCAGGTCCGTGGCATCGTCCATGATCAATCGTCTAGCGGCGCAACGGTCTTTATTGAGCCGTTGGTCGTGGTTGAGCTGAACAATAAATTGCGGGAGTTGCAAGCAGATGAGCGTTATGAGATCGAACGTATCCTGCGTGAGGTTTCCGCCGAAGTTGGCCGTGAGGCAGATGCTCTTAAAGTTGTTGTCGAACTGCTGGCCGAATTTGATATGCACTTGGCCAAGGCTCGCTATGCTCGCTTGACACGTGCTAGTGAGCCTCGGTTGAACGATGAGGACTCTCGATCTCCGTAATGCTCGCCATCCATTGTTGACCGACAAGGTCGTGCCGATCAATTTCTATTTGGGGCAGGATTTCTTTATTGTGGTGATTACTGGTCCTAATACCGGTGGGAAGACTGTTGCACTGAAGACCGTCGGTTTGTTGTCGCTGATGGCTCAGTCCGGTCTGCATATTCCTGCCGATGAGGATTCAGAGATTGCGGTATTCCAGGATATTTTTGCTGATATCGGCGATGAACAGAGCATTGAACAGAATTTGAGCACTTTTGCGTCTCATATGAGCCGGATTATCGATATCTTGCGTAAGATTGATAGTGAGCGCAAACGCTATACTCCTGATATTCGTGGCAAGATGGCAGAGGAGTTGGTGGTACGACAGAAAGAGCGTCCTGTCCATATTTTGGTGCTCTTCGATGAACTCGGTGCCGGTACTGATCCGAGCGAAGGTTCGGCCCTAGCACGTTCCATCCTTACCTTTCTGCTGGATCGTCATGTGACGACTGTGGCGACAACTCACTACTCGGAGCTGAAGGCCTTTGCCCATCAGCAGAAGGGGGTGGTGAATGCTTCGGTAGAGTTTGATATTGAGACGCTTTTCACATCCTATAAGCTCAGTATTGGCCTGCCTGGTCGCAGTAATGCCTTAGCGATTGCCGAGCGTCTAGGTCTGGACCAGCGCATCATTCGTGGTGCACGTAGGTTTCTGGGCAGTGCCGGTGTCCGTCTGGAGAACCTACTCGAAGGCTTGCAGAATGAGCGCAAAGCGATCGAGGATGATCGCTTCCATCTGAATATGGAGCGGGCTGAGACGGAATATCAGCGCAAACAGCTTGAAGAGGAGCGTCTACAGGTTGAGATGCAACGTGTCAAAATTCTCAATGAGGCACGTATGCAGGCACAACGAGAATTGGATGAGGTTCAAGCTCAGCTTGCAAAAATTAAGGGAGAAGTGAAGCGCGGCGATCTGAACTTTGAGCGTTTGGGTGAGTTGCGTCGGCGTGCTCGCGGTCTGGAAGAGAAAACGGTGCGATTGCCTGAGCCTGTGCGTGCTCGCCAATCCTCGCCCCAGGAAGAACGGTTGGAAGGGCCATTACAGATTGGGGATACGGTGTGTGTACTCAGCTTTGGGCAAACGGCTCAATTGCTAGGTCTCTCGGCTGATCGTGGTGAGGCTGAAGTACAGGTTTCAATGCGTGTACGTGTGAGTGTTGACAATATCGAACGTATCACAAGCGTAAGGCAGCTTTTGATGAGCGTAAGCAATCAAGTATCACGCGTCCAATGCTGGAAGATCGTCCTGAGGTGCCAACGCAGTTGGATATGCGTGGCTGGCGAGTTGAGGATGCACTAGAGGAACTGGAGACTTATCTCAATGATGCCGTTCTATCTGGCATGTCCTCAGTACGTGTTGTGCATGGCAAGGGGACAGGTGCGTTGCGTGCAGCTGTTCGCGAACAACTTGTACATCATCCTCTGGTCAAGTCATTTGCATTGGCATCACCACAAGAAGGTGGTGATGGGGTGACGATTGTTAAATTGAGAGTTTAGCAGCCACATAGACATGGCCTAAGAAAGTTTAAAGTGCCACAAGTGAGTATGCCTGCTGCTATGATCTTGCTCCATATGTCTGATGCTTGGGGATGATCTGGCAACCAACCCTTTGTTAGCACAATTGCAATCTTGTCTGCTCTTTCACAATATTTCTGTATAGACTGATTTAAAGCACTTATTTGAGATTTGCTTAAATAAGGTGCCTCTTTTATCATTAATTGGAATATTGTTGGCTATCGGTTGTATGATTGGATTGCTGTGTTTGGTAAAAATCTTTTACAGCATTATTGGCATTCGCTAGCCACCCTCTGCATGTCTTGGGAGGCTAGATCCATCAACACTCGTTGGTATGGATCGATAATTATTTTCGATGTTGAATTCTTCCATTAGTTTTTGAATGTGGAAGATAATCCTAGCGTTACACATCTCTGCAATCTGCGCTGGGACGCTTTTTAGCTCTGCTAGATACTCAATGACCTCGTCAGGGGGTGGGGATTTGATTGTCTCTATCTTGAGCTGCTCCTTCGTCTGGAAATATTTATCGGATATAACAAGCAGTTGATGGAATTTACGCTCTTGCTTCTCCTCCTCATGCTTCGTAGGATTAAGTGGGTTTCTGATATCTGTAGTGCCAGCATAAGCTAGCAATGGCTGATTGTCGGTATTGTACTTCTCATCGGGATGTGGAGACCATGCCCGTCCGGGGTTAAATCAAGTGGAGTTTCTTGACCACCAATCCTCGTCAGAGTCTAGAGGACGAGACTCTTCTCTGGATCATACCCATCTATGAGAAGCTGCCATGCGCCGTTTATAATACGTGTTTCGTATTCTGACATTCGGTTTTCTGTGAATTTATTGACTAGACTTTTCCACATCTCATTGCGTTGCTGCGGCTCCGGCATAGCCTTAAACGTAGCCAACCAGTTAAGAGCTTCTCTATATTGATCTATTGCCTTTGAAGATTGTTCCTTATAATCCAAAGGAGCGTGAGAAAGAGTAATAGTCCTGTCTGGAGTCCCTCCAACTATAAACTCACACATTCGCAATTTGTCTGCTAGAAGTTGGTGCAACATTGCTGCAAAATCTGTATCCTTAGACGGATTCGGCACTAATTTTTCAAATTTGCCATGATCTGCCTTACGAACATCTAGCATATTAAAACTTGCCTGCTTCATAAGCCCAGGTTCCCTATATTTTTCTCTTAGCCTCTGTACTTTTTTCTCATCATACATGTTTTGCTTTGTATTGCTATCTTGCCACCCTGCTGAGCCAACGGATGGCGTAGGTGTGGTGGTATCGACTCTTCTGGGGCAATCTCTGTAGATGTGGTTGGTTCATCAGTTCTTTCAGCCTGTCGTTTGCGCTCACATATATTGTTGTATAACTCTTTTATCTGAGTTATACTTATATCACGATTTAATATCTTTCTCTCACCATTATTAAGATAATCAAGGTTGTTGTAGTAAGCAATCTGTGTGAGCAAGTAATCATCCGTCAACCCGCATTTGTGCAGCTCTTTCTTCGCTGCTCTATATATGCTATTAGGTACTTGGCAGTATCTTTGTCCATCGCTTGTCGATAGTCATCGTAAGACCCAAAATATATCCTTCCGGCACGGTCCCACAAATCAACCTTGTCCCGAGCTTTTTGGAGTTTCGCACGCAGACGTTGTTTTACTTCTGGTGGTATGTATGGCGCGTTTTCTTGTGGTGTAGATGGCGTGTTTTTAATCAGGTGGAGAGTAGCGTCAATATCGCGACGTTTGCTATTTGCTAGATTATCCATATCCTTTTTGCGTTTTTCCACCTTGTCACACAATTTGATAAGATCATCAAATGCCGTTTTATATGGATTGGAGCCCATAGAATAACTATCAAGCATCTTGTCAAACATGTATCCTACTATGCTCTCCCATCATTTTTAGTCTCTGTTGCTCGTTCCCAGAAAGGTACGAAATCTACTCTGTATCCGTAAGCAGCTTACAGATGTCATGTGCTATAGCGGTTGCCTTATATATGTCGCTGCTAAAGACTTCGGATAGCCGTCTTATGGGATCAAAGGGGAGTGGTGTGTTCTCTTGTGGAGTAGTATTTTCTATATTATGTTGACGGATCTCTATTCGATTTTGCATAATAGTGCTCTCCTTGTCTTTATGGGCGTCTGTCAATGGTAATATCGGTATTACAGCCGTATGACATTAAAAATGTGCAAGGGTGGCTGTGTGTTATCTGCGTGCTTAAGCATGCCATTCGATATTTTATGCATATTGCCGCATATGCTGATATTTTTGTTCTTTTCAGTATTTTGGGTAATTAATACTGCAATAGGTAGGTTCGAGCATGCCTGCAACTGTTACTAAGTATACCCAAAAGTAGAGCCTTTTTTCAATACCAAATTAGAGACATCTTCTACGAATGTCTCTTTTTTTTGTTCAACGCGGTTTTTAGCCGCTACCACATTGCCCTCAAAAATCTGTTTTTATAGATAAGAGCGCCAATTGATGTATTTAGCCTTCATTCATTTCTCCGGTGATGTAAAGCCAACGTGCGAAGTGCATACGCAGATCATCAGTCATCCGTTGGCGAATTTCAGCATTCTCATAGAGATGCTCACGTAAGTGGAGTAACATCACCGCCTCTTCCCATACGAAACCAACATTCATCAGATAGTCGAGCATGATCTGGTCTTCGCTACTCCTGGGT
>CAVSHN010000019.1:0-61643 GCA_963727755.1 uncultured Chloroflexia bacterium
AAGTCTACACGTATCGGGGACATTCTAATATAGTGAGTGCAGTAGCGTGGTCCCCTGATGGCCAGCGCATTGCCTCCGGCTCTGCTGACCAGACAGTGCAGGTGTGGAATGCTACCGACGGATGCCAAGTTTACACGTATCGGGGACACTCTGATATGGTGCGTGCATACAGGCATGGTCGCCGGATGAGCAAGCGCATCGCCTCCGGTTCTAGGGATAGGACGGTGCAGGTCTGGAATGCAACTGATGGAGGTCAAGTTTACACGTATCGGGGACATTCTGATGTGGTGGGTACAGTAGCGTGGTCACCAGATGGCCAGTGCATTGTCTGCAGCTCAGCTGACAAGACAGTGCAGGTGTGGAATGCTACCGATCGGGGCTTAATGCTTCTTCACCAAACTTTTCAGTAAGGCCCAATTATTCGCGAGTATGGAGTCTGCGATGCAACCGATCGAGGCTGAATATCTTCACCTACCGCGGGCGTTACGAAATCGGTAAGTGCAGTAGCATGGTCCCCGAAGAGGGCGAACGCATTATCTCCGGTTCCCAAGACGGTACAGTGCAAATGTGGAGATAGCGTACGCTATACCACCTCTGCCCTTTATCCGATTCTCAGACGGCTAAGATTTGGGGTTTTGGAGGGGTATCTTGCACAAAACCAACTCTGCCTTGGAGTATATCACGGGCATTCTGATAGGGTGAATGCAGTAGCATGGTCACCGGATGGCAAGCGCATCGCTTCTGGTTCCACTGACGGTACAGTGCAGGTGTGGGATGGCAGTAGATGGAGGTCACATCTGTCCTGTTATATCGTGGACATACACGTGACGTGTATACAGTAGCATGGTCGCCGGATAGCAAGCGTATCGCCTCTGGCTCTAGGGATGAAACAGTGCAGGTGTGAGAAATGCTGCCTACAATGGGGATAGTGTCTTCATTTCTGGTGGGCATTCTGGTGATGTGTGAGGGCCATGGTATGGTCCCCCGATGGTCAGCATATTGCCTCTGGCTCTTGGGATGGAGACGGTCCAGGGTGTCAGTGCGACGTGGCCGAGGAGGATGTGAGTTCTCTGTGCTGCGTACTCTGGGCATTCAAATATGGTGGAAGCAGTCGTGCCTTTGGATGGCGAGCGGAGCCCTGTGAGTTTGGTGCCTTAGTATCAGCTTGTAGAGATGGGATGCAGGGGTGGGATGGGGGCGAGCGATGGAGCAATTTTCACATAATGGGAGTATGGTGTGGTGTACAGCTTCTGGGTGGGCTGTGCAGATAAAAGTCTACTCCCTCTTTCTTCGCGCTGGCGCGCTTTGATGGTGGTGGTTGGTGATGATGGCGGGGCGGCGTCTGGTGTGTGGACTTGACACTTGCTATGCTGGTAATAGCCTGGTCACCGGACGGCAAGCGCATCGCTTCCGGCTCTTGGGATAGAACAGTGCAAGTGTGGAATGCAATCGACGGAGCCCAAGTCTACACGTGTGAGTGGACATTCAAATATTATTGGAGAGACGATGGCATGGTCCCCCGATGGTAAGCGCATCGCTTTTGGTGCTTGGGATCGAACAGTGCAGGTATGGGAGGTATCGTAAGGGTGGGTGAGTAGTTATCGTCATTCTATCATAAGGAGAAATCAATGGACGAAAATGGTACAAACCATCAAAGAAAACCAATGTCTAAGCCAGTCCAATGGACGGGACATGCATCTAAGAGAAGTGAACACGCAACACATCTGATAATTCAAAATCATGGCTCGGAATTTACTCTGCTGTTCTTTGAGTTGCAGCCGCCATTTACGGTAGGTACGCCAGAAGAGCAAGCAGCTCAGATGGAACAATTACCGCACGTCGAAGCAAAATGTGTGGCCAAAGTTGTGATGAGTGCGCCCAATGCTGCGCAGGCGTCAGATGCTCTTGCAGGACAAATGAAGCAATTCAAATTGGCAGTGCAAGAAGCTATGAACGCGGCTAGAAATTCTTAAGTATCGCATTTTGCTTAAAAGGAGTGGTTTAATTCTGCTTGTAAGGCATAACATACATTTATTGGTATAGTAGTTCTAGCCGTTTTGAAACACAATGAGGAGCATCCTAGTCATGATGAAGCAAAAGCCAACCTCTTTTCTTTGGCTTTTCCTTTTTTTGTTCTCTTCTCCACTTTTGTATGGTAAGGTGTGGTACTACGACCACCGTTTTTCTCCATCCTCCCCTATGCCACAAGAATGGGCAGACTTCGTGCAGGTTCCACTGTTGTGGCTGATACTCGCTCTCATTCTGGTATGGTTGCTGATACTCACTTTAATCCTGATACTGCTGGCACGAAAACAGGTGGGCTTCGTGCAGGCCCCATTGCTGCGATCAAGGCGATATTATGTATCTAGCGCTAGGGGACGAAAGCAAGTAAAATTCGTGCAGGTCCCATTGTTGCCGTACTTCAACAACAAGGGCATTGGTAGTGTACCTGGTCAGGCCGACTTTGATGGCTCAGGCTTTTCCTATCCCGAAGACCAACTTCCACCAGCAGGTCATATGACGACCTTGGAAGGAATACCGTACCAGTTCCCTGGTCGTGCACCAGACGGCTCTGATAACATTGCTGCATTGGGACAAACCATTACGCTTCCCCAAGGGAACTACCAGCAAGCATTCTTGCTGGTTGCTAGTAGTTGGATCTACAGTATCAAGGCTACGATAGCTGTGCACTATATGGATGGTTCAACAACCTCAGCATCGCCGACTGTCTATGACTGGAACGTTGGCCCATCTGGTGTCGTGAACACCGACTATCGCTTCTCACCATCAGGCAAATCAGGATCAGTACATATCTATGCTATACAGATAAGTATGGATAGGGCGAAGATAGCCAGTTCGTTGACCTTGCCCATGACTGCAGAACCCAGTCCGCATACTCCCTGTTTACATGTATTCGCTTTGACCTTGCAAGATTAGAAGAACTGGTGACCATTTTCTGCTATACTTGGAATAGGCAACTCTCGTAGTGTACCCATCTAAAATAGGCCTCACACTCTATAAAAACGGTGTGAGGCCACATTTATCAGCTGACCATTCAAAAGCTAACTTTCAATGATATCAACAGCGATAATGGCATCACCAGGATTGAAATCACGCTGTGGATCGCGCTCACGAATGGACCGTAGAACATCCATTCCTTCAATGATGCGACCGAAGATGGCATGTTTCCCATTCAGATGTGGTGTAGGGCCATAGGTGATAAAGAATTGTGAGCCATTGGTGTTGGGACCCGCATTAGCCATCGACAGGATACCCGCGCGGTCATGTGGAATTTCGAGTGCGCTACGCTCATCCTTAAAGCGATAGCCTGGACCACCTGATCCGGTACCTGTCGGATCACCACCTTGGGCCATGAAGCCACCGATCACACGGTGGAATGTCGTCCCATTATAAAAACCATCACGAGCCAGGAAAACAAAATTATTGACGGTAATAGGCGCTTGAGCTGCCAACAGCTCAATCTTGATATCGCCTTTGACTGTATGCAAGATGGCTGTGTATTTCTTTTTGGGATCGATTTGCATTGCTGGTGGATTTGGATATTGTCTAGCCAAGAAATATCTCCTCTCAAAATGAGAGGGCGATCGGAAGGATCGCCCGTTTCTTCTACAATAGAAGGTGTTAGGTCTGCTACAGCATATCACGAAACGAAAGAAACGTCCAACAAAACTTGTTACAAAGCCATTACGGCTACCTTCAAAAGCTTTTGGCAAAGCTCCTACCACCAACCCCCAAAACCGCCAAACCAGGGGAAGAAGCCTCCCAATCCCCAACCGCCAAACCCACCGAACCAGGGGAAGAAGCCTCCCAATCCCCAACCGCCGAACCCGCATCCCCAGCACGAGCCCGAGACCTTTTCTAAATCTTCATCGGTCAATTCAACCATGTCGATTGGGCTCTCTAATACGTTTTGGGTCTCAAGATCAAAGAGACTCTCCGATGTACGTCCAGCAAACGTCTTCATGAATAACACCCTTCCTTCCAATTTGAAACGTGCAACTCTTCACTATAAGTAGGGTAGTACAGCTTAAATTGTGCTGTCCCTTAGCTAGATTACAATTTAGAAATAGGCTATGTCAATATCAGTCCCTATCAATATTTTAGTAGAGATTTAATTCATATTTTTCTAATCTATTTATCTCTTCATGTTTATTTTTGATCTATATTGTCTGCTAATTAATGATCAATATTTACTTGAAGTGGAAATAAGCCAAGCTGATATGAAAAGGGAAAGCGGAAAAAACGTTTTCGGAGAAAATTTGGAGAAGCAGGGAAAAAGATTGTTGTACTGTAGTGACGTCTGATAAAATATCTTGCTAGCTTAAGCTAATAATGTCCATATTTGGAGCTTCATTGATCCAATGGACAAAAATCGCTGTTAGTGCGCTAAAATAGCAGAGAAGTGGCATCGCACCGTATTTTGTGTAACTCCAGACTAGTCACTTTATTCGCAAGACCTGTTCTGGAAGCCCTGTTGTGTATTCCTATGTTGGAAGGGGGTTAGCTAGGTTGTACGGAAGCTCTAGGAGCAGTATTGCCGCTGGTTAATGCAAATAGGGCATGCATTATTTTCGTGGCATCAATTTGGCTGATTGGACAACCAATCTCCATCAGATATTCAACTCTCAAAGGAACGCCAGCCTGTTCGGCCAGATCCTGTGCTGTTATACCATGACGCTGACGGATCTCTTTGATTGTTGCTTGCTGATCAACTTGGTTCATAACCTTTCCTTTCAAATCATACAGTCTACGCTTTAACTCTAAATAAGGCTAAATCTCCTTGCCGCTAATGGACATCTTCCCCACCAGCTAAATCATCTGAAGATCTTGCTCTTATAGATATATAACATATAGCACCCAGAAAAGCAATTAAAAACTAATAAAAATGTCGTGCAAATGACAAATATGTGTGATTTGTACGGCTAATATCGGTTGGCGTGAAATGTGTTGATAATGATAATGGTCTAATCTAATCCAGTGTTTCTATAGTATGAATTGTAGATGAAGGTATATGAAGGTATATGAAATGATAATATAAAATATTGAGTTGCTATTTCTCTGTGAGCTATCCTGATCCCGTGTTGGTGACATCTCCCCATGCCTAAAGGGCAGAGGTCTTCTGGCTCGGGGTGTGATAAGCGCTATGCTTAGCTATCAAACAAATGATGCGTCATTTTGCAATCTCAACCGTATATAGAAATGGCAGAAAGAAGACCTCTTTTTGCTTTAGTCCTTTTAGTTCCACGAGAAGTCTTTTTGATCTTCGGCAGTTTTGAGTGTCCGAAAGGAGAAAACCGATGGAAGTTCTTGCTAGTATTTCACTCGATCCTGGTAGTTGGCTGGCTTGGCTGGTCGTTGGATTGGTTGCAGGTTTTCTTGCTGGTAAGGTCATGCGTGGTAGTGGATATGGACTTATCGGTGATATCGTTGTTGGGATTATTGGTGCGATTGTTGGTGGCTTTCTGCTGAATCTGCTGGATACTGGTGCAACCGCGAGCTTTGGTTTGTTGGGAAGTATTATCGTTGCCTTTATTGGTGCCTGCATTCTGATTACTCTTTTGCGTCTTGTCTCAGGACGCAGGTGCAAAAGATCTAGAAGATAACATTATTTGGATGCGTGCGATATAAGCTATTTTTTAAGTAAAGAGGCACTTGATACTATAAATGGGTATTCGGTGCCTTTTTGCGTGAATACGATGTTGTGGACCTGTATCTTAGATGAATGATGTTTTTTTCTTTAAAAAATGAATTTATGCTGTTTATTCTGCACATTGACAGAATGAAACAGCTATTCTATACTTGGTTTATATTCAGATCAAGGTTTTTCACTCATGAACGAAAAAATTCGCTCAGTACTTAACTCACTTCCTCATCAGCCTGGCATCTATCTCATGAAGGATGCCGCGGGAACTATTATTTATATAGGCAAGGCCATCTCACTGTATAATCGCGTGCGCTCCTATTTTCAGGAATCAGCTGATCTTAGCCCCAGAGAATCGCAGTATGGTGGCTAAAATTGACGATATAGAGTTTCTTGTTGTCCAAAATGAGGTAGAAGCTCTGGTACTGGAGAGTAACTATATCAAGCAGTACCGCCCCAAGTACAATGTTCTGCTGCGTGACGATAAGAATTATCCCTATATCAAAGTGGCACTCACGGAGGATTTCCCGCGTGTCTATCGGGTGCGCAGTTTTCATCATGATGGCAATCGCTATTTTGGCCCTTATACCAATTCAGGGGCAGTTGATGCTACATTGGATCTCTTGAATAAGCTTTTCCCATTTCGCACGTGTCGCTATGATGCTAGTGCATGGACTCTGCCACGCAATGGCGAACCACCAATTGGCTGGAAGCAAAAGCTACTCTCCCGCCCCTGCACTCAATACTATATCCATCGTTGTGGTGCCCCCTGCACAGCTTATACAACTCGTGAGGAATACGATGCCATCATTAAGCAGGTCATTCTCTTTCTAGAAGGTAAACACGACGAGGTACTCAAAGATCTCCAGGCCAAAATGGAACAGGCTGCCGAGGAGTTGAACTTTGAGGAAGCTGCCCGTATCCGTGACCGCATCCGAGCAGTCGAGCGTGTCCAGGAGAAGCAGCGCATTATCAATACTGAGGGCCAGAATGATCAGGATGTGATTGCCCTGGCCTGTGGTGACGACGAAACCTGTGCCCAGGTCTTCTTCTTCCGCTCTGGCAAACTGGTCGGACGAGAATATTTTATCTTACAGGGTACGCGCGAGAGCAGTCCTGGTGAAGTGATGACCTCCTTCTTGCAACAGTTCTACCAGAGTTCTCCCCATATCCCAGCTGAAATTGTCGTTGAGGTCGAACCAGAGGATTATCCTGTCATTCAGAACTGGTTAAAAGAGAGACGCAAAGGCGCTACCACCAGTAGTGCCTCAGTCACCATCAGTGTACCGAAGCGTGGCGATAAATTGCGTCTGATTGAAATGGTCAAACAGAACGCTCAACAGGTGCTGGAGCAGCAGCGCATCAAATGGTTGACTGATACCCAGAAGACTCAACTCGCGCTAGAGGAATTGCAAGCAGTACTCAATCTGACCGTGCCACCAGGACGAATCGAATGCTACGATGTTTCCAATACCCAGGGCTCTAACTCGGTTGGAGCAATGGTTGTCTTTGAGGGTGGTCGGCCAAGGAATAGTGAGTACCGTCGTTTCAAAATCAAGCAGGTTGAAGGTCCCAATGACATTGCCTGCCATCAGGAAATCCTACGGCGCAGGTTCCGCAAAGCTGTTGGTGGTTCCATGCCGCTCTCTCCCATTGAGGGTATCAGTGTAGCTGAATTAATTCAGGACAGCCAGCAATCTCAGGTTACGCGGTCGGATAAGCAGGATGAAAAGACTTCTGAGATGCATCATGATTGGGCACTGCCAGATCTCATCATCGTTGATGGCGGCAAAGGCCAGCTAAATGGAGCAATGGAGGTCTTAGGCGAACTCAATCTCGCTATTCCCGCGATAGGGGTTGCCAAAGAGGAAGGATCACATACAAAGATGAATACTGCCGAGCGAATATTCATTCCCGGTTCCTCTGAGCCTATTATCTTGCCGCGTACATCACAAGCCCTCTACCTGATACAACGCATCCGCGATGAGGCGCACCGCTTTAGCATTACCTATCACCGCAAGGTGCGATCTGATCGCACCTTCAAATCCGTGCTGGACGAAATACCAGGCATTGGTCCAAAGCGCAAACAGGCTCTGATGAAACATTTTGGCTCAATTGGTGCCATCAGTGCTGCCAGCATAGACGAACTGGCGGCCCTCGATGGCATGACACACGATGCGGCAGAGAAGGTCAAAGAATATATCGGCAAGATGGAATAAATCCGCATACGAGCATAATTAAAGAGAATAGAGTGCTAGCACTCCAGATGTCAGATTGACAGCCGAGCAATTTCAAGGTATCATTATCTATAGGGACGACTGTTCAGGTCGCCCTCTTTTCTGCAAAAAAACTATTCTAGTTTGTTGTCTATTCTAGGGACACATCCACTCCCACGTGGAGGATCGACATCCAATCCACAACCTTGAGGCTATGTGGTGTGTTCAGCTTAGTCTAAGAGGTGATTGGTGTATGCCAACGTACGAGTATCTGTGTCAAACTTGTAGCCATCGTTTCGAGACGTGGCAGAAAATGACTGATGCCCCTTTAACTACTTGTCCCGAATGTGGAGCGCAAATCCGTCGCATTCTCTTTCCTACTGGCATCGTCTTCAAAGGTCATGGTTTCTATAAAACCGATCATACTAGCAATGGAAGCTCAATTGCTGCCAACTCTAATGGTCATACGGATAACAAGAAGGCCGAGACGGAGGCTGGCTCTAACGGTAATGCCAAGAAGGCTGAGGGTAGCACTAGCACAAGTACTAGCGAGACTGGGATCTCCCCCGCAGAAAGGCATGGGGGTTCCAATTCAACTTCCCCTCAATCGCTTTCACCTTCGGGATCATCGCTTTCCAGATGAGGCGGTCCCAGGCCGCCTTCCACAGGTCGAGCACTCGGGCGAATGCCAGCACCCTGCCTGTTATCAGCAGGGCCAGTCTGGTTGTTTGAACGAAGACAAGAGTCTCCCACGAGTTGTACATCTCGTGTGCGAGTAGCACGGCAAACTTGTACGCTAGTGCTTTTACCCGAGGGAACGATTTATCTCGGAACCTCTGAAACCCTCTTGAGTTGTCAATGTACGATAAGATCGTAGTATAGCATAGATGTCAATATACAACTATTCATCATACAGAGAAGGAAAATGAACATTCTTTTATGCAAGAAGATATTCACCTGTGCCCCAGCCCCAAATAAGGTCGGCCAGTTCATCTCCTGGATCAATCGCAGGGACAAACCTTCCCGAGGTTCTGTAAAACTTCCCACTTGTTCAGGACATTCCAGACTCACAAGACATGTCTATTGCCAAATACTCCTACTCCGTATCTGATTATGCTTCTATGTGCTCCAATATGGTGTATAGTATTTATAAGATTTCCGATACTGGCTGTTCTTTAGCAGCCGCAGAGGAGACAACAGAGCTATGCAGGCTCAAGAAGAGACATCAGAGCAATCTCAGGAAGACCTTGTAGAGCAATTACAGCGTCAGATAGATGAACTGACGGCAGCAAATCTCATATTGCAGGAACAACAAGCCCAGAGAGACCAACTCATGGCCATGATTGCTCATGATTTACGGGCTCCGCTCGCCCCGATCATCAATTATGCACAGATGCTGGCACGGCATAGCTGTGAGCCTCAAGAGAACACTTCAACCAAGCAACTCCAGCGCAACACGACTATTCAGCGGCATACCCGTGTGATTATCAGTCAAGCACACCGTATGAGTCGTCTCGTCAATGATTTGCTCGATGCCTCACAGCTCTCTAGTAGCCAATTTTCTCTGCGATGTGCGCTTTGTGACATTGTGGAACTCGTAGGAGAAATGGTCGAGCAATTGCGTCCTGTTGCTCCCTATCATACGCTGACTATTCAGGTTCCAGACAAGCCATGCATAGGCAACTGGGATGGGGGTCGTCTGCAGCAAGCGTTGGGCAATCTATTGGACAACGCCATCAAATATTCAGACGAGTACACGACAATCACAGTTAAGGTGCGTCCTCTTGAGGGTAATAATTGTGTGTGTGTGAGTGTACATAACATGGGTATTAGCATTCCTTCGGCGGATATTGGGCAGCTCTTTCTTCCTTATATTCGCTTGCCTGCAGCTGGTAAACGCCAGGGTTCGGGATTGGGTCTCTTTATTACCAAATCAATCATCGAGGCGCATGGTGGCGTCTTGCGTCTTGAACCCTACACTGAAGATGATAGTGGAGAAAGCCAGAGGGGGACAACATTCACCTTTGAACTTCCGTTGCATACTAGTCCTGCATCAAATATGCCCGCTTAACGTCTTCTGGCAACTCATAGTGGCTGTACTACTCTTGGGTGCAGGCGGGCCAGCATGCCAGCAAATCTTCGACTGAACTTACAATAATATCCGCTCCCCGTTGTTGGTAGAGTGTAGCTTCGTTGCCCTGTGCGACCATAGCTATGAGGATATCAGGTTCACTGGCTAGCTGGCTTGTTCTGTAGTTGCGCACTAGATCAAAGTCATCAGCGGTATCCCCAATATACAGACCACCCGCAGTTCCAACTGCATTAATTGCAAAGCGCAGGGCCTGCGGATTGGGTTTCTTGTAGAGGTCGGCAGAAACAACTATATCCCACCAACACTCACCGCTATAAGCTTGCATACGTTCTAGAGCGCTATCCACTTCTTGCCCGAAACGACCAGTGATCATACCCATATGGGCAAGGCCAGTTGCTCGTAGGCGTGCAAAGAAATCAGAACTATACAGCATCCCTTCGTTATGTATCAAACCCTCGGCATGGGGAAAATAGCGGGTTCTCCACCCAAAGCGCTCCTTGAGTTCTTTAGCCCCCCAATACACTTCGTGATATAGATCGTTAATTATATGATAATCAATGCGTGCACTTGTCGGAATCACGGTATCTACCCACTCACGTCCGCCATGTCCCTGCAATTGCGCTGCACGTGCCAGCTCGGCCCACTCCTGAGTGCTATGTTCGGCTAATGGTGTACAATTCCACTCGCGCAGTCGAGCCGTAGAGAGCGAGGCGAGCAGATAACTCATCAGAATATCGTCATTAAAGCCACCAGCTCGTTTGAAGGCCTCTACATCCTTTATCGTGACCAGCGATTTACCCTGTTGCTGACCCCAATCGAGACTATGAATAGTTCCTACGACGTATTCAGCAACGGCAATCCCTGTGGCCTGAAAGGAGGCCTTTGTATTGATCAATACGCCATCAATATCGAAGAAGATAGTGTCAAATGTGAAGGGAAATGAGAGATGCGGTCGTTTCCAGATAGTTGGAATACTCATTTGATAAATGTATCCTTTCGCTAGATGTCCTAATAGAGTCAATACAGAGGGAATTTAGCCTAAGCCCTTTTTTATCTATTTGTATGAAGTACTTCAAATTGTAGTTATGTTATTTTTTTCGCCAATAATAAGAGAGACTTCCCAACGCCTAGTACACACGCATTCTAATCGACACTGGAGGCCAAAGTGCTTTAGTGGCATAAAGTTGTCAGACCAAGAAGCGGGCAACTCTTTTGATATGATCCTGACATCGGCATCATCTCTGATAGAGTGTATCTTTTCTGTGGAGAGAGGCCCCTCTCTATCTGGCTGGCGGCGTTTGGATGAATTCAAAAGTGCACTTGTCCCATAGACTAGCACGTGTATCAATACCAGTAGTGGCTGTAAATATCCAACTGGTAGCAAATTGGCTCCCATTATAATGATAACGTGTCCACTAGGACGGAGGACGCGTGCAATCTCTGCGATAGTGTTGGGATTGGAGATATAGTCTGATGGGAAGGTACTCACGACGGTATCAAATGTGCTATCGGGGAAGGGCAGGTTTTGGGCTGAGCCCTGGATGATCCATGCTGGCTGCCCAACTTTGCGTTTGCGTAACGTATCACGTGCCGCAGTGACCATCTGTGGGGAATGCTCAATCGCTCGGCAATCATAGCCTTCGCTAAGCATATCGGCCAGTAGATCCCCCAATCCGCACCCCAGTTCTAGCACATCATGTCCATGCAGGCGTGGTAAGACCAGACGCTGCCAGACACGCCATTGACCAGCAAAGGGGACTGTGCTGGCAAAGCGGTAGAGATAGCGGTTCTTATAGAGTGTCTCAAATAGCCATTTACGGAGTCTTGGTGTCACTGGTCGCTAACTTTCTGGTTAGACTAGTCATGTCCCACAGAAACCCTTTCTGGGAACTCGCCTACTTAGAGGTGGTAGGAGGAAAGAAAGGCGCCGAGAGCCGAAGTTGACGCCTTTCGCTTTGTTCTTTTACGCAGATGAGCGGTGACTATTTCTCCTCTTTCTCGGCTTGGAGGATATCGTCAACCAGACCATACTCGACTGCCTGTGGAGCCGTGAGATAGTAGTTACGGTCGGAGTCCTGCATGATACGCTCGGTGCTCTGTCCGGTATGATGCGCTAGGATCTCGTACAGGCTACGGCGCAGGCGCAGAATTTCGCGGGCTGTGATCTCGATATCAGCTGCTTGGCCTTCAGCACCACCGAGCGGCTGATGGATCAGCATGGTGGAGTTTGGCAGTGCAAAGCGTTTCTCCCTTGCCCCGGCTGCTAGTAGGACTGCTCCCATGCTCATTGCCATGCCCATACAGACCGTTGAAACATCTGGGCGTAGCCACTGCATTGTGTCATAGATGGCCAGACCTGCATAAATGCTACCACCAGGAGAATTAATATACATATTAATATCTTTGGTTGCATCTTCACTTTGAAGGTAGAGTAACTGACCAACAACAATGTTAGCGACCATATCATCAATAGGGGTTCCAATGAAGATGATACGCTCTTTCAGCAAGCGCGAAAAGAGGTCCCAGCCGACGGTACCACGCGGAGTGGTTTCAACAACGTTTGGAATAATTCCTCTTGGCTCTAGGAACTCTTGGGATTCTTTAATCCATTTTGGATCACACGGATTAAATTTGCTCATTTCTAACTGACTCCTTAGTCCTTTTAGGTATCTATCGCGGTCTCCTACCACTCATGAAGCAGAGAGAGACCGTTGGCGAAATAAAGAATGTACGGAGGAACCCACAATGGGGGGAAATGTTTAAGGGTATGATAGCACTTAGCTGTGACGAGTGCAAGCAATGGATTGTTTTATTGACGTTTTGATATAAGGGTTTTTGTCGCTTTGAGCCCACACATGTAGTAGGACATTAGGCTAATTACTACAATATGTTGAGCAATGGTCGGACTTTTTCAAGCTTATATCAAAACGTCAGAGTGAAGTCAACTCAGGATGCTTTACTATAACCTGTCAACTCGACACATCCCTGACCGTTAATGGCATTACCGTTCATCTGTCCCTGGACACCGACTCCACCATCCCAAGAGGCGTTGCTAGTTGAAGAGTTCGTAACTAGCTCTTGATTTTGTGAGATTGGCATCACCATTAGTGTAGCTTGTAATGACGGAGTATTTATATCCAGACGCCAACCGGAGGGATAAGTGATGCCAGTCACTTTACTAGTCCAGTTGCCTAGAACTGTGGTACCAAGCGCTGCTGGTGGCAGGGTATCAGTGTTCCCAACTGCATCGACATAGCTAGCATAGGTCGCAGTAATAGCTCCTGTGGCATTACGCATGACGTAGATCATCATTTCAGTATTGTTATTTAATTGAATGCCATACCAATCCTTGTGTTCACCACTGATCGTAATAAAATTACCCCACTGGTGATCCATCCAGGCTAGACCAGTCACCTGCAATGGCTGATGATGATCGATGATCGTTCCTCCCACTGCCATCCGCGTCCGTGAGTAATAGTACGAGAAGCCATCTGTACCATAATTAAGCAAGCCATTGCCATTGTGCAAAGTGAGAGGCTTGATTCCTGTCAGATTCAAATTGATGGAATAGTCATCCATAGCAGCAACTAAGTGGTCCTTGCCATTCAGGCCTTGAATTGACCAACTACCAGCTTGTACATTAATGCCTTTTTTTGCGGTATTAGCAGTATGATTTTTGTCCAGCTTGCTAATACTTTGCTGAGCAGAGTGAAATTCGCCCCGCGTAATATCACTGATTGCAAATTGTGCAGGGTAGACTGGGGGTAGGTCATTGCGCAACTCCTGAGAGATCGCCAGTTCAAAACCATACTGGTGTGGCTGGCCCGTGGAATCAATAGCCTCCAAGTGACCGCCGTAGGACCACCATTCACTCAGATCATTATGTGCGCCTTCATCCTGTGGAAACTTGGTTGGTGGTAGATGTAGGGTTACTTGCTTATGGCTCTCTGGGGGTAATTGTGCAGATGTAGAGACTAGCCCAGGAAAGCTACATGAGGAAAGCAAGAGCAGGCAGGGTAGGCAACAAGTAGCTAGCCACCATCGGGTATCTCTGAGCCTGCCAAATTGCCTTAATAGTTTTTGCATGATTTTCTACTCCTTGTGTTCTGCACCTACGACGATCATGATTGCAGCGGCGCTGGTAATAAGATTACCGCTACCGTTTCTACATGATGCTCTCTACGGTTATTGGCAAAGCATCCTCGACTCTCAGTTCTCCCCTTGATGATTGACCCCTCTCGTGTACTAGCTGTGCCTGCCTGAGCTGTTCTTGAGTCTGGGCGAGTTCTTGCTGTGCTTGGTCGCGTTCTTGCTGTGTATTTAAGAGCTGTTCCCAAGTGCGATTGAGGTTTTGCTGTGCTTGGTCACGTTCTTGCTGTGCCTTACTCAGCCGCTCCTGAGTGCGTTTGAGGTTTTGCTGCATATGTTTCAATTGATCCTGGGTTGGGTTCTGCTCCTGCTGTATCTCCATCAGTTGATCTCTAACTTGGTCGCGTTCTTGCTGCGCTTGTATGAATTGCTTTTGAACACGGTTGTGCTCTTCCTGTGATTGATCACGTTCTTGCAGTGTGTCCCTGAGTTGTTCTCTGGCGTGATCACGTTCTTGCAGTGCGTCTCTGAGTTGTCCTCTGGCGTGATCACGTTCTTGCAGTGCGTCTCTGAGTTGTCTTTGGAAGAGATCATGCTCTTGCTGGAGTTGCTGCTGTTCTTTGTGTCTTTCTTTGTCTTCTTCTGCTTTTATTTCTTGCTCCATTGCCATTCGCAGCTTATTCAACAGTTGATCCACTGTGACATTCTCTTCCTCAGAGGAGGGACTTTCTTCTTCCAATTCAGGGAGCCATGACTCGCCATGCAGAGATGATGAGGCTCCACTGGTGCCGCCTGGCCACCAAATCAGATCTCCAAGCAGACACCTTGATGCAGGAACGAGTAAGCCACGAACCAGCGTCGCATCGATCAAGACGGCCAACGCTATACCTAGTCCAAGAGTCTTCACCACAATTATATCGACAGTTGTAAAACATGCACCTACGACCATTATAATTGCAGCGGCACTGGTAATAAGACCACCGCAGCGTTGTAAACCCACAGCAACCGCTTGTGTATTATCTCCTGTTTCCCAGTAAGTTTCCTGGATACGGGAAAGCATAAACACTTCGTAGTCCATTGAAAGACCGAACAAACAGCAGAAGAGCAGAACAGGACAGGTGGCTTCTACAAAGCCCCAAGGCGAGAAGCCTAGAAACTGGTGCAAAAAGCCTTGCTGAAAGACCACCACGAGCGCTCCATAACTTGCCATAATCGATAGAGTATTCATGATAATTGCTTTCAATGGCAAGATTACTGAACGGAAGAGCAGGAGCAGAACAATGTAGGAGACTATAGCAATGATCAACACTGCTCTGGGGAAATCTGTGTAGAGAGCGTCTGCGTAGTCGAGATTGCTTGCCGTTCTACCGCCCACCAGTACGGTGATGTCATGACCGGGATTGGTATTACGAATAGTTAGGACTAGGGCTTTCGATTGTACATCGATCATCTTATATTTGCTAATCACATGTACCATCATCGTGTTGCCCGCTACAGTCGAGTGCAGGAGGTCCTTTAGATATGAATTGGTGATCAGTTGTGGATGTGCATAGAGCCGCTCATACTGAGCGAGCGTGAAACGCGGATCGGCACTGACGATACTATCGACACGCTTGACACGTAAATCAGCTTTTATACGCTTCACATAGTAATAGAGATTATCGATATTGGCCTTGGTAAGCACATCTCCCTTTGTCTGCACGGCCAGCAGAATAGGTGTCGTCTCACTCTGGTCAAAACGCTGTGCTAGCGAGTCATAGGCTTGGCGTGATGGCACATCTGTTGGCAGAATTGATGCGTCGGGAGCTGATAAGCGGATCCATAGGAAGGGTGAGCCAAGGCCAATGAGTAAGCATAAAACCGGCACCGCGATGCGCCATGGGTAGCGCATCACCACATGTGAGAGACGATACCAGAAACCGTCTTGGTCAGTAGCGATCTGGTTTTGTGTGGTCTGCAAGCCTGTACGTTTCCAGAGATGTGGTAAACGCACGGGTAGCGCATTGATCTTGTGTCCCACAATTGCTAGTACGGCAGGCAACAAAGTCACAGCCGCCAGAATTGCTAATACGACCACTAAGATGCCGGCGATACCAATTGAACGCAACATCTCGATTCGCATACAGGTTAGGCCTGCTAGACCAATTGAAACGGTCAGACCGGAGAAAGTGACCGCTCGCCCTGCCGTAGCGACCGTGATAACTACTGCATCAGTAACATTTCGCCCACGTGCTAGCTCTTCACGAAACCGACTCACCATGAAGAGTGAGTAATCAACTCCCAAGCTAATACCAAAGAGTGATGTAATGTTGAGGACAAAGATGGAGAGCGTTGTGAAATGCCCGAGACCAAAAATGAGTGCTAGTGAGATAAGAACCGCACAGCCTCCAATGAGCGCAGGCAAGATGGCTGCAACCAACGAACGAAAGACAAAAAGCAATGCGATAATGGCGAATGGAAAAGTCAATGTTTCTGCACGACGCAGATCGCTTTCACTCACTGTTATAATGTCGTCGTAGAAGACAGCATCGCCACCAACACTGCTCTGCAGATCAGGCTCCTTTTTTAGGCGTCGTCGAAGTTCGGGCAATAGTTTGGTAACGATGTCAGAATTGGACTTGAATTCTATATTGGCGTAGGCTGCATGGTGATCTCGTGATACCTGACGTGGATTGTCGACAAAAGTAACAACATGTGTCACTTCCGACCATCCCTTTAACTTAGTTAGAGCTTGCTGCATTTGTTTGGCAAACTGTAAATCATCGACGGAGTAACGTTTGCTGGTGAAAATGACTTGCACAGTGGTTTTCGGGGTCTTGAGTTTTTGTGCCAAAACATCAGTTGCGTGTTCTGATTGGGCATCGGGACTGGTATAGCCACCTGAGTTCAATATATCACTGACTTGAGGTGCAAACGGTAGCGCAACAATCGTGGCTACCATCCACAGACACACCATCAACCAGCGATAGCGAGTGGCAATCTTGCCCAGGATGCTATAAATTGACTCCTTTGGCTTACTCATGTATACTTCTCCTCAAGTAAGTTCCTCATTTGGAGATATGCCAATAAATACTTGTACATCTACTAAGAGGTAGAGAGAAGGAGATAAGGCCTGCCAAGTAGCGCCCATGCTGTAGCAATGTAATCTCTATCTTTGCACTTTTCCAGAAAGGCCCTTCTCACTGCTTTCTCTTGCCATAAGAATATCTGATAGATGGTTTTTTTCTAGAGGGACAAAGGGACAAATTCCTTTTCTCAAGCTTACGCTAAAAGAGCAATAAAGGAAAAAAGTTTTTTGGTAAATTACGGCAGATATGCGTCTTTGCGTTCTTTTGTCTTTTCTAAAATTAGTTAGTAGTAGTTTTTCTCGATGGCTAAATGGCAGAGTCACGTTATCCGGTGGATGAAGGTCCTAGGGAATGGGTGCTGTATCTTTGGTTAAGGGTTGGCTTTCTGAAGCAAGAGTTTCAAGCTCAATTCTCAGTCACGAAAAGTGGCACCCTGAGACAAGGATCCGATATCAGGGAATGTGACCCATTGACAACAAGTGAGAGATTCTGTATTATTGTCTCTGTCGACAAGACAACCACCAAAAATAAGCCGAAGTGGTGAAATCGGTAGACACGCAACGTTCAGGGCGTTGTGCCTTAATTGGCATGGGGGTTCGAGTCCCCCCTTCGGCATTACCTGTCTGTACTTGTCTACAGAGGTCAATCCCAAGCTCAAAATTCTCCCTCTCATTCTAGCTTTGTCTATCAATGTTGTTTGTTGTCTATCGGTTCTCCTGTCAATTTTCCTGTCAGAGAGAACTACAGAGACCAAGCCTCAACAGGCTTGTAAAGTCATCCCACTATCACTAGCAGACACCAAGAAGCCTGTATCTGGAAAAGTCTATCTTCCAAATACAGGCTTCTTTGCATATGGTGAGTATAGCAGAAGACCCGCACCGTAGTGAAGAACGACAAACATTGCCTGCTATCAGCTAGCTTGGCAACACATGAGTAAACTGCTATACTCTCTGCAGAGGGGCCGTGCAGACACTCAGATAGCGAAAGGACCAGCCAAGAACATCGTGTCATCAGCATCAGATGCACCTCTCCAACGAGAAAATCGCCCTCCAACAGAGCACCTTCAGGGCATCGTTGAGCGAGTCACTTACCATAGCGAGGGATCGGGCTATACTGTTGCGCGACTCAAGGTGGCATCTGCGAGCGATCTCGTCACCATTGTGGGCAACTTTCCCTCGATTACGGCGGGACAAACCCTACGTCTGACGGGGTTCTGGCGAGAGCATCCCAAGTATGGACAACAATTTCAAGTAACTCATGCCCAAGAGACGAAACCAGCAACCTTGACTGGCCTGGAGAAATATCTTGGCAGTGGACTGATCAAAGGCATTGGTCCACACACCGCCAAACGGATTGTTGCCCATTTTGGCCTGAATACCCTTGAGGTTATTGAGCAGCAGATCGAACGTCTCAGCGAGGTGCCAGGCATTGCCCACAAGCGCATCAGCATGATTCGTTCGGCCTGGGCTGCACAAAAGGCGATCAAAGAGGTCATGCTGTTTCTCCAAAGCCATGGCGTATCTACGACCTATGCCATCAAGATTTACAAGCAATACGGGGATGAGGCAATCGAGATCGTTTCACGCAATCCCTACCAGCTTGCTGCTGATATTTATGGAATAGGCTTCATCACTGCTGATACCATTGCTCGCAACCTCGGGATGGCCCCCGATTTCGATGCACGCTACCAAGCAGGTCTCCTCTATATCCTCAGTCAGGCCAGCGAAGATGGTCACTGCTTCTTGCCCAAGTTAGACCTCTTGGAACAAGTAACACAACGACTTGCTCTTCCCGAGTTCCCAGTAGATCCAACACGTCTGAATGCCCTGCTTGACCAGATGGCAGAGAAAAAGGAAACTCATCATCGAGTCTGGCCAGGGAGATCTCACCGACCAACAAGTGTGTTATGCCCCGGCGTTTTACTACACAGAACAGGCTCTCGCCATGCGTTTGGCCACCTTTGCCACAACTCCCGTTGTCGTAGAACTGCCACGGGTCCAACGCTGGATTGACGGTTATACTCAGAAAAAAGGAATTACTCTTTCAGAAGAGCAACGCAAGGCTGTTGAACTAGCTGCATCTTCGCGTCTGCTCATCCTGACTGGTGGTCCAGGGTGTGGCAAAACCTTCACGACCCATACGATTGTCTCCTTATGGCATGCCATGGGCAAATCCCTTTTGCTAGCAGCGCCAACGGGACGAGCAGCCCAACGTCTCGCAGAGATGACAGGACGAAGAGGCTAAAACGCTTCACCGCTTGCTCGCTTTCGATCCCAAAACCATGCAGTTCCGCCACAATGAGGAGAACCCGCTTGATGCAGAGGCTATCATCGTTGATGAAGCCTCGATGGTTGATCTCTTCCTGGCTCACTCCTTCGTCAAAGCTATTCCGCGTCACGCCCAGGTCCTGATTGTTGGGGATAGTGATCAACTGCCCAGTGTTGGACCAGGCATGGTCTTGCGCGACCTGATCATCTCAGGACAGGTCCCAGTTGTTCGCCTGACTGAGGTCTTTCGTCAGGCGGCACAGAGCCAGATTGTGACCAATGCCCATCGTATCAATCGGGGACAGTTTCCCAACCTCACCCCGACAACGAAGTTTGCCCAGTCCGATTGCCTCTGGCTAGAAGCTCCCGATCCAATCTTGGGAGCAGAAGGGATTGGATACTTGGTCAAGGAGTTCTTGCCCAAGCATGGTATTGATCCCATGCAGCAAGTGCAGGTCCTCTGTCCTGCCACTCGCGGTGAGGTGGGGACACGTCAACTCAATACGATGCTTCAACAGCTTCTCAATCCACCGCAGCCAGAGAAAAGAGAAACTCTCACGTGGAGGCTCGACTCTACGGGTTGGAGATCGCGTCATCCAACACGTTAACGATTATCAGCGTGAGGTCTTCAATGGGGACCTGGGAACCATTCTCAAGATTGACTTGGAGGAACAAGAGGTCGTTGTCCAATTCGCCCAACGCGAAGTGAGCTATGATTATGCTGACCTGGGGGAACTAGCTCTTGCATGGGCGATAACGGTGCACAAAAGTCAAGGCAGTGAGTATCCTGTGGTGATCCTGCCGCTGTTCATGCAGCATTATATGCTTCTAAGCCGAAATCTTTTATATACTGGACTCACGCGGGCCAAGCAACTGGCCATCCTAGTGGGACCAACCAAAGCGATTGGGTTGGCGATCAACCGGATCATGGATCGGCAACGCTATACAGCACTGGCTGATCGTTTGAGACATTAGGGTCCAAGTGTACAAACAACGTATGAACCGAAGTACTAAATGGTTTTGATGAAAGCAAACATTTTTGGTTTGATAGATTAAAAAAAGCTCTGTGAATTCAACAGGCTGAAGCGGACCAGCAGCAGGCAATCTTTGGATTATCAGCGGGTATCGTTCATTTTAAAAGTTATTGAGGTACTACAAGAGGACTCAGTGACACGGATCTCTCTCCGTGTCACTGCTTTCATCTGAACGCTCAGAGTTACCGAAGAACATGCCAAGGACTCCATCCGCCTCATCTGCCATCTCCGTCACCGCTGTGAATTGGAGTCTCTCTGGCCGCTGGTTTGTCTGCTGCATCTGACCATTGGCGAACAACGTAGCTTCTGGACTGGGCGGAAATGTTGCTGTCTGCATTTGCAAGCTCTTGATGGTTTCATTGAGTCCAGCGATAATCCAGCGATATTCGGCAAGCATTATGGGAACAACCCCATGATTGAGCGCAAAACTGATCAGGCCATCGATATCTGCACGCAGCAATTCTGCTAGGCGTTGTCCCTGATAAAGACCATAGAGGCCGTCTGAGCCAAGAGCACCAAGCGCGGTATCCACGTGAACTCCCCTCTCGTACTGCTTTCTGACTGTATCACCTATGTCCGAGTCACGCTGCATGACAACGGCTTCCATCTGCTTAACATCAATGGCACGTAGACGATAATGTTTGAGAACTAAGGCTTCATTCTTCTTCTTGCGAGGAGGCAGATTGGAACGCTTGATGGGAAGTCCCTCTCCTGCTTCTTCACCTTGATTGGCAGGTGTCGCTTGTGGAGACTCATTGATGCCTGTACCTGCCTGTACATTCTTGTCAACGGATTGTTCTTCTGGAAGCTTTTCCATCACAGTTACCTCAGTGAGAGCTACGCAAGATGCTGCGTTTGCGCTTGGAGAGATTCAAGAGCCAATAAATGCCTGCCACATTGGCGATCCGAGCTACCTCGGGGGGCAAGATCCTGGTCAGGTTCTTGGGACGATGTCTCGTCTGTTCCTTGATCTGCTCGGCCAGATCGATGGTTCCACCTCCAGTAAAGGCGAAGACACTATCAATGTTTGGGTGATTGGCCATCATCGTTCGAATTAACTGTCCTCCCTCCTTGTCCTTGTATGCATGGATCAACCATCGACCGCGCTCAATTTCCGCAAGATTGTCTAAAGGCATTCCGCCGATTTTGACTTCTTCTGTTCTCATCATGTCGAGTGCTTGGGCGTAAGAAGGAGAATCCATGATTGGGAAGTTTCCTGGTTGCCGCAGGTAGGCCCCCATCTCTCGCACCATGCGTGCCATGCCATCAGTGACCTTGACGCCTGAAACCCGAAGATTTCTGCCGATGCGCCGAACGGTGACGTCATGGCCGTCATAAAAGCCAATATCAAACCAATTCCACATTGGTACATTGGGATGAAGGGAACGACCCACCAGATCGGTATCAAAAGCATAATAGGAGCCAAACGTCTGGGGGATGGCAGCGGTGACCTCGACGATGCGGATCTCATAGCGCTCCACTTGATTGTGCCAGATCACGAATGACTGCAGACCCTTCATGAAGGCATCCTGGGCCCGTGAGTCAACCCCTTTCTCGACAGAAACTTCTTCGTTGCGTGCTCCTGGACAGACACAGAGAGAATGGATTCCCGGTTCGTAGCCAGCTGCACGCAAAGTGCGAACAATACAAGCACGGTTAAAGTCAACAAAACGTGGAGCTGACCAGCGTACGAACGTTGGACCGATCGGGAGGTCCTGGTGGTTATCGGCATACTCGCCAATGTGGAAGATGGCAGAACGTGTGCCATCTGGGTTTTCGATCTGCCAGGACTCACCCCGTTCTCCCGCACTGTAGATGAGGTTGGAAGCTTGCTCCTCATAGACTGATGGGATCTCGGTGATGACAGCTTGATGGGTGAGAAAGTGCAGAGCCATCATACGCGTACAACTGTTGCCATTTTCGATGGCCAGCTCAATCACGGGGATGGTCTTTGTACCTGTGGCTGTGGAAAGATCAAAGGCAAACTCCCCTGTAATCGGTTGGCCTGCCGTGAGAATGAACGGATGATTTCCGTAGATCATCCCAAGCACTGATTCTTTGTCGAGTCCAACTTGCCTCGCATCTTTGGGACTCGATGAAGATGAATTAATGAGTTTTGTTGACGGCCAAGATGGCTCTATCATAGATGGATTTCCCTTCTCTGTTGCCTTGAATGTGCGTCCCAAACAACACACTTGGCGTCCCTCTTTGAGACTCTTTTCAAAAGCTTTTTTTGCATGTGACGAGTTTCTTTGCTAAATAGCGTATCTAAGTCTCTGCTACAAGGAATTGTTTGGGACACCAAGGTGTCGTCAAACTCCTTTGTTTGGTACTATCTTCGTGCTTTTTGCTAGCTCTGGCAACAACACTCGTTCCTCATCGCGCAACATCTGTTGTTTATAAGCACCTGTTAATTCTGCTACAGTGAAAGAGAGAGGGAAAGACATCTTTATGATGTGATCTACGTGGGAGTGGTATACATGCAGCAACGATTAGATAATTATAGGCTGAAGATGAAACTTAACTAGAGAAAAAAGATGCATATGCAATCAAGATAGCGATTGGCGCTGTCTTCCTCACGGGTAGCATTTCTGCACCATCCGCTCTTTACGAAGCTCTTTGTGGACTGTCAACGATGGAGAAAACAAGCGTAGCTCATGCTTCTGATACTCCTAATGCGACGATGACCACATGCATTGCTTCCTCCTCACCAATAAGCTCTCCTAACTGCTCTTGGTGCTGCCCCAATCTGTCATAGGCGGCAGTGATGATCTCATGAGAGGCTGTCGTGCGAAAGCCAGTGAAAGCTAACTTCATCGCCTCGCATTCAAGCTCAATCTGCTGACAAAGGCGTGCGATTTCACTCATGGGGTTCCTTCCTTTCAAGAACATGCCACCCAAGCAAAGAGACTGGACACTCTTGAGGCTACAGGTGACACCAAGATAGGCAAGAGTGGTCGATATTCAGAAGCATACCGTACTTTTCTTACATTGTCAATATAAACGTAAGCTTTTATCAATATCGATAAAAGCTTAGGCTAATATCACAAGTTCTCATTCCTACTGGACTAAGCTACAATGTTTCATAAGGAGGGAACGCATGATCAGGATTCGGCTCAGAGTCAAGGAAGTTGCCACGGAAAAAGGCGTCAGCATGTCGCGGCTGTCCCATCTCACTTTTCTCGCCATGAGTACTGTTCAGTCAATTTATCGAGATCCCTTTAGGCCAGTGAGTACGGAAACGCTCCAGCGTATTGCTAATGCACTGGAGGTATCTGTTCATGATCTGCTCGAGGAAGTTCCTGATGAAAAAGAAAAGGAGCCAATAGATTGATTTCCTCCAGCACAAGGCCTGGATATGGTGGGTTCCCCTTGATGGATCTTGTCTCGCGACTGTTGCAACAATATCACCTATCAGCCCCATAAATTTCCTCTTCCCTGCCCTAAGCTTTCTTGCTCTAATCTCTCGCGCTCCAATCCCTTTCGCCTATATTGTTCCTGTCGGTGAATAGAGGCCTGCATGTCTGACATATAGGCCCTCCACTCGCTTGGACTCTTCACCGTCCAGCTTATCTGATCGCAAACAACTGCAACGACATACGTTCCATGATCTGGCACAGGCTCGAACCACTGCGCTTGTGAACCCATATGGTGCTCCCTCCTGCATAATCAGACACGCTAGGATTTCAGCTTCATCCTCATCCATCCAAGCCTTGAGGAAATACAATTCTGCCTCTCTCTCATCTGGCATACCATTCGTGCTAGCGTTCATAAGCTCTACTTGAAGCTCCTCGTTAGCAAGCTCACCCCATAGCCACTGTCGTACAAGAGCAGCACTATGCTCTCCAGAAAGCATATATCTTGAGTACGTGGCTGAGGCATCTCGCAGTATCTGTTCAATCTCTTCCCATGAGAGATCTGTTCTGAGCCATTTCTCGACAAAGGCAGGAATAGCAAGACCAGACTTGGCATAGCGGTTACAGGCATCATGGAACCAAGCGGCTCGGCTACGCGGTCGTCCACGTTCATCGCTGGGATCTACCTTGGGAAAATAGGCATGCACCAGGGCATCAATAACTGCGGCTCGGATCATTGTCGGCGGGCAAAGTTTGCATTTGTTGACAAACCCCCCAACGTTTGCCAGTGAATGCTCAAAGAACATGGCCAAGCTACGACCAACTTTTGCAGCTTCTTTTTTCGTATACGACGGAGTTTCCGCTGGTGAAACAGAGACAGAAGGGACTGTATCGTTATCGATAACGCTATTCTCTCTATTGTTATCATTAGAATATATAATTACGTTATCGTTAAACGATACGCCGGAGTCAGTCCCCTGAAAGTCTCCCTTTTGGGCAAGAAAACAGTTACTTTGCGTCTGAAAGTCTCCCTTTTCTGCAGAATCAACCAGTAGCTCTTCCTGAAAGTCTCCCTTTTGAGTTGAAACCAGCTCATTTGTAGCATTTTGCCCTTCCCGAAAGTCTCCCTTTTCTGTTAGATGAGCCTGCATATCCCAGGATACTGTCTGCTGAAAGTCTCCCTTTTGAGCTGGATACACTCCATTCGTCTGGCTCGGGCCAGTGTGAAAGTCTCCCTTTTCTGCGTGCCTATGTCCATTTGTCCCGCTAGCTCTACTGTGAAAGTCTCCCTTTTCTGCGTGCCTATGTCCATTTGTCCCGCTAGCTCTACTATGAAAGTCTCCCTTTTCTGCTTGAGTATGCCCATTGAGGCTCCCCTGCCTAGTGTGAAAGTCGCCCAAATCACATTGACCTGCTGAAAATCCTCCAGGTAATGCTTGCTGAAAGTCTCCCTTTTTTGCTTCGGTTTCAAGTCGTACCTTGAGGCTCTCAACGCGCAACTGAAGAAGCACTCGCTTCGTAGGACTGAGACGCTTGTTGAGCAAGTCTTGGACATCAGTGAGTGTTGTATAGAGATCATCAAAGAGGGACGACCAGCAGTGTGGAGATCCATAGAGGAGCTGCAAGCGAGCCTTCACACTACTGGCGAGTTGCTGGAGCTTGGCTCGCGAGTTTTCGATGAGCGCATCTAGCCCCGAAAGTGCCGAGGTGGAAGGGAACCAGGGCACAAGGGGAATATGCAGCTCGGTATAGTTGACATGACGGTGGCGTTGCAGGATCTGCAGCGCCTCCAAGACGGCAAAATAGCGCAGTGCGGTATCTTTACTCCAGCCGTCGTGTTGTCGCGCAAACAGTTCGATACTCTGCAGCCGAGTGACTGCGACATCGACCAATCCTAGGTCGGGAAACTCAAGCCGCTTGACTTCTGCGGCACCCAAGAGCAGAGTAAGAAGAGCGAGGCCTCGCTCCTTCGGAAAGAGGTAGATGATGGCTTGCAATGTGCTGGCAGGCACGCACTTCACTTCAACCCCTAAAGGATCAGAAGGAGAGCTAGGTAATCCATCAGTGGGCTCGGTCACAATACGTGGATGACTCATCCCATAAGTACCTTTCTTTCTTTGAGTGCCCGGATACCTCAGATGGACTTCCAATTTGCTTCGAAATTCGGGTGCTATAGGTGCTAGATGCAAATCCTATTGCTATTTCTTGGCAAATGTGCTATGATTATTCCTAATAGCGTATTGACCATGCGCCAGGTACCCGGGGAGCCGGGAGAGAGCGACACCTAAAGTTTGGCAGACTTATAAAAAAGGGAGGTGTCGCTCGTATCGTTTTTGGATGGCTTGCCGAGTAGGCAGCTACCCCCTTTGACAGTCAGATTGTAATGTACGGCTTTCTTTCCCTCCTGTCAAGAGTGTGGACGCGATCATGTGATCGAGGCGCTCATAGCTTTTTAGTACTACTTATGTATTTAGAGACCATTTCAGAATAGGGAACAAATCTAGCACTTGCCGAAACAAGTCTGCTTCGGTTGTTTCTGCAACAGCAGTGCTCCATTGAAGCAGTCGGTTTGTCCTCCTTATGGAATGGTCTCCGTGTTTGTCACGTCAACTTATCGCGCTGCAACATCCAGGAAATGCTATCCATCACGGTCCTCCTCGTTGTAACTGGGAAGCCAAATAAACTTGGTATCTGTCGTTCTCATGCTACCACCACCTTGCCAGCTCTCCAGGTATCAACTGCATACTCGACAACCCAGATGTAGTGCTGTTCATTATTGTGGTCGCTATTGGGTGCATACCTGGGAATGATGGTTGCGACCGTGGTACGTCCATCGCCTTTGTAGAGCGGGCCAGTGATGAGCATATACCAATGCTCAAAACCATCTTCCCAGCTGTCAAACTGGGCATAGCCACCACGATCCTGATCCACACACGAACGATCTGTAATGCACCGTTCGTTGCCCAATGCCAGGGTCTTGGTCGCCTCTCCCTGGGTGCCAAAGGTGCTTTCGTTCATAAAGAAGGCCAGGGCAAAGACAGGATCGACACCATATTTCACACCCAGGTCGTACAAGGCTTGCCCACGGCCCTGTGCTGGTGAGTGATAGTAGGCCAACACGCGGTCAATGAAGGCGGCACTCACCGAGGGACTACCGAGGACGGTATAAGCAGTCTCTGGCGGTAACGGTTGCCTCACTACAGTCTCTGGAGGTGACGGTTGCCTCACTACAGTCGGTGTCAAGGTACTCCCTAACCAAGCACCAAACACCATAACAACGATCATCATCCAGACTGCCGTGACGCTGGTCTCTGCACCCCGGGTTGGCTCACTTACAGCTTCACGAGGCGCATGGCTATGAGAGGGAATTGGCCCAAAGGCTTGATACAGATGACTGTGACGCGTATAAGAGCGGTTGTAGCGCTGTGCCCAGTACAGTGCCTCTCCGTAGCCTGGCGGCAGTGCAGGCGGAACGGGCATCGTCAATGGTACCTGTACTGGCAGTGACCCGGATGGCTGAGCTGGGGGAAGGAGTGGAGCTTGGTGATGCGGCCTGAAACGTGCTCTTGCCATGATCCTACACCCCCACTGCTTGCCAACATGCGGCTGGCTGATCAATCTGGTGAGCGCCGAGCTGCGTTCTGCTCTCGAGAAACTTTTTGGCAGTTCGCCAGCTTACGCCCGCAGCTTTTTGTAATACCTGCACGTTCACGATTACATTCTGTTCTTGAAGCTGATGGTAAGCCTGAACGAGTTTGGCATGAGTTTTATGCCCCAGAGCATTTGGCTCAGTGCTCCTGCCATGGGGTCCGCTTTGCTTGATACGCTGCAAATAGCTTATGGCAATCTCATCACTGACTTTGGCTGTACGGGCAAGGTGTCGGCTACTAATCCGTACGTCAGATTGCTGTAACAACGCATAAGCTGCACTCAGGCGAGTTTCCTGGGCCATGCGCCGGAGCTGGGCACGCTGCACTCGTTGCCCTTGGAGGATGCTGAGTCCACTTTGCTCAAGCTTGCGTGCTGCTGGTCTGGTGATTCCGAGCTTGCTGGCAATCTGTGCATACGTGTGTTCCCGCTGGTCTTGCTCATCTAAACCGTAGCGTAGCATCATAACCTGTCGTACCTGTTCTGGCAGAGTACCTAAGAGAACCTCAACAAGAGATTGATGGTTCTGGCACCTCTCTGCATTCTCAGGGGCTTGGAGCATGTCAGCAAGGCATGATGCCGGGTGGTTTCTGAGAGGCTCGTCTAGACTGGCAGGCTGCATGTTATAGAGTCTTTCAACCGTACCATGCTTTTTAGCCGTTCGGAGGCTGCTGCGCGGCACGCGAATAGGCAGGACCGACTCCATCGCATCAGCAATGGCATGCCGGATCGCGACAGTTGCATAAGCAGCAAAGTTACCATCTTGCGGAAAGGAATATGACTCCATGGCATTGATCAGGCCAATATTGCCTTCTTGAATCAGATCATCGCGATACGAAGAGGGATACCACTGGGTGAGTGTGAGGACTAGATGCAGATGCCCGTGGATGAGCATATTACGAGCTGCCAGCCCTTCTTCCCCGGCTGATCTGGCCCTTGTTGGCCTGTAGCATGCGTTGCCCCAGTGCAGCGGTCGTTTCCGCTGTCAATGGCGTAAGTTGGTCCACCTCGTGACGATAGTGGGTCAAACTGAATGTATCGGTGTAGCTTTCCATGCATAGTCTCCTGGACTTGCCACGCCATTCAATTTGGGTCTGAAGGGGAGTTTTCTGCGTGGTGCTCTTTAGTAAGCAGCCACAAGATGCTATAATGAGCACAGAGCCTCCCTAAACCAAACTAAACGGCTTAGGTGAAGGTTTGGCTTAACGTTGGGGGTGTGCTCTTGCTGGGATGGCACCCCTGACGACGTACTAAGTAGAACGCACTATTTTTACATTTTTTTGAGCGTGCTACATATCAATACAAGGTTAATCCAAGTTCCTCTTGTGTGATGGTTGGCTTGCCTGCTTCTAAGAGCAGACTATTGATCACCTCGAGGATCTGAGTCGCTGTATCATATGTAACTCGCTTCCCTTCCTCTGCATTACGCACTGTACGTGTAGTAATACTGCGTGTTCGACGGGCAACTCCTTCCTGTGAGATGCCTAAGCTATCTCGTATGTCTTTCAATCGATTTGCCATACTTAACGACGCACCTCTTTACTGTACTCAGACTAAGTACAATTCCAGAATAGCTTTTCCTATATAGCTTTTCCTATATAGCTTTTCCTACAATGAAGCATAGCATAAAAAAGCCTCCCTGTAAAGCCTTTCAGTAATACGGTAATACGAGCAAGAGAGCGACCTTGACGCGGCTTCACTTGCATGATACACTTTTCACCGTCATTATCCACTGGCCGATAATTATCATTGGGCGGCAAGAACAAATGTCGCTTAACATGCACTAAAAGACCTATATTCAGACGAAAGCAAGGAAGAAATGGAATACGAACAAAGCCCCATAGAGACGGGGATAAGATCTGACGGAGAACCAGAGCAAACCACAGAGCAGTGGAGTAGACAGCGCATCTCCAAATGGCGTATCAGCATCTTTCGTAATCTTCTTATCTGGACACTGCAATCTCCTAATCGGCTGGCGCTGTTGCCACAGCTCTCTCTTATCTTTCATGAGCTGTGCTACACAAAGCAGCGGGAAACAGTCGTTACTCATAGATCAGACCAGAAGTATTGTCGGTTGTGTGTGAGACATGGGCGCGACCCATGGCATCCTTTTGAAGATTTCTCTACTGAAAACAACAGAGTACTGAAGTACTGCAGAGCATGCACGAGACAGATCGCATCTGAGTCTTATCAGACACATCGAGAACAGAAAAAAGCATATGACAAACAATATAGAGAAAATAACAAAGAAGAACGAAAAAAGCAGCATCAGGAATATCAAAAAAGCCATCAGAAAGAGCTGAATCAGTATCGACGAGAGCGGCGTAAAAAAGTGTAAATTTTGACATTCTGATGACGGAATTTGGATAATTATGCTGATTGATAGGCATTTGAAGTGGGAAAGTTTATTAAGCAGAATGAGATATTTGGCAGTGCGAGAAGGGCACCTCTTATCTAGAGTATTGCTTGTTATGCTACCAGCATAGTTGTAAAAATTCCAGATCATGCAAATGAAGCTGCGTCAAGAGAACATGCGACCTTGATGCGGGTGAGCGGCATGATACACTTTTCGCCGCCATATTTTCACTGGCAGATAATTGCCATTGGGCAGCAAGAATAAATGTCGCTTAACAGCCAGATCTGTGCGGTTAGACATTACCACGGGGCCTTTTTCAGTTCAATCACCTCCCCACCGCTTCTTTGGAACAAGTACAGCAGGTACGACAGGTATGCTTAACTCAGAAACGCCGTATGAAGTAGGCCATAGAAATGGTGGGGAAGTGGGGAAGTGGTCGCGACATGATGAGCCATCCCTTCCCGTAGTTCCTCTTATGGCGGGGTTGTCTGTTTCTATGGTTGTGTTTGTCGCTGGGCTGCCTGGAGCTTTTTTGTGGTGACATTTGAGGCAAACACAGCAACAGTATTGGGCAACTTCTTGTCGAGCAGTTGGATGCCCTCGACGATCAACACGTCCTCCGGGTCCTTGATTGCCTCGGCCACTTTTTTCCATTGTTTGACGGCGATGTAGACCGCAAACAAGGTAGGCTCGATCTGGTCCAGTGCCGGGATGGGCAGGCCTTTGGGCATTGGAGGTAGCTTGGTCATCTGCTGTTGCATCGCCGTGATGATGCACTGTCCACGCTCGAACAATACGGCCTGGTCTTCCAATTAAGGTAATTTTCACGGATCTTACCTCTCCTCTCTCCTTACTCGTAATCTCGGCCAGCACGGCGATTCGGTCGGCCCATGTGAATGGTGGTGGCGGTGGTGCCACTTCGGGAGCCTTTGCTACTTGCTCCTTGTCAGGCTTGGCATGCTTGATGGGAAGCTTCTTATGAAAAATATGTTTGGTGATCTCTGGTGGGGCCTCTGTTTTGATCAGGTAAAAGAACACCCCCCCGGTAGTACGTCGGCGAGATTGATCTGGTACCATGATGCCACCTGCATTCTCCACCTCTAGCGTTCTCTGCATGAAATGCAACGCCTCGTCAACGCCAAGCTTCTTCACAATCTGGTAAATCGTCTTTCTCGGTTCTTCCTCAGTCTCACCCAGTTGTTCAGTAATTCGTGTGGCCACTTCGCTCCGTTGTTCGTGGATGACACGCTGTCTTTCGAGTTCATCCATGCATTTCACCTCCATTTCCGCCATTATATGATGTTTCAACGTTGTGTTGCTCCCATTAAAAAATCCTTGTCTTTGGACCCGTCCTGCACAGGCGGATGAAAGTAAAGAAAGTCGGGTGTTTGGACCCTTGATTCACAGTGCCATAACATGCGACTTGTCAATGGTGCATGCTATGCCAGTGGCGATAGCTCTATGCTTATTATATTCATCTTGACCTGTATTTCAAGGAAAATGGATCTATGAAGGACTGTTTTCCTGTTTTTCCGCTAATCTGGCTTGCCATGGAGATGGAGAACCAGGATGCAGGATAGCCATAAAGATGGCCAAACAATCTGACTGATGGCTGTAAAATCTGGCTTGCCTATCTTTCCAAGAGATGGCTGTCCATGGCATGCTGGTTTTCCGTGTTTTCTCCTTATATCTCTGCTTTTTTTTAACGCCCAAATTGGTTTACAGACTGCCGTGTAAGTTGGGTGATCACTGTGCAATGTGCGCAGTCCTGGCAAGTACCGGACTGGCAGGTACTTGTACCTCACCATTAACAGATAACCAGTATTGCCATGATACCAGTACAGGACTGGCTCTAGCAAGTCCCGTCAAGTACAGGACTTGTACCCAATCTATCCAAAAGGAGGAGCAACTCTCATGTCCTTCAACAACTATCAAACCTATGCGTATGGCCATGATTATGGAAATAGCAAAACCTGCGGCGTGACCTGGATTAGTGGTCAGCAGTATGCGTTAATCATGCCATCAGCGCTAGCACCTGGCAGCTATGACACGCTGCAAGCACAAGTCAGTTCGACTTCATCATCCAGTCTAGCCAGCATTCTCAACCAGCAGGCGCATACCATTGGTGTCAATGGCAAATCTTTCTATGCGGGTAATCTGGCTATCGATCAAAATCCGCATGTGGCAATTGCAGATCTGACCTCGCGCGGTGATGTATCCCGCTACTGGTCGGATCGCAATCTGGCAATGCTCCTGGCAACTTCGGGAACGCTGATCCGCGATCCTGAATATGCTCTCGCGGTCGTCGCCAACTTGCCCATTGCAACACACAATGAGATCAACGTCAAGGCCGTGAAACGTGCGCTTGATGGCGATCATGTGTTTTACCTGGATGGCATCAAACGCATTGCCCATATTACGGTCAAAAAGACCATCATGGAAGGCGCTGGCGCAAATATCGCATTCGGGCCAGGTGGTCAGAGGAAGGTCGGTGTGGTCGATATCGGTGGTCGCACAACCGATGTCTATCTGGTCACGGGACAAATTCCCGTTGATGGTATGTGCAAGAGTCTGGATGTTGGCGTGGAGTCGGCTTTTGATGAATTGATGTCTGCATTTGAAGCTGAATTTCGTTATCCCCTCTCTACGGCTGATGCCCGCGCTATCCAGGAATGTTATGTCCATGGCAAGCGCTATGAGATGGTGCCGACTATCATGAATGCCGAGGTAGACCCTCGTCGTCTTGATGACTTAATCGATGAGATCGTGCGGGCAATCGGCAAACTGATTACAGCCTTCATCAAACGCATTTGGTCATCGTCACTGACTACGGATGTGGTAGCTAGTGATACACAGACCATCTTGCTGATTGGCGGAGGTGCTTACTACTTTGAAACAGATCTCAAGCCGCTCTTCAACAAGCGGCTATCCGTTCCAGTTAATCCTGAAATTCGCCAATGCTACTGGCTACGCTAAGCTTGCGATGCACTACCTGCAACGCGATCTCAAGGTACAACAGGTATTATAGGTGGTGTGTTATGCCGAAAGATACGGTCAAAAACCGCTACTTCGACGTCGCTGTTCCTCGCCTGAATACCTTGCTGCTCGATCTCCTCAAAGAGATGCACATGTATACCAACATTGCGGAAAGCCAGTTGTTGGTACAGTTTGCGACGGAATACGCGAAGCAGATACGTGGGCAACCGACCTCGTTGACCGCTATGGGACAACTACTGCCTGCAATGGCATCTATATTCTCGGCCATGCCTCATGCTCAGGTTCCACTGGCTCAGACCAATGGAGCCTCTCATCTGATGTCTCCGGTTCAGCCTCAGGGTATCCAGTCTCTAGCTTACAATCTCATGCAGCATGGCGTTGACGAGAGAGATATGGATGCCTACGGCGAACCGGATTAGCTGTTGGTATGTGTCATTGTCCAAGCTCAGTGATCAGGCGCACATGGCCGTCAATTGTAGACCAGTTATGTGGCAGCGAGGCTTGGGACGCTGCTCTCAAGTCTGCGCGTTCTGCCCTCGAGCTGCCACTTGTGAAATTCTTGAAGAACAGGAGCATCTATGAAGCGAACAAAGTCTCGCTCCTTAGCGTCGCAGACCACGACGTTGCAACCACAGTCGGCGCAACCGCAATCGTTACTGGTGCCCACGACGAATAATAATGAATATAACGAGTATGACGTGTATAACTCTCCTCAGCATAGTAGTTCATCCGACGATGGGCAGGATCCTATGCTGCATCCGCCGATCTGGCTCTTCATCTTCGGTGGCATTGAGCTTGCCTGGGGAAGCATTACCAATGGGTTCCAGGTGTTCACCAGTATTACAGGCATCCTTAGCTGGCAGCAGCACGAGTTGATCGATGCCTATGGGTATGTTAAAGCTGCACAGCTCATGGTTGAGCGGGATCTGGGCCTGCTCATCGTTGCGGTGGTGCTTGGTCTTGGTGCTCAGATTGGCATCCAAGCCTTTAGCCAGCAAATTAGCAAGGTCTGGCGGCAAAAACGTGTGGTTGAGCATGAGTCCACGCAGCAGGCACTGATAGAAATAGCAAACCATCTCTCACTCGGGCAACTGCTGGGATATGTCAGCATCCTGGTATGCGCCTTCAGCGATTACCTGTTTGTCATTCAGGTAGACTCATCAGGATCGCTAGGAAGCTACATCTTGATGACGTTCTGGGCACTGATCCTGGCCTGCTCTTCCACCTATATCCTGATGGATGGCTGGCAGCGTATCTGGTCTGGCATCCTGGCTCTCCGTGCATGGCGGCTCTGGCAAGATGCCCTGAAGGCACATTTTGAGGAACTGGCACGGCAGTATCAGCAGTAGAGTGTTTTTCTAGCAGGCACGCAGCCTATTCTGTTTTGGTGAAACTGCGTGTCTGTATTCTCCTGCTAGGTTACCTCGCTAATGTTTGTCTCTGAGTATCTTGCAGAAAGGCAGAAGATCAATGCATCACTTCAAAGGACTTCAATTATTGGCTTTTGTCATTGTCATGGGGCCTCTCATCTGGTTTTCACAGCGTATGGGATGGGGACCAACTGGAACCTTTGTTTGCGTCGTGATTGGGATGGCGCTCGGATTTGTGGTGTTAGTGAGCGGCCAAGGGGTCTCCAGACAATTCACTCGGACATTTAAGGGGAGTCGTCAGGGGGCAGCGGCGGACTTTCTTCTGGGACCAACGGAACCTGATGCTCGCCGTGGCGAATATTATCAGATGCAACAGCATGCACGTCAGCGGGCCGGAGAATGGAATGCACCAGCACTGCCGCTCCCGCATATTCACCAGCCTATGCTTCCTCATCCACAAAAACGTCCTGGTAGCGGGTATGATCTCGCGCTCATCGCAGTATGCACTAGCGTATGTCCCTCCAGTGCCTCAAATGCCGCAGGTCACACAAGTGATACCATCCATCGCAACTACAGCACAACCCGCTCACAGAACACGATCCAACTATCCACCACGCACACTGCGCCAAGCACTCTTGGAATTGGGACCAGGCGCACAGATGTCTCTCCAGACGGCAGTAACTGGCTCGCTTGTAGTCGATGCGCAACTGCGTCGTCTTGCCGCACCAGTGCTCCTTGAAGAGTGGATACGACATGGTCTGGGGCTGCTCGTCATCGATCTCTACGGCCAGTACACTGGCTACCTAGCGCAGATGTCTGCTAGTTTTGGCTTTCTCGCTGGTAGTAGTGCTGACCAGCAACGATTGACCCCGGTGCAGCAGGGCCGATACATGGCGCTGGAAGCAACACGAGAGGCAATACACGTTGGTCAGAGTATCGTTGAGGAAGGTTTGCAAGTCATTTTCAACTTCGCTTCTTACGGATGTACCACCGACGCCGGAACGTATCTGCTGGCGTTGCTGGCGGGGATCGAGCGTAAGGCACAGGAATTTACTGCGAAGCCTTGCGCAATTTTGCTGACAGATACCCGACCATTAATGCCAGCCAACGAAGCTGACTGCGTGATTGGAAATGCGGGGGTCGCCCAGCAAGTGTTCGATCAGTTGATGACTATGTTGGAACATGCTGGCCAGCCAGGACTTCAGCATCTGGCGGTGTATCTGTCTACCGCGAGCATTGACGGCATCGAGGAAGAAACGCTGGAGGCATGCCGACTCTGGATTGTGAATTGCACGCAAGACGAAGAGCTTGATCGGCTGGTTCGCTATCTTGAACTCTCTGAGGAGGAGCTGGAGCAACTGCGGGATGGAGACTCGATGCTCTTTGATACTCTCGGAGGAGTTGCAGCCTTCGTGCGCTTCCGGCGGGCAACCATGATGTTGGGCAGGCCGATCGTATCCGCACAACGTAACACGGACGCGATCTCAGAGGATGAGCGCCTGGGGGGAGATTTGGGACTGAGGACCCAGGAGCCGCAGTAGTGGAAGACGCCTCAGTCCCTGACCAGCAACTTCCCACCTACCTGACACTGCCTTACCTAGCCTATGGGCTCACTGTTCTTGAAGCCGGATACAAGGACAATGCCCTCCGTCGTCCGCCAGTCCCATATCTGGCATTGGCGCGTGAACTGGGGCTGCGCAATGCTGGAACCATTAAAGATCTGCTCAATCCTACCCAGGTAGATCATTTGGCAGCAACGATACGTTCTCTTGCTCCGCCAGAGCGAGAGCGAGTACAGGCCTACGCAGACAAGGCGCTCAAGGCCATCGGAGGTATCCAGTTGGACGCTGCCAATAGCGAGGAACTGGATGAAGATCCTCCACTTGAGCCTTCATCCACCTGGGTACTGCCTTCGCTCAACCTGTTAGAGCGCCCAGCACGAACCTCTCAAATTGCCGCGAGTTCCGTTCGAGCATTAGAGCAGCGTTTGCAGGTGGCGTTAAATAATTTTCGCAATCTGAGAGCTGAGGTGCGTCAGGAGTACACACGGATTGGTCCACGAGTGATCCGGCTGGGCATTCTCCCTACAGGCAGGCCATTGATGGATAAGGAGACTGGCGCACCCAGGCGAGATGCTACTGGACATATCATCTATGAAACTCGAACCACCATCTCGCAGGTTGCCGCACGCACAAGCGACATCCAGGCCGTACTGGAGGCAAAGAGCATTCGTCTGGAAAAACCAGTTCCCGGCACATCCTTTATTGGCGTGGAAATTCCCAATCCTCATCCTACGCTGGTGTGCTTGCGCGAAGTTCTGGCAAGTGACAATTATCAGGAGGCAGTTGCCAAATCAAAATTAGCTGTCGCTTTGGGCAAGGATGTTGCAGGTCAGGTGCGTGTTGGCGATCTTGCACGTATGCCACATGTGTTAATCGCAGGCGCAACAGGGAGTGGTAAATCGGTTCTTTTGAATAGTATTATTGCTTGTCTCCTTACGCAAGCAACCCCTGACGATGTGCGCATGTTGATGATTGATCCTAAAATGGTTGAACTGACGTTATATAGCGGTATTCCTCACTTGCTCGCTCCGGTTGTGACTGAGGTGGATCAAGTAGTGCCATTGCTCAAAAATGCTATCAGCGAGATGGAACGTCGCTACCGCCTCTTCTCTCAGCTGAGTGTGCGCAACATAGCGGGCTATCGCAAGTTCAGACGAGAGCAGATCATCAGAGGAGATACCTCATTAGCAGCGCTTCCCAACATTATGGTGATCGTTGACGAGCTTGCCGACTTAATGATGGTTGCACCTGAAGAGGTGGAAGACTTGATCTGTCGCTTGGCACAGTTAGCTCGTGCTACAGGCATCCATCTGGTCATTGCTACGCAACGCCCCAGCGTAGATGTCATCACCGGGCTGATTAAAGCGAATATTCCGACACGCATCTCGTTTATGGTCAGTTCCGCTGTGGACTCGCGTACCATCCTTGATATGGGAGGTGCGGAGCAGCTACTGGGTGGTGGTGATATGCTCTATCTTCCCTCGAATGCGGGCAAGCCTGAGCGGGTGCAGGGAGCATTCCTAACTGACGAAGAGGCAGAGCGTCTGGCGGACTACTGGCGGCAAGCGGGGGTTGAGACACAGTTTGACAACAAATGGGCACACGATGAGGAGAGTGAAAGCCAGGATGATGACAACACAGTGGAGATTGAGCAGAATCTTATCGCATGTGGATGACAGCGACGATGAAGCACTGGTCACCAGTGCCATTGCCCAGATCAGTCAGCAGCATCTAACGTGGCTCTCCAAATCCTGGCTACAACGCGAATTTGGCATTGGCTATCAGCGAGCCGATCGGATCATGAAGAAGTTAGCTGCCCGAGGTATCGTGGCACTACAGGCAGAAGGAAAGCGAGGTGAGCGTCGGATCATTTCTCCAGTTGACGAGGCAGGCCAGGTTGAAGACCACAAGGTTGGCGACCGTGACATCATGCAGAGTGGAACAGCATAGAGAGGTAGATTATATGCGGCGACCAGCGCAGTCGCATTTTTTGTGAGCAGCATGATAAATCAGTAATACGGGGATGACTACATATAGTCGTCCCCGTACCTGTTCCAGCTATAACATGCGTCTCAATGGATAGATATCGATGTAGTGCCGTCGCTGTGTCTCGGGCTCGCCGTATTTGGGGATCTCCTCTTGAAAACGCTTGAGAGCCTTAGAGAGGGCTGGTTCCAGACTGTCCAGTACATAATAGCGAGTATTGCTGTAGTAGGTTGATAGCTCGCAAAAAATCTTTCTCCAGTCATCATAGCTCTTTTGCGATAGTTCGACCTCGATCGCGGTTACCTCTTCTTCCTCTTCCTCACTACACCGCAAGAGAGCATCAGGTCGGTGTTTACCCTGATACTCGAATGGCACCCATGTATTTTGATCCTTTTTCTTCTCGGCCTGATAGTATTCGCGCTTCACACGCATCAGCCGCTCGCTCTCCCACGTAAACCCGGGCCGTGAACCATCACTATCCTCCACCATCGCACGTGTCTCATTCACCCACAACAGATGGGACAGATCGGCATGCTTGGGTTCCAGAAAGCGCACTGAGAGATCGACATGGTAGATACCCTTGCGTGTGAGCCAGACCCAAGCCGGGTCCTCATGCAGGATTTTGCGTGCGTCGGCCAGACCTAACTGCTGCCATTTTTTGATCGCTTCACGGGTTCGGGTTTCCGATAAAAAGGTCGGATCAGCTGAGTGCGTCTGGGGATGACGGGCGATCAGCCCTTGCAACTGATCGAAGCGGTAGGCATATTGTTCACCGATCAGCCGCAGAATGTCCGGGTCACGCCCGATCAACCTACGTTGCCCTTTGTCCGAGCGCGGTCCTCTTGTTGATTTTCTTTGCTCTGTTGCTCCTTGGTGGTTTTCCATTGTAGCACTCCTAATACCAATTTGCGTTCAGCGATAGCATTCTCACAAGAACTGTTCCGCGCTTGAGAATTATCTGCCAAAATGCGAGTTGGTATAACTCATCCAGTAGTATAGCATACAAATGATGGTTTGACTTGAACCTGCAAAGCTGTGCATACCCATAGCTCTCTCACTTGTCTACAAGGACGTTGAGCCATCTAGAGATCATCAATGCTAGCTAGGTTAAACCTAGGTGTTCCGAAACCTGGGTTTAACTGGTGGATCACCGGAATATTGACCCGATACTAGATGTACCATTCACCTTTCAACATTGTTCTATGTTGAGACTACGGAGTCTGCCTACTGGGATCGATTGCTAGCTCGTTTGCCTTTCTGCGCGAGGCTCGCCACCCAACAAGAAAGTCTGGTGAGCCTATCGGCACGAGGTCCCTGTGACGCGTGCCACCAATGGAATATCTACGGCAGGATGAGCCTCTCTACCTATATGGTATTGTCAGAATGCCTATTTGCACGGAATGCGTGAAAATGGGGTACAGCAACATTAAGTGTTATGGGAGGCACGTCCTGGCCCTTGATCATCATGTCCGATCGGCAGATCGCATTCACAGCCTAAACATTTCTGCCTTCCGACTTAAGTCTGTCCTGCCATTCTTGATAGCGATGGAAAAACTTTGGATTTCGCTGCAGCAGTTTCTTGAATACCTCGTCAATGGCCTCCTGATCAACGTCGGTTGCGGCAAGATAGTCAACAACCACATATATGTCACTGGCGATCATGACTCTGTCCGGGTAGCTCAATAGATACTCCAGATCTTTTAGAAACGCAGCAAAGTCCCTTTCAGCAATTTTCAAGAGTATGGAGCCGTTATGAAAGTACGGCCACCATTCGTATGAAGCCTGACCGTCGCTATCATTTTTAGATGCTTCAACTATAGCTGGTCGTTCTACATCTATAGCCTTTCTCCATAGCTGATATGATCCGGCATAATTTACCTCGATATACTGATCGACAAACCTGTAGATCGACTCAAATACCAGATGATCGTATTTTTGTGTGAGCAACGGTAGATATTTCAAGCTTATGCCTATAAACTCCCGCATTATACCCTCGCTGTCCTTTACTTCCTCCGGCAGCGAACTTAACCTCCGGGCTAACGCACGCCTGACCTCATCAGTACCATTCTCTAGCAGATCTCTTAACTTTTCCTGTACTTTTATCGAGTTGTACTTAGCAATAGAGCCTCTATCACTCGGCCAATCTTTAAACCGATCTTGCCGGAATTCGGCCATAAAGATGGTATAGCTTGCAAGTTCCTCGAATGTCTGGCCACCCTGGTCCTGAAAAGTCTCTAGCACTTCTAAAGCTTGGTATTCGCTAGCAGTACGCATCCGCGCCAATACTCTGGCCAGCCGTTTCAATATGGCAGGATAATAGTTCTTATGGTCTCGGAGCATTGCAAAAGCGAGCTTCTCTATCTGCGACGCCAGCTCATATGGCATAAACCACTCTTCGCTGTCAGGCAAGCGGGTATGCCGAACGCCCATCAAGAGATCTAAGGAGAGCATGCCTTGCTCCCTTACATACAGGGTCTTATCGGTGCATAGTTGTTTGGTAAGTTGGAACACTTCAGACAAGTAGTCCCGTCCTTCGATGGTAGAGAATGGCATAAGTACCCAAGGGATGCAGCCACGAACCGTAGTAATAGAGGAATCCAGTTTACCCTCAAGAATATGCGTGTCCAACTCGCTATTGATTGCTGGGTCGGGATCGTTGATGAAGAATCTTGCGATACTTAGCGCTTCTTCATACGCATGCCCCTTTGCCAACTTTTCGCCAAACCATATAATATTCTCTCTGGCTTCCGAAAGTGTTAGCTTATCTGCAAGCGCAGCTGCGGTAGCAGCGCTTCTGCAGGAGCGGACTAACAATATCCTTGTAGATCCTGTGGTTTAAAGGTTCGGGCAAGTCGCGCAGCACTGCACCAAAAACCGCTTGTTGGTTCCGTGATGGATTGCCTTGTAGCAACTGGCCGAGCACAGGAATGCCAACATCAAGATGCTTTCCTAACAAAGTCACAAGTGCAGTCTTTAAGCCGTAGGCTTCATAAAGGCCGAGGCGGTTGAAATGCTTGCCAAGCAGATACGTCTTAAGTATCGAAACACCTTGCTCCAGAATTCTTTCATTGCCTATTATTCTGCTTATAGACTGTGGTACTGTCGAGTCCCAAAGAAACTGTCTGCCCATGTAATTATCATTATCTAGCAGCGAGCCAAACAACGATAACGCGCCTTCATAGCCGACATCAAAGAGCTGCCACAAGATTTGATCCATAAAAACATTAACCGGGTAACCGTACTCATCGAGCCCGATCTTAAGAAACTCCCATTTTTGCTCGGGAGCCATATCGCTGTTCTTCACCGCCTGGTATATTAACTCTCTTTTGTCAGGGATGCCCCGTCGCATTTTAATAAATGCTGCTAGCTTCGCTAATGCTGCTTCTCGCTCCCTGCCGCTTATATAGTCTTCAATCAGCAGGGGTATACTGGCACGGTTCATAAAATCCGGCTTACGAGAACTTACTTTGTGCTCATCTGTCTCTATGTAGTCATCGAGGATTCGGACAACATCGCTTCTCTCCATCCCGCGCAAGCATAGTAAAATCACGGACTCCGAAAATCTACGGTCCTCAACACATACTTCTCCTGCCCAAGTTCCGACGCCTCCGCCGAATAGATCCCAGCCCTGGAATGCCGGTCTACAGCTGACATACCGTCCATAAAGCTTGTCGTAATTACCACTGATCTTTGCTATGAATTCCCGTAATCTTGCTTCGTTTGTGCCGATATGCTCACGGAGCATATCAAAAATTGGTGGTGGTGTCTCATGCCAACATCTTGAGTCATCTCCCACGAGGTTGAAGTCATCGTCAATAAATTGCAGTATCTTGGCATGTACTTCGGGGTCACGGCTCTCACTGTAGAGCTTCTTCAGAGATGCAGCCAATTCGCCAAGTATCCACTCTTGATTTGTGCGCTGCTCCTTGATGAAAAGTACGCTTTTTTTTGCATAACCATAGAACTTTATCAGCAGCCCCGCGATAGTCACGTCTTGTGTCGGCGTGATCGTACGGGCCGTATCAAGCAGGTCAGCCGCCTCTTTATACTGAAACTCGTCATAAATTTTGTAACGCAAGCTGTCCGCATTTCTTTTGACAAAATCTATCGCGTACACGGCGTTTTTGGGATCAGTAGCCTTAGATTTAAGAACAGAGAAAACTGCTCTCGACAAGTAGGAACTATACGTCGCTTGCCAAATAAGTCCCACTGTCTCAGATCGATTAAATCTAGCTTTTTAAGTTCGTCGAGAGCCACGTCATGAAAAGCGGGTTCCGTAACCAGTACTTGCAGGGGATTTCTGGAAGATGCCAGTCTGGAGCGGGGGTTCAGGACATCTGTGATAATCTCTCTCACCCTGTCTTCTATGGGCTTGGCCTTCAGGCTAGAATCATCATTTTCTGCAAGCTGCTCGCGATATTTTTGGACGTCAGCAATAAAATCCGCCTTTGTATACTCGCCGCCAGCAGCGGATTGTTTAAAGATTTTTTCTACAAGAATAGCGTAGACTAAATCACTATTAGGTAGCCAGATGTTAAACCGCTGCTCCATGAGGTTCTTAACAATGGCCTCATTAACACTCTGGTCTACAGCCCAGAAGTGAAGCCGTGGCAATAGGTCAAGGTGCCGGGCGGTAAAAGCCTTTTTCCTGGACAGCCATTCGCGGGCTTGCGGAAAGTATTTGGCGTTGTCCAATCGATCGAGAACCTCGCGTTCGATGCTCTTGCATATAATAGCTATCTCGTCTTCGGTGCCTACTGCCGGGATAGCGTCTAAGATAGACTTCACATGGCAGTACGAGATTGCGTAATTCTTCGACTCGCAAATGATACGCCGCGTCTGGAACACCAATACGAAGTCAGCCAGCCTAGCTTTCTCCATCTGTATTTTTACGAACGACGGAGCAAACGATTGCTGCACAAACATAGAAAGGGCAGCCCAATTCTGGGCAGTTATACCAACCTGCGGATTCAGCCCACCTGATCGCGGAACTCTGCTCATAATAATATGCCTCCTGACCGGACAGCAGGCATAAGCTTTCCGCAGATGTCCACGAAGCTATCAACTGCGAAGGTGTAGCCGTTCGGCAATCGCAGCTCCGTGTCAATAATGTAGGCTATTTTATCGGCATCCATGAACCTGATCCTACCTGGATACTGCAACTCAAAGTTGTCCCTGATGTAGTCGTGAGCATACCCGTTAATCGTACCATTGCAGGCAATATAGACTGAACCAGCACGAATCGGCGCATCATTCGTAAGAGGGTTTGTAAATTCACTGTGAAACGCTTCACGGAGTTGCGCATCGTAAGCCCTGATGTCCGTTTTCCCGCTCTTGGTTATATCCCCCTGCTTGATAAAAACACAACAGTGCTGTACATCTCCGAACACGTCCAGATAGGCGAAATATATATCCTTTCCTTTTTCGTTCGTACCATGCCAGTCCTCGACCTTTATACAGCCAAGTCCGCGCAGCATGGGAATCAAAACTTTGACGCGTAGGTCATCCTCTGATAGCGCAGCTATGGCCGTACGAGTATTTGGTGTAGTCAATTCGGGCAGACCTCCAATCCGCATATATAGAGGAGATTCCAAAATTCGTCGGTATGTGTACGGTTAGCCTCCACCTATAAGTAGTTCCTTATGTGCATGTACTTATGAGCTTATATTATAAGGCAGGCGTCAAACTACCAAACCTGCCCTTTCTGTTTAGGGTGGGGAAAATCTTGCATGTGTCGGTCATGAGAGGTATGAGACATCACTCTCCTTTTGGCAAGCTCTTCGGGACCTGCGGCTCTCTGGCCGCTAATTTGGACCAAATTTAGGATTAACAAATAATAGCAGTTATTTTGCCCGGATACAATAGGAACATTATGAATTGTCAGTACTTTTGATTTTGCTACATTTGATGGCGGTGAGTTCGCAATAAATGAATTAGTTGTTTATAATAAATATTAAAGTAATGGCATTGTTAACTATAGTCAGGTACCTATAAGCGGAAGAAATAAAGATGTAAATCTTTACACTGGAAAAGCCAGGGAGAAACAGCGAGACGACCTCGCTGCTCTCCGCTGTGACTTCAGTCCCTACCAGTGGAAGATGAGCTTATACAGATATATCGACATATCACATATCTCTTCACATTGCCTTTTTCTATCTCTTTCGATATACTGTGCAGAAAAACGGAGACGCAATGGACAGGGACGAACAGCAACTATATCGTGATGTGAAACGAATCATCACAGAAACCTCACGTGATCGGGAGGACATCAAATCATTCATCCTCTACACCTTTGACCATTCCTGTAAGGATGACCCAGAGTATTGCGACCCCGAAGAAGGGAAAAAAGAGGGCAGAACACTCAGTCATTATGAAATGGCGAGGCGGCACATCGCTGCCAACGTCGATACCATCTACGATTATGCGGAGTCCCCCATCGAAATCCTCTTTCTGTGTAATTTGCTCGTCACCTCGTTCCAACACAGCCCCTTCTTCCTGACCATTACGGCCCCTGTTACCGTCGATACCCTTAGTCGCACTGTGACAGAAAAACATAAGGCCATCCAAAACATCAGGCGGGCGATACGCGACAACGGCGGCGAACTAGATCTCAAACATCTGGCAAACATGGTCACCGTGCACCAAGAACTCAAAGCTCTGATTGGGTTAGCACTTCCCCGGCACCTTCAGGCCATCGGGGATAGCTTGATCGACACCATGACCTATCTGGAACAAGGACTTGGACAGAGCTTTCACGTGAGCTTACAACCATCCTTTGAACATGTTCGCGTGGACGACAAGCGCATTCGTCCGGATATGGTCCTCTGGATACCGACCCACCCACAGTTCAAGATGATCGTCGAGTGCGACGGGTACGATTTCCACTCAGACAAAGAAACGTTTGCCAAAGACCGGGTGCGTGACCGGATACTTCAACAGCAGGGGTATCAGGTTTTCCGCTTTTCAGGTCGCGAAATTGTAGCCAACGCCACGCAGCCAGTCAACGAATTTATCGAGTATCTCTTCTCACTCGATGAGAAGTTTGGCTTGGAGCTAGAGGAAGCGCAGAAAACGATGCGCACCTTCCATACTAATTATGACGAGAAAGAAGAGCTGCCAGCATCCTTGCCCATAGACCATGATGGAGAAATCTGGCTTACAGCACAGCACAGGACTACTATTAGCAAACCTGTACCCGATGAACTGACATGCCAGAAATATCTAGAGAGTGTCTACGACCGCTATAGCTCGGTGAAACTACCTCTCGGTCCCGAAGGCTTTTCCTTACATGCTATCTTTCAACCTCTAGAACTATGTCGAGATCCTCTCGCAGCCGAGGATTTGAACCGCAAACAGCGTCATCCCTTCCTGGGTGAAGATTTAGAAGGCGAAAAAGGTGCAGATTGCCAACACTCACGACGAGACAGGCGAGAGCATGCTGAAGAGAAAGAGCAACCTGTCATTGCTAAGAACGGAGATGATGCACTCAATCAGAGCCCCCAACGCCGTTTGGTGATCCTGGGCGGCCCAGGCACAGGTAAAACGACAACGCTCAAATATTTTGTCGGCTGCCGAGCCAAAGAAGCTCTCGCCGATCCCAATGCTCCCATACCCATTTTCCTTTCACTAGCAGATTTGGCCCGCTCTCAGAAAACTTTGCAGGACTATCTGGTAGAACTCGTCGGAGAACTCGATATTGAGCGCACCTATGCTGATACACTGTGGAAAGCTATCAAGACAGAACAGGCATTTGTGTGTCTAGATAGCCTTGATGAAGTTGAGCCTCAGCGCCGCCAGAAGATGATTGGATGGGTCAATGAATGGGCAACCAAGCCAGGAAACACTTGGGTGATTGGGTCCCGTTTTACTGAGTACAAGGGTGGCTCTTTCAAATATGGGCAGTTTGCTGAATGGGAGCTTCTGCCTATGAGTCATCAACTGCGCTTGGAACTATCAGAGCGCCTTCTCCCAGAATTGCAACGAGTTTTCTCATCTGTCCCAGCAAAATCATTGTCTCCCGCGACCTTCGTCAAGCTGCTCGAAGACCATTCTCAGGCTGCTTGGGGAGGAAACCCTCTCCTCTTTAGCCTAGCGGCAGTGGTCTTCTGGAAAGTGAGAACACTGCCATCGAGTCGTGCCATGCTCTATCAGCAGGTGCTTGATGCTATTTTAGAGACTCATGAACTAGATCCAGTGCGACGAAAAATCTTGCGCCGCGTGCTCTCAGATCTGGCGCTAGAACTCTATAAAACAAAAGGGCGCACCTTCAGTCAGGATAATCTTCTTGAACTGTTACCCCTCGTTCGTCAAAGACAACACGAGAACTGGATAACTGAGGACATGGTACATCGCATTGTTGCCTCTGGTATGCTTGATATCTTAACACGCGAAATCTATAGCTTTCGGCATCAAACCTTTCAGGAGTATCTTGCTGCTGTTGAGCTTGCACAGCGATTGACCCATCATGATCAAACAATACGCGAGGAGACTTGGAAGTTTGTATGGAACAAGCGTACCTATAGCTACTGGACAGAAGTTCTGCGGCTCATGGTAGGAGTGCTAGGCCAGCAACTTGGCAACAGAGGGCAAGCGCAAGCGCGACGCTGGCTACATGAGCTAATTGAACAACGATCTACCAAGGAGGGGGACCCAGGAGACTTGGGATTGGCACTGGCACTCAAATCGCTGACGGAGGTGACTGAAGAAAATGAATGGGAGGCAGCGACAAGGGGACCGTTGCAGAAACGTATCGTCGCTATCTGGTTAGATGAGCTGCTGAAAGCAACGAGAGATCAGCGGAGAACAAAACAAGAACGACTGCAATCACTGGTGAGAGAGGTTTCCCATCTCCGTGGGCAAGAAGTAGATGAAATATTGGGACCCTTGCTAGAGGCTTTACGGGATCAGCATCGTGATGTACGTCAGGTAGCAGTGCAGGTATTGGGAGCACTAGGGAAGAGAGTGCCAGTGAGCCAACTGCTCCCTGCCTTGCATGCTGATTACTGGGAAGTAAGACAGGCTGCTGTGCAGATATTGGGAGCACTAGAGGAGATAGTGCCAGTGGACCAATTGCTCCCTGCCTTGCATGCTGATTACTGGGAAGTAAGACAGGCTGCTGTGCAGATATTGGGAGCACAAGGAGAGAGAGTGCCAATGGACCAACTGCTCCCTGCCTTGCATGACGATCACAGGAAAGTAAGACAGGCTGCTGTGCAGGTATTGGGAGCACTAGGTAAGAGAATGCCTGTGGACCAACTACTCCCTGCCTTGCAGGATCTCGATAAGGAAGTAAGATATGCTGCTGTGCAGGTATTGGGAGCACAAGGAGAGAGAGTGTCAATAGACCAACTGCTCCCTGCTTTGCATGATTCCGTTGAGGACGTAAGACAGGCTGCTGTGCAGGTATTGGGAGCACAAGGAGAGAGAGTGCCAATGGACCAATTGCTCCCTGCTTTGCATGACGATCACAGGAAAGTAAGACAGGCTGCTGTGCAGGTATTATGTGCACAAGGGGAGAGAGTCCCTGTGGACCAACTGTTCCCTGCCTTGCATAATCCCGATGAGAACGTAAGACTGGCTGCTGTGCAGGTATTGGGAGCATTAGGGGAGAGAGTGCCAATGGACCAACTGCTCTCTGCCTTGCATGACTATCGCTGGAAAGTAAGACTGGCTGCTGTGCAGATATTGGGAGCACAAGGTGGGAGAGTGCCTGTGGACCAATTGCTCCCTGCCTTGCATGATCTCGATGAGGACGTAAGACAGGCCGCTGTGCAGGTATTGGGAGCACAAGGAGAGAGAGTGCCTGTGGACCAATTGCTCCCTGCCTTGCATGATCCCATTGAGGACGTAAGACTGGCTGCTGTGCAGGTACTGGGAGCACAGGGGGAGAGAGTGCCTGTGGATCAACTGCTTCCTGCCTTGCATGACGATCACTGGAAAGTAAGACAGGCTGCTGTACAGGTATTGGGAATACAAGGGGAGAGAGTCCCTGTGGGCCAACTGCTCCCTGCCTTGCATGACCCCGATAAGGAAGTAAGACAGGCTGCTGTGCAGATATTGGGAGCACAAGGTGAGAGAGTGCCTGTGGACCAACTGTTCCCTGCCTTGCATGATCTTGATCAAGAAGTAAGATATGCTGCTGTGCAGGTATTGGGAGCACAAGGAGGGAGAGTGCCTGTGGACCAATTGCTCCCTGCCTTGCATGACGATCACTGGAAAGTAAGACTGGCTGCTGTGCAGGTATTGGTAGCACAAGGGGAGAGAGTACCAGTGGACCAACTGCTCCCTGCCTTGCATAATCCTGATAAGGACGTAAGACTGGCTGCTGTGCAGGTATTGGGAACACAAGGGGAGAGAGTGCCAGTGGACCAACTGCTCCCTGCCTTGCATGACGATCACTGGAAAGTAAGACATGCTACAGTGCAGGTATTGTGTGCACAAGGGGAGAGAGTGCCAGTGGACCAACTGCTCCCTGCCTTGCATAATCCCGATAAGGACGTAAGACAGGCTGCTGTGCAGGTATTGAAAGCACTAGGGGAGAAAGTACCAGTGGACCAATTGCTCCCTGCTTTGCATGACGATCACAGGAAAGTAAGACAGGCTGCTGTGCAGGTATTATGTGCACAAGGGGAGAGAGTGCCAGTGGACCAACTGCTCCCTGCCTTGCATAATCCCGATGAGGACGTAAGACAGGCTGCTGTGCAGGTATTATGTGCACAAGGGGAGAGAGTGCCAGTGGACCAACTGCCCCCTGCCTTGCATGACGATCACAGGAAAGTAAGACAGGCTGCTGTGCGGATATTGGAAGTACTAGGGGAGAGAGAGCCTGTGGACCCACTGTTCCCTCTCGATGAGGACGTAAGACAGGCTGCTGTGCGGATATTGGGAGCACAAGGTGAGAGAGTGCCAGTGGACCAACTGCTCCCTGCCTTGCATGATCCCGATGAGAACGTAAGGCAGGCTGCGGTACAGGTATTGGGAGCACAAGGTGAGAGAGTGCCAGTGGACCAACTGCTCCCTGCCTTGCATGATCCAGATGAGAACGTAAGACAGGCTGCGGTACAGGTATTGGGAGCACAAGGGGAGAGAGTGCCAGTGGACCAACTGCTCCCTGCCTTGCATGATCCTAACGAATGGGTAAGACAGGCTGCTGTGCAGATATTGGGAGCACAAGGTGAGAGAGTGCCAGTGGACCAACTGCTCCCTATTTTGCATGACAATCACTGGGGAGTAAGGCAGGCTGCTGTGCAGATATTGGAAGCACAAGGGGAGAGAGTGCCAGTGGACCAACTGCTCCCTGCCTTGCATGATCCCGATGAGGACGTAAGACAGGCTGCTGTGCAGATATTGGGAGCACAAGGTGAGAGAGTGCCAGTGGACCAACTGCTTCCTATTTTGCATGACAATCACTGGGGAGTAAGACAGGCTGCTGTGCAGATATTGGGAGCACAAGGGGAGAGAGTGCCAGTGGACCAACTGCTCCCTGCCTTGCATGATCCCGATGAGGACGTAAGACAGGCTGTTGTGCAGGTATTGGAAGCACAAGGGGAGAGAGTGCCAGTGGACCAACTGCTCCCTGCCTTGCATGATCCCGATGAGGACGTAAGACAGGCTGCTGTGCAGGTATTGGGAGCACTAGGGGAGAAAGTGCCAGTGGACCAACTGCTCCCTGCCTTGCATGATCCCGATGAGGACGTAAGACAGGCTGCTGTGCAGGTATTGGGAGCACAAGGGGAGAGAGTGCCAGTGGACCTCCTTTTAGAGGCAGTGGGAGATGTAGATAACAATGTAAATAACGAGGCAATAAAGGTACTCAGTCAAATAGCTCCTCACTCCATAGACAAAATAGCTAATGAGGCTATTGCTATTCTCAATGGACAGCCTTTTGGTTTCGTCCTTGGTTCCATTATCCAAACCTCTCTCTGTCAAACAGTAGGAGAGATGAAACTTGCTCTACCTGCCATATTTGATGAGTTAACTAAACTCCTCATTTGGCCCCACTGGCAAGTGCGTAGCAATGCAGCCAAAGCACTTGGTTCAATACGCCGCAACATTCCGGATGCGGCTATTCGTCGTCTGCTCGAACTGCGACTTCACGATCCTGTGCAAGTTGTACGGGAGGCCGCCGATGATGCCTTAGCAGAGATTCTTTCACTGGAGACTGGCATTGAAGATGATTGAGGTTGGTAACACTGCTACAATTTAGCAACTCGGTTGCAATGCCGATGCTGTTCAGCATCACAGGAAAGGATAAGATCTCGCTTGGAATGACATGAGGAGTTTTTCACGAATGTTTGGTATCTGTGCGTATCATCGGGAGAGGTAACAGCTCAGGGATTTGTCCGCTTGGCGTTCCTGCTGCACCCACTACCCAAAGTTGCCAAACGTCCATCAGTGTCGCAGTAGCATCCACTTACGATCTCAACTCAAAGAAGCGACAGCGAGGCACAAACTGCCGTTCTTGAAGAGCCTCCTGCACAGGCAACACAGGTAACCAAATCTCGCCCCAGAGGGCCTCGGCAGGCGAGATGGCTCGTCGTCGTCGTGCGCAAGGTCAGCAAACCTCCTGTCGCAAGCTGCTGGGCGGCCATGCTAGCAACACGCAATTCCTGATCATGGTTGGCAACGACAACGAGCAGCCAGGGTAAAGGCACATGTTTGCATGACCATTCACGTGTGCAAATGTAGTGCTGATAAATTGCCAACTTCTCCATCAGACCCATGGCATGATGGTCCCATTTCAACCAGAAACGCACAATGTGTTCACCTACCAAGTAGGCTGCCAGTGCATCTGGACGCAAGTTGTGCATGCGATCTTGACTATAGTAACGCCGTTGTACGAAGGGGCCCATCTCCACCAGAGAAGCTGATGTCTATACCCCTGCTCACGTTGGTATTGTGCCGCCCGGCAAAGATCAGCGAAGAAACCATATATGCCAGTATGATGCTCCACGCGTCGCCGCCGCAACAGGCTGACAGAGATCCGTTGGACCAAGCTCTCACCTTGGTGTGAGACAACAGGTGCCTGTTCTCCGCTTGCAGTGCCCTCCAGCAGTGCAATGTTGTGAACGTTGAAATGATAAGCCGCTGCCAGCAGACGCATCCCACACGCTGAGAGCTGCCAGCGCTGGCCAATATCCGCTTGGACCACGCATCCCTCCCGATCTGGTACCCGCTTACATATCTCCTGCTGGTAGCGCCTCGTGTCAACGAGTTCTAGGCACCCAAGTCTGCGCAATTCTCGCAAATAGCGTTCTGCACTTGCAAGCTGCATACCCTGCAACGCGGCAATCTCTGCCAGCGAAATCAGCGGATGGTCGAGGATGAACACGAGCAGATCCAACAGACGGCGTGTAAGCTTCAGGCTGAGCAGAGCGATGTGTTCTCGCTCGTCGCGTCCTGACTGTTCCTCTGCGGGCAGTTGCTCTGCTCGCCGGGTGAAATGACCTTGGATCACTGCGGGCAGACAGCGACTCATCTGTCTAGGTGTGATCGCTGGCGGTAGGTCCTGGCAGTCGAGATCCTGCCACTCGTGGGGCAGGAGCAACCCGCGAGGAAGTGCCTCATGTGGTATCGGCTCAAGCAGGTCGTGCAAATGGCAGGTGGCATTGCTCGTCAGATCACGCCATGGCGTGAGCCAGGGGAACTTGGCGCGGTTCTCCTTTCGTTCGATCTCTTCCAGTGAGGTGATCGCTCCGACAAGAGGTGTCATCCGTACATTGGCAACCACCTCTCTGGCTTTGCGCACCCAGTGTTCCTGGCGATGCACAGTCGTTGCCAGAACCAGAATGGGAGGAAAATCGTAATCGGAGCATTGTTTCCTGCGCTCGGCGCTTTCACGATAGGCGAGCAAGCCACGCAACTTATCTGTGATCAAGTCAGTGCTACTAATGCCGTCATCCAGCAGAATAAACAAGCTATACCAGCGGTCAGGAGCATTCTTTCCTTGTGCCGTACGTGGTCGCACTTGCAGCACCAGTCCGCCAGAGGCTTCTGCCACCAGCGTGCGGTCACGATAGGCAAAGGTATGCCGGTAGTCACGCACGCATGCCCACCAGACGGCAGCTCTGTGACCAAACAGACCGAGCTTCTCGGGAGCCAGAGCATCTATCCCATTGATGAGGTCCTGCAAGATCATTAGTTGTGATAGACGTGGCAGGTAGGTCAACAATCCTTGCTCATCTGTGTGACAATGTCGGGCTAGTGCAGCAGGGGAGCGGTGCATGTTGGCTGCCACCACGTGGAGCCCTAAGTTGGAGAGATAGTAGAGTGCGCAGCGATTTGTCCCCAACACGGCGGGAGTAATGCTTTCCACTACTCCTATCTCCTGCTGGAACGCGAGGTGCCGATAGACGGTGGAGATTCTCATCGATCGTGCCTGTGCTAGATCCTCTGCACGCAAGAAGGGATAGCGCAGCAACCAGTGCAGTAGTTGGAGATCTTCGTTCTTCAACTGAGCCAATGCTTCAGTGACCTCGGCACGTCGGAAGCGCACGAGTTGGCCCTGTGCAGAGCGCCTGCTCTTAATGCCCACTGTCAGTTACCTCGCTTCCCCCATCATCCGGTCCAATTCCTTCATCGAGCAATGGACAACTCCAACTATCTTCAACTTGCGATGCAGATTCTACCTCGGGTTGTGCCACGGTGCTTGGAGAAGGTGTCTTCGACTTGGGTGGATGACGTTTGCGCGTGTTCCGTGCTGAGCAGCAAGAGATTTCTCGTGCGTTCGATCTGCCTGCGAGGTATCATCGCCAACCTGTGACCTGTCACTCTTGCTGCCATGTTGTGGAGACTCTGGACGTGAGGCGCGTGCAGAAGAGGCTGCAATTATTTCATCAACAATTGCTACTGGGCGTGCGTCACGCTGCTGACTTTGCCTGCGGATCCACTGTGCCATCTCGCTGTCGCCAGAGGCCGGAGGATCGATATGCAGAGAAAACACTGGCAGCCGTCTGGTGCCCAGCGAAGCTCGCACATAACACATGTAATTATCAAGGTTGGTGATATCCTCCACCTGTATGCCCTCCAGTTCGCGCAATAGCCGAGCATCTTCCGCGGCCATGGCAAAAGCGAACAGGTGGTCGATATTAGCCATGACAGTCGCACGCAAGGTTTTATCTATCTTGTCCAGATAGGCTAGCGATTGCGTTGCCAGACCAAAACTGCCACCAGCTTTGCGCAACTCAGCCAGCATGGTATTCCAATCTACACCCTGGTACACTTGAAACTCATCAATGAGCGCAAGATAATGCCGACGCTGCGTCCGGTGCAACTCAGCTTGTTCGGCCAGTGTAACGTGGAAGAGACCCAGCAAGAACGAGCCGATCAGCGTTGAGATATCTGCACCAACGACGCCTGCCGCTGTGCTGACCAGCAGCATCTGTCCCTGGCGAATGATCTGTCTGAGATCAAGTGTTCAGCGGGGTTGCCCGAAAATGCGGCGTGGGACACGCGAACTGGCAAACTTGGACATCTTGTTCAGCACTGACGAGATGACCTCCATCTGGAACCGCAGGTCCATCGGCTCGTAGTAGTGCTCCCACCAGTTTCTCAGCATCGGGTCACTGGACCTGTTCCATTACGGTATGACGAAAATTGCTGGTTGCGCAGGAGCGCAACGACATCAAGCAGCGTATACTGTGTATCAGGTCCTTGCTGCGGATCATGCTCAACTAGCGTAGCGTTGGCATCTGCCAGTGTTTTGAGCGCATACTCCATGACGTTTTCTGTGCGTGGTCCCCAGCTCATCGCCCAGATCTTCTCGAAGATGACTAGCAGGTTATCTATAGCCTTGTCGCGATCGCGCCCCAGCGTCGCATCGAGCGGGTTGATACCAACAGGATAATCGCGGTCGGCCAGATCGACCAGGGTGACGCGATCGCGCAGCCTGAGGGCGTGAGCCTCATGACGCTTCGACCATTTCACGGTGGGGCTCTAACACAAACAGTCCATCCATATCATGTGTTCGTCCGGTGAACCACTGCTCACCGGAGGCGTTGTGAAGCATCGCCTGAGCAACATGCTGGAAAAGCGTGCTTTTGCCTTTCCCTGTGCTGGCTATAGCGAGGAAATTTCGGCGCAGTTCGCTCTGTGGTAGATACACGGGGACGACATGTCCGGCATGGCTGGATACGCCGATTTTCCAACCGTTACCAGTCGTTAGTGGTTGGGGACTAGGAATGTCCTCGCACGGCCACGCTCAACGAATGGGAGGTCGGCTAGGTCAATGGACTGGGGAAGGTGAAATAACATGCCGACTTCCGCTACGGATAGGATGTGGCGTGAGCGTGACTAGGCCGCACTCCCAGCCTGTGCAAAAATGGCCATACCACCCGCCTTGGCGCACGAGCAGGCGCATGGTCTTTCGCGTTGACACATGTCTGGGCACGAAGTAGCCGCCTGCGGCCATATGGTACTGTCGATACGCAGCTGTCAGATTGTCTAACACATCAGAGCGTTGTTTGGTCTGCTGTGCCAGTCTTATGCGATTTTCCTGCCAATGCTGATAGGCCTCTTGTATACGTTTAATAAGCGTTGAGTGCGTCGAAGAGGCCACCAGAGCACTTCCGGTGGCCTCTCTCTGCCTGTGGGACGCGATCACAAAGAGACGCAGCCGCACTCGATAGGCACTCTTGCCCGTTTTTTCCGCGACTAGGCGCATGTCGTAGATGGCTGTTCGCCTGTGCGTCAGTACTAGCTTGAGTGGTACTAGCAAGATGAGTAAGATAGCTCCTACTTCAGTCAGTAGCGTTATCTGCGTAAGGGTGAGATTGGGGTCCTTGCCGTGTAGCAGCAGGATTGCCGCATGGATCATCCATGCGGGCAGCAAACTTTGATAGCGTATCTTCAGCAACGCGATAGCAACAACTAGGCCCATGCCGACGATGGCCCCCGTGCTGGGGGCTGCTGAATGCGACCTTACCTCCATCTTATGCTGACGCTTCTGGTTCGAGCGGGTGCTCGACTGTCATTCGGCGGTGGGGCAGCGACCAGATTGGCTTCATAGGTAGGAGGGATAACTGAGCCACTACCCGCATTTCGCTATCGATATGCGAGAGTGCTGCCAGCACACCCAGGATAGGGTCAGTTCCCTGGCCCTGTAATTCTCGGTCGCGCCAAGTGCGCAAAGGCAGATATGGTGCTGCTCCAGGGCACAGTTCGACAGCAGAAACGACCTCATTGGGTGCTAGCGCTAGCGGGTCAGAGACCAGCGGCATGATCGTGGCCTGGGGATAACGGGCCTGAATCTGATCAGCTACATGCTTGAGCGCAGCTGGCGAGGTGGCACGCAGGATAAAAAGTCGGCCCTGCTCTGTGCGGGCGATTTCCAGGGCCACCGGGTGCCGCGCATCGAGTGCGAGGCTCTGGGCAGCTGTCTCAAACGCTGAGATATCGCGATCGCTGGCACGCGGTGGCGGGATCACCTGAACTACTAGCGTTTGGTCTTCTGTGCATATAATCGTCATAGGTCAACTCTCTCTTTGGTTTTGCGATGCCCTAGTTTCCACTGTCGTTGTATCCCGGCCAGGGTACTCGTCCGGGTCATCGGCTGCCGCTTGGCTATTCCTCAAAGAGGCCGTTAGGCGACGTGCCGTCAGGAAATGTGCTGGTGGGCGGTTCGCTAGCTCTCGTGGGTTGGTCGTGGCCAGGGTATGTTCGATTGGGCTGGCTTCGATATGAATGACCACACGCTTGCCTCCCGCAAACAAGAGTGCCTCGTGCTTGCCAAAGGTCAGGAGTCGCTGTTGCTCTCCGGTCGTCAGTTGGAAACGCTTCGTCACGGCCTCTGCGCTCGTGCGGTCCTGTTTTTTCAAAACCTTCGTCGCGGCATTGGAGGCAACGACTGATCCCCAGGCATCTTCAGCAAAGAGTTCCGGGTTCTGGGTAATCGTACACAACGCCAAGTAGCGCTTCCGGGCTCGCCGTGCTAAACTGGCCAGGAAGCGACCACCTTCCGGATGCTGGATCAGGCTCCAGGCCTCATCAATATACAATTTGCGTGGCCGCATACCTGCAAGCACCTGGGTCCACACAAAGTCAGTGATCAGCCAGATGCCAAGTGGCCTCAATTCCTCTCCCGACATGTCCCGGATGTCGAAGACGACCAAGTGACTGTTCAATTGCACGTCGGTGGGTGCATTGAACGGACCCGATAGGCTACCTAAGACGTAGCGGTAGAGCCGCTCAGTAAGTCCAGTCTCATCTTTGCCACACACTCCGCTTTTGAGAATCTCGTAGAGATCCATGAGCAAGGGCACTGGTCGATCGTGCGTGTTGGGATCAGCTGTGATGCCTGCCTGATTAAAGGTCTCGTAGATAGCTCGGTTGAGCAGGCCCTTTTCTCTGGCCGTGAGGGTCGTGACCCCGGTGGGAGTCCGGTCGGAAAGCATGATATCGAAGAAGGCATGCAAGGAATGCACTTTATCCGCTAGGCGATCTCCACGACTACGATCGGCGACGTATTCCCTCATGTCCGTTCCCTGTGGCAAGAGATCGAAGGGGTTGAGATGCTGCTCACTGCCCGGCGCGAGTCGCAGGTAATCACCACCCAGGGCCAGACACAGCGTGCGGTATTCGCCATCGGGATCAATGACCACGTCCTGTAAGCCCTGCTTGCGATGCTGCAAGAGTTCCCGCATAATGCGAATCTTATAAAAGTAGGACTTGCCCGCCCCAGTAATGGCTCCAGCAAATTCATGTGGATTGTCGAACGTTTCATCCCATTCGTCGATCACAACTGGCTCACCTTGGGGTGTAATCCCAACGAGAGTACCCGTTGGCATGAAGAGAGCATTGCTGATGAACGGGAAAGCAGTTGCTAGACTCATGCTGTCCAACGAGAAGGTACGCAGCAGCTCATCATGTGCTTCAGGCAAAAAGGAACGGAAGGCCCGTGCGTGCTCGAGCGTGGTTGGGCGAGCCACCAGCAACAGGTTCCTGAGAATGGCCATCACACGATCCCGGCGGGCATGCAAAGAACGCAGATCAGGGGCTCGCACGATGACGTAAAAGCCGACATCAAAGATGCGTTCTTTACCGCTGGCAAGCTGGCTAATGAGCGCAGTAACATCCTGCTCTGCCACGTTCATCTCTGGATCTTCCAGTCTCCCCTGACGCACATTTATCTGCCGGGAGGCACGATATTGGTTTCTGCGCCGCATGAGCTGAGGAAGCATTGTGGCATTATCTTGCGGATGAAAGTGAAACACGATCTCGATGATTTCGTCGTGTAGGAGTAGCGGTGCCAGCCATCCTGCGCAGACTTCGCGTGGGAACGATGTCACCGCGATACCACACACGTACTCATCCTCCAGGCAGATACTCTCGCGTGTGATCTCCACAGAGGCGGGTGCTAGTAAATCTGCCAGTTGCGGCAGGTCGGGAGGAGCTAGGGGCCGGGAGCTTTTGCGTTTGGAACCTTTTTTACGGTTGTAAGCAGGCACAGGGAACTGCCCCGTCACAGTGGTGTGCTGTTCGCCATGCGCTTGCCATTCAGGTTGGTAGGCTTGGCGTTGCAAGACCTTGGTGGTGTGCCCGGCGGTGAGCATTTGACTTGTCAGTGGGTAGTGCAGTGCCCGCTCAGGAGTGAGACAGCTATAATAGAGGGCAATCAACTCTTGGCCCTGTAGTCGTTGGCAGTGTAACCCAACAGAGGAGAGCTGCTGAATCACAATGTTAGCTCGCAGATCGAGTTCCTGCTGTGCCATCTCCAGCGTCTCCTTGCGTGCCTGCAGGAGTCTCCTCTTACGCATTCCTGGCAGGAGGGCCTCCAGCGCGTGAGCACGGGCTTTCGCCTGCTCAGCCGGAATGATAATATAGAAGCGGTGTTCAAGCAGTGTGCGTCTGGATGCCAATTCTCGCACGAACTGCGCGTGCGAGCTGGCTAGCTCTTTCCAGGTGGCTTCATCGTCTGAGTCAGTTGCTGCCTCTAGGCCCTGTAAGTACTGACTAAGGTCGAGCCGCTGACTGCGCACAAGGATCTGAATAGGGAAGGCAAGCGCTTTGAGAAAGGCGTGATATCCATTGATTATCGCTTCCTGCTCATCTTCAGCCTTGAGCGTGAAGTTGGTACTCGTCACCTCCAGGATGGCACGGTATTCACGACAGACTGGATCAGTAGAGGACACCAAACACATGATGTTGTGGTCTACCTCCCGTACCCTGACAAACTCCATTTGGACACTGCCCATTGCTTGCTCGCGTAGACCTCCACGCATTTGTTGGCTAGTTTGTGTTTTCTGCATTTTCTATTCCTCCAGTGCTTGCGGTTCCGTCTTGTCCTCCACAGAAGCTGTGTAAGAACGAATGCTGCGCCACACGTAGGCTTTGGGTTGCTGCATGTAGCGCAGCAATGCCAGTGCCCACATCTCCAGAGAGTTACCTGCCACGTTAACCAAGGCGAAAGACAGGGCCATAGCCGCTGGTATGAGCGAGAGTGCGAGGCGGGCGAGCAGGCCAAGCAGTCCATATTTCAGCAAAATGTGCATGTGAAGCCAGATGTCATAGCCAGCTGAGCCACCAATCAAGGTGATCAGGAGTTGCTTGGCCGTTAGCCCAAAGATGAGCTTGTCTGGCACATTCATGTGAGTTGGTACCTGATGTGCTTGCACCCTAGTTTCCTCCTTTTCCCGCATGAGGGGAAGGACCTCTGTATACCATCAGCAGGGTCCTCATTGACCCTGCGCAGCGGTACTGATAATGCCAGCAATGGTGTTAGCAAGCAAAGCAAGTGCCAGACCAGTAAGGGCTGCATAGAGTGCTCCTTTAGCTTGCTCGATGCGGCGCGTATTCTCTGTACCAGCGCTCATATAGAGCACTGCAGCCCAGGCAAAGAAAAAGGTGGCAGCTGCCAGCGCCATCGGAGTGAGCCCCTGGTTAAGCAGGTTAGTAAAGAATTGCGAAACGCTTGCCATAACGAGCATTGGCATCTGTTGGATCAGTGAAGTGGCCAAGGTTCTCATAGATTGTCATCCTTTGCTTCTTTTCAGGACGCATCTAGCTGATGCTAGAGACGTTGTACTACTTGTATGTCTCCCCCTGTTGGTAGGGCCAACTTTGGTAGGCTCATGTCCAGAGGGAGTCTATTTTGACTGCTGTAGCACTAAGAACCCATGATACTCTGAACATAGGTGATAGTTTCGCTGGGCATGTGCTGGAGCCAGTTAGCCCCATAAGCCGCAACAGCTGCCTTCACAGCTTCATCGCCTGCGTTATAAGCAGCGAGCGCTTTGGCATAATCACCCCCGAATGTGCGAGCTTTGCTCGCCATGTATTGCGCCGCTGCTGCCAGAGATGCCACCGGGTCAGTCGGGTCCAGAGGAGGATTGAGACTGGCCGCTGTGGCAGGCATGAACTGGGCAATGCCGACTGCGCCACTTGGGGAGATGGCATCGGGATTGAAGTTGCTTTCCACCTTGATCTGTCGCAGGAACAGTGCTTGTGGGATGCCAGCAACAAGCGCGTCTTGTGCTGCCAGATCGACATAGACACTGTTCGGGCGGATGAAACCATAGACATGGTAGGTGGACCAAGTTGGCACAGAGAGATCGGGTGTCAGCATCTGGGTCACAATGCCAGGTACAAACTGCCCACTCACCATCGACCCAGGCCCATTGGCTTGGGCAAACGTGATGGCTCCATTGTGTCCATTAATAGGAGGAATGACGGCAGTCACAATTGCCACGTGACCAACGTTGGGAGGAGGATTCCACCAGACCATGATGTCCCCAGGTAGTGGAAGATGTCGTGGTCGCCCTGTGGGAGCGACAAAGGAAGGGATCTCTGACCAGCCGGGGCGATGGGCATACAACGACCAGAAATCGATGGCATTGCCAGTTGCTGGTAACGAAGCCCCTGCTAGGGCATAGGTTCCAGTCACTAACGTCACACATTGGAATGTGCCACTCTGCCAATCAATCCAGCAGCTTGATCCAGCAGGACAACGCGATACCCAATACGCCAGGGCCTTTGATGGCATCTGTGCATCCCAGTTGACATCAGGATCTCCGTGCAAATGTGCGACAATGGCCAAAGCTGCCTGAACTATCGCTGTGTTTCCGACGCAGGCCAAGACAGTGGTAGTTTCCCTTGCTCCAAGCGCATTTGGAGTGATAAGAGGAGTTTGCTGGTCTGATGTTACCGTGCCACTTGTAGTAGGCAAGCAGTATGCCGTGGATATTTCAGAGGTTGATAGCCGAGGAACAATCACGGATGTAAACACCATGATTGCAGCCACCGGAACCAGAATGCCTCCAGCCAATCCGCCAAGCACGATCTTGTTCACCAATCATGTCCTCCTCACTACAGCATGACTTCAACTAGCCGCGTAGCAATCCCGATCATAGACTCAACCGCAGCTGGGCCTGCCCCGGCAATAGGACCAAGAGCCGTGGTGGCTGAGGTTCGCACCATGGACGGAATACGCAGGACAAGGTAAATGACAGCGATGCTCACAAAGAGCGAAGTCATGTCCTGTCCCCACCCGAAGAAGCCAGTGGCTGACACATACGTTGCCAACATGCCTCCCAGAGCCAATGTCACTACCTGGAAGAATTGGACAAAGACCGTCAGAGCAAAATTTGCCGCCCAGAGACGTCCATAGGTCTGTGTTTGTGGCAAACCAAAGCAGAACAATCCAAGTGGAGCTAGCACAATGAGCAGAATCAGCAGGGCCAGCCTCACCAGCATTTGCCAGACCAATAACATATTCATCACAGCCAGCACGATGGCGACTATGAACATCATTAGTCCAGCACTGAACAGGTTGAGGCGAAAGATGCCAACAATCACATTGGAGAGAATGGTGAGCGCCTGGAGATGGATCACCTCCAGACACAGGGCGTTCTCCAGGTCAAGAAAAAACTGGAGAAAATACATGCTCAGATTGGCTGCCATCACCGCCAGGGCAATGCGCGGCAGGGATTGTGCAATGGAGGAGGCCGCAGAAGATCCAATCTGGCGTGCTGCGATAATGTTGAGAGCTAGGATAGCGACAAAGGCCGCCACCGCGACATTGACCACTCCAATTGACCAGTCCACAAAGGTCAGAATGGTCGCATTGGACTGATAGGGACTATCATTGGTTGGGCATCCATAGACACAAAGCGGCGTTTGCGAAACAAAGTTACTCTGATGCTGATCAATCGCATCAATTATCGGTTGCAGGGCATTTTGGAGGCCTTGGGCCACCCATTGCGCAGCACTGTTCAGATCACAGCTGATATCTAACATGCTACAATCCGCTGGCAGAGCCCGTGTTTGTGCAACAGTCCGTTGCTCTACGCCGCCAGCTTGTGTTCCCACCTGTGTTGCCAGCTCTTGCGTAGTAGATGAGCTGGCAGACATACCTATTACAGAGATATTATCCTGATGAGAGGTCGTACTGCTGACAAGGCATATGCCTATCATGCTCAGGATAATCAGATTGATGATGCGAGACCAGCGAGGGCTTAGGCTCCATCGTTGCGGCCTCTTGTTCTGCACAGCGGAAACGTCAGTCGTGTTGGCTAGTGTGTATTTGCAGAGTGAGCGTAATGCTACCATACAGGATCTCTCCTTCTTCCTATCGTCCTGGACAGGTTCCCCACACCTGATATCCGATTGGTCTGCTCATGGTGAGGATACGCTGTACGCATGAACTAATTCTAAGTTTAACCTGAACTAGGAGAAAAACGAAGGGGAAAATCGCCTCGTTAGCGTGCGTAGAAGCACCCAGTTTGGGAGCGGATCTTTCATCGCTTCCAGGGCGATTGGTTGCTCTGATTAGCCTGAGGGGAGCTAGCAGGCGGAGGTAGGATGTATTCAATAACTCCAAACTCATGCAGGACTTGCAGTGCCGCCAGATGGTTACTGATCGAACGACCTGCTACTAGCTCAAGAAATTCGTAAACATGCATAGAGAGTACACGGCGCACCGTAGTTGGCTTAAGATGAGTCTTTGCT
>CAVSHN010000020.1:0-128055 GCA_963727755.1 uncultured Chloroflexia bacterium
TTCTGCAATGTCTTCCACGCGTAAGTTGGCCAAATGGCGCAGGATCTTAATCTCTGTATCCTTGAGATCCCACATAATTGAATATGCCAGCGCTTCTGAGTCGCTCCTCGTGAAAGGCCATCTGGCGCTGCCTAGTCAAATAGGCCAAGTTTGGCGTGGAGGAAGTGAGCTGCGGGAAGTATTTTTGGCCGTGGGCAATTGTGCGTAAAGCGGTGGCAAGATGGTTTGCAGAAGATGAAGTGAAAAACAGTCCCCAAGCTCCACTTTGCTTGATGAATGCTATTTCGTCAGGACAGTACAGGGACGTGACGATAAGGCTGCGTTGTCCAGCGGCAGAGAGCGCCTCCAGCAGCATGTGATCTCTTTCAAGATCGCCACTCCAGTGCAACACAACCACATTGACAGTGTTGCCAAGACGCTGGATGAATGGCATAACCTGCTCTGGCTCACAGAGGGGGGCCATTCAGATCATCAAAATTTGCTGCAAAAGCGCATATAGCGCATTGGCAAGTAACTCTGGCCCAACAACTAGGACTCGTAGCAGCTTGGAGGCCTGTGACGACGGGGTCGGATATGACATGGAGGGAAACTGCATAACTTGCTCCTCTTTTACAATAATATCAAATCAAGCCCATTTGACCTAGGGCCAAAGCAAGCGGTACGCTTGCTCTAGTGAAGTGTTGAACATACCAAGGAAAAGCTTTCTTAATCACTAGCCTCTGCATAGATGCTGGCTGACATATGATCCAGCGTCACTGCTCATCACTTGTTGACAGGGATGCATCTGAGCAATCTCTGTTGCTACCTTATCAACAGAGGACTCTTTTCCTTGGTCTAAGTATGCCTGTTTTTTGCGCATTGAACAGACACAGAGCCTATACATTGCCCGTACAGGGCCTATACAGTTCCTGTACAAGGTGGTCATCTCGTGATAGATGGCAACTTCCTCAGGATAATTGTCCCTGTTTCCCTCTGAGGTGCGTACAAAATTACCCTATCCTTAGGACGCTGCCCCATATTTCAACTGTGCAGTGTTCATGTGCCGACTTTGGCAGCAAAACTGGATGCAGCAGTGTAAGTCATATTTACATAGATCACCGAATAATGGGAATTGTCTGCGCTTAAGCGAGAGATAAGTCCCAGTGATAGGCGAGTTATCCTACAAGGCTGTAAATTAGAGGCTGTGTGCAACGTAGCAAACAACCACTTCTCAAAGCCGCTCTGAGGCCATTCACAGTCTCCTAGGAGTGACCATAGCCTAACTTGGCAATTTGACGGTCATGGCAACTTGCAGAATACTGCAACTCATCCTCAGCGATTGCTAAATTCAAGAGGGACTACATGACTGTGAAACAAGCATCAGAGCTAATGAGTTACTGCGACAGGCCCGTGAAGAGAAAAATTGGACTCAAAGCCAGCTCGCTGAAAATTTACAGGTGGAGGAGCAGACTATAGGTAGCTGGGAACGCGGTACATGTTCCCCTTCCTTGAAAATACGTGGCCTACTGTGTGCCACATTAGCAAAGACGTCATAAGAACTGGGATTGCTGCCAACGAGCAGCACTGAACAGCTCTCCCAACAGCTATCGTTACCACAGCTCTCCCGGATGACTCGACACTTGCTTTGCTGCCGCAGAAAAGTATTGCACTGGTAATGCAGTACCGCTAACTTCGCTGGAAGTTACCTTCCATGCGCGTTCAATCATATAGACATAAATCGTCAAAGGATGCTCAAGCGTGTGCGATCCCGTTGGATTGCAGGTGTCTTGGCAAGCTCGCTTCATTATGCCGCTCTCATCAGGCTGAATTTGCAAGCACAACCAGACGCCGTTGAGAACCCTTGGCGACTGTTCGTTGCTGAATCAGACTTACCTCCACGTCTCTTGCCCGCTGGCATGCAGATTACGCCAGTCTATGATGAGGCGGATGGGGAGCTGCTCATTCTCGGAGAGCCCGGCGCGGGTAAGACCACGCTCTTGTTGGAACTGGCTCGCGATCTACTTGATCGTGCTGAACAAGACCCGAACCATCTTATCCCAGTGATTTTCAACCTCTCGTCATGGGCGATCGGGCAACAACCTCTGGCCGAATGGTTAGTAGAAGAGCTTAATACCAAATATCGGGTATCTCGCAAGATTGGTCAAGAATGGATTGACACGAATCAACTGATCTCTTGCTTGATGGTCTCGATGAGGTGGCTGAGACAGCTCGATCAGCCTGCATCAAAGCTATCAATGCCTACCAACAGGCCCATGAGCTTGTCCCGATCGTTGTCTGTTGCCGCAAAACAGAATACTTTGCGGGATCAACGCGTACCGCACTTCAGCGAGCTGTGGTGGTGCAACCTCTGACAAAAGAGCAGATTAGTGATTATCTTGCCAGCGTTGGTGAACAGCTTCAGGCCGTGCACAAAGCCTTAGAGGAAGATGCAGAGATGTACGAGGTGATAAAAACACCTCTTATGCTCAGCATCGTCACACTAGCATACCAGGGGGCAACCAGTGCGACCTTTGCAACAACAGGTTCCATTGAGGCACGTCGACAGCAGGTATTTGCGACATATGTCCAACGTATGCTGGGGCGACGGGGAACTGATACTTGCTATACCCAGCAACAGACGAAGCGTTGGCTAGCATGGTTAGCACGACAATTGGCACAACAGAGCCAAACGGAGTTCTATCTCGAACGCATGCAGCCGGATTGGCTTCCAGACAAGCAAACACTCCAGCAGCACCGCAATGCTGTTGTTCGACTGATCTATGGGATCGAGAGCGCTGTGGTTGCAGGGTTGTTCGCCTGGCTACGCGGAGGCAAACTAGGCAACGTCAGCGGAGTGGGAACAGGACTCCTCGGTTGGCTCGCTAGTGGACCAGGCAATACAGTACTTGGATGGATGGCCCCTGGGTTAGGTGGTGGACTCGAAGGAGGAGGAATGCTTGGGTTGATTTTCGGTGTGGTTACGAATTCTGATCACCATATTGATTGATGCCTCTTCCACAGAAGGATACTCTGAAAAAGCTGCCAGGAATATACGGCGGAGCCTAGCAAGCGGACTATGCTGTGGCTTCTTAAGCACAGGAGTAATAGGAGTATTTTGTGGTCTGCTCTTTTTTGCGGTCAGCAACAGTCTCAATTATGCACTTACTCGTGGGTTAGGCATCGGGCTCTTTAGCGGCCTGATTGTTGGACTATCGAGTGCTATAGTGGCCGGGTCAAGAGTTAAATCCGACCGAGAGGAACTGCGTTCTATCCCTCAAAGCAGTAGGCACGTTGGCCTCATCACTCATCTGGTTGATGGACTTGTCATTGGATTATTCGCTTGGTTAGGCTTTGGAGTTGTCAACGGATTGCTTATTGGGCTAGATGAGGCATTGACTTATGGAGCTATTGTCGGACTCTTCTTTGGGATGACTTTCAGTTTCGGAGGGGGTACTTACCTGATACGTGGCCTCGGGACAGAAATCAAGCCAGCCGAGATGGTAGGATGGAACAGGCAAAACGTCAGGCGCAATCTTGCGGCAAATATTGGCAAGGGACTGGCAGTTGGGTTTTCCATTATGGCTGTCGTCATCATCGTGGTTGGTATAGCCAGCGAACTATTTTATGGCCCTGTTTATGGAGCCGCATATGGATTGGTCTATGGGCCAATCGTTGGATTAACTGCCGGAGTGACAAGTATTCTAACTGGCGTGCTCAATAGTGGATGGTCCAGCGATACGCTTGATGAGAGTCAATTGGTGAGATCCAATGAAGGCATACGTCGTTCGGCATGCAATAGTCTGTTTACTGGGTGTTTGTTTGGGCCAATTGGAGGAATTGCTAGCGGACTCGTCAGTGGACTGGCCTTTGGGCTAATGGGGGGACTCACAGGCTGGCAAACCCTGGGGATCGGGTTTGCCATTGTCCTGGGAATCGTCTTCGCACTCGAATTTGCCATGATACGTGGCGGAATTGCATGCATTGAGCATTACATGCTCCGATGGCGTCTCTGGCGGATTGGCTCACTTCCCTGGCACTACGCCCGCTTTCTCGATTACGCGACGGAACGTATCCTGCTCCGTAAGGTAGGTGGTGGCTACATGTTTGCCCACCACCTACTACTAGAGTTCTTTGCCACGCTAGATCCATTAGCTAGCACCGATGAGGATGCCAAGGTTAAAAAAAACCAAAAAGCCAACACGTACCGATCGTGACGCTGACAGCCAGTACTGTTCCAGCCAGAGCTTGCAGAGGTGTATGAGCACCTACGCGCCAACGTGCCCAAGCCACAAGTACAACCATGGGAACAAGCACAGCGGCAAGTGGCCCGAACATGAGCCAAAGAACCGTCACGGCTCCAGTCACCCCCACAAGGTGGAAGCTGATTTTCCAGTACCTCGTTATCACTGTTGCGATGGTACAAGCAACTAGCACAGCTGTCACAGTCGCAATCAGAGAGCGTGATGCATGCAAAATAATCAAGATAACAAAAACTAATATTACACATCCAATAGCAAACAATAATGGCACAATTCGTTGCTCACGAATGCTCACATGATGATCGCTATAATGGCCAAGGCGCACGCCACGTAGAACAAAGACGAGGGGCGCAGCAGAGATACCAACGACTGTGATCACCCACCAGAGCAAGGCATGCAGTGTGTCTGGTGCTGTACGGAGGGCAATAACCAAAAGAGGGGGGGAGCAACAAACATGGGGTTCGCTACCTCAGAAATGGCGTGTGCAAGTCTTAAATCGGACCCTTCGGATGTATCTAAACAACGGTTCTTCTCTCCAGCTTTCTTCATCTTGTGTTCCATAGCTGCCTTTCAAAAAGTGCTCAATTCTGGCTTCTTGCTATGCGTGTTGACTTGGGATAACTCTATACTCGCTACGTCAACTCGGCTATGCCCTAGTATACCGCAATCCGGTTTCCCGATGCGTCCTTTGCATAGGTCAGTAGGAAGAATGTGAATGTACCGAATTGTGTGGAAAAGCAGAGTCTGGTATCTCAAACTCACACAATTTATACACCATTTGACATTACTACCTTATTTTCGCTCACAGTACTAGGGATTAACATTCTTGATTGTATCTGGTAGAATAGCTGAGCTAGGAAGCGATTTGTGCTACCTTAAGGTGAAGCTTCCGTTAAAGTGTTGATGCCGATCGCCAGTGTCTGCCAGAAGCTGGTTCATCGATTAGCAAATTGAGCCTATCAACACTCACAGGAGAGAATACCCTATTAGTTATTAACAATTCTATTTTCTCCTCATCCTCTGCATTGCATCGCGTACGGAGATAATACGATGTTTCTCCTTGCATGATGCGCAATACAATTTTGCACGCTTTGGCATTGGTTCGCCACAATCTATGCAAAGGCGTGGTGGCTTGTATTTTGCTTCCTCTGCATATTCTTGCCTATCCTGTGCATTTATTGTCTCTCTATGCTCTCTATGATATCGTGCGCTACGTTCAGCAATGTGTTCTTTATGTTCGGCATTGTATTGCCTCTTCTGTGCCTTGATACTTTCCTTTTTTTCTTGGTAGCGTTGCCTTTCACGCTTGGCTAGGCAATCATTGCATACCAAGCTATGTCTTGGAAATTTAGCATTTTTTGTTTCAATTGCTTCGCATACCTTGCACACTCGTTGCTTTGTCATTATTCTTCTCACTCTATGGAGTGTCACTACATAAGCTGCTATGAGGGTAGTCATCGCACGTTCGGAAGTCTGCCCTGGTGTGTAACTGTACATAAAAATCGTGGCGGCCTTTGGGTCCTATCATGGGGACTAGACTCCTACCTGATTTGATTTTCTGGCCACGTATCGCATGGGGAAATAGCTCCTCAGCAGCTTGAAATGGTACGAAGTGCTGGGCACAAAAGTCGGACAGATAGGTAAACCCATCCGGTGGTGTTTGGTCGCGTTGCAAACTGGATGCAAGCCCTTCGGCAATGCCAATCTCATACGAAGAATCACGCGTGATGGATTTCCAGTATTGCCAGTCGGTTACCTGGTCTTCAACTTGCCTGAGACGGTTCTTGATGGTGCTGACGCGTTGCTCGATAGGTTGATTCATGGTTGATGATTCCCCTCCTTAATATATGAGCTGGATTTATAAGCGCTTTTGTCTCTGGCAACTATTGCGGTGATCACAACAGTTGCCTTTAGAACAAATGATCTGTCAGCCCGACTTCTAGCTCATCAAGCACATAATGCTTAGCCGTCGTCTCAATATTCTTGTGACCGAGAGCCTTTTGCGCTTTGCGTAGATCTTGCTTGGCTAGCTGGGTGCCGATGAAGCGCCTGAAGTCATGAGGCTTGATATTAGGAAGCTCACATAGCTTGGCATAATGCGTAACAATATTCCAGACCGTCGTCTCACTAATATGGGTATTCTTTGGGATGGCAGCTCTAGTCTCAAACGAGGTAAAGATATACTGGCTCTGGAGTGGCCGTATTGCCAGCCACTCCTTAATCAAGTCGTAAGCCTCCCTTGAAAGATGAGCTTCTCTAAACCCGATATCCGTTTTCCCTCTTACTAGCAAGATGTACCCTCCCTGTTTGGCCTTGACCTGATCCAGTTGTAACGTGGCAACTTCGGATGCTCTTAACCCTGACGTCGCTAAGGTGGTTAAAAGTGCTTTATCTCTTCTGCCAACATGGGTTGAAGTATCGGGAGCATTGCAGAGCATTCTCATCTCATCTGGAGTGATGGGTGTACGCGCATTGATCTTGAGTTTATCACGATTTCTTTTCACTTTAACGCCTGATACGCGATCAAAGCGTATACTGATATCTTCAGCTAGCATATCACGCTTTGCCAGTTCTTTGACGATCCGCCTAACTGATGACAGCATCCGATTAATTGTATGAGGTGACATTCTTGTCTCTCGAGTTCAGATGATCCCTCCATTCTACCAAGGTACTAGGTTTTAACCACTCAAGTCCCTCCGTATAGGCGTACTCAACATAAACTCGACAATCACGCTGGTACATAAATATTGTGGAGTCATTCAGTTCATAGGCTAATAATCTCTTTAAATCTAGATCTTCAAACTGAATACTGTCATTGATGATCTGCGCATCACCTTGCACAATGGGTAGTAAATTGCCTTCTAACATTGCTGCCTTCTTTCTGGGGGTCTCAAGAGCCTTGAAATTAAATGGTAATTTAATTATGGTTTATGAGAGGCATCATACTCAATAGATGACTTTTTGTCAAGATGAAAAATTACCTCTTTTACATCTTAAGTTATATTAGTAAGTACTTCTCTACATTTATATAATGTATTGAAATTAGCATGATCTAATCTCACAACTTTAGCCTGCCTTATGTATTTAGCAGTCAGTATAGGCTGCTTATGCTGCTTGATGATCAAAACATTCAGGCTAGGGCGTAGGTTCTGTAGTTGGCCTCGCGTTACCGAGTTGCCTAATGCTCTTCCACATACAACAATGATGGTGCAACGAGTAACATGTGTTGTTTGTATTCTGATATTCTCATGCTACGATAGAGACAGCTCGTAGAGAGTGTGGCAGTGGGGATACCGCTTCAGAGTATCAATCCGTCAAAGACCGAAAGATACCCACACAGGTACTTCTCCCACTGCCAAATCTGCCTCGCCCTCGTCTGGAGAAGAGACCAATGTGTTGGACTGCTCTAGGCGAGGCGGGCAAAAAGTACACCAAGGCCAGCGATCGCTTGGCCGATGTCGACCAAAGAGATGCAAATCATGGACAAGCAACAACAACAGCTACAACTTATGCATCTACTTGATGGGATGATGAGAAGTCAGGCCATCTGCACCGCAGCTAAGCTAAGATTGCCGATCGGCTTGGCGACGGGATGAAAAGTGTCAGCCAGTTGGCGCACGAGATACACATCCACCAATCTGATCATGTTAGTCATGTTTGGATGATATGAACGTTCTGAACAGCAGATGGAACAACTCTATGCACAGGCCGGACTGAGGCTAACACGCTTGATTGCCACTGTCCAACTTCTCTTGTTTCAGCTTGAGAGAGACTGTCTTGCTTCTGGCTGAAACACGCATTGATCCCCACACCTTCAAACAGAAAGGACCAGCAAGCATGGTCTCACTTCACGATCTGGCTGGCCTGCGCATTCACTTGGCCAGTCCAGAGCAAATTCGCAGTTGGAGCTATGGCGAGGTCACTAAACCAGAGACCTTGAACTACCGCACCCTCAAACCAGTGCAGGACGGACTGTTTTGCGAGCGGATCTTCGGGCCGACTACCAGCTGGACATGCGCTTGTGGCAAATACAAGCGAGTTCGTTTCCAGGGCACAGTATGTGAAAAGTGTGGAGTTGCCGTTACACATACGCGTGTGCGCCGTGAGCGTATGGGCCATATCGAACTGGCCTCGCCCGTCAGTCACCCCTGGTATGCCAAAGGGATGCCTTCTCGTATAGCTCTCCTGCTAGATATTTCTCCACGCCAACTGGCCAAGATTCTCTCCTACGCCTGCTATGTAGTTATGGCTATTGATGAGGAAGCACGTGCACACGAGGTAGCGCACCTTGACGAGCTGATCTCACAGCACAGAGTCACTGACGATCGCGGCCATGAAGAGCAAGATACCACCTGTGATCTTAAGTGGCTGATACGCGTGCGAGAGGAACTGGCTGCATTACAACCACTGGACATGCTTGAGGTGGAACGTTATCGTGAGCTTACTAGGACGTATAGACATGTCTTTGGCACGGATAGCGGGGCCGCCGCTGTGCGCGAGATGCTGGCTAACCTCGATCTGGACCACCTTGCCCAAGATTTGCGTATGCAGATTGAGCAAACAGAGCAGGCTACCCGCAAAAAGGTCATCCGACGCTTGCAGATTATCGAGGCCTTCAGAACCTCCCACGCTTCTCCGGCTTGGATGATTCTCACGGTGTTGCCAGTGTTGCCTCCTGGTCTGCGGCCCCTGATGCAGCTTGAGGGGGCTCGTCTCGCCTCAGCGGATGTGAATGCCTTGTATATGAGCGTGATCAATTGTAACAATCGCTTGCGGCAACTGATGGCCATGGGTGCGCCGGAGATCATGCTCAACATTGAACGGCGCAGGCTGCAAGATGCGTGCAACGCGCTGTTCGACAACGCACGGCAGGAGCATCCAAGGCTGCGTCCAACTAAGCAGCCACTCAAGAGTCTCTCTGATAACTTGCGCGGGAAAATGGGACGTTTCCGCCATCATCTGCTGGGCAAGCGGGTTGACTATTCTGGCCGTTCGGTCATTGTGGTCGGGCCACAGTTGAAGATGCATCAATGTGGCTTGCCCAAGAAGATCGCGCTTGAAACTCTTCAAGCCCTTTGTGATTGGCAAAGTTCTGGCCTATGGTTGGGCCTCGTCGCTGCGCATGGCCAAACGCTACGTTGAGCGGCGTTTGCCTGCTGTCTGGGATCTGTTGGAGGAAGTTATGCGTGGCCGACTGGTCCTACTCAACCGGGCACCGACGCTCCACCGTCTGAGTATTCAAGCTTTTGAACCCATCCTGGTTGAAGGAGACGCGATCCAGTTACCTGCTCTCATCACATCGCCATTTAACGCTGACTTTGATGGAGACCAGATGGCTGTTCATCTACCGCTTTCTCCTGCTGCTCAGGATGAGGCACGTTCTCTGCTATTGACACACCGCAATCTGTTGCATCCAGCCACAGGCGAACCAACATTGTCTTTGAGCCAAGATATCGTCCTGGGCTGCTACTATCTGACTGAGGAGCGATCGGGTGGGCGTAGCGAAGGACACGCTTTCAGCAGTAGCGCCGAAGCACTGCTGGCCCACCAGAACGGCTGGCTTGATCTACAGACCGCCATCTGGATCCGCTTACCAGACCAGACAATCTATAATTGCCCATCTACCTGGCAGCCTGTCAACTCACGCGTCAAGACAACGGTTGGGCGTATCATCTTCAACGAAATTCTGCCTCTGCGTTTACGCTTCAGGAACTATGCGATGACAAAGCAGGCCCTCAGGCAATTGATCACAGCATGCTACAAAGAATATGGTCAGGCCACAACAGCCAAGATCGCCGATGCCATCAAACAGCTTGGCTTCACTTATGCGACCAAGTCTGGCACGTCATTTGCCATTAGCGATGTACGTATACCACTAGGCAAGCCGCAGGTGCTAGCTGAGACAGATGCGAGGATTGCCGAACTCCATGAGTTACAAGCAGCAGGATTTATCACAGAGGATGAGCATTATCAGCAGGCTGTGACGCTGTGGCAGCAGGCCACGGAGACGGTGACAGCTATGGTTCAGCGCGAACTAGACCCCGCTGGCAATGTGGCTCGGATTACTCATTCTGGTGCGACCAAGGCAGGCTTTCAGCAAATTCGCCAACTGTGCGGGATGCGCGGGCTGATGGCAAGCCCATCCGGTCGCATCATGGCTCTGCCGGTGCGCGGCAACTTTCTAGCCGGGCTTTCCGCGTTCGAGTACTTTCTGAGCAGCCACGGAGCCCGCAAAGGTTTTATGGACAGATCCCTCAATACAGCCGAATCAGGCTATCTATTTGCTCGCCTGATCAACGCAGCTCAAGCGGTTATGGTTACCGAAGAGGATTGTCGGACGCACGAATACGTACTGATTTCCCAGGCCGACAGCCAAGCCATGGGTCTGCCTGATAGTCGATCCCGTCTCATTGGACGGGTGCTGGCACAGGCCATACCGGGCGTCGCTGGCCTGACGGAGGGATGCGAGCTGGACGAAGATACGGTAGATCGGCTACTGCGTGCAGGTGTACAAGAGGTTCTCGTCCGTTCTGTCCTGGGTTGTCAGGCTGCGTCTGGTGTCTGCCGAGCCTGCTATGGGCATGATCTGGCAACACACTCATTGGTGCATCTAGGAGTAGCTGTCGGCATTATCGCAGCTCAATCAATTGGGGAACCCAGTACCCAACTCACCATGCGGACCTTTCACACTGGAGGAGTCGCAGGTGTGTCTGATATTACCCAGGGCCTGCCACGAGTAGAAGAACTCTTTGAGGCTCGCGTACCCAAGGAGGCAGCCATCCTCAGCGAGATTGCTGGTACCGTGGAGATTACGCAGCAGCAGCAGGCGGAGTACACCGTATGTGTAGTTGCTCCGTTGGGTGGTGCGATTCCTTGCTCGCAGCAGGCAGTGGATGCCAATGCACCCAGACCAGTCGCTGGTACCAGTAGTTTCGGTTCCCATGCACAGGAGAAGCGCTCTTATACTATTGCGATTACACGTAAGCTGGCAGTCAAAGATGGCCAGCAGATCACCGCTGGTACACCTCTGACGACTGGTTCGCTTGACCCAGCGCAAGTATTGCACATCCTTGGGAAAAAGGCTGTCCAGCAGTATCTTGTCAGCGAGGTGAGCAAGGTATATCGCACGGCAGGCGTATATATCCATGACAAGCATTTTGAGGTCATTGTTCATGAGATGCTGCGCCACGTGATGGTAGAGGAAGCGGGTGATAGCAGGCTACTACCGGGCGATATTCTCGACCGTTTTAGATATGCGAACATCAATGCGCAGATCCTGGCAGCAGGTGGTGCGCCTGCGGTAGCTCGTACTCTGTTGTTGGGCTTGACGCGGACAGCTCTGGCGTCTGATAGCTGGCTGACAGCGGCCTCCTGCCAAGAAACAACGCGAGTCTTGGCCGAAGCTGCGTTGGAGGGTAAAACGGACTTGCTGACGTCGCCCAAAAGCAATGTCATGATTGGTCGCCTCATCCCTGTTGGAACTGGCTTCAGATTGTAAATCACAGGATTCTGGGTTACAGCCTTGCAGCTCCATCTGCCAACGCTATTGGACAGGTGCAGGTTGCAAGGCCTGCTGTACAGCTTCAGGCATCGTGGCAATGACTCTGAGGTAAGCAGAGCCAGTGTGATCCGGCTCGCAGCGTCCTTGTTCCCAGTCCCGTAACGTGTCCAGTGGGATACCGTAACGTGACGAGAACTCTTCCTGAGTCAACTCCAAAGCGCGATGCAGGACTTTCACACGCGACCAGCTACAAGAGTCGGTTAATTTTACATTAAAACACACCAAATGTGGTTAAGAAATCGTAACCCTTTTGATCTTGACTTTTTTTGCTATGGAAGGTATCCTCTGCATACAGAGAGGGCATTTCGTAACCCCTAAAATGCTATTCAGTAAATAGGAAAGCGTGCTCAAATAAGGTCAGTAAAGACTAGCAAAAAGCCGCTTTTTGATGAGCTTGAAAGCGATGCTCTTTGCCGATTTCAACTCAGAAAGGCTCACCTTGTTTGAGTTAGGAAATACCCTCTACGGGTGCTATGTGGAGTTGAGACATTAGGATTCATAACTAAAGCTAAGAGTGTGTAGTTCTATAAGCTGTTTTTTTCCTTTCCTCACTCTCACTCTCACGTGACCTTCATATCAGGGTGACACCACCCAGAATGAAAACCGTCGTTTTCAGAAGAGATCGGATAGAGCCCCAGATAGATTTTTAATGGGAAGTCATATCCAAATATGCCAAGAAAGGAAGACCTGCTTCCACCCGTTTGTTGGCGGCATATCCTTATGTGCCAATGCAGGGGGATATCCGCAGGTCATAGTTTGATGATTTCTATTGCAAGCCCACTTCTAGATACAGAGGAGAGAGATGCGATATTGCAGGTTCTCCTCTCAGGACAGTTAGCGCAAGGCGCACAAGTAGCTGCTTTTGAGCAGAGTTTTGCGCGAATTTGTGATGTAGAAGAAGCAGTTGCGGTCTCGTCTGGAACAGCAGCTCTTCATCTTGCATTACTTGCTCATGGTATTGGCCCCGGTGATGAAGTAATTACGACTGCGTTTAGCTTCGCAGCAACTGCGAATGTGATTTTGTTAGTTGGTGCTACGCCTGTATTTGTTGATATTGAACCTGATACCTATAACATAGATCCTCTATTAGTGGAAAGAGCCATCACAGCTCGTACAAAAGCGATTATCCCTGTCCATCTCTATGGTCATCCCTGCGATATGAAGCGTCTGTGTGAGCTTGCTGCTACGCATAATCTGGCTATGATTGAAGATGCTTGTCAGGCTCATATGGCTAGTATAGATGGGAAGCCTGTTGGTAGCTTTGGTACAGGTTGCTTTTCATTCTATGCGACGAAAAATATAACAACAGGCGAGGGTGGTATAGTCACTACGAATGATCCTGCCATTGCTGAGCGTGTACGCTTGCTCCGTAGTCATGGGCAACGAGAGCGTTATAAACATCATAGCTTGGGATACAACTTACGTATGACAGAGTTGCAAGGTGCATTAGGTGTTGTTCAAGTCGAAAAATTGAAAAAGTTTACAGAGCAGCGCATTGCTAATGCAGCGTTTTTGACGGAAAAACTCCAAGGGTTTGTGAAAACGCCAGTTACTCGTCCGGGATGCAGTCATGTCTTTCATCAGTATACGATCTGTATTCCTGATAATCATGATCGTAATGAATGGGTAAATCAACTGCGAGAGCGGGGAGTTGGAACTGCTATTCACTATCCTATGCCTATTCATGAACAGCCATTTTATCAGCAAAATACTGATAAATATAGATTTGCCAGTGGGAGTGAAACATCTAGCGAGGCATCACTTCCGGTGACTGAAGAAGCAGCTCGCCGAGTGCTATCGTTACCAGTCCATCCAGCATTGAGCAAAGAAGATCTCACTATTGTCGCAAGAGAGGTTTTGAAGCTATGCAACTAAAAGTCGGCGTTGTTGGCGCAGGCTCGGATGGGAATAAATCATCTTCGTGTGCTCAGAGATTTCGATAGGGAAAGTGATATGCGGAAGAATTCGCCAGAGCAGTTAACAATTGCTGTAGTTGGCTTAGGCAAGATCGGTCTGCCACTGGCCGTCCAGTATGCTCAGCATGGTCATCGTGTGATTGGTTGTGATATCAATGCTCAAGTAGTTGAGTGTATCAATGCAGGAAAATCGCACGTTGGAGAAGAGCCAGAACTTGCGGTTGAAGTCCCACGTCTAGTACGTGAAGGTTTGCTCTCTGCCACATTGGATACAACTAATGCAGTAATCGAAGCTAATGTTGTAGTAGTTATTGTTCCTGTATTTATTGATAATAATAATCATAATGTAGATTTTACATCAATTGATGCTGCCACTCAGGCTATTGGAGCAGGGCTCAAATCTGGCACACTTGTAAGTTATGAGACTACGTTGCCAGTGGGTACGACTTCAGGACGTTTTCGTCAGTTGCTTGAAGTGGCATCAGGTCTCAAGGCAGGTGATGATTTCTATCTGGTATATAGTCCTGAGCGTGTTTCATCGGGATCGATCTTCCGTGATCTACGTACCTACCCCAAGGTAGTGGGAGGCATTGATGAGCAGAGTACATTGGCAGGCGTTCAGTTCTATCAATCAGTGCTAGATGCTCAAATCATTACCATGGCTTCGGCGGATGATGCTGAGTTTGTCAAGCTAATAGAGACCACCTATCGTGATGTCAACATTGCTCTCGCCAATGAATTTGCCCAATTTGCAGATGCTCGTGGGCTCAATGTTGCAGCAGCCATTGCAGCAGCCAATACCCAGCCTTATTCTCATATTCATAGTCCAGGGGTTGGTGTTGGTGGACATTGTATCCCTGTCTATCCCTACTTCCTTCTCGCAGGTTTAGAGGATAGGCGAATGCAAGCTTATGAATCTGCTTGTAAATCTAAAGAGCCAATGCTCACGTTACCTCGCTATGCGCGTCAAATCAACGATGCAATGGCGGAGTATGCTGTGCAGCGGCTCCAGACTGCTATCGGATCGTTAGCTAATCAACCTGTACTCATGCTTGGAGTAGCTTATCGTGGCGATGTGCGTGAAGTTGCATTCACAAGTGCCAGACTCCTTCAGAAAGCTCTTTTAGAGTGTGGTGCGACGGTCTATGTAGATGACCCGCTATTTAGTGAAGACGAATTACGTGCTATGGGCTATACTCCCCTCACAGCTGAGATGGAAGGCAATATTCGCGCTATCGTTGTGCAGGCGGATCATCAAGCATATCGGTCATTGGATTTCAACCGCTTTAGTAACTGTCAGATAGTGCTCGAATGGACGCCGAGCACTTCATGGCGAACAGATCGAAGCACTCGGTACGCGCTATATCGCTATTGGGGACGGCAATTCTTCTGCAATATTCTAGAGAAGAGCTGCCTTTTTCGCACTGCCAAGTATCTCATTCTGGTTGGTAGGCCTTTCCACTTCCACTGCCTACCAACCAGCATAATTTATCCAAATTCCGCCATCAGAATGGCACTTAGGCTTTGCTGATATGATAGACTAGGATCTGTGCTAGATCGATCGCTCAGATGTATTGGAATCACAAGCTAACCTCCTCGACCAGTGAGCTAGCTTCGCTCGAAAGTCACTCTACCCTCTCTTGGCAAGTCAGGAAATGCCCTCTTCCAAAAAGAGATAAAGATAGGTGCTCAATGCTATACCAAGCATTCAAGATATTTGTGGTTATTTGCTTTAATCTTCTCAATATGCTCCTTGGTGGGAACTTACCTCCTTTTGTATGTGTTTGCATGATTGTAGAAGAGGAACAGCGTTTTCTGGTCATTGAACAACTAGATGGGAAAGTCAGCTTTCCAGCAGGCTTTGTCCGCTGGAAAGAATCACCCGAGCAAGCGGCCATCCGTGAAGGCGAAGAGGAGACAGGTCTACAGCTTCGTCTTCTCTCTAAACTTCGGTCATTACCTAGAGACCAGCAAGCATATGGCTAGTATGAGTGCCATATGCATTACTTATCGAGCCCAAGTGATTGATGGAAAGTTGCGCAAGAGTATCGAAGGTCGCCCTTACTGGATTTCTAAAGAGGACCTTCTAGAGAAGCTTTCAGACACTTATCGAACGATGTTCCAAGACTACCTACAGTCTTGCAAATAGCAAACCGCTACTAATTATTCGTTGTTGAGTTGGACAATTTTAAGTATAGAGCATTCTTGATTGCATGTTTCGCACCAACCCTTCAGTCTATCCTCATATTCATGTATATTTGAAAGGCGGCGAGCACAGCGACAGACATATCCATGATGACGAGCTGGATTACCAAATACGAGTGCATGCGGAGGAACATCTCTTGTTACTGTAGATCCCGCTCCAATCAGTGCGAACTCTCCAATCGTGACACCGCATACAATCACTGAGCCAGCACCAATTGATGCTCCATACTTCACTAGCGTGGATGAAACTGTCCAATCATCAGCCCCTTTAAGTTTTCCATCGGGAGTAATTGCTCGCGGGCACATATCATTGGTAAAACAGACATGCGGGCCAATAAAGACGCCATCTTCCACTGTCACCCCTTCAAAAAGAGAGACGTGGTTCTGGATTTTGACGAATGAGCCGATATGGACATGCACATCGATATAAACGCCCTTGCCAATATTACAAAAGTTGCCAATCACCGCATGTTCTCGCACCTGTGCTTGGTTCCAAATGCGCGTACCAGCACCTATTTGCAAGGCCGATGAAACTTCTGCTGTTGGATGAATGTAAAAAGGTTTATCTGACATAATTTACCTCCGTAACGTTTTTATTGTGCTGTACAAGTGCTAACAACGTAGCTGATGGGAGTCTCTCTTCTCGGGACATCCAGATCGCCACATCCAAGCCTATTGCCTGTTACCGTAGGAGTTCTCAGTACACTCCGGTGCCAATACGCTCTACATGCTGCAATGCCTTCTTTGATACCCAATTTTATCTGGAGGCTATTCATCGGGGTTTGTGTCGTAGGACCAAACCCGGAGTTATCCCAGGCATAGAAGGTCAAACCAGTTGCGCCATGTTGGCAAAAACTTTTGCTTTGCATAGCAATATCTCTGGCAGTTGGTGTCACCCAATAGCTATTTGTATGGGCTCTTGGTCCTCCAAATGCCTGTCCTATACCAATAAGCGGCTCTTTTGCAATAGTCCAGCCTCTTTTCTGCAAGCTCGCGAACATAGCTGGGAGTACTCCTTCCATCGACCAGTTATAGGCATCTGGCGAGGCGGCTGGGGTAGTATTCGGCAAAGACGATGTGTAGATATAAAGACCTACCTTATCGCACCCCTGAGGCGAGAAATTATCAGCAATCCAATCTTGCCAACCATATCCCTGATGTAACCCGATGGTTCCTCCAAACCCGCAAATAGCTGGCCGATCTGGAGTATATTGCTGAATAAGCTGGTGAATCTTGATGAGAATTGGCCTTGCACTCCCTGCATCCCACTGCACCCAATCATCAAGTACCCAATAGCCGATAATCAGGTGGTTGTCCTTGACCTGTTTTAAATGGGCTGCAATTATTGCCAGGAGTGCATTTGCATCGATCAGCGATGGATAAGGATCACTATCGCAGTATTGTCCTAGTCCTAGCAGAGAAGGCCTCAATTCTTTGGTACGGTGGCACTCATAATAATATAAATAACTGGAAATGTAGCCGTCTATGACTTTCATATGTAGCGCTTGAAGCTTCTGCCCCAATTTGCTCTTCTCGGAAGGTGGTTGTCCATACTCAAAGGCTACTTGAGCACCATCAGCTGCTGCATTCGTTGCTTTTTCAGGAGTGTTGATGCTAAAACCACCGATAATAAAATCTTTATGAGATGGTTGATAAATGTTATTTAGTGCAATTTGAGTTATCATTGCACTAATAATAACAGTTATAACAAAAGCAAAATAATATGTTGCCTTTTTCAAATGTTGCCTCCAATTAAGAAGTTTACAAATGTGCTACTGAAATACACACTAGGAGTGAGCATGGAAGCCGTCATGCGTCCTATCAGCGGTAATAGGAGTACTGCTATAGTAAGTGGTGGAGACGCTCTCATTCGTGTTCAAATTCGCACGCTGTTTAAGCACATCTACTGGATAATGTAGCTTTGTCCTTTTACTAATGAGTAGCAAATTTTGCTCGTATCCACCTCAAATACAAAATAAGCAGGGCAAGTACACTACCATCAAACACTTCCTCAGCCGTACTTTGCCTTCACTTGTAGCTTCCCTCACTATCTGGTTGGTAAGGCATTGTTCTCATAATCGGATCTTCTTTCTGCCATTTCCTGCGAAGACACTTGACCAAGTAAACTAGCCAGTACTCCATGGGCCTTCTTGAGACGTCGATCCCCTGGCTTAAACCGAAGCATTGTACTCATTCCCCAAAGCGTCAACCGATTAATGAGTGGACGTAAGAGAGGATGAGGTACAAAAACGCGATGTACAGGGTGAGCTTCGAAGCCCAGCTTTAACTTAAATCTATGCAATCCTGCGGCATTACTTTCATTTTGGATTGAACTCAAACCATAACTAACTACACGGTATTTTCGTTCGGCTAAGTAGTGAGAAAGTATGCTATAAATCAGAGCATCATTTGGTCTATGCTGTAACAAGGCATCCGCCGAAAAGCATCCGAACTCAGCCCAGTCATCCACTTCCGTAATATCTGCAAATGCTGCCAACTGGTTATCCTTCCAAGCTCCCAGGTAAACGACCTCTGGTAGTCTTGCAAGACTTGTGAACCAGCGGTGAAACTCTTCAGATGTCCCATCATTTAGGCCATTTCTCTGGCGTGTATCACTGAAAGCCGAGAAACCATGAGCAAGCAATTGTTCTGATGTGAGAGGCGCAATTACCAATTCTCTAAGCCCTCGCTGTATATTTCGACGTGCGTTTGAAGGAAGCTTATTCAGTGAGTACGATTGATCCGTACACAAATAGAGCCAAGCATTAGCTGGATGGCACTCATCCGGTTCCAAGAGGTAACTAGCAATTGCTGCTCGACCTCTCCAGAGAACCTGTCGAACTTCATGAGAAGGAGGAAGTGTTAATTGGAACTTTGGAAAGCGTACCATAGCACCCGACTCATGTCTAATCCAGTAGGTCCCCGCTCCACCTGGAAGGGTCAAAACTCCATTTCTCATGAGAGATGTGGCATACTCTCTCATTGATGCCGATTGTGATTTGTGTTCAATAGTGTAATCAACCATCATACCACCATTATCTCCTTAAAACTTGTGTCGACTGTAGTCAATCATCTGTAATATTCTATTGACTAATGATGAAAGTACTTCGTCAGGATTCATTTGATAGGTGAGAGTAGACCCGAATATCCCCATTAAGTATGGGGCAAACATCTAATATCAAGTCCTTGAAGAGTACTGTACATTTGATCTGCCAGAGCCGCTCTCTGAATGTACACTGATTAGCCGGATTTGATATAACATATACCTGTCAAATCATAAGGTTGGTACTAGCACCATCAGCTAAAGAACCAGCTGTTTGTCCACCACCTCACCTGTACACTTTTCCATATTCTGCTCTGCACAAAACACGAGCACTTTCGATAATATTCTAACCATCCACATGCCGAGCTTGGTTTGCTAAAATATCGCGATAAAGATGGACGAGTTTTTTGCTTTCCATTTCCCAATGAAACTCTCTTTGGGCTGCTTCAAGAGCATTGCGCTGCATCTCGGCAAGAGCAGCTCTATCTGCTAGCATTGTATTGATAGCTGCACCGATATCTGCAGGTGCAACTGAGGCTACTATTCGCCCAACATTGTTGGTTCTGATAACATCCACGACTGCATCGAGTTCAGTGGCGAGAACAGGAACTCCAGCCATAATATATTCAAAGAGTTTGTTAGGCAAAATCATCTTAACAGCGAGAGAGTAATCTGGCGTATAGATAATTAAGCCAATATCTGCAGAGGCTGTCCAATCCAAAAGATCCTCATAGCGCGGAACTGGCGGGATGATTTTTATCCGATCTGCAATGCCTTCACTTACTATAAGCTCTTCTAGCTCTTCTTGAGTTGTTCCCATCCCTTTGCCCATCAGAATGATGATGTTCCCATCTTCTAAGAATGCGGTTGCACGCACCAGCTTATCAAGTCCGCGATTACGTTGCAAACCGCCTTGATAGAGGGCAATACGTATATCACGACTCAGGCCAAGATGTTCCCTAAGCAGATCAGTTTTCTCAACAGTTCGATAAGGAGGAATATTCCGGATGACCGTTACTTCAGGAATATGAAAACGTTTCTGCATCACTTCTGCATAAAGGGGGGTCGTTGTAATAACGCCTGCACATCGAGGTAGCACCATAGCGAAAAACCACATCAGCAACTTGCCTAGCCGTCGCCAAAACTCGACATCTGTTTCAGGTACAGGAACGTGTAGTTCATAAGCCTCATAGATAAGTGGCTTGTTGCGCAATTTTGCAACAATAAAACTTGCAGGTAGTGCAGTTAACTCATTTGCGTGGTAAATATCTGCCTGACTTTTGAACAGCATAATCAAGCTTTGAACAAATGCTCGGACAGATGTTATGAAAAATCTTAGTTGAGAATGTCTAGTAGTATGCCAGCCAGGGATTCTAAGATGGCTTAAGCAGACACCGTTTATCTCCTCCACAGCTTTGAGGGCATCAATGTCAACATCAATAACAGAAACAGTAAACCCTTCTTCTAAAAAGGTACTGGCCGCACGTATAACACGCACATCATTGCGGGCGCTTCTCAGTACATGCATGCATATCTTAGTTGGCGATTTTACTGTGGTAGTGCCCTTTTTTAGCAAAGGAACAGTAATAAGTGGCATTTTCATAATGCCTCATCCTCCTTACTTTTGTTGAATACATCTTTAACATCTATAGTGTAAAAATGCTGATTTAAGATATTTCCTCCATTCCTTTTCTCGCCTGCGTCATTGCCAGGATCTTGCGATAGAGGTGAATGAGTTGTAGACTTTCTTTTTCCCAGTTAACCTCATCTCGCATGGTTTCTAAGGCATTATGATGCATACGATCAAGAGCAGCAGAATCTCCTAACATCGTATTGATAGCTGCTCCAATATCTTCAGGATCAAGTGAGGAAAAAACCTGCCCGACATCATAGGTACTGATAATTTCTGCGACCGCATCTAGTCGGGAAGAGAGAACAGGTAAGCCAGCCATAAGATACTCAAAGAGCTTGTTTGGTAGACACCAACGTATACTCAGTGAGTAGTCGGGGGGGAGAATAGTTAAACCTATATCTGCTGAGGCAGTCCAGTCTAGCAATTCTTCATAGGGGACTGCTGGAATGATTTTGACACGATCAGCGACCTCTTCACTAATAATAAGAGCTTCCAGCTGAGAGACAATCTCTTTGCGGCCATTACCCATCATTACGATCACCATATCCAGCTCTAAGAATCGTGCTGCACGAATCAATCTATCAAGTCTGCGATCTGCCTGCAAATGTCCTTGATAGAGAGCGATACGTGTTTTCTGGACTAAGACCCATATATTGCCGTAATCGGTCGCTCTTCTGAACTGTCCGATATGCAGGTACATTGCGAATCAATGTCACTTCTGGAACACGATAGCACTTACGAATCTCTTCTACAATGGGAGAAGAAACTGCAATGATGCCTACACAGTAGGGTAGCATCTTAGCAAACAAGTACGTTGCTAGTGCATTCAATCTTCGCCAGCGTGTGATATTTGGATAATCGAATGGAAGTTCAGGGGCCTCAAAGACGAGTGGCTTACGATGCAGTCGTGCAGCAATATAACAGGCAGGTAATGCCTTCTCAACATATGCATGGTAGATATCTGCCTCTGTTCGCAACAGCAGTAGTGTACTGCGAATGGTCAAAAGCACTAGTTTAACGAGAAACCACGGTTTGAAGCGTGTGGACGTAAACCAGCTAGGTACGATAATATGTCTTACATTGATACCCTGAATCTCTTCTTCAAGAGGGAGGGTCTGTTCACATTCGGTATCAATGATAGAAACATCAAATCCTGCTTCGACCAGAGTGGTTGCTTGGCGCATCACTCTCGAATCAGTCCGTGCGCGTCCTAGGACAAGCATGCATACTTTAGCAGGTGTAGCAGTCCCTGCTGTTGAGGAGATAACATTAGAGAGTATTTTCATGTGCGTTCCTCATCTTCTATGATATGTTGATGCGTTATATTTTTTGAGCATCCAAAGCTGCATCTGGATAGCACTAATAGACATGTCTTTTCCGTCCTTCTTGCTTTAAAATAATCTGATAGAGATGAACAAGTACTTGGCTTTCTTTTTCCCAATTAATCTCATATCGCACAGCTTCTAAAGCATTATGATGCATACGATCAAGAGCCGCAGGATCTCTTAGCATTGCATTGATGGCTGCACTAACATCTGCAGGTGCAAGTGAAGATACAATTTGCCCTACATTATAGATGTTAATAATTTCGGCGACAGCATCTAATTGGGAAGAGAGGATGGGTAAACCTGCCATAAGGTACTCAAAAAGCTTGTTTGGTAGGCACATTTGCACGTTCAGTGAGTAATCGGGTGAATAGACTATTAAGCCAAGGTCTGCTGAGGCAGTCCAATCCAGCAGTTCTTCATAGGGGACTGCCGAAATAATTTTGACACGGTCAGTGACCCCTTCACTAAGAATAAGAGCTTTAAGCTGAGAGATAGTCTCTTTGGATCCGTCCCCCATCATTACCATCACTATATCTTGCTCCAAGAACCGCGCTGCACGAATCAATCTATCAAGCTGGCGATCTGCCCACAATCCTCCCTGATAGAGAGCTATACGCGTTTCTGGACCGAGGCCCAGATATTGCCGCAATCGGTCATTTTTCTTAACTTCCCGATATGCAGGAATATTGCGAATTAGTGTCACTTCTGGTCCATGATAGAGATTATAGATTTCCTGCGCAATGGGAGGCGAAACTGTGATAATCCCGGCAGAATGTGGGATTATATGCCTAAGCAGGAGTGCTGATAGCAAACGAAGCCAACGTCGTCCTCTATTCATCTCAGATAAAGGCAACTGAAACAAAGGAATTTCATGAGCATCAAAGATAAGCGGTTTGCCTTGTAAGCGGGCTGCAATATAACACGCTAACAAAGCAGTTTCATCATGTGCATGATAAACATCAGCTGAAATGTTCATTAATCTAACTATACGATAAACGAACATTTGTGTTGCTTTAATGAGAAAGTATGGCTTGAAGCATGTAGGGGTAAACCAATTGGGCATAATGATATGCTTCACACTGACACCTTGAATCTCCTCCTCAGTGGGTAAAGCTGGATCACCTTCAATATCGATGATAGAGACATCAAATCCTGCTTCAACGAGGGCCGTCGCCTCACGCATCACTCTCACATCAGTTCGTGCGCATCCTAAGACATGCATACATACTTTGATGGAAGATTGAGCCGAGGTGGCACTCTGAACTACTGGAGTGTTTGTCTGTAGTAGCTTCTCCATCATAAATTATTCTCCGTCCTCTTTTGAGCTTCATTCTTATGAGAATGAAGCAAGATCTTTACAAGAAAGGCAAGACATACACTGTAGAGACAAAGAGCTAAAAGAGAAATACCCCAAGCTAAATATGTTCCTACAGTTTGTCCTAATAAAGCACTTCCTAAGAAAAAAAACACACCAAGAACTAGTGCTACAATAAAAATGATTATTTCATATGATACATGATAAAGCTTTTGATTCACAACATAAGCAACCAATGCAAGTACTATATAGGCAAGCAGAGTAGATACCGCCGCCCCCATTGGTCCATAGAGGGGAATTAAAATCAGATTAAGACCAACATTGATAATAGCAGCTATAGTTGTGAAAACAGCTGCTAGCCATGTCTTGCGTTTGATGTTTGTACCGATCATAAAAACATAATAAACACCATAAAAGACAATAGATTCAGCAACGACAGGAATAACGAAAATTGATGAACGATAAGCTACAGGGAAAAGTATATCGAGAAGTGCCATGCCTACAAGTGATAGAGCAAAAGCGAAAAAAAGCAAAAATAGGCTAAACCATCGAAATACAAGCTTAAAAACCTGAGTAGCATCTTCACGTTTAGCGATAGCAAACATCGCAGTAGGCCATGCTAATGTAAATGGGCTTATGACTAGAACATTTATGACAGAACCCATTGTATAGGCTACAGAATACATAGCGGTTTGTGCAAGCGAATCAAAGAAGCTAAGCAAATAGCGATCAGATAGTTGCAAAATCCAGTAGGAGAGAAAATTAAAGACAAGCGGTATTCCAAACGTAAGTAGACTCCGTGCAATGTCAGCACGTATCCTGATTCCTGCACGCAACAAAGTCATTGGAAGCATATATACTACCAAACCAGCATATCCACAACCATTTGCAAGAAGCGCACCAGCAATGCCTAAATGGAATACCACTATCAGGACAATAGTGGCTATCAAAGTGATGAGTAAATTGCCAATCGACAATAGAGAGTAAAAAAGTGCACGTCCTTCTGCACGCAGCAATGCGAAGCCAGGGACAGTAAGATTTTGCAGGAGTATTACTGCGCCAGCTATAGTAACTAAACTCCCTAATGCTGACTGATTAAATAGTAGTTGTGCCAAGAATGAAGATAGAATTGATACTCCGATGGTCATTGGAATCGAGACCAAACAGAGCAAGGTAGTAACTGTTGCTAGAACATCTCGTTGATCACTACTTGAGGTATAATCATAACCATATGCACGAAAAAATGCAGAAGGTAAACCGAGCTGAGAGATCCCCGTGCTCAAACTAATGAAGAGATTGATTATGGTAAGAACACCATAATCAGTAGGTGAGATATTGTGAGTCAAAAGTGGTGCAAGTACAAGAGAGACTAAAGAAGGTGCTACCGATGATAGAGCATAAAGACCCGAAGTTTTAATGAGATTAACTACAGGGGCAAGAGGGCTCTCTGCATTAGGAACAAGAAGCCGCCCCAGTCTTTTCCTTATACTTGTATCATACCTACTTGCGTTCCGTGGTACAAATTCCATATAGGTAGTCTCATCTTGTAGTACCTCGTTGGAGAGCTGTCTCTCTGAACGCGAATTAGTATCAAGCTTTACTGAAATAGCAGGCAAAATCATCGTAGGCAACAGATCTATATCATAGAGAGTCGAAGTAGCAGGCAAAATCATCATATGCAACGGGGCAGCGTCCGAATTGAGAAAACGAACAGAAGATACTTGGCAGAAGCATCGCTCTCAACAGCATAAGGACGAATAACATCACTTTGGTCATCCATAACTTCAAGTATATTCAGTGTTGTCTTCCTTAGACGGGATTTTTTCACAAGCAACCTTTCCTATTCAAAATAGCCTACATATATCCACGATATCATGAAATTTACCTTTTATCGCATGCAGGACAAAATACGATGAAATGCTTTGCAGTAGCGGCTTATCATACAAGTGACAAACCCACTGCGAAGAATACGGCTAGCGATGAAGTATCTTATCTGACAGATACGGCTTTGTTGGTACCTAGCCCAGCGTTCTGCTAAGTTCGCACAATACTCACAATCTGAGTACTGGGAGAGTGCTTTAAGTTGTAGTACATGTAATGAGTGATAGAACTGACTAGCCAAATGCTTATTAAGTAGATCATAGTATGACCAATAGCCATTATCATATTTGTCAATCAGCATATGCAGCGTGTCAAGGCTACGCCTGATCAGTTCAGTTACTTTTGGATCGCTAGCGAGAGCTACATAATCATACAAACCAAAGATCGCAAAAAGATACCCATTGAGAATGTGTGCCGCAGGATAGGCTGCCACCTCTTCAAAAAAAGTTCCTCCATCACCAATAGATGCGCTGACACCACCATCTCTAATATCAAGTTCAAAAGTTTGGACAGCTCGTCGAGCTACTTGTAGAAAGGTATCATCACCAGTCAACCGATAGGCACGCACGAGTACCGAGATACCTTCGCCTTGCGTCATTGCAGACAGCCATGGTTCCAAAGCATAGTATTCGGGGACAGCAAAAGGAATTTGCCAACCACCTCTATCCTCACTAAAACGTAATTCGTGTGCTACAAGCCATCTGGCTTGGATCATGAAGGCTTCCCTATGCTTTTCACTCCCTGTTGCAAGATAGCTATTCCAATGGGCAAGTGCATACTGCGCGATGGTCGTTGGATGATACACAGAAGGATATTTTTGCGTAGGCGCGTTACAGGGAACTCCCACCTCATCCAGAGTTCCAAGAGGCAAGGCTAGTAAAGGCCACATATCAAGAGGATAATTTGGCAATGAGGTATGATTTTGCGCCGCAGCCAGTCGATACAGGGGCTTTTCTTGCTCTTCATACCAGCCCTGGCATACTGAAACAATTGAGCTGATGATAGGCAGCGCATGCCAGAGTGAATGGATTCGTGCCTGTAAACTCATCTCTATATCTTCCCAGCTATCTAGCTAAAATTCGAAAGGATCAAAATATGATAGGATAATCCTTGTTTCATCTACCACTCTCGTTTCCAATATTCAACAACATATTTAATCCTGACCAGTAAGTTGCCCGCATCCAGAGGCGCTTAGAAATGGTATCGACATTATGTAAAGCAACATGTTCTCTCGCCAAACGTCCAATTCGGCAACGAAGTTCTGAGTCACTTATCAGTTGTACTAAAGCTAATCCTGTACGTTTAGAATTACCTGCTGGTACTACCATTCCACGTCCCTCAGCAAGCATGTGCTCATTTGCCAAAGGGACATCTGAGGCGAGAACTGCGCAACCAGCTGCCATTGCCTCAAGCATCACCAAAGAGTAGCCTCCTCCCCGTATACCTGTATAGAGATAGATATCGCTCAGGCTATGAAGTAATAGAACTTCCTCTGGAGGTACTTCTCCCAGAAGTAAACATGTTTGAGTCAGCTGTTGCTTGTCGATATCCTTTTCTATCTGCTTACGAAGAGGACCATCACCAGCAATAATGAAGCGCACGCGATCACGCAGTTCAGGAGAAAGTACTGAGAGAGCATAAGCTATACCCTCTAGGGCAATATCCACACCTTTTTCTGGAGCAAGCCGACAGATTGTCGTAATAACGATTGCATTGGCAGGAATACCCTTTTTCTCACGCATCTCTGCTTTTGCAGTAGCATCAAGGACGATATAACGATCTATATCGACTGTATTCACAAAGCGAGTAAGGCGACTTGGTCTAATTCCCAATCGTTTACAAACTTCTTCCACTCCATCACCTACGACACCTGGCACACAATACTGATCAATAAGGCGAGCGGCGAGCCAAGCTAGGAAATGTAGCGAAGGCCAGTACCAGAGGAATAGGAAACGTTTTATAATGCGATGCATCCATGGTCTTGTTGCCAAAGCATTTAAACGATGAGTTCGATAAACGCGACTTGTCAGCGCTACTAGATTACCATGGTCAATACAGACTACTCGTATGCCTGCTAACTTGCCTACCAAAGCCGCAAAAGCTGCTGTGAATATACCATCTTGTGGCAAAATAACATCATAGGCAGAACTCTTATGCATCAGAGAGAAGAGCTTTCGAAATCCAGCAAAGACATAAAGCCAGACATGAGGAAATCCCATGCAGAGCTTCTTGCTCCACCAAACTGATGAATGGTAAGACTCTTCGCTTTTGTCCCGATGTGTTGTGTTAAATATTCCATTTGCCAAGTATCCGAGTTGACCTGCACTATCTTTGCTAAGACTGTTCGCATTCCACCAGCCACAGGGAAAGCAGTAATCGGAACACAAACACGTAGAACAGGTGAAACTTGCGTCTTGGAAAAGCCTGGAGCGCAACTGGCTTAGTATCATACTTCCAAGAGAGACAAAACTACTGCTAATAAAGATGAACGCAGCCGAGGACCTAACTTGTATTGATAGCTCCGCCAGCGCGAAACAAGCATCGAGCAGTGATCACAACCAGAATAGGTGATTAATGCTTCGAGTAGAGCAATCTGTAAAGCAAGTGACGGAGACGCAAACTGCCGATGCTCTAGATCAGTTGTTGTGCCGAACCTGTATGAAACTGATCTAAAGAGTGAGTGAAATCGTTGATAGACCTTGTTTGATGAGGTCTTTGATATCGAATACTATCATTAAGTGCGACATAATCGTAGAGTCCCAAGAGTGCAAAATATGAAGCCAGTTAGTATGTGTAGTGCAGGATGACAGCAATCTCTCCAAAAAAGATGCCACTCTCACCTACAGGTGAGCTAACACCGCCATCCAGAATCTCTGTTCAAGGAGGTGCAAACTGCACGATGTGCTACCTAAGAGATATTTCTCCTCCTGAGTAAGTTGATAAGCCCGTATAGGTATGGAGAGGGCATATCCTTGCACCAGAGCAGACAACCATGGGCCATTGCCACGAACATCTGGATGAGGAGAAGAGATAGGCCATCCTCCTGCATTCTCACCAATCGAAATCTCCTGTCCGACGAACCAACGTGCTTGCCTAAGAAAAATACTACAGTGGTTTTGATCATTAGTTGCAAGATATTGGTTCCATTGGCTGAGTGCGTACTGGGCAACAAGGATTGGGTGATACTCTGTTGAATGCAGTTGAAATGGTATTCCAGCATCATCAAGAGAGAACTGCCACAAAGTAAGTAGTTGGGACATATCAATGGGATAAGCAGGTAATTCAGAAGCATACTTCGCACCTGCCAATTGCACTTCGTCCTTTACCATATAAGTTTCTCCAAATCTGCTTAGAGACATGTGTCAAGTCAACTTGACAGTTTTGAGCTTGGGCAAGGTCAACACTGTCAGATAGAAATTGTTCCTTTTTGACACACATGCCTAAGAATTTGCTCTTTAGCTGCTTGGTGGTCTAATCTCCTTGAAAGCAAAGGAGAAGAAATAGCTCCAAGAATCATCCACCCACAAGCAGCTAAAGGGGGAAGAGTCCAAGCGCCAAAACTCCAGCTATTAATACTCAATACAATAATAGAAGCTATACCTGCACCAAATAGAGAACGTTTTCTCCCACTGACTTGTTGCCAATGGCATAAAGCCAGCCATATAGCAGACACAATAAGTGCAATAAAAACAAGAAGAGTAGGAATACCTGCCATTGCTCCTAACTCCATATAACTGTTGTGAGGATTGTTAAATGGTTCATACTGACTTAATACGCGATAAGGTTCTGCATTTTTAAGATAAAGCTCACGTCCCAACCCAATACCTGTTAATGGAAAAGCTAGTATCACTCGCCAAGCAGTCTGCCATAATCCCTGACGTAGCAAAAGTTCATTAGGAGCCGAAGCATGTTGCATAAGTAAGAGTACCTGTTGCTGGAAGATAAAATACAGCAATATTGAGAATAAAAAGACACATATAATCATTATAATACTATATGCTTTGCTTCCAGTTAATAAAATGAACACTATTAAACCAATAACTAAAGAAAGCCAAGCCCCGGTACTATAAGTTAGTAACAAAGCAATAACAATGCAAATAGCTTGCATTAAGTAGAGTACCTTCTTAAAGAGAGAAGAGCACTCAACAAAAAGCCCTAATGGAATAAAAAATATCATCGCTAAAAAGGCGCTTCCTGCATCTGGTTGAATGAAGAATGAAGCGAGGCAAGTTACTCCGGTGCTTCCTAATTGATAATCCGATACGCTATTAAGATAACTTTGTGCCGTTGTAGTTATAAATAAGAATTTACCAGTGATTGACTGAATGATGATATGAAGTGCTATAAGCACACCAAAGATCGCCAGCATTTGGAAAAACTTACTTATACTTGTGACATCTCTAGCGATAATAGTTCCTAGCCAAAACATTATCAATGCTCCAAAAATGAGATCGGGATAGTAGTAGAAAGCATCATAGACAGTAATAGCTCCTCGTATAGCGGGAAAAATGGTAAGCCCAAGGAATAGAAGCCACAGCCATAAAGGTCTCGGTTCTGTCCACGGCCTCTCTGGAGATCGAGCCAGAAAGAAGATCCATAGTAGCAGAATTGCCATAACTATCGAAAGGACAAAAAAACCTAGGTACCAATCAACATAAAGACTGACAGCAATAACCGCAGTTGCAGATAATTCATCTTGACGAAGTATAATAATAAGGATCATCCCCATAGCGGCAATAAATCCTCCAACCTCAAAAGAGCCGAGATGCCCATATTTTCCCCCTAAAAGTTGTGCAACTACCACACCTCCTAACAGCATAAAGATTGTAACAGCAACCATTGAAATGTATGAAAATATACGCAAATTAGCAATACTTCCCTTTTCTGATACAATTATGTTCCACATCTTTGTTTTCATCATTCATCTGTCCTTACCAGCTCATTGCCAGCTTTTGGATGATATAAAACTATAAGCCGTTGTACATCTCGTTATTAACAATCGCCGCTGGCTGTAGCTCGATCATCTGCTTGACACGCGATTGACCAAGCAGCTCTACAGCGCGTTGTAGACTTTTAACAACATTTACAGGTCGTTTCTGTAATCCGTGTGCATCAGAGGCAAGAGTTTGCACCAACCCATTCTTGAGCAATTGTTCTGCACAACGCTGGGCGGTACTTCCCTGCATACCAAGCAGACTACTCGTGGTCACCTGCGCCAGCACACCTTGCCGTAGCAAGTTAGCAAGGCGATCAGGATCCTTCTGAATTGCTCGGTAGCGCTCAGGATGAGCAATAATAGGAACGATACCATGTGCTCTGAGTTCAAATATGGTTCGCTCAGTCCCAGGAAGCCAGTTTGTGCTCCATAACTCTAATAGGAGATAACGGCTTCCATTGAGTGTTGCAATACGTCCTGCATAGATATCTTCGATCAGACCGGGCTGAATGAGCACTTCATGACCAGCAAAGAGCTGCAATGGAATACCATGATGATGCAACTCCTGTTGCAAATCGTTTACTCGCTCCTGAATCTCCGCTGCTGACCGACGTGGAAACTCATCATTATAGTGCGGTGTAGCAATAGCAGTATGAACGCCCTCCTGCACTAGGGCGTTAGCTAGAGCAAGCGCTTCTTCTATTGTCTCCGGCCCATCGTCAACACCGGGTAAAATATGCAAATGTATGTCGATCATACTGCTATTTCCTGCTAAATACTTTAATAATATACAAATCCTGCAATATATTTGTATATTATTATACTACATTCGCGATCATCTTATTGGACATTGCACTAGGTAGTCATATTCCTTGGAAGCGTCATTCCAGGTGCGACGAAGAGATAATCACCGTGTATAGGGAGTATATCCTCAAGAGAAGTAGCTACTAGATTCACGGGTTCTGCTCCGATCCACGCTGTGTCACACTTGATCAAATAACAGCTGTAGCCATATTCACTTAAGGCTTCTTGCATAGCAGAATAGGGAATACCCATCTTATCTAGCAAAATTTTACTTAATTCGCAGACGAGGTATGAAATGCGATGCTTGCTAAGCAACTGCCGCATCCCTGCAATTGCAGCTACCTCGCTTCCTTCTATATCCAGCTTGACAAGCTTGATAGAGGTGATACCTAAGCGATCTGCATACTCGTCTAATGTGCCTGCTGGTACAGTCACTTGCGGCCCACGACCGAGCAGTGCAGTAGTTGCAAGCCAACCCAAGGGTTCGCCAGTGTGAGTATCCTTTGGTATTTCAAAACTTAGATTGCCTGTACTCTGCGTAAGTGCTAGACGATTGGCGTGAATATTAGCCAAACTATTCAAGCGTATATTCTTGTTGAGGACTTCGAATGTCTGCAGAATAGGTTCGAAGGAATGGACATTACCATGATCACCAACATATTTGGCCGCTAATAATGAGAAATACCCAATATTCGCCCCCCCATCAATCACCGTATCGCCAGACATTAACAGATGCTTAAATAAGCTGGCAAGGTGCGGAGCATAGAGCCTTGAGTAGTACATTCGTCGTTCATATGACTCGCTTAAATCCAAATCCATCCGGAAGCCTTCCTCCATTCGCACGACTTTACGCGAGTTTCGTCACAGAACTAAATTGATCTGCAGCAACGCCACCTAAATACCACTTTTGTGCTTTTGCAATAGGTAGTACTTTTAAAATGTGAGCTGTCACGGGAAATACTCTTAAGATGCGAGGTATCAATAGTCTAAGACTCCTATAGCCTAGTCTAAGACACCCATGTCGCCAGCTTTCCGCTGCTGTGGATAGCATAAATCAAACTCCTTCCGCAGTGGACAACTTACTTACAGATGTAATCAGCGTCCACGCTCAAATCTTCTGTTAATAACTGCATCAGCTTCGCTTCATGCTTACCGCTAAGCAATAGTTCGCCCGATTGATTGGTGATCCTGGCACACGACGGAAACTGCACATGCAAATTCTGCTTCCGCTGGGTGCTAGCTTGCTGCTGGATCAAATACTGGTAGTGCCATCCTTGCGCATTTTTCTTGGCAGCACCAGGGACAGTCCACACAAGAGTGACAGTATGGATTTGACCATAGGGAAGAATGAACATGCCTGCCCATACTTGCCTATTAAATGCGCTGCTTTCCCCTTGAGGTTGCCAGCCATCTTGACTTTGCAGTCTACTGCCAAGTGGCACATAGACGCGCATATAATCCTGATAGACGTCGGCACCGTAGTTTTGACTCGACGATGCTGGCCAGATATAACTGATACTTGTATGGTGAAGGGCATTGCCCTTCTCATCTAGAGTTACCTGATCATTAACTGTTGTGGCAATTAAATTGTTTGCCTTTAGCCCCTGAGACGTTGGCATCTACAATGAAAAGGCCATCACCAGCCAGAGATTGGATAGCACCGTCGAAGTGAAGGACATGAAGTAGGCCTTCCGCAGCGCTGGCATTAAAGTAAATCTGAATATCTTTTGATCGTACTGCGCCTACTATCACTTGCAAGAGCTTGGGTGAAGCTGAGGATGAGAGCTGCTGGACACGAGCAAAAAAATGCTCTGCTAACAGTTCTGTGAAGCGTTTTCGCAGCGATGAATGTCCATCAGGTGACGGGATAAGGTCACTTCCCTCACCAGCAGCCGCCCCTCCTAACTGATGGAAATGAATACGATCAATTAGATTTTGTGCCGTCACCGTCTCACCATATTCTGGAATGTCGATAGGTCCAGTAATGGCAAACACATGTTGAATAAAAGCAGGTGTGGTAGCAATGACTCCCTGCACAGGCACATTACCTCCCTCTTGTACGTAGTTTTCCTCTCCGTAGCGAGCCGCTGTTGGAAAATCCGCATCTAGGTTAAGAATCGCGCAAACTCCAGCTATCGGGTCAGCCTGAAACCAGCGATACTGCGGAGGATAAGGGATAGTATGGCCCGCCGCTTCAAATGGACGATCAAGCAAATCGACATCAGTAATATTCGCACCTGTCAACTTACCACCAGACAACGTGGCAAAACCGTAGTTCCCGATAAAGCCACCACCGGGCCTTAACTCCGTCGAATCTAAGAGTTCGATGAGATATTTAGTCGGTGTGCCAACGCCAAGCAACGTTGGTAGTACCGGATGTAATCTGTCAAGAGCACTCAGCCATGTCTGTACTGTCGGCACCTCCTTGTGAAAGGTTGCAAAGAGCTTGCTGATGTGAGGATCGAACTGTAAGTCATCCTGTTGCACTTGATTTGCTTCCTCTATAGCCTGCCGCAATCCCGCTTCAACCTGACGAAGATTGCGATCGATACTTGTCATGTCCATCACAGTCAACTCTTGTTGTGAGGTATGCTTAGTCAGCAGCATGCTCAAAATCTTGCAACCAGCTACTCCAGCTTGCGAGACTCCAACGGCGAGGCCTGCAAGATGCAAAGCCGCACTCAAGCGCGTTCCATAGACTGGGATCAACGTCGCCCCCCCGGGCACCGATTTTAGATCATTATCTAATTGCATAGAACCCGTTAGTGCAGAGCTAAACTCCTGCTGTAACTGACTGAGCACTTGATTATCAATATGCTTCTGCGGCAATGTGACCAATAGGCTCTCGGCTTTTTGTAAATGTCTCATGCTTGTTTGTGCGAGACTTAGGTCAGCGCGATAGGTCGGACTATATATCATATATCCTATTACCGAAAGTACCAGACTAGCGACAACCAAAAATAACAGACCCACAAGCGCACAATACTTCTTAAGCCATCTTTGTCCTTTATGTTGCCAATCTACCTCTATTTTTATCTGTTGTCCATCCTGCATACTTATAGGATCTATCATGATCTGTCTTCCTCTAACGACCCTGGTTTCTCTGCTCAAACGGAGGTGTAGCTGGTATAGGGCTGATCGGACCAGACGTAGTGCGTTCATTTCTTCCATGCTTCTCCTCACCACTCTGATCCTCAGTACCATAGTAGTAGTAAGAGACTGTATCATTGCGGCTACGGGGTTGCTTATTTGCCACACAACCGAGGACACGAACACCTGTTTGTGCTAGCACTGCTTTCATCTGCTTAAGCTTAGTCTTCGTTGCACGGGTAGTATCAACCACAATGAGTGCTCCATCAACTTTCGAAGCCAAAATACTGGTATCTGACAAGCCTAACAGAGGAGGAGTATCGAAGATCACAATCTCAAAGCCAAAATTGACAAGAACGCTGAGAAACTGCTCCATCACCTTCGACGCAAACATTTCTGGCGGATTCGGTGGTAAATGACCGGATGGCATCACCCACAGATTTGGCATACCGACAGCATGTATGAAAGGTTCAAGCGATGGATTTGCTGTATTTGACACACCAGATAGTTTTCCACTTAAGAACTGATGAGAAGAAGTCTGAGCTGGCATACTAAGAGCCAGTAAAGCATTACTTAGTCCCAATTTGTCGGGTGTTAGACTAAAGAGGTTATGCTGGGTTGGACGACGCAAATCTGCATCGATCAACAAGGTGTTTTTCCCTGCCTTGGCCATAAAAATCGCCAAATTGGCTGCAATGACACTCTTGCCATCCCTCGAAACAGCACTGGTAACAGCGAGCGAACGCAAGGGTTCATCGATACTTGAAAAGCCAATACTTGTACGCAAGATGCGATAAGGCTCAACATTGGCATCATGGCCCGTTGGATTGATCACGTCTTCTCGGTTCGTAGATTTAGCCTGCCAAATTGTAGTTAGAACAGGCCATTCGAGCAATTGAGTCAGTGCTTCTGGCGTGTGCACGCGTGTATCTAATTGCTCATACACTATGGCTAGCACCAACCCCAGCAATAGTCCTGCTAGCAATCCTCCAGCTGTATAGAGCGAGACCTTCGGGCGCACAGGACTGGTTGTAGGCTGAGCAGGTTGGGCTAACTGTAGGAAATCTCCGCTCTGTGCTTGTGTCAGCTCAAGTTGTGCCAAGGCTGTTTGCCACTGGCTGTAGTGCTGCTGTAATCCAGTCAATTGGGCCTGTAAAAGAGCTAACTGTCCCAATTTTCCTCCCTTTGCTTGCAAATCAGCGATTTGCGTTGTAGCATCGTTAATCTTCTTTTGTGTCTGGTCAAGATCTTGCTGTATCTGATGCTGTGATTGATTATTCTGCTGCTGTATCGCTTGCCGCTGCTGATTGATGAACGTCGTTGCTACCCCGTTTGCAAGACTTGCAGCCCTAGTCGGATTAGAATCAACAACATCTATTTCAAACAATTGCGTATTGGTTTTGGTAGTAGAGGAGACTTCTCCAGTCAACTGTCCTACGGAGAGCCCCGGATAATGGGATGCAACCTCGCGCAGTACTGGGTTGCTTGTTGCTAGTGTTGCTTCTGTTTGGACTAGCTGGTCACTTGCCATCAAACTGTTGAGATCAGCTTGCGTACTAGTAGCATTAGAACGCAGAGCAACCTGGACGAGTGCTGATGATTGATAGACTGGCGTAATCAGCTTGCTCCCGATAAAGGTACCCAACCCTACGAATAGGAAGCAGATGAGAACGAGCTTCCATTGTTTTAGCAAAATAGCCCAGTATTGTTCAAGCGTCATTATCTCTTTCTCCTTAATTATTCTGTTGCTTCTTATCGAAGTTGCCCCATTTATAGAATCATCTGCCCATACTATAAAGCCGTACCAGCTAGTGTTTGCTTCCTAACGATCTTAAAAAGATGCTCGCGCAGTTGAGTGCAATCAAATTGTTGAATACTCTTTTCTACAGCACCTATCCATTGAGCAACTGTTTCAGGCGATGGCGGCATCTCTTTTTGGATAATGCGGAGAATTTCGCCGCTGCTGGTTGGCATAAGTTCCTCATCCGCAGCTACCAAAGTCTCGTGAAGACGTTCACCTGGGCGTAGGCCAGTGTATATGATAGGGATATCCCGTTCCTCACATAAGCCATACTGGCGAATCATTTTTGTCGCTAGATCCATAATCCGTACAGGATTACCCATGTTCAACAGATAAAGCTCTCCCTGTTCTGCAATGGCAGAGGTAAGGATTAGCAGCCCACATGCCTCTGGGATAGTCATAAAATAGCGGGTAGCTTGCGGATCAGTCACCGTCAGCGGCCCTCCCTGTTCAATTTGCTGAGTAAAGACGGGGACAACACTGCCACGGCTACCTATTACATTGCCAAAGCGCACTGCACAAAATCGTGTCCCTTGTGATGACTTTGCCTGCGATTGCACGATCAGTTCTGCAAATCGCTTTGAGGCTCCCATAACGCTAATAGGATCTGCCGCTTTATCAGTCGAAATAAATACGAAACAAGTCGTTCCATACTGCTGGGATAGAGAGCACAAAGAGTAAGTTGCATGCGCATTAGTACGTATAGCCAAATCCGGATACTGTTCCAGCAATGGCACATGCTTATAGGCCGCTGCATGAAACACAACGTCCGGTCGTTGTTCTGCGAAAAGGCGTCTCATCCGCTGTTCATCAGTGATATCGCCGATAAACGGACGCAAAGACGCGACACATGGGTGAGAGCGGGCACGTAACCCTTCAACCAGATCAAACAGCCCTGTCTCGTTATTATCCAAAGCGATCAAGAGAGCTGGTTCATAGTTCAGCAACTGGCGGCAGAGTTCCGAGCCAATGGAACCAGCTCCCCCAGTAACTAAGATTACCTTTCCTCGCAAGAAAGCTTTCGCCTCTGTTGTTTCCATTGGTACAATCTTGCGTTCCAAAAGGTCATCAACATTTATTGCGCGAGAGCCAGAAGTATTTGTCACGGGTAGAGTGCTATTATTACGCCTCAATAATATTATAGATAATAACGAGCCACAAAGTATGACATCTAAAGGCATAATAAGAGTATGCACAACAATAGCAATGTTGAACCCCATTGCGATAGCAAGTACACCCAGAATGGCTGAAATTCCACATCTGTGCAAATACCGAGTAATAATTCCGTTCACCAATGTTCTTGCAGTCACGCGAACTGTTGTGACAGCACTAGCAAAATGTTCCATAATTGCCCACCCATTTCATAAGCAAAGAAATCCTCACTAACTACCCTTTACTTTCGATGCTTCTTGACAATCTGGTCAACCGCAGCAATAACATCCTCAACATCTTCGTCAGTCATTCCTGGATAAATCGGCAATGATATTGTTCGTTGATATGCGTGCAACGCAACAGGAAAGGATTTTGCATTTAAATGGTATGTATCACGGTAAAACGGGTGCAAGTGCAACGGTATGAAGTGGACACTTGACCCAATCTTAGCTTTGGTCAACTCTTGAATGAATGCATCTCGTGTGATAGTCAGTCGGTCTAAATGCAACCGCAAAAGATATAAATGCCAAGCATGCTCCACATACGTAGGGGTATAAGGTGTCTCCACTTCAGGAAAACACGAAAATGCTTCTGTATAGCGATGAGCAATCTCTTGACGGCGTTTCAGGAGCCACTCACAGCGTGCTAATTGATGCAGACCAATAGCAGAGGCAAGATCGGTCAGGTTATATTTATATCCTGCCTGAACCACCTCATAATACCAAGAGCCTTCAGCACTGTATCGCTTCCAAGCATCTCGACTAATGCCATGTAGCGTCATCAGTGCGGCACGTTCTGCATACGCAGGATTGGCTGTTGTCAACATTCCTCCTTCTCCAGTACAGAGCGTCTTTGTCACATAGAAACTGAAAGCGGTGAGATCGCCGATGGTACCAACCATGCACCCTCGATACTTGGCAGGAAAAGCATGTGCTGCATCTTCGATTACAACCAGATTATATGCTCGTGCAATGGAAAGGATCGCATCCATTTCCGCAGGCAAGCCAGCTATATGCACCACCATAATAGCTCGTGTCTTTGGCGTGATATGCTTTTCCAGTTGTGCGGGATCGATGTTACAGGTAACAGGATCAACATCGACAAAGACAGGACGTGCCCGGCAATAGATAACTACCTCAGCAGTTGCCGTAAAAGTATAGACAGGAACAATCACTTCGTCATCAGGCTGTAAGCCAATTGCATCAAGAGCAAGATGCATAGCTGCTGTAGCAGAATTGACTGCCATGGCATACGGTACTCCGATATACTCAGCAAATTCACGTTCGAACCGCTTAGTTTTCGGACCAGTTGTTAACCAACCAGAGCGTAAGGTATCTACAACTTCATCAATCTCTGCCTGTGTAATATGGGGTACAGCAAACGGGAGAAAAGTTGTCCGTGAAGCTCTCTCATGTTCGCATGCATCTGCTACAGAAACATTCTTATCTTCCATGACCAAATATCACCTCGCCTACCGTTCTCACGATGATTTTTATATCCATAAAGCATGATCTACTCTTAATATATTCCAAATCATAGCAAAGCTTAATACGTTCGTCATCAACGGTATCGCCATAGTGGTGCTTCACCTGTGTCCAACCAGTGAGACCGGGCTTGACAGTAAAACGAGAACTATAGAAAGGAATAATCTTCTCAAATTTCTCGCTAAAAGCTTGCATTTCAGGTCGTGGCCCAACCAAGCTCATGTCACCACACAAAATATTCCATACTTGTGGCAATTCATCTAGATGTGTTGCTCGTAAAAGGCGTCCAACCCTTGTTATACGTGAATCACGGGCTTTTGCCCACGTCAGATGTCCTATGCGCCCAGAATCAGGATGCATTGAGCGAAACTTGTAGATGCGAAACGGGCGCTTCTGGTATCCTAGACGTTCCTGGCTGTAAAAGATAGATCCTGGCGAATCTAGATAAATCAATAGAGCAAAAATAGGGAGCAGTAACAATAGGACTATCGTTCCTCCCAACCCGAAGATGATATCTATAGTCTTAGCCCAGCAGATATAGAGACGTGAGACGCTCTTTTCTCCGAAATCTATTAATTCATCTGTATGGTTTGGGATGACAGAACAAGAAGATACCTGTTGGTTATTAACATGGTCTAAAAGTTCTACCATTTTTGATGTTTTTGTCAGAGATGGTTGAACTACAGACACTTGGAAAGCCGCTTGACGCATATCAGAGATTGGTTGTTCGATCTTAGATTGCACAGTCGATTTGCTCCTTCCTTATCATTCATTCCCCTCATTCCAATATCCTTGGCTATCTGGCCATAGTTACCTTAGACAGTAGTTTGTGCCATTGACACCGAGGATAGTTGACCCTTCCCAAGCAATGTTGCCACATGCTCATCGAGTGCCGTTACTAAAAGATCACGATCAAAACGTAATTCGACGAACATACGCCCTTGTTGTCCTAAGCGGACAGCAATTTCAGGATGTTCATGGAGGTGAAGAATTGCTGTAACTAGCGCATCAGCATTTTCTGGCTCTATCGCAATAGCAGATTGAGCCTCTTTCTCTGCAATTTTTCTTGCTTCTCCTTCCACACCTAAAATAATAGGGCGTGCGCAAGCCATAATTTCGTACATCTTTGAAGGAAGCGCACTTTCAAATAAAGGTAACTTGCGTAATGGCACGAGACATACATCCGCGCCAGCTAGAACCAACGGCATGCGATCATGTGGCTGGGCTTCCAAAAATGTCACATTCGTGAGTTTGCGCTGCTCTGCCTGGACAACCAAGTCAGCTTTTGCAGCTCCATCACCAACGAAAATAAACTTTATATCTATATTGCTTTGAAGCTGTTCAGCTGCATCTAAAATAGTAGTTAACCCATGTGCCAATCCGTGCGTACCGGAATAGAGCACGGTAAATCGGTTTTCCCAACCAAGTTCAGCACGAGCCTCTGCACATGACATTGGTTTAAACTTGCTGGTATCTACACCATTAGTCAAAAGGAAAACACGTTCTGGTTCAAGACCACGTTTGATGAGTGTCTTACGAATGCCGTCTGTGACACTCCATATTAATCCTGCCTTCTGATAGGTTGACCACTCTAGCCACTCCGCAAGGCGAATCAGTAGGCGATTATGCAAGACCCCCAACTGCACCGCAGACTCAGGCCAAAGATCAGAAACAATGAAAATGAAAGGACACCGTTTCAGCCAAGATAATACACGGCTTGCAATCACATCAAAAAGCGGAGGTGACTCGACAATTACTGAGATTTGGACGTCCTATAGCCTTCCAACCCAACATAGGAGAGAGACATCCGAAAGAAAGCTGTGAGATGATGCGACGCAAGAAACCTTTATTAGGGCTGACATAGCTCCATACACGCACAACATTGACGCCATCGTGATTTTCTTGCTGAATGATCCGTCCCCGATATTCTGCTGGCACAATCCCTGTTGGGTAATTCGGAACTGTGGTTAGTACAGTCACCTGATATCCCCGCTGTACAAGGCGTATAGCTGTCTCACTTATGCGTACTGCCGGAGCAGCTTTTTCTGGTGGATAATAGGGTGTAATAAATAATATATGCGCCACAAGAACTTCCTTACTCAATCACATTCTAAACTTGTCAAACTACGAGACTTGTCAAACTATGAGCAATGCGTAGTGCTGCATCACCCTCTCCAAACAAATTATGTTGTGAACGCTTTGGCATTGGTCTATTGACCGCATTGAGAATATCCTTTGAGCGTGCACCAACCAGGACATTCCAACCAGCCTTAACCGTTTCCATCCACTCCGTGTCTTCACGGAGCGTCACACACGGCACGCCAAGGAAAAAGGCCTCTTTTTGTATCCCTCCAGAGTCAGTAAGAATGCGATGGGCATTAGATTGCAATGTCAGCATATCAAAATATCCTACTGGCTCAATCAAGTGGACGTGATCTTTCCACACAATACCGTAGCGATCTATGCAGGCACGAGTACGTGGATGAACCGGAAAGATCACTGGCATTTCCAGTTTATTTAGAGCATATGCAATCGCACACATTGCTTCAGGATTATCAGTGTTAGCAGGACGATGTACTGTTGCTAATATGTAAGATTGCGCAGCAACGTGCAATCTTTGCAATAAGGGAGCTGCATATGTTTGCAATTTGGGCTGTATCTCGAGAAGCAGATCATACATCACATCACCCACCACTTCTACACCTCGTGTGACCCCTTCTTGGTTCAAAATTTTACGAGCAGTTTCAGTTGGGCAAAAGAGCCGATCAGAAATGTGATCGGTAACAACGCGGTTGATCTCCTCTGGCATCATTCGGTTGAAGCTTCGGAGGCCTGCTTCTACGTGTGCAACTGGAATGTGCAATTTTGCCGCAGCTAATGCGCCTGCTAACGTCGAGTTCGTATCCCCATACACAATCACCCAATCGAAACGCTCTTTGATAAGAACCTGTTCGATACCTTCAAGCATACGGGCAGTTTGTGCACCATGAGTGCCAGAACCACAATCCAAGTGATGGTCAGGAGCAGGAATAGCTAGTTCTTTGAAAAACTGGGCGGACATATTGTAATCATAATGTTGGCCAGTATTGATGACCTGTTCCTCATGCTGTTGCCGAAGTGTTTTACTGACAGCAGCGACTTTGATAAATTGCGGACGAGCCCCTACAATTGATGCAATACGCATAGTCTTCCCACCTCTTGCTCACAGAAACCTGTCCCTTGGTTCTCCAGTACTCACCATCTGCTGTTCCACTTGTACACTTTGCTTCTCAGCCGTATGCCCATATGCAGATGCTCTTAGGCGATGAGCAATGTGAAGAACAGCCAAACCATCCTCGCCAGTCACAGTTGGCAACGTATCTTTGCATATTGCTTCTAACACATCTTCATATTCGAGACGCAAAGGTTCCGACTTTTGCACTTTTAGACGTGTCATAGTCCCTTCGCTTACTCCTGTCAAGCGACCCAATTCATTCCATGTTGTTGTTGTATAGTCATTCTCATAAAAGTGCAAATCTTGCGTCAGATAATTGACAAGAAACATCCCCTTTTCACCAGTGATACTCAGTTCACGTATTTTTGTCGGGGTTACCCAATTAACATCGAGAACCCCTATTGCCCCATTGGTAAAGCGAAGGAGCCCAAGCAATAAATCTTCATGGCTAGTATGCACATACTGTTGTGTTTCTGCGTAGACATGCTTAACATCTGCATCTGCTAAATACCGCATCGCATCAATATCGTGCGTCGCAAGATCGAGCGTGACCCCCACATCACGAATACGCGGAGGGAATGGTCCAAGCCGTCTCGCATGAAGATGGAAGAGTTGACCTAACTCATTCCTCGCTAAGCGGCGCTTTAGCTCGATAACAGCTGGGTTGAATTGCTCCACATGCCCAACAGCTAATTTCACGTTTCGCTTATGTGCGATATCAAGGAGTATATTCGCTTCCTCAATAGTGCTCGCCATTGGTTTCTCAATAAGGACATTAATTCCCTGGTTTAGCAGATACTCAGCCACCGTAAAATGCATATGGGTTGGGACGACAACCGCAACAAGATCAGGATGTGTCTGCTCTACCATTTGCCGATAGTCAGAATAGCCTGACACATGAAAACGCTTTATCGCCTGATCCAAAGCTAGTTCAGAGGATTTTGCCACGCCAACGAGTTGCACTTGCTCCTCATTAAAACTCCTGAGTACGCGAAGGTGATTTATACCCATAGAACCAGCACCCACGACTCCAACCTTTTGTTGCATAATCTTCAAACCTCCCTTGCTACAGCTGGAGATCTTCTTCGGTTAACGCTGAATGCATTGGTAGTGACAGCACTTGGCAAGCAGCAGTTTCATGACAAAAAAATACATGCCACTTGCTGTTTCACTTCTTTGGCATGCCTTAACAAATCTACATTGATGCGTTACTGACAAAACCGTTTTCTATGAATTAGAAGTCGGACACAAACTCTGCAATAGGGATCATCTAGTCCAGAAACATTCCTCAAACTACACACCAAATATATGTAAAAATTGTACAGGTTGTGTAGCAAGAAATTGTTATAACCCAAATTCCCTATCCTGTAAGAAAGGATACCTGCAGAGGTTAGAAATGTCAATATCAGAAAGTTATGGCTCTAGGACTTGCGGATGCTAATTTGGCTCTCACTTATGTCTAAATCTTAACCTGCTAGAGATGTTTATGGTTCAAAAATATGTGTGTATCAAGTATATGGTAGCTGCATATGCTCTTGTCAGACGAAATTCTTCCCCTTAGTTGGGGAATTCACAGACTCATGGTTAAGATTACTGAACCACATTTCGTGCCTGATAGGCTTATTAGCTTATTCCTGTACACAAGATCTATCTCTCTTTAATAATTTCTTAATGTACTAAGGTACTAGCGGGGTTGTTTGTGGCAGACGTTGTCATTGGTTAGATCTGCTCTTGCATAGTCGAATGTAACCTGCGAGTAGTCTGCCCATAGAGTGTTGATAGGCTCAAAGCGCTAATTGATGAACCAGCTTCTGGCAAGCATTGGCGATCGCATCAACACTTTCGCGGAAGACCACCCGTTTTTGGGCCACTGTGCCAACAACTAACATAGCTCATCGTGTAACAGTTGTTGTTTACAAGCACATTCTTGGTCTGCTAATGTATCCAGAGAAATCCATTCCATACTCAGGAGAGTGAAGCTTATGACTATCCAATCAATGGAACATCAGACCACAGCCATGCTTAACCGACAACTGGAGCATGGAGGATCCCTCCACACATGGCTACCGCTGGTAGACGGCCCCTCATGGGATGGGCATGAGATCAAGCACAACGATGAAGCCTATGCCATCATCATCGATAACACACTCATCCTCTGCGGATCACAGGTGGAATATCAGACATTGCTACGGCTACTGCAAGAACCAATGGAGTGCGTTCCCTTTCGTGACCTCATGCCATCATTCAACTACCAACGCGATCGCGAGGCCCTTGGCAAACGGATCCAAAAGGTGCGGCGCAAACTTCCTCCTTATCTGACGATCAGATGTGAAATTGGCGAGGGATATATTCTGCGTGAGAAACTTCCTTGAGCACCCCGCTTAAGACCACCCACTTACAAGCGTGGGCAACAGCATCTCGTATATACTCTTAAGCCTGCAATTGGCAGCAGGAGGTAGTGCGCTCGCCGACCTGATCTTTGATCGCATAGTTGCCTCTTCAACAAAATTCCTTGCCAGAATATATTACATGTATTGCCTTATGATCGCATTGTTCGCTGCAGCGTGCCTACGTAGGCCAAAGCGCTGGCAGCTTTGTACTACCAAATGAGACAGTATTTCCTCGCGTGAAAAACGGGTGAGATAACCCATCACATCATTTCTACGGAGCTGTAAAACAAGTATGAAAGGCATCCACCTGACCGAGTTTAATAGTACAGCAGTGTGGCCCTGGCGGCAAACATGCTCCTGCGGATGCGATTCCCGCATCCGCTTGCAAACCTTGGCACGTGGCCTGATGAGCGGAAAATTCGTCGTGGTATCATGCTGCTGCTGTGCGAAAAAAGGCCACTTCATGCAGGCAGAGCGTTGGCGCAGCACTTTTGACCTTGTATTTAACCACATTGTCAGTTATAAGATAAGTGTAGAGTGTTTCCGGGCTCATGGTCAAACCGGCTGGCGGTCGTAGCCAGAGAAAGCTAGATATGGGCTATGCTCCATATCAGGAGTGGTGCGACAGGTCGACAACCTGTAGAGATTCTGGCGGTGGCATACTTTGCCCCGCATCTCATGCTGGTATGCTCACCAGACTTTCTTGTCGGTGCTCTGCGCGGAGAAAGACAAACGAGCGTTTTTTGTTGCGTAAAATCTCAATGTGGCATCTATTGTTGCCTTAGTGTCGTCCATTTGTTTCAAGCAAAAATCACAAAAATCATCGCATGCGCGATAGAAGGAGGTGCATCCAGATATAAGGGAGGCCCTCCTTAGCTTTTTTGGCAGAGCGCATATGCGATACTGCGGAGGAAATCCCATGATGACCCAACGTTACTCATATCAACGACAGCACTATCGGCCTTCCCAACAGGAGCAGTGGCTCCAACGACAAGCTAGCGAACTCGCTCGTCGGCAAGCCGAAGTCCAAGCTGAAGAGCAATCACTTCCTCGTTTGCGAGCGCAGTGGTTCCCGGCCCAGGTCAAAGCCAGAAACCAACGCTACGCGCAGGAAATGGCTCGCATACACAAAGAGTCACAGCAACGTCAATCATCTGCACGGTTGCACAATGCCTTCTATGTCCTCAGTGGCAAAGGCAGACCACGGTCTACTCCTCATCAGGAAGAACTCTTTCTGGTGCAAACTAGAGAGCGTCTGCGCCAACAGATGCTTAAGGAGGAGGAAACGGACCTGTCGCGGATGGCCTACCAGGAACGAATGATACGCCAGAAGCGGGCTACCCTCGATGCAGACCAGATCTGGCTCGCCAGTGAGTATCAGAGGCACCTGCAATTTGCTAAAACACAGGAACAACGGGATTGGCTTCTGACCTTGAGTCAGTGGTATCCTGCTCTGCTTTCTGCTCAGCAGCCAGTTCAGGGACAACCACCTACCACCTTTGTTCCCTAGAGGCAAAGACTGCGCGTTACGGTACTCTCACCGTAGCGTACGGCGGTTTTTTCGCTCTTTCCCTGTTTGGATCGTTTCTCCATCGCTCTCATCTCGACCGGGCCATCCTTCTCGAATGACCCACTACCCCAGAGCTATCTGTCAGTGCTTCACTAACAGATCCGCTCGCAGGAGATCGAGCTGGCGGGCTTGCAAACACTCTACAAGGGGATACTAACCAAGGACAATTATCGAGATGTCTTCCTCGATCAGGGAGGCGTTCCTGCAGCACCCTCTGGCAAAATTACTTACTCTACGACAATGGAATAAAGCTCTCAAAAAGCGCTATGGCCTGCCCACAGCGCTTTTCCTTTGTTCGTCACATTATTCCCCCTTGCTCAGCTTCTCCTGGTCGAGGGGCTTTTTATTGGTACGAAAGGAAATGGATGCACGATGACCATTAACCTGTTACAGACCAATCCACCACCCTTGCCAACGCAGGTCATGACCCGTCATGGCTACAGGATTGTCCTGCTCTCTCAAACGGATCTTCCCGACACTGTGAGGCAAGGAGATTGGATCAGGGCCTATTGCCCGATCCACGGCAGTGACCACCAGCGTTCTCTCTCCATTAATCCCACTAATGGCTTTGGAATATGCTTCTGCTGTCAGACTACGGTATTGGTGAAAGAGTTCAATCCTACCGCGACAGCGACATTGTTACAGCGTGCCGACAAAGGGCATGCCTTTGCGCGTCCCTGCTCTGGCGCTCTCTCTCATCGCACGAGACCAAGCCTGTCATCTGACAGTCAATCTCCGTCTGCATCAGGTGTGTCAAAAGCATGGCAGGAGAAAGAGCTTGGGCTATTGCAACACTTGTATGAGCAAGGAGCCATGCGACTCGCACGATCGGAGGCCTGGGAAGCACAAGCCTATCTCGAAGCTCGTGCCATCCCAGTAGAGATCGCCATCGCTGCTGGTGTTGGTTACTTGGAGACCAAAGCGGCTGTCACCTATGGGGAAAAGCTGCTTGAGCGTTGGGAAGATCGTCTTCTCTTCCCGCTGTTGACCTTTGATCAGCAACAGCGACAGACGGCCACTGGTTTTGCAGGACGTCTGCTCTCAGCATGGCAAAGCTGTGCAGATGAGCAGGCCCACAAGCATCTTCTCACTCAAAGAGGCTTGAAACGCTGGCTCAAAACATTTCCCGCAGGTTGGTTTTGGAGCGTTCCGCTGACATCTGTCAGGATACACCCACTGATCATTGTCGAAGGTCCCTTCGATCGCCTCTCCTTACTGGCAGCAGGGTTTGATGCCACAGAAGTGGCAGCCTTGGTCGGCACGGGACTTGGGATGCCTCTGCCAACGCAGTACCTCTCAGCGGTTCTGCTCGCATTGGATAGCGACCCAGGTGGAGAAGAAGCGGCGGCACGTCTGCATGAACAACTGGAGACCCAACATCTTCCCTGTGAACGCTGCTTTCCGTCACTCGTTGGCGGAAAAGACTGGAATGAACGCTGGAGGAGATATGGCGCTGATGGACTCGATGCGCTCTATGCTCATCAGGCACTAATAGCACAGCAGACCTCATCAGGTAACTCACGCTGATGATTGCTCTGTCATGTCTGGCTGCACGCGCTCCTCTGGATGAGTTTGTGCTGCTAAATAGCACAGTTTTTGCTAGCACTTGGTTGATCACCGATGATGTCGTGTTGATCAAACTTTTACACAATAGAGAAGACCTCGTTCCTCATTTTGCAACAGGATGGAACGAGGCCTTATAGTTTGGAAAGGAAAACCTTCCCATGGACGATAAGATAACACAAAAACCGCTCACTATCAAATATACAGGCCTAGCTATTGAGTGCGGAACACTTGACATCTTGCTCAAAGCCATTGTACGTCAACCCGTGTTGCTCATGCCACTCGAACGCACGCTTCCTCATGGCTCACAATATATACGACAATGGGCTGTGCATCTTACCGCTAGACCTTCTTCTACTAGTCCCGTCTACTATGCCACCTTTTATGCCGCAGAAGTGCTTGGGATCGCACAGACCATGAGTCTGACCTATCCCTATTACTCCCATGGCAAGACCATCTTGGCGCGAGCAAAGATCCTCAAGCTTGAGGTGATGTACCTTCTCCAGCAGGAATTGCGAGAGGATCCCCGTGTCAGCGAAGTGGTAACGTATGCTCGCTATCGTCTGCCTGATGAATGGGTTTGGACAGCGAAAAGCGTGTCTAATCGACTCATATATCAAAATGGGCATTGGATGCTCAAGGAGGCTGAGGCATGAGCGAGCATGTCACTAAACTGCGGGAGCAATTGGTCCACTACGAGGAAGGTTTCGTAGCCATGCTTTCTGAAGTTGAACTCCTGGCACTGGTGCTGGGAGGAGGCTGTCCGAGTGAGCGAGCCTGCACACTGGCTCGACGTATCCTACAACGCTATAGCTTACGTGAGCTACGCACGATGGAGCCTCTTGCTCTCTGCACTGAGTTTCGGCTGAGCATTCAGCAGGCCCGCCGTCTGAAAATGACCTATGCCTTGGCTGAGCACATGACTCGCTTGGACGCTAGCAATTACCCGGCGATCACATGCGTCGATGATGCCGTGCGCATCCTCCGACCATTCATGGCTCACCTGGACCGCGAAGAGTTCCGTGTCCTGGTACTCACGACCAAGTACCAGCTCGTCTCCAATGTGTTGCTCTACCAGGGAACAGTCGCTGCGGCTCCGGTCAGAATGGCTGAGATCCTGCGTCAGGCCATTGTACGCAATGCTCCGGCTATCCTTGTCGCTCACAATCACCCCAGTGGGAATCCGACAGCCTCACCGGAAGATGTGGAGGTGACGTTGCAACTGGTTGAGGCCGCCAAAATCATGGATATCGAGGTGGTCGATCACATCATCATCAGCACATCTGGATTTACCAGCCTGAGAGACCGTCTGAAGTGGTAAGGGAAGACATCTTTCCCTACAAGTGCAGAGCAGCACTTTGTACCACTCTTCCATTCACTGATTTCCATCATCTCCAGGGCCATCCTCATGCCGAGCATGTGGGTTGCCCTGCTATGTTTGTTAAGAGGAGCATCCTATGACTACTCTTGCCTCGCTTAAAGAGGCTCTCAGCCAACCATTCGCCGTTGAGCATATTCAGTTCCTTCCCAAAGCCATCCAACAGAACCAGCAGCGACAGTGGACCTGTTTGGCCCTCCCTTACGCGAACAAGCGCATTTACGAGGATCGGCTCAATACGATTGCCTTCGGAGAGTGGAGTACACCATATACATCTCCTTATTCCCAAGGCTATAAACTGATTGTGCCTGCCACGGTGATCGTCTGCGACGTCACGCATACCGATTACGGCGAAGCATACCTCTGTGTCCCGGCGCGTCGTGGAGGGCAACGTGAAGACGAAAATAGCGCGACCGAAGCCTACTCACAAGCTTTTCGCCGTGCTTGCTCAAAATTCCTGCTAGGACGCTACTTATACGATTTACATAAACTGTGGTTGCCTTATGATCCCCATGGCAAAAGGATTGCTATCACAGAAGATGAACGTATCGCCTGGGTCGAGAAGCTCTATCAGGAGGCTGGACTGCTGCCTCGTACCTACACGTTAACACCGTCTGTCACCACAATCGGTACCACGAGCACTGAGCCATCTGTCACTGCAAGTGGTGTCACGAGCACTGAGTCATCTGCCAAAGCGACACCAGCCATCTCGTCGCCGAGCGGGCTGGCATCGGAATACCAACAGGCACCATCCCTACAACCTGCGTCCACTCATGTCGCAGAGGCCAAGCCGAGAGCATCTGCCCAGGAAGGATCCTCTGCTGATCAGGTCGATGCAGCCTCGTCACAGGTCACGATCCATTATCCCGATAACCTGTTCCTAGACTGGGTTGCGAGGCAAGTCCAGCGAGATCCTGGTAGGATCACACGCATCTGCGTGCACTATCGGGTTGAGCAACTTGCACAACTCACACAGGAACAACGTACTGATCTGACACGACGCCTCAAGGCCCAGCAAGCCAAGCAGACAAGCACCCTTGTTTCAGCAGAATTGTCATCAGATCCTCAAGGTATCTCATCTTAGTTTCCCAAAGGAGAAAGCTTCATGTCATCTTTCCACTCGCTCGTTGAGCAGACGAGCTTGCCCAAAATCGCCGTCCATGGTAAGAGTAATGAACCCCAGATTGAAGTGTACGTGAATGCCTATGTGGTTGGCCATCAGCCTGAATTGATGAATAACCGCTGGGCCTATCCACTCTACTACCTCTCATGCATTGCCCAGAGAGGACAAGGAACAACCTTGCAAGGCCTCTTCGCACGTCTGGTGAGTCTCCATAGTCGAGGTGCTACCCTCCAAGGGGTGGGTGAGGTCATGTTAGCTCATCGCCAGTCTCGCCTCGCTGACTGCGGCTATCCCATCCACTGGAACTTTGAGCAGGCAGAAGTTCTTCCCAATCGAGATCTGCATGCGGTCATCGAGAGTAATATGCTCACAGTGTGTGATCCAGTGCGTGGCATGGCAATCAAGCAAAGAAGAACGCAACTGAGCAAAAATGCCGGATCTAGCAAAAAGCGTGGCAAAGAACGCGCCTCTTTGTCAACAGCAAAAAGTACTGTTCATGCCAGTCTGGATGAAATCCATCAGCGAGATCGGCATCCCTTGTTCCTGCTCCTGGTTCCCAGTTGGTATCAGGATCAGGAACGCTACCAGCTGCATCTCTCCTTTCTGGATCCGCGTCTTCCTTGGCCACTCGATCCCTCCTGGGCCGCCTTCCTCTGGGAACGTGGACAAGCGAGCCAAGAGACTGAACGCTTGAAGGTCTGGTGCGCGGCTCCCAGCCAGAAAGAGCTGTCGTTTGAGGAAAAAGAAGCACATCAAGAGACAAGCGCTGTTCCCTTCTTCTCGGATGCTTACTTTTGTCATCCCAATCCGGCCAGCATCTGTGCTGATCTGCAGCAGGCATTACTCTCTGGCCGCATCAGTTCACAACTCTCAAGTCATCTAGTAGACGTATCATCTCGTTCTATCATGCTTGAGCCTTCGCTTCAGCATGAACAGGCTCGTCTGGTTTTGCCTGCTTAATTGCCCTTTCCCTTATCAACAAGATCTGCCCCTGGTCAGCCCATCCAACTGGCCAGGGGCTTTCCATTTGTCAGGAGAACATCCGATGTCACGTATCGAAAGTAAAGCCAAGTTGTTATATTATCCTACTCCGTCATGTATTGTTGACGCCATTGCCAATTACCTGACGATAGCCAGACGCTACGGAGCCATCCGCTTGCTTGATCCTTGTGCTGGAACAGGGGAGGCTCTCGCTAGATTAACTCAGCACTTGCGAGATCAGCTGCCTACCCACCACGCCGTGAAACTTTCCACGTATGGTATTGAGCCTGAACTCACCCGCGCCAAAGCCGCCAGCTCTTTGCTGGATGCGGTCTTGCAAGCGAGCTTTTTCTCGACAACCCTCTCCAATGGAGAGGGCCCTGACGGTGGCTGGCAATGTGTCTTTCTTAATCCTCCCTACGATATCGACTCCGAGATGACAGCTGCCAGTGGCAAGAAAACCCGGCTGGAGGTCAACTTTCTCTATCGGGCAACGCTCAAGCTCTGTCCTGGAGGCATCTTGATCTGGATTGTTCCTCAGTGCTCGCTCTCACCAGCGGCCAAGTTTCTGGCCTCCCACTATGATCAGCTTGCCTGTTTGCGCTTTCCCGATGATCTGTACCGTCCTGATTCAGAGAGACCTGAGGAATATTCCCTTTACGAGCGATTCAAGCAAGTAGTGCTTTTTGCCCAACTCAGGCCTGCTGCTGTTCTTCCTCCTACCGAGACAATCGCTTTGATCGAACAGTGGTCACGTGCTGGTCGTGATCTGTTGGCTTTGCCTCTAGCAGAGCACTACCCCGATTTGCCGACGTACGCCATCCCGGCAGCACGCTCATCAGAACTCCGTCTGTTTGCCGCTGGTTCTTATGACCCTGATCACACGGCCAGTCTCGTCATTGAACAATCAAACAAGGATGGGCGATACAAAACGGGAGTGTGGGCCAATCCTGACTATCTGGCCGCTCGCTTGCCTGATCCAAAGGCGGTCGGTCTTGGCATTGGACAACCTCTGGCACCACTCAAAAATGCCCATCTGGCACTGCTGTCAGTGGCTGGGATTGCCAATTCAGCCGTGCTCACTGGCTGTGATGGTCGACGGATCATCATCAAAGGCTATGCACGCAAAATTCCCGTTTTGAAGCAAGAAGAGAATGAGGAAGAAATTATTGAACGCATCACTGATACCTTTGAGTCCTCACTCTGGTGCATTGATCTGGAGACGGGAGGGCTTCTGCGCATTGAAACGGGGGTTGCTTCTCCGATTCCGTTTGGCGTCCAGTATGAAACGATGTCGCTTTCATGCTTTTCTGGACAATTTCGGGGCTTCACTGGCAGATCAGGTAGCACGGGCCAATCCACCGCGCTATGAGGGTGAGCACCAACTTCCCTGGCTGGGATCTAGCTTGCAACTCCTCAAGCGTCAGCCGTTGGGCAAGCAGCGCGAGGTCATTGCTGCTATTGTGAACGCTTTGATCAATCCATCGGTTGCTCTCCATCAGGATCAGCTTTTGCAGCGCATAGCTCTGATTGCTGAAATGGCCACAGGTAAGACCTATCTGGCTCTTGCCAGCGCGTTTCTCGCCGATCTGTATGCCTGTGGCGGGGTCTCAGCTGCTCTGTCTGGTACACGTTACTCACACATTTTTCCGCTGGTGATCTTATGTCCTCCGATTATGGCCCGCAAATGGAAGCGGGAAGCCGAAATGACCCTGCCCAATGTGAAAGCCATGATCATCAAGCGGATCGGAAGCCCTGCTGCATCTGGTGAGAAAGGACTGCTTGAGGAGGGAGAAAGCGAGGAAGGGGACAGTCAGGTCTCTGATGACCTCTTACAAATCCGTCAGTTTGATCCGGATTTTACCGGGACGTACCTCTCGGCCATCGGGTGCCTAGATCGTGTCGTAGCCCGTATTCGCCATGAACTGGAGGAGTGGCAGGTAGCCTACCAGCAAGCAGTCACGCAGAGGAAAACTCTACCTCTGAAACCTTGCCACCTGATCATTATAACCACCAGTACGGCCAAGCTAGGCCTAGACTGGATGCCTGTCTATCGCCTGAAAGTGCCACGCGTGCGGGACTCCCAGACCCAGAAGGTCAAGGCCCGCCGGAGTGCTGATGGACAACTTTTCACCATCCCCTGTTGTCCCCACTGCTTCCGCTTGCTCAAGAATGAACAGGCTGTAGAGCAGTTGAAAAGGACAGATGCTGCATGGCGTCTCATGCTTGAGGAATTTGAAGAAAAGCGGACACAAGGGAAGCTTTCTGTATGGGAGGAAGAAGCGGGCTCTTCCTCCCATCATCTTACTTCTCTGAAAAAGAACTGCTGGGTACGAAAGAGCATCGCGTCAAACGACGCTGTGCAGATTGTGGAGAGCCACTCTGGCAGTACGTTGAGAAGCGGATGAAAGACTGGGTACCATATTCCATTCTCCGTCTGGACCAGCAAGCCAAGAAATCCCTGCCGCTACCAGCAGCTGGTGCTCTTCCCCAGTGTGTGAGTACGACGTTCCGTCGGCGCTTTCCGCTGGGCAAATACCTAAAGCTGCGCTATAAGGGCTTTTTTCACCTGCTGATTGCAGACGAGGTGCATGAAGGCCGAGATGGCTCAGCACTGGATTTTGCTCGCCAGAAATTGGTCAATGCCTGTGGTCGCAAGCTCGGGTTAACTGGAACGCTCTCCAATGGTTACTCGGCGAGTCTCTTCCGCTTGTTTTACATCCTAGGAAGTACCGTGCGGCATACCTTTGGCTATGACGAAGTTGAGCGCTGGATTGATCTGTATGGCAAACGGCAGACGACGAAGAAAATCTACAAAGGAGAGATTGGAACAGGAGCGACAAGTGATCGGCGCATTGGCAAGCCTCAGATTCGTGAGATTGCAGGCTTTGCTCCTGCTGGACTGGCCCATGTGCTGCCGTGTTCGACCTTCCTGGAACTGGTCGATGTTGCACCAGCCTTGCCGCCGTATGAAGAGGAAACGCGACTGGTCGAAATGGATCCAGACCTGGAAGCAGCCTATGAACAGTTCAAGGCAGAAGCCACCCGCGAGCTGGGAAGGATGCTTGCCGCTGGAGACACATCCGGCCTCGCCTCCTGGTGGAATGGCATGTTACATTATCCCAACATGCCCTATCGGGGTTGGACCTGCGTCATCAAAAAGACAGGCGAGATGTTTGCGCAAGCCCCGGCGTTGCCGGAAAACCGCCTCTATGCTAAGGAGCAAGCAGTTGTGAGCTATGTTCAGCGTGAGGTGGTGTCTGGCCGTAGGGTACTCATCTACTCTGAAAACACGGGCTACTATGATATTCTGCCTCGTCTGAAGCGACTCCTGGAGGCCAAGGTTCGTGGTCGGACAGGATCGCCACTCAAAGTGGCATTGCTCTACAGCACAACGGTGGAGCCCATCGACCGCGAGGCTTGGTTAAGCAAGCAAGTGGAAGCAGGATGTGATGTACTCATCTGCAATCCCAAGCTCGTGAAGGTCGGTCTCGACTTGTTGGCCTTTCCAACTATTCTCTACGTCAGTCTTCCCACGTCCATTGCCGACTTGCGCCAGTCATCGCGACGCTCGTTCCGTCCTGGCCAAACACTGCCCGTCAAGGTCGTCTTCTTCGTCTATCCCACGATGGAGATGGATCTGCTACGGCTCATGGCCCTCAAAATGAAGGCCTCGCTCATGGTCGAGGGCAAACTGCCGGGCGAAGGCTTGGTCTCCTTCGGGGAAGAGGAGGCGGAAAGCGAAACGGAGATGATTTTCCATTTAGCACGCGAGATCATGGTCAACATGCGGGATGGGAAACCCTCAAGTGGTGATGTGCGGCAGCAAGCTCAGGAATTGCAAGATCTCTTCAAAGAGAACGGGCAAATCGAACGGGAGAAAAACCAACTGCTGGGACAGACTACGGCCTCAGAAGTGGTTGATTTCAAGCCCATCGTCGTCGAGTCCCTCCCAGCAGGGGAATTTTTGCCAGCAGAGCCAGATCAGTGCGAAGCAGCACCAACTGAAACTTTGGTAGAAGGAGGCTTCACGGTACATAGCGAGCAAGAACCACTTACCGCTGTGGGCCAGCTAGCTCAAGTACCAACCCAGACGGTGACCATTATTCAAACAGCGGTGACCAGTGGGCGAGATCCTTGGGCCGCCCTGCGGGAACAATATGGGAAGCCCAAGAGACGGCGGAAACGCCCCCAGACCTTGCCCGATATGCCGGATCTGTGGAGTTTCGCTGCTAGCTCGCCGTCAGCATCTCTGCAAGACGCTTCCCATTCCCAAACAGAGCGTGAGGTGTATATCCAAGACACCCTCTGGTAATTCGCACGTACTACCTGTTCATGCATGGGTGAAGATCTCATCCATGCATGATGCGCTCAGCTTCGCTAGTACACCAATCATCTCTCATCTGAGATCTCGTCAAAAAAAGTTAAAGAAAACAGGATGAGCAGTCATCCTGAATACCGACTAATGTGAAATCATCACAAAGCAGGAGTGCTGGGTCTCATTAGGACCATCGGGAAACAGCATTCAGGCCAGTTTGCACCTAGTAGGGCCATTTCGCCTAGCGAGCAGAGCAGCCGCGATCGGCTCGCGACGAGCGAGAGGACCTCGCCTTGCTCAGTCTGAAACTAACGCGTCGTATGCTGGACTTGCTCGTGTTCATCCTCGATCATCCGCTAGTCTCGCTGGAAGAGATTGCTGTGTTGCAAGGCATGCAACTGGCGAGTGTGAAACGCTACATGCGAGAATTGCGCATGTTTGGGTGTCTGGACCTCGTCGATACCAAACGCTATCAGTAGGAAATAACCAAGCGCGTCGCGGGAGACATACATCGTGGTCAAGGCCGAGATTGGCCAACGCAGGCCGCTCTCGGAACGTGGGATATGTCTGCTAGCGGAGGCCGACATCTCCTGTCGTCTTTAGCTCATGCGTAGGGATTGAGAGCAAAACTCCTCGTCCATTCTTGCATATTCTGGTGACGATAGCTCAACTCAAGCATGCAAAGGATGATTAGCAGGCAGCAGGTTCAGTCGCGTCTAATACAGCTCGCAGTCTCTCTCTCCTTCTGCATCTCGTCACAAATTTCCAGAATCACACGGTTTGTATGATACTTGCCTCACTGCTGCATCCCCTTGGAAGCTGGATATACGCTCATAACTCTGGGTAACAAGAAGGAACTTAGATAGTAATTATTCCTCTGCCCCATTTTCTGTATCTCCTGGTAGTTCCTTCGAGCAGATCGAAAATCGAGACCTCAAGAGCATCAGCAAGCCGGAGGAGCGTATCCGTATTGACCGCACGATAGGGATCATGATAAATGGACCGGATGGTATTGAGGGCCACGTAGGACTTGCGGGTCAGCGCCATCATGCTCATCCCCTTAGCTTCTGCTATTTCTTTGACCTTTAACCTCAGCTTTTTCATCTTGATCGCATTCTATCATCGCAGCACCCTCATCAGTAGCTCCAAATTTATGCAACCCTCATTAGGCATGCAATAATAGGATTGCATTTTATTGAAAACTGTGCTACGCTAGGAGTATCGTCATTCTCTGCCTATTTCTTCACGGCACGAGTGTCTTTCCGAGAGTGACTAGCTCCTCGAACGCGAGAGAAAGGATGGATTCCATGAGTGAGATAGCGCGATTGAAGCAGCAGATTGAACTGGAGTGCGAGGCCATGAGGTTAGCCATGACTGGTTTTCGTACTACTGCCTCTCATGACATCATCAACCACCAGTTCGAGCAACTAGGGGAGCATTATGAGCAGCTGGGTGCGTTGATTGGAGAGCAAGCGGCGATAGAGATGGTTATTGCTGCTCTGGGAGGGTGTGAGTCGTGATAGTGGAATATGGCGATTTAGATGTCTCTCTGTGGTTTTCGTGAGGCTCAGGAAGCGCTATGCGATTTTCTCAAAGAAACTCATCTGGTCGAGACCAGTAAGCTATCTCGGATAGATCCTCGACGAGTCGGAAATCTTCTGTCTTCCACACATCAAATGAGTCATCGAATAGGGAGATGAAGCTAAAGGCCTCGTCGCTGCCTACGGTCAAATGACTCAAGTCATGCCACATCGTTACCGTACGAGCTATGAGGTCGTGTGTCGCTGCACTACTGCCCGTACTTAATACACGTACAAGTGAACTATGGTCTGGACCCCTAATTTGGAATTCTGGTCGCCAAATCGTTGAGGATCGGCCCGAGATACGTGGGCTGCGCTCAGTTGCCATATGGTGTTCCTGCAAAAAATCTTCCACTTCGTCGACAATCGATTCGCCTGCCCTGTTGCGGAACGTAAACCACAGATCGGAGACTCGTAAGATGCCTTGAGACAGCCTCATGAGAACAGAGGCGAGATCTTTAGCTTGCCGCATTCGTGCCATAAGCATTCCTCGGTAAAGCTCGATGTTATGGTTGAGACAGATATCAGCGATAAGCTGGCGTTGTTTGGGAGTCCTGCGCAAGGTTGCCGTTTGCATTTTGAGCCAGCGTAATGTCTCGCCTAAATCTGTTAGTGTCGCAGTCTCACCCTCGTCCTTGTAAAAGAGATCAATGATATCACCATCTGGATACAGAAATGGCGTTTGAATTCTGATATACTCATTGATTGGCGAGCAGGTGAAGAGCAAGCCTAGTTGTTGGGTCATCAATTCACACGGTGTAGTCATCAGAGTAACTCCAGTTGTGACGGAGGTAGTGGATACATCACTCCATTGTGTGTAAGAAGTACTTCCTTACAAAACTGTTGCCAAACAGCTACAGGATCACTGACTGAAGCAGTAATATCCTCTGGTTCATATGCCTCTTTATCGCGGAACTTCTCAGTCCAGCGATGCTTATGCTTTCTTCCGACATTGAAGCACGAAGGGTTATGGTGATCCTTCCCTATGTCTAAGGCATAGATTTTGCCAAATCGGCGATGGATCAGAGCATATGTGAGCGTCTGTGCAGCTAAATTATAACTTCCCCTTACTATTATAGGATACCGTGTCAGGGAATCCATCTCAACATAAAATTCTACTGTCGGAAGATGATCCTCATCTGGCTGCCAAATAATGTCCTTATTTATCTGTTTGGTTGCATCGCTCAAAAATGCTTCAAAATCCTGCTGCTTCATTTCCTAGCCTTAGCGGTTTGCTTCAAGTATTTCAACAATACTATAGGGTATGACATCATACCTTGTCAATGGAGAGCATTATGAGCAGCTGAGTGCGTTGATTGAGCCGCAAATGGCGATAGAGATGGTCATCGCGGCTTTGGGGGAAGTGAGCCATGAGGATAGAAGACGTTTATCTAGATGCTCCTCTGTTGACCAGTCTCGTCATCGAACCCATCTTGTAGCAATACAGGGAAATCGTCATGGAGCCGATGAAAAATTATGGGGGAAGGTTAGAGGTAAATGAGGTGTTCTTTCTGCAAGGCACCATCAAGCAGTTTATTCGGCCACGTATCCTTAACTGAAGGTATTTGATTATCTTTCCAGATGGCTAGGAGATAGGGCTCGCTGAAATGTGAGACAGGAGAAATATACCCTGTCCATATCTCATAATTTAGTGTGTCTTACCTGTAAAAGACCAGTGTAAGCGACAGGGAATAGGGAAGAAGGGAAGAGCGATAGATTGACAAATCACAAATTTGTTGTTATAATGATGAGTATGGTGAGTATTCAGCGATGGCCAAACCAAATTTCTCCTCGTTTTCGATAATCTAAAATGATGCAATCTGGTGATCACCCTTTGATATACTAAAGCTAGGTTCCCCTTTGTCTGCATTGTCCTATAACGAATGCTAAGAAGACAAATAACTTTTGGGTAACTAATTGTCACATTTGGGATTATTGAAAATACCTCGTCACACATCCCTTCAGTGGTTTCAGTTCATTGCAACGATACTCTTCGTTTCTACCCTTCACATCACTTCTTTAATAGGAGTTTAGTTATGTCTCAATTTGTTCCAACCCCTTCGGACCAGCTACCTGTACCTTCTGTTTCTATGGCTCAGAGTAGCAACGATCAGCCTTCATCGATACGTACCACAGATGATGCTTCCAAATCTGCAGGCGAATTTCCACTTGAGGTGCACACCATAACAGATAATAATCATCGTTATAACGCATTTCCCTATCATTCAATAGACGTAGCTAATAACCTATTAGCGCAGTCTCAACGCAGTTTTGCTTTGATGGAAAAACCGTTATCCCTTGCAGTACAGTCCATGGCGGATACTAGCTTGCTCGCTGCTGCGATGGTCCCTCATATCTCACCAATTTCCGCAAACATATTCAGGCTTACAAAGCTTGCGCCCGAGCCACTTCTGGCACCGCGGCATGACATTTCTCAGGCTTTTGTACCTGCTGTGCTTTCTATGAATCTGCACATAGAACAGCAGCTACAACCTTTGTTTCATCCTATACACGAATTTATGATAGATGATTTTTATGCGAAAGTCGCTAGATCTTCTTCAGCTGTGGCATCAGTACTAGTGGAAACAGTACGCTCCTGCTTCACTGTTGACATAGAGCATATTACACAAAGCTTCAGGAGTGTGATACCAAGGTGGGAAGATTTTCCTCTATCAGCATTGTTGTTTCCAGAATTGAGTACGGTGAATCACATCCTCTCAATGACTTCTTTTTTGCCGGATATCAGTTGGGTCACAGATCTTACTGACCATATTAACACTATTCTCATGGCACTTCCTGATTGGGCACCGCTCAACATCAAGTGTTGGAAAGAGAGGATCAAACAACGTCTCATGACCGCCTTCAGGCTGGCTAGGCTATGTTTCGCCCCGTCTATGTCAGAGGATCTGATGTATCAGATTGCTGATCTAATTGAGGCAAGTGGCAAACGGTCATCAATCACTCTTTTGGTTTGGAATTATTACGCTCGAAACAATCATGCAAGGCTCCAGCAAGCAGTGGATAGATGGCAAGATAACCCAGAGTATGCACGACGCTGGCGACAAATTGTGCTCCCAGCTTTTCAGGCTCATACAAGAGGAGACTATGGCTTGTCAATCAGTGCTTTAGTACCGCTGGTCGAAGGCATTTCCAGCCATGTTGTCAAAAAGAATATGCTTTTACCCACAAAAAAACCGAAAAGAGGTTTATTAGGGCTTGGATCAACCGAACCCGTAATTCTTCGCACTTTGAAAATAGCAGGGGATGAAGATAACTTAGAAAGTGATACAACTGACCTAACGCATTGGGTACGTGTCAAATCAGTTCTAGGATACATTGAGGATGTTTTTTGTAAGCCGCTTGAGTTTCGAAGTCGATTACGATCTTATCCATCTTGGCAATCGTCAGACTGCATCGACATGGACTATCGCATGGAATTCAAATCAACGCCATGACGGCGCTCAATTCGTTGCGTCTATTTTTGCTTCTAGACACAATGCATAGCCTTTTACAAACCTATATCGCAAGAGGAGGCATCATGTAGGCCAATATAAATCTCTTCATAAGTGCGTACACATGCACTTAGCTTCGCAGCACGGTGTGCATACATTTGCTCAGTATAGCTACTAGTGTCCCTTGATACTTGCCCAAAAACCGTCGGGGCAATATCACAGGGAGTCTATCCCAAATTTCCTATATTTGTTGACATTTTGTTCTAGTATGCTATACTAGCCAAAGTGTTGTTAAGTAATAGAGAAGAAATGGTCTATGGCAAAAAAGGTTTCTCCAACAAAGTTCACGGAATGGAAAGGTCTTGATCGAATTAACGACATAGTCCATAGTATGAATTGTATCTTTCGGGAAACAAGTAAAGATGATTTTGGGATCGACGGTGAAATAGAGGTTGTACTCCCTGGTGTTGATGGAGGAAGGGTAACGCATGGTGGTATTATCAAAGTGCAATCAAAGTCAGGAGAAAGTTACGTAAAGCAAGACTCCGATACTCATTTTTCCACTCCTATAAAACAAACTGATTTGGAAACTTGGCTAAGCGGAAATGTGCCTGTCATATTTATCGTTTATCACCCTAAAGATGATGTGCTTTATTGGAAAGATGTCAAGGCCTATGCAAAAGCAACTCCAAAGATATTTCAGCCACCTTTCCGCATTGAGTTCGATAAGACAAAAGACAAGTTTGATGCAACATGTTATGATGCCCTATGCCATCTTGCAGAAAGCAGTCCGCCTCCTGTTTCGGTCGAAAAGCGAGAACTACTCTATTCAAATCTCCTAAAGAATCACTTGCCTCCCGCTTGCACTAACGCATGCAAGTACAACTTATCAGCAGAGTAACGATATTCGTAACCAGATCGAAGGCTATGTACCCCCATTCTGTATTAGAGAAGGGCAACTCTACACCTTTGCGGATCTACGCGATCCCCAGTGTGTACTAAAACCCTTTTGCGAGACTACGACGATTAGAGACCTATCAGTAAGGCAATGGCTTACAAAAGAGTCGTGCGTGCGTGATTACATCTTTTTGCTGAATTCAGCTTCTCAGTAGTCATCTTCGCCGATGTGAACTACACTACAATCATACTTATAAGCGGCATTATTTTCCTCGTCAGAATGAAACTTCTACTGAATTTAAGCGTGATTGGCTGAATGTGCGAACAGGCCATGCTGCTCGTCCCCGACTAGTTGTGAAATACTATCAATATGGCAAAGATGCATACTGGCGTCACCTAGCCGTTAACCTGACCTTTCTCCATATCGGCGATGCTTGGTATTTACAAATTATTCCGAAATACTTCTATACAGAAGATGGTCGAACACCTTGTGATAGTAAGAAGGTTGGAGCATACACAACAAAGGTCAAGGCTGTAGAAAGAAATACTCACGTCCTGAACCATGTCTTGTTTTGGGCCGATGTTCTTTCTCAAAGTGGACCTGTGATTGAGCTACAACTAAACTGTAAAACAATCATGTCTATTGAAAAAATGCCTCTCTCAGGAACGGCTCACTTTGCCATAGTGAGTGATCCGGTGGCTTACGATGATGATGATGATGATGATGATGATGAGGTAGAACAACCATCGCTTTTTGGTAATTGGAAAGAAAAACAAGGTAATGACGAATATTTCATTTGAATACTTAAAAGAACCAAAACTTCAGTTTGGTCAATATTTTGAACATGAAGATACCAAGACTGGGCTTGCAGAATATGGTCCCTTTGGACTATGCATTCCAGGTCTTCATCCTACTGAAATAAAATTGGGGTTTATTGGTACCAGGGAGACAATAGCTAAGGCAAAAGACTGGATTACGGAATGCAGTGCGCCTATTGAAAGCAATAATGTACAAGCACAACATAAATCCAGCGAGAAAAGAGGAGAAACACTCTTTCATGAAGGGCTAGAAACTGATCAACCTACAATGCGTCTCAATAAAATTCTTAACCGTGACTTCATTGGATTTAATCAAAACTCATCATTTCGCAGCAGCTTCCAGATGAATCCACGTTGGGATCAAGACTTCACCCCTAAAGAACTCGATAAAATCTTGCGTATAGAGCCGAAATCGTCTCGTATCTGGCAACTAGTTGACTTCTTTGAAACTTACATCAAAAGTTTGGCGACAACTAGTCCCAGACCCACTATTATTATACTTGCTCTGACAGCTGAAATAGAAGAACTTGCTGACGCGGTGCAGATTTCAGGAAATTACTATCTGAACTTTCGCCGTGCGATCAAAGGTAGGGCGATGCGTTGGGGTGTACCTATACAACTTCTACGGTATAGAACAGCTGTAGGTAAGGATAAGTCTCTTCAAGAGAAGTCTCTTCGCGCTTGGAATTTCTGCACGGCCCAGTATTACAAGGCAGATGGAGTACCTTGGAGGGTTCCTACTATAGAACCAGATACCTGTTTCATTGGAGTAAGTTTTTATGTTGCACGTGATCTCCAAGACAATATGACTATGCGTTCGAGTGTTGCGCAAGCCTTTGATCATCTAAGTCAAAGTCTCGTTCTACGTGGTGATCCTTTTTTATGGAATGAGAGAATAAAGGGTAAAAGTCCACATCTTACACAATCCGCAGCATTTACTCTGATTCAAGATACATTAAAAGCCTATAAGCAAGTAAAACGACTACCACCTCGGCGGGTGGTTATTTACAAAACATCTGAGTTTTGGGGGCCAGAACACGAACAGTATAATGAACGAGATGGCTTCTATGAGGGAATTGAGGCGATATTTGATGGCTGCGAAGCTGAATTAGTTACCCTCCGACAAACTGGTACTCGCCTTTTTAGAGGTGGCAAGTATCCTCCTCTCCGGGGAACCTACTTTTTGTTAGAAGATAAGCAACATTTCTTATACACTGGCGGCTTTACTCCTTATCTCAACACATATCCAGGCTCATATGTGCCTGAGCCCTGGTATCTTGCAGAACATCATGGTGGCAGTGACCCAAAGGACTTATTTAGGGAAATTCTTGCCCTCACAAAGATGAATGTAAATAACTGTGGCTTTGCAGATGGTACCCCTATTACTCTTTCCTTCTCACAGAACATAGGAGAAATCATGAAGCATATTTCTGAAGGCGACGTAGTGCGTCCAGAATACAAGTTTTACATGTGAATCGATCTCCACATGTGAAGTACTAAGAGAATTGCAGGATTAACAAAGTAACGATAAAACAACTCCCTTAGTCTACTCGATATTTATCATACTCATAAACCCTAATAGCTAATTTACCTGTTCGTTCCCACCACATTCTGTCAATTACACCCCAACCTCACCCCGCCCACCATGCGCCACCCCCGCATCCGCAGGCCCAGGCACCAGCCGAGAACAATACGGCACCCCACACTCCATCGCCCGCTGCAACTCATCATAAACCTCCAGAATCACACGCTTCGTACGATACTCCCCACACAACTTCACCTCCTTCTCCCGCCAGACACGGAACGTATCCATGATAAAGTCCACATCGTCTCGTGCAATACCATACAGGTGGAAATATGCCGCATCCAGTTCACAGCGCAGCAGAAAACGACGCTCATCGTCCCAGCGGAATGGCGGCCCATCGTAGCCACAGTCTTTGGCGAAGGGTTCGAGGTCCCAGGCGGTGTAGGTGAGTTCGAGGGCACGGGGGAGTATCCAATCCCCCAGAGAAACTTTAGTATCCCATTGGCATATTGCTATGTACTGCTCTGGTAGAAGGATTGGGAGTTGCTTCAAAATGAAAAAGGTCATATGAGTGCCACCAAGCTTCTGTCGTGCAAGGTAATCAAAGACAAAGGAAGATGTGCAGCAAACAAAATATATCATTGCATCAGGATTTCTGGATTCAAATATAACTAGGGGTAAAGTATGTCCACAAGGAACTCTAGGGACTATACAGAAAATGGAGGTTCTCAGAACAACAGCGTTAGCGATATCTCTAAAAGCTAGCAAGGCCTTACTATCATTTTTAGCTTCAGGCATATGTGACTCATGAATCCAGTACTGTGGAACAGAGAGCCGTTGTGGATCTTCATGTTGCTCTTCATCAAGCTCGGGTAGCTTATTTTGATTTGCTTGTGCTCTGCGTCTGTCCTTCGTAAGTTCCAAACCGATGATCAAAATGCCATATCATTTTACCTTCATAGAGAGGTAAACACTGCTCTCCATCCTTATAAAAAATGTTGCCTCTAAGCTGCCACCCATCTTTTTCTAACTGCTCACGAGTACGGAACAGGTGCGAGTCATTTGCCATATGGAACATTGAGGAGAACTTGATCTCCCAAGGATTTTCCTCTGAAGGGCCTTCTTTGAGAAGAACAGGTACTCTCTCATAGATTGCTTTTGTTAACTCCATATCTCGCTTCGAACGAAAGATAGGGCAAGTACGAGTATTAGGATTGAGCAAAGTGATATCAGCAGCAGAAAGTGAAAAATGACGTTCTTCTTCCTTTAAGTCTTCTGTCCGATAAATGCCGAATGCGAACTCCGCATTGCTTATGGGAACCAAACTTCCTGTAATGGTGAGTAAAGCGAATTTGACTCGGTGGTCAATACCTGGAAATAATCTTGCTTCATTCTCAAAACTATATAAGCTTGCAAGAGATTGTGCTTCCATCAAGTCCTGAAAAAAGAACTTGGTTGTATCATCAGTGGCAATACCAGATGGCACAATGCAACCAACACGTCCTATCGGCTTCACAACCAGTCTCATATTCTCGGCAAAGATCGTATAGGTATTCACATCTCCCCGACCACATAAGGGATAGCGCCCACTGTCGCGGACAATATGACTCTCGCCTGTTGCTTGTCGCTGATCTTCCATAAATGTCTTGTATAGTTCGGGAGCTTCATGCACGAGTGCGGCGATCATTTTTCGGCGCTGGGCGGCATTGGCAGCATTAGCGATGTCTGGTCGGCGCGAGGCAAACCATTCTTTTTCCTGGATCTTTATCCGTTCCCACGGTGGATTGCCTAGCACGACATCGAAGCCACCAAGCCAGCCCGTTTGCTCGTTTTCGGGTGTTTCATCCTTAGCAGGTACGCGAAATACATCAGGGAAGGCGAGATGCCAGTGGAAGAATTGGTATTGTTGGGCGAGACGTTGGATCTCGTCTTTCATCCAGATGGCGAGGTTGTGGGGATTACACTCAATGTTGCGGAAGATTTCTTCGGTGATGGGATAGGTAAAGTCTTTGGTCTTCTTCCACACAAAGGCTGCACACCAGGCATCCGCCCACAATCTGCCGTTGAGGTAGTCGCTGGACGTGATCAGTTGAGCATAGTAGTCCTGCTTGCGGTGGATCTCTTCCACGGTATCGTCACGCATGTTCTCCATCTGCATAACACTGGTTGCCAGATCACCTAGGCGGTCCCAGGGTTGTAGGTCTTCGGTGAAGAGGGAGAGTTGACCCGCTCGCAGTGTCTTGTTCTTCTTTTTGTATTCGCTACAGATCTTCTTGTCGTCCCCCTCGATGGGCTCAAAGGCACTGTCGGGGATGCCTTGCTTGAGGAGGGCAGGCGTGGCTCCCAGCAGGCTATTGCCACACTGGATATGGGCATCGAGGAAGGAGAGCGGTTTGCCCGGCTCAATGGCTTCCATCCACAGGTTGACTTTACACAGTTCGACGGCCATGGGGTTGATATCCACTCCGTAGATGCAATGTCCGACCACGTCGCGTAAGGCTGCTCGACGCGCCTCTGGTCCGGGTTCTTCGGTGCCTGTGCGCACGGCGGCTAGACGTTTGGCGATCCGATGGGAGGCGGCAATCAGGAAGTGTCCACTGCCACAGGCGGGGTCGCAGACTTTGAGGGTGAGGATGGCTTTTTCGGGGTCTGGTTTGGCACAGGTTTCGGCTAGCACGGGCTCTAGGGCGGAGTCGAGCAGGCAGTCGATCAGGCTGGAGGGTGTGTAGTAGCTCCCTGAGGTCTTGCGCTCGTTGCCACTGGCGGTTTTGAGTACAAAGGTGGCAGCTTCGATGTTGAGTTCGGGGTGCAGTTCGAGTAGCGATTCATAGATACTGCCCAGCTCTTCGGAGCCCAGGTTTTTGTAGTCAACACTGCGACGGATCGGTCCGTCAGAGGTGAAGGCGAGCGAACGCACGGCCCTGAGCAGTTCGTGATTGGCTAGTTCACAATCCACCAGATCTAGCACGGCCCGCTGTGAGAAGAGAAAACCGTTGAGCGCTGGCAGACCAAGCCCTGCACAGCCTGTATTGCTACCCAGTTGTTCCATCACCAGAGATAGCACTTGGAAGAGGTCACTGTGGCGCGTCCCAATACGCTGTTCGGCAAGACGGCGCAGGCGAGCGATGGAGTAATAGGCACGGTAACGGGCTTGTGCTTGCTCGTCGGCTTGGGGATGGAAGAGCACGCCACGATCTTCAGCCACAAAGAGGATCAGCATGCGGTAGACCAGACGCAGCACCTGACGATAGTAGTCCTGAGGATGCAGTGCGCCTGTGCGCAATTTCTGGCGCAAGGCATGATTAGTCGAATGAGCTAGCAAGCCACTGCCCAGAGCATTGATCGCAGCTTCGACCCCATTGCGCAACTGATCGAGCACTCGAATGCCTTGCTCATGAGCCAGACGTGACCACTTCTCGACCCAGCAATCAGCGGCTCGCTCGGCCTCTACGCGGGACTGATGACACAACAGCCAGAAGAGCACAAAGTCGGCATAGGACTCGCCCTGCATCATTGCTTCCAGATCAAATTCGATGTAGGCCTGTCGCGTCAAACTCACATTCTTGCGCAATAGCCGCAGACTCAGACCATTGGAGACCATGCCCCACAGGTGCTCCGAGGAACGGTTCAACACTTCCTGCACCAGACTATACGGGCTATGACGAGAGTTGCTGGTTGTGCTTTTCGCGAGCTGGTCCAGTCCAAGCTTGTAACTGACCAGATGAATGGGCACGTGTTGCCAGCCGTGGGAAATCGCATAGCTTTTCCCTTCGATCTCCAACGGCTTGGTGCCAAACAAGCGCCCATAACCCAGTTCGGTAAAAAGGGCAAGCAACCAGCGTTCGCGGGTGAGTGTGGTTCCAGTATCGCTTGCAGGCAGTCTGGCGCGTGCAGTCTGAAATGTTTTCCAGGCACGCAACACTCGTTGCCACGCATCATTGATCACTTCATTCAGCTTCTCGCCATCGCAATGGTAGTCCTCGGTACTCATGCCTCCAAGATTGCTATCACATTGAGCAATGCGCTGTAGCACGTCAATGGGCAAGAGGGCTCCTTCGCTTATGACGGTCAGGAAGGTGGAACGCTGGCGGGTGGTACGCATCGTGCTTGTGGGTCCTTTCTAAAGGGTGCGAGACCATGTTTTTCTGAGCCGGAGAATGCTTTGCAGACGGTGACATCTACGCTGCAGGGGCTCTGCTTGGGCCATTTTACCATTTTTGCAGCTCGTCGTATAGATGGGGGGAAAGCAGTTAGTCTCCCTAAGGATGCTTTATTCTTTACCCCAAACCGTACTAACAATGATGATATTACGAAACCTGCACACTTTTGTGCAAGACGATATCTTAGTGCAGGTGCATGGGAGCATTAAATTTGATCACGAATTCACGAATTGAATAGTTGCCATAGTCATGTTTTTCTGCTATTCTTTATTGACATACTTCTTCATAGTAGGAGATTGCAGCATGCAACAGTCGCAGATAAGTGATAGTAGTGATAATCAAAAATCTCAGACGACTAACAAAAATAAGCAGCGCAATGCCTTTGAGGACGATGTAGCAGCAGTGGCCCTTTTTCTAGCTGCCGGGGTAGTATTTCATTTCTTTGCTTCTGATGTGAATATACCTTCCTGGAATTGGTTTTTTCAGGCTATTAGTCATTTATGCTATGTCGTTGGTTTCATTGGTAGCTTTATAAGTATTGATAACCACTCTAAAAGAAAGGGGTTAGCTGATATTGCTATAGGAATAGTAATTGCATTTTTAGCGCTTATATTACATCTTTTTGTCCTTAGCGTAAGAGAAATATCCACGTTTGATGCTATTGTATTAGAAGTGTTATTTGCTGTATTTGTTTGTGCTGCATCATATGGAATTATTAAGGGCATTATTTGTCTATTAAAATGTATTACCCAACCTATAGAAAATAATCAATCATCTGAAAGAATAAAAATAGGTGATATAGCAAATTATGCTATAGGAGCATTATCTCTCCTACTTACCTTCATTCAGGCTCTTCCTATTATAATAACCTATATCACATCTATATTTCATAAATGATAGTCAACCAAAAAACTTGGTCCCGAGTGGCTTGGTGGATGTGGGCTGGGCTAAAGGTCGGAAGCTGTCTCATGAATTGCTAAAAATGCATCGCTTTTGGAAGTCTTGTTCTTAACCATTGCACTGTATCTCTCTACCCCTGATACGGCAAATACACATACATGCCTAGCACATCCGGTGGCAATTGGGGTTGAACGACAACATTCCTCACACTCAGCGAAGCCGCCCGACGCACCCGGCGATGGGCCTGAAGCAAATCATCGGCCCGCTCATATGCCAATTGCTCCAATTTAGGCTGAATATACTCTTCAAAGCCTGCTCTAACTTGCTGCAAAAAATGTTTGATCTGCACATAGGGAATATTGGCTTGCAATTCAGCATGCAGTAAGGCCTCGATCTCTTGGGCATCATCGAACCAGGAGGCCTCCTGCGGAATACCCCGAAAGGCGAAGAGGCGGCACTCTTCCGCTAGCAATGGCTGCACTTCCTTGCCAGCACGCTGAGGCGTCTGCAGATGGAAGCGCAAACGCACGAGTAGCAACGTCGTCCGCGTTTGCACCTTGCTCGTCTTGATCAGACCACAACGGCGAGCAATTGGCTTGATGGATGAGTTGTCAACTGAGTCCAGAGCGGTATCCATCACATAAGCGGCTAATCCCTCCACCAGCGGATGAGTCCGGCTCAGGTAGAGAGCGTTGGGAAGCCCCGTTTGTAAGAAGCTCACACGCAAGCTCTCCTCTTTTCCATTCGTGAAGCGGTGCAGATCAATCGCATCCCGCAACGCCATCGGCACATCCTGTAAATTAAACCTGACCACTCCTTTTTGCACCGTTTCACCAGCAAATGCACCATACGCTTGCAATGCTTCTGTCGTAAAGTCGGCTACATCATGCGCAAGACCAATTGCTCCACGCACCGCGTTCAGCTCTTTCTCAACCTCATCAATCTTGACACTGTGATGAGCAAAGATCGTGCGCGACACCTTCTCACGCTCGGACGAAGCATCCCATTGTCTAAACAGTTCTTCCCGCTTCTCATACCCGATATCTTCGAAATCCTGGCAGATGCGATTGACTCCCCTGGTCAGCATCCCGCGAGAGCACCCCTTCGAAAATGGCCTCGACAACCTGCTCAGTATCGATTGGTACGGGAACGGAGATGCCTAGCGTGTTGCGGATTGTGCGATGCTTATTAATCAGCACATCGAGCACAATGCCATCAATAATATTATCCTTGCCATAATAGGTCAGCACTTTGACCTTGGAACTAGCCTGACCAAAACGGTCAACGCGCCCCTCACGCTGCTCATGACGCGTTGGGTTCCAAGAAAGATCATAGTGGAAAACCGCATTGAAGTACTCTTGCAGATTGATGCCCTCGCTCAAGCAGTCCGTACAGACCAGCACACGCTGGGCAGATTTGGCAAGCTGCAAAACACGCTCTTCGCGTTCGACAGGTGGTAACAGGCCCGTCACCGCAGCTACTTCGACCTGCTTGGGCAAATATTTGCGCAGTTCTTGGGCCACATACTCGGCGGTGGGAATAAAGCGACAGAAGACGAGCGGCTGATAACCCTGCTTCACCAGATCGCTGATGAAGGTCATAGCCTTCTGCAACTTGGCATCTTTGGCTCCTTTGAGTATTTCGGCTTCCTTCGCCATCGCAAGCAAGCGATGACGAACCTTGCGCTCGCTCGTTGCGTTCTCCTCATCGATATCGGCACCAGGAGTCACATCGATGCCTTCGGTCGCATCACTATCAGTCAGATCGAGCACCGTATGCCGTCCAATCTGATCAGCCTCCTCCTCAGTCTCGGCCCCGGCCACTTGGGCACGGTTACGCAGTGTAAAAGAGGCAGCAGCGGGGCTTGAAGCCATTGATCGCAAGAGTGCGAGTACTGACCACCAGCGCACACGTTGTCGGTTCTGTCCTCCACTGGTATCCCTGACCGTCTCGCGAGCATAGCTCATCACCTTGTCGATGAGCCGTCGATACTCTGGTGTGAGCAGATAGTGTGCCTCGCTATCATCGCGCTCAGGAAAAGGTGTCTCGCTCTTCAAATAGGAGCGGATATCGCCACGCCTGCGCTGAATGAAATGGGTAGCTAGATGCTGTCGATGGCGTTCGTTCTGCTTACCTATGAGATCCTGTGGCAGATCCCGAAACTCCTCGTTCAGGAAGGTCAACAGCGAGCGGAAGGCCTCTTCATTGCCGCTATGAGGCGTAGCTGTCACTAGGATCAGATGGCGTTCCTTATTGGCTGCTAGTTGAGAGATCAGTTGATAGCGCTGGTGCCGTCCGCCCCGTCCCTCGCCCGTAAAGGCGCAAGTATGAGCCTCATCAACAATCACCAGCTCAGGACAAGCTCGCACAAAATCATCGCGCCTGCGATCAGCCTTGATAAAGTCGGTGGAGATAATCACCCAAGGGTAGTGATCAAAAAGCGATTCATCACGCTTACATGCACGCTCTAGCTGAGCAACGGTACTGGAGAGGACTAGAACAGCATCCAGATGAAATTTCTCTTGCAGCTCGGCTTGCCACTGTTCAGCCAAATGAGGCGGACAGAGCACAGCCAGCCGCTCCACTTCGCGCCGATCAAGCAATTCACGCGCAATCAGGCCAGCCTCAACTGTCTTACCAATGCCAACGTCGTCAGCAATCAATAGACGCACCGGATCTAAGCGCAGCGCCATCAGCAAAGGGACTAACTGATAGGGACGTGGCTCAACAGCAATGCGGGCAAACGAGCGGAATGGGCCAGCACTTGCACGAAAGCCAAAGCGTACAGCATGGCGCAACAAGCGGCACGAACGATCATCTCCCCACAGTGCAGGATCGGGTGGCTGAAACTGTGCATGCTCAACCTTCTCCAGAGGCAAGTACACGCCCGTGACTTCCTCATTGGTGCCTCCAAGTGGGCGCAAGATCAGCATTTGCTCATCCGATTCTGGTAAGACAACCCATTCTCGCCCTCTCGCCTTAACCAGCGAACCAACCTCAAAATTCATCGATTTCCCCCCAATAGATCTCCATAGGCTTCAAACAGCTCATCCCACTGCTCGCGCTCGCCAAACCGTAGCACCATATAACCATCATTTTCTAATTTCACAGCCAATGCAGCATCACGCTCTACCCGTATTTTATCATTGCCATCGACATAAATAGCCAAGCACGTATTCTGATAGCAGAAATCGGGCCTAGCCTGACACTTCCCAACAGTTTCATGCGCTAGCGTAGGTAAGAATAATCCTCGGCACTTGAGTTCTTGCAGCCAGACCTGCTCGATCTCGCTCTCAGCCTGACTCAGAAGCTGTTCGTGCACATGTTCCCCAAGGCTCATCGCAGGCAGTTGGAGGGAAGTTTTGCCCGTGGCCAATGCTTGCAGATATTCCCGAATGGATTGTCGATCCAACAGGCGGTGCTCGCGCTGATTGGCATAGGTCATCAAGCAGTGATAGCAGGCCGCTTCGCACTCTTCCAGAGAACGTGGAGCCTTGCGGAAATCCTCTCCTGTTGCTGGATCAAAGTGGCACAGGCATAAAGCTTCTCTCGCAACTTCAGCAACTGCTGTGGGCACATCGATCAACTGCCGCAGCACACCTGCACCTCCCTCGGTTGCCTCATAGAAGAGCAGCAAACGGCAATCGAGAGCACTCGGCAGTGGCTCAGCGGCCAACTCATTGTCTTCCAATTGGTAGCGAACTTGGATCGCACTCTTGAGAGCTGCTCGCAAAGAGGTCATCTGCTGCTGATTCGAGAGGAAGAAGCGACTCAAATAACAAACAATTGCGGGTATCTTCCACATACGGGATCACCCGCATATTCCGTGCAGACATGGGATCGTCAGGGTCAGAAGCCGACTCATCCTCCTTGCCCCAATAGCCCCGCTCAGAATCAGCACAAAGCCCTGAACCTCTTTCCTTTTGCGCCGAGCTGGTCCCAAATTGATGCGCCAGAGCGTCGCCGCCTGTCCATAGGTCAGTTTTGCCAACTGCTCCTCACCACTCTGAACATAGGCTGTAAAAGAGGCGAACTTGCCATCCTGACGCGGAGAAAAACGGACCCCGGTGCGAATCTCATAGCCCTGCCGTTGCCGTTCCTCTTCATCTGAATTGATCTTATCACGCCGCCGCGTAGAGACGTTTTGTAAGCGGAACAAATGCTCCAACGGGAGAGGAAGCTTGGTGCCACATTGAGTGCAAATGTCCTGACTGCCGGAGTTATCCTGGGGATGCAGATAGCCACACTGCTCACACTGCTTGACCGAGGTGGTTAATATCCCAGAGCTGTCATCGCGCACAGCCAAGATCGAACGGTTAATCACATAGCGCGATCCCTCGTGATAGACAATGGCTCGTGGCGCAAATTCAGAGATTGCCAGGAAACGTGGACGTGAGAGATATTCATCACGCTGCTTGGAGCGACGAGCCGGAATATAGGCTGAGAGTGGCAAGCGTGGAAAATTGTAGCCAGGCAAGAAGCCTTCGCTGGCAAAATAGCGATAGCTATAGAACTCAGAGAACTCTGAACGTTCCGACGTACTATCAGCTGTCAGTAGCTCTAGCTGGGCTTCAGCTTCTGAGCGTAGACGCTTGGCATCCTTCTTATCCTTTTCACTGCGCGAAGCATCTTGAATAATGGCATGCTGAGTATCGCGTTGGGCTTGAGCTGCTCGATAGAGGCTACGCCATCGTCCGCAAGCATCATCAAAGCTCTTTTCGACCGAGGCGAGCACATCAGAGAGCCAATTGCTGCTATACCAAGGGGCTCTCCTCTCATCGAGTTCCTCTTGCAGCGTCTTGAGCATGGCTTGTGCTCGAACTTGTGCTCGCTGGCGTGTCAGCGAATCACGCAAAGCTGTGCGGATGGAGGAGAGCAGTTCGAGGGTGGGCTCATTGCCAGCGATATCAAGCAGATCTTTGAGGGACTCGCCCAGGGAAAGCCCAAATTCAGCTAGCCAGATAGCATGCACATGGGCACGCAATAAATCCTCATTGGTCAGATCTAGACGCGGAGGCGTTACCGCTCCACTGACCATGTTAGCTGGATGCTGGAAGAAATACTGATCGTGCGAACTACCAGTAGAACAATAGGAGAAGACCAATGCTGGCTGGCCACTACGTCCTGCTCGCCCACTGCGCTGAGCATAGTTAGCAGGCGTAGGAGGGATATTGCGCATATTGACCACATTCAGTTCGGCAATGTCGACCCCCAGTTCCATCGTTGGCGAACAATAGAGGATGGGAAGCAAATTGGCCCGGAATTCTTTCTCTCGCTCCTCCCGTCTTTCTGCTGGCACCTGAGCAGTATGTTCTGCTGCATGAAGATCTTGCAGCAGAACATACTGCTCAGCATTCTCTTGGTAAAACTGGAGGAAAAAGGGATTGATGCGCTTCTCTTGCAATTGTGGAAGATTAGGTGTGCGCAACGGATCATGATAGGCTTGCGAACCTGTGCCAGCACGCCACAGCATCACCGAAGCGGGCAACTGGTAACCGGGCACCTCATTCTCGTTACGTGCCTCAATCACCTCCTCGATAAGGCCTGCTTTGGCAAGACCTTTGAGCAGATCCTTGATGACTTCCTCTGTCTCGGTAGCTTTGAGATCCCAATCGTGTGCTCGCAAGATACGCCGCATATACCGTCCATAGCTACTAAGACCTGAAAGATAGCGTTCACTGCGATCATCCTCTTTGCTGCGTCGCCTTGGAAACAAGCGAGTCGCGTAGAGCAAATCTTCATCTTCGTCCAAGCCCCAAGGAGCAATCAAATACTGACTACTCTGTTGCTTGATTTCTTCCTGACGGGAATGGTCCAGATAATCAACCTTGATCGCCAGCTCGCGTCGCATATAATCCAGTAGCGTGTGACACAATTCTTGTCTCGTTATTGGTGGAAGTGCTCTGATCACCTCGTGGTATGGTTGCCAAAGGTCTTCATCCTCACATGCTTCTGGCAGATCTTGATAGTTGATCTTGAGCAGGCCACACTGTTCCAGGTTGGGTGAAGTGATACGCCAGCCACGTCGCAGATCCAGATAGAGGTGATAGCCTAGCACATTGCGCAGAGCCTGTTCGGTCTTGATCTTGGCGCTATATTTCAATTCAGCATTGACGGCATACTGGTTTGGAGAGAGATGAAGTGCCTCAAAGACCTTGAGCGTGAGTGTATCATGTTGTAAGCCTGCAGCGCCTGCCTGTTTAGCTGCACAATAGAGAGCCGAGCGCAGCAGTCCAATCTCCACAAAGTCGTTGAAATGGCCAGCTTGCAGAGATGCGTCTTGTCGATTATCAGTGAAACTGAGCATCTTGGGCACAATCGTCAGTTCCTCGCCGCGCTCACGGGCCTCACGCAGATGACGGATTGTGGAGAGGCTCAATATCGTTGTGGCTGTACTGCGGCCCTCTGAACTGAGACGAGCTAACTTTTCAAAATCGTTATCGAGGAATGTGCTATAGGAGACTCCACAATGTAAACAGAAGCGAAAAGGGGCGGCAAAAAAGTGGCACGCGACGCCTTCTTCAGCCCGTTCAACGATTGTCCCATCTGTCTGGATGTAGAGCGGAATGGGAACATTTTTTCTAGCAGATATCATTAGGCGTTCTCTGCCAGAAGCGTATCTCTTTCCACTCCCCAGGCAACTTGGCCTCAATGTCTTCCTGATCACGTGGCCAGGGCTCATCCAGAGTCAAGTAGAGAAAGCCAGGATCGCCCGGACTCGGTCTACCCTTTTTTGATCCTCTATCCTCATTGGTATCGCGCCATTGGTCTTGCAGCTCACGTCCAATCAAGGTATTCTCATCTTGCCAGCGCACACAATAGTATTCCTGTCCACACTCGCGGCAAAAGGTCAAGGGGAAGAGCACGCGCTCACGACCACCTGGGGCATATTGCTGATATTGCAGGGTGAGATGGCGTGTGGGATCATATTCCAGCGTTGCATAGACGGTATCGCCTTTACTGATGAATTGATGAAGGCGAAAGGCAAACGGGGCTCGAACCAGTCTGTGGGAGCTTGACACGCTCATAGCCAGCTAGCAGACCCTGTTGAATGACTTTGCGGCAGTGCTCTTCTGAAGCATCAGTTATCTCATGCAAAGCAGCAGCAGCACTCTCCTTTTCCCCAGAGATGCGGCGTGGTCTAGTACGTACCAGTCGTCCATCTTGTCTGGTAACACCAAAGGTGCTTTCAAGCCAGATCGCAAGGGGGTCGTGCGTGAAATCCGCGAAGCTCTGTGGAAGTGGTTGATCAGAAACCATGACCCGCTCGGTGAGCGAACGACGAAATGCCGCTGAAGCTTCATCCACCTCATCGGTGACACGAGTGAGCGTCTCCCCAATAATATGCTCGGGCAAAACCTCACAGCCGAAGATCCGCGAGGCCATAGCGGCTACTTCCTGGCGTTGCTGCTGGTAGCTGCCACCGCCAGCGAGGGTCGCTGACGTACCAATACACTGTAAGATCTGACCTGGAGAGGTCAGCCGATTGCGTACACGACGGACCAGTAAGGCCACATCGGCACCTTGGCGGCCACGATAGGTATGGAGTTCATCTAAGACGAGGAAACGCAATTGCGTAGCCTGAAGAAATGGTTGCTCACGCAGACGCGTCAAGATCAATTCAAGCATCACATAGTTGGTGAGCAAAATATCGGGGGGATTGGCAAGGATCTCATCGCGATCGAGCCTGCCTTCTTGACCCGTATAACGTGCAAACGTGACCTTGCGCACCGCAGAGGGATAGCCCATCTCAAGATATTTCTCTAGCTCACCCTTCTGGCTATTAGCCAGAGCATTCATGGGATAGACAACGATGGCCTTAATGCCCGGTGTATTGGGATGGCGCAACACTGAATCTACAATCGGGATCATATATGACAAGCTCTTACCTGATCCAGTTCCAGTCGTCAGGATATAGCTGTGTCCACCACGTGCCACGCGAATAGCTTCTTCTTGATGCTGATGCAAATGCAGGAGATGACCATGAGGCTGTTTTTCCTCTTTGCCACGCCGAAAGATCTGCGCACAGGCTGAATGGAGCACTCCCTGATCAACCAATTGGTCGATCGTACAGCCAAGCTGAAACATGGGATTCATCTGGATCAGCGGTTGGGGCCAGAGCATGCCATCACGAAACAATTCTCGCTCGAACATACTCTTGGATGCGCGGATCACGAATCTGGATAAAACTGCGAATATAGGAGGAGTAGTCGGCGATGAGTTTCTGACGTAGATCAAAAATATTCATAGCATCCCTTGCACATCTTGATGGAGAACAGAACCAAGCTCTCGCATTATAGCGAGGCTTATTGGTCGTGTCAATAAATGGAAGCTTTTGGGCTCTCCATCCTTGCGGATACTGTTGGCGAAGTCAGAAGAAGTAAAGCTGAGCAATAAAAGAGGAAGACCAAAAGGGATTGTTTTTGGTAAAATGGAGGTCATGATGTAGAGAAAAGTGTTTTCCGCTTGCAAAAAGGAGAAGAAGATGTGCTTAAAGCCTGAAAGCATCGGATCGGTGCCAGAAGAGACGGCACGTGTTGCGCGTGCAGCCTATCCCAAAGGCAATATCTACTTGCAATTACGCGACACATTTGGCACCATCTACCAAGATGAACAATTCGTGGACTTGTATCCTCGACAGGGTCAACCAGCAGAAGCGCCTTGGCGCTTGGCATTGGTAAGCGTGATGCAATTTCGGGAAGGGTTATCTGATCGGCAGGCAGCAGATGCTGTTCGTGGGCGTATAGATTGGAAATATATCTTAGGATTGGACCTCTCCGATCCAGGCTTTGACTACAGTGTTTTAAGCGAATTTCGACAGCGTCTCCTGACCAACGACAAGGACCTCCTCGTCTTCGATCTCTTCTTGACGCAATTACGTGAACAAGGCTATCTCAAAATGCGTGGGCAACAACGTACCGACTCGACACATGTCCTGGCCAAGATCCGTTCCCTCAACCGCGTGGAAGTCGTGGGAGAAACCTTTCGGGCCGCCTTGAATAGTCTGGCGATAGTGGCTCCTGAGTGGCTCACAGAGCAGTGGCAAGAAGCTTGGATCCAACGATATGAGCACCGCGTGGAAGACTACCGTCTCCCAGATGGCAAGCAGGCTCGTGAAGCCTATGCCATCGTCATCGGAAAAGATGGGACGAAATTGCTAGATGCTCTCTATGCAGAGACGGCTCCAGTCTTTCTGCGTGAGCTTCCTGCGGTCCAAACGCTGCGACGGGTCTGGGTCCAAAATTTTTATTGGCAGGAAGCAGAACTGCGCTGGCGCGATCTCTCCAATGCTCCCGCCGCGGGAGCAGGAATCAACTCGCCTTATGATCCGGAAGCCCTTTTTGCACAAAAGCGCGAGACCCAGTGGGTGGGCTACAAGGTGCATCTGACAGAGACCTGTGATGATGACTTACCACATATGATCACGCATATCGAAACCACTCCTGCTCCTCAAGCCGACGATGAGGCTATTCCCTCCATTCATGAAGCTCTGGCTACTCATGCTTTGCTGCCGCAGAAGCATGTGGTGGATACGGGCTATGTCGATGCCAAGGAACTGGTCAACAGTCGGCTAGATTATGATGTGGACCTCTTTGGACCAACTCGAGAGGATTATCACTGGCAAGCGCAGGAAAACACTGGTTTTGCGGCCTCGCAGTTCAACCTTGATTGGCAACAGCAGTGTGCTACGTGTCCGGTAGGCAAGACTAGTCAAAGTTGGACACCAGCCAAAGATCGACGAGGTAATCCCGTTATTAAAATCAAATTTGCCGTCAAGGATTGTCGTTCTTGCCCGAGTCGTTCCCAATGCACTCAAAGTCAGTCGGACTCGCCTCGTCGAACCCTCACGGTACGCCCACAGCCTCAATATCAAGCTTTGCAAACTGCACGAGAGCGTCAGACCACTGAAGCCTTCAAAACTGCCTATGACAAACGCGCCGGGATTGAGGGAACGCTCTCCCAAAGTATTCGTGCCTTTGGATTACGCCGAGCACGCTACCAAGGCCTCGCCAAAGTCCATTTACAGCACGTTTTCACGGCGACCGCTCTCAATTTCGCTCGCATCTCGGCGTGGCTGTCTGCGGTTCCTCGTGCACAAACACGGCAGGCGGCCTTTGTACGACTTGCCAAAAAGGGGCTTAATTTGATGGGCTTTGGGATTTCGCCAACAGTATCCGGAAGGATGGAGAGCCAGCTTTTGTTGACCCTTGACACAGCATACCCATTCCTTTACACTCGTGCGATAAAGGAAAAGATCTCTGCACCACTATTTCATTTACTAGGAATATTTCTTTCCTTTACCTTCACTCTCAAGGAAGATAGGATCAGGTATGAGCAATTATTATCTTCTTTTTCTTGCACCAGAGGTGGTACGCGAGTGCATCTCTTTCGATCAATCACGCGTTACCCTCCATTACTTTGATACCTATGTACAAGTAGACGATAGACTTCTTCTCGTACATGTGTCTGATAATGACACTCTTTTACCCTTTGTCTATCAGAATTCGGTCTGTCAATCGAAACGCAGGAACAGTGACTATACAAATCGAAGAAGTGTATAACCAAGCTATAAGTTTAACACAATCCCCTCCTCAGTTTAATTTCAATAAGCTACCTCGTGAGCTTCGCAAAGGGTTCATGTCACTTCCGCCAGACGCATTCAATCAGGCAATTGATGCTCTAGGAGGAAAACGTTTGGAAGAAAAAGCATTGTTAGATGCTATCAAGCATTACACTACAGCTCGGGGCTATTATTTTGATGATGAGACCCTCGCCAACTACCATATTTGTCTCAAAACTCGACCATTTGTGATTCTAGCTGGCCTCTCGGGCACTGGCAAATCTAAACTTTCGCAACTCTATGCCGAGGCATTGGGACATAAGCAGTGCTATCTACGTCTACCCGTGCGTCCAAATTGGAATGATGATCGCTATTTGCTTGGGCATCTGAATGTGATCACTGGAGAATACGTGACAGAACCAGCAGTCGAGTTCATCTTGGAGGCCAATCAAGATCAGGATCAACTCTATTTCTTCTGCCTTGATGAAATAAATCTGGCTCATGTGGAGTATTATTTCTCACAGTTTCTCAGTGCGATGGAGGAAGAACGGCCAGAGGATCGCGAAATTATCTTATTGAGCAAAAGAGAACAAAAAATCCTAGAACAACAGGAAAAGAGCCAGTCCGTGCCGTCTCGCTTGCTCATTCCAACCAATCTCTTTTTCACGGGCACTATCAACGTCGATGAGACAACGCAACCCATCAGTGACAAGGTGATTGACCGGGCCAACACACTGGAATTTTTTACGGTCGATCTAGACAAGGTTCCTCAACCAACGACACTGCCTGATCCCATCACTCTCTCAAGCTTCACCTGGAAAAGCTATCAGGTCAAGACACCAGATACCACATTTCGTGACCACATCATTGAAATCGGCAAGATCCTCAATAAAGCCAACCTTGGTCTGGGATATCGTGTCTTACGTGAAATAGAATTATACATAGCAAATAGCAAACAATTGCTCGATCCACTGATAGCCTTTGACTTGCAGGTCAAACAACGCATTTTGCCTCGTGTTCGCGGCACGGAAGTTGTCAGCACTATGGTTGATGACCTTTTGAAGTTTCTCAAACAGAACAAGCTTCCTCGTTCTGAGCAACGTTTAGATGAGATGAAGAGCAGGTTGAAACGTGATGGCTATACCAGTTTCTGGCGCTAGTGCTTGGCTCACGATCAATCAGAGGCCACTGAGCTTTAAGCCACAGACTGAGAATGAGCAACTCACTATTACTGAATATAGTAAAAATACGATCAGGATCACATCCAAAGCTCCTGAGATTACAGCTCTTCTCATTGATGACCAGGAATTGGAAACGGAGCGCTATGGCACCTGGGTATGGAATCCCAAGCATTACGCAGGCCTGTATCGCTTTGTTGTCCAGACTCCTGACTCTCAACCCCAAACAGCTCTGGTGCGGGTTTTCCCACACAAGTTCTCACAGCGGCTCTATGAAAAGATGAAAATGGATCTCAGTGAGATAGCTCTTGATCTGCTCTTTCGCCTGGACTCACCAGCCATCGAAAAGGCAGAGTATGTGGAACGCATCCAGGATACCTCTGCCTTGCATGATTATCAGCAGATACGCGACATCATTGAAAAACTGCGTGACATCATGTTGCATCTACGCCGTGAGCCCTACCGCGCACTCCATGAGCAAAGGATCCAGCAGGACTGGCAAGAGATCTCCCACTTCTGTGAGAATATCACTCCCTTGCCTGGAGAGTACATTGCTTTCCCTCAGTCTCTCGCTGAGCGATATCGTCTCCATGCTCTTCCCCAGCATTGGACCGTGCAGCAGAGTAGCCCGACCTATGATGTCTACGAGAATCGCTTGCTCAAACACTTTCTCCAGCGACAATTGATCTCCAAGCTAGAAATCATCCAGGAGCATGCTGAGCGTGAAAAGAAGCAACGCGAGGCTATCTATGCCCGCTATCACAATAGCGAGGATGGCGAGACCATTCGCAAGCTCAGTCATGCGATTACAACCTGTCAGGAAATGAAGCAGCGCTGTATCCGTTGGAGCAGCAAACTCTTTCTCAAAACCGTCCAATCCGTTGATCTCTCAGGAAAAGCCACCCAGGTCTTGCTCAAGCACCCAACGTATAGCCGTTTCTACCACCTCTACCTCCAATTTCAAAAACGCCTCAAGATCACCTATCAGACAGATAGCTACGTGACGGAACTGGCCATGCGCAAAGTCAGCGAACTGTACGAAATGTGGAGCGTCTTTTTGATCACCAGAATGGCGATTGAAGAACTGCTCTCCGCTGGCTACCAGATGATTTCCAATAGCACCTTTTACCAAGTGGAAATGAACGCCTTTCAGTTTAATGTGCACAAAAACGTTGCAAGCATCGTTCTCGAGAAGGAGAACCAGAGAGTTGCATTCAAATATGAACCTGTCTATCCCAATCAATCGACAGTGACTTTACGCTCGGCCCTTGTTGCCACAACGATCGGAAGTAACCCATTAACACCTGATATGACCATTGAGGTCTATCAAGATGACCAGCCACAGGATGTGCTCATCTTTGATGCCAAGTACCGCTGGGACCGCACATCGAACGGTTCCTACTATCCCAAACAAGAAGATATCGAGAAAATGTACCGCTACCGTGACAATATTCAATATAAGCACTATCAGCAGGGACAGACTCGTCGTCCCTATACGATGGATGAGATTGTTAGGAGTGCCTATATTCTCTATCCAGGCAACAAGATCCATAGCGAGTCCAAGAACGGCAGCATTGGAAGTCTGCCACTCATTCCGAATATGTCTCCCCAGCGTCTCAATGATGTGCGAGAACAGCTCAAGGATCTCCTGTACTATGCCTATTTGATTGATTGAAAGCAGAACCCACATTCCGCAGTTGGGAATTTAATTTTTCAGAATAATGGGAAACACCTTCACTATTGTGCATATTACTATTGTAGCCTATTTTTGATGATAGCAGTGCAGCTAGTACTCAAGAACTTAAGGGGCCAACCATAAATAACTCCGACATATGACCATCAATATCCAGGGAGATACGTTTCACCCAGCCTGGAACTACACAATTCGACTGCGGGCATAAACGTCGGAGTTATTTATGGTCGTCGACTAAGTTCCTTTAGCTGGCAATTCCAAATTCTATGCAACTAGTCAAAACGAGTAAAAGATGCTGCAATTAGTATTCAAGGAAGTGATTCCCCAAACTGCGGAATGTGGGTATGAAACTTTGGAAGTTGCTATAGAGAGTTTTGTCTAAACACCAACAACTGTTCCTCGGCATGTAACATTTGTCGTTTACAAGCACATCCTTAGTCTGCTACTGTGTAGGTAGAGTGCGAAACTCATCACATACTCTGGAAGGTAAAGTTCATAGCTACCTACCCAAAGGCAATCAAGGATAACAGTGATTACCACGATGCGAGGAGCAAAGCATGCAAGAACCCTTAGAACCGCCGCCAGGGCTCCTGACAATCCCGCAAGTAGCTGAGTACCTTGGCATATGTCGAGCCCATGTCTACAAACTCATCAACAACGGCCTGCCTGTGATCCGGCTCGGACGCTTAGTACGCGTTCATATGACATCCTTACAACGTTGGCTGGCAAATCAAGAGGAGAGTACTCATCTTTGATTATGCGTTTTCGTCTCTCTGCATGGCTCTTTGATCTCTATGGAGAGCCAGTGTTTGCAGATTTAGAAGCGATATTAACAGTAAACAGCTCTCCATCAACATCCACGACCTGGAACAACGACTATTAGCTAGGAAGAATAGTTAGTATCTTCTACTTGCCCAGCCAGCCATCTCTTCGACATGTCTGACAAAAGTACTTTTGTTTCAAAAAGTGCTTTCGCATATGATATGATACAATTGTCTGCTAGGTTGGATAGCTGGGCACCCGACTAAAAAGGAGAGTGCCTTATGGCAAAACGCGGACATGGCGAAGGTTCCATCTACCAGCGCAAAGATGGTCGGTGGACAGCAGAAATTTCGCTTGAAGGAGGAAAGAGCAAATTTCTCTATGGAAAAACACGAAAGGAGGTTCAAGAAAAGCTCAAGACAGCATTGTATGAGCAGGCAGAAAGGCATGCTCGTCACTGCCCCACAGCAACAAGTCGGTCATTTTCTTACCCATTGGTTAGAGGATGTTCATAAACAAAGCGTTCGTCCTCGGACGTATGAACGCTACGAAGAGATTGTCAGGCTTCATCTCATCCCAGGAATTGGGCATCACCAACTCCAAAAGCTGTGGCCACAACATCTTCAGATGTTCTACAAAAAGAAGCTGGATGAGGGCCTTTCGGCTACAACAGTGATTAATTTTCATAACGTTTTGCACAAAGCTTTGGAGACGGCAGTTCGTTGGAATCTCATTGCACGTAATACCTGTGATCTCGTTTCTCCTCCCAAGAGAAAGCGTTTTGAAATTCAACCGCTGAGTATAGAGCAAATTCACCAACTCCTTGCTGCTACGCGAGGACATCGACAGGAAGCGCTCATTATACTTGCCCTGACAACAGGGATGCGACGAGGAGAACTCCTTGCCCTGAAGTGGCAAGACCTTGATTTGGAAAAGAGGATATTACAGGTGCGCCGTGTTCTCACGAGAATCCCAAGCAAGCTGCCGGGAAAAGGGTTTGAGGAAACGGAGCCAAAGACGGACAGAGGCCGACGGAGCATTGTTCTTCCCCCATTTACGGTGGAAGCGCTTAAGCAACATCGACTCAGACAGCTTGAGGAGAAGCTCAAAGCAGGCCCCGCCTGGAAGGATCATGACTATGTTTTCTGCACGTCAATAGGAACACATCTCAATCCAACGAGAGATGCCCTTGATGTGCTCAAGTCCTTGTTGAAGAAAGCGGGACTGCCAAGCATTCGTTTTCATGATCTCCGTCATAGCTCTGCAACTATGCTGTTAAGCATGCAAGTGCATCCAAAGGTTGTTCAAGAGATTTTGGGACATAGTCAGATTAGTATCACCATGGACGTCTATTCGCACGTCTTGCCAACGATGCAAGAAGAAGCCATGGGAAAGATCAATGAAATGCTTCGAAAACAATAATGCTCAAATGGCTCACGAGTGTACTCACGGGCAATCACAGGGGAGATCAACGATGTATATCAAAGGTCATGACGCCATTCCTGTCAACTTTCCTGTCAGAAGCTGAACCAAAACAAAGAGTACAGAGCATGAAGCCGCCAGTAAAGCGAGTTGAGACAAGAGAATATTCAGTGGGGGTTCGAGTTCCCCCCTTCGGCACCCCCTACATGTTAGGATGACGTCTCAAGCCGCGCCTAGGGCCGCTTGGGACGTTTTCTCTGTCCAGGCAAACCCGCAGTTGACAGGAATGTTGACTGAGAATCAGGCGGCATATCCACTAGCCCAATGTGCCACAATAGCGCATATCGGGATCGAAACGATAATCCCATGCTTGAAGGGCATGCGGCTTAACCATTTGCCTAATGCGCCATACCCGACAGGCAGGACTCGAACCAATACCAACGGAGCCGAAATCCGTTATGCTACCTTTGCACTACTGTCTAATAAACAAAGGTCTCTTAGGAGAGATCGAACCCCCAACACTACTTACAAGGAAGTCGCTCTAGCCAAACTGAGCTATAGGGGCGAAAGTAGCCCTGGTTGGATTTGAACCAATGACCAATGTCTTATAAGGACGTCACTCTTACCACTGAGTTACAGGGCCATACGGTGGAGACATGAGTCGAACATGCTAGGCTATCATGCCCGACGCTTTTCAAGAGCGCTTCCCACCGTTGGGCTCTCCACCAATCACTGTCTAGTTACCTTTTCAATGGACATGTATGTCACGAGCAGGTGTTCGTAGGGGAATGACGATCCATTCACTTCTCAAAAAGCTCTTCTGCCTGAACTCTCTTCTTTCAACGCCGTTTGTTCATCTATCAAGCTGTATTCCCTCAATGCCGCTCATCCGTTCCTCCATTTGCCTATTCATCCTGATAAGTATGCTATCAAATCATTGTTAGTAATTATGTATAAAATAACCACTTGACAAAATAGATGAAAGTCTATTATAATCTCTTCATGAGGAAGAAATCAGAAAGGCTCGTATCTCCCCACCTTTCCTGCCAGTGATGAAATCCTCTCAGAAAGAGACGTGTTGTCTCTATATAATAGAGCCTTCGTTTGACTATTTTGTGAGGCGGGCCGTTGGTGATGGGTTATCATCAGGTGCTTAACGGCGTGCAGGTTCAGAGTCCTGCCATCTCTTCTGAGATGTGGCGAAATTGGAAGACGCCCTAGGTGGTCATTGCCCCAACTTCTGTCTGCACTGGAAAGCACGCCGGAAATACATAAAGGCTTCATGCTCCTTACCAATTTCTTCCAGCAATTCTGCATAGCGTGCAAACTCATCTGCCAACTCTTCCAGGCTTCCCAAACGTTCAAGCATCTCTAGCCCAGCAACGACCTGCCGACTCCCTTCTTCATAACGACCTTGAGCATATTCGATACGCCCGAGAATGATAAGAGCTTCTGCATTGACAATAGAATCGCCAAAAGTTGCTCCTAATTGATGAGCCTGCCGGGCGCTCAGTTCGGCTTCATCAAGTTCTTGATGTGCAAGATGCCACTCAGCTTTGCGTGTCATAAGGCTAGCCTGCATCTGACAACTCTCGAGTATGTCTGGCTTCTGCAAGGTAGCGGTAATATAATCCCATGCAGCATGTACATCTTCCTTCATAAGAGCATGCCCAAGATAGTGATGAAGTTTGGACTTGAGCTGCTTGATCATATCCTGATGATTGACCTGTATACTCTTATGAGCATACAAAGTTGCCAGCTGGTAATCTTTTTCCGTTATATAGTGGTCACACAGCTGAGCATAGACTGCTTGTAGAGGGGGTAGTTCATCGATGATTGTTAATGCTTTAGTCAATGCTTCGAGGGCTTGATCGAGATCTTCAAGGTCGATACAGTAGTGGCCTATAGAAGTATAGACTTGTAGGCTGTAAAACGGATCAACTTTTTGGTGACCTTCTAGCAGTGTCAGGTAACGTTGATGGATTTGTAATGCCTGTCCGTAGTTATGCATGGTGGCATAGGTCAGGGCTAGCTGGTTGAGGATGTGCAGGAGGGAGTGGGTGGCATTCAAGTCTTTGGCGATACGTTCGGCCTCAGAAAGTGTAGATTCACTGCGCTGAAGCTGATCAGTTTTAAAGTAAGCCAGACCTTGTAAATAGCGTTGCTGAAGGAGCTGCGGAGGCTTCAGGTTTTTTGCCGCTAGCGTATCAAGCTTTGCAATGGCCTCTGTAGGGTTATTATGCATGATGAGCATATGGGCTTCCAGGAGAGCAAATTCTACCTCATCCTTATCTTTTTTTGTCTGACAGGCTGAGGATCTCTGCTGTTCTTCTTGCTGGCCGTGGTTGGGGAGCAGTTCTGCAGATGTTAACCCGAGGCGACTGGCGATGATCTCTAGTGCACGCAACGAAGGTTGGATCTGCCCTCTCTCGATAGCTGAGATATAGCTTACGGAAAAATCAGGTACAGCAAGCTGGCTTTGTGTATAGTGTCGTGCTATGCGTGCAGCACGCAACCTTTCGCCCACTGATTTCCCAATTTTGGTCGGTGGTTGTTCAGAGGACATTCGCGCCTCCTAGCGTATAAGGATTGATCGGCCTTAGAACCCTCAAACCTTCTTGCGTTATTCAGGTACATCAGTCGACGAAGATGATAGCATAGATGTTTAAACGTGTCAATATCTTAATGCAATAACTGTCCAAATGCTACTTTTCAAATTGTCTTGTGTACAACTAGCATTCTTGCTTGACCTCGAAAGGCTTTAGCCCGCCGCAAGCCACCGTGGTTTTAACCCGTGCGGTAAGGCGTGGCTTCAGCCAGAGACCTGCGTGCGGATGTTACAGATTTGCATATGCTTCGTTACTATCTGTGGTTTTCAGAGGTACCAATCAAATCAGTAAATGTCAAGAACCCCCGTTTAAAAACGGGGGCTTGCGAAACGGCTAGCGCAACGTAAGTTCTTGTCTAGAGGGCTCTTGGCAACAAGAGCAGCAGCGGTACGGGCTAAGAAAGAGCGAAATCCACAGGCTTATGTGCTAGGGAAAGTAGCGAAAGTATGTTTGGACGCCACCCTAATCTAAACCACTACCTGCCACGCCGAAGCAGATGGTCTCGGACCTATGCCTGTACTGCAATCTCGAAGGGTCATATCACCCGTGCTTAGACACGGGGGCTCGCAATCGAGCAAGAGTTTTCTGGGTCTTTCTCCTAAAAAGGCCCTCCCGCAAGGGACTAGTACACGAGGGCTCAAATATGTCCACGATGGAGTGAGCGTCATATGTTTTTGATAGCCAATTCTATCATGGATCTATCTCGGCCTCAGTGTACTAGCAACAGAAAGGAGAGCAAGAGAGTGCTACCGCACAAGACAAGCTGGCTAACGAGCCCTCCACTTGTCTTCCCCACATCCCCATGCATACAGGGGGCAATTCCTCCCCTGTCTAAGGGCTCTTCCGGGAACAAGATGATTAGGACTCCATCATCAGACCATCACAATGGATGATCACGCTATTTACGGAAGACCCCTAAAGACGAGGGGTCTCCTTGTACAGGACTAGATGAATAAATTGTAATTGGACTAATGCAGGGTAGAGTGTTATAGTAGTCACATCATACTGCGCAGCTAGGGGAAACTAAAAGGGAGTTCTTATTGCCAGAATAGTTAATATCAGCTGTGTAGAACGGAGTGTGTAAATTGCACACTTGTGTATAGACAATTTGCAAGGGGGTATTTATGGCCAACGACTATGGGAATGATGAAATACAAGAATTAATAGCACCTGTGCGCGAGATGACAGATGAGGAGGCCCATGCCGCAGCTCTCAGCGATCCTGACAATCTACCACTCACGAAAGAAGACTTTGCACGCATGAAAAGCACACCGTGGGTGAAAATCATTCGCAGGGCGTTTGACCTGACGCAAGAGGAGTTTTCATCCCGCTATCGCATCCCGCTAGACACTTTAAGAGACTGGGAACAAGGACGCACAGAGCCTGATAGGCCTATGTACGCCTATCTCAAAGTCATCGCTACTATACCAGAAGAGGTACGACGTATATTGGAACCCCAACTTGTTCAGTAAATTATTTCAGCATCTAGTTCACCAATTGTCTGAGAAAAAAGATGAAACTTGAGGCATTCACCTAGCAGTGAATGCTTTTTTTGTCCATTGCAGTGGTCCTAGGAAGTTAGGCGTTCAACTCTGCTGCATGCAAGGTCCCATGAGCTGATGGTGCCTATCGGCTCCGCCTTGCTATTGCTATAATACTAATATCTCTATTATGAGGAGTCACCAACAGTGATTGATTTTGTACGCAAAAGTGTTGAAAAGTGTGCAATTTGAGTACATTCCTGAGCTTTGGTTAGTCTCTTGACATGCTAGCAAAATGTTGCTATAATGCTAGCATGAGTAAGAAACCAAATGAAGCTCAAATGCTCATACGCCTTTCCCCTGAGTTATGCGAGAAAATAAAGCATCTCGCCAAAGAGCATGCACGCTCACTCAATAGTGAGGTCATTTGGGCTTTGCGCCAATATCTTAAGCAACAGGGAGAAGAGCAGAAGAATGATCGTTAGCAAAAAGATCAAACTTGAAGTCTCCGATCAGGATGCTGCAACCCTGGAATTCATGCAAGGTAAATGCAGAGGGCTGTACAACTGGTGGGTGATGAAGCTCAGGAATGGAGAAGCTTGGCCCGGGACGCTCATTGCGAAGAAGACGCTCAAAGAGAGCAGGAAAGTCGACCCAGAGTTGAACGCGGTTTACAATAAGCTTCTGCAAGATGTCTTCTTTCGGCTTGGCGCTGCCAAGGATGCTTTTTTCAGGCGCGTGAAGAAGGGAGAGAAACCAGGGTTCCCCAGAGTGCGCCCACGTCACTGCTTCTTCACACTGTGCTATCCAGGATGCTACCTCACAGTTGAGAATGGTGTCCTGATCCTGCCAACTGGAGGGAGAGGCAAAACCAAGCAATATCCCGATATTCGAGCCAAACTCACTGAGGAACTACCTGCAGCATTTGGCGAGGTAGCCATCTCCAGAGATGCTAGAGGCAACTACTACGCTTCTTTTAGCCATCAAAGGCAAGAGGAAGAGAGACAAGTTGGTGAAGTAGTCGCCTTCGATTTGGGCATCAAGACGCTTGCAGTTGGCACCAACGAGCAAGGACGCGTCTACCATATCAACGGCTTCAAGGGCTCAAGATGGTACAACAGACAGCTAGACAAGATCCGATCGAAGCGAGATCAGTGCAAGAAAAAGTCAAGACGCTATGAACATTTGAGTCGTGTGTATAAGCGTGTTTCTGAGAAGAAGCGCAATAAGCAGCGAGACAGCCTGCATAAGGCATCGCATCTCATTAGCCACAAACTGGTTGAAAGAACTGTCGTGGTTGGAGATCTTTCCCAAAGGCAAATGGTGATGAAGGAACACCATGAGAAGAATAAAGCCCGTAATCGTGCAGTTTACAACGATTGGGGACTCTACACCTTCATCATGATGCTGACCTATAAATGCCTGCTCTACGGGAAAGAACTGGTCATTTTAGATGAAAGCTATACGTCTAAGACCTGTAGTGGCTGTAGGAACAAACAAGATATGCCACTGTGGAAAAGGACCTATTGCTGTACGAAATGTGGACTCGTGATGGATCGTGACGAGAATAGCGCGATCAACGTTCTCACGAGGTACCTTGCCCGGCTAGGGCCACACACGAAGGACTCGTGCGGTGTGCTGCAGGATGACGGTCTTGACGTAGAGGTCATGGGGGCCTCTCAAGTCGCCTGAGTGCAGATATCAATATGTTTAACTACATTTTGAAAGGCAGTTGATACAATGTTTCGTTTCCTAACAGCAGGAGAGTCACACGGCCCGTGTTTGACAATGATTGTCGAGGGCCTGCCCGCTGGATTAGCGCTTGAGAAGTCGGTTATTGATGCGGATTTGCATCGTCGTCAAGGTGGCTATGGACGTGGTGGCCGTATGAAGATTGAGAAGGATGCCATTCGCTTTCTCTCTGGTGTACGTCATGGCAAGACGCTGGGTTCGCCAATTACCATGCAGATCGAAAATCTTGATTGGGTTAACTGGGAAGAGCGTATGAATCCAGCACCTGTAGATGCCTCGATTGAGGCTGTAACTCGTGTGCGTCCTGGCCATGCCGATTTTACTGGAGCCATCAAATATGGTCATAGTGATGTACGCAATGTCATTGAACGCTCCAGTTCGCGTGAGACAGCTTCACGGGTTGCGGTTGGTGGCTTATGTCGTCAATTTCTTGCGCAGTTTGGTATAATAATCCACAGCCATGTACTCTCGATTGTCGATGTTGGCTATGAAACGCCTCGTTCGCTCACGCGAGATGCCTATCCTGATCATATGTGGGATGCAGTAGAGGCTTCACCGACGCGTTGTGCAGATGCTGCACTGACAGAGAAGATGATTGCGCGTATCCTAGAGGCTAAGGGCAATGGTGATACCTGTGGGGGAGTCTTTGAAGTGGTAGCCCTTGGGGTGCCAATTGGCTTGGGAAGTTTCAGCCAGTGGGATCAACGCCTGAGTGCACGCCTGGGTTTTGCGATGATGAGTATTCCTTCAGTGAAGGCCATGGAAATTGGGGCAGGTTTCGAGGCGGCGCGTGCGACGGGATCGCATGTTCATGATGTTCTGCGCCATGCTGAGGATGGGAATTGGTTGCATCTTTCTAATAATGCTGGCGGTATCGAAGGTGGTATCTCCAATGGAGAGCCAATTGTCGTGCGCGTGAGTGTTAAACCAATCCCTACGCTGGCACATCCGCTTCCCTCAGTGGATTTGGCGACTGGTGAAAATATTGATCAGAGCCGCTATGAGCGCAGTGATGTCTGTGTGGTCCCAGCCGCTGGTGTCGTTGGTGAGGCCATGATGGCAATTGTCCTGACCGAAGCCGTCCTTGAAAAATTTGGTGGTGATAATATCGAGGAAACCATGCGCAATTATCGCCATAGCCAGGGTATGCTAGGATAACTGGATACTTCTACCCTATCTCTCTTGTCTGCAATCTATCAGAATGGTACAGTTTGCTAGGAAGAGTATATCACATGGCCCTAAACAGGTAGAGCAAGCATTGAAGCAAAGGGTACGCATTTATGAATATCGGTACGAGCATACGGAAATTGATGAATCTCTTTATCATTCTTTTTGTGGCGCTCAGTGGAGGGCTAGTCTACTGGCAGGTGATAGTGGCGCAACAGGTTACGGCCAACGTACACAACAGTCGCATCTGCCAGCTCGAAAATGCGCCGCTACGCGGGACAATCTATGATCGCAATGGGATATGGCTTGCCAGATCAGTTCCTGATACAACGGCGCAATGTGGCTATCGTCGTGAGTATTCTGATCCCTCCCTCGCAGGCTTAATTGGTTACTATGCTGGTTCCAACTATCCAGAGACTGGCCTTGAAAAGCAATTTGATGATATACTCAGTGGCCGCACTGGCCTAACCATGTTGAGTAATACAGTTAACCATTTGTTGCATACTGCTCCTGTCGGGGATGATATTTATTTGACCATCGATGATCGGATTCAACAGATTGCGGATCAGCGTTTTAGTGATCCATACTACAATGGGTCTTTGGGTGGCGATGAGTACATCTATCCTTCCGATGCAGGTGTGGTGATCGTATCTAATCCCCACACGGGAGAAATGCTGGCGATGCTGAGTCGTCCTAGCTATGATCCAAACAAGTTAGTGCAAACCCTGCAACGTGGTGATCTATCCTATTATAATCAACTCCTGAGTGATCCAGAGCAGCCATTGATTGAGCGCCCACTTAAAGGCAATTATGTGCCAGGATCGGTCTTCAAGACTGTCACACTGATGGCGGGGATTGATGCGGGCAAGACGACGTTGGATCAGCCTTGGAATGCGACGCAGGCACGAGGACCAGTCTACTTCGATGGTCACCCTATAGGACCTGACGGCAATAATATTGGAAATACCTCTCACTTCCCTGTGACTACTGAGTATGGCTATACCTATTCAGATAACGTCATTTTTGCTGAAATCGGAGTGAATACAGGCTTTGACGCATGGATGAATTATGTCAAAAGTTTTTATGTTGGCCAGCAAATCCCCTTTGATCTTCCTGTGAACGTGAGTACTGTGCTTCCGGCTGGCCAACAGCAGATGAGCAGTCTTGAACTGGCTTCGGATGCCTTTGGTCAAGGGACAGACTTTGTGACACCGTTGCAAATGTCACTCATTGATAATATTGTGGCAAATAATGGTCAATTGATGCGCCCAACACTGATTTATAAGATTACCGATCATGATGGCAATCCTATTCAGACCTTCAACCCTCAACTTCTCAGTACGCCTATTAAGAGTGATACAGCCGTCGCAGTACGTCAGGCCATGTATGGGGTTATCCAATGTGGTCCTGGTTCCATCGTCCATGTGAATATGAATAGATCTCCCTGGAGCATTATCGGCAAGACGGGTACTGCTCAGTTAGCAGGGAGCGCGAATCCTCACGGCTGGATGATTACAGAGGCTCCCTACTCACTTGACAATCCTGACCAGTTGCCAGCACTCACTGTGGTAGCGATGAGGGAGCATGGCGGCAATGGCGCTGGAGCTGTCGGGCCGATGATTGCGGATATCTATAATGATGTCTTCAGCAATGGCTATGTCCAGGCAAGTAAGCCACCTGTCCTTGGGTCAAGTTATTGCTATAATAGAGGTTTGGTACTGTATCTTTAGCTAAGTACAGGTGGACACAAATATCTTCGAGTACAATTCTAGGCCTGAGGCTGATTGAGGACCTCAAAACTCGGAGTAAATTTACGCCCAGGTGTACTAAGGGTCGGCCTTCCGAAACGAGAGTTTCAAGCTCAATTCTCGGTCACGAAGAGCCGAGTCGCAGCCACGACGCCTATCTACCGCATATCTAGCCCCTGCTCTTCTGCTATCTGCAACGTCTGTCCTTCTTGCTGGATCGCTTGCCAACATTGTGAGCAATAACCTACAACTGTCAGATCAAGTGTCAGATTGTGGAAGTGATACTTCTCTTGCAACTTTTCATGCAGATCACCCAGCAAAGTTTCATCGAGGTGGGTAGTTGTATGACATCTACGGCATACTAGATGGTGATGGGCATATCCCTCTGCTGTTTCATAATATGGCGGTTCGCCAGGAAGATGGCTTTCACGGACCAAACCTAGAGTTTTCAAAAGTTCGAGGGTGCGATAGACCGTTGAGAGGCTGATATGAGGGTTATATTGCTGGACACGCTCCGTTATTTGCTCAACGCTGAGGTGTTCGTGAGCTTCTTGTATCACGCTCAGAATCATGTGTCGTTGAGGTGTTAAGCGATATCCTCGTTTACGCAGTATTTCATTGCTAGATTGTAGAAAAGAACACATATCCTAATTTAAGCTGCAACATAGCGGCGGACATCGACTTGTACACCTGCTTGGCTCGCTTCTTCTGCAATTTGTATGTACCACTGTCTCGCTAAGTTTACCACATTGTGCCAAGAAGAGGTAGTAGAGAGACTGTGCTGAAAAACAGGGTTGACTGCGAGAAAAAGCTCTGCTATAATATTGAACATCTGGTCCAGTCAATGATAAAGTCTCGTTATGAAATGGAAACAGGACCCCAGAGACGTGGGCATGGTGGTAAAATACACATGTGGAGGTCATGCTAGGTGGAAAAAACTTGGGATAATATCATGAGTCTGTTGGTTGCTAGTAATCCGCAGGCCTTCTTGGATCTTGTTCTTCCAGGATGTCGTTTTATTAAGCATTATCGCAATAAGCTTGCCAGTTCCGATCGGCAGCCAGATGCCGTTCTCGAAGCATGGCATCCAATAGACGAGCAGTTTCTTTTAACCCGGAGTTTCAAACGTATAAGGAAGATCGTATACCTGACCGCTTATTAATGTATAACGTGCTATTATCGCAGCAATATTGTCCGTTGCGTGTAAGATCCGAAGTAATCTATCTGACAAAGAATGATCAGATAGAGCGATCTCCACTCTGCTGGCCCATGCCTGGGGAACATGACAGAGAAATGTTGCGTTTCCAATATGGTGTCACAGAGATGTGGAAGAAATCTCCAGATGATCTTCTCCGCTTGAAGCATATGGAGTTGTTGCCAATGTTACCATTGACGCAAGGAGGAATTGAACGAGATATTGTGGAGATGATGTTTGCTTGCCTTGCAGGGGAACAATATCGCCAATTAGCTACAGTAGGGTTTTTGTTTGCTGCACTCGCTTTTCACCGAGCAAGACGTTATAGTGACCAGGAGTGGTTAGAAAGAAGGTATAATCATATGCATGACATTTTACGAGAATCTCCTGCCTATCAATGGATTTTGGATGAAGGCAGGGAAGAGGGCAAAGCTGAAGGTTTGCAACAGGGTCTGCAACAGGGTTTGCAACAGGGTCTGCAACAGGGTTTGCAACAGGGTCTGCAACAGGGTTCGCAAAAAGGCATGCAACAAGCAGCTATCAGTATGATTGTTGCACGCTTTCCTGAACTGGAGTTGTTAGCAAATGCCAAAATCTTGGCTCTTGATGATCCAGACCGTGTGCAGCACTTGATCATTGATTTGAGTATCTCGCATAGCAAAGAGGAGACCGAACGAGTGTTGTACGCTCTTTGATTTCAATGCTGGATTATGATCTTTGTTTGAAGATAAAGATAGTGTTTCATATGAACATATGAAACACTATCTTTGCAGTTTTTGGAGTGAGTTTGTAAAGCACGGGGCAGTGTGAAGGAAGATGTCCCTTTTTTCCCTTGAAAAAGTCCTCATTGATCAGGTATCATATTTCTGGAGATTAGTTCTAGCTGAAAATGTGCAAGGATAGAGGAACATGAATCCTCCCTTGACAAAGATAGATCAATTTGAATTTACTTACAACTAAATACTCGATCTGTTAATTTTGACAGGCAAGTTAGAACTCCTTGCATAAAGGAGAAAAGCGCATGCTGGATCTTGATCTTCATATTATAAAAGGTTTAAATGTTTGATGTTGAATGAGAAGGACTTGAATAAAGAAGGTCTCTTTAGGCTCTAGTGAGCTAATCAAACAACTTCTCAGGAGAAGCTCACTGTGGGAGCTGGAGACGCGATCTTCCTCTCCTCTACGTCATAGTGGCTCGCACCAAATATTATGTTTATTACTACTGGTTCGTCGTATTATTGTTTTGTAATGTTATTTAACATTATTTCTGTATAAAAAGGGGAAATTATGCCATGTTTCGTGAGAAAAGCAAACCTCTCCTCCTTGAAATATCGCTCGCCAGAGATCACGCTCCAGCAGGACATGTCCAGACCTTACCGCTGAGCTACACAGATGATTCTCCCAGTTAGAGAGTCTCTTTAGCTCTCACAGGGCAGGCATCACTTCTTTGCACAGGTTGAGTAGCGAGTCCGACAGCCTTTTATCTGTTGTGCTTGTTGCAGTATGGTCATGCAAAAAAGCGAATTGCACCCACCTACACATGATCACGGATGGTAAGAGCAACTCATCTCCCTGAGATGCTTTCTCACCAATGGTTGTGAAGAAAAGAGATGCCCATCAGCCTGAGCACGACACCCTCTGAACTGATGAGCAAACATGAAACCGTCATCGAGCGGCAAGAAAGCATGCCTCATTCTCGCATGGTCATGTCCATTTTTGCAGCTTGTTAGAAAAACACGGTTTTTAGCTATAAACTTGTAAGAAAGGAATATGCGTATGGAACGCCAAAAATCACCGCTAGACGATGAAAACAAACGTCGTCAGAACTCAGCCGAGAAGCCATCAGATGCATCGCCATCCGAGCGCCTTCAGAAGTATCGTAGCAGCCATTTGATCGGTAGCGGGAAAAATCCAGGTGAGTGGTCAAATCAACAAGTTGGCACAGACGAAGCCTCTCCCTCAAGAGTGGATAGGCAGAATACAACACACCACGACACACCAAATTCCCTCAAGCATGATGCAGACAGAGGTTCAAGTCAGGATGAAAAGAAAGCCATCACCACGCCATCGAATGGAGCTTCAGATCACTCAAATACCCAGGGCAGAAATGAGAAACGCCAGCTCTCAGCTTTAGAGGAGGCTCTAGAGGAGAAGTGGTCCCAATCAATATCCCTTGATGAATATGGCCATCGTCTCTCAAAGATCATTGAGCTGACAAGTATCCCGACACGTGACAAGCCCATCTTGGTGGGAGGGGCGAAAAACTTTGAGAGGGGTGAACCGAGTCATGGCAATCAAGGGAGTGAAGTTGACAAATGGATTGGGCAAAAGTTGGGAGAATATCGCCTTGTCGAATACTTAAAGGAAGCAGAAGACAAATACGGCCGCATGCGCTTGTTTTATCTTGGCGAACATATTGAATCAAAAGAGACAGTAGAAGTCGATGTGCCAAAGGGAGCTGGCAAATGGATTGGGCAAAAGTTGGGAGAATTTCGCATTGTCGACTACAAAGGGGAAGGAGGCTTTGCCTATGTTTATCGTGGCGAACATACTCGTAAAAAGAGGCAAGTAGCAATCAAAGTTTTAAGGCCGGATATGGTCTCCGAAACAGGAGTCAAGCAATTTCGCAAGGAAGCAGAGATACTCAAAAAGCTTAGGCACCCACATATCGTGTGTGGCTTTGAATCTGGTAAAACAAAGGAGGGGGTTGATTACTTGGTCATGGAATATGCGCCCAAGGGAACACTCAGTGATGCCTATAAAGGAGACACACCCTTACCTTGGTCCCTAGAGAAGGTTGTTGCAATGGCGAATGTTCTCGCCGATGCATTTGACTACCTGCACAATGACGAAGGTATATTACATCCTGGATCTCAATCCCAGAAATGTTTTGCGGGGAGCATATGAACAGCTCTTACTGAGCGATTTTGGGTTGGCGAAAAAGGTAGATGATAAATCAGCAGTAATGGGTGCTTCTCATGGATACTCGCCTCCTGAGCAAGGATTATTAGAAATACGCGGATTATTAAAAGTAGAAACAGGGGAAATTGGCTTTAGTAGCGATCTGTATTCGATGGCGGCTATGGTCTATGAAGCGTTGACTGGGCAGGTTCCTTTTATTAAACCTGAAGAACCCACACGGCCTGATCCTGAGACGGATCCTGAGCCACTTGTTGGGAAGATCCAAGATGTTCCAGAAGGAGGAGACCCAACGAAAATCCAAGAAGTCCTTTTCAAAGCTCTAGCTTATTATCCAGAGGACCGCTGCTATGAAAGTGTCAAGATCTTTGCTGAAGAATTAGAGAAGGCCTGCTTTGGCCGGATACGGGAGAAACGAATTCTACGGGAGCACCTGCAAGGTCAATACCAAACGATTAGAGAATGTGATGAGAAAATTGCTCAAGATCAGAATAATGCTAAAGCTTACTTCGAAAAAGGTGTTGCCCTTGAGTTCATAGAACGCTATGAAGATGCTCTAGCATCCTTTAAAAAGGTGATAGAGATCAATCCCGGGGATGCCTTTGCTCACCATCATATGGGAAATATGCTTTATTGTCTCAAACGCCACACAGAGGCCCTGGAGGCCTATAATGAGGTGATACGTCTCATTGAAGAACTTGCCAATGATAAGTACCAAGAACTTGCCAATGTTACGTACATCGCTAGAGGCAATGTGCACAGGGACCTTAAGCGTGATGTGGAGGCAGAGGCAGACTATAATAAAGCTATTAGTCTCAACGAAGAACTTGTCAAGAAGTACGACGATAAAGGAAAAGGGCTTGCTAGATTTAGGTTTAATAAAAAGGTACAGAAATCATTTGATAAGGTTAAATGTTTCAATCAGGAGATTGCTCGTTCTTACTTCAATAAGGGAGAAATGTACTACAACCGTAATCACCATCAGAATGCCATGGAAGCCTATGAAGCGGCAATTAATCGCGATCCACGGAATGCGGATGCTCAATACAAGAAGGGGCTCTTGCTTTATGAATTTGGGGAAAATGGAAATGCGGTGAAAGCATTGAAAGAGGCAATACAACTCAATTCCAAGCATGCCGATGCTTACTGCTGTATGGGAAATGCGCTTGCGGGGCTTGGGCGTGAGAGCAAGGAAGAGGCAAAGGCAGCTTTTGTCAAGGCAATAGAACTCAATCCCGGGAAAGCTATTATTCATTGCCAGAAGGGTGTTGCACTTCTTAAGTTAAAAGAATATAAAGATGCAATAGAAGCCTTAGATGATGCAACGCTTCTCGAACCAACGTTTGCCAAAGCTCATTTCAATAAAGGTCTAGCGCTTTCTGAGCTTGGGGACCATCAGGAGGCAGAGGAAGCCTTTAGCAATGCCATTCGTTACAATTCCGAAGATGCCAATCGTTACAATTCCGAAGATGCTGCCAATGCTTATTATCAGAGGTGGCTCGTGCGTTCTAAGCTTGGTGACAATCAGGGGGCGGAGGAAGACTTGAGAGAGGCACGTCGTCTCAATCATCCCCTGCTTGTAGAAGCTCCCGACAATGGGGAAAACGTGATCCAAGACTTCAGACGTCAAGAGGAGGTAACGATAGACTATGATAAGGTTCTTCGCAATCTCCAGTCTATCCATACTCGCACTGTTAGCTATACACATTATGCATCAATACCTTGCGAAGCGTTGCTAGCAGCCTTGAATGCGGAAACACATTTCAATCCCGAGGATGCTGCAGCTCACAACAATAGGGGAGTAGCGCTCATTGAATTGAGGCGCAATGAAGAGGCACTGGAGGCTTTTAAGGAGGCGCTCCGTCTCAGGCCAGATGCTGCAGCTTACAGCAATAAGGGTCTTGCGCTTATGGAACTTGGGCACTATGATGATGCCGAAGTGGCCTTTGATAAGGCTCTTGAAATCAATCCACGGCTTGTTTGTGCTCTCAATGATAAGGGTATAATGCTTCGTCGCCGCGATCATCCTAAGGAGGCTCTGGCAGTTTATGATAAGGCAATTAGCATCGATCCAGGGTTTGCTCAGGCTCATTTTAATAAGGGCAATGTGTTTTGTGATCTTGGGCTCTATGAAGAGGCTGTGAAAGCCTATGACGAGGCAATACATCTCAATCCACAGTATACCAAGGCTCACTTCAATAAGGGCAATGCGCTTATTAAATTGGGGCGCAATGAAGAGGCAGTGGAGGCCTGTGACAAGGCAATATATCTCAATTCAAAGGATGCCGATGCTTACTTCAATAAGGGAAAGGCGCTTCTCAATAAGGGCAATACACTTGCTGATCTTGGGCTCAATAATGAGGCATTAGCAGCCTATGAAGAGGCAGTGGAGGCCTATGACAAGGCAATATATCTCAATCCAAAGGATGCCGAGGCTCACAGCCATAAGAGCGAGGCACTTATTAAATTGGGGCGCCATAAAGAGGCAGTGGAAGCCGTATTAGCAGTCTTTGATATAAAAATTAGCATCAATCCCGAGGATGCCGATGCTCACCGCAATAGGGGCGATGCGCTTTCTAATCTTGGGCGCAATGAAGAGGCAGTGGAGGCCTATGACAAGGCAATACATCTCAATCCAAAGGATGCTGAGGCTCTCGGTAATAAGTTCACAGCGCTTTTAAAATTGAATCGCCATAAAGAGGCACGGGAAGCCGCATTGGCAGTCTTTGATTTGAAAATTAGCATCAATCCCGGGGATGCCGATGCTCACCGTGGTAGGGGCCATGCGCTTAATAAATTGGGGCGCGATAAAGAGGCAGTGGAAGCCTATAGAAAGGCAATTCATTTCAATCCCGAGGATGCTGAGGCTTACGACAATATGGGAAATGTGCTTTATCGCCTCACGCACTATAAAAAAGCAGTGAAAGCCTATAAAAAGGCAATCAAATTCAATCCCGGGGATTCTATTGCTTACGACAATATGGGACAAGCACTTATGAAACTTGAGTGCTATAAAAAGGCATTAGTAGCCTATAGAAAGGCAATTCATTTCAACCCCGAGAATACCATTGCTTACTTGCATATGGCGGATGTGCTTAATATACTTAGGTATGCTAGAAAAGCAATGAGAGCCTATAATAAATTTCTTCTCATTAATCCCAATCATGGCGTTGCTCGCTTCAATAGGCAAATATTGTTGTCTAGCTTACAACAGCGTGCTTTGAGCGGCGATGTAGAAGCGGGAGTAGACTTACTGGCTCTTCGTCTCAATCTAGATAGTAGTTCAGAAGAAGATGAGAGTGTTACAAGTTCGGAACACAGCTTCTCGATATAGTTCTGATGAAGATCACCATTCTCTCAATTCCGAAGATGCTCCTGCTCACATCCATGATGTAAATGCACATCAGAATTTCGAGCTTCGTGAAGAGATAGTGAATGATCCCATTCCTCTTAATCCAGAAAATGAGGATTCTGCTCACATCAATGATGTAAATGTGCCCCAAAATCGCGGGTATCGTGAAGAGTCAGTAAATGATCCTATTCCTCTTAATCCAGAAAATGAGGATTCTGCTTACATCAATGATGTAAATGTGACTCAGAATCGCGAGCTTCGTGAAGAGGTAGTGAATGAGGTAGCGAGCAGACATTCAGAAACGCCTCCTTCAGGTGAGCGACCGACGGAACCCATTGTTGATGAGCCCATGCCTCACAATCCTGCCTCCTTCAATGATGTAAATGTGTCCCAAAACCTCGAATCTCAAGAAGAGGTAGTGGATGAGACAACCAGCCAGCCTCCAGAAACGCCCCCTTCAGGTGAGCGTGAAAATGTCTTACCGACGGAAACCGTTGTTAATGAGTCCACTCCTCTCAATCCCGGGGATGTTGATGCTCACTACCAGAAGGGTCTAGAACTCCAAGCCCTCGGGCGTCATCGAGATGCAGTGGAGGAATTTAAGCAGGTTATTCTTCTCAAGTCTGATAATGCAGATGTTTACTATCAGAAGGGCATATCGCATTCTCACCTCAGGGAGCATGAAAAAGCATTGGAAGCCTTTGAAGTGGTGACAACCCGTCTCAATCCTGGGCATATCAGTGCTCACTTCAATAGAGGAATTGCATTCAGGGATCTCGGTGAGGACCACTATGGAAAAGCATTAGAAGCTTTTGAGACAGTTATTCTCCTCAATCCTGGAGATGCTGAGGCTTACTACCAAAAGGGAATGTTGCTTGCTAAGCAGGAGGGGAAAGCAAATGAGGCATTGGACGCCTTTGAAAATGCAACTAAATTCAATCCATATGATGCAGATGCTTACTATCAGAAGGGATTAGTGCTTGCTAAGCAGGAGGGGAAAGAAAAGGATGCAGTAAACGCCTTTGAAAAAGCAATTAGGTTCGATCCAGAGGATGCCAGGGCTTACTATCAGAAGGGCATAGTGCATTCTAAGCTTGGAGAACTTCAGAAGGCAGAGGAAGCCTTTAAGAGTTTTATTGGTCTCCAAGGACAACTTGCCGAGGCTTACCGCCAGATAGGAAGTGCACTTATGCGTCTTGGGCGCAGTGATGAGGCCAAGGCAGCCTTTAAAATGTCTACGCTGTTAGAAAGTATGTAGAAGGTATGAGAAAAATGGTCGAAGAGAAAACTTGTCCTCCTTGAAAGATCTCTCGCCAGAGATCACGCTCCAGCAGGACATGTCCAGATATGACCACGGATCTACACAGATGGTAGAACCAGCTTAAAGAATCTCCCAGCTTACGCATGATCAATGAGTTAGTTGTGAAGAAAAGAGATGCTCATCAGCCTGAGCACGACACCCTCTGAACTGATGAGCAAACATGAAACCGTCATCGAGCGGCAATGAAGCATGCCTCGTTCTCGCATGGTCATATCTATTTTACAGTAGGGGTGGGTATGCGTCAAATCAACTTGGCAATCTTGTGCCTGAGCAAGGTCAACACTGTCAAGGAGCATCATCCCTTTTTATTAGAAAAACGTTGTTTTTAACTACAAGCTTACAAGAAAGGCACAGATACATGGAACATCGACAATCACCACTAGACAATAATGAAAACAAACATCGTCAAAACTCAGCCGAGAAGCCATCAGATGCATCGCCATCCGAGCGTCTTCAGAAGTCTCGTAACAGCCATTTGATCGGCAGAGGGATCAATCCACGAGACGGGTTAGGCCAACAAGTTAGTACAGACGAAGCTAGAGAAAAGAATGCCATCACCACACCATCAGAGACAGCTTCAAATTCCAGAGACAATGGTACTGGCCAAAGGAGTCTTGATCTCTCTTCCCGATGGAGCCAAGATGTCTACTCAGAATCTCCTAAGTACCCAGGACAGAAATGAGAAACGCCAGCTTTCTGCTTTAGAGGAAGAGTTGCTCAGGCAGTGGCTCAAATCAATACCCCTTAATGAATATGGCTATCGTGCCCCAAAGGTCATTGATCTGGCAAGTATCTCAATGCGTGACAAGCCCATCTTGGTGGGGGGGATGTGGGGGTCGAGGTTTAAGGAGAGGGGTGGATCGAGTAGTGGCAACCAGATAACAGATATTAAGGGATGGATTGGGAAAAAGTTGGGAAACTATGAGCTTGTCAAAATCTCACGGGAAGAACGAGATAGTGAAGGATACCTTCGCTGGGTTTATAAAGGCAAACTTGTTCATACAGAGGAGGAACTAGTAGACGTCAAAGTGCCACCGGAAGCTGGAACATGGATTGGGAGAAAGTTGGGAGGCTATGATCTTGTCGAATACTTAAGGGAAGACAATCTTAGTTTGTTCTATCTTGGCAAACACAAAGAAGAAGTAGTAGAAGTTAAAGTGCTAAAAGATAAGTGTAAGAAAGACAAAGAGATTGTTCGAGCAATTTCGCAATGAAGCAGAGATACTCCATCAGTTCGGACAGAAGGAGGAGCATAACTTACTCACATTTTTGGGATTCAAAGATAATAAATCGTCCCAGAATATCCCAGGGCCATCTAATCTAGATGGGACAAATAAAAACTTGGAAGTCCCTTTACCACAAAATATTGAGAATATGCGTCATCCACATATTGTGCGCGTTCTAGAATGCTATAAAGCTAATACGTTGAAGTATAAAGATGACGTTAATTACTTGGTCATGGAACATGCGTCCAGGGGAACACTCAAGGATGCCTATCCTAGTCCAAATGCGCCAGATTCACACTGGACCCTAGAGAAGGCTGTTGCAGTGATGCACGGTTTAGCTGATGCATTGGACTGTCTGCATAATTATAAGGATGAGAAAAATAGTAGTCAGCCCCACTTACACGGTAATATCAGGCCTGAAACTGTTTCGTTGGATGAAGATGAACGTACCATCCTAAGCGGTTGTAAGAATGTGAGAAAGGAAGGAGAATCATCAAAAGGCTCACATTCCAGGGGATATAATTCTCCTGAGAAGCAAAAGAGCGTTAAAAGTGACCAGTATTCGATAGCGGTTGTGGCCTATGAATTGTTAACTGGCGGCCAATATCCTTTTCCAGAGGAGCATACGCGTAATATGAAGCCGGAGTCACTTGTTGTGAAGATCAAAGGAGGAGATGTTCCGACAGAAGTCCAAGAGAACATCCAAAAAGTCCTTTTCAAAGCTATGGCGTATAATCCAGATGATCGCTATGAGAGTGTCAAGATCTTTGCTGAAGAATTAGAGAAAGCCTGCTTTGGCCGTATACGTAGACAGCGACCTTCTTGTGACGAACAGCGAAATCTTTACATAAAGATTGCCCGGTGTGATGTGGCCATTCGTAGTGATAAATACAATACCTTTGCTGATATCACCGATGCTTATATCGGCAAGGGACAGGCGTTTTCTGAACTTGGGCATGATGAAGAGGCAGTGAAAGTCTATTGCGAGGCAAAAGAGAATACTACTATTGCTACTGCTACTACTACTGTCGCCCATTTTGACTACCTGCTGGGAGTTGCATATTCTAATCTCGGGCGTTACCCTGAGGCTGTGGCAGTCTTTGATAATACAATACGTACCAATGAGAAAATTGCAACAACGCGGGACCCATACAGTGTATCATTTCAAAGTGACGAAAGTATCCAAAAGGATATTGTGGAGGCTTACTACCATAAGGGGAACGCATATTCTAAGATGAGGAATTATCCTGAGGCGGTGAAATCCTTTAATAATGTTATTCGTTTAGGCGAAGAGAAAGTCGGTACTCGCTTATATATCGAGGCTCACTTACATAAAGGCAAGGCGCTTGCTGCGGATAATAATCATAATGCGGCATCTAATGCTTTTAAGCTAGTAACAGACCATAATCGCAAGATGCATGTTCCAGACCCCCTAATAACAGCAGCAGATGATGAGGCAACTAGGATCAATAGAGAGTATAGTGTAGAGGCTTACTGCCGTATGGGAAGGTCGCTTGAAAAACTTAGCCAACCTCAGGCTGCAAAGACAGCCTATGGAATGGCAGAGGGTCTTGATCCTGAGTATGCGAAAGCTATCGTAGCGCTCATGGATTACGAGGATCTCAATCGCAATGCAGAGCCAGTAGTTTTTAATACGTCAGCTCCCAAAATGTATCCAGACATACTATCTTCAATTGATGAAGTGCAAGATAATATCTCAGAGACATCTAGTACAAATGAAACAGATGCAGTTTCAGATTTCATCTAGCTCAGCTGTAATAGATGCAGCTCCAGGTACATCTAATACGAAAGTGACAAGTGATGCTCCAGGTACATCTAATACGAAAGTGACAAGTGATGCTCCAGGTACATCTAATACAACTGAACGTTTTGAGCGCGTCATGACTCTCTCTCAGGAAGGTCAAGAGCAGCTTTTGGACAATCCTCAGAAGGCAGTGGCTTCCTTTAGTGAGTTAATAAAACTCTGTCCCGATAATGCCAATCCCTACTACCAGAGGGGAAAGGCGTTTTCTAAGCTGAAGGATTATCGGAAGGCTGCGGCTGATTATGGAGAGGCAACTTGTCTCAGGCCCGATCTTACCTCTGCATACCATGGGATGGTAGGCGAGCTTTTTAAGCTTAGGGACTTTAAGATAGCAGTGGAAGCCTTTCAAGAGTTTATTAATCGAAATCCAAAGCATGACGATGCTTACTTCCGGCAGGGACAAGTGCTTTCTAAGCTTGGAGATCATCAGGGGGCAGTTAGGCATAGTGAAGATGAAGTGAGAGAATTTAATGAAAGGGCAGTGGCAGCCTTTGAACAAGCAACTGAGTTCAATTCAAAGCATGAGAAAGCTTACATCTGTCTAGCAGTAGTGTATGAACGACTTGGACTCGATCAAAAGGCGGCGGAAGCCCGGAACATGGCAGCGAATTCTTATGACAGAAGAAGAAGCGATCACAGAGTAGGCTTGAGAAGCGGTTTCTTGCCACTTTACACACAGCCTCTTAAATCTCAGTCATTCCTACAGCGACATTAAATGGTGGATATCCCGTCAGTGCACTGGCGACGACCCACTGAGCTTGGTCATGCCCTACGATCCGAGCTTACGGGACACTGCTTTTGCACTGACAGGCCTCTATCCGTATGGGTACATTCCCACGGTTAAGCATCGTCTTGCCTGTTTGGTCGTTGTTGCTCGCACGTAGTGCTGCTGCGACTGTGTGGCGGCCTCAGTGTACTAGGAGCATGCCAGTTAACAAGGTCATCAGTTTTCTCCAAGTGGGAGCTGTAAACAGTGGCCGAAACACAGCCAACACTCCTATAATGGGATCGGGAAGGGGCACATGTATTCTCCTGGGTGAGATAGTTTTTTGATCAGCTTCTATCTTACCTCAAGAGGCTTTCATGCCCTGTTCTTTTCCAAAAATGTACAAAGTCGCGCTTAGAAAATTTTGTCCCTTTTTCCCTCTAGCAAAAGACCTTCCCGTGAGGTAGTATTTAATAGTGGGAGTTAGCAGAAATAGCAACAACTATGGACAAAAGCATTGAATAGTTATTCTCCTTCTATTCGTTTAGAAAGAGAGCAATCTTTTATCAATGGATGGACGCTTAGAAGATTTTTAATAGTAAGAAATGGTAGAGAACAAAAAGGAGTAAATTATGGAGCACCGAACACATGGGGGAGAAAATACAAAAGATGTAAAAAATCCAAAAGATGTAAAAAATCCAAAAGATGGCCAGAGTGGACAAAAACGTGAAGACCGTACGTGGTTTCTTTGGCATAAGTGTAGCCCACTAAAGACACTAGGTAGTAAGCTAACAGAATGTTTTGGACTAAATGATGATTTGCGAGACCAGGAGAGCAGGGCAGAAACAAGTGGAAATAACGGATATGAGATAGACAGGTCTAGCGAGCGAAAGCATGTGCAGGGATTTGGACAGCGTATATCACGCATGCTATCTTGTTTAGATCAGCGCCAAACAAATGAATGGCCTGACTCGCAGAAGCGTAGGCAGCAGGGAATTGGGCGAGGGCGTGAGTTACTAGTACAATTGCAGGAATTGACGCAGGATATGTTATGCGAGCTACGTGGTTTAACAAAGCAGGTGGATTTGGGAGCTATGGATGCAGCACAGCTCAATGAATATGCTGAAGAGACTAGAGCGCAAGCTGAATCACTCGTGGAGGAGGACTAATCTAGGACGGTATGTGACACAAGCATTGGATATACAGACGCATGCGCAACAGCAGTTAGAAGAGAGAGCAGACAGAGCAGGCAGGAGCGATTTGGAAAGTGCTAGGAACACAGCAAGTGAAATTATACGGCGAGGGCTAAACGCTATGAAGCCAGCACAGGTCAAGGAATATGTTGAAGGACTAGAGCGGGGAGTACAAACCGATCATGTGCAGTTTGCGACAAAGGTTTCGGATATACAGATGTATGTGCAAGATCGGCTAGAAAATATACAGGGCAAGATAGACGACAAGAGCAATCTGGAAAATGCTAGGGATAAGGCAAGCGAAATTATACAGCAAAAGCTAGAGAATATGGAGCCAGCACAGCTTAATGAATATGCTTAGAGATTAGGGTACAAGCTGGCAGATCGGCAGCAGCGGGGAGCCAATCTAGGTCAGCTTGTGACGGGAGCTTTGGATATAGAGATGCGTGCGCAAAAGCGATTAGAAAGTGAACTACATGAAGCTGACAAGGAGAATCTGAACAGTGCTATGGTCAATGCACGCGATATTATTCGGCAAGGGCTAGACGCTATGAGCCCAAAACAGCTCGCGGTGTATGTTTATGGACCAAAGCGAGCGCGGCCAATGCTTGAGAAAATACATATGTATGTGCACGAGCGGTTAGAAAAAGAACCAAGTGACTGGGAGAGCTATCTGCAAATCGTTAGAAAGGCTGGGTGGGTAAAAGTACTCTATGAAGACGCTTATGGGCTAAAGATAGAAATGCGAATGCTAGAGTCAAACCAACAAGAGCGTAGTAAAGATGCTCTTGATCAGCTCAATGAACAAGCTAATGCTTTACAGAAGCCTATAGATTTAAGCTAGAAAGCGTGTAAAGTTGTTTGAAGACCATTACTACCTACACAAATCTACTATTACTCTGGCAGAAGTGAAAATGTCGATAGGCGAGATGCAGCTTGCAGATCTAAAAAAAGCGAGTGTCAAGCGAAATAACTAAAAAGCAGCCAGATCTAGCGCTCCTAAGGCAGCTCAAGAAAGAAGCTGAGCAGTTGCGACATAGGAAGAGGATAGACCCACGCATACATTGGAGTGAGCGTGAAAAGATTTAGCAGTGGAACACCCGGGACAAGGCTACAGAAGACGGAGCTGACAGTATTATCACTAAAGAGCTGAAAGGTGTTTTTGCTAAGATATGGGATAGCCAATCCAATTTTCATGATCGCGAGCGTGCCAAGAAGCACTATCAGGAGGGTCTAGAGCTTGCTGAGCGTGGGAACCATCAAGAGGCAGTGGCAGCCTTTAGTGAGGTAATAGATCTCAATCCCTATGATGCCAATGCTCACTATCAGAAGGGATTAGCATTTGTTGAGCTTGGGAACTATCAGAGTGCAGTGGCAGCCCTTAATGAAGCAATAGATATCAATCCCGATCATGCTGATGCCTACTACCAAAGGGGATTAGTATATGCTAAGTTTGGGCGCGATGAGGAGGCAGTGGAGGCTTTTAGTGAGGTAATAAAGCGCAATCCCGATCATGTCGATGCTGACTACCGGATGGGATTAGCATATGCTAAGCTTAGGAGGTATAAGGAGGCAGTGGAGGCCTTTAAAAGGGCAACAAAGCTCGATCCTAAGCATGCCGATGCTGACTACCGGATGGGATTAGCGCTTGCTAAGCTTGGGGACTCTCAGGGGACAGAGAAGGCCTTTAAAATGGCAAGAGGTCTCAATCCTGAGCAGGCTGAAGCTTACTACACCCATATGAGATTAGGCTTCGGTACCTTCAGAGAGAGTAGGTAGTCTCCCCTGGGGAGTGGTGATGAGCTCAATATGTCACTTGCTGAACCCACTTCTAGTGAGTTGGGGCTCTTGTCATCACCACTTGAGCGAAAAACCACCAAAGAGTATGAATTACACTTGTCACTCTTTCAGCTCAGATCAATATGTCCTGAGTGGGTCTCTGATTCTGTGGGTCTCTGATTTTGAGAAGATGAGATCAGCGTTGACGGAGCTTACGAAAATGGTTTACGAACGAAATTATCAGGCTTAAAGTGATTTAATGGCATAGGGTGCTTTTATAGTCTCATAAAGAAGGCCTTCTTGCTCAAAAACCGCATGGTGACCCTGTTCAAACATGCTCTCAGCAAGCAAGGGATACGCTACCACCTACTATCTCCTCTTGACATATGAATAGCATTTAGTGTATAATAAATAAGAGTGAGTATCCTCATTTAAAAAACTTTTTCACGCGTCTCATAGTATGAATAAAACTCCATAAAGCGTGTAAAATTAGTAAGAAGTATGCTATTGGTAATATTAACATGCATAGCATCCGAGACATAATGAATCATCTTAAAAGTCCCAAGTGTCCCAAGTGTCCCAAGTGTCCTAATGGTCCCATTAGTCACACTCTTATACGCGACGTTTGAGGTATAGCCAAGCATCTCAAATGTAACAAGTATCATATTAGTCACATCAGTCACATCAGTTACATTAGTCACGTTAGTCACACTCTTATACGCGACGTTTGAGGTATAGCCAAGCATCTCAAATGTAACAAGTATCATATTAGTCACATCAGTTACATTAGTCACGTTAGTCACATTCTCATAGTGTGTTATTCAGGGTAATGCAGCCTTTTGAATCCCTCTTGTGACCATCCGAATGATTCGCTATAATTGGGCATATGCAAAACGATACGATTGCCGCGATTGCAACCCCGCCAGGTGTTGGTGGGATTGGTGTGGTTTGGGTAAGCGGAAAAGATGCATTTTCACTAGTATTGCCGCTTTTACGTCGCCTTGGTGGACGTACGGATCTTCCCCCTTCACACCAACTTACATATGGGCATATTGTTGACCCATCAACGCAAGAAGTACTCGATGAAGTGCTAGTTGCCTTCATGCGGGCTCCTCACACCTATACTCGTGAAGATGTAGTTGAAATCCAGGGACATGGAGGGCCATTGATCCTTCGCCGTATCCTGCGTGTGGTACTGGCTCAGGGAGTGCGTATGGCCAATCCCGGTGAATTCACTTTGCGGGCCTTCCTGAATGGCCGTCTGGATCTGGCTCAGGCTGAGGCCGTTATGGATCTCGATTGAAGCTCAGACCGAGGCTGGTCAACGCCTAGCTCTTCAGCAGTTGTGTGGTCGTCTTTCTGAACAAGTGGAAGCTGCTCGGTCTGCTATCCTCGGTGTTGTGGCTCGCATTGAGGCAAGTATCGACTTTCCTGAGGAAGATGTGCCGACTCCTCTCCCTGACGAATTGCATCCTTTGATCGCTGAGGCTCAGCAGTATATTGATAGCTTGCTGGCAGGTTCAGAGCAGGGACGGCTCTACCGCCAGGGGCTACGTACGGCGATTATTGGTCGTCCGAATGTTGGTAAATCAAGTTTGCTCAATGCTTTACTGCGTACAGAACGTGCAATTGTCACTCCAATTGCAGGTACTACGCGTGACACTGTTGAGGAAGTTGCCAATCTTCGAGGGATTCCTCTGCACCTGATCGATACTGCAGGTATTACCCCGTCAGATCATCCCATCTGAGCAAATCGGTGTACAGCGTAGTCGTGCTGCGGCGGAAACTGCTGACATTGTTCTACTGGTATTTGATGGCTCAGAGTCTCTGAATAAACAGGATTGGCATATTTCATCCGAACTCCGTGCTATGGGCTTCGGAACTGTTCCAGCTCAGGATGGATCTCTTTCTAGTTATCGATCGCTCATTGTGGTGGTAAATAAGTCTGATTGTGAGCAGTGTATAGAATTAAATATGCTGCAACAATTATGGCCAAATGTAACCTTCGTTCATACTTCGACACTCACCAGCGAAGGTCTTTCTACATTAGAGGAAACTATTGCTGAACTCGTGCTAGGTGGTAAGGTTCTTTCCAGTGAGAGTGTACTAGTGACCAGTGCGCGTCATCAGGAGGCCTTACGTTCAGCGGCTAAGCACTTACAAGCTGCTGTCTTGTCGCTGGAGCAAGTACCACTTGATTTTGTCTCTATCGATTTGCGTGCAGCTTATGATGCTCCTGGTGAGGTAACTGGAGAGACTGCCAGTGATGATTTGCTCGATCGCATCTTCAGCGAGTTCTGTATTGGCAAATGATTTTCATCGTTAGGATAGAACAATGAGTGCTCCGAAACAGTTGATGGTTGTTCTGAAGCAGCCAACGAAGATTATTCTAGTTGTAATAATCGTAGTGGCATTTGTTGCATATTGCTTAGCAACCAAGGGACCGCAGCTCGGTTCGACAAAGACATTACGGACTTCTGTCTCAAAATCCACTCCTACACCTTCATTGCCACAGGTAACGCCGACAGCAACACCGATCATCTTACCACCGGAGGATGTATGGAAGATTTTGGGTGTTGACGTGAGCGTAGATCCTAATGCAGACAAAGAATATCCAGGAATTTTCTGGGTCCGTATGGGCTACCCAAGCTGCGGAAATGGTAATTTGCAGGGTCAGGTGCTAAGAGACACATTGCAATCTTATCATAAGCAGGGTATTCACGTTCTGGTGACGGTTTGTCAGAATAATAGTGGCAACCTCGATGATACAGTCGCATTTAATGATGTTGCCCAGAGCCATCCTGATGCAGTGCAATGTGGTAATGAGGAGATGAAGCAAGACGCTTCAGTCGCTCTCCTGTACACCCCACCCGATAAATTCGCGCAATTCTATGATCTATGTCAGCAAGCTATTCATGCGGTCGACCAGAATATTCCTGTTCTGCTTGGTTCGCTAGACCCTCATGTCGCAGGGCCGGACTATCAACTGATGGTTAGCCAAGTGAACTATTTGGACCAAATGCAGTCTGCCATGAATTCGATCGTTCACCCTAGAGGAAACTGGGATTGGCATAGTCAGACGTTAGGTCTAATCGATAGTTGGCACAACGAATTTATGAGATCGAACAACCTTGCAGCTATGTTTAGTTTTTGGGCTCGGCAGTTTCATATCGACCCTGCCAGTGGACAACTAGGTAAACACCTGTGGGTGGTAGAAGGTACTGGTTGTTTTAAGGGTTGTGGTCTTTATTCCAATACTCAAGTTGCTATCTCGCACATTTTAACATTAGTCACTGACGTACAGACTGCCATGCAAGATCGGGTTCCATTCTTTTCCTTCAGTGGGAAGGACTTTACTGCGGCAGGCGTATATTGGCCAATTGGTGTGTTAGATGATGCGGGACATTCTAAACCGTTACGGCAAGATCTGGGTATGGGAAGTGTCACGCTCACCTTGTCTTGCCCTGATGGCAGTCACCCGGTCATTGCAGACCAAGAAAAATTGCTGGCTAAACTTTATAGTCAGTGCTCTCTTCCATCTAATTATGCAGCTATCCTTTTGAGCTAGGTGGAGAGATTAAAAAGCAATCACAACAAAGCCGACTAAAGAATAACTTCTAGCTATATATTGCCTCTCAAGAGAGAAAATGAAGGTAATTGTTGCTTATAAACATATTATAGTTTTTTGTAGATTTCGCTGATAATCGACTTGAAGCCTACATAATCTCTCATATTGCGGCTCTTCTTGGATTTCACTATCTTTGCAGTTTTTTGGAGTGAGTTTGTAAAGCATGGGACAGCGTGAAGGAAGATGTCCCTTTTTTTACTTGAAAAAGTCCTCATTGATCAGGTATCATATTTCTGGAGATTAGTTTTAGCCGGAAATGTGCAAGGATAGAGGAATATAAATCCTCCCTTGACAAAGATAGATCAATTTGAATATGCTTACAACTGAATACTTGATCTGTTAATTTTGACAGACAAGTTAGAACTCCTTGCCTAAAGGAGAAAAGCGCATGCTAGATCTTGATCTTCATATTATAAAAGATTTAAACGTTTGATGTGTGAATGAGAAGGACTTGAATAAAGAAGGTCTCTTTAGGCTCTAGTGATCTAATCAAACCACTTCTCAGGAGAAGCTCACTGTGTGAGGTGGAGACGCGATCTTCCTCTCCTCTACGTCATAGCAACTCACACCAAATATTATGTTTATTACTACTGGTTCGTCGTATTATTGTTTTGTAATGTTACTTGACATTGCTACCATATAAAAGAGGTAAATAATGCTATGTTCCATGAGAAAAGCAAAAATCTCCTCCTTGAAAGATCTCTCGCCAGAGATCACTCTCCAGCAGGACATATCCAGACCTGACCACTGAGTTACACAGATGATTCTCCCAGTTAGAGAGTCTCTCCAGCCCACGCATGATCAATGAGTTGATTGTGAAGAAAAGAGATGCTCATCAGCCTGAGCACGACACCCTCTGAACTGATGAGCAAACATGAAACCGTCATCGAGTGGCAATGAAGCATGCCTCATTCTCGCATGGTCATGTCCATTTTACAGTAGGGGTGGGTATGCGTCAAATCAACTTGGCAATCTTGTGCCTGAGCAAGGTCAACACTGTCAAGGAGCATCATCCCTTTTTATTAGAAAAACGTTGTTTTTAACTACAAGCTTACAAGAAAGGTACACACACATGGAACATCGACAATCACCGCTAGACAATGAAGACAAACATCGTCAGAACTCAGCCGAGAAGTCATCAGATGCATCGTCATCCGAGCGCCTTCAGAAGTCTCGTAGCAGCCATTTCATCGGCAGCGGAAAAAATCCACATGAGATGTCAAATCAACAAATTGGCACAGACGAAACTTTTCCCTCAAGAGTGGATAGGCAGGGTGCGACACATCACGATACACAAAATTTTCTCAAGCATGATACAGACAGAGATCCAAGTCAGGATGAAAAGAAGTTAGTAGAACGCCAGACTAGAGAAGAGCAAGCAATCACCATGCCATCGGATGGAGATGCCAATCACAGAGACAATGGTACGGGCCAAAAGAGTCTGGATCTCTCTTCCCGATGGAGCCAAGATGTCTACTCCGATCTCCTAAGTACCCAGGACAGAAACGAGAAACGCCAGCTTTCTGCTCTAGAGGAGGCTCTAGAGCAGGAGTGGCTCAAATCAATACCCCTTGATGAATATGGCTATCGTGCCCCAAAGATCATTGAGTTGACAAATGTCATCGGGGTGGGAGGAGTGAAGGACTTAAAGATGAGATGGAGATTTCTGGGAGAAGGGTGGATCGAGCAAACAAGGAGTGGAACAATATCGCCTTGTCAAATTCTTAGGAGATGACAGCCTTGGCCAGGTTCATCTTGGCGAACATATTCATTCAAAGGAGCCAGTAGCAGTCAAATTGCTCCTCAACCAGAGCAACCCAAGGCTTGTCGAGCAATTTCACAAGGAAGCAGAGACCCTAAAAAAGCTCAATCATCCATATATCGTGCGTGGTTTGGAGTCTGGTAAAATCAAGTGTGTCCTAGAATCTGGTAAAAAGGAGAAAGTTGAGTGCTTGGTCATGGAATATAACACACCCAAGGAAACACTCCGCGATGCTTATCCTCGAGGCACACGCTTGTCACCAGAGAAGGTTGTCGCAATGGTGAACGATCTCGCCGATGCATTAGACTATCTGCATAATTATAAGGATGATACAGGTGCAAAAAGATCCTTGGTGCACATGAACCTCAAGCCTGAAACGGTTTCGCAGGGAGCATACGGACGACTATTACTGAACGGTTTTAGGCTGGTGAAAGAGGTGAACCAGACGGCTTCTCAAGTCGTTGCAGGGCATAGGGAAGGTATCCTTCGAGAGGGTACCGCTGAATATATGGACCCTGCGTACATGCGGGGTAAACCTGCTAGCCCTGCGAGCGATCTGTATCAGCTTGCGGTTATGGTCTATGAATGGTTGAGTGGCAAACTGCCTTTTCGGGGCAATCACGGTGTGATATTAGGTCATCACCTTTGTAATCATAAGCCGGAGTCGCTTGTTGGGAAGATCCAAGATATTCCAGACGAAGAAGTCCAAAAGAACATCCAAGATGTTGTTTTCAAAGCTTCTGGAAAAAGATCCAAAGGAGCGCGAGAAGTATTACAATGGCATCAAGATCTTTGCTGAAGAATTAGAGAAAGCCTGCTTTGGCTGTATACGGAAGCAGCGACTTTCTCGGAAGCGCCTGCAAGAACTTTACCAAGAGATTGCAGTCTGTGATAAGAACATTCATCTCAATTCAGACGATATCAAAGCTCATTACAATAAGGGGAAAGCACTTTCTGAGCTTGAGCACTATAAAGAGGCAGTGGCTGCCTATAATGAGGCCATTCGCATCAATCCACAGCTTGTCGGTGCTCACTTCAATAAGGGTTTAGCGCTTGCTGAGCTTGGGGAGCTTCAGAAGGCAGTGGATGCCTTTGATGAGACAATACATCTCTATCAGTCAGATTCACAGCCCGTCACAAAACTAATAGACCCAGGCGAGGCCATTCGTCTCTATCAGGAGTATGTAGAGGCTCACTACCGTAAGGGAAAGGCGCTTGCAGAGCTTGGGAACCATCAAGGGGCAGTGGCAGCCTTTGAGGAGACAATAGGTTTCAGTCCAGAGCATGTCGGTGCTCACTTCAATAAGGGCGTAGCGCTTGCAGAGCTTGGGAACCATCAGGGGGCAGTGGATGCCTTTAATGAGACAATACGTCTCTATCAGGCAAATTCACAGCCCTCTACAGAACTAATAGACATTGACGAGGCAATGCATCTCAATCAGGAGTATGTGGAGGCTCACTACCGTAAGGGAAAGGCGCTTGCTGAGCTTAAGCACTATGAAGAGGCCGTAGATGTCTATAACCAGACAATAGGTTTCAGTCCAGAGCATGTCGGTGCTCACTTCAATATGGGAAAAGCGCTTTCTGAAATTGGGGACAATTGGGGGGCAGTGGCAGCCTATGAAAAGGCCATTCGTCTCTATCCGGGGCATGTGGAGGCTCACTACCAGAGGGGAAAAGCGCTGTCTAACCTCGGGCATCACCGTGAGGCAGTGGATGCCTATGATCAGGTTCTTCGCCTCAATCCCGAGCATGCTGATGCTCCTTCTCAGAGGGAAAATGCGCTCAGGTATCTCAATCACAATGAAGTGGAAGTAGTCCCTAATGCACCACTTCATGATGAAAATGTGCTTGTGGATATAAATCACAATGAAGTGGAAATAGCTCCCAATATACCACCCCATGATGAAAATGTGCCCGTGGATATAAATCACAATGAAGTGGAAATAGCTCCCAATATACCATCTCATGATGAAAATGTGCCTGTGGATATAAATCACAATGAAGTGGAAATAGCTCCCAATATACCATATCATGATGAAAATGTGCCTGTGGATATAAATCACAATGAAGTGGAAATAGCTCCCAATATACCACCTCATGATGAAAATGTGCTTGTGGATATAAATCACAATGAAGTGGAAATAGCTCCCAATATACCACCCCATGATGAAAATGTGCCCGTGGATATAAATCACAATGAAGTGGAAATAGCTCCCAATATACCATCTCATGATGAAAATGTGCCTGTGGATATAAATCACAATGAAGTAGAAATAGCTCCCAATATACCATCTCATGATGAAAATGTGCCTGTGGATATAAATCACAATGAAGTGGAAATAGCTCCCAATATACCACTTCATGATGAAAATGTGCCCGTGGATACAAATCACAATGAAGTGGAAATAGCTCCCAATATACCATCTCATGATGAAAATGTGCCTGTGGATATAAATCACAATGAAGTGGAAATAGCTCCCAATATACCAATTCATGATGAAAATGTGCCTGTGGATATAAATCACAATGAAGTGGAAATAGCTCCCAATATACCACCTCATGATGAAAATGTGCCCGTGGATATAAATCACAATGAAGTGGAACCTTCAATTGAGGAACTTCAAGTCCCAGAGGAGACAACTCGTCTCCATCTCGAGCGTGCCAAAAGCTTGCTATCAGAGGGGCCTAGAGCTTTCTGGCCTTGGACGCAATGAAGAGGCAGTGGAGGCCTTTAGTGAGGCAATATGTCTCAATCCTGAGCATGCTGAGATTCACTACCAGAGGGGAAACGCGCTTTCTAAGCTTGGGCACTATCAGGAGGCCGTGGCAGATTATGAAGAGGCAACTCGTCTCAATCCCGAGTATGCCAGGGCTCACTACCAGATGGGAAATATGCTTTCTAAGCTTGGGCACCATCAGGAGGCAGTGGCGGCCTATGACGAGTATATTCGTCTCAATCCGCAGCATGGAGATGCTCACTACCAGAAGGGAGTATTGCATGCTGAGCTTGGGCAGCATAATGAGGCAGTGGAGGCCTTTGAGAAAGTAACTCGTCTCAATCCAGAGAATTATAGATGCTCACTACAGGAAGGGAGTAGCGCTTTCTCATCTCGTCGATCGCAAGGAGGAGGCAGTGGAAGCCTTTAGAGAGACCATTCGTCTCAATCCTAATCATGTCCGTGCTTACTCCCAGATGGGAAGTGCACTGAGAAGCCTTGGACGCGATGTGGAGGCAGCGGCGGCATCTGAGCAGGTTACGCGTCTGTTAGGAGCATAGAAGGTATGGCAAAAAGGATCGAAGTGAAAATTGATCTGACGGCAAAAGGATGGCAAGAGCAACTTATCTCCCTAAGATGCTTCTTCCCAATGATCAAGAGGAGGTTGTGAAAAAAGAGAGGCCCATCAGCCTGAGCACAGCACCCTCTGAGCTGATGAGCAAACATGAAACCGTCATCGAGCGGTAATGAAGCATGCCTCACTCTGGCATGGTCATATCAATTTTGCAGTTCTTAAGTGAAAACATTGTTTTCAGCTCCAAGCTTACAAGAAAGACATAAACGCATGGAATGCCAACAATCATCGCTAGACAATGAAAACAAACGTCGTCGGAACCCAGCCGAGAAGACATCAGATGCATCGCCATCCGAGCGCCTTCAGCAGTCTCGTAACAGCCATTTGATTGGTAGCGGGAAAAATCCACGTGAGTGGTCAAATCAACAAGTTGGTACAGACGAGACCAGAGAAAAGAAAGCCATCACCACGCCATTGGATGGAACTTCAGCTCACTCCAGTACCCAGGGCAGAAATGAGAAACGCCAGCTCTCTGCTCTAGAGGTAGAGCAACTCAGGAAGTGGTCTAAAACAATACCCCTTGATGAATATGGCCGTCGTGCCCCAAAGACTATTGAGCTGACAAGTGTCGCAACGCGTGACAATCAAGTCTTGGTGGGAGGGGTGAATTGGAAATTCTGGGAGGGCGTATCAAGTGACCAAACAAGTGAAACAGACGAATGGATTGGGAAAAGGTTGGGACAATATAAACTTGTCGAACCATTAGGAGAAGGCAGCTTTGGCCGGGTTTATCTTGGCGAACATATTCGTTCGAAGAAGCAAGCAGCTGTCAAGGTGCTACTCAATCAAGCAAACTCAAAGCTCGTCGAGGAATTTCATAAGGAAGCAGATGTACTCAAAAGGATCAGGCACCCACATATCGTGCGTGGCCTGGAATCCGGCAAGAAGAATGGAGTCGATTACTTGGTCATGGAATATGCACCCAAGGGAACACTCCGCAAGGCCTATCCGCGAGATACATGCTTGTCCCTCGATAAGGTAGTCCAAATAACGAACGATCTCGCCGATGCACTAGACTATCTGCATAACACTAAGATGAAGATTAAAGGTGAAGAAAGGACCTTGATGCACCTAGACCTCAAGCCTGAAAATGTTTTGCTGGGAGCATATGGACAGCTCTTACTGAGCGATTTTGGTACGGTGGAAGGGGTTCACAGTACAGCTTCTCAAGTCATTCCAGAAAGCAGATCGGTACCGCTCCATATATGGACCCTGAGTACATGCTGGCATCATAGATCTAGCCCGAAGAGCGATCAGTATGCGCTTGCAGTGATGGTCTATGAATGGTTCAGTGGCAATCTTCCTTTTCAGGGCAATCTCGCTATGATAGCAACCCAGCATCTTTATGGCCATCGTCCTGATCCACTTGTTGGGAATATGCCAAATGTTTTACCCGAATTACATCAAAAAATCCATGAAGCTGTTTTCAAGGCTCTGGAAAAAGACGGACCGCTATGAGAATGTTAAGATCTTTGCCCAAGAGTTAGAGAAAGCCTGTTTTGGCCGCATCCGGGAGAAGCGACCTCCTCGGGCCACCTGCAAAATCTTTATCAAGAGATCGCAGACTGTGATGAGATCATTCGTCTCAATCCACACAATACCAAAGCCAAAGCTGATGCTCACTTCAAAAAGGGTCTTGCGCTTTATAACCTCAAGCGCGACGCAGAGGCTGTGGCATCCTTTGAAGAGGCCACTCGTCTCAATTCAAGAAATGCCTTTGCTCACCACCATAAGGGTCTTGCGCTTTATCGCCTCAATCGTTATGAGGAAGCTCTAGCAGCCTATAACGAGGCTCTTAGCAAGAACCCAGAACTTGCCAATACTCACATCGATAGAGGCAATGTGCTCAGGGACCTTGGGCTGCATAATGAGGCTCTGGCAGCCTACAATGAAGGCATTCGTCTCAACAAAGAACTTGCCAAGAAGCGCAACGATAAAGGAGATGAGCTTTCTAGACGTGGGCGCGATGAAGAGGCACAGAAAGCCTTTAAAGAGGCTGATGATCTCAATTCGAAGCTTGCCCGTGCCTACTACAATCAGGGAAAGATGCTTTCTAACCTTAATCGCCATCAGGAGGCCGTGGACGCCTTCAATGAGGCAGTTCGCCTCAATCCAAAAAATGCCCTTGTTCACTTCCGTAGAGGAAATGTCCTTTTTGAACTCAGGCGCGATGAAGAGGCCGTGGCAGCTTTTAACGAGGTAATACGCCTAAATCCACAGTTTGCCGATGCTCATCTCAGTAAAGGAAATGCTCTTTCTAGGATTGGGCGCTATGAAGAGGCAATGACAGCTTTTGACGAGACTATTCGCCTCAGCCCCGATAATTTCCTTGCTCATCACAATAAGGGTTTTGCATTTTTTAAGCTAAATAACCATGAAGAGGCCATTAAACTTTTTGATGAGGCCATTCGTCTCAATCCACAGTTTGCCGCTGCTCATTTCAATAATGGTCTTGCGCTTTATGAGCAGGGAAAAAAAGATGAGGCAGTGACATCCTTTGATGAGGCCATTCATCTCAATCCTGAGGATGCCCGTGCTCACTACCAGAAGGGTCTTGCGCTTTATGAAGTCAGACAGCTATGAAGAAGCGGTGGAGGCCTTTAATGAAGCCACTCGTCTCAATCCCGAAGATGCCCGTGCTCACTACCAGAAGGGTCTTGCGCTTTACGAGTCAGACAACTATGAAGAGGCGGTGAAAGCCTTTGATGAAGTCATTCGTCTCAACCCACAAGATGCTCGTGCTTACTGCCAGAAGGGAAATGTGCTTCATGAACAGGGGCACTATGAAGAGGCATTGGCAGCCTTTGAAGATGCACTTCGTCGCAATTCAGAGGATGCCAATACTCACTACAATAAAGGGCTCGTGCTTTCTGATCTTGGACGCTATGAGGAGGCCGTAGAAGCCTATAAGGATGCTATTCGTCTCAACCCACAGGATGCTTATGCTCACTACAGTAAGAGTATAGCACTTTCTGAACTCGGGCGCCATGAGGAGGCAGAAGCAGCCCTTGCAGAGGCGCATCGTCTCAATCCACAGATTGCCCCTCCTGATAGGCCACTTCGTCCTGTCGTGGTTCCCGACATTGTGCCCCAAGGTCCCAGAGAGGTAGTGGTAGTCTCTGATGAGGATCTTCGTCTTCTCCAGTATGCCCATGCTCGCGCTGAGGAGCGACTTAATGAGTCAGAGCGTTACGAAGATGCATTGGATGCCTTTGAAGAGGCCATTCGTCTCAATCCAGAGATGCCGAAGCTCATGCTTTAAGGGCAATAGTGCTTAATAGCCTTGAACGCAATGAGGAGGCACTGGAAGCCTATAATGAGGCCATTCGCCTCAATCCACAGCTTGCCTATGCTCACAACAGTAAGGGCAACAGTACTTATATGAGCTCAGGCGCGATGAGGAGGCCGTGACAGCCTTTGATGAGGCCATTCCTCTCAATCCAGATAATGTCTCGTTATCCCTTATAAGGGAAAAGCGCTTCAGATACGCAAGCGTTATGACGAGGCATTGTATGCCTTTGAATATGCAATACGTCTCAATCCCCAGCATGCAATGTCTACTGTGGGAAGGGATATGCACTTTTTGAATTGGGCGCAATGAAGAGGCAGTAGCCTATGATGAGGCCATTCGTCTCAATCCCGAGGATGCCTATGCTCACTGCTGTAAGGGGAATGCGCTTGCTAAGCTCAGCGCAATGAGGAGGCAGTGGCAGCATATAATCAGGCCATTCGTCTCAACCCCGAGTATGCCAGTGTTCACTACCAGAAGGGTCTCGTGCTGCTAAGCTCGGGCGCAATGAGGAGGCAGTGAGAGCTTTTGAAGAGGCAATACGTTTCAATCCCGAGATGCCTTTGCTTAATGAATTAGGAACAGCGCTTCGCGGCACCTGAGGATGCATTGGCAGCCTATGAAGAAGCAATCCGTCTCGATCCTAGCGATGCCCGTGACTAACTACAATAAAGGGAATGCGCTTGTTGAACTAGGGCGCTATGAAGAGGCAGTGGTGGCATATAATGAGGCAATCATCTCAACCCACAGGATGCCAATGTTCACTTCCAGAAGGGAAATCGTGCTTGCTTGCCTCGAGCGTATGAGGAGGCATGTGGAAGCCTATAATGAAGCCATTCGTCACAATCCCGAGGATGCCCGTGTTCACTACAATAAGGGTGTAGTGCTTTCTGAACTCGGGCGCAAAGGAGAGGCATTGATAGCATATGGGGAGGCAATCCGTCATAATCCCGAGATGCCAATGCTCACTACGGGAAGGGAACAGTGCTTTCTGACCTAGGGCGCAATGAGGATGCCATAGTGGCCTATGATGAAGCCATTCGTCTCAATCCCGAGGATGCCCGTATTCACTACAATAAGGGAAATGTGCTTTCTGAACTCGGGCTTCGATGAGGAGGCATTGATAGCATATGGGGAGGCAATCCGTCATAATCCCGAGCATGCCAATGCTCACTTCGGTAAGGGAACAGTGCTTTCTGGCCTAGGGCGCAATGAGGATGCCATAGTGGCCCTTGATGAAGCCATTCGTCTCAATCCAGAGGATGCCCGTATTCACTACAATAAGGGTCTTGCGCTTTCTGAACTCGGGCTTGATGAGGAGGCATTGATGGCATATGGGGAGGCAATCCGTCATAATCCCGAGGATGCCAATGCTCACTACAATAAGGGTGTAGTGCTTTCTGACCTAGGGCGCAATGAGGAGGCAGTGGAGGCCTTTGAAGAGGCAATCCGTCTCAATCCCGAGGATGACTTTGCTCACTACCAGAAGGGAAATGCGCTTTCTGGCCTCGGGCGCAAAGAAGAGGCAGTGGCAGCCTATGAAGAGGCAATCCGTCTCAATCCCGATTATGCCAATGCTTACTACAATAAGGGAAATGCGCTTCATATGCTCAAGCGTAATCAGGAGGCATTGGTAGCCTTTGAAGAGGCAATCCGTCTCAATCCCGAGGATGACTTTGCTCACTACCGGAAGGGAAATGCGCTTTCTGACCTAGGGCGCAATGAAGAGGCAGTGGAGGCCTATGAAGAGGCAATCCGTCTCAATCCCGAGGATGTCCGTGCTCACTTCAATAAGGGTTGTGTACTCCAGGTTCTCAGACGCAATGAGGAGGCATTGGTAGCATATGGGGAGGCAATCCGTCTCAAGCCCAAGTATGCCAATGCTCACAACAGTAAGGGGGTAGTGCTTTATAAGCTGGGACGCAATGAAGAAGCAGTGGCAGCCTTTGAAGAGGCAATCCGTCTCGATCCGGAGCATATGAAGGCGGCTCACACCAATAAGGGGATAGTGCTTAGAGGCCTAAAGCGCAATGAGGAAGCAATGGCCGCCTATGAAGAGGCAATCCGTCTCAATCCAGAGTATGCCTATGCTCACTACCAGAAGGGGAAAATGCTTTTTGACCTCAAGTGCGATGAGGAGGCAGTGGCAGCCTTTGAAGAGGCAATCCGTCTCAATCCTCAGCGTGCCAAGGCTCACTACTATAAAGGTCTTGTGCTTTTTGACCTCGGGCGTCATGAGGAGGCGTTGGCAGCCTATGAGGAGGCAATCCGTCTCAATCCCCGGTATGCCAAGACTCACTTCAATAAAGGGGTAGTACTCCGGACTCTCAGGCGCAATGGAGAGGCAGTGGATGCCTTTGAGCAGGTTATTGGCCTCAAGCCAGAGGATGCCGATGCTCACTACCAGAAAGGTCTAGTGCTCAAGACCCTCAGACGTCATGGAGAGGCAGTGGAAGCTTTTGAGAAGGTTATTGGTTTCAAGCCAGAGGATGTGGATACTCACTATCAGAAGGGCCTAGCGCTTTCTCGCCTCAGGGAGCATGAAAAGGCATTAGCAGCTCTTGAAGAGGCAATCCATCTCAATCCCCGACATGTCAGTGCTCACTTCAATAGAGGAATTGCGCTCAGGGACCTCAGGCGTCATGGAGAGGCAGTGCAGGCCTTTGAAGGGACAATCCGTCTCAATCCTCATCATGCCGATGCCTACTATCAGATGGGAATGATGCTTGCTAAGCTCGGGCACAATGAGGGGGCAGTGAGAGCCTTTGATGAGGCCACTCGTCTCAATCCCGAGGATGCGGATACTCACTATCAGAAGGGCAATGTGCTTTATATGCTCGGGCGCAAGGAGGAGGCAGTGAGAGCCTTGGATGAGGCAACTAATCTCGATCCCGAGAATGCCAGGGCTCACTATCAGAAGGGAAATGCGCTTTCTGACCTCGGGCGCAAGGAGGAGGCCATGGCAGCCAATGATGAGTCTATTCGTCTCGAGGCCCAACTGGCCGATGCTTACAACAATAAAGGAATAGCGCTCAAGAACCTTGAGCACAAGGATGAGGCATTGGCCGCCTATGAAGAGGCGCTTCGTCTCAACCCACAGCATGCCATTGCTCACTACAATAAGGGCAATGTGCTTTGTAAGCTCGGAGCGTCATCAGGAGGCATTGGCAGCTTATGAAGAGGCAATCCGTCTCAATCCAGAGTATGCCAAGGCTTACTATCGTAAGGGTGTAGTGCTTTCTAAGCTTGGGCGCCATAATGAGGCAATAGAAGCTTTAAATGAGGCTATTGGTCTTAATTCAGAGTATGCCAAGGCACATTATCAGAAGGGAGTAGCGCTTGCTGATCTCAATCGCAAGGAGGAGGCAGTGGCTGCCTTTGAGAACGCAACTCGTCTCAATCCGCAGCATGTGGAGGCTCACTACCGGAAGGGAGTAGTGCTTTTTGATCTCGATCGCAAGGAGGAGGCAGTGGCAGCCTTTCGAGAGACAACACGTCTCAATCCCGATCATGTCCGTGCTTACTCCCGGATGGGAAGTGCACTGAGAAGCCTTGGGCGCGATGAGGAGGCAGCGGAGGCATTTGAGCAGGTTACGCGTCTGTTAGGAGCATAGAAGGTATGGCAAAAAGGGTCGAAGTGAAAATCGATCTGACAGCAAAAGAATGGCAAGAGCGGCACCGTCAAGTCAGCAACGTGGTTGAACGAATGCTCTGGCACATGTTCTGAAGGTTTGTAGGGAGGGCACACCCGGTGGCCGCTCTACCTTAGCAGGGCGGCCACCGGGTGTGCGAGATTATCGGTCGCGTTGGAATGATAAAGAAGCAGCAGGCATCAGTGATCATCGGGCTGAGATTGCTGGAGCCCAGTTGCTCTTAATCACCAAGTAGTGAGATTGTGAGCCTTTTGAGGTCCTCCTAAAGACAGATTGCGCTCGGGAAGCCTATATTTTCCCTCATGTGTTCGTTCTCTTGCCTTCTGGAGTATGATGTCATCTTTAGCATCAGCCTTAATGTCCTGTTTTACCTCTGGCTTTTGAGTAGCCTCTATATCCTGTTTTACCTCTGGCTTTTGAGTAGCCTCTATATCCTGGTTCCTCAGCTCTTTAGTGAACTTAGGTGGAAGGCCAAGTCCCAACGCTTTGGCTCTACGCTGGGAATCCATCTCCTCCAGTTCTCCAGTGACATTCCCCTCTATATCTTTAATATTGGTCTCTGATGGTAATTCAATTCCGTGCCTATCGGTCAAGTTCTTCACTCCAGGCCTGTTTATAAGGCGAACCCATTGTTGTCGCGCCCATTCAGGGGAGCCAAGTATAGGAGTTGGGGCATCTTCAGGATTACATGCGGGAGTACCTTCAGATTTACCTGTGGGAGTACCTTCAGGGTTACCTGCCTTAGCACTATCACTATTTGGTATCTTCTCAATATCTTGGGGTAACATAGCCTGAGAGCCTGGGTTATCGGGTAAAGAAGGCGCTTCTGGCCTAAGTTTATCTGGACGATCTTTTTTTTTCACCCCTAATTTTTGAGACGATACTTTATTAGGATTCAGCTCCTGCTTTAGATTGAAATCATTTGAGTGTCGACTAATATCACCCATCTTAGTTTGTTTTCCTTTTATTATTGACTGTTTGTAACTATTCAGGTACCTTTGAGAAGCCAGTCTACAAGCAGCTTCGGCGTTGCAATAGCGTTACATTGACCATCAATATATGATGGAATATTCCCTCTCATCCAGCTTGGGAGACCGAATGAAAAATTCTAGTGCGCCTGAATAGTTACAATCTTTGACTGTTTAATAATAACCTAAATGGTCCTAATTAGTAGGGGATATATAAGCTTGACAGTTATTCATACAAGCTCACACTATCAAAATGGCTTCCTGCCATCTTCTCTATTAATCATACCAGGAGATGGATGCTTTGTACACGACAACTGCTAGACAACTTGACCTATTTAGCCAGAGATTGGAGCCAGTTCCTAATTTCGTTGGCTTTGCTATGGCCTAATGCTTCAAATCTCTTCATGCTATCCATGCCTAGCCGATGAGCCTTGACGAAGTCTCCGCGTAGTGCTGCAATTTGAGCCAGTCCATGCTCAGACTGTGCAATCAAGTAGGGATCTTGCCCTGGACTGTTTGTGAGGGTAAGGACTTCTTTAAAGGCGGCGGCAGCGGCATCTAATTGCTGATATTTGAGGTGAATGTCTCCCCAGTCTCTCAAGATGGCGCTGATAAGCCATGGTGAGCCCAGTTGACGAGCTACTTCGATACCTTCCTGGAAACAGGCATTGGCCCTGTCATAGTCTCCCTGCTGTCCGATAGCGCCTCCGAATTCATTAGCAAGAAAGGTAAGCTATCTCGATCTTCCAACTCACGGGCCAGATTTACCCCTTCTTGCAAGTACTGCTCTGCCCGAACATAATCCCCTTGTCCTGTTAAGGGGGCTCCTAGATTGGCCAAGAGGCGACAGAATCTGAGCGCGGTGCCCGATCTGGCGTGCGATGGCTAATCCTTCCTCAAAGTAGGCTTGAGCTTGTTCATCTTGTCCTCGATAATAGGCAATTGCTCCTAGTTGGGTCAGCAGGTGAGTCAGATGTTCGTGGTGCCCTTGTTGATGGGCCAATATTAGTCCTTCCTGGCAATACTGTTCAGCTTGGTCATAGTTGCCCTGTTCCCGTGTGCTCGCTCCCAGAAATGCCAATAGACGACTGACAAGTTCCTGATGCTCGTTTTGCCAAGCCTGAGCTAGCCCTTCTTGATAGAATGCATCGGCCCGCTCGTAGTTTCCCTGAGCTTGGGCTACTCTGCCGAGGTCACCGAGTAGGGTACAAAATTGCTTACTATCACCAATTTCTCGTGCCAGTGCCAATCCATCTTCGAGGTTAGCAGTTGCTTGAGCGTACTCGCCGCGATGGAAAGCTACAAGCCCCAGAGTGGCTAGCAGAGCGCTCGCCTCATCCTTTCGTTCAAGTTGTCGAGCTAGCACGAGTCCTAATTGCCCGAAGTGCTCTGCCTTACGATAGTCCCCACGCAATTCTGCGAAAGTAGAAAGATGCCGTAAAACAGTTGTTTGCCCTTCGGGGTCCTCCAGGATTGTTGCAGCCTCCAGGGCTGATTGTAGGTACTGATCGACCAAGCTATAGCGTCCACGCACTCGCAAGAAGTCTACGAGAGCTATTACTCCTTCCAGGGTGGCTTGCGACATTGACAGGGCCACAGAAATATCGATGGAGGCCTGGATGTTCATGGCCTCTAGCTCTAGAGCCTCATAATCCTGTGTGTGGGTCTGGATATAAGGGAGCATATAGTTGACGAGTTGCCGCTGTGCTGTCAGGTCCTGTGTTTGGGTTTGTGCGTAATCGGCAATGGTCCGATGTAAAGTGTAGCGCTGGGGCCCACTACTTTCGAGCAAGCCAGCATCCCAGAGAGCCTCCAATGTCTCAACTGGTTGTTGGCAGACTGCCAGGGCGGCCTCCTCTGAGAAACTATTCGGCTTTGGAGGAAAGACGGTTAGGGCGCATAAGGCCGCATGGTCGTGGAAGCTGAGCTGGCGAGTGCTGATAGTGATCACTGCGTGCAAGGAGAGAGGGATATTCTCTGGAAGGCTGAGAGACCGTGCGCTAGGCGTTGTTGGCATGCTCACACGTAAGCGTTCCTCTGTATTCTGCAATCGAGCCAGAGCGGCCTGCAAGCGCCGAGGTTGTCCTGTGGCGATCTGAGTTGCTAGGTACTTGCCCATCAGAGTTAGGGCTAATGGTAAGCTGCCCACTGCTCGCACCAGAAGTCGTGAGTCTTTGGGGTCTTCCTGCACCAGTTGAGGAACATAGCGGGCCAGTAGGGCTAGCCCATAGGTCTCCTGTAGCTCAGGAACGATAATCGTTCTCTGCTGGGAGAGGGCGAAGGCGGAGGCGACTCGAGGTGAACGGGTAGTCAGCAGGTGGGCACACCGAGGACCACCTATCTGGAGAGCCAGAGCATGCTTCACGCTCCAAGCATCGTCGATGACTAGGAGGAAGCGGCGGTTGCTAATACTGGCTTGTAGTGCTCTGCCCCAGTCCTCACGGTTATTCACATTTTCTACATCACTTGGCTTAATTCCTAAGAGAGCACCCCAACGAGCCAGCACGCTCAGCACGTTAGGGCGCGGTCCTAGCCCAGCCCATAGGATGCCATCGCAGAAATGGGCTTGCACTTGTCGATCTCTGGTCAGTGCGACTGCGAGAGTCGTCTTACCAATGCCCGGTAAACCACTAAGAGCTATTGGAGCTTGATGATTGTCTACCATTAAATATTTCTTGACTAGCTCCAAGAGGTCATCGCGTCCTAGCAAACTATCAGTGCTACCCAGGGCTTCTGGGATGGTAGGATCAACTAGGAATGATGCCTGGGTCGTAGTTGCAAGTGCATCTGCATCAGTGGGAAGAGGTTTATGTCCATTGTGTTTCTCATCGGTATCTGCTGGCAGACCTAGCTCCAGGGCAGTCTTGCCGAAGAGGATACACAGCTGTTCGCGATAATAGGGGTAGGGCGTAGCCAAGCCCAGCTCCCAGCGGCTCACGGTTCGGGTGGTAGTTCCCAATTCCTTAGCAACTCTTGCCTGGGACCAGCCACGCATTTCTCGCTCAACTTTTAATGGATGGGGTTTCATCTGGTGCATTTTCCCTCGAGCATATTTTGTAGCGGGTCGGAAAGCTGTGTTTTGTATTCGGATTCTATCACCCTATTTGTACTTTTGCCAAGTATGCACATTCCCTGTTTCCCTGAAATAGAGAGGGACTTTCTGGGCCGAGGTTCTGGAAGTGGGAAAGTTAGGAATAGGATGGGCCCACTGATTGAAAAAACGAATTTTTATAAAATCAGAAAAATTCGTCGAAA
>CAVSHN010000021.1:0-234517 GCA_963727755.1 uncultured Chloroflexia bacterium
CGTTACAATAGCAACCTTGCGGTCAACATAAGCACGGCTAGGATTACGATCTACATAGGGGAGAATGACAAGAGCCGCTAAAGTCAGTCCTGGGATAAACACACCAGCTGTAGCAGGCTCAAAGTAGTGTAGCAATTCTTGCAAACCCAGGAAGTACCACGGAGCCTTCAGCCAGTTTGGTGGGAAATGCTTGGCGTCGCAGGGTCTTGCAAGGGAGCATTGATTGCCAACCAAAGTAAGGTTACCATCACCGTAACAATTGTCGCTGCGAAAACCGCGGCAAGCAAATGTGGCCAGACAAAGACTAGTCTTCCAGTGGCTTCTCAATATGGGTAATGGCTTCTTGCTTCACTACTGCTAAGGTACGATATCGTCGCTGGCGTTGCCGCCCCCTGTGTTTGTACCTTTTCTTCTTGTTCAATCGCCATATCGACTATCCCCTTCTATTATGCTGTACAAACAATACCCAATCGAATAAACAGTCTTTATCGTTAACGCACTGTGTCAGTAGTGGCATGTGCTTCCAACTCACGTCGTGAAGGAGGAGGAGGACCAGCCGCACCACCATCCTTACGAATTCCGCCAGAAGTGTACAGCCATCAGAATAGCACCAGCCAACGGAAACAAGATCACATGGCCCACGTAGAAACGGATCAAAGTCGCCTGGGCAACTGCTCCACCACCCACCAGCACCTTGTAAACTGGATTGCCAACTAAGGGGGTATAAGGAGCTAGATTGGTACCAACGGTGATAGCCCAAATAGCGATTTGGTCCCATGGAAGCAGGTAACCAGTGAAGCTCAAGAATAGGGTGACAAAGAAGAGCAATACACCCACTACCCAGTTGAATTCCCTCGGCGGCTTATACGCTCCATGATAGAAAACACGGATCATATGCAGCGTCACCGAGACTACCATCAGGTGAGCTGCCCAACGGTGCATATTGCGTCTAGGTGCCCGAACGAAACAGCACTACTTAACTGATTAATATTTTGATAAGCTGTGTTTGTAGCAGGAACATAGTAAAACATCAAGAATACACCGGTGATTGTCAGTAGCAAGAAGAGAAAGAAAGAGATACCTCCCAAACACCAAGTATAAGTAACCTTCATCGCCTGACGGCTTACTTTGACAGGATGAAGATGCAGGGATAAGTGTTCCGATCATGACCAGAGACTGGTTCAAGGGAGTATCAGGATAACCATGGCGAAAGATTGAACGCCATAGCCGACTCTCGACGAGCTTCTGCGTCACTATGTCGAGTAACCTCGATTTGTAGAATTCACTGGGCCTCCTCACAAGGACTAGAGAATTGCTATCTATGATCTGGGGATTCGGGTGTCCGATCGCAAAAGTTCTTGCCAATGTGTAGGCTAATTGCAGATTGTAGCATAGACATGACTTTGCGGGTAGCCCTCCAACACTTAACAAAGATAGCGTAGCATCTAAGGGGAAGCATCAGGTAGTCACCTGATTTTTTCTAACCTATACCTGATTCTATAGCATCGCGCAAACCATTTGACCCCTACCTAAATACTGGGTACAATTAACATAGAGTTGGAGAAATTGAGAGAATAGCAAATGACCAACCTAGAGCTAAACTACCAGAAGACCATGCAAAATCACAGGTTACTCGAGCACTTACTCACTATCCCTATCTTCTATAAGGTGCTGGTTGCCAATAGCGCCATTATTTTCGTAGGAGCCACCGTAGGTACATGGCTAGCTACACAACTACGCCCGGGCTCGTATGCACCTACCATCATTCTGGTTGCCTTTGTTACCATTGGTTGGTTGGTTAGCGTGGCACTGAATTTCGTTCTCTTGCAATTTGCTTTCCGACCACTGATGGACTTGGGTAAGATCATGAATCGTGTACAAGCAGGAGAGCGATCTCTACGTGCCCCCCTGACCAGGTCTGGCCATCCGCAGGCCGATCAACTGGCTAGCACCTTTAATATGATGCTTGAAGCTATCGATGAGGCTAACCGACAACGGGCAACGCTGATCATCAATGCCCAGGAGGAAGAGCGTAAACGGGTTGCACGTGAATTGCATGACGAAACGTCTCAGATACTGACTTCCCTGCTCATCAGTCTTGCAGTCTTGGAAGAGTCGATTACTTCACAACAAGCGCGAGATCGCATTGCAGAAACACGCCAAATGGCCCATCAGACTCTACGCGCAATTCGCAATCTCAGTTTTGATCTGCGTCCGAGTGCCCTTGATGATTTAGGACTCCTGCCCGCTCTGCACTGGTACATCAAAGAATATCAACAGAAATGCGCTCTCGAGGTCGATTTTCAGGCTAGCGGCTTCAAAGAGCGGCTACCAGCAGAGCTGGAAACAGTCCTTTACCGCATTGTACAGGAAGCCTTAACCAACACGGCAAGACATGCACAGGCACGAAAAGTAACGGTTTGTTTAGAAGAAAGCGAGCATGAGATTCACGCTATTATTTCTGACAATGGGCGCGGATTTGATGCTGAAAAGATACAAAAAATACCCGGGGCTGGACAGGAGCATGGTTGGGGACTCGTCGGTATGCATGAAAGAGCTAGCTTGCTGGATGGAAACCTGACGATCACATCCCAACCCGAGCAGGGCACGACGATTGATGTCAGCATACCGCTCCATTCAATAACGACCAGCAGTCAAACAAATCTATCAGATATCGCAGGATAACCATGAAAATACGTGTTTTACTAGCCGACGATCATACTATTCTACGCGCTGGCTTGAAGATGATGCTCAATGCACAACCAGATATAGAAGTGGTTGGAGAAGCTCAAGATGGACATCAAGCGATTCAAGAGGCTTTGCGTACTCAACCAGATATCATTTTGATGGATATTACGATGCCCGATATGAATGGCATTGAGGCTACTAGACAAGTTAAACGCTTATTGCCAGGTATAAAAATTCTTATGCTCACTATGCATGAACATGATGAATATGTATTTCAGGCTCTACAGGCCGGTGCTTCTGGTTATCTACTCAAAGAGGCCGCCGATACCGACCTGATTACTGCATTGCATGTGATAAAAAGTGGCCAGTTCTACCTCTCACCAACAGCACAATCTGTTGTCGTTGGCGACTATTTACAGAGAGTACGGACTGGAGAGGAACGGGATAGCTACAGCAGTCTGACAGAACGAGAAAGGGAGATCCTAAAATTAGTCGCAGAAGGCTATACTAATAACCAGATTGCTGAACGTCTGGTTATTAGTCCAAAGACTGTAGATACACATCGCACGCACATTATGGATAAGTTAAATATGCATAGCCGCGCCGAGTTGATTAAATATGCTATGCGACGCGGCCTCTTGTGAGAGTTGGGCAGTACAACTGCAACGAGATATAAATGGTCTGGGCTTCTGACAGCTTCCAGATCATTCAAGCCTCATCATCAAAATCTAAGTCGTCACTAGCCTCTTCCGCAAAGTACTCGTCACTGTAGAAACCAACATCCTTGCCAACATAGACGCTTACCAGGAAGTCCTCTCGCGGTACATCAGCGGAGAGCACAAGATCTTCGTCAATCTGTTCAATCAGTTTTGCCAGATCGGTTTCCTCTAACTCTCGCTCTAGGATAAGAGTTCCGTGGACCGTAGTCGATGTAAAATGAAGGTCAACCGTGCCTAGGCGACTACTGAGCTGCAAGCTATCTCCTTGCATAATGTAGTACCCCTCCGAGGATGGGGTACGAAAGTGACGTTCAAAGCGAATGTCATCCATAGCTACCATCTAAATGTGCAGTATACTATTTTCCTGCACAGCCCTTTCTGCAAAGTATCTCTCTATCTCTAGTGTATTTCTCGCTATATCAATACAGCTGCCAGCAAACAGTGCAGCTTGCTAGCCAAATGGGCGCTCCTCGCCGAGTTCTTCTGGATTATACGATGGAGCGTTACCGAGGTCAAGAAAACCAGCTTTATTGGTACAACCGTCATGAAAAATGCCAGCTAGCACGCATCGCCGAAAAAATAAGCCCCTCTTCATCATTATATGTGCTTTGTGGACTGCTCTGTGTAAGCAAATAGAGATGATGACCGTCAATGGCTGCCAATAGTGTCACGGTATAATTCACTCCCTCTTGCGACAGTTTGCCCTGCACCTGTTGCCAGGATGTGCCACCAAAGACCTGCGATGACTCTGTCGTTATGCCAGTCATGCCTAGTTGCGACGCTTGCTGCTGCAAAAACTGCGCAACATCGCTAGAGGTAGCATTCGAGACAGCAATATCTACCTTGTCAGTTTGGGTGCTATCGTAGAAGTGCACATTTGATGACTTGTGATCTATTTGCACATGCCAATCAGTAGGATAGAGTATAGAAAAACTAGGATCGGTCCTACTAAAACGCTGCCAGGGATTGGTATCGGGAGACTGCAAAAGGATCACTCCACCTATCACTACTACTACTAAAATCAGTACTACTAGCAAGACTACCAGCCAAAGGTCAAGTCTTGGAACGCTGCTTCCCCACAAGCTTACCTAGAGACGGTAGAGGGGTACTTTGCACCCACTTTTGGACAGATGATATATTCGATGGCCTCTGAGATTCTTGATGGCCTAGTAAGGGGACAGTGGGAAATGCTTCAATGCACGGTTTTTCAGATCCGGCATGAGAATCAGGAATTGGAGTATCAATGTTAACATGCTGCAAAGATGCTGGCACTTCTTCGGCAGAAGAAACGTTCTTTGTAGAGTCGGGTAGCACCGTTTCTCCTTGATCTGGTACGTCCACGAGCATTTCAGGTTCAGCTTGAGGTGCTAGAGAAAAATAAAACTCCTCCATGCCAGAATTTCTCCTCTACACCTTCACCGGAAACTTCCGCTCGCAAACTGCTGGCCTCATCATTGAAATCAACTGTGGATTTTCCATACCGAACAAACTCCGCATTCTCATCATGCTGAGCAGCAGACTGCGATGCAATCTGCTCTCGCAAAGCACCTTTCTGTGTATGCTCCGGTCTCATCACAGGTGTAAAGGAACCTGAAGATTGAGAACAAGACTCAATAAAGCTTCCACAATGCGAACAAAAGCGTGCATCACCTTTCCGCAGCGGTGTACCGCAATGAGAACAAACTATTGTCACAAAATATCTCCTGCAAGCAAGACGTTTAATCAGGAGGATTCTTCCGCCTGAGGCAAGGTTACAATAATTTGGTCAGCTAATTCAATTCCTAATACCTGAGTAAGCTGCAAAGGTGGCTTACCAACTAGGATATGGAGAGGACCACCAAATGGAGCCCGATTAAGCAGTTGGACTTCAGTATCCTGGATATAAACCAAGCTGACCAAGATAGCACAGTTTCTCGGGATCTTGATCACGGATGCGCAGAATGCGGGCAGAGTGCCCCTCTTTTAGTTGTGAAAGCTTCGTCCCGTTGCGCGTGACCATAACCCCGTCTTTGCTAGGAATGGGATCACCATGAGGATCGATCGTGGGATATCCTAGCAACTCATCTAATTTATCCTCAAATTCTTCAGAGATGACATGCTCTAATCTGTCAGCCTCCGCATGCACTTTATCCCACGTATAGCCTAACTGGCGTGCTAGGTAAAGTTCAAGTAAGCGGTGATGACGAATGACTTCCATGGCTTTGCTCTCACCAAGCGGAGTGAGGCGCACACCACGATACGGCACATGCTCAACCCAGCCTGCCGCAGCAAAATCTTTGAATATCATCGTTACGGTCGCATCACTGACCCCTAGTCGCTCGCCTATCGCTGAGGTCGAGACCTTCTGGCCTTGTTCTTGCATGGCATAGATAAGTTTGAGACAATCACTAATGCGAGGGGTAAGTTCCTGAATTGGCTTTTGCATAGTTTCCCTCTTCTCAAAAGCTATTTTTGCCTGACCAAAATTTATGTTACCATATGGCAAAAAAGATATGCAAGGTTATCGAACGCGCCGTAAAACCCCTGTCCTTTAGACATGGGGATAGAAGGCGCTTCCTTGTTTGGGGCTTGGGCACAGGGGTACCCTTTCTGTATGAAAAAATGTTCACTATCATCTCTTGTAGAATGAATATTTGTATATTGACATATGTGGTATGATATACCTATATTCGTGAAAGGAAGAAGGCAATGAGCAAGACGAAGCGAGCATACAAATATCGCATCTCACCGACCCAGAGCCAAAAACGTATCCTTGCGCAAACGTTCGGATGCTGCCGCTTTGTCTACAATTGGGGACTCAGTACCCGCAAAACTGCCTATTTCCAGTATGGGCAAAAGCTGACCTATGACGATCTCTCGGCTTTGCTTCCCGCTTTGAAGAAAGAGCATCCCTGGCTCTCTGATGTCTCCTCTGTGCCCGTTCAGCAATCCCTCCGTCATCTGGATCGTGCCTACAAGAACTTCTTTGAGGGACGCGCCAAATATCCCACTTTCAAAAAAAGACGAAATACCCAAGCGGCAACCTATGCCTCCAATGCCTTCACCTGGAAAGATAGTCAGCTCACCCTTGCCAAAATGGATGAACCTCTCTCTATCACTTTTCATCGAGCCTTGCCCAATGATCTCAAACCGTCCTCGGTCACTATCTCCAAGGACTGTGCCAACCGCTACTTTATCTCGATGCTCGTTGAAGAGGAGATCACACCTTTGCCAGTCGTGAATGCACAAGTTGGCCTGGACCTGGGCTTGAAAGCGATGGTGATCCTCTCCACTGGTGAGGCTGTGGGCAATCCTCGCTACTACGCAAAAGATGAGAAGCGACTGGCAAAAGCCCAACGTCGGCATGCCAAAAAGAAAAAAGGCGGAAACAACAGAGAGAAAGCACGTCGTAAGGTTGCACGTGTGCACACTCGTATCCAAGACCGTAGGCGAGACTACCAGCACAAACTCTCGACACGTATCGTTCACGAAAACCAAGTGATCTGCGTGGAGAGTCTGGCCGTCAAGAACATGGTCAAAAATCATTGTTTGGCAAAAGCCATCAGTGATGTGGGATGGGGTGAGTTTGTCCGCCAACTGGAATATAAGAGCCAGTGGTACGGACGAGCCCTCGTCAGAATCGATCGTTGGTATCCATCGAGTAAAACGTGCTATGACTGCAAGCATGTGGTAGAAGACCTCCCACTGGATGTGCGTGAATGGGTCTGCCCGAAATGCGGTGTCTGGCACGACCGGGATCTCAACGCAAGTAGAAATATTCTGGCCGAGGGGCTCTCGGTGTCGGCCTGTAGAGGAGGTGTAAGACCTGCTGTGGTACGCAAGGGCAACCCCCAACGAAGCAGGAAAGCTCATTCGTGAGGATGAGAAGCCCCTGCCATGAGAGGCATGGGGAGATGTCACAATACTACTCGCATGCTAGCTAATGAGAGGGACGCAATGCAGTAACAATTGCTGCTATAATATTAGTAGGAAGGAGGTGATCGATGGATGCTAACGGCGTTTTCGTGATGAGCGGCCTACTATCCATGTATCGCTACGTGCACATATGTGTACAATCGCACTCATCAAATAACAATGTCGTGCAAAAAACCTAACCCTGTTTCGTTTACTTGTTGAGGGAACATGTAAGCGACCATTGTGTACTTCTTGGAACCGAGAACACACATTTTCCCAGCCGACAGATGTTCTCAGAGGAATACACTTGTGGGACCCTATTAGGGCACTGATTAGCATCAAAGAAAAGAGGAATAATTCATGAACGACGGGTCTGATTCTTCAGCCACAGCATTCTTATCCATGTTCAGCTTCGTATATTGTATCGCCGTTTTGGCCGGCCTTGCTTTCGTGATCTTCATCTATTGGCGTATTTTCAAGAAGACTGGCCAGAATGGTGCAATGAGCCTGCTTAATCTGATACCTTTGTTTGGTCCACTTATCGTGTGCTGTATTTTGGCTTTTGGCAAATGGCCCATCGAGACTGAGGTGGAACAGTATCGTATGATGCATGGTAAAGTACCACCTCCTCCAGCAGCATCCGGCTATCAGGGCTATCCGCCACAGCAAAGCCAACCGCAGCAGCCCACACCACACCAATATCCACCACAGTACCCTTAGCAGCCACTACGCTCGCTCAACCGTTGTGCATTCGGGTGAATACAACAAGCTTGGCACTGCAACTTCTGCCCTAGCGCCAAGCTTGTTTTGACTATTTTTCTCTCCTAATTTCACCTCAATGGGGGCTTTGTACTTCACATTCATCACCTTCATCGTCAAGCAATCCGGAATAAAGTCTACTATTCTTCAGTATCATCAAGCTCATTAAACTTATCAGAACGGTCAACAGTAACTCGCCCGTCTCTTGATCTACTTCTTTCACTATCATCACCAGAATGCCCAGGAGCCGCCCGAAGAGCAAAAACCGTCTCTATATCCCTCTCAATATCCAAACGGCTCATACAATACTCCTGCTTAGTCCTCTCTTCAATTTCTGAAACCCGCCTCTCATATTCAGCACGAGGCACAAGATCATTTACCTCATTCATATTCTGTGTTTTCATAAACCAGCCCACACCGCCAATATTCACCACCGCATGCCAAGGCTTAAGTTTTTCCCAATTTATCTTAATCAAATCGCCGCCACCAAACCCAATAGGATCAGCAATCAGAGCCGCCAGCACTTTATCAAGCATATACTCAAAGTCTCTTAATTCATCTCTTCCCAGTATCACTTTTCTTGTTAACAGCTTTTCCCATTTCTCCTTTTCCACTTTAGCCTCATTTCTCCTTTTCATAGCTTCCATACCTAGGAAGTTCATTTCTCCCTTTTTTCGCTCATACTCCTTTATCTCATCCTCCTTTACCTCATCACTTTCAGGCTTGCTTTCAAATAATGAGTTAAAATGCAAAGAATTACTACTTTGCCGTTTTCTAATTTCTTCGTATTTATTGCACTCATCGTCATATACTGCTTTTGCAGCTTCAAACTTTTTCTTAACTTGTGGATCTTCTTCAATCTCTTCTTTTAAAATATGAGCCAAATTTGCAAAAGCATCAAGAAATCGCTCTTTCTTCCAATCATCCACATTACCATTTTTTTGTGAATTATATAAAAGATTGTTTAACATCTTTGCCACATTTTCAGCTTCCAAAGATGAGTATTCAGTTTCACCAAACCCAAAGTCAAAAAGGCACGTACCAATTGTTAGTACTCTTGCAGCTTTTTTCAGCTTTACCACATAATTACGATAAAATTCTCTTAAAATATCTTTTTTATGCTCTTTAAATTTTCGATTGTTAATTTGGTCAGCATAGATATTTGTCTGCCTCACCCGCAATCCAGAAAAAGTACTCTCTAACATTTTTGAACTATCCTTACCAACCTTGAAAACCATCAAAACATTAGCATCCAACGCCGCAGCCTTGACCTCTTTTAATTTCTCGTTATCTATTTGGTCAAGACCCTGACAAGCTAAGAGCAACTTCATGCCGTATTTTCTTGCTTGCCTGAGTAGACGTTCAAACTTTTCTCCACTCAAAACAAAGTTATACCATTCATCAACCACGAAAGTTACCCCAGGTCTTTTATTCTTCTCCAAATCTCCAAACGAAAAGATAGCAAAGTACACCAGCGCCATTAAAAACGTCCCGACCACTTTAGCAGCCTTTTTAGTAGCCAACTCATTGATAGGCAATTTGACAAGGATAATCCGCCGTTTTTCTATCGCCTCACGAAAGTTAATGCATCGGCCAGGCTGATTTAAAACACCACTGATAAACTTATCATCAAGCAGATTTTCAACACGTTCTAAAAATGGAGCCGGTTCTTCCTCTTTTCTGCTTTGCGTCCAATTCCTAAACTTTTTCCAGAAGGCTAGCACCTCCCTATCCTTTACCCCCTGTAAACATGCCTCACGAAAGTCATCATCCTCCAAAAGCTTGAGGGATATGCTTAACAACTAAATCCCCTCTCTGGATCATCACCCCAACTACATTACGCAAAAACTTATGGAACCAAATCCCATCCTCTACTGATGAAGACCAGATATCAGAAAAGATCTCCAGTACCAAGTTTTTAATCTCTTCTCTTGCATTCTGATTACCACCAGTAGCCCCAGCAAAAATATTTGCAGAAAACGGATATTCCCTATTCGCCAAGTCCAAAACAAAAACATCCTTTACCCGACTGGAATGTATCCGCTTTACAACATCGTCAACCAAATCCCCATGAGGATCAAAAGCAATAATACTATCCCCTAGTTTTGCTTGCTGACAAATAATATTGACTAATTCCGACGACTTACCAGAACCAGGAGCACCAACCAGCAGACCACCTCTATATAAATCATCCTGCGTTACTCTTACCTCTCTCTCTAGTTCCTCTCCCTTTTCATCCGTTTCATTACCCAGGACAATAGAACCAGTAACAGGCAAAGGCAAACAAACCCCTTTTGCACAAAGCACACTATATATGATGGCTCTCCGTTCTTTAAGCAATAAATCTCCTAATAAAGGTATTTTATCTGTTTTCCAATAAAAGTCATAATCACTTAGGTTATTTATCGCTTCCAATTCCTCAAGTGTAAAACGATTAAGAAGCTCTTTTTCGTAATCTACTCCCTGTCTTCCTAAAACACTCATTATTTTTTCCTTCTTGAAAATTTAGCTAAAATGTGCTATTTACAAACCACCATGAGAGAACGATACACTTTAGATGGCATAATACACATTCATGACGACGAGGAACAAAAAAAACACTTCACGGGTAGGCATGTAACTAGGGCGGCTTTGTTAACTTAAAAGTTCTCCTAGTCCCACTTCCTTACTATAAAAAATGATATCTAACAAGAAAACCTTTTTCTAGGGGGAAAGAGGGACAATTTTGAGGACGGAAAAACTCATTGAGAGAGTATGTAAGGACTTCGCTAGGACAAAAGCTTTTCTCCGATCGAGAACCCACTGACCAAGCGCATCACCACCCAAAACAGCTAGTATCCCAACGACAAGACTCATGAATAGATAAGACAAAGCTGGCAGCCAATGTCCTACCATCGCCAATTGCACATCACCCAAAGCAAGGCTGCTAAAAGTTGTGTAAGCGCCAAGAAAGCCAACATTGATGAACAAGCGACGCGTCGGCCCAATCAAAAATGTCGCGTCAGCCAAGGCCGTGATAAAGGCAATCAGCAGAGCACCAGTTATATTGATAAGGAATATGTCCTGACACTCCCCTGGCTAAAGCCGAGGGGGTTCTTCCTTCAGCCAGCTCGCTTGCCACGTTTCCGTTTGACGGGAGACGCAGTAGCGGCGAATTGTCCAGAAGCGTTTCGCACGGCAACGTCCGTGCTGGTTTCCGAGTGCCCCTCGGTACCTTTCTCGTCGGAAGAGCAATTCTTTTCTAGTGCTTCATGCAGAATGTTAAGGGCCGCATTTTGATCTCTATCCATCACAAGACCACACTTGGGGCAAATGTGGGTTCGAACGGAAAGAGACTTCTGCACTTTCGTCCCACAGCCTGAGCAATTCTGTGTGGTGTAGTGCGATGGAACGGCGATCACATCGATCTCATGCAGAGCACCGTAGCGCTTGACCCATTGGAGGAAGATCCCCCAACCTGCATCATGGATCGACTTAGCCAGCTTGCGGTTACGCACCATATTGCGGAGCTGAAGGTCTTCATAGGCAAGCAAGTCGCTAGACGAGACGTACGCGTTTGCCACTTTGCGGGCAAAATCTTCGCGTTGCCTTTGAACCTTCAAATGCTGCTTGGCAAGTGCTTTCCTGGCTTTTTTTCGATTAGCCGATTTCTTCTGTTTACGAGAGAGACGCCTTTGCAGACGTTTGAGCTTCTTTTCCGCTTTGCGATAGTGGCGCGGGTTGGCAACCGTTTGACCGTCCGAGTCGGTGACATAGGCTTTGAGTCCAACATCAATGCCAAGCTGCGAGCCTGTTGGAACATGTTCAACCTTGCGCTCGGTGTTGACACAGAACTGGCAATAGTAGCCATCTGCGCGTCGAACAATACGAACCCGCTTGATCAAGCTAAGAGGAAATTCTTGGAGACGCTGATTTGGGTTGCCAACCAGTTTGAGTGTGCCAATGCCACAGCCATCTGTGAATTTGATGTGGAGGCCATCGTCATCAAGCTTCCACCCGGTGGTCTTGTATTCCACGCTCCGATTGTCATGCTGAAACTTGGGATAACCTTTCTTGCCAGGTTTCTTGTTACGACACGCCTCATAGAAGCGAGAGACCGCAAACCATGCACGGTCAGCAGAAGCTTGACGAGCTTGGGAATTGAGCTTACGCGCAAAGGCATATTCTTGGGCCAGCACTTTACAGTTGGTCTGCAAGTCGTTTTTGGAGACCTTTTCGCCGTCCATCCACAGCCGCAAGCTTTTGTTACGGATGAACTGGACTACCCGCATGGCATCATCGATGGCTGCATATTGCTTTTTGCTGCCACTCAACTTGTACTCGTAGACCAACATGTTGTTTCCTCCTTTCTTGAATATGGATATAGCATACCATATGTTTGCGCATATGTCCATAAACAAATATTCATACTACAGGAGATGAAGATGAACACTTTGTCATACAGAAAGAGTACCCCTATGCCCCAGCCCCAAATAAGGTAGGCCCATTCATCCCCCGCTTGAAAGACGGGGGCTTTCTGGGCTGTTAACTGTAAGGCCAACCTTTACCCAAGTGAGCTTGAAGCAACTGGCTCAGCCAGTAACGAGTGATTGTTCCACAGAAGCCTCCACAAAGAACGGCACTCAGTTGCCGAGGCAATGAAAGGGGACGAGACACTAGAACATACCTCCTAGGGCTATAGTATATAATGGTGCATAGAATTCACAGTGTACAATTGATATAACTATCTAGTACTCTACACTTTGAAAGTTGCTGCTTGTTATCAGGCTGCGCCGTAAAACCATGGACCTCAGCCAGAGGCCATAAAAGGCTCATTCTTTACTTGGTGAAGGAGATAGGAGGGTCCCATGCCAAACCAGTTGCCGAGTAAACCAACAAATCAACTTCCTATTTCTCTAAACCGGCTCTCCTCATCTGCTGTGCGTCTTGGGCGTACAGGATGTGGGATTATGCTATTTCTGCAGGTCCTTGTTTCGGCGGTGTTGTTGGTAATAGCCGCCCTACGCAACCGGAAAAAGTACGAACATAGTTTTCCTCATGGAGACTTCGATGAAGTGCGTCTGGGAGAAAATCGCTTGAAGCTGTACTCCTACGGGCACAGCCTTTATGACGATATGCTAACCGCGATTGATAGTGCACAAGAAAGTATCTACCTGGAGACCTATATCTGGAAAGATGATCAAGCAGGGTGGGAGTTCAAGAAGCATCTGACGAAAAAGGCAGAGGAGGGGGTGGATGTCTATATTATCTTTGATCATTTTGGTAATCTAGTGGTGCCACGCAAGTTCAAGGCATTCCATCCACGTATCCATGTATTAGAATACCAGCCATTGAAAAGTATTTGGCATGTCTTTGATCCACGATACTATTCTCTCGACCATCGTAAGATTCTGGTTGTTGATGGTCATACTAGCTTTATTGGCGGCTATAATATTGGCAGCCGCTATGAGGATAGCTGGCGTGATACCCATCTACGTATATGCGGACCAGCGTCAGCTGAGCTTGCACAGTCCTTTACCGATTTCTGGAATCGCTTCTGCTCTCATGGGAAGAATAACTGTATTACACGCCACTACCAGCGGAAGTTTGATCCTTTTATCGTTCTACATGGCAACGACGCCCAACGCCTGACTTTTCCTATCCGAGATATGTATATTGAGGCTATCAGCAAAGCTGAGCATACTATCTTGCTCTCGAATGCCTACTTTATCCCGGATCATATCTTGCTCAATGCCTTGAAGGATACCGCTAGACGAGGCATAAATGTGCAGCTTCTGGTGCCATGGCACTCTAATCATATTCTCGCAGACTGGATCAGCCATAGTTACTTCAGCGAATGTTTAGAAGCTGGTATTCATGTTCTAGGCTACCGCCATACTATGCTGCACGCTAAGACATGTACGATTGATGGTCAGTGGTCTACAGTTGGCACCGCCAATCTAGATCGTTTAAGCTCAATCGGCAATTATGAGCTTAACGTTGAAATCTATAGTGCCGAGTTTGCTCATCAGATGGAACTTCTCTTCGCATGCGATACTACCGATCGCTTCGAGCTGACACTTGAGGAATGGGGCCATCGCTCATGGTATACTAAGCTGAGCGAAAGAATTCTCAAACCACTACGATTTGTAATGTAAATGTGATAGCATATAGAAAATCGTTGAAGTGAGTGTCATCAAGCTATGAAACGCGCTATTCTTGCTACTGTCTTATTGGTTCTGTGCATTGAAGCAGTTGTTCTCATTCCCTTGCTCCTCTTTACACCAACTGGAGCAAAAATACTAACAGATATCCATCCTGCTCCCACCCCAATTCCTACTCCAACTCCTGTGCTGACTGTTCAGGGGACGCCACCAGCTATACAATCTGCCGCTACCTATCTACTCGATGCCGATACAAACCGTGTTCTGGTCAATATCAATGGCCAGAAACGCTTGCCGATGGCGAGTACAACTAAGATTATGACTGCCCTGATTGCTATCTGGAGAGGAAATCTGGATCAAATAGTGACGGTCCATCAGGATGCTATCGATGAGGTTAACAAAAATGATGGGAGTAGTGCACAACTAGTCGTAGGCGATCAAATTCGCATGGGTGATCTGCTCTATGGCTTGATGCTACCCTCCGGCGATGATGCTGCTATTGCTATTGCTGACGCGATAAGCGGTTCTCCGGCAGGCTTTGTTAAATTGATGAATAGCTACGCTCACAAATTGCATCTTACGCATACCCATTATGACAATCCTGATGGCCTCACATATAACTTACCGGATAATCAGGTTGATCCTAATCACTATACAACCGCTGCCGACCTAGCACAATTGGCACGCATCGGCTTGCAAAATCCGATTTTTGCTCAAATTGTCGAGCTACAACGCTACGCTCTGCCTGCTACATCAACACATCATAGCTATGTCTGGGAGACAACTGACGATCTGTTGAGTCACTATGCAGGTACAATTGGTATGAAAACAGGCTACACAATGCAGGCTGGTTATTGTCTGGTCTTCTCTGCTATCAATGCTGGTCACCATCTGATCGGAGTCCTTCTCCATGATTCGGACACTGATCCAAACCGGCGTTTCATAGATGCTCAGACATTGCTTGATTGGGGATTTCATCTGCCGTTGCGTCCACCTCACCAGGGAAGGTGACATGGGGCAGCCCTTCTTGAGCCAACGTGAGCTTTTTTACGGGAGTTGCTTCTTCGCTCGAGCAACTTTATAGGCCCATGCGAACTCATCTGCAAAGAGCTTGACGCTGGGGAAACGTTTAACGGGATCTTTCTCTAGTGCTCTCATTACTACCTGCGCGATGTTGGCAGGGCAAGCAACATACTTCTCTTGCAACGGAGGTGGTTGGATAAATAGATGTTGGTGAACGACCTCGTGAAATGTTCCGTTAAAAGGCCAATCACCACAGATCCACTCATAGACCATAACTCCCAGCGCATATTGGTCACTACTGCGACGTGGCATGCCCTGTAATTGCTCTGGAGCTGCATAGAGTACTGTTCCCTCAAAATCTTGTAGCGATACCTGCCCGGGACCAAGACTATAGGAGCCGATCGCTATCCCAAAATCGCTGAGGAGAAGCTCTCCTTTTGCTCCAAACATGATATTATGTGGCTTAATATCTCGATGTACCAATCCTTGTTCATGAAAATACTGCAAGCCAGCAGCAATCTGCACAAGATAATCTGGTATAAGCTCAAATGGCACCAGCGTTCCTCTAGGATAACGTTGACGAAACGTCCCATGTGGTATATAAGCCATAACCAGAAAAGCAATCTCATCTTTGATACCAAAGTCGAGGATCGGTACGATGTGGGGGTGGCGTAAGCGGCTCAGTTCACCCGCCCTGGTCAAGAAATCTTCTGCTTCTTCGCCTATTAAGGGTGTACAAAGCCGCTTAATCGCAACAAGGGTATGGGAGTATATATGCTGACCCAGATACACCTCGGAGAAGTTACCTCGTCCTAGGGAACGTATCAGATGATAATGACCCCATTTTTGATCTACATCTGTGCAATCATTCATAACAACACTGCCACCAGATCTCAATGAATCATAGGTCTGGACCAGAACTGCTTAATTAACAGGATTATATTGAGGGCAAGGAGCTAAACTGAACTAGAATGCTCAGGCCCATCTTCTTCGGACGGGAACTTCGAAGAAAGACGACTACCAATAACCCAGCCAATGGCACCAAGTCCTACAGTCAGACCCAGCCAGATTAACAATACCGTATTAAGAAACACATTAAAGACTACGGCCAAAATACCTGCCAGGATGATGCCAATGGTTAGGCCAGTTGTTACTCCGATCAGACAGCCCGGATGTTTGAGGTTACGCCCTCGCAATCGTTTCATCAGACGAATCAGATTATCCTTACTCTTCCAATGGCTCTACGTCCTCGAGATCTTCCTCATTTTCCTCTACGTCATCGGCTTCAGTAGCCTTGAAGGAGGCGATATTACTACGGATCTGCTCCTCAATTGCACTAGCAACATCTCTATTCTGCCGCAGAAACTCTTTGGCATTCTCACGCCCCTGACCCAGCCGAATGTCACCAACAGTAAACCAGGAACCACTCTTCTTGACCAATCCCATCTCCAAACCAAGGTCAATTAGACCACCCTCGCGGGAAATGCCTTCACTGTACATAATGTCAAATTCAGCCGTTTTAAATGGAGGGGCAACTTTGTTCTTCACTACACGCACACGAGTACGGCTGCCAACAATGTCCTGACCTAGTTTGATCGAGTCCGTACGACGGATATCTAGGCGTACTGAAGCATAGAACTTGAGGGCTTTGCCTCCTGTCGTCGTCTCAGGGTTACCAAACATCACACCAATCTTTTCACGCAATTGGTTTGTGAAGATAACTGTCGTGTGAGAGTTGTTAATAGCACTGGTGAGCTTACGTAGCGCGTGACTCATTAAGCGAGCCTGTAAACCAACATGCGTATCACCCATGTCACCCTCGATTTCTGCACGCGGGGTCAGAGCAGCTACAGAGTCAATTACGACGACATCAATAGCATTACTACGCACAAGCAAATCGACAATTTCAAATGCTTGCTCGCCAGTGTCTGGCTGGGAAATAAGTAGATTAGCGGTATCAACCCCACACTTAGCGGCATAAGAGGGATCAAGTGCATGTTCTGCATCGATGAAGGCCGCATATCCACCCGCCCGCTGAGCATTGGCGATGACATGCAAGCAGAGCGTTGTTTTACCAGAAGCTTCTGGACCATAAATCTCGGTAATACGCCCACGGGGCACACCACCAATCCCTAGAGCAAGATCGAGAGCAATCGAACCAGTGGGAATGACTTCAACATTAACTTTCGCAGCATCCCCCAGTTTCATAATTGCTCCCTTCCCAAACCGACGTTCGATCTGGGTTAGCGCCAGTTCCATGGCTTTCTCACGTTCCGTCATACCAGGAGCAAATGTAACACTGTTGCGATCTACCGAGGCTTTTTCCTTTTTACTCATAAAAACCTTCCCGGAAACCTATCCCGTTTACAAGGATTGGGTTCCTGACTTTATTCTCTCAAAGAGGGCTTGCAATTCCCGCCTAACCCTATCCTATCGAGCACAAGGCATCTACCAAGATGCAGATATAATAGGTTGAACCAGAACTTGGTTCTTCCTCAATGACTCCTAGCAAAGTATTCTTTGAAAAGTACTAAAAGGTGGAAATAGGTAAGTAACTACACCTCAACTTGCAGTAGCCTCCAATGGATCAATTCCAAAAAGTTCCGACAAACTCTTCCCCGGCACATAGGCAATGACATTGCCAGCTTTTATATTAGCTTTTGCCTCTTCTTCAATCTCCCACATAGAACTCCCTTCTTCTACAGGCTGCGCAAATGCTTCATCCCACTCCATCTCCTCAATCCGCCCTAAGATGTCCTTGGCTAGTATGTCTTGATCTTTGAGAGAAAGTTTTTCTACAGCAGCTTCGTATGCTGCCTTGAGTTGCTCACTTGCCACTATTCTCCCTCGTTTCTCTAGCTTGACACGTCTGCTATTCTACCACAGCATTGTCCGACTTAGACGGAATCTAGGTAGTGACTATGCCTATCATGCTATTATAGGTCACGCCGCCCCTCAAGAGCACGTCCAAGCGTGCCCTCGTCAGCATATTCGAGTTCGCTTCCGAGAGGAAGACCACGAGCTAATGTCGTGATACGCAATTTTGGAAGGTTGAGTTCACACTCAATGGCATCTTTGATAAAGTGTGCCGTGTAGTCGCCTTCAAAGCCCGGATTGGTTGCTAGAATAATTTCACTGGTTGCACTGTTTGCAAGACGCTTCAAGAGTTCATCGATGCGAATATCTTTACGACCAATGCTATTTAATGGCGAGAGAGCACCATGCAATACATGATACAATCCTTTGTACAATCCCGTCTTTTCTAGCGCAAGTACGTCAAGTGGCTCTTCGACTATACAAATGATATTTTGATCACGCGCAGCATTGGCACAAATGGGACATGGATTAGTTTCTGTAAGGTTAAAGCAACACGAACAGTAGATGATACTCTCTTTTACACGCATGATGGCTTCTGCCAGACGCCTCGCTTGGTCGGTCGGACTCCGTAGGAGAAAAAAGGTCAGGCGTTGAGCCGTCTTGACTCCAATACCAGGCAGCTTTGAAAACTCCTCGACTAAAGCAGTCACAGGAGGTGCAATATCACTCATTACCTAAAATAGTCCCGGTATTCTTAAACCACCAGTGGCGCTGCTGACTAGCTTCTGCTGAGCCTCAGTCACTTTATCAAAAGCATCTTTGGCCGCTGCCTTCACCATCACCTCTAGCTCTCCAATATCATCCGCACTAAATGCCTCGGGGTCAATTTTGACAGCAACAATTTGGTACTTTCCACTCATGGTGATTGTAACCGCACCACCACCAGCAGTACCAGTAAACTGGGTTACCTCCAGTTCCTCTTGCATCTTCATCATCTTTTGCTGCATTTGCTGCATTTGCTGAACTTGACGCATATTCATAAGAGGGTTACTCCTTACTTCAGTTGAATATTTTTAATTTCTGCCTTAAACATCCGCATGGCTGCTTGAACGACCTGATCGGACTCCGCTTTCTTCGTAGCGATTTCCTGACGCGTTCCACCCATTGTTGTATTCTCTCTCATAATACTTGGTCTGGCAAGAGGCGAATGGTGAAGCACTTCACCTGTAGGCTTCTGCGACCGATCTGCCATTTGTTTGCTCTGCTCCTGATCCTTTGGAGATTCTTGTGGCATTCTAAGTGCAGATTGCTCATGATAAGGCGGGCGCTGCGGTGTCCTAGCAATTGTACTGGTAGACAGAGGGCTTTCAGAATCGTGCGGCTTTGGAGCAGGCTTGGAAACCTGTGTTTGCAGAGATTGTCCAGGAGGAAGAAAACGTAATTTGCACTCCTGATTTAGCTCAACTTTCAGAGCCCATTCTATCGTTGCATGGTGATTAGGATTGTTTTGCAGGGCCTTATGATAAATGTCGGTATTGGCCTGAATAACAACCACTGGGATTTCCTTCGTGCCCTCCACAGCCACAATGGCATACCAACCAAGCAACGCTGCAACCATAGAACTATCTTTTTTCGTCTTGACCCGTCTCTTAATATACTCCCATTTCTCCCTCACTTCTTCTACAGTCAGTGACGGGTCCTCGCTTACAGCCTCCTGACGTTGTTCTGGAGGCTGCATAGTTTGAACCTGCGGTGACACAGGCTGCGATTGAAGCGTAGGCGCTATATTCTCTTTATACGTAGTTTGAACCTGCGGTGACGCAGGCTGCGATTGAAGCGTAGGCGCTACATCCTCTTTAGGAGGAACATCAATCACTGAAGTGGCTTGGCTCTGAGGCTTAGACGATTGCTCCAATACATATCCTTTATTTGGTTCGTCTGATCGTGGGGCATCTTTCAGTTCAGGTAGTGGTGCAATATCTTTCGCCAATTCAGGTTTCAATCGCATCTGCGCCTCATCCACTCTATCCGATCGGGATTCGAGCGATATAGAACTAGGAGAAGTACGAAACTCTGCATTAGTGGGTTGCTGTGGATTAACAGCAGGAGAAGTTCTATTCATCCCAATAGTACTTGAGCTATGCTGGACAGGAGGACGTGGCTGAGCAGTAGGGGCTGATGACGGACGAGGCTGAGCAATAGGGGTTGATGATGGGCGAGGCTGAGCAATAGGGATTGATGATGGGCGAGGCTGAGCAATAGGGATTGATGATGGGCGAGGCTGAGCAATAGGGGTTGGTACTGTAGATTGATCAGGTTGCACACGACGATGGAGTTCAATACAGGCTAGCAGCGCCAGTTCCAGACCAAGTTGGGGTGTGCCATGGCTCTTCTGTACTAGATCGTTTTGCGCAAAAATACGCGCGAATTCAGTCAATTTCTCCAAAGGGAATAATTTGGCCATCTGCACAATCTCGCTCATCTCGTCTTCGGTTAGATCCAAGATCTCAGCAATACTCGCCCCTGCTCTAGTTAACATCATAGCCCGACAGTATTCAGCAATCTGGAGATTTATCTGGCGTAAATCGGCTCCAGCTTCCGATAGTTCATGAATGAGGTGCAATCCAGCAGCACTATCTAGGTTGGCAATATGGCCAACGAATTTTTGAATAGCACGTGGATCAGCTACACCAAGCATTACCTGCACTTGGCTGAGCGAGATCTCTTTTCCTGAGTACGCAATGGCCTGGTCTAGCAGACTGAGAGCATCACGCATACCACCAGCAGCGGCCCGAGCAATTAATTCAGCCGCCCCGGGCTCAAGTACTACTTGCTCTTGTTCCGCTACGAAGCGCAAACGATCTACAATTTGGCAAGTTGCAAAGCGTTTGAAGTCAAAGCGCTGGCAGCGTGAAAGTACAGTGGGCAACATTTTATGTACGTCAGTTGTTGCCATCACAAAAATAGCATGTGGAGGAGGTTCTTCGAGCGTCTTCAATAGGGCATTAAATGCTTCAGTTGTCAGCATATGAGCTTCGTCGAGGATATAGACCTTGTACTTACCGTTTGTAGGGGGCACCATGACCTTCTCACGCAACTCACGAATGCTATCAATTCCACGATTGGAGGCGGCATCAATCTCGATAACATTAAAAGAGCTACCTACAGTTATCTCATGGCACTGCTCACACTCGTTACATGGCTCACCATCTTTTGGGTACTGACAATTAATTGTCTTTGCAAGGAGACGGGCCATACTGGTCTTACCAGTTCCTCTTGGGCCAGTGAAGAGATATGCATGAGCTAAGTTGCCACTGCTGAGCGCGTTTTTTAGGGTACGAACGACAGGCTCCTGACCGACGAGATCACTGAAGGTCTGTGAGCGCCACTTACGATAGAGCGATTGTGAGGCCATAAACGAAACTCCCGCCTGCAAATCCTGGTGACAAGCTACGAGGCCATTCGCTGTGTTTAGGAAGAAGATGAGACAGAGAAAACCGACTTTCGCCCAGTCCTGCCGGGCAGCGTAATCAGGCAGCCCCACGTCACCCAGAGAGGCCCATTACCGTTGCTTCCTCACGGACCTAGCGGGGTTCATAGACTTCTGCCGCGCAGGACCCAATTACGCCGACCGACAGGACTAGAAGAAAATCGGTTCGTCCCGCTGCATTTTGTTCCTATCAGCAGGATGAACCTATCCTACACCCCAACAAGGCATTTGTCAAGTAGGTAGGATGGATGGATTTTGGGATTCTGGGCTCTCCACAAGCCATTCTTCAACGCATTGGCATTTCAACTCTGATCCTTGTGTCAAAACGTCAGTTGTCCCTCTTTCCCCCTGGATAAGGGTATCATGGCCTTCTATACTGATATCGACTATGCGATTGGTGAGAGATTGCCAGAGGTTGATAAGGTTGCAGAGCAAAAGGATAAACACTGTGGAGAGTCATACTAGACTCTCAAAGAGGCATTAATCGAACATCAGTGAATAACGTCACCGAAGTCCTGTCCTCGATCCTTTCACAGGCGGTGGCTCAATTCCCTATCTTCTCTTGATGGCAAGGTCATCATCTATGTGATACACTACTGAACAATAGCACGTTAAACAACGGGGAGGCAGTATCCATGCACATATGCAAATGGTGTCGAGCTTTGCTACCCGATAGTGCGAACTTTTGTGGACAATGCGGGTATGCTCTAGGTGCTCCGACAAAACTTCCAACCGCAAGCCATCTATTGATCACCAATAATGAGTACTCATCTAACCAGATAGCTACCGTTGATAATAATATAGCCACTGGATTATCTGATGCTGGGCATGAACTCCAAATGTCTCCCTCCCTCCACAATCATAATGCTAATGAACTTACTATTTCTTCTAACGACGAGACTTTTTGCACTTTAACACCGTCTCATAATTACCCTTCCTTTTCTGATAGGAAGGATCAAAATCATCTTAATGTGTCACACTCGCTACCCAGATTTGGGCGTGATGTCTACCAGCAACTTGCTCAGGACGTTGCAGATTTCCTAGATAGAGATAGTATGAACCAACGACCCAACTCCAAGCGGAGCATTTACCAGAAACCTAGCTCTGAACAGGGTTTCCGCCCCCTACCCGGCTTTGAGCATGAGGTCCAACAGCAACCCTGCCTTAACCCTGCCTTTTCCCAGCAACCTCGCCTTGATCACACCTTTCATCCTCTACCCGGCTTCGAGCATGATATCCAACAGCAACCCAGCCTTGACCCTACCTTTTCCCAGCAGCCTCGCCTTGACCATAGCTTTCATCCCTTACCCGGCTTTGAGCATGATATTGATCAGCAGGTAAAAAAGGCACACGGATTATACCAATGGAGATTTGCTCCTCACAGAAAGCGAACTAGCAATGGCCGCTATCCCATATTGGCATCAGGTCTCGTTATCTTGACTGCTTTTATCACTTTTGCCACTATAGCCCTTCTTATTGCACATTCACGCCCCTCAATGCCAAGTAAGCCCAGCCAGAATACGCTTCCAACAATTCCTACATCTACATCTAAGTCACCCGTCTCTACACCTTCACCTGTATCTATGCCCACTCCCACTCCTGTGCCCACTCCCACTCCTGTACCCACTCCCAAGCCTACTCCTGTACCCACTCCCAGGCCTACTCCTGTGCCCACTCCCAAGCCTACTCCTGTACCCACTCCCAGGCCTACTCCTGCTCCTACGCCCACACCTACTCCTGCTCCTACGCCCACGCCTACTCCTGCTCCTACGCCCACTCCTGCTCCTACGCCCACGCCTACTCCTGCTCCCACGCCTACTCCTGCTCCCACGCCTACTCCTACTCCTGCTCCCACGCCTACTCCTGTGCCTACTCCCACTCCTACTCCCGCTTCTATTTCATTAAATTAAATCTCACATTGTGCAGATGGGTTGACCTCATAAAACGGATATGCAGGGAAATAGTAGCTCTTTCGCCGCTTCTAGATAGGAAGCAGCAAATTTTTTTGTCAAGTGAACAACTTCACAAATTCCGAGATTCCGAACTTTCTTCCTCTTGGTGGTAAGATCATCATCTATGTGATACACTACTGAACAATAGCACATTAAATAACGGGGAGGTAGTATCCCATGCACATATGCGAATGGTGTCGGGCTTTGCTACCCGATAGTGCGAACTTTTGTGGACAATGTGGGTATGTTCTAGATGCTCCGACAAATATTCCAACTGCAAGCCATCTATTGATCGCCAATAATGAATACTCATCTGACCAGATAGCTGCCGTTGATAATAATATAGCCACTGGATTATCTGATGCTGGGCATGAACTCCAAATGTCTCCCTCCCTCCACAATCATAATGCTAATGAACTTACTATTTCTTCTAACGACGAGACTTTTTGCACTTTAACACCGTCTCACAATTACCCTTCCTTTTCTGATAGGAAGGATCAAAATCATCTTAATGTGTCACACTCACTACCCGGGTTTGGGCGTGATGTCTACCAGCAACTTGCTCAGGACGTTGCAGATTTCCTAGATAGAGATAGTTTGAACCAACAATCCAACTCCAAGCAGAGCATTCACCAGAAACCTAGCCCTGAACAGGGTTTCCGCCCCCTACCTGGCTTTGAGCATGAGATCCAACAGCAACCCAGCCTTGACCCTGCCTTTTACCAGCAACCTCGCCTTGATCACACTTTTCATCCTCTACCCGACTTCGACCATGGCATCCACCAACAACCCAGTCTTGACCATGGCATCCACCAACAACCCAGCCTTGACCATGGCATCCACCAACAACCCAGCCTTGACCATGGCATCCACCAACAACCCAGCCTTGACCAGGGCATTCACCAACAACCCAGCCTTGACCAGGGCATTCACCAACAACCCAGCCTTGACCAGGGCATTCACCAACAACCCAGCCTTGACCAGGGCATCCACCAACAACCCAGCCTTGACCAGGGCATCCACCAACAACCCAGCCTTGACCAGGGCATCCACCAACAACCCAGCCTTGACCAGGGCATCCACCAACAACCCAGCCTTGACCAGGGCATCCACCAACAACCCAGCCTTGACCAGGGCATCCACCAACAACCCAGCCTTGACCAGGGCATCCACCAACAACCCAGCCTTGACCAGGGCATCCACCAACAACCCAGCCTTGACCATGCCTTTCATCCCTTACCCGGCTTCGAGCATGACATCCACCAGCAACCCAGCCTTGACCATGGCATCCACCAGCAACCCAGCCTTGACCATGCCTTTCATCCCTTACCCGGCTTCGAGCATGACATCCACCAGCAACCCAGCCTTGACCATACTTTTCACCAGCAATCTCGCCTTGACCATGCCTTTCATCCCTTACCCGGCTTTGAGCATGAGATCGATCAGCAGGTAGGAAAGGCGCATGGATTATCCCAGTGGAGATTTGCTCCTCACAGAAAGCGAACTAGCAATGACCGCTATCCCATATTGGCATCAGGCACCGGTATAATAATTGCTTTTATTACTTTTGCTACTATAGCCCTTCTTGTTATGCAATCACGCCCCCCAATGCCAAGTAAGCCCAGCCAGAATATGCTTCCAACAATTCCTACATCTACATCTAAGTCACCCACTTCTACACCTTTACCTGTATCTATGCCCACTCCCAAGCCTGCTCCTGTGCCCACACCCACTCCTGTGCCCACTCCCACTCCTACTCCTGCGCCCACTTCTACTCCTGTGCCCACCCCCAAGCCTGCTCCCAAGCCTGCTCCCAAGCCTGCTCCCAAGCCTGCTCCCAAGCCTACTCCCACTCCTACTCCTGTGCCCACTCCCACGCCTACTCCTGCGCCCACTCCCACTCCTACTCCTGCGCCCACTCCCACTCCTACTCCTGCGCCCACTCCCACTCCTACTCCTGCGCCTGCTCCCACTCCTGCGCCTACTCCCACTCCTACTCCTGCGCCTACTCCCACTCCCACTCCTGCGCCTACTCCCACTCCCACTCCTGCGCCTACTCCCACTCCTACTCCCACTCCTACTCCTGCGCCCACTCCCACTCCTACTCCTGTGCCCACTCCCACTCCCACTCCCACTTCTATTTCATTAAATTAAATCCCACATTTTGCAGGTGGGTTGACCTCATAAAACGAATATGCGGGGAAATAGTGGCTCTTTTTCGCAGTCTAGGTATATTCAGCGAATTCGAGAATTATTCCTTCTATTCCCAAAAAGTAACAGAGTTTTCTTATTGTTATATACTTGTATATCACTAAAAAATGTTATTCCTTTCTTTTTCAAATCTGTTACAACGCTTTCTATATCTTCTACTTCCAAAGCTATATGTCGAAAACCAATCTGGTTGGGTATACTGATATGAGGGTCTACACTTCCCTCGGGTGTGTAATATTTAATTAACTCCAAGTTGGTCTGCGTATCAGGAATTGCTAATGCTATATATTCAGCTTTTACATTAGGTAGATTGACAACTTTGCTAATCCATTCTCCCTGTAATACTTGCCTTTTAATGATCGTAAATCCCAGGTTTAAGAAGAAGTCTTTCGCCGCTTCTAGATCGGAGACAACGATGTTGATGTGGTCTATCTTTTTGAACATGGGCAGTGTGTGTTGTCCTTTCCTTTGAAGTTATCATTGCGCACGTGTATCCCTTATAATCACACAAAATCTGCTGTGGCTTCAACTATCGCTTATAATGGATGAGGATAAAGATGTTATTATTGTAGGAGGCAGCAAATTTTTTGTCAAGTGAACGACTTCACAAGAATTCTTGCAAAAAAAGGCTGCATTTATCAACGCAAGGATGTAGACGTTGTAATAGCAGCCAGGAAGTGTGATACCCAAGCAAAACGGGAACAAGGCTACTAGCCTTCTGAATGGTCGCTCTGGCCCAACTGATGGCCCAAGTCGCTCCCGCATGTGTTCAAATGTCGCGTCGTCAATCTCGCCACTTGCATAGCGCTGACGAAGTATCTCTACGGCATCCAGATGGTGGAATGGAGGCACGGGATGATCATGACTACGACAGCCACTGTTACCATGATCGGGGCCATGGCTACGACCCTGGCAGCAACCATGATTGGGACCGTGACTACGACCCTGGCAGCAACCATAACCGCGCCAGCCACACATACGCATTTTTTTCCTACAAATCCGACAGATGAGCCCGCAGACTAGTAGAAGGAATAGAACAAGCCATAATCCTAAACTAATCAGATGTATTAAAGGCCAGATATCATAGTAATGTCTCACAATGATCAATATGTGATTACCTTGACCTTGGCCTTGAGGAAACGGAGGATATTGCCCTGCAAACATGGTATGATCTCCTTCATCTTTCTCGATACAATGCTTGCTAATCTGCACCTTGCATTGTTCGAATAATCTTCCTTGAAACGAACGCACTAGAGAGAACAGCACCGTTATAGTTTCCAATACATTTTAGATTGACAGCACATTACTTGACTTCAAGTAACATACACCGTCAATGTACTATTTCTCGCATGCGCTTGTCCATAGGATATCCCACCTACATCAAGAAATCTATGAAAAATTGTAAAAATTTTGTAAGGAAGGACAATCAATTAGCCTTTGATTGCTCAAACCATCAACTTTGCACAATCAGCAGATTTATGCCGTTCTCGCGGGTGCGGTGAATGCCAGCAACCTCCCTGATACCACCCTCAGGGTAGACCTGTTTGGCCTCATGCTCAGGAAGCAGGCTAGCTACCTCCTTGAGAACAGCATCCAGAAATTGGTCTTCAGGAACTGTTTTGACCACTTGCCCTTTGCGGAAAATGATACCCTTGCCCTTACCTCCAGCCAAACCAACATCTGCATCACGTGATTCACCAGGACCGTTGACTACACAGCCCATGACAGCTACTTGAATGGGCGTTTGCACTTTCATCAGCCGCTTCTCAACTTCATTGGCAACGGCAACTACATCAATCTCAACGCGCCCACATGAAGGACAGGAGACAAAGGTTATACCACGACTACGTAGTTCTAGCGAACGCAGGATCTCATAGGCCACTGGCACTTCCTCTTCCGGCTCTGCACTCAAGCTAACACGAATGGTATCTCCAATTCCTTCAGCCAGCAACAAACCAAGCCCCACCGCTGATTTTACCGAACCACTCACCAGCGTACCAGCTTCTGTAATACCAAGATGGAGAGGATAGTCCGACAACTGCGAAAAACGACGGTATGCCTCGACCGCTGTAAGAACGGTAGAGGACTTCAACGCCACGATCACATTATGGAAATCTAACTCCTCACACCAGCCAACATACTCCAATGCCTTGTTGACCATACGCTCAACTAGATACTCGCGCTCCCTCCGATGAGCTTCAGCTGGATCAGACCGCTCTAGCATGCCATCATCGCGTAACCGCACCTGGATACGCTTCATCTGAGCTGCTTTATCTAGCGCATCAACAGAGCCAGAATTGACACCTATACGAATTGCTGCACCACGCTCTTTAGCTAGATTGACAATCTGTTCCAGTGAACTGCGAGCTTGTAGAAGGTTGCCAGGGTTGATACGTACTTTATGAGCACCTTGCCTGAGCGCTTCTAAGGCAAGTGCAGGGTCATAATGAATATCAGCAACAAGCGGAATTTTAATTTGTTTTATGATTTTTCCGATTACTACCGCATCTTCCATCTCTGGCACTGCGACACGCACAATTTCACAACCGACATCCTGTAAACGATGAATTTGTGCCACAGTCGATTTTACGTCACGTGTATAGGTCGTGGTCATCGATTGAACTGCAATAGGCGCATCACCACCTACAGGAACATTCCCAACATACACTTTTCTAGTTTTTCTTCTCATAAAGCAAGGACATCTCCTTTAAACCTTACAACGCTGATACGGCTGCTATGCATTCTATCGCTTAACTCCCCCAATGCAGGACATCACTGATCGTGACAACCACCATCAGCAGGAGCAAGACTGCCATCCCAACAAAGTTTATGAGCCCTTCACGCTCTGGCCTCAAGCGTTTCCCCCCGCGTAGTACTTCTATCAGGACCAGAAAGACACGCCCGCCATCAAGAGCAGGGAAGGGCAAGATGTTAAAAATTGCTAGGTTTAAGCTCAACATCGCACTCAGAGCAAGTAATGGCCACCAACCAGCATATGGCACAGATTGCGCAACTGCACTCGTTATATGCGCAATACCGACAGGCCCAGTAACCTGAAATGGCAGTAAGCCAATGACCATCTGCACCAGAGTCACCACCAATAAACGCGTCGTGTCAAATGTCAGTATGATCCCCTTCCAAGGCGCTTGCCAGAAAGGTGTCGTTATCATGATAACCTTTGGATCAACTCCTAGATAACCCTCATTTAGCTTTGGATGTGCTCGCGCATTGACAACCACTGTCGTGTTGGAAGATGCACCCTTATGACGAACTACCAGGATGACCGCTACTGTATGCTGCCGCTCTGGAACCTTGGCACCAATCTGCCCCAAAACTGTGTGCATCTTGTCAAAAGTATGTACCGGCATTCCATCGACAGAAAGAACTCTATCATCGACACGTAAACCTGCTGCCTGTGCAGGTGAGCCTGCTGCTATCGAGCCAATGATCGGATCAGTAGAGCTGACAGGCTGGCCATCTGTGTAAGCCATCGTGAAGAGGATAATGGCCAGCAGGAAGTTCATTACGACACCAGCAACAAGCACAACTAGGCGTTTGCTAGCTGATTGCGCCGCAAAGCTTTTAGAATCATACTGCCCATTCTCATCATAAGCATCTCCCGTCTCACCTGACATGCGTACAAAACCACCAATTGGAAGCAAATTGAGAGAATAGATGGTATGATCAGAAGTATCAGCACTACTATGACTGGCCCCGCCACTTGTTCCACACAAAGGGCTCAGAGTACTATTGGTATCAATCTCCCGACTACGACCAAACCATATCACCTCCCAACCACCCCTGTCCCGTTTACGGATACCCACCAGAGACGGCGGAAAGCCCATCCCAAACTCCTCTACCCGAATACCTGCCCATTTTGCCGGTAATAAAGTGACCTAACTCATGCACGAATACCAGTAGACCTAATACTGGGATAATCGTCAGTATATACCAATTCATGTCCTTTTTCCTCTATGCCGCTTTTCAAATTTTGTGCACTTTTCTTCCATAATTCGTGCACCATCCGTCGTGCCCAACTACAAGCCTCAAGCGTCGCAGAAACGTCTGGCTGCTCAACAGAGTCGTGACAATCTAGAACAGCCTCAACCAACTCAGCAATCTGCAGGAAGCTAATCTCACCAGCAAGGAATAGTTCCACTGCCTCTTGATCAGCCCCAACAAGAGCGCATGGGTACGTCCCTCCACGTCTGCCAGCCTCAATTGCTAATCGGAAACACGGAAAACGCTCCAGCTTTAGTTCCTCAAAACGGAGAGCGCCAATCTCGGGCCAACGCAACTCACATATGATCCCTGTCTCCTTACTGTTTAAGCGAAGAGGGTAAGCCAGAGCATTCATAATCGGCAAATGCATGCTTGGTAAACTAGCTTGCATCTTAATGGAGCCATCGATAAACTCCACCATTGAGTGGATAATACTTTCAGGATGAATGACTACATCGATACGCTCATAAGGCACCCCAAAAAGCCAGTGAGACTCAATGACCTCCAGACCTTTATTCATCAAGGTCGCACTATCAATTGTAATCTTTGGACCCATCTGCCATGTAGGATGAGCCAGCGCCTGATCGACCGTCACCGCCTGAATCTGCTCATATGCCGCAGAACGAAAAGGTCCACCAGAAGCAGTCAAAAGCAAACGCGAGATATCCTCCGTTGCCTCACCCTTCAGACATTGCCAGATAGCACTATGCTCACTATCGATGGGCAAAATAGGCACTCTAGCACGCTGAGCTGCCTGCATCACTAGATGACCAGCCATGACCAGAGTTTCTTTATTCGCCAATGCAATGACCTTACCCGCTTCGATTGCAGCAAGGGTAGGCTTCAGACCAACTAGACCAGATGTAGCTACCACCACGACATCAGCCTCAGGACACGTTGCCGCAGCTAGCAAGCCCCGCTCACCAAGCAAAGCCTCAGGCAAAAGAGCCCGTACTTTTTCCTCAGCTTCCGAGGCGTCTGCAAAACATGCCACAAGGGATGGTTTAAATTCCTGCACCTGCTGGGAAAGGAGTTCAACATTATTTCGTGCAGCTAATGCAACAATTTGAAACTGGTCAGGGAAACACCGTACCACATCTAGCGTCTGCCGACCAATCGATCCCGTGCTTCCCAGTAAAGCAATATGCCTCGGGAATGTTGCCATAGATTTTCCTTCCGTCTTAGCAACTCGCTACTGGATTATACCATAAACGCGAGCAGGCGTACTAAAAGATTAATAGTAACTTAGAAATAAACAATGGTCGTATTTTATTTTAATAACAGCATTACCTGAGAAAATATATAGACTATGACAAAAGCAAATAGTAAACTGTCAACTCGATCAAGCATCCCACCATGACCAGGCATCATCCGACCACTATCCTTCACATTCGTTTGTCGTTTGATCAAAGACTCAGCAAGATCTCCCAATGTAGCAGCCGAACCAATTAGCAAGGCAAGCAAGATCGCAAAATACCAGGGAATACCCAACGGCACAACGGTAAGCACGAGACAGATGATCGTACAAACGATAAAACCACCGATGACACCTTCCCATGTTTTGCCAGGACTAATCAGGGGAGCAAGTTTATGTCGACCGAAGCAGCGACCACTAAAAAATGCCGCTCCATCAAAGACCCAGACACCTACCAATGCAGTTAACAACCACCAAGCACCAGGGGGAAGATAGATCCAGCCTCCAGAAGCCGGACGCCAGAGTACAGGATTATACCCACGCAGCAACACAGCACAACTCATGGGCCAAGCCAGATAAATGGGAACAGCTAGTGTCAAGGCCCAATCGACCAACACACCATCATGGCTCTTGCGCAAGAAAAACCAGGGAAATGAAATCAATAATGCAACCCCCAAACCGATTTCAAGCACGAGCAGATGCATCTGCGACGGCAACATGGCAGCTATCAAAAACAGAATGCCGAGGCCTAGACTCATCACACTCAGAGGGCGGTAGCCCACATTAGCCAACATATGGTGCATTTCAAAGCTACTTAATGCAACGACTAGCAATGCAGCAGTAAACGCCCCCCAACCCCCAAACCAGCAAAGGAAAAGAACAAAAGGAATCGCAATCAAAGCCGTCAGCCAGCGCTGACCAAGCGATGATGCTCGAAACATTCTGCTGCTCAGGTTTAGCCACACCCATTTTATTGTTCTGCTTATTCGTGCGGTGCAACCAGCTCACCCCCTCTGCTCGCAGCGAAAGCTACTCAATGAGGACCTCTGTGTAGTAGATAGGACGTGGACATCCTGTCTACTACACGAATATATCCTAGGTAGTGGAAACTGCTAGGCGCCCAAAACGCCTTTGTCGTTGAGAATAGCTTTCCAGTGCAGCAAGCAGATCCTCTCGTCCAAAATCAGGCCAGAGGGTGGGTGTCACATAGTACTCGCTATAGGCAGATTGCCAGAGCAAGAAATTGCTGACACGCATCTCGCCAGCAGTACGAATAACCAGCTCTGGATCAGGCAGATCTCGCGTATACAAATAAGAGCTAATCAACTCTTCAGTAATCATATCAGGGCAGCGTCCATCAGCAATAATCTGACGCACAGCATCAACTAGTTCAGCACGCCCCCCATAATTAAAACACACATTTAAGCCAATGCGTGTATTATCTTTCGTCAACTCGACAGAGTCACGCACTGCCTGCTGAATATCAGCCGAAAGATCTTCAAGACGACCAAGATGGCGCAGACGCACACCATCACGATGAAGTTTCTCCAAGTCCGAGCGGATTGTTTCCCAGAAAAGACGCATTAAGCCATCAACTTCAACACGTGGTCGCCCCCAGTTCTCGGTGGAAAAGGCATAGACACTAAGCATTTCAATCTGCTCATCAGTAGCGCACTCAACAACACGACGTAGAGCATTAACACCTGCCTTATGACCAGCAAGACGAGGAAGATGACGTTTCGTTGCCCAGCGCCCATTGCCATCCATAATGATAGCAATGTGGCGCAATTGAGGCTTCGACTGCAACTGCCCAGATTCGGCAGCTTCCGACTGCGCAGATTTGCTCTCCTTCCCATTAGAGGCAAAGAGCTTTGACAATTTGGTCAAAATTAGACCTCCAGGATCTCCATTTCCTTGGCTTTACCAACCTTATCCATCTCCTCGATGTAGCGGTCGGTGAGCTTCTGTAGTCGTTCTGTACTACGCTTCAGCTCGTCCTCAGAAACCTCTTTCTTTTTCTCACGATCGCGTAATTTATCTTGTACATCACGACGGACATTGCGCACTGCGACCTTATGCTCATCCAGCTTCTTGTGCAGGGTCTTCACAAGATCACGACGTCGCTCTTCACTCATCGGCGGAATAGCCAGACGAATGACTTGCCCGTCATTTGTCGGATTAATACCAAGATCCGATCTTTGAATGGCCTTCTCAATGTCAACTAATAACTTCCGCTCCCAGGGCTGAATTACTAGCAGACGTGCTTCGGGAACAGTGATTGAGGCAACCTGATTGATTGGCGTAGGAGTTCCATAATAGTCAACGGTGATACGTTCGACCAAAGCAGCGCTTGCACGACCTGCACGAATAGCACTGATATCATGTTTTAGAGTCTCAACTGCCTTTTGCATACGCCGCTCAGCATCTTCGAATAGATCCGCTGTCATAGCATCCTCCCTTTTTTCTTAAGCGCAACGTGTACCTTCAAGCAAATGGAACATAACGATAGAAGGTATGCACATCTCATTCGTTCTTTGTAGTAGCACGACGAGCAATCCCGTTCTTCTATAGGATCATATCTCTCGTGTCCTCTGATGAGACCAGTGTACCATACTTTTCACCACAAACAATGGCCGCTAAAGCTCCTTGTTGGTGCAAGTTAAAGACAATAATGGGCATTTTATTGTCCTTACAGAGAGATAGAGCGGTACTGTCCATAACCTTCAACCCCATATTCAATGCCTGCATATAGCTCAATTGCTCAAACTTACGGCTTTGAGCATTGCGCATAGGATCATCATCGTAGATGCCATCTACTTTTGTCGCTTTGAGTAACACCTGTGCATTCAGCTCGACTGCCCGTAATGCTGCTGCCGTGTCAGTAGTGAAAAATGGATGGCCACTACCAGCAGCCAGAATAACCACACGTCCCTTCTCCAGATGACGTTCTGCTCGGCGGCGGATAAAAGATTCCGCCACTGGTGGCATCTCAATGGCAGTCTGTACCCGCGTCACAACGCCGAGCTTCTCCAGTGCATCTTGCATGACTAGCGAATTCATTACCGTTGCTAACATGCCAACATAGTCAGCAGTAGCACGATTTATACCAGTGGCGGCGGCATCCGCGCCGCGCCACATATTTCCTCCACCAATGACCATGGCAATTTCAACACCTAAATCGTGTACGCACTTGACTTCACCAGCAAGACGCCATATCAATTCGGCATCGATGCCATGTCCTTGTGGACCTAGAGCCTCGCCACTCAATTTGAGCAGGATACGCCGATACTTCAGATCAACTGACATCGGCTAATTTTCTCCTAGCGCGAAACGGCTGAAGCGGCGCAGCACAATGTTTTCGCCAGTATCAGCAATGACTTTGCGCACAAGGTCACTAACGGTAACTGACTCATCCTTTACCCAAGGCTGCATCATAAGTACCCGTTCTCCTAGAGCCTTCTTAAGCTTGCCTTTGATCACCTCTTCACGACGCTCAGCCGGAACACGTTCTAGCGAGGGATCTTCAGCAATCTTCTTCTGCTCTTCTGCAAGCACATCAGCAGGAATATCTTCATAACTGATGTATTTAGGAGCGACACCCACGATCTGGAGAGCCAGTTCATTGGCTAGATTGCGGAAACTTTCGCTACGCGCCACAAAATCGGTACTGCAATTCAGCTCTAACAGAACTCCAACCCGGTTGTTGTGATGCACATAGGAGAAAACGCCTCCTTCTCTCGTCTCACGGCCCGCAGAGATCATCTTCTCCGCTTTTTTAGCACTCCGCGTTTCAAGATAGCTCACCGCATCATGCCAAGTTTTCGCATTGGTCAAAGCATTCTTGCAATCTGCAAAGGTTGCACCGGTTTCTTCGCGTAATTTCTTTACGTCAGCAGCAGTATAATCCATCTTGGTAATTTCTCCTCAATCCTAAATCTATAATACTCAGATAGCGACGACGGGACAATAACCCGTGTGCATCTTTTTTGGTCTCTGAGTGCTGTCCCAATCCTGTTCCAGTCTTGGCTGACTTCCTCTAGAATGACACTTGGCATCTAGATTCGCTCAACAGAACGAACCTAGATACACAAAAAGGCAGGAGGAAGGAGGCAACATGCCCCTTACCTCCTACCTGACAAAATGTTGTTTTTAGGCTAATGAGCCTCTTTAGCAACGAGCTGTGGCTCTTCTGCCTGGATAGCAGGCTCCTCCACCACTTCAGCCGACTCTGCAATGGGCTTCTCTTCCGAAGCTGATACATTCCCTGCAATGGGCTTCTCTTCCGAAGCTGATACCTTTACTGCAACAGACACCGTTTCTGGTTCTGCCGTAGGCAAAGGCAACTCAACAGCAGGCTCGCCCTGGGGAGATTCCTCATCCTTTTGCAGTGCTTCATGCTCACGGCGACCTTCAACAGCGGCATCAGCAATTTTTGCACATAAGAGGCGCACAGCACGAATAGCGTCATCATTTGCAGGGATAGGAAAATCCATCTCATCAGGATCACAGTTGGTATCCGCGAGAGCAATGATTGGAATTTCCAAGCGTCGTGCCTCTAGTACTGCCGTGCGTTCCTTTCGCGTATCAACAATAAAAACGGCACCGGGCAAGCGACGCATATCTTTAATGCCACCTAGAATACGCTCAAGACGAGTCAGCTCATCCTGCAAACGCTGAACTTCCTTCTTGGGCAAGCGCTCAAAGTCGCCATTATCGCGACGAGCTTCTAACTCACGAAGGTGGGCAATACGTAGTTGAATGGTCTTGAAGTTTGTTAACATGCCCCCAAGCCAACGCTGATTCACATAATACATCCCACAGCGCTTGGCCTCTTCCGCTACAGCTTCCTGGGCCTGTTTCTTGGTACCAACAAAGAGCAAGGTGCCACCATCAGCGACAAGTTGTTGAACGAACTTGTAAGCTTCATTAAGACGACCCACCGTCTGCTGGAGATCGATAATGTGGATGCCATTGCGATCCATAAAGATGAACTGCTGCATCTTAGGATTCCAACGGCGAGTCTGATGACCAAAATGCACACCAGCTTCCAAAAGCTGTTTCATTGAAATGATGTTAGCCAAAAATGAACCTCCCTTGATCCTCCGCTCTCCCATTCAGACGTCAGGGTCCCCAAGGTACGATGATCTTTTACTTTCAGTTCTGCCTGATCTCTCGGCTGCTTTGCTGCAAAGGGCCCCAGGGTCGACGCTGAGTAGAGAACGTGCGTATTTGCTTATTAAGATCTGCCCACTATCAACAATAGGCAAGAACTTCCCAAGTACTGCCAAGTTGGCCACGGTACTGCGAGTGAAGTATAGCACAGAGCCCCTATGGACGCAAGAAAATTTCGTTAGGTATCCAGGGCTCTTCAAAAGTTGCTCAACAGATGCAAGCGATCAATGTTCCAAAGGCCCTTCATGTTTAATACTGTTTGCTTGTTGAATACACCAGTATAGTATATAGTGTACACATTTATAGCTAATCAACTCATACTATTTCAGGGGTTGTAGAAAGTAGAAGGGGAATTGAATACGATGGTAAATATCTTAATTGTTGATGACCACTCATTAATGCGCCGTGCCGTGCGGGAAGTTGTAGAGCAAGAAGAGGATCTGACTGTAATAGCAGAGGCAAGCAACGGGCATGAAGCCGAAGTCCAAGCAGCCCACACCCAGCCAGATGTTGTCTTAATGGATGTAGACATGCCAGACTGCAATGGTTTTGAAGCAACTGAGCGCGTCCTAGCGTGCTCTCCACATTCACGCGTTATTATCTTCACAACCAATTATCAGGATCATCATATTTTTCAAGCTATTCAGAAAGGGGCCATAGGTTGCATTACCAAAGATATTGAACCAGATGCACTAATTCACGCACTTCGCTGCGCAGCCAACAATCACCTATGCATACCAGGTGCATTCGCTGGCCAAGTACTTGCCCATCTGCGAGCAAGCTGGAAACTCCAAAGTTTATCACAGGCATCAACATCTTATACATACCGCACACCACGAAATACCAACCAGCATGTAGCTGTTCAAGAGGGAACGGACCAACCGCCCGTTGAGAATACCAGTATTCCACGTCCACTCACCGAGCGCGAAGCACAAATTTTGAGTTTAATGCGTATGGGACGTAAAAATCGCGAAATTGCCCAAGAACTTAAAATTGCAGAATCAACGGTCCATAAGCATGTCCAGAATATCTTTGAGAAATTGCATGCTCGCAACCGTACCGAGGCAATTTATCTGACTAGTTCAGTGGAATAGAACATCTTCTGGCATATCGCACATTAGTTGAGATTACACTATAGTCCAAAGAGAAAACGCAACTACTTGTTTGGACAAAACTAGACAGGAGGAAAAACTGAAGCATCCTCTCTATCTCTGGTGGAGAGCATATATAGACCGCTAATTGCCTTTTATCTATGTTCTCCACCAGATGTCCTCTTTCTACATAGCATGACACAAAAAGTATTGTCTATTTTGCAAGCGCATGCTTTTCAGTACTAAGCTGCTCACGCACCATATCTTTGATATGAGCAGAAGAGATACCATATAACTCTTTGAGAATAGTCGGCGCACCATGTTCGACAAATGTATCGGGCAAACCAATTATCCGAACATCAACATTTTTGATGCCCCGAGATTCCAGTAGCTCAAGGATAGCACTGCCAAAACCACCTGCAACCATATGGTCCTCTATCGTTACGAACCGACCCACCGTTCTGGCTAAATGCAGAGATCATCTCTCGGTCAAGCGGCTTAGCCCAGCGAGCATTCACTACCGCAACGCTCAGACCTTCTTCAGCCAGTTCTTGAGCAGCAAGTTGAGCTTGAGCAACAGTTGAGCCATATGCCAATAGCACTGTATCAACACGCTCAGCTTGCTCCAAAGTGCTAGGGCTGAGTAACTCCGCTTTACCAACCTCAAGCATATGCAGATCATCGCTGAGAGGCACACCAAGAGCCTTGCCTCGTGGATAGCGTATAGCAACAGGTCCATCCATATGAATGGCCGTGTAGAGCATGTGACGAAGTTCTTCCTCGTCCTTGGGAGCCATGAGTTTCATGTTGGGGAGAATACGCATATAGGCAATATCGAAAACACCATGTTGTGTCTGACCATCCTCACCCACAATACCTGCACGATCCAAGGCAAAAACGACGTGGAGATTCTGCACACAGATATCATGCATAATCTGATCGAACGAACGCTGCAAAAAAGTCGAATAGATTGCCACAACTGGACACATACCACCAACCGCTAGGCCACCAGCAAAGGTCACGCCATGCTGCTCAGCTATACCTACGTCGAAGAAACGATCAGGCAAGCATTGATGCAACTTTTTTAGGCCAGTTCCACTCTCCATTGCCGCTGTAATACCGACAACAGATGGATTCTGCTCCGCAATCGTCACTAGCGTATCGGCAAAGACCTCCGTATAGGTAGGAGTATCATCAGCATTCTTATTAATCTTGCCCGTCCTATAATCATACGCACCCGGACCATGCCACTCTGTTGCATCACTTTCAGCAACATCCCAGCCCTTACCCTTCTTCGTCACCATCTGCACGATAACTGGCCCATCGACCCCCTTGATATTTTCAAAGACATCCAGCAAGAGAGAGAGGTCATGCCCATCAAATGGACCAAAAAAGTTGAAGCCCAACTCCTCAAAGACGATTCCACTCTTGCTATGCATAACAAAGTTCTTGAAACTTGTCTCTGCACGGCCAGCTGTCTCGCGAGCTTTATCACCAACAATGGGAAGACGCTCTATTGAGCCCTTCGCCATCTCCCGCAGATGTTGATAGCTTGGAGATGTGCGCATCTTGCGTATCCTGCTAAAATGTTGTGAGAGTGCCCCAACATTGTCAGAAATCGATTTTTCGTTGTCATTGAGCACAATAACTAGATTTTTCTTCAAACTTCCAGCGTTATTGATGGCCTCCAAAGCCATACCCCCAGTCAATGCTCCATCACCAATCACCGCTACCACTTTGAAATCCTGTCCTTGCAAATCCCGCGCAGCCGCAAGGCCAAGAGCAGCAGAAATCGACGTACTCGCATGACTAGCTCCAAAGACATCGTAAGGACTCTCATCACGCCGTAGATAGCCTGATAAACCTCCAAATTGGCGAATCGTATGGAAACGCTCACGGCGTCCAGTGAGGAGTTTATGCACATACGCCTGATGTCCAATATCCCAGATAAGTTGATCTTGCGGAGTATCAAAGACAAAGTGAAGAGCTATTGTTAGTTCAACCACACCAAGGTTGGGAGCTAGATGACCTCCCCTTACCGAAATCTTTTCGATGATCTCATGCCGCACTTCTTCCGCTAACTGTTCCATTTGTTCCAGCGTCAGAGTACGTAGCTGCTCTGGACCATTAATACCATCAAGAATCTTTGTCACACATTTCCTCCAAATCGCTAAACATCGGATAACTTTCGTCTAGAACAGGAAAAATTATTAGGTCGTACAGGAAAAAATAACTGGCTCAAGACGGATAAGACGCTCACAAGAAATATATTTGGGTCTAATCACCAGCTGCCTCACTTCTAATTATAGAAGCCTTCGAATACTACAGCCAAGGTCGCAGCCTAGAAAATTCATGCACATAGAGGCTTGACAGGCTATAAAATGGCTCTACAAGCCCCCTCAAGCAACTTTTCAGGCATCTTGACAGCTCTAGACTTTCTTTTTATTATGATTGCAACTACTCAGGTACCAATCGTACAGATCAACGCAATTCATTGCCATGGGTAGGGGCCCAAGGCATTGTGCCCGCTGTACCATATGCACTCGCCGTACCCTTACGGCTCTCTTTACCAGCATATATTCTATCTATCCGGATAGATCAAAAACTGAGTGTGCTTTGAGACACACAGGAAGGCAGGAGTGGCATGTCAAGCATATGCTTAGAGTGCCACATATGTTATGACAAAAAGAGATAATGACAAAGATTCGGAACGACCACATTACTATTCTCAGTTCTGGCTCGATGTAGCAGCAGGACGTCGCATCATCGGCACACCTAAGCTCAATGAAGAGAGTGAGCAAACAGATGCTGAGCTAGTAGAACCACATCCCACAGGAGTATACGTCAGTAGTCCACAACAAAGTACTACAACCTCCCGTGCCGCAACCAATGGACGAATAGAAGAAGTAGTTTCACCTGAAGTAGAAGAAACTTCTGATGAGGAATATGCAGAAGCCCGAAGAAGATCTGGATCTGACATTTTCTGATATAGAGGGTCAGGAGCTTCCAGTCGAGGAGACCGATATTCCGGATATGGATCTTAGTGCTATCGACGAAGAGGATTATCTTGAGGAAGATAAATCAGGTGAAAATAATGATGTAGTAGAGGAGGAGTTAGAAGAGGAAGAGGACACAGTAGACTGGGGCCGTGGCCGCAAAAAGCCCAAGCCATCGCGCCAGACCAAAACACCTATCAAAAAGCCAACCAAGCGCGATTCGCGGCGAGGTGGATACTAAAACTGGACAAGCCATAAACAAAGGGGCAGTTCTCTTGTTGGACGAAGAACTGCCCTTGTTTCTGGTTAGGGATAAATGCCACGCACTCGTGTCGCCTCTGCTACCCGTGAGATAGCTAGCACGTTAGCTGCCAAACGCATGTCACAATGATACTGATCGACGAAATTCATGACCGCGTCGAATGCACAATTCATAATCACTTCCAAGCGTTGCGTAATCTCTTCCACACCCCAAAGAAACTCTGGAGATCCTGCACCCACTCAAAGTAGCTGACCGTCACCCCTCCAGCATTGGCCAGAATATCCGGAATGACCAGACAGCCCTTCTTGTGGAGGATCTCATCTGCGGAAGGAGTAGTGGGACCATTGGCAGCTTCGGCAATAATACGCGCTTGCACTCGATCAGCATTCATAACTGTAATCAATCCTTCAGTAGCTGCGGGAATAAGGATATCACAAGGAACCTCTACAACATCGGCCACTTGCAACTGCTGAGCTGATGGGTAACCAACAACAGTTCCTCGCTCCTTTTTATAACGCAGAACTGCGGCTGGCTCCAGACCCGACTCGTCATAGATGCAACCACGTGAGTCACTAACCGCAACAATCTTACAACCTTCACGGTGAAAGAGACGTGCCGCGATCCCTCCTGCATTCCCAAAACCTTGAATGCTGACACGTGCTCCCTTCAATGGCATACCGATGTGCTTTGCAGCCCGCTTGGTAACAAAGAGCACTCCAGTGGCCGTAGCATCATTGCGTCCCTCGCTACCACCAATAGAAAGAGGCTTTCCCGTTACTACAGCGGGAACGGAAAAACCTTCGTGCATCGAATAGGTATCCATGATCCAAGCCATGATCTGCGGATTGGTATTGACATCAGGAGCAAGAATGTCACAATGGGGACCAATAATGTTCGCTATCTCAGTAGCATAACGACGCGTCAAACGTTCTAATTCTTCCGGGCTCATGTGTTTAGGATCACAGATGACTCCACCTTTTGCACCCCCATATGGAATGCCGGCTACAGCACACTTCCAGGTCATCCACATAGCCAGGGCCTTCACCTCATCAAGAGTTACCGCTGGACTAAAGCGGACACCTCCCTTGGCTGGCCCCCGGGTAACGTTGTGCTGGACTCGATACCCTGTAAATGTTTTGATAGATCCATCATCCATAAGGACGGGGAAATTGACGATGAGTTCCCGTTTCGGCTTGCGGAGAATCTCGCGCATGTCTTCAGAAAGACCTATCTGATCAGCCGCTAATTCAAATTGCTGCACTGCCATCGTATAGGGATTAAAAGATTTCACATCACGGTACAGAACATGCATATATCACCTCTCTACTAGACCCACTGACGTCGTTGTACTAGGTCTCGCTCTAACTGCTGAAATCAGATGGCTTGCTTCCCCATAGAATCGCGGCGTGGAGACCAGCCCCATTTTAGGGGGCGGGAGGAAACGCCGCGCTCTCCTTTCTCTGAAAACTATAGCCGTAGCCGTCTGCCCATTGGAGCTTCTGGCAATAGCGGCTACCAATATCAGTGATAGTCGCGGAGCCTGTGGCAATGGTGAAAGAGCCACTGGCTTTTGCTGACATGCGACCAACATGAATGCCAGCATTCTTGAGATGTGATGGGACAACAGCTTTCACGATATCGCCTGTGCGGAACCCGTGTGTTCCTTTTTCTTGGCTTTAGTGCGCGGAAAGCCGTATTTTGTCATCAGGCACATTTGACGACATCCACGCCCGTAAGCCTTTGTGTACAAAGTTTGCACACCTTTTATGCAGAGATGCGCTGGAGTGCTTTTCCCAATACAACTCGCGTCTAACCAGTGAGTCTTAGGCAACTTGCGGTTTGTCCGGTTAAACTTGGTGAGTCCACCGGAGCCGCACTCGATAGACAAACCAAAGTCTTGCAAGCGTCGAAATAGTTCCCAACGCGTGGCATTTACCGCTGCCGCATCCTTAAGCGGTGCTTTAGCCTGAGCAAGAATGTGCTTCAAGAGATCGGGTTTCTTCTTGAGGAAGTCCTTGATATCCTTGGTACCCTTAGCTGTGTTGCACTTCTCGCATGCCAAGCTGAGATTGCTCACTCGATTTGAGCCTGCCTTAGCACGAGGAACGATATGCTCAATTTGCAGAGGAACATTCTCCTTACCGCAATATGCGCATTTACGTCCCCACTTTTCGAGCAAATACTCTCTCACTTCATATCCTGTAAGTGTGCCTTGTCGATACTCTGTGCCACTAATCTCAGGATTTTCCAAGAGTTGCATATCGAACTTCACTAGCTCAAGACTAATGGCTGTGATCCGGCATAGGCGTGAGAGTCGAGTAACCCAAGTGAGTACGTTGGCAATCCGACTCAAGAGCGATGGGGCTAACCACCCTTCTTCCGTCTTCTGTTTTGCCATCGTGGTTTGCGATAGCGGGTATGGCGTGCTCGTCTGCCTCTGCGTGAACCTCGTCGATAGTCTAAGCTCTTTTTGATGGCCTGCCCACGATGAGCCAACTCCGCTGCATAGACGACTCTGCCGCTAGCATCATCAACAACTGCAATGCCCGTAGTTCTAGAGCCTGGATCTAGCTTGATCCGTAAATCGGGAATCTTTCGGACTTTCAACTGTATACTTCAGAATGATCGCGAATGGAAATCTGCGATATATTGCAGCTTTACCCGTACCTAGCAGTATTCTTGCTTTAGCCTCATGGCATGGAGCAAGCGGTACTTTATTAGTGTCCATGACGAAAACTGACATGTGTAAATTTCCTTTCGGACCCTGGAAACCCAGGTGATGTTTGCCTCGACAATGTTATCGACCCGGTACTTTCTGATGAGCACTGGCTTAACCCTTGTACACCTGTTTAACCCACCAGTTCTAGAGCAGCACGCTGGCAACGCACGTGCAGGTAGGAACTTGAACTCTCATCGATAACGTAGCAGAGTCGCCTCTGCTGAGTCTGGTCATGTGAGCTTACGAAACGGCGCTGGGGCCATACCGCAAGCCCACCCCCTTCTAGGGGGTCGGGTTCATGACAAGCTGGACTCTCCTCCGATGTTCATCCCATCGTTGTCCTTGCTTTCGTATTTTACCATTCACTTCCCTGATAAGCTCTAAGTTTCTAGCATTTGTGATTTTTGCACAAAAAAATAAGAGCCTATTCAGGAGTGGTTCCAAAACCGTTGGTTATCCAAGGCTTGGATCAGGCTTTCCCAAATAAGCTCTTCATGGGTCCCTAGCTTGAGAGCAAGGCACTATGCTTGAAGGCTATCTAGCTTCTTTCTTAAGAGCGTTTGTACTATGTCAGCCTTGGCCTGACCTCGTGTCTGTTTCATCACTTGGCCCACCAATGCCTGCATGGCATTCGTTTTGCCACCTAAATAGTCATTTGTGATCTTGGGATTGTTTGCAATGACCCCCTCAATGATACGCTCTAATGCTGTCTGATCACTAATAGGCGGCTTGATCCCCTTCTTCTTTACAATCTCCTCAGGCATTTCACCGGAGGAAAAAGCGTCATCCAGGATTTCCTTGGCTTGCTTTCCCGTGATGCGCTGCTGGTCGAGCAGGTCTAGGAGGCTAGCAAGGGCCTTTGGAGCAAGCGGACAATCCTGCGCAACTAGTGCATTCGCGTTGAGCAACCGTACAACTTCACTCAAGACCCAGTTACAAGCTACCTTGGCACGAGCATTGCGATCTTTGACTTGCGAAGCTGCCATGACCTGCTCAAAGTAATCGCCAAGAGTCTTATCTTCCGTCATGACATTGGCATCCTGCACCGAGAGGGCATACTCAGACTGATAGCGAGCACGTCGTGCATCTGGCAGTTCGGGCAAGCTGGCGCAAATCTCTTCTACCTGCTTACGACTGATCACCAACGGCGGTAGGTCTGGCTCTGGAAAGTAGCGATAGTCATCCGCAAATTCTTTCACCCGTTGCAAGACTGTGATGCCCTTCGTCTCGACCCAACCACGCGTCTCCTGACGTATCGTGCCACCATCGCGAATAACTGCAACTTGGCGTTTTGCCTCATATTCGAGGGCACGCTCCACAGCACGGAAACTATTCATATTTTTAATTTCCGTTTTGACACCTAGTTCCTGCTGACCACGAGGACGCACAGAGATATTGGCATCACAACGCAAACTTCCCTCCTCCATTCGACCGGAGGAAACTCCTAGGTAGACCAGAATCTCACGCAACTTCTGCATGTAGAGGCTAGCCTCTTCGGGGCTACGCATGTCCGGCTCGCTCACAATCTCCATGAGAGGCGTGCCCGAACGATTGACATCGATAAGACTATAGCCATCACGATGCTGTGAACGTGCTGTATCCTCTTCTAGATGAACACGGGTAATGCCAATGCGTTGTGTCTGCCCATTATTATCAATCGTCAAGTAGCCGTCGCGGCTCAAGGGAATATCATACTGCGAAATCTGGTACCCTTTCATGAGGTCGGGGTAATGATAGCTCTTGCGATCAAATTTCGAATTATTCAGGAATGGAACAATGTAGTGCTAGAGCAGTCATAATCGTATAGGCGACCGCTTGAGTATTAATCACAGGTAAGACGCCCGGCATACCCATACATACCGGACACACATGGGTATTCGGGGCCGCATTGGCATAACCAGTGCTGCACGAACAGAACATTTTGCTCTTGGTGAGCAACTGCGAATGGACTTCAAGGCCAATGACAACCTCAAACTCAGTATCAACCAGTGTAGGTGTGCTAATCATTCTCTAACTTCTCACTTTACCGTAAAATTGTAATAGTCTCGGTCACGAGACCATAGATCACTATGACGTAAGGAGCGTGGTCGCACTCAGTTAATCTGATTGAACTAAGTCTAGTCCTTCTCAACTTATTCGTCAACGGGAAGCCAGATTGCGAGACCCATGGAAAGACACGAATACCGAGAGGCTTCTCCAGAACCATCTAGTCCGCCAAAAAAGGCAAGAACGTCTTCCGACAATCTTCAGTGTCTCTTTCATACTTGGACTGTATTACACGGCAATCTCATCAAGGAATCAGCGTACCGTGAGTATATATTATGATGCCATTCCTGTTCATGCTTTTCAAGCCATTTTGACCCCACTGGGGTCTTAAAAAACTCCACCCCATGCTTATCCAGCCAAGTTTCCCATTCTTTCGTCTTGAAAATCCTGTCCGCCAGTCCTTTCTTTAAAATAATACCCAAAACAACGCTTTCTCCTAGTGTATCTTTTTGAACATGTTCCGGTCTCAACTCCTCAAGGATCTTTGAAAAAGTGAGTTCCAGAAGAGAGGGGGGAGCTTTCCGCTGAGATGCTTCCTGAGACTCCTGCTGAGATGCTTCCTGAGGCCGCTGCTGAGATGCTTCCTGAGGCCGCTGCGCTTGTTGTCGGACCACATCCATAGGAGCAACTCCCTGCTGCACTCCCTGCTGCACTCCCTCCTGACTACTTTCTCCACGGTGATCCCTTTGACTGCTAGATTGTTCATGTGTTCTACTCATAAAAGGTTCCTCCTTGATCTTTTCCGATCTTCTCTGATCTTCTCTTGACGTATTGCAAGTCCCATGGTCTCCAAACATGAAGCCCATGCTTCTCCCCATTGCGCTCTGCATGCAGGTTCCCCATTGGCACCTCCCATGGATTTAGCTTCCCTTGGGTCTTGCGGTCTCATTGGCTCTCATTCAAAAGTCCTTGAGAACTCTGCCTCAAGCCATCTCAACATGCGTCATCATGACCTTCTCTCTTTAAGAATACCTTGCAGATGCGGTTTTGTCTACGACAGATGAGAGACAACTTCTAGACAACTTGATCACAACACCTTTTTGTTTCATGCTTAGCACGCTTTCACCACTAGACCAGGATCTTCTTCTGATAATACTAGTTCACCCTGCATGATTTTTATCCCTCTGTTGTTAAAAAAACACCGGCTGTACGAAAATTTATCTGTCCCTGCCTCTGCACAGTCTCTGCGTAGCCAGGGAGTTGTGTATCGTCCATTGGAAGGCGATATCACACAGATCGAGATGGCCATGGTCTGGCGACGTGATGATCACTCTCCAGTTGTTGAGGCCTTCCTTGAGCTAGCTCGGCAAGAAATGTTTCAAGCAAGAGGGTAAACGCCAAAGCCCTCATACCCCTCTAGGAATGGCCGAGGTTTAACTTGACACTTTGATGGTGATAGTAGCTTACATCAAAGGACAACTTATTCTTGGGTCATTCCTATCAATATTTAACGTCGTTTCAAGGGAACGTTTGCAATACGCATATTTAAGTATTGCAATGCGACCAATTGATGTATACAATGGATAGAGGACGGTAATCCAAAGTTTGAGAGTGCGTCTATGACCTATTCTAGGCTTGTGAGGCATATATGTACATGTCAAGGCATTACCTTAAGTCTCCTATTACTGAGGCAATTTTGGATCTTAGGGTTACACTACCACAAGGTTTCTCAATAGATACTCTTGAAGAGATCCACAACCAAGTTAGGGAAAGCTATCCACAAAAAGTACCCATTTTGGCAGGATCAATTGAATACCAAATAGATCAAAATATTGTCAATACAAGCAGGAATCACTATGGTTTCCAATTTAAAAATGAGAACAGCCCATATATTTTTCAGGCAGCGTTAGGCGGATTTACATGTAACCATCTAGCTCCTTATAGCTCATGGGAACAGTTCAGAAGTGAAGCGAAGAACTTATGGGAAATATACAAAGATGTATGCAAACCCACAAGTGTAACGCGCGTTGGTCTACGATATATTAATCGAATCGAAATTCCACAACTGGCGATAGATTTTAAAGATTATCTGAGAGTCTCACCTGAAATTGCATCAGACTTACCTCAAGGCTTAAGTAGTTTTTACATGCAATTGCAAATTCCACAGGAAAGTTTGCAATGCATGCTTACCATTAACGAGGCCTTTATACCACCCACTACGCCTACTATCATTCCTGTCATTTTAGATATAGACGTGTTTAGAGTAAAAGATTGGGATAGTAATGCCGATGACATTTGGCAATTTATTGATCAATTAAGAGATTTAAAAAATGGAACCTTTGAAAAATGCATAGCTGATAAGACAAGGAGGCTATTCGAATAATGTCAACTCCAGCTATTTTAAGAGACGAGCAACGTGAGATCTACTTTTACCCTCAAGCACCAATCATAGGGCTAAGTAGATCAACTGAGGACATTTACCATAGTTACAATCGTTTTAAGAAGAGTTTCCTGCGCAATTCAAGCAGCTTAGAAAATATCCCTCTTCCAAAATCAAATATTATCACGTTAAACGATTGGAACTTATTAAATACTGTATTAGCTAAAATACAAAATTTAAGTAGTTGGGCAGAAAATTGGCATGATCTCGATTCGCTAGCGCCACATCCAGAGACCATCGTTTTTGCTCAGCAATGGATTAGAGAGTTCTTCAAGATGCTCAATAACGAGGGACACGGATGGATTGAACCAAATATTACTGTTGGTTCTGATTCTGATATTGTCTTTGAATGGTGGTACGCAATTAAACAATTAGTCATCTATATCAAAGCAGGTGAGCCTATAATGTATCTTAGAGTCTGGGGACCTGATACTAGTTCCGAGATGGCTGACGGGTATTTAAACAATATTTATGAAATCTTCTCTCTTTGGGAGTGGCTCAATAGTGAAAAGTAATGTGATTGCAGATGAGGAAGATCTCTACCAAAGCGCAAGTATTGCTAGAGGCGATGCTTTTCGACTTCCCGATGGTACATACAAAATTAGCACACAATGTTTCAGAGATAAGACCTTGAAGATCTCTGTAAATCGTGCCATCTTCCACGGTCACAATCCTTCAATCAGTAAAGTGAGATCTTCTGATGGCGTGCTCGTCCTCATAGCAAAAAATGTGCGTGCAATCAGTCTAGAGCACAATAAGCTAATTTTTTCCGTTGAAGTAGCTTATACACCTATTTTTGAGCCCATTGAAGAGAGTAATTTAGCACACTCAGAAATATATACTAAGCCAGAATGCACTAAAGGGGCCTTTGAGAAACTCAAGGCTAGTCTAGCTAGACGTGCTAGATGGATTATTGAACCCAATGCTTCACAATAACCGTTCTTGATATTTAGGAAGTATCAATACTGATGGAGTTAAGATACCTACGTTACTTTGTTGCCGTTGCCGAAGAGCTTCATTTTGGCCGTGCGGCAAAACGCTTGTACATTGCTCAGCCACCCTTAAGTCAGCAGATACATCAGCTGGAGGTGGAGTTAGGGGTATCGCTGTTTAAACGAACTAACCGCCGTGTTGAATTAACGGATGCCGGACAGGCATTTTTGGACGAAGCCTACAAAATTCTCGCTCATGTCGAGCAAGCAAAATTGTTAGTTCAGCGAACGGCCAGAGGCGAGCTTGGGAAGCTGGCACTGGGATTTGTCAGTTCGGCAGCTTTTGAGCTACTACCCCGTCTGCTCTCGATATATCGCGAACAGCATCCCCAGATCCATGTTAGCCTGCATGAGATGGAGAAGGATGAACAGATTGCAGCATTATTTGCAAAACAGATCCAAGTCGGCTTGTTGCGTCCAACGGTTGATAGCTCTGAACTTTGCTCCGAAATAATCCTGCGAGAGCCGCTACTCCTGGCATTGCCAGCTCAGCATCCACTTGTGAGCAAAGCACAGATCTCGATCCAGGACTTAGCCAATGAGACCTTCGTCCTGCAGCCACGTCACTGGACATTGGGCCTCTATGACCGCATTATGAGTCTTTGCCACTCCGCAGGTTTCAGCCCCAATGTGAAGCAAGAAGCAGCAGATACGTATCTCATTATTGGGTTGGTAGCAGCAAACATGGGTATCTCGCTTGTCCCTGCCTCTGCACAGTCTCTGCGTAGCCAGGGAGTTGTGTATCGTTCATTGGAGGGCGATATCACACAGATCGAGATGGCCATGGTCTGGCGACGTGATGATCACTCTCCAGTTGTTGAGGCCTTCCTTGAGCTAGCTCGGCAAGAAATGGTTCAAGTAAGAGGATAAACGCCAGAGCCCCCAATACGCATATTTAAGTATTGCAATGCGACCAATTGATGTATACAACACTGATAAGACAAGGAGGCTATTCGAATAATGTCAGAGTGTCTCAGAAACTAGACAAACGGCTAAAATTAGCATAAAATCTTAGAGAGATAAAATAAATGCATCTTGCAGGCTACATTGTCTCCTTGCACTGGGAGTTAATCTCCCAAGCTTGAGGAGCAAAGATTCATGCCTGCTGATAGCTTCCCATGCTCAAGATCTGTGGGCCTATCACGAACTCATCTCAGATGCAACAGTTGATAATTGCGAGACGGTTTTTACGACTCAGCAGAAGAGCAAACGACATAAAAAATTCAAAAAGTTAAAGAACTTCCAAAAAGGTTTGTATGTCACATCTGCTCTCAAATGGAGGATTTACACAGTTACCTATGCAAACTCATACAACTTTAGAATTGATTTCAGAGATGGTTGTACGGCAAGATATTCGTAATGTTGCTATTATAGCCCACGTTGACCATGGCAAAACCACTCTCGTTGATGGATTACTCAAACAAAGTCACATTTTCCGTGAGAATCAACACGTCGGCGAACTTATCATGGACTCAAATGACCAGGAACGTGAGCGTGGCATCACCATCTTGGCAAAAAATACTGCGATTGATTACCATGGCGTCAAAATCAATATTATTGATACTCCCGGCCATGCTGATTTTGGCGGTGAGGTCGAACGTGTCTTGAATATGGCCAATGGCTGCATTCTCCTAGTTGATGCAGCAGAGGGTCCCATGCCTCAAACACGTTTTGTACTTCAAAAGGCGATGGAACTCAATCTTCAGCCAATTGTGGTTATCAATAAAATCGATCGCCGCGATGCACGCATCGATCAGGTCCTTGAGGAAACACAGGATCTCTTCCTTGAGTTGGCAACCAGCGATGCACATCTCGATTTTCCGGTTCTCTACGCTATCGGACGTGACGGTGTAGCCATGTACCACCCAGATGATGAGCGCAAAGATCTAGAGCCTCTGTTTGAGACTATTCTCAAGACAGTGCCAGCACCAAAAGTCGATACACAGGCTCCTCTGCAAATGCTCGTTGCCGCACTGGACTACGACGATTACAAGGGCAAGTATGCTATCGGACGTATCGTACGAGGTCGCATCACTCCAAATACAACTGTTGCACGTATCACACGCGATGGCGAAGTCTTACGCCAGAAAATCAGTCTCGTCCTGGCATATAGAGGACTGCAACGTTTCGAAGTGTCTGAGGCACAGGCTGGCGATATTGTGGCATTGACTGGCATCGCCGACGCAAATATTGGCGAGACGATTGCTAATATTGATCATCCCGATCCACTTCCCTCTATTGCAATCTCTGAGCCAACGCTGAAAATGACCTTTGGAGTCAATACGAGCCCATTTGCTGGACGCGAGGGAAAATTCACGACCTCACGCCAATTGCGTGCACGCCTCTATCGTGAGCTTGAAACGAATGTTAGTTTGCGTGTCGAGGATAACAATACACCTGACGAATTTATTGTCTCTGGTCGCGGCGAGCTTCATCTTTCAGTACTGATTGAGACACTCCGTCGTGAGGGCTTCGAGCTGCAAGTATCACGACCAGAAGTAATTACCCGCCAAGGTGAAAATGGTCAGTCGCTTGAGCCCATTGAGCATCTCGTCATCGATACTAAGGATACCTATATCGGCGTCCTGACTGAGGTATTAGCTATAAGAAAGGCGCTGCTTACCAATATGACTAATGACGGCAATGGCAATGTTCGTCTGGAATATAACATTCCCACCCGTGGACTGATTGGTTTCCGCAATGCCTTCTTGACGTTGACTCAGGGTAATGGGGCTTCTAGTAGTATCCTTCTTGGCTTTGAACCCTGGCAAGGAAAGATCAATACTGCCCGCATGGGAGCTTTGATCGCTTCTGAGCAAGGCGTAGCCATGACCTATGGGCTCAACAACGCTCAACAACGTGGTGATACCTTCATTGAGCCCGGCACTCCTGTCTACGAAGGGATGATTGTGGGACTGAATACACGCCCGGCTGATTTGCCCGTGAATGTGTGTAAGGAGAAGCAAAAAACGAATATTCGCTCATCTACGTCTGATATTGCCGTTCGTTTGACTCCACCTATCCTGATGAGTCTAGAACAATCACTTGACTTTATTAACAACGATGAGCTGGTAGAGGTCACTCCCAAAAATATTCGCTTGCGCAAACGCTACCTGACACAGCGCGAACGAGCCAGGATGCGCGAACACGAGGGGCAATAATTGAACTTAGGTTCTACCTTTGCTCATACAATATCATTGTCAGTAAAGACCAGTAGAACGAAAGGAGTCCTTACAATGGACATTCAGCATCTTTTTCCAAATGTTCGAGCATAATGAGTTACAATTGGTAATTGCTCGTATTCAGTCACGCCGTCCTAGTCAGGCACTTCCTAAGCCCAAGCCAGCAATTCTCGCTCCAGTAATTGCACATCTATGCGATGAAGAACCGCTGAATACTGAAGAGTTGGACAAATATGAGCGCGAGAGGTACACTATAGAAAACGAGTGGAAAGCTATCGAGCAGGCAGATGCAAACAAGGAAGGATCTATAGCTTAGAGAAAGATTTTTTGTGAGCGAAATACCATCCACATCATCGCCACAAGTAACATTCTATACCAAGGCAGGCTGTCACCTCTGTGAGCAAGCTCGTGCAATGCTGGACGAGATTGCCACTGAGGTAGACTATGAACTGACAGAGATAGATATTCGCAGCGATCTCGCTCTCTTCGAACAATACCAATATCGTATCCCAGTCATCATCGTGAATACAACGCACGTGGTTGAGGGACGTATTGAGTATAGTAATTTGATTCGAGCTTTCCAACTGTAGACCACGGAGAAAGTGATGGCTTCTCAGAACTATATGCAATCTATATCTATGCCTGCAAAGCTCAGGACAGGCCTGCACAAACTAGGTGATGTCATCAACAACTTCTTGGTAGAGTATTGGGCACACATTATCACGATCGTACTAGGATCTTTGGTATTCATTGCCCTTGCTATTCCTTTTCTCTCCTACTTTGGGCTAGATAGCATTGCCAAACCGCTTTTCTTCACACTCCATTTAGTCTGTGCACAAATCCCATCTCACTCTTTTTATATCCTTGGACACCAAATTGGCTTATGTGCTCGTAATTTCTCCATCTATACAGCCATGTTTTTGGGCTGCTTGATTTTTGTGCTGAGCAAAAAGCGCATACCCGGTATTCCATGGTGGATCTGGATCTTGATGCTATTACCCATTGCGGCCGATGGTCTCACACAACTGGTCGGATGGCACGAGAGTACCTGGGAATTACGCGTCATTACTGGTTCACTCTTTGGACTAGGAAATGTCTGGTTTGCCCTCCCGATGATGCACCAAAGCCTACAGGAGACTGCGTCGAGGCCACCACAGGCGACCTACTTTGATAGAGCAAGACGCGCACTAAACGCTAGGAATAATACTCCAGTCAGATAAACTGCTTGCATTTGCTTCGCACTATTGTATAATGTGAACACAGGTTGCCGTTAGGCACATCCCTGCCTTTGCCCATTCCAAATGGACAAGGTAGAGGAAAAAAATGGGGAACGCAAAGTTAGAAGAGATCATATGTCAGGGCATTCAACAAAGAGAAAAACCTTTGCAGTTACGACTTTAGGCTGCAAGGTCAATCAAGCTGACAGCGAATTTATTAGCGAGCAGATGAGCGCTGCTGGCTTTGAGCAACGTGACTTCAACGATGTCGCAGATGTCTATATTGTCAATACGTGTACTGTCACGCACCTTGGCGATCGGTCATCACGCCTGATGATAGCACAAGCCAATCGTCGTCACCCCGACTCGCTGCTCGTGGTTACTGGCTGTTACGCTGAGTTGAATCCCCAAGCAATCGCAGCTCTTCCTGGTGTCGACCTCGTCGTAGGTAATAACGGCAAAGATAATTTGATTGAGACCATCGAAGAAAAGCTCAGAACAAATACCTCAGTCCAGGAAAAAGCGAGCGAACCGGAACTTCCATCCTCGACAAGCCAAACGAGACCTATGCTTCCCATACTACCCCTGGATACCCAACATATCGGTAGCGATGGAACATTGGCATTTCAGCTAGCTGAAGATGAGCCTCAACCGGATAATCCCTCTCGCCTCTCTCCATTTACAGATGCTACTCAACTGGCAGAGCAAGCCAATCGCAATATCTTCTCACGCACCCGCGTCCAAATGAAGGTACAGGATGGCTGTGATAATCGCTGCACGTACTGCATCGTTCCCTATGTGCGAGGGAAATCACGCAGTCGCAGCATTGAATTTATTGTAGAGCATGTCAATCGCAAAGTGCGTGCAGGCTACCAGGAAATAGTCCTCACAGGTATCCATCTGGGAGATTTCCATCCCGACGAAGAGCAAATTTTGGATCTGGGTGATTTGATCAGTACCCTCTTGCATGAAACTGAGATGCCCCGTATTCGCGTCTCCTCACTAGAACCAGAAGATTTCCGTCTAGAGTGGCTAGAATTATGGCGAAACTCACGGATGTGCCGCCACCTACACCTGCCTATGCAGAGCGGCTCAGATGCGATTTTACGCCGCATGGCTCGTCGCTATAACAGCGCACGCTACCGTGATATCGTTACCACAGCTAAGAGGCTCGTACCCGGCATCGCTATTAGCACTGACATTATCACTGGCTTTCCAGGCGAAACTGACGAGGATTTTGAACGGACCTATCAGATGGCTAAAGAACTGGAATTTGCCAAGATACATGTATTCCGCTTCTCAGCCAGACAAGGTACTGCCGCTGCTCGCATGCATGGACAAATCAAAGATGAGGTAAAGAAGGCACGTAGCCAACACCTACTCGATTTGAATGATGAGCACAGTCGTCTCTTCCGTCAGCAGTTTCTTGGCGAGACGGTCGAAGTTCTCATTGAGCAATACAAACATAGCTACTGGGAAGGTCTCACTGATAATTATCTGCGCGTCGAACTGGAGGATCTCACTGATCCAGCACAAGACTGGCAACATCGTTTGGTTAAGGCACGATTGAACTATTTGGTAGACGATGGGGTACAAGGGACCTATGTTGGCTAAACAGCATCACAGACTGTAAATTTGGGAATTGTTCTGGTGGGATTCTGTACAATTATCCTGGTGATGAGCTATCTCAAAATCGAAGGTGTTTCACAGTGTTATGAGACACCAGCCAGCCACCAGAATAAGTGTCAAAATTCCACCAGAATAATCCCAACACTATCTTTGCGGTTTCTTCGATAAAGAGGCTCAATCTACCAAAGAGGTAAAAAGATCCTCAACGGGCGTGCCTGAAAGAGCGTGTTTATAGACCCATTCCAGAAATAGCTTATAGTGTGTTTCTTGCACAGCATAACGGGCTTCTCCAAGAGTAGCTTGTGGCTCTTCTTGCTCATCTCTTTGCTGTTTAAGCTGATAGCGTACTTCTTCTAGGAAACTAAAGGCAATCCAGCAGAGAGTCCAATAGCGCAGCAATGCTGTAGTAGTCATCAATTGATACTGATCAATACCAAGAAGTTCTTTTGTATCACCAAAAAAGACTTCAATATCCCAGCGCTTGCTGATATGTTCAATAAGCGCTTGAGCATCAGATACCATATCGCTAGAGACCCAGAAACGTGCTTCAGAAATGGGATCATCAAGGCTTTGACGAACGATGATAAATTTGCAGCGATACAATGAGCGGATGCGTGTATCTACTACATGTACAAATACCTTTCTTGCATGGTTTCTCGGCCAGTGACATTCTTGATAGGCGCTTTCTGGAAGTAAAGCGGCATAATCAGTTAATTTCTGCCATTTTCATCCAGAAGGATCATCTGCACACAAAATACGCAGTGAACGATTGCACTTGAGGCCTGTTGTGATTTTAAAACCTCGTTTCCGGGAAGCTTTCCAGATTTTCTTGGCACCGTACCAACTATCTAAAAGAACATGCGTCTCTGTTCCAGCAGGAGGAGTGAAGTTTTCAATGTGTTGAATCATGAGATCAAATTTGCTCAAGAATAGCACATTTTCCTTTTCTGCTGTCTCTTTCTGCCGGTACAGAAGAGGCTCTAGTGGGCAAGAGCGACCTAATACCGTATAAAGGCATTCCACTAAACTATGCCCTTTGATACGTTTATCGTACGTCGTTGAGTGATGTTTCCCCAAACCTTCCATCTTCTTGCCTTTGGGTTTGGACATGGTCGAATCGTCTCCGATCAGATACCCGGTTACGAGAGGTTCCTTGTGTCGTCCACGTCTCTTTGGCTGCTGTGCTCGCAGCCTTTGACGTTCTTGCTCGATTTTTCCATGCATCATATCACAAAAGCGGAAGAAGTTGTGCTGGTTGACCAGATGGTGATCCCAAGGTGCTTGTCCCAAAAAACGGCTTACACTCGCCAAACTCTTTTTACCAGCAACTACTCGCTGCAAATGAGAGAGCGTGTGTCCTTCTTTACTTATCAACAGGGCCACGAGCACGGTTACAAAGTGCTCAAACTGTGGACGGGAAGAAAGGCCTTGAAAGTATTGCAAGTATTTGCGCAATCTCTCGTCTTGGCATACAATTGGATGTGGCATGAGATTCCTCCTGGACAAGTACTTTGATTTCATTCTTTGTACCATAAGGAACTCATGCTTTCAACTTTTTCCCCTTTTGGAAAACTGCAAAGATAGTGCTACTAATTAATGAGGTCATAAGCCAACTTTAAAATATGAGCTTCTCTAAATCTGATGTCGGTTTTCCCTCTCTTATAACAATGTGTATCCTCCATTTTTGACTTTTACCGACTCAATTGTAACGTTACGATCTCTGCGGCTGTTAGCCCTAACGTGGTAGATATTGTCAAAAGTGTCTTCAGTATTCATTATAGTGAATAGATGACCTTCTGTCAATTCTAGGATGATCCTTTTGTATCATATTTCACCCCAATATTCTATATTCCGTAGTTATATTTTTGTACATTCTCAAACAGGGAATTGAATTTGAAGATTTGAGGAGGATTTACTTAAAATGTTATAAAAAGAGTAAAAAAGGAAAAACATAAATTACTATTGAAATAAAGTAGATACAAGATATTCATTAGATATAATTACTTATTATCTATTAATATGCATATTCTGTATTATAAGTTAACGACATTATTCCTTCTTTAAACACCTTAGCTGTAAAAATATGATTTAAAGACTTTAACTGTATAACTTGTGAGTCCACTCTTTGTTCCTCTTCGCCTATCCTCATTAGTTGGAATTCGATGGCCTTTCTTCGCTCAACTCGTCAGCCACTTCCTGAGAAACACTTGAAATCGCATTTGTTAGCGAATAATCTTCATCCACAAAAGTCCTTCCATGGGTACTTCCCTCGTCTCTTGCAAGGCTGTCTAACTGCTGCCGAGGAAAAAACTGCGCTCAGCCTCATCCACGATCATGCGAGCAATGACCAGTGAAGAGGTGGCTGCTGGTGATGGCGCATTCTGGACATGCACAACATGCTCACGATGCCGAATCAGGAAGTCATCGACCAAGTGGCCGTCATTTGCCAACGCCTGAGCCCGTACACCACTAGAACCTGATAGCAGGTCTTCGGCTTGTAGATCTGGCAGATAGCGCTGGGCAATCTTGACGTATGCGCCCTTGTAGTAATCACGATACATCTCTGCTAATCCAACTCTCCAATAGTGAGTAGCCAGCTTATGGAAGCCACGATAGCTCAGCACCTCCCAGAGATCCTTGGGATTGAACTGCCAGCGTAGGTAGCCCTCACGAGCAAACGCCAGCACGGCATTGGGGCCAACCCATATCTCACCATCAGGTCGCAATGTAAAGTGCACTCCTAAAAAGGGGAAATCTGGATCTGGCACGGGGTATATCAAAGCTCGCACCATATGACGCTTCTCCGGGCGCAGGGCATAATAATCGCCTCTAAATGGAATGATTTGTATCCCATGGCGTTCACCACTCATATCACTGAGTTTATCGGACTGAAGCCCACCGCATGTTATGACATATCGTGCTGATATCTCAGATTGGGCATTTGCAGCACCGATTTGCTGCCGCACATATAAACGTGTCTGTCCATCTTTGGTGAGCAAAGCAGTGACTCGACAGCCCGTGACAAGTTCCCCTCCATGCTGCTCGACTACACGAGCATAAGCGTGAGCCACTTGCACGTAGTCGACAATGCCAGTATTTGGTGAATGAATGGCCCTTAGGCCAACTGCGTAAGGCTCCAGTTCGCGCAGTTGCTGCGGCCCAATCATTTGCAGACCCTGAACTCCATTCGTCACGCCATGCTGGTAAAGTTTCTCCAGCCTGGGCAACTCGCTTTCCTGCAACGCGACGATCACCTTACCACATAGCTTGACCGGGATATTTTGCTCCTGACAAAAGGCCTGCATTTCGCGATGGCCCGCGACACATGCCCTAGCTTTTAGGGAGCCAGGAGCATAATAGATGCCTGTGTGTATTACACCACTATTATGGCCTGATTGGTGGCTGGCAATCACAAGCTCTTTTTTCGAGCACCACCACACGTAGCCCAGGATGACGCATCAACACTTCCCGTGCAGTCGCTAGGCCAATTATACCTGCTCCGACAATAGCCAAGTCATAATGGTCACTAGCAGGCTTGGATGTACTACTTTGGATCACCATGATATATCAAAACTCCTTGGAAAATGCTCTAAAGACGAGCTTCACCCAGATGAACCTTACTTATTTCTCCATATCCATATTTCCTTGCTAATCCTCCTGCATAGATCCTTTTTATTAGCTCGTCTAAATGCAGGTTTTTTCTGAAAAACTTTAAAAGTTTCTTTTGCCCTGCAAATAGATAATGTTCGCTAGTAAACTAAGAATAGCATACTAGCGAATATGACACAATAATTACTGGAGGTATTTCGCAAACCAACTGGTGATATGGCGCAGACGTTCCAGACGCATCTTCGGATGACCACCACGGGAAAGTCCATGGCTTTGCTCTTCAAAAATCACAAGCTGTACATCACGCTCCATATATTTCAGAGCCGCAAAAATCTGCTGAGCCTGCTCAAGACTGCAACGCAAATCTTGCTCACCGTGTAGCAACAAAAGGGGAGTGTGCATGTTCTGCACATAGGTAATCGGTGACATGTGCAAATACGTGTCCAGGTCTTTCCAAGGCAACGCTTCCATATGGTCTTCGATGAAATCCCAGCCAATATCGCTACATCCAAACATGGACATCATGTTACTGACCGAACGGTCAGCAATCGCAACCTTAAAGCAATCGGAGTGCCCAATAAGCCAGTTCACCATGAAACCACCATAACTCCCTCCAATAACCCCCAAGCGCTGCTCATCGATATATCCTTGCTTGAGTACCTTGTCAACACCCAGCAGAATATCAGCCGAAGGCTTTTCACCCCAGGCCTTGCGTACAGCATTCGCAAAGTCGTAACCATACCCAACACTCCCACGTGGATTGGCATAAAAGACTACATATCCCTGCGCCACAAGAAGCTGCATTTCGTGAAAGAAAGCATATCCATACTGAGTATGCGGGCCACCATGAATTTCGACGATGAGCGGATACTTTTTGGTTGGATCAAAATCACGCGGCTTCATCAGCCAACCATCAATTGGCCAACCATCAGCACCAGCATAGGTCATCAATTCCGGCATGGATAGTGCCAATTCACGGATGAGATCATCATTGGCATAAGTAATGCGACGCATCTCTGCAGATGGTTCGATAGTGCGTACAAAGATTTCCTGAGGATGCAACGGATCAGCTACAAGCAAGGATAACATGTTTTTAGCCTGATTTCAGGCTGAAATCACGTACATGGACATCACCTGGAGTCAACATCGCAGGTTGCTTCCCTGCCCCATCGATAGGAATGCTATAGAGACGTGTAGAGCCACGCTGGCATGCCAATGCATAAAGCGTCTTGCCATCAGCAGACCAGCCAGCAGGAGGCGCAAGTTGGTCATCTCCAATATCGCTATTGGTCAAATCCATACAGGAACCTTCGAACTCTTGTGAAAGGCATTTTATAACAGGTTGTTGGGTATTGACTGTAACGGTGTAGAGATAGAAGTGCTCGCCAGCACGAATTTTAGGAGATGCGATAAAAGCTATCGTTTGACCATCAGGTGACCAAGAGGGCGAAAAGCAGGACAAGGTCGTATCAGTCAGCCGACGTAACACATCTGGTAGGCCATCCTTGAGTGAGAGGACATGCACATCATCACCAGACACGCGCCAGCGATCCTCGTTCCTGTTAGACACAAAAGCAATTTGCATACCATCGGGAGACCAGACAGCACTCCCATTATCATAATCTCCATCGGTCAGTTGCTGCGGTTCACCACCAGCAACATCAATTAAGAAAAGGTGTGAACGACGATCATGAGTAAAACCACGACCATCCCGTCGATAACAGAGACGATCTATCACACGCACCTTAGGCAACGCTTTGTCATCCGGCAATGCTTTGCCATCCGGCGTTTCCTCATCCGATGGACCAACGTATGCATTAAAGAGCAACTGCTTACTATTAGGAGACCAGACAGGAGATGAAGCACCATGCTCCATAAAGGTTAACTGACGAGCCTCACCTCCATCAGCGGGAATGAGCCAGATTTGTGGCTTTCCCTTTCCAATCTTCTTTTGCTCCGTCAATTCACCTTCGCGGTCAGACACAAATGCCAGCCAGCGCCCATCTGGGGACCAGCTTGGATTACTGGCATTACCTGATCCAGTTGTAAAACGCCGTGCCTCACCACCAGCGGTAGGGGCTATCCAAATCGCTGAACAATATTTATGCTTACATTCATCAATTGTAGTCATAACATAAGCAATACGCTGCCCATCAGGAGAAATACGTGGACGGCTCAAGAATTTGATCAAGTAGAGATCTTCAATAGTAATAGATCGTAGCATGTGTTGCTTTCCCCTCATCTGCCTAAAGATCCCCTTGACGGGGAGCCGTTCTGTTAGAACGGCTAAACGAAGGTCGATTACGATTCACAAGGCTAAGGGACTCCCAAGTTTTTATTTGTCCCACCTGGATCAGATGACCCTGGGGTATCCTGGGATAATTTCCTCTCTGGCAGTCCCTAAAAGCAAGGAGCAGCAGTAGCCTATACTAAGTATAGATAAAAGACAGAACTCTTCAACGTCTACGTCTACTACGTCTCTCTCTTTCCAAAGCAATATCGAGGGTCTCATGTAAGCGCTCGAAAATCATCAACATCGAGCTGTAATTCAACTGCTGGCAGATCTTCCGGCTTGGCACGTCCCTCCTCATACAATTGCAATACCATAATTAATTCTATCTCTAAATCTACCGTACCACTCTCAGATATCGATAGATCCTGACTCTCCTCCTCATCATCGTCGTCATCATCATCATCAGCACGAGGTATAAATTCGATATTCGTACGAGCACACTTGAAGCGACCTGTGATCTTCAGAGCATCCGTAGCCATCTCTTCAGCCAGTTCTCGGACTACTTCCATCATCTGTATAAAAGCGTCTTGCAATTGCTCCAAAGCATCTTCATCACCGTCCGTTTCAACTTCTGCACTTAATTCACTGCTAGGCTGATTACTACCAGCACCCGCTTCTGGCAAACGCTGGCGAGCTAGTTCATTCAGCTGCTTGAGTGCCTGAGCAAAAGCAGGAGAGAAGGCACTGTTCTCACCACGATCAGATCCCTTGACTACCTCCTCGCTTTCACCTTCCTCACTACTGAGACTTTTCTCATCATCATCCTCATCATCATCCTCATCTTGAGCATCTAAACCTAGCGCGGCCTCAATCATCAATATCTGCTGATGCAGCTGCTCAGCCACTTCATGGGTAAAATAAGCAAACACTCTCGCTTGACGTGACGCAGCAAGTAGTTGGAAGTGAGGCCAGTCGCGGTAGCGTTCTCGTGCACGCAAATAGCGCGTCTCCACTATTCCCAGTGTGTCCAACCGTAGCGAAATTTCCATGACTCCCTCCTCAAAGAAACCGAATACACCGGCTATTTTATCCATCTATGGCACTACCACCAACTTTTCCTCTGGCTCTCTGGTTTTATCTTAATAACGTAGTCCGATTCCTCAGACTGAGTCTGGTCAGGTGAGCTTGGTGAAACAACCTTACGAGCCGCTCACAAGCTGATCCCCTTATAGGGATTTGGGTTCCTGACTCTTCCTTCCGGCATGTATTACTAGCAGCTAAAGCACGCATACAGCCAAGAGGTGATAGACAGATGCATACGGAAATAGCCCGCTCCGATATATGCTAACATCATATCACAACGGGCATTAGTTCACACAACTCCGATGGTCAGTTTGTCTTTCTCATTACCCGATTTGCCTACTTGGCAGATTGAGAAAACTGATTCCCTATCTGTTGCCCATTCGCTTCAGCCATTGCATGAGCAACACGAGATTTGCGATCATTGCGAATGTGATGCCAGATGTAGAATGCCACCAAGATCACTAATACAGCCAGTATCACAACATCCAAACTATGCAAGATCGGCCCCAGTTCACTCACCTGATTGCCCAGCGCATAACCAGCATAGCCAAGCACAAAGCACCAAGGCAACGAACCAAGGAACGAATAGACGCAAAACTTTATAAATGGCATTTTTGAAATGCCCGCCGGTAAGGAAATATATGTACGTACGACAGGGAGTAAGCGCGAGAAGAATGCTGTTGCACTACCCCAACGCTGAAAAAATGCATCTGCTTTATCAGCATCATGTTGTGAAATGAGCACATAGCGTCCATATTTTAACATAAGTGGACGCCCTCCCTTGTAACCAATGCCATAGGCTACAGTTGACCCAATGAGACAACCAATAGCCCCGGCAAGAGCAACTAGAAAAATGGCAAGCAAGGGATCAGTGCCCTGCAAAATGGTTCCCCGAGCAATCATTATACCAGCTAGCGGCATCACAATCTCACTGGGGAGAGGGATACAACAACTTTCAAGAGCCATTGCTACTACTATACCAACCAAACCTGTTATAGCATAGAGATTGGTAATCCATTGGGTTAAAGAATCAGTTATATGTGTTAACACAAACGATCCTCCTTCAGATAAATATACTTTATGCCTCACATGCAGAAACCAAAGCACATCCATTGACCATTCCGAAGGAAATATTTGCTATTGCTCATCATCAGCAGACGAAGGCTTGAGATAGCGGGAAGAACGACGTACCATTGGTTGTTCGACATACTGAGCCATTTCTTCGCACAGAAAATCATCGTCATACATATACGGAGCACGACGGATGAGTGATCTGCCGGAATTATCTTTCATCGATTTATTTATATCATACTCAGTTTGAGAATCTCGATAGTGGATAAAGCGATCAATCTGGCTAGCATTGTCTAGCGCTGATAAAGGCCGAGGCGAGCCATTTTGTAGCGGAAGAGAGTCAACAATGCGTTGTGGTCGTTGAGAATAGTTATTTGTCGGCGGTTCTGCTACCTCACGAGAGAAAGGCCATCTTCCATCTCTACTTTGTTTCTGTCTCAGGCGTCGCATAGTGCGAGTTGAGAGAATTACATTATCATCTTCACACTCAGCCCGCAGCGCTGCCTCCGCCCGAGCAGCACGCAAAGCCTGAGAACGGTAACGACTGTAAGATGGATCTTTTCTATCGCCAGCAGAGCCAGAATACTCCACTGGGCTCGATTCACTTTTTCCTCTCTGTCCCAATCGCTGTTCAGGATTTGCATCAGCGTGACCACCTTCCTTCATCCCCAAGAGAAGATCTTGATTGACTGCAGGAAGACGAACAGAAGATGAAGAAGAAATATGACGAGCTAAAGGCAGATGTCGCGGCTGTCTCTCTTCCCACACACTTCGCTCTACAAGTATATACTCATCCCCAGCGACATCCTCACTGTCATACACCTCGTCGTTATCATACTCAAATTCTTGCTCTTCATCAATATGTTCTTCATTATCATCATCCAGAACGATAGAATAGGAGCGGCTCTGAGCAAGAGAGAGTCCCCTATGCTCCAGAACTCCCTTCTGTTGATGTGTATCATAGTGACGGGAAAAGTAGGAGAAAAGAACTAAGGAGATTGGAATACTAAGCAGCAAGGCTGCGAACCCACCGATTAAACCACCCACAACCCAGGAATTGAGCGTATTACCGTACCAAAGGACAACTGCGGCCCCTATAATTAATACTAACGCCATAGCAACAGTCTTCCTCAAAAGCCGCACTTCCTTTCTGAGAGTAATTCCACAACAATAAAGCTGTTTAGCTAACGGCAAAAATGCCCTATTAGCTTGGGCAATTGACACGGATGCTTGTTGCTTTCTTCAATATAGAGAGTCTAGCACATGGACATGAAGAAAGCAACATATGAGGAGTGGAGTCCTTTTGCTACTACTACAAGATGTGCAGAGGGCCCAAGCCACGCAAAAAGGGCAACCTCCTTAAGCAGCACTCCCACACTGACGGAAGATAGCAATGACCTTGCCTTGAACTTGCCACTCACGATCCCATTCGCTTTTGGGGATCAGAATAGGATCGAGTTCTGAATTGGCAGGCTGTAGACGCACCCTGTCATACTCTTTCTCCTGGAAAATACGCTTGAGTGTCGCACTTCCCTCAACCCCCTCTTGCATATGTACTGCTACCACAATATCACCATTCTGGCAGGTAGTCTGGGGCTTAATCACGACATAGTCACCATCACAAATATGGTCCTCGACCATCGAACGACCACGTACAACCAAGGCATAGCTATTTTCGCTATCGGCCAGATCCAGATCCAAGTCGAGTGACTCCGCGGCATCGGAAAAGATATCTAACGGCTCACCAGCAGCGATACGCCCCTTTACAGGAATGCCATCCCGCGCCTGCCGCCTCGTCAGTTTAATCCCACGGCTCTTCTTTGGTTGGCGTGAGATCCACCCCTTCTTCTCCAGCATCGTCAGATGGTAGTCTACATGACCAGTGCTGGCAATATTGAGTTCACGACCAATTTCGCGATTGGTCGGTGGCATCCCTTCAGATTTCATATAAGCGATGATGAAATCGTACATGCGGCGCTGTATTTCGCTAGCTTGTTCCAGTGACATAGTAAAGTCCTTTACCTTTCTAAGCACATGTGCAAAACAGCCTCACACTCTGACAAAATAAAAAAACTAGAACGACTATTCAAGGGCATCATACCACAACAAGATCGACAACACAAGCCTTTTTTTGAACGCATTTTCCGAAATTTTTTTCTTGCTCACTTTATCTACTAGGAGGACTTGGCAGTCTTCAACGGTTTTGCTATACTCCCTTGCAAGAGGGCTATAAAATAGGCTACCCTATCTACTAACAATATAAATCAATAATCCCACAGATCAAGCCGGGGTTTCACGCACCACAAGAAGTGATTTGCGCCCGGCACTTTGACAGGTGTACAATAGAGGCGTTATAGGGATTCGACGGATCCACGCATGCATGAAAGTGAGTCGAAAGAACCATGGTAGAGATGACAGTTGATAGCGTGCGTATCAATTTGGCAACGCAACAGCGAGTGGTCATCTTGAAAGCTACGAAACAGGAGCGCTACCTATTCATCTGGATAGCGCAACCAGAGGCATATGCTATTGCCGTCGAACTTCAAGGAACAACTTCGCCCAGACCACTCACCCATGATCTGCTCAAAAATGTCATTACTGAGCTAGATGCAAAAATTGTGAGTATCGTCATTTCGGACCTGATTGATGATATCTACTATGCACGTCTCGTGCTCGATGTCGCAGGCAGGCACGTCGAAATTGACTCACGGCCCAGTGACGCGATTGCACTTGCCGTACGCGCTAAAACACAGATTTTTGTCGAAGAAAGTGTTCTGGAACATGCAGGAGTGACATTGGAGCAGAGTGAAGAAGCTTAAGCGGAAGCAGCTAAACAAGAAAGTGAGGCAAGTCTTGATAACTTGGAGGCTTACCGCGATTTTATTAATAGCCTAGATGTACTAGACGAGTTTCGGGAAAGATTAGCTCAGCCCCGAGAAAGGTTCTTTCAAAGTCCAGAAAATTTTATCAGTTTATTAACAACTCACTCTACACAAAAGAAACCACCGCAAGCAGGGAGATCCTCGCCTCAACAGATAGACGAGCTTCTCGGTGGTTTTAGGTTCTTGCCTCTTGACAGCATTGCTATACTATCACTAGACAATTAATGCATTTACCCACAGGCGGAGTGTCACACAGACCGACAGCCGTCTTGGTTGGTTAGGAGGAAAACACGTGGCACGACTCCGCTTTGCTCCAAGCCCAACTGGCTTTCTGCACATTGGAGCATTTCGCACGGCACTCTTTAGCTGGCTCTGTGCACGTCATATCGGTGGCCAATTCGTTCTACGCATTGAAGATACCGACACAGCACGCACAGTAGAAGGTGCCGTTGCTGATTTTATTCATGGTCTCGCATGGCTTGGCATGGATATCAACGAGGGCCCTGTGATTGGAGGTCCCTACGGACCATACTACCAAGTACAGCGCAAAGCCCTCTACCAATACTATGCCAGTCAGCTTATTGCCTCAGGACATGCTTATCGTTGCTACTGCACGCCAGAGCGTCTTGATGCTATGCGGAAGGCGCAAGAGGCAGAAAAGCTTCCACCGCGCTATGATCGGCATTGCCGTTATTTAAGCACTGAGGAGCATACCGCAAATGAGGCAGCAGGAATGCCCTGGACGGTGCGCTTCGCCATGCCACTTGATGGAGAAACGGTTGTGCACGATGAGTTGCATGGCGATATGGTCTTTAAGAATAGCGACCTAGACGACATGGTTATTCTGAAGTCAAATGGCCTAGCCCCATACCATCTTGCTCACCTCGTCGATGATTATCTGATGGGCATTACCCACGTCCTGCGCGGTGAGGAATGGATACCAAGTGCACCACGCCATGTGCAACTCCACAAAGCTTTGGGCTGGCAAGTGCCACTCTATTACCACGTACCCAACGTGCTGGGCAAAGATAAGAAGAAGTTGAGCAAGCGTCGCGGCGCTCCCGCTTGGTCAGACCTTCAGAAACAGGGATTTTTACCTGAGGCAGTCTTCAACTTCCTAAGCATTACTAGGTTGGTCCTACGACGACAAAACTGAACTGTTTAGCCGCGAGGAACTTATACGCGTCTTTACACTAGATCGGGTTGGCCTCTCATCAGGCATCTACGATTCCGATAAACTGCTTTGGATGAACGGCGTCTACATTCGCCAGCTCTCATTGGACGAACTTGTCCGTCGCACACTGCCCTATATGGAGCGACCAGAAGCTGAAGGTGGACTGCCAGATCACATTAGCCGTCCTCTGGACGTCGAGTACACCACGCGTGTGCTTCGCCTTGAACATGAGCGCCTGAAAACATTGGGTGAGGCTGCTCACGTCGTGTCGTTCTTCTTCGAAGATGCAATTAGTTATGACACGGCGCTCTTAATTCAAAAAGGCATGGATGCATCACGTTCTCGCGAAGCACTGCTCCATACCCGTGATCTCCTCGTCAAGATACAAGATTGGGACCACACTATCATTGAGCCGCTTATGCGCGAACTGGTCACAACTCTGGGCTTAAAGGCTGGACAGCTCTTTGGTACAGTCCGTACAGCCGTTAGTGGACGCACTGCCACACCTCCGCTCTTCGAGATGATGGAGGTTCTTGGTCGCGATGTTACGATGAAACGTATTGAACAGGCAATTTTGCTCTTGAGTTAATACTGTCAAGCCACTCAAGAGCATTTCATAAACTACCCAATTGCTCTTGAGTGGCTAGGAAACTTAGGAAGAAACATTCCTGCTTGCTTGCGCTTTGAAACGAAGATTCTGCTCTCTACCAAGATGTCCCTTTTTCTTCTAGACAAAAGGCTCTCTCACTATATATAATTGTAGCATCAACCAGCGGTGAGAGGGCCTTTCGCGTTAGAAAATGCTCTCGATTTTTTAACTTAAGCAAGGATATGCAAATTATCTATGAAAAATAATAATTCTAGTGAGATAACAAGAAATACAGGCGATGCTTCCAGTTCAGAATCAAAAGAACTTGAAAAGCAGATTACGAAATTTAATAGGCTGCTGCTGTCTGGTAATTTAAATTCACAAAGGGAACGTAATATTGCCAAATTGGTGCAGAATTTCGGAGATAAATGGGAAAAGGGACAAAATACAAATTATAGATAAGATACCATTAGGAGATAGGGAGGTAGAAGTTAAGCTTAGCCTATTAGAACTTAAGTTTGGCCAATTAGATGATACCGAAAAGACGATTGTAGGTCACTTAGAATCACTAAGTTTTCCCGAAATACTAACCAAAGATGGTCAAGAACTAACATACGATCAAAAGCAATCAATTGTAGGAAAGCTGAAAAAGCTTGAAAAACCAGCTAAAATGATAATAGAAAATACTAACGAACTAAGCGAATCAATAAAATTTTGTAAGAATACAAGTAAAAAGAAAGAAATTGAGAAAAATATTGAGATAATTCGTTCTTTTTGTGAAGACCGGGCTAAGGACTATAAGGATGGTTTTATCTGGAAGCGAGTATATGAGCAAACTCAAAAAACGCGATTAAAGCAATTAGCTTCTTTGAGGGAGGGCGAAGAGCAATTGAAACGTCAATATTCAGATCTTCCCGAAAGAGACCTACAAAAACGTAAGGAAGATGTTTCAACTCTCAAGGAAGACTTGAAGCTTTTTGATGCGGGTTTGTTTAAGTACAAATTGTCCATATACAGATCCTCTCCTAATAAACCTGATGAACTAATAGATCTACTGGAACAAATGCAGGATTTTAAAAAAGTGATTGATCTGCATATCAAGACAATAGATGAAATCCTTAAGATGAGAAAAGCGCAAGAAACCATCCAAGATAGCTCGATTCCGCCTAGGGCATAGCCAAGAGACCTTGTTGGAGGGCGTTTCACAGCTGAGAATCAGCAGGTCAGTGTGAACCGCTAGGAATTATCCTTGATTAACAAAGATTACATTCTACGTCTAGCCGAACGCTTAGGCCGAGAGTTGGCAATTCTTGTCGGCCTGCGCAAACGCGAAAAATATCAAGAGGCGCTCATCTACATTGACGACCTCTTGCTTCGCATGAGCGGATTCACTTCCCGCTCGATCAATGCTATCTCAGAAGATTTGCTAGTAAAGGCACTTTCTCCTCTTGGGATCTTAAATGTCGATGTTTGCCTGTGGATCGCAATAATGCTCAAAGCTGAAGGTCAAATCTATGAGGACCAGACAAACCTCAATGAAAGCTACTACCGATACATCAAATCCCTGCATCTTTTCCTGACAGCTCTACAACACGAGCCAATCGATGATCATAGACTCTTCTCTACAGAGGTCGAAGAGCTAGTAGTTAAACTCGAAGATTGCGAATTACCACACAATCTCAAAAAGCAACTCTTCCGCTATTATGAGTATATCGGACAGTACGCGAAGGCTGAAGATACTCTCTTTGAACTTCTTGATCAATATCCAGCAGATCAAGAGATACGAGCACAGGGTCTTGCCTTCTACAAGCGCTTGCTGGCTAAAAGCGACGCCGATCTACTAGCAGGCCATTTTTCTCGCCCAGAAGTAGACGAAGGTATAACTCAGATATCGCAAAAGAGGTAGAAGAGTGACAACACGTCAATCATCCCCAGTGGTACACTCAACCGTTGCCACTTCATGGCGCTGGATGAGACCCGACTTTTTAACGCGGATTGTTCCCATGACCGTTGCAGTATTTCTCTACATTGCTATGTTCCATCCGCCTCTTGCCTCTCTAGGACTCACAGCAGGAAATATCCCCCAACAAATTCTTATCGGTCTACTCGTCGGAAGTGTGATGGCAGCTTCTGCAGCTATCTATCGCATGTACATTGTAGGACCTAGATTTCATCGTCCCACACCCTCTGATCATCTCTTGCAAGCATGCTACTACCTCTGTATTAACGGACCAGTAGAAGAACTGTTCTTCCGTGGTTTTCTGCTAGGAGCCATCACCCAATGGACTGGATGGCTTGGGTGGGGTTGGTTGGTTAGTACTGCAACATACACGCTCTATCATCGATTGGGCAAATGGAGTTGGCGTAGCGTAGGCGGTGTAGGTCTGGCAGGTATTGTCTTTAGCTTGGTCTATCTTCTACAACCAAGTCCACGATCGCTGCTTGCCGTGATCATTGTACACGGTCTTACTACCTGTGGTTTTCTCAGTTGGGGTCATGAAGTCCTCTACCAACGCTGGAAATGGAGGCAAACCCAAAAACAATAGTGTCTGTAAAATCCACCCTAAAGACTGGCTACGTTACATATCAGCGACGAGAATCGTATCCTTGTATAGGGAGGCAAAGCTACACCCCGATAAACCCTTTCGAGCGGGAGTCAGGAACCCCATGGCGAAAGCCAGAGGCTTGTGAGCAGCACTAACGTTGTTTCACAAGCTCACCTGACCAGACTCAGCCAGGACCGCAAGGTCATCGGGCTACGTTATCGATGAGAGTTCAAGTTCCTACCTGCACGTGCGTTGCCAGCGTGCAGCTCTAGAACTGATGGGTTAAACAGGTGTACAAGGGTTAAGCCAGTGCCCATCAGAAAGTACCGGGTCGATAACATTGTCGAGGCACACATCAACTGCAAAAGCAGATGAGGTTTAGCCGTTCCTCCACAAAAACGGCTTCCCGCAAGGGATAGAAGAGTGCTCTCGCACAAGTCTAGCTGGCTTAAGCCGCCACTAGTCTTCCCCCTCGCCCATGCATCTAGGGGGCAATTCACCCCCATGTCTAAAGCCAGGGGCACTCTTGCACAAAACTGGTAGGTGTAGTCCAAATTCCTGCCACACAGGTACAATGAAATCCAGACATACTCTTGCTCTTAAGATACAGAGACACGGCCTCAAGTAAGAAAAAAGAGATCAAAGCACCTACTAGGGCTATAATAGTTACCTTCGCAAGGCCAATTCGTCTAGCTAATAAGGTAAACAAAGACAAGCATCGATCTAGATACTTATCAAAATCTGGAGGTTTTTTCCATTGAAAATACTAGTTACCGGAGGAGCAGGTTTTATTGGCTCCAATCTTTGTGCTCGCTTACTTGCCGAAGGCCATTCTGTCCTTTGCGTTGATAATCTCATCACTGGCACAACAGACAATATTGCCTCAATGCGTAATCATCCACATTTTTCTTTCTTAGAACATGATGTAACTCAGCCATTTCACTTTCAAGCTGACGCTATTTTCCATCTGGCAAGTCCAGCTAGTCCCGTAGGCTACATGCAGCACCCCATCGAGACTATCCTAGTCAATAGTCAGGGCACCTACCAGATGTTAGAACAAGCCAAAAAGCAGAAGGCAAAGTTCCTCGTTTCCTCAACTTCAGAAATCTATGGTGATCCATTAGAGCATCCTCAGCAAGAAGACTATTGGGGAAATGTGAATCCCATTGGGCCTCGTGCCTGTTACGATGAAAGTAAGCGCCTTGCAGAGACATTGACGATGGAATATTATCGTCAGTACCAAACTGATGTACGTATCGTCCGCATCTTCAATACTTATGGCCCCAATAGTCAGATTGATGACGGACGCATGATCCCCAATTTCATCACGCAGGCGCTCAAGAACAAGCCACTTACAATCTTCGGTGATGGAACAAAGACCCGCAGCATCACCTATGTCGAAGACCTTGTTGAAGGTCTATTGCTAGCTCTGTTTCGCCCCCATACGACCGGAGAAGTATTCAATTTGGGAAGCACTGAGGAGTATACTGTCCTCGAATACGCCCAGATGATCATTCGCCTCTGCAACTCTTCGTCCACCATCATTTTCGAGCCTAGTCGTATTGACGACCCAGAGCGTCGCCGACCTGACCCTAGTAGGGCAGAACAGAATTCTTGGATGGCAACGCAAGGTCAGTATGGAAGAAGGATTGCGCCGAACAATTGCCTGGTTTGCTCAACGCATCAGACTACTTTCGATGGTTCCCTAGCAATTGGACCATCAGGTTGCTTGCCATTGGCAGGAAATTGATTGATGATTAGCTACAACCCTACATTAGATCAAATACAGCACAGAGTTCACAGTCCATGGTACAAATGCGCAGCAGACAGGGCCAGAGAGCGACTTACAACAGCCAATATGATTGGCCTACTGGGAGCATTCGTAACTCTTGCATGTCTGCTAGGCATTCCTGCTGACCAATACTGGAATATTCGTATCCCACTCTATCTCATCGTCACCATCTGGACCCTGGTACGTCCACGTGTGGTACTCTACTTGCTTCCTCTTGCTATTCCCTGGGGAGCTGTGGATACAATTACTGGCAGTCTCACCAGTGCTGACATTCTTGTTGCCTTGCTAGCTGCAAGTTGGCTAATGAGCTATACATTGCGCCCTCTTGCAGCACGTCGAGGTATCTACATTGAAGCACTCGACTACGAAGAGACAACTGTGCCATGGTATCTCATACTCAGCGTGATTGCTTTCCTAGTGACGATCATTATCTCAATGACAGTCACACTTAGTTTAACAGACAGCGCGAAAGAGATTGCCAAATGGACTGAAGTGCTTGTGGTTCTCACACTGGGAACAATATATCTTCGAACACGGCAGCAAATCTGGACAGTTGTGGTCATCGTCTGCCTAGCCGGGATCTCGCAAGCCATTCTGGGCTATGCTCAGGCTTTCCTAAACCTCGGACCTGCCTCATTTGTCCGCGACGCAAGTCTACGCATCTACGGCACATTTGGGCAACCTAATCCTTACGCGGGCTATATTAATATCACGCTAGCACTCGCTATTGCACTCATACTCCTCGGGAGTAACTGGCCTACACGCATCTTATCAGCCTGCACCGCCATTCCATTAGCAGGTGTCGAATACTACTCCCAATCTAAAGGCGGCTGGATGGCGCTCGGAGCTGCAGTGATTTTCATCCTTGCTGTAGGCTTTCCTCGCCTACGAGGAGTACTCTATGCTGCATTCATTGGAGTGTTGTGTATAATTGGAGCCTATATAGCAGGTAAAATCCCTTCAAGTGCTATTGATCCCATTTTGACAAAAATTGGGGTGATTAACATTTCATTTACCAATCCCTCTCCAGATAACTATGCAAACTCCGAACGTGTAGCACACTGGATCGCTGGTATCCATATGTTCCAAGACTATCCTCTCCTCGGTGTTGGGATCGGAAATTACCAAGACGCCTACTCTGCATATCATCTAGGCATCTTTGTGGTCCCGTTAGGGCACGCACACGACTATTACATCAATATAGCTGCCGAAGCCGGGCTACTCGGCCTGACTACCTTTATATTGTTCTTACTAACGGTCTTTGTTGCTGGCTACCACGCCTATCAAGCAATTAACAAGCGCTATCAACAACTCAAGACACAGAAACTGAAATCACAGGGGATCACGAAGATGGTAGCATCCTCTAACGCGAGCAGGTGCCTTGCCACACTCGGCAATGACAGAGCACTCGCAATCGGTTTGCTTGCTGCCTTACTCTCTGTCTGTGTACACAATTTGGTGGATAATTTATATGTCCACGCTATGACCAGTCTTTTTGCGTTACAGCTCGTCCTGCTCATTAGCCTGGGAAGGATATACTGGAAAGAATCAACAGAAGAGGTATTGGGGGTAGCCATCAAATCATCTTGACACATCATTTCAGAGTATGCTATCATTTCAAAACTTAGACAGGCCAATTAAAGTGTCAGGAACCCAATCCCCGTCGTGCGGGGATGGGCTTGTGAGGTAGCACTCACCAAGCTCACCTGACCAGACTCAGCCACCAGTCGAAAGACTGATGGGGCTACGTTATCGGTGAGTGTTCAAGTTCCTACCTGCACGTGCGACGCCAGCGTGCTGCTCTAGAACCAGTGGGTTAAACAGATGTACAAGGGTTAAGTCAGTGCTCACTGGAAAGTACCGGACCGATAACATTGTCGAGGCGAACATCACCTGGGGAACCAGGGGCTCGAAAGAGCAGTTTACAAAAAGGAGGCACTGCCACCTGCGGTGCCTTTCTTTCCTCCCAATCCCCTAGAAGGGGATGGGTATCCAGAAAGGGTTTTCGATGAGAGGGGGAGAATTTGGTGTCGGCAGTCATAATTACCGAAAATGAATTATTTGAAACTGCATTAAAGCGCTTCAATCGTAAAATTCAGCAAGATGGTATTCTCTCTGAGGCCCGTCGGCGCGAGCATTACGAGAAGCCAAGCGTAAAACGAAAGAGAAAAGAGGCAGCACGTCAGCGCAAAATCACCAACAAGAGGTAACATGGTTCCACCGTGTAAGAGCCATGTAAGGAACCAAGCAGCAACTCAGAGGGAAGCTATATACCCGCTCTGATCATTCACAGGGCTTGCTTGTCTCTTCTCGGTGGAATTCATGCTGTGACGTTGAGGCCTGCAATTTATGCAAGAACATCCTATTATAGAATTGTATGTGAATGTTGGTGATGACCAGCAAAATACGCTAATCGAACAGCAGCTATCCTCTGTTGAGCTGGATAGCGTTGCGTTAAAGACATTACAAGCTGCTGGTATCACACAGCAAGTTATGTTTACATTACTCATTACCGATGATGATGGCATACACGATGTGAATAAGCAATATCGCGGTCAGGACAAACCAACTGATGTTCTTTCTTTCCCTTTGCTTCAGCACCCCCTGGTCACCGCTCCAGCCGATCTGCTCTGGGTAGCCCAACCCACAGAAAACGCATCTGCCACGATAGAGCAACTACCCCAGGGATTCATTACTCCACCGGGCATGATCACAAATCTAGGTGATATTATCATGTCCTGGCCGACAATTACACGTCAGGCAGCAGAAGCAAACCATGGTCCATTAGTTGAACTTCTGTATCTGCTCTCACACGGACTGCTACACCTCGTCGGCTATGATGACTATACTGAGGCAGGATATCAAACTATGGTACATATCCAGGAAATAGTCCTCCAAACGCTAGGATACCAGATATAGTGATGAGCTACTCACTATTGCCCCCCCGGCATTCACAAAAAACTAGGTGGGCAAAATTTATTGCAGGCTTCGGTTATGCATTTCAGGGGCTCTGGTATGCTCTCTGTACTCAACGCCATGCACAAATCCACATTCTCATCGCTATCCTAGCCATCACTATGGGTGTAGTATTGCATATTTCAGCCGTAGAATTCGCCCTTGTTTTTATAGCTATCACAGGCGTATTTACCACAGAAATGCTCAACACCGTTGCTGAGCTGTGCGTTGACCTTGCTTCACCAGAATATCATCCCCTCGCAAAAATTGCTAAAGATGTTGCCGCTGGCGCAGTATTGGTAAATGCCATCTTGTCCATCATTATCGGGCTGTTTATCTTCCTTCCCCATCTAATAAGGGTTTTTTAACATGCTCATTTACAGGAAGTGCGTAACATAGCACAGTCACCTGTGAGAGTACACGCATTGCTCACTCGTGGTATAGACAAAGTTATCTATATTTGGCAAGCATCATCAAGTCAGGCTATAATGTCTATTAACGCTTCTTTCTCTTTTTACATGATTTCTTTCTAATATACCGACTTGGAAGGGGAGTTACTAGTTGTTTTTTAAATTTTTGCTTTTGATTAATTTGTGCTTGTGACTGCTGAACATCTCTCACTCGTTCCAAGCCCTGCATTGCCAAAGTATGTGCTGATGTATTAATTGGTGAATTTTTGAACACGAATTCCCACTGTTGATATGCATCAGTCAGGTCACCAAGGCTAAAACACGCTGCTGCCAAAGCATTGCGAGCCTCTAGATCCATAGGGCCCCAATAGACCACCGCAGCAAATAGATCACGAGCTTGCTTGAACTCCCCTGCATATACTCTGTCAAGTCCCTGGTTAAAAAGGCGTGACGGGTGAATAAGGAGTTTTATATATGCTCTTAGGGGTGTTTGGCAATGCACACAAAACTCTGCGCTTACATCATTGTCTGCACGACAAGTACTTTCTGGGCAACTGATCCTCATACAGAATCTCCTCCAAGTAATCTATAGGCGACTTTGAGAGGCCGCCTATATTATGTCTAACAGTTATCTTCAACTAATTTCCCATCTTGTGATTGTCCTAGACTCCCGATCAGTACATTTCTGATTTGCTCAAGGCGTGTGCACGCTTGAGATACCCTCTGCCATGCTAAGTATGCATTCCCTTGAATATTTTGAGAAGATGCACGTAATTGACTTTTGATAAGCACAATTTCACTTTGAAAGTCTGAACGTTTCTCGGCTAGAGCAAGTTGATAGACATCGTCAGCCTCTTTGAGAGCAAACTTAACGAAGTCAGCAATCTTTTCTTCTTCTGATCGAGTATCCTGAGAGTCGACAATTTGATGTAACAGCATACCTAGATGGTTATTGATAGCATTTAATTTTACAATCGCGTCTGCATAAGCTACACGATTATTATTTGCAAATGCCTGCTCTCCCTCTATACGCTGTATATCGATGGCTTTTGCTAGTTCACGTACCTTATGTGATTGATCTATCTGGGAGGCTATCGCCTGTAGACTTTGGCATTCCTTGACCAGCTTGTCGAAGACCTCTTTGGGTGGCTGCAACGAACCCTCTTCATCGGTATACCCAGCAACCAGTTCCTCCATTTCTTCGAAGTCATGAACCGCGTGATCCACATCTTCACGCCTGAGCGCATCTTCGTAACTACTTCTGGCCTGCTTGTACTGCGCTTCGACAATGCCTCTCTTCTCAGAAGGGAGATCAACCAGCAGCTTCCGAAAACCCTGCTCGAGAACTTGCGCTTCCTCTTCTGTTGGTATCGCCCGCTCAGGGGGGAGCACCAATTCTGCTGTAAATGACGTATTATTGCTATTTTCTTTATTAATATCTTCTTTATCACCAATCGTTCCACTTACCTTAATACGAGACAACTCATCCACTTCGATAAGGAATTCGATGGGAGTACCTTTTGATAACCTTGGTGGTACAGAAATCTTGATCTCTTGAATTTTTTTCTTATTTTGGTAGAGGGGAAACCTGAGAAGAGCTGTATTGCCTGGATGAATAAAGTGGAAGGTTCCCTTTATCGGCAGTTGCTCCCCCTGAGAAATAAGGTTTTTACGCGAGACTTCCCCAGCTATGCTGACATCCAGGAAGTAAGCTTTAGAACAGTAAGCGGTTCCTGTTGAGCCACCAGTAGGGCGCAATGCCTCTTTATTCTGACTGATGGGACGACCTACAGTCGCGACTTTTTTCCCATTACGATCAAAAATGTCAAAGGTCAGCAAATTCTCAGCCGAGGGTTGGAGTTGAATACGGGTGAAACCAAAGGCACCAGTGCTCTTAAGTGGCTGCTCGTCTTCAAAACCGAGTTCTGCAATAGTCAACCGAATATGCCCATCTGTCAGATCAATATCAGGTTTGAGAGCCTCCACCTGTCCACCAATATGGGTTTGTTTGCTTGCTGTTGCACCAATACCCCGGAAGAATACACGTACAGTACGTTCAGGATTGTAAATTGTGAGTCCGCCTATAGCAGCAGCACGAATAGCAGCACCTAATGCAACAACCGTATCAACCTTTTTATATACGGGCTCACTACACTTTGCTCGCATTCCTTGTGCACCAGGATTAGCACAGAAGGTATTACGAACGATTTCTCGTACTAGAGGAATATGCGTTGTGCCACCAGCAAGAATAAGGGCATCAACATCTGCCAATGTGATATCAGCCTTTGTTTGGGCAAGCTCAAGTGCCTGATAACAGTACGGAATTGTGCGTTCTACAATAGGTCGTATGAGTTTCTCTAGTTCATGGCGTTCAAATGGCATCTCGAATTCGACCCCATCACCATCCTTATCCTGCAATGTTATAGTGTTACGCAGAACAAACTCATCGTGCGTTGAGAGAGCTTTCTTGGTTTCCTCTGCCAGTAATTTCAGCTTATCAAAACGCAGGCGATCCTCAGGATCGTTTTTAATATCAAGATTCAGAGCATAGTCCTGGCGCAGAAGACGACTTTGCAGTTCCTCTGCTAATACTCTATCAATATCATCTCCCCCCAACAAGTTGTTACCACTGATCCCCAATACCTCAAAAGTCCCTTCGGTACAGCGCAAGATAGATACATCAAAAGTTCCTCCTCCAAAGTCATAGACCATGAAAACTCCATTTTGAATACTTTCCTGCCAGCAATGGTAGCATGCTGCCGCTGTAGGTTCATGGAGTAACTCCAAGACCTGCAATCCGGCCATCTCTGCCGCCTTACGCGTTGCTTCAATTTGGGGCTGATCAAAATATGCTGGTACAGTAACGATTGCACGATCTACTATCCATTCCGATGCATTTGTAGCGAAATGCGCTACATCCTCTTCGATCTGCCGTTTCATTTCACTCAAAATAGTGGCAGATATTTGCTCTGGCGTGACTTCTTCGTCCGTCAATTCCACCTTGATCTGTTTGCCCATTGAGCGTTTAATAGATCTAATGGGCACTGGCTTTCTTCCTATGCGCGAAAATGCCTTGCGTCCAACGACAATCTGCCCATTTTTTGGATCTTTCCAGACGCAACTAGGGGTTGTCTCTCGCCTTGTATGAGGCTCACTATGAACGACTATCTCTGTATCAGTTGGTTTCATGATGGCGACGACACTATTAGTTGTGCCTAGATCAATACCAACAGCTTTACTTATCGCGTATTTAACCATTATATATCCCTTTCATGTACTTCATTTTCTATCTCAGAAGAGTCTGCCAATTTTGTATCCTCTTCAAAGGGGGCCCCCATTAGCACACGCCCACGCTGTATTAATTCTCCCTTGTAACGTACAATTGGCTCTATAACCTCTACAACCAATTCGGATGTATAGTCCTTGTGATGACGCCAGCCCTCGATATTTACTACTTCGTCTACTTGGTCATACAACTTTCCGATAGGGACCTCAATTTCAAGCCCCTTACTTTGCAAAGCTTCCAGCATTTGAGCTTTTACAATCCGCAAAGATCGATAGGCCTTCGACAAAATTGATACTCCCGGTGGCTGTTGCTGAGAAAAGGCAGCTTCATAGCGTTCAAGCATAAAGCCAAAATGCGTTACTAGCACTGCTTGTCGGGCAAGCAAATCAAACAATTGTTGACGCTCTTCTTCAGCAACCTGTTGTGCTTGCTGGCGAGCGGCTTGATACTTACCCATAATAGAAGCTATTTCAGCAGCCGGAGTAAGTAACTCAGTATCCAGAAAGACTTCCTCCCGCTTTCTAAAAGCTTTCCAGTCTGGGAAATCGGGAGAACTATCCAAAGATGACATCGCATACCTCCAAAGGTAATTTGTTTATTGGTATAAATGGAGATCCATCAATAGCAACAGCAATATCGGCATCAGCTAGTGAGAATAGGTTATCCAGGAATACACGAAGCAATGCAGCCATATCAACGGCTTCTATCCCGGAGGAATTTGCTTCATTAAGTAATGCATTAAGATCTACAGGTTTTTTGCCATATACTCTCGTAAACCTATCCCATATTGGATCTTCATATTCTGTCTCAGGAAGTTCAAAAAACTCATATTCCAAGCGGGTCTGCGGCCTTGTGATTAACTGTTCTTTTGCCCATCGACATAAAAGCCTCTCCTCTTCTGTTTCGGCCGTGTCGTAGAGTTCCTCCCCACGTGCGACAATATCAGCACGGGTTGCATCTGTTGGAAGCTCAAGAACTGAAAATGGATTAGAATTATCTATTACAGTCATTATTGCTATCTCTCCTATCTACTGAATAAATCATTCAACACCTTTAAATTTTCTCTGCTTGTGACATTGCTAGAATCACATTTGATAGCTTCTTCAAGCAGCCTCCTAGCAATGTTTACACGAACGATAAACTCATCGTTTGATAAAGAAGGACTGTTCTCCAATGGCTCTACAACTCTTTTTGCATGATCATTAAGAATTGCTGATAATTGTTCTTTCATCCCCTTTTGTATATCTGCATCATCGCATAACTTCAATGCATACCTTATATCCCCCTCACCTCTCACGAAATTGCCCTCGTTACTATTCACGAAATTGCCCTCAAGAGCAAGAGATACGCCACGCTGAAAATAGGCCATCGCTTGTAAATTGCATGCATAATCAAAATACCAAGAATTTTCGGAAACGCTTGTCATATAATGTATAGCTTGATCATATTGGCCCTGCTCTAAAACCTTCTTAGCTTGTTCGATAAGCCTGATATTGTCTTCTTCCAGTACCATCTCTTCCATAGCTTCTACGAATTGCTCAGATGCCTCATTTGGATCAAACTGATAGGACTCTTTTCCAAGGGCCAGCGCTTCGTGATATTTCCCTTCCTCGGCAAGGGCAACGCCATATTGCAAATAGAAGACCGATAATTGCTTTTTTATATCCTTTTGCATTTCCATATCAGAGCATATCATCAACGCATATTCTATATCTGCCTCACCTCTCGCCAGATCGCCATAGTTAATAATTGCAATACCACGCTGCAAGTATGCCATTGCTTGTAGATTGGATGCTTCATAGAAAGACTGAGAACTTTTGGGGACACCTGATGTGTATTGTATTACTTGGTTATATTGACCTTGCCTCAGAGCTTCTTTAGCTTGTTCAATAAGCCTGATATTGTCTTCTTCTGGGGCCATCTTTTCCATTGCTTCTACGAATTGCTCAGATGCTTCATCTGGATCAAGCTGATAGGATTTTTTTGCAAGGGCCAATGCTTCGCGATATTTCCCTTCGTCAGCAAGGGCAACGCCATGTTGAAAACAGACTTCTGAACGTAGCTCTCGGACTACATTTTTGTCTCTGATTTTCGACTCAGCTACATCCAGAGTCTCGTATGCCTTATCAAACTCTTTTTTGTTCTTGTATTCAATAATAGGCCAGATATACAACAAATAGGAAGAAACTCTCTCTAATAAGCGCTCAGCGCCTATATTTGCTGGATTCCAGGCAAGAGACTCTTCATAGGCCTGCTTAGATAGCTCAGGGTCATCAAGAACATATCCCCTATAGAGATAATGCTGCGAAATAACTTTATTTTCCTGAGTATATGCTCGTTCCTTGCTACATAGAGGTATCAACTGATCAGCTACCGGATGCGCAGACTCCACCAGCTTTTTAAGCTCATCAGCCTTTTCTAAGACATCGAGATCGTCACTCCAGTCATTATACCAATCAAGAGCCAAAGTGAGTATACGAGCTATTGGAATATTTAAGGCAATAAAAGGCTCTAGAGTGCGTAGTCCTCCCTCATAGTTTTTGCGAATACCTTCGGGTAATGTTTTAATTATTTCTGCATTATTCATCTCTTTTATTGCTTGACTTTGCAGAGTAACACACCACTCATCAAGTACTTTGTTAGCCTCTCCAGCAATCCAATCAATTTTATCTTGATCATCAGATAGAGCATAGGATATACCATATGTTTCTAGTGACGAACGCAGCTTCTGGCCTTTCGTCCTGCACATGTCAAGGCAATGGATATGGATCTGTGCCAAGTTATAACGCCCTGCCGCGACATTTTGGCTTCCACAGACACTATGTGCCATAAGAATGTCTTTTAACACAGTCTGCATTAGGCCTCTTTGTTCCTGCAGAGTGAGTGAACGCCGTTCCCCTTGCTCCGTCGTCCATCTATTCTGAGCAAAATAGTCCCAAAACTCTTTTGTACCTAATAGCAGGACAAGTAATACAGTACCAACAACCCAATCACGTTCTGCTGGCACTTGCTTTGCGAGATTTATTTGTGCAGCTTCCCAGTAAACAATGCCAAGAGCATGCAGAAAATGCACATCAGACTGGCGAGCTTTAAGAACTAACGCCCACGCTTTTTGAATAAATTTGGGCTTGTTATCAAGCAAAGCCTGGAGTAGTTGGGGATGTTTTTCGATGATATGCCCAAAAAATCGGTATCTTCCAGGCTGCTTTTTTGCCTTGTCAAAATCAGGAAAAAGGTATAAAAGCAAACGCTCAGTTGCAAGCTGCAATTCTAGCTTACGTGCTATCTCAGACAATTGTGAGGTCATAGCTCCCCCCTTTCCTGTTGCCATCGTGCAGCCTGCCGTAATCTACGTATTGCTTGCTGGTGATTGCCTTCCCGATACTCCTTGGTGGCCAAGTGACATAAAAACCTTACATACTCTTGGCATGCAGGATTATCAGGAGTATCCTCGCTAGCTAACGATTGTTCCCAAAGGTGGCAAGCAAGCTCGAACTGGTCAATCGCAGCCGCACAACATGCCAAGTTAGCAGCCTGTTTACTATCTAGAGGAGCCTGCACCAGTTTATGTAGGGTTTCCACTACTAACGGTGGAATCGTCCCACTCTTTTTCAGATAGGCACATAAAGAGAGGAAGATCTTCCCAATATCAAGGAGTGATGCAATCTCTTCCGTTTGTAGTAGTGTGTCTAGCTTCTCATAATATCGATCCCACTTACCCGATCCACACGCAAAAGCAATATATAGGACATCATATGCTTGTCTCAGTTTTATTGGTGCGTTCTGACCAGCTTCAGGTAACATCTCAGGAGGCAATACATCATGTTCAAGTAGGTCAACCAAACATGAATATAGATATTGAAGATGTTCATCTTGTGGACGAGCATCACGCAAAGCTGTCACGGCAGCATTCTGCGCAGCATTCTCTAGGTTAACAGAGGCAAGTAGCAATGATAGGGAGGCATTAGTTGGATCGCTATATGCGTAATGCATAAGAACTTGTTGCATCTGATCACGTTGTTGAATATCACTCTTCTTATAAACTTCATTCAATGCTATTGTGATTCCCAGTTGGCAAGTTTGCTTAACCTTCTGAAGTCCACTCTGCCTACAGAGGCGTGCCAACATATTCACTAACTTATCAGCATCTTCTCGCTGCTTCACTCTTCGAGAAACATTTGCTAGTGCTTGAGCAAACACTTCCACAGTCGCATCTCCCATACCATCCATCAAATCTATCATCATATATATATCTTCATCGGAATCTACTACTTCCGTAGAACTACCATACCATATCTGAGCCAGTAGAGTATTCCACTTAATCCAGGGTTGCCGTTGAGAGCTATCTAACTGATCTAAAACATTGCGAAGTGTTTTTTGAAGCTTCGCTCTCTGTTGAGGGAAGGCAACAAACTCTGCACAATGCAAAAGAGCTTCTGCATCAAGGGGAAGCGGCTCTCTTCCATTGTGCAATGCTCTACTTAATACTGTAGCAGCTTGCTTACGATAGGGTCTACTATAATCTGTTTGATTAAAAAGTAACGGCTGTGCAGCTTTCTGTAAGAGCAGGTTACTTAGCATATAGTGAGCCTTCACTGTACCTTTGGAAGCGAGTCTCTCAAGCTGCTCAATAGCCTCGTCTAGTTTTGCTTCACATACTTGAATATAGACATGCAGCAATCCAATAGCTCCCCCTGCACGCCCACTGGCAGCGATCTCTATATATCGTTTAGCCTCGGCGAGTTTGCTCTGCTTTAGCCAATAGACTGCAAGCACCATAGCAGCACGATGATAAGCGAAATTGGTGACAGCTTTCTCTAAGAGTGCGAGTCCATGCACTTGCTTGTCCGTGTAGAATGCCAACAAACCCCTCCAGAGTAACTGATCGGCAAGTGGCAGACGTATAAAAAGCGGATGCGCTAGCATCCTCTGAACTTCTGCTATATTTCGTGTGTAAAAGGCAGCACCTAAAGCCGTACGTAGAGCCTCCATGTCTTCTTCTAACAGTCCACCACCTTCTTGCCACTTCACTTCTAGTGGTTGTCTTGCCTGTGCAAGAGCGAGACGAGCATCAATAATACGTAGATAAGATGGCTTTAAAACTTCTCGGGCATTATCATTCAACAGCGAGTAGGCACCGTTTCGTTCCGCCAATATTTGATCTGTGTCTAGAAAAATGCAAGCTACTGTCCATCTACCCGCCCACTGGAATACACTATTAAAGCAAGAAACCACACCATCCCCTCTTTCAACCAGCATCTCCGCCCAAGCGGCATAATAGCTCCACCTAGGTTGTTTATGATTTATACCAACAAGGGGACGAAGGGCCTCTGCCGCACGCTGAGCATCCCCTGTCAATAGGTAGATCCTACCCAACGTAGCATCTATCAGATCCCCCACATACTTACTCACCCCTAAATTCTTGATTTGTTCGATAATATGTACATCAGCAGGAAGTGGCTCTGGCATATGGCGACTGTCAAGCCACTGTAAAACCATACCTAACCTCACCAAACCTGCAATTATTGGGTCATATGCATACTCAGCATTTTGTGGCTGTTGCGTAAATTCTGTGATGTAGCCATAACTTCCAAGAAATATCCAAGAGGTAATTAAACCAATGACAGCTGTTTTATCCCGACGATCCATCTCGAATGCCCGTGCGAAGTACTGAGATGCATCTGATGGGGATTGCTCAACTTGGAGTGCATAAATTCCTTGAACAGTCCATACTCCATAAACAAGGGACCAAGCTCCACCAGTTGTTAATTGGTATGATATTTCTTTGGCACGCTTAAGACGTACTTGGTCAGTATCAAAATCAGCCTGACAAGCGGTCCTTAATAAGGTAAGTATCTGCACTTCCGCTGCTGGATCTGCGGTACGGTGTAGATAGTCGAGATAGATAGGTATATAATCATCACCCAATGCTCCCCTACAGGCAAGCTCACGAGCGCTACGCGTTTTCCCTTCCCAAGTTGCAGATGCTTCATAATATATACGTGCTAGGATATTACGTGCTAGACGTTCTTCCTTCCGCATATCATATGCATAGAGTACACGGAACCACACATGCTCCGGATGAATTCGTACTGTTGCACTAATACCAGTCGATACAATACGCCCCATCTCTTCAAGAGTCATAAGATCATTACTAGTTAATCTGCCAATAAAATTGGAATCAAGAAATGTATCCAAAAAGATATCCATAAATGGATAAATGCAGAAGGTGTATCTAGCAAGCTGTGTAGCACGACTCGTAATCCATTAAGGCGCATATCTGGATCAGTCTCTGCTAGTGCCTTAGACCACTGATTTTTTAGCCGCCCTTCGGGACTGAGTATATTCCAAATAGACTTCTCTAGCTCCATCCCTTAAATCTCTCAACTTATATATTACACTAGCCAAATAATGGACTATACTATTCCACATTCCACCTTTATCCACGAGAAATCCCTTGAAAGAGAGTTTATATTGCAAAGCTAATTGTAACCTCTGCTGTGCAAAGCAGCTTAGAAAGCATTTGTAGATTCAAACAGAGCAATGCAGGTAATATAATACTCTATTTTAGAGGTTTAGTCTAGTCTTTCATCGTCTATAGGTGGGGAAAAAGTTGTCGAAAAACAAGCAAATGTTGGCATGATATCACGACCTTGTTTACTAGATGAACCCTCCATCACCCTCTAGAAGTCTTCTTCGTGTATATACTCAGTCTAGCAACAGCATGATATAATAACTCAAAAATTGTAGTGGGTTATTACGACCAGTAACACAATGAGAGAAGTGGGTACGCTATGGGAAATCTCTTCTTGAATTCTTTAGAGATTCACAATTTTCGTGGCTTTAAACACCTGCAAATTGAACGGCTAAGACGCGTCAATTTAATTGTGGGAAAAAATAACATTGGAAAGTCTAGCCTGTTAGAGGCTCTAGAACTATATGCACATAATGGAGACCCAGCCCTTATATGGAAATTTTTGCAGGCTCGTGACGAAAGTAAGCAATATAGTCGATTGCGCAGGGAAAGTTCAAAACCTGAAAACATGCTCTTAGACCTCAAGTATTTATTTTTTGGGCGAAAAGAAATTGACCAATCCACGAAACCTATTATCATCGGTCCTATTAATTCACCAGATGATTTGCTATCAATTTCCATCGGATGGTATATAAGACTTCGGGATGATGAAGAAGGAATTTCAAAATTGCAATTGCTGCAACCTGAAGAGTATGACATAGTTGATAATTCCATTCCTCGTTTTACTATTCAAACAGGAAAAACTTCAAAATCCTATTCTCTCATATCAAGGTTAGAGTCGCATCCTGATGAATTTGAGATAAAGGCCAATTGTATTGCAACTGCTCCTAACGGATTAGACCGCGAGATCACAGGAGTACTTTGGGACAGAATTGCACTTACAGATTTGGAAAAAGATGTCATTGAAGCTATGCGCATTATAGCGCCCGGTATTGAACGCCTGAGTGTGGTAGGAAGTCTTGAATCAAGAGATCGGACTCTAAAAGCTTTCACCTATAGAGAGCAGCGCGAAGTGATACCAATTATAAAAGTTGCAGGAATCGAGAAACCAATTGCTTTACGTAGTTTAGGTGATGGCATGCAGCGTATCTTTGGCCTTGCTCTGGCATTAGTCAATGCAAAGGACGGAATTTTGTTAATAGATGAAATAGAAAATGGACTTCACTATTCTGTGCAACCAGATATATGGCATTTAATCTGCCAGTTAGCTCAACGTCTGAATGTGCAGGTATTTGCTACAACTCACAGTTTGGATTGTATTACAGCCTTTCAAATGGCTGCCCAGAAAGAGGGAGTACTCATCCGCCTACAAAGCAAGAAAGATGAAATAATCGCTGAGTTATATGATGAAGATGATTTAGCAACTGCTACTCATGAACAACTTGAGGTGCGTTAACTATGAGCCACGGTTTATTTAGCAAAACAATACGAAAAAACTATCTTTATGTCGAGGGGCAGGCTATCACAAAAAAATATCTGAATGCAAATGCTCCCCATGCATTACAACTTATTTCATGGTTTCGCAATGTTTTCGAATCCAATTTTCCCGAAAGTTAAACATGGAAGAGTTTTGAACCCGATGTTAATGAATAACTGGCACATCTATCCACTTACCGTCGCAGACCAGCAATACCATATTGAGAAAAGCGAATGGTTCTTGAACAACATCAAGACAGATGATCGACCTATCTTATACTGGTCAGTGGCGGATCCCACCGGACTAGTATTAGGATTGTCTCAAAAATATAATATTCTAAATCCTGCCGTCCTGGCGACCCCAACCCTACCTATCTATCATCGACGAGCTGGTGGCACAGCGGTATTAGTTGGACCCCATTTGCTAAGTCTGGATGTGATCCTACCAGCAGGACACCCGCTTATTCACTCGGACATTGTCGAAATCCTATCGCTGGTTCGGCGAGGCATGGGTAATAGCACTGCGCCAGTTGGGTATTCAAGCACGTAGCGTGCTACCTGCAGAAGCACATGCCCAGCGCACATTGCGCAAGCAACCAGAGTCGAGTGCGTACGAGTTGCTGATGTACCGAGCTTGCTATGGCTCGCTTTCCCCTTACGAAGTCGTTGTTGGACAACGTAAGATCATCGGCTTTGATATGGTTCGCCGCCGAACTGGCTCCTTGTTGCAGGCAGGAATTGTGCTTCACTGGGATACAACACTGCTGGCATATCTACTAGGACACACACCAGAAGAACAGACACTCCTATGTACAGGGCTACCAGAACGAGCAGTGGGATTAGATACCTTAACGGGCCGCATTATTAGCTATGCAGAAGTTATCAGCGTCTTTGAGCAGGTCCTTGTTTCCGAAGAACTACTCCTGTTTCCGCTGCGTTAGCACCATCTATTTTTACCCTGTTCACAACAGCCCACACAAAATCCGAGCCGACCGACACAGACATGATTGGTTCAGGAATTTTGATGGATTCACACTTCCTTGAACATTTTGTCCCTCTTTCCCCCTAGCAAACAAGCTCTTTACTGTTTATGCTAAAAGCAGAATGACAGAGTGGATGCATTTCCCGTGATGCTAAAGTGCGTCCTAGCGAGCAAGACAGACCATCTTGCAACAGAAGGGCAATGCCTTCTCATTACCCTACAAAAGGAGTAGGAGAGTAACATGAAAACTTTTTTTTCTAACAACGGCAGAAAGGCTGCTGCTTGGAGGAGTTGTCAATCTGCTTCTCCTTTGCACTGTGATCACAGCAGTCACTGGCCCTTCCTCAGGGACACATGCACAGACGGCATGGGACCAGCAAGACCCATTTAGCGTATTCTGCTACTTTTACTACCATGATGGAACAGATCCTAATGCAGACACGGATACTAACGCTTGCAGCCAACAAAGCAGTGCTTTCTCATCAATTCTCAAGCAGGAGGCAATCCCAGATAACTATTCCAAATGGCCACAGCAGATTTCCCTGGATGATCTTGCTACTGCTGGTCTATTGACCAATCCTCAAACCGAAACAGCTATTAAAACCCAACAGGACTTTCAAGCCTCTATTCCAACCACAGACCAGAACTTGCTGACCTTATTCCAAAATGATCCACAGTTTCTGCCCACTTTGTGGACTTACAACTCGACATACGATCACGTTCCCAGCTGTGACACTTCTTCTAGTCCTTTCCCTCAGGTTAATTCCAGTGCGTGCTCCAGCCAGAGCACGTCAGCTAACCAGCCTGTCTTCTGTCATGTTAACCCTCAGGACTTCCAATACTCTGATATGTGGCCTACAATAGGCCCCATGCTCCTCACAAGGATAAGTCGGCTGTTACAAAATCACAATGGTCAACATATCGATACATATGGCATATATGCCAGATTAGTCCTCCAAGATCACTGCAGCGTGTCAACCCTTGCTCAGTCATTGCTACTGAAAGGACAGTCCGTCTCACCTAGTCAAGGCTATCAGTTGGAGCAAGATGTACTGGTTCAAACAGCAATTGCTAACACCTCGAATACTCCGCTACTACTAGCATTGGTCTGGATTATTAGTCAAACTAACAAATCACAGCTAGACAGGTGGTTCTCAGCTGCGATTATTACTAATCCAATTAATCCGAACACCCAACCAACAGGAGATATCCCCCAGCCGACACAAAATTCCCCGGCGAGAGTGTCAATTGACTCAGGGCAACCACCATCACCCGTCAATATAAAGATCGTCGGCAAGAATGGGCAATATTACTTTAAGCCCCCAATTGTGGAGGTTTCAAAAGGAACAACGATCACATGGACGAATACTTCTGATACTTCTTTTGCGATCGCCAGTAATCACAATGCCTTCACCTCCACCTCTTCCCTGGCAGTAAACCAGACCTTTCAGTGGATACCTACCACAACCGGGGCCTTTGTTTATCACGGTGCAAGTAACTCCTCCTCCATAAAAGGTATAATCATTGTCACATCTTAGCCAAACCAGGAGAGGAACTCTTTATTCCTCTCCCCCCCTCCCCGCTAAAGTTCACAATTGTTTCATAGACCTTGTGAGAAATTCTCAAGGGCAGGACTAGATTTTTGGATTATCTATCTGTTACAATGGTAACCACGAAACATACTCTCAAATTACCCAAATTTTATGAGGAGTTGTGATGATTTTCTGCGGTCAATGTGGGCTACAAATTGCGCTAGGAACTATACGCTGCCCCCGCTGTGGTGCAACTATTGAAGAGACAAAAGATGTTGAAGATGCTTCGCAGGCAAATAACCCTACCATTGCCGGGCAATCACTTTCTAGCCTTTCCCAGGCAGGGACAGTCATGTCGAGTACACCTCAACAGCCACTTATCTTAAGGTCAGGAACTACAACCAGTAGCTATAAACCCCAAGATGCTACAAGCATGATGGAATCACCCATCTATCATGCCAATCCTCCCGCGCAGACCATGGGGACACAGTATCCTAGTGGCGGCGCCTATCCCTCTCAGCAGGCCTGCTACTCCAATTACAACATGCCTGGAAATACCTATGCTCCTGGGGGCGTGCCCAGCGGAACTTATCTACCTACGAGCATGGCTAGCCAGATCGGATACGGATTACAACAGCAAAATACCACTAGTACCAACGGTAATCCTACAATGCGCATTGCAGGCCTGATTATCACCTTATTTGGCGTACTCTTGATCCTGAGTGCTGTCATCTTGTTTCTCATCCAGTGAAGTGACACTCCGCAGGGGCTAGCCGCCCCGTAGCTTCTGACACCCCGGACGTAGTCGCTTAAGAGAGCGGTTGGGTCGTAGACCCGGCTCGATTGGGGGCGTAGTGGATCGGTGATATCGCGAAACAGGCTCAAGCCCTTTTTTGTCAGAGCGCCCCTAGTAGCATATCACCTTCCTCAGGTGTAATGCGGCCATCAGCAACCATACGCAAAATTGCCATGCACTCTTGCTCAAGATCGATGGTCGATTTTCCTGCACTACTGGTCGCAGAATTGTTAATCCGAATATTCACACGAGCAGCATGTTCGTTAGCACGTCTTGCTTGCCTTTCAGCTTTCTGCCTGTACTTTTCAGCCTTTCGTTGCTGCTTCTCGACAACATGTGTCAGCCCATCTGTAAAACTAGCACCAAAGCCTGCAGCAAATTCGGCACTTGCATCATACCACTGACGTGCCATATCCTGCCATTGCTGCTGCCAATCATATACGAAATTCTCCCAACCCCCACTGTAGGTCGAAGTACTCTTGGGCGTCTGATCACCATAGAGTTCAAGATTGCCGCCAGCACAGACTTCTAGGCGTGCCGAGCCATCCCCATACACTAGTGTAACATGGTTGCCCATCACTGACACTGAAGCCTGACCATGAACGATACCTCCAACCATAGCCTGAATAGTCAAGTTAGCATTGCTGGGCAAGACAAGATGAACATTGCCACCTGCCCGCAAACGCATTACACTCTCCAATGGGAAGCTTGCCCCCACAAACATATTGCCACCCACAGAACCCACACTGAGTAGGCCCTGAATATCCTTCAATTCGGCATTTCCACCAATATTTCCAATCTGAAGATTACCCGCTACCCCAACCACCGTCACTCCACTCCCAACATGATCCACAGAAACCTGACCATGAATATCGCGCAGGCTACAGTCACAACCCACATTACGTGCTCGCAACGAAGATGCTCCAGCCACCTCCAAGTTAATACCGACATGTCCAATCATTAATTCGGCATGTTCACTATCATGCACCAGACAGTGCTTACCAACATGATGTACCTGCAATTTGGCCACACTACTGACATTCAAATCCTGACCAACATTTTTCAGCTCTACGACACTATCCCTATTCCCTTGAACTCGGCAGTCCCCCCCAACATGCCCACCTCGCACGGTAATGGTATTTGAGATATCCACGTCACCACCCACGTTGCTAAAATTTGCCTCAACACCTTCTTTCAACTCCAGTCCACCACCAACGATATTTAACTCCAGCCGCTCCACTCGCTCGCACCTCGCCTCCCCGTTGATATTTCCACGAGCATGTACCTGTGGAACATCCTCTACAACCAGATCACCATCGATATGCCCAAGCCTCACTTCACCAGTAATTGCCTTAAGGGAAACATTACCACTTATTTCCTGCAATTCTACTTGTCGCACATTTTCAGCGGAAATATCACCATCAATATTTCTCGCTGTAATGATCTGCTCGTAAGGAACGGCTAATTCAAGCGAGTCCTCACAATCATGGATTGTTACAATATCTCCTTCCGGTTGCAATGTACCAATATCTCCGTCAGAGGTGATACTGATTACCTGTTGATCCCAACCACGAACCTTGAGATCCCCAGCAACGTTAGCAATGGAGATGCGTTGTCCTGTTCCAGCAGGGAAAGTTTGTTGCATATATGGCTCCCTTCATATTTTGTACCGTCGAAAGTATTCTTGCTAACTTTTCAACAATTGCATCGCCTCTTCAACGCTGATTTCCTTGGCTGCCAGTCGATCCAGGATGATTCGGCGATCTGTACGACCACCATTCTCCAGAGGGCCACCGAGCGCATCAACAATTTCATCGAGCCGACTACGAGCCGTGTTATAGGCCACATTCATCTCCTGTGCCAGCCTTTGCACATTGCCTCGATACTTTACCAACAGCGCGACAAAATCAAGTTGTTCTCTCGTCAGACGTCCAATCCACCCTCAGGCTCAAATCTTCCCTCAATGGCAACGCCGCTGGAGGGACATTCTAAACGTGTCACGATAAGTTCCTCACCACTGACCGGATCTCTCGTTATTAATGGATACATGCACACCTGCTCCCTTCAAAGGATCCTTTACTCTAGGATTCCCCCGGTGGCATGCTGTCATTGCCATGTCAGCGGAGTGCCACACTGATCTTCAGATCCTCTATGGCAATATTTTGTTTTGAATTGGTATTTTTTATTGCCTCCATGGGATATATTAGCACATAGAAAGAAGTTTGTCAAATCAATGGCAAATATTGCCAATTGAAATTAAAAAATTAACATAAAATGGAGGGAAGCCAAAGTATCTAGAGGTTTGCTTCGTTTGGGTGCCAAAGTTTTGTTGAGGCAAAAAGAGGAACATCTATCAGTTTATAATTTTAATAGTTTTCTAATCTTGCTGTGTGATTTATAGTTTAAATAATGTCACTTTCTACCAAATCCATTCGTGTTGTAGGCGTTACATACACACTAGTAACCAACATATCATTGTTGAGACGCCGTATCTGGCTAGTTTGGTAAGAGAGACGTTAAAGTTGTTTTCGTGAGGAGAAAAACTATGTCAAGAGCACACTCACTAATAGTTGCAGTCTTCGATGACAACGCAACGGCAGAGAATGCCATCAATGATCTGAGGAATACAGGATTCAAGAACGATGAAATCCTCTATTCGAGCCGCCAGAAGGGAGGAGGCTTTTTTGACAACCTAAAAAGTTGGATCACGGGAGAAGAAACAGCCTCAATAGGCGATATAGCTAAGAATCTAAGAGATATGGGAATACCCGAAGAGGCCGCCAACTACTATGCCAGAGAGCGTGAAGCTGGTCATCCTATTGTCGCAGTTAGCAGTCCTGGTCAAGAGCAAAGTGCCAAAAACATTTTGCAGCGTAGTGGAGGTCACACTCATGACAGGGCCCCCGGCAGCACAACCGCTGGTATGGCTCCCGGTAGTACCACCGCTGGCATGGGACCAGGAGGTACGCACTCCACCGCTCATGGTCAACACGCCCAAACGACAAGCTCAGAGGAAGCTATGCGGCACGGTCAATCTACGCGCCCACAAGATAGAACTCCTGAAGGCGAAGTGACACGTGTGCCACTTCGCGAAGAGCAGCTAAATGTGGAAAAACAGAGAGTGCAGACGGGTGAGGTAAGAATCGATAAAGAGGTTGTAACTGAACAACAGCATATCGATGTGCCAGTCTCACGTGAAGAAGTTGTGATAGAGCATTTACCAGCATCCGAAGCAAAATCTGCGGACACTCCTATCGGCCAAGGTGAAACAATCCGCATTCCAGTCAGCGAAGAGCAAGTCAATGTAACCAAGCAGACTGTTGAGACTGGTGAGATTGGCGTTAAGAAGCATGAGGTCCAGAGTGAACAACGCGTCAGTGGTACCGTCCGCCGCGAAGAGCCACGCATCGAAAAATCTGGTGATGTCGATATTCGTAGGGACGACGATGTGAGGCCATAGGAAGTTTGCTTTGTCAAGCGAGAATGACGCATCGGGGTACCAATGCAAAGACTTGGTACCCCAGATTTGTACCCAGCAGAAATATTCCTAAATAGAACCGATAGTTACCTAATCAATGGACAACTGTTCCACGAGTAGGTGTTCGGAGGGGAACAACTATCCTCTCAGGATGCACTACTAAAGACCTTGCGGTCTTATTCACATCCTCTATCCCATTGCCTGCAAGCAGCGTTTGGGAGTACTTGTGCTCTTGATCTGTATCGCTAGAACATGTTTACCTCGCTTACAGACCTCCTGCTAACGTTCTATAGGACCTATGCAGAACAACCTCTGCTGCCGCACCCGTTTGGCTTTTCACCATAGTCTGTAAGGTCATTGGCTCTTGCGATAACCTCTATTATTATGCTAGCATAATTGACAAGAAAAGACAAGAGAATAGGACAAAGTTCCCAAGCATTATCAGGAGGGATCAGAGCTTCGCTACCTTTTCAGTGAACGTTTCCTATATTAGTTAGTGCCTATATGTCAATGTAAAAACGTCAGTCGTAAACAAGTTCTTCATTAAAGAAATACCCCATAGAGAAAAATGATGATCTTCCTTACCGAACCAGACATCAAATACCAGAGTAGCTTTCTGGCAGGGTTGAGTGAGTTCCACCAAGAGGGCAGGATGCTTCAGTACAACTGGCAGGTCGTGAGCAGTAACTTCGAGAGCTTTCTATATCACCTCAGAACTCAACAAGACCCAGCAAAGCTTCCCCCCCATAGTATTGCTCAGAGCCTTTTCTGGCTAGTCAACGACAGCGAATTTATCGGCATCCTGTCGCTACGTCGTGGGCCAGACGGTACTTTTATTCGCATTAGTGGCCATATCGGCTATCAGATCAGACCCTCACAGCGCCGACGTGGCTATGGCAAGCAATTGTTGCACCTGGGCCTGCAGAAAGCAAAAGAGCTTGGCCTTACTTGCCTCCTTCTCACCTGCGATGAGGATAATATTGCTTCAAAGAAGATCATCGAGTCCAATGGTGGTCAATTTGAAAACGCAATCCAGATTGAAGGTTCCCCGGTTAAAAAGTTGCGCTATTGGATTGACCTCGATCAGCCAAAGTATCTCTCTTTCTACTAGGCCATAAAAACCTTTCTGGGGACCTGCCCCGTTTGAGGGAGCAGGTCCCCAGAAAGGCACCGACAGGCGCCCAAGGTCTTAGCGAGATTTGTCCTTGACTGTGAGCATTGCCACCACCACTCCCCCATTTGCCCCAGGGTCAAGTTTGTTGTCCTTGACTGTGAGAATTGTCGTTGTCCTCCCTGCTCCTACCACTATCTTAGCAGGAATAGTACCCTTACCAGAGCCTGTACACCAATCTCCAGTATACAGAATAGGGTATATTGCCTGATGAGGTATCAAGCCGCAAATCGTCGCAGTACTACCACTCAAGTCTTGTCCTCCTATTAAACGTAGACACCCACTACTCTTTCCAGCCAGCATAACTGAGCCAAATCTGCTAGCATTCTTAATCATGACTGCTGCCCAACCAGCAGTAGAGCCTCCAAATTCTGGGCGAGATGTGCTCATGGCAGGGATAGTTTTTCCCTCGTCAACAGTGAGAATTGTCGTTGTCCCTGCTGCTCCTACCTTTACCTTAGCAGGCATAGTACCTTTACCAGGGCCTGTACACATATTACTAAGATTAGACCCTCCAGTATACAGAACAGGATATACTGTCTCAAAAGGTATAACACTAAGCTTTATGGTACTACTGTCAACAAAGGCACCTTTCAAGTTTATTAAGCTTATGCATCCGCTAGGCTCTCCAGCCATCATAACTGAGCCAAATCCTTTAGCATTCTTAATTATGACTGTTGCGAAATGATAATCTGCAAACACCATTTTACTAGGGTTTATAGATGAAAGTGCCCCTGCTATCATGCAAGTAAGACAAAACACCACACAGAGTGGTCTAAAACTACCTTTCATAGGTTTCCCTCCTTTTTTTCTGAGGACTATGACAATCCATCATACAATTCTCTATGCCCATTAAAACTACAAAGTACAGAAAAAACAAAAAAGCCTCTATCTTTGCATATTTCCAACAAGAGCTATTCTTCATAAAAAGGATACCTGATTACTAAAGGCATTTGCAAGAAAAAAAGGGACATTTTGCAGAAAAAAAGGGACATTTTTCTGATGTCCCATCTCTACAACCTCACTCGAACAAACTGCAAGGATAAAAACACAGCTTGAAAGACACATTTTTCTACAATGCGTCATTAGCTGCCTTCTCTCCTAGAACTTGCCATTCCAAAGTAGACTCTTTATCATCAGGAGTTGCATACCGCAGAGCACTTGATATTCCAAATTTGAGAAGGAGCCAAGAACTTTGGTAGGAAAAGCTAAATAATGCTTGACAGAGACTCGAGAATAGAGTAAAATCCTAGCTGTTGGTACTTGATGATTAACCCAACTTGCCTCGTTCGTCTAGTGGTCTAGGACATCGCCCTTTCAAGGCGGAGATCACGGGTTCGAATCCCGTACGAGGTACTATTTTAGGTTATGTGGGTTTTGCTACATTTCTCATGTCATTTGTAGCAGAACCCACATAATTTTTTGTTCGTAGCTTATTTCTCGCTCATACCTGAGGTCAGGACGTGCAATCTGCTGTGAATTAGTGTTGAGGTTCACATCCTGGAGACAAAATGAATGCTATTATGCTCAATTGGCATGAGGAATAGCGCCATATATCCAAACAACAACAAACTATCATTTGCTGCAAGACTTCGTTTTTGCACCATTTTCAAAAAGGCGATAACGCAGTTGGTCACGAGATATACCCAGAAGTGCCGCAGCACGAACTTGGTTGCCATTGCATTGCTCAAGAGCTTCCTGTAGAAACTTGTGTTCGATATTGCCTAAGAATGCACGCAGGTCAAGGCCTCCAGGAGGAAGATGCATTTGTTGCACAATATCATGCAAGCGTTGCTTTGCACTTATTGTTGCTTTGCGGATGCTTTCTGGTAGATCTTTGGGCAAAATGACATTATCATCACATAGGATCTGACCGCTCTGAATAACACTGCGCAACTCACGAACGTTGCCAGGCCAGGGGTAGCGCAGAAGCATTTCCATAGCCTCTTTACTGATACGAAGTGGCTTATCATCCTGCAGACAATGAAGACGCAGAAAATGCTCAACAAGAGGCTCAATGTCCTCTGGCCGCTCACGTAACGGGGAGAGATAAATCAACAAGACTTTCAAACGATAGAAAAGATCATCGCGGAACGTTTTATGTGCCACAGCTGATTGCAGCTCAACGTTGGTAGCCGAGATCAGACGGAGATTAACGTGAAGCTCCTTTGTTCCTCCAACCCGCTGGAAACTTCGCGTTTCTAGGAAGCGGAGGAGCTTGGCCTGCAAAACAAGAGGCATCGAGCCGATCTCATCAAGAAAAAGTGTGCCACGATTCGCCCGCCAGATATAGCCATCCCGCGAGATCCTAGCATCAGTAAAAGCTCCAGCTTCAACACCAAATAACTCGGTCTCTAACAATGTTTCCGGTATAGCAGCACAATTGATGGGAACAAATTGGTAAGCAGCACGACAACTCAATTGATGGATAGCACGGGCAACTACATCTTTACCCGTGCCACTCTCGCCTTGCAACAAAACTGTAGTTTCTGGATAGATGGCCACCTGACGTACCATGCTGAGCACGTTTTGGATGGCCGAACTACGCCCGATGATCATATCGGCAAGAGGATCACCTTGCGGTGAACTACTAGACGCTTGCCCAAACGGTCTACTCTCTGAAACTCTCTGGCAGAAATGCCCAGGAACTCTTCTTTCACCCATCGAACTTGCCACTTTCCTGGAGGGAGCAGAATCCAGATTACTAGAATGAATATATTTAATGTGTAGCACTACTCACTTGCATATATGTCGAGCTTGCCAGGGGACCACTTGATTGCAACGGACGTAGAGGTTGCGGTGCCGTAATCCAACCCCGACCTGGGACAAACGTTGCACCGTTGCCACCATTACCCCACTGTGATTCCGTCTCGAAGGGTTGTGAAGAAGGCAATTGCAACTGGCCATCGGACACTGATGTACTGCTAGACAAGGATCTAGTAGCTACCGATGAATAAGCAGGTGCTACATACCCATTGCTCAGTTTACCAGAAGTAACCCTCTCTTGTGGCACAGGCGAAATCTCACTCACACGCGTTTGCTCAGGCAAAGAGACATGCAGCAGATGTTCAGCCATCAATTCGCCAGCAATCTGGCAGAGCAGTTCAGGAGGCATAGCAAGCTTTTGATAAGCCATCTTTAGTGTTGTTTGACCATCTGCGCATGTCAAAAGCAGCCACTGGTCTGGCGTCACCTGAATCTGTGGATTTTGCTCACGAAAAGAGGAGAGATCTGCTGGCGTGAGCACCATATCAGGCTGCATAAAAGATGTATCCATACGCTTCGGCGGGACAGGATTCATCGCCTGCACAGCTAGTATAGAGGAGGTTGCAACTGAGGAATCATCCATCGAAAAGAGGGATGCAAAACTAATATCACCCGTATTATCCTTTTCCTGAGCAGATGAGAGACCTATTACTGCATCAGATTTAGGAAAAATCGGTAAGAGAGACTCCGTTAATGGTAATGCATCCACAAATAACGCATCGGTAACAGAGGATGCAGAAGGAGCAATATCGCCAAAAAACTGGCTAAAACCCATGAGCGTGGGTACACTTGCCACATCCGGCTTAGGCGTTGAAGGTATATAAGAGCCCTTCCGAGTCACACCCGTATCCGTTCTTGCTCGATTTACCGGTACTTGAGCGGCATTCGATGTCAATTTTTGATGAGCAAGTAAAGGGGCTGATGTGGATTTAGGTGGCTGAGCTGATTGCAGCGGTTTCGTCAATCTCGGCTGAGTCGATTGGTTTGACTGGAACAATGATGCTCGGTCAGATTGAGACACTTGAGGAATAGAGTCAATGATTGAAATAACTGACATAGAGACCAGCAAACGGTCTGCCGGAGGAGGAGTGCCTTCCTCAAAATAGACATCACCAGCCGACCAGATCAGGATCACTCGTAGCACATCAACAGCTTTTTGGATAGCCCATGTGCGCAATTCATCACGACTGATATAGCCAAGGTCCATCAGTGCTAAAGCCGTACGAGTTTCACTTGACGTAGCATCTCCAAGAGAGGTCTGGATTTCGTGCAGAGCTTGCGGTGAAATGAGCCTGTCATTTACTAACCGCTCTCCCAAAGTGGCTTGCGTGCGAAGAGGGCCAATACACAATAACCGCCCATTCCTGAAATAGAAACTCTACCCAATATTCCCCTTGCTTGACTACAAGTAAACCGGTTTTCTCGTGTACCTCGATTCGCCGCAAGACATTCGCTAAGCTGAACTGCTCTAATGTACCAATTAATGACACAATACATCACCATCCGTCTAAAAAAATCTAGAACCATAAACTTGGCATAAGCTCATGGTTAAGGGACCGCAAAAGATGATTTCTGTCTTACGCAAAGCCTACAATTCTAGGGAAAAACGGCACCTTCGTAAAAACACATGATGCCCCAACTAGGGAATCACGCACCAAAACTACTAAGAGTCCATAGTTCCAAAAATCTAGACAAACCTCGACCTTCAAATTCGCAGGGGAACGATCATCCTCTCAGGATACACTCCTAGGGATGCCAGCATCCCATTCACATCCTCTCTACCCCATTGTTCCGAAAGACAAGCGGGAGTGCTTGTCCTCTTGATCTCTCTCGCTGTAGCATGTTTACCTTTTATCGCAGCATATACTTTCAGGGTACCCCCTACCCTGAGACGGAAGGAGAGGGATTCGAACCCCCGGGGCAATTAACCCAGCTGTTTTCAAGACAGCCGCAATAGACCACTCTGCCATCCTTCCACACATAACTATACCATAACAATGGCAGATTTGGAAGGGGGTTTGGGAAAAAAAGATAGACTCACAAAGAGATCAGCCCTTTAGTACGCAGCTCGAGCAATATTGTAGACAATTCAGCTCGCTCTGATGGTGAAAGAAATTCAGCTATCCTTTTGGTCGATCGTATTCCATCGATCAGCCCAAACACTTTTCTGTGGATTCGAGATAGTGCATTGAGTTCAGCTATATTAATCACCTCAAGTTTATATGGAATCAATGATGAATCATCCCGGCTAGACGATGAAGAGAGTCGCGGCGTCTGAATTGCTAACGGCTCTGTTTGATAGACACTCCAGTTCCATTTCAGAACCATATTCGCTAATACCATGACAGCACTGTCTCCTTGAGCCAGAAACTCTCCCAGTCATTGTGCGAAGCACACATGACTGGATACCCCCATCAACAAAGTCCAGGTGAGCCTGACAGAGTTCATGCAACCCAGGAACATGCACCCTGGAGGCCAGCAATTCCCCATTTTGGTGCTGTCTTGACAGGATTTGTACAAGGGTCGCCAAGTCAAGTAGGTATTCCATCTCTTAACTCTCTCCCTAAAACAGGGGAGAAGCTCCTCTCTCTTCCAAAAATTTTGAAGATCTGCTAGCATTTGATTTTACCCCATCTGAAAGGAAACCGAGAGTGCCACACTACAACCCAGGACAGCAGATAACAGTTATTAAGCTCTCTCCACCAGGAGAGGAAATAATTCGCTATACAGGACACATTGTCGAGCATCTTTCCCATCAAGTCGTGCTTCAGGCAAACTGGACATTGCCAACATGTGACCTGGTATATACGCGTTTTGAACCACAGGATCAATTTATAGAGTATTACTACACCAATCGCTGGTTTAACATTTTTTCCATTAACAGCGCAATTGGCATGCATAAAGGCTGGTACTGTAATATTGCCGAGCCGGCTCAACTTGACCAAGATGCTATTCGACAAGTTGACCTATTGCTAGATGTGTGGGTTGATCCGACTGGGAAGCCGCTGATTCTAGACGAAGACGAATTTGCCGTTGCAGCAGTAACAGTTTTGAGTGAGAGACAATTTAACGGGGCTAGACAAGGCCTACACATGCTACTCCATATGTTAGAGCAACGCCAAGAAGCCTTCTCTCGTCTCGCATGCCAGTAACTTGCTCCTCCTAGATCCATCCAGGCTTCGCGTAAGAGCCAAACGGAACAGAACCTACCTTCTGGAAAAGTATACACGAGTAAGCCGACTTGGTCAATCGATTGCCCACTAGGAATTGGATACTTCTCTGAGGGTGCTCTCTTCCGTAATTAGAGTTGGGCAATCACCGATTTACTAATGGCACGCAACGTTGCAAAGACGCCTTTGCCAGCAGAAGCAACAGCTTCAAAGCTAGGAACACGACGCCGATTAAGATAACGGTCAAGGACAGGAACCGGAAGCACATTGGGCATATCGCGTTTATTCCACTGCATAATCAGAGGAAATGTGCTTATATCCTTGCCAATGCGTCGCATGTGCATATCTAGTTCAGCAATACTTTGCACATTCTCTTCAAACTTCTCAGCCTGCGAATCAACAACAAAGACAATTCCATCGGCCCCGTTTAATACTGCCAAACGGGTGCGTTCATAAAGTATCTGACCTGGCACTGTGTAGAGATGAAAACGTGTGCGAAAGCCATGCACGGTGCCAAGATCTAAAGGCAAGAAATCGAAGAAAAGCGTACGCTCTGTCTCAGTAGCAATCGAAAGCAGATCACCACGAGCCCCCGGGTTAATGCTCTTGTGTACATACTGCAGATTGGTCGTTTTACCACAGTAGCCGATGCCATAATAGACAATCTTGCAGTGGATCTCGCGAGATGCAATATTGATGAGAGCCATAAATACAATAGTCCTCTAATCACGGAAGAGCAGATCAATGGTATCCTCAACAGAGGAACGGAATTGAAGATTGAGCACAGAAGATTTTGCCCTTGTCGTATCATTGCGCACACGTTCTAGAATGCGCCCTAATTCATCAGAGGCTTTTTTCGAAAGAACTTTTACCAAGCCAATGTGCGTCGAGCGATCAAAAATAATTACCAGTAGCCATTGCTCTTCAACCATCGACGTGTAAATATTTTGCTGGACTCCTTGTTGGAAAATATTGCGAAAATCTTTTTCATCAAGCAACTTTGCGACTTCACGAGAAGAAGAAAAGACACCTGCAAGCAGCGCTCCCAATGTTGTTGCATTGCGCCTAGTACTACCCTGCACAGCAACAACTTGGCCGCTTTTATCAATCAGCATAATAGACGCAGCATTAGTATCACTCATTAATCTCATCAAGACAGATGAAATTGTTGCAAGATCACGATCAGAAATAACAAGATTTGTCAGCTGTTCCATGGACGCGGCGCCCCCATAAACACTTCTGGCATAGAATAGCACACAGTGTTCTTTTGCCTAAGCTATATCCAGAGCTTCAAGAATTTCATTGCGACTTGCTTTAACCAAATGGCGTACGCGACCAATGTTTGAAGCAGTATCAGAGACAGTTACCATCAGAGCAAAGTCCCCCAGAGGGTCTACACTCACTAGAGCATGTTCATATTCCATGATCACACCCACCAAACTCCCGCGTGAAATTTCCTTCCCTAATGCTTCCGCTGTAGATAAGCCTGTAGTCGTGATAGCTCCAACCGCCTCTATATCTTCTTTGCCCTCGCGGGTCATTCCCTCGATCATCAAGCCATCTCTTCCCACTAGAACAGCCTGACGTACACCCGGGATGGCCAAGAAGCGACTTAACATTTGTTTTAGGTCGACCATAAAAATCCTTTCTGGGGACCCATCCCATTGATGGGGTGGGTGGAAAGAAAGATGCCGCCCCTTTCTTTTCGTTCTGCCTCCAACTCTCAACAGCGTTTTTGGCAGAAACGCTCAAACCTGACATGCTTGGTATTGTATACTATCAGCTAAAAGTATGCAAGATATGGGACACCTTGGCTAATAATTGAGCCTAAATTCAATCCCGGTTGAGCGCTGCCCTCTACCTTTTCTACAGGTATCTAAGATCCCTGTTACCGATGAAGCTTTGTGCCATAATTCGGCGCCTCTTTAGTGATCATTACATCATGTGGATGACTCTCACGCAGTCCTGCACCAGTAATGCGCGTCAAACGCGTATTTTTCTGCATTTCTTGAATTGTCGCGGCACCCGCATAACCCATAGCCTGACGTAGACCACCAACCATCTGGAAGACCAGTGGGCCTAGCATACCTTTGTATGGTACTCGTGCTTCAATACCTTCTGCAATCAGATGAGACTCGTCCGTATCCCCCTGGAAGTAGCGATGTTTGCTGTGGCGACGCTGTTTCATTGCCCCAATCGATCCCATTCCCCGATAATCTTTAAAACGCTCACCATGGGAAATGATCATTTCACCCGGACTTTCATCGACACCCGCTAGCAAACTACCAAGCATCACTGTATCTGCACCAGCGGCAATTGCTTTAGCGATATCGCCAGAGTACTGGATGCCCCCATCACCGATCACAGGCACCCCGTAACGATGCGCAACTAAGGCACAATCATAGATGGCTGTAATCTGGGGCATGCCGACCCCAGCGATGATACGTGTGGTGCAGATAGAACCCGGTCCCACGCCCACTTTCACCGCGTCTGCACCAGCCTGGATCAATGCTTCCGTTGCCTCAGCCGTCACAACATTGCCTGCAACTATTTGCACTTTTTTACCTAGAATGTCACTAATGCGTGCGACAGTCTCAACTACCATTTGAGAGTGACCATGGGAAGTATCAACCACAAGAGCATCTACTCCCTCTTCAACCAGAGCCCCACAACGATTAAGACAGTCAGAGCCAACACCAATCGCAGCAGCAACCCGCAAACGACCATAATCATCTTTGGCTGCATGAGGATAAAGGATTTTCTTCTGAATATCCTTCATCGTAATCAGACCCTTGAGCATGCCATGCTCATCTACCACGGGAAGTTTTTCGATTTTGTAGCGATGAAGGCTCTCTCTCGCCTGCTCCAGAGTTGTTCCCACCGGGACAGTCACGAGATTTTCGTGGGTCATCAACTCAGAAATAGGACGAGTCATATCCGTCTCGAAACGAATGTCGCGGTTGGTAAGAATTCCCACCAGCTTGCCATTCTTGGTAATTGGAATACCAGAAATATGGAAGCGTTGCATAGCGTTCAAAGCTTCCTGTAACGAAGCCTCAGCCTCCAGAATGATCGGATCAGTAATCATCCCCGACTCCGAACGCTTGACTTTATCCACTTCCTCCGCTTGCTCCTCAATCGATAGATTACTGTGAATCACTCCTATACCACCCTCACGCGCCAGAGCGATGGCCATTCTTGCCTCCGTCACGGTATCCATTGCGGCACTAACAATGGGAATATACAGGGTGATAGTGCGTGTGAAGCGGGTTTGTGTGGAAACGTCACGAGGTAAAACTGAAGAAGCTGCCGGAATAATAAGCACATCATCAAAAGTCAGACCTTCCTTGCCAAATTTTTCAGTAAATGCATCCGAATTATGTGCCAAAGCCATAGATTTTCCTTTCTAGGGACCCATCCCGTTCTACGGGATTGGGAGGAAAGAAAGGCACGTGCTTGGTGGCAGTGCCTTCTTTTGTAAACTGCTCTTTCGAGCCCCTGGAAACCCAGGTGATGTTCGCCTCGACAATGTTATCAGGCGGTACTTTTCTCTTAGCACTGGCTTAACCCTCGTAGACCTGTTTAACTGAGAGATTTTAGAGCTACAGGCTGGCGTCGCACCCGTAGGTAAAAACTTGAACACTTCCTGATAACGTAGCTAGATTTCTCTAGCTGAGTCTGGTCAGGTAGGCTTGCGAAACCATGTTCGCATTGCTCACAAGCTCATCCCCTTTAGGGGATTGGGTTCCTGACAGTGTAAGCAATCCTCCTTAAAAAAACGCCAGCACACGTCAGACGCGCACTGGAACAGCTCAACAAGGTAAGTGAACAAGTAGTACTTCTGTTGTAACTACAAACGGATTTTTAATAGTGTAGCATTTAGAAGTGGAGAGCGTCAAATTTTTCTGCCGCTCTGCCTCTCTGGGAAAAACTTGCCAGCAGCGGCAAAGTGCTGTACTGTTAGTAGGAAGGAAATTTCGAGAATTGACCATCCAGTCAAGGGGTTTTTTATGCCTGTAGATGCGCGAGTAAATGTAAAGATGAGCACTAAACAACAACAGAATAAACAAGCACGGGAATATACCCGGGAGAGTGAAGCCATCATTGTTGACAACTTCAGCAAAAGTTATGGCTCAACTCGAGTCGTCGACCATTTGCAATTTACGGTGCAACGTGGTGAGATCTTTGCCCTGCTTGGACCCAATGGAGCAGGGAAAACGACGACTGTAGAAACACTAGAAGGCTATCGTACCCCTGACGAGGGCTATGTACGTGTGCTGGGACTAGACCCTATTCGTCAAGCCCAGGCCCTCAAGCCACGCATTGGGGTGATGTTGCAGCAAGATGGTCTCTATCCAGCATTAACAGCACGTGAAGTTTTGAGCCTCTTCGCAGGCTATTATAAACAACCACAACAGATCGATGCACTAATGGAACGCGTCGGTCTTACGAGTGCAGCAAAAGTACGTTGCCGCAGACTCTCTGGTGGACAAAAACGCCGCTTGGCCCTCGCTGCAGCGCTGATCGGCAATCCTGAACTGGTCTTTCTGGACGAGCCAACTGCGGGCATGGACCCACAGGCACGTCTGACCACCTGGGAGATTGTGCGTGACTTAAAAGAGAGCGGAGTTACTATCCTGCTCACTACCCATCTGATGGATGAAGCTGAACGTCTGGCGGATCACGTTGCCATCATCGATCATGGTCGCTTGATTGCTCTTGATACGCCTACCAATTTGACTGGTACGCAAAATGCAAATATTGTACGTTTTGTAGCCCCTACAGGGTTAGATTGCTCTAAACTGGCTGCGCTTCCCTCAGCACAGAAAGCCGAAGAACTCCGACCAGGAAGCTACTTAGTCGAAACCGACAGAGCACCAGTACTGTTAGCAGATTTAACCGCTTGGCTACGCGATCAGAATATCACCCTCTCCGAATTACACGTGGGACATGGTTCACTAGAGGACCTATTCCTGCACCTAACGGGGCAAGAGATCAGGGAGTAGAAAGATGACAGTAAGTTATAGCAATACAAACAATGCAGCACCACTCGCACGACAAATTCTTCAGCAGGTCAAGTACGAGTTACTTCTTACAGCACGGCGTGGAGAAAATGTGCTGATCACCCTTATCGTACCAGTTGTGCTCCTTATCTTCTTCGCTTCCCTCAACCTAGTCCCAAAAGTGGGTGGGAGCACGATCAATTTCTTATTACCTGGCATCCTCGCTCTAGCGATCATTGCAGCTGGAATGGTCAATCTGGGCATTGCCACTGCCTATGAGCGCTATTACCGGGGTTTTAAAACGTCTGGGAAGCTCACCGTTATCACGCAGTGGTTTGATTATTGCCAAAGTAATCTCTATCCTGCTTCTGGAGCTGCTCCAGGTCATCATGCTGGTCGGGGTAGCCATAGCATTATATGGTTGGCGACCAGCAGGATCACCCCTGCTGGCCTTGCTAACAATCGCTCTGGGAACGGTGACGTTCGCTTCACTCGGGCTAGCAATGGCAGGAGCTTTGCGAGCTGAGGTCACGCTGGCCGGGGCCAATGCTCTCTACCTCGTCTTTCTCTTGATCGGTGGGAGCCTTCTGCCAGTGGATCGCTTGCCAGTACCACTCGCAGATTTTGCTAAGATATTGCCCGCCACCGCGCTAACCCAAGCTCTACAAGCAACAATGAACAATGGGCAGAGTTTCCCAGCTATCCCACTGATTATCCTGGCTGCCTGGGCAGTTGTTATTCTCCTGGTCGCAATACAGACGTTTAAGTGGGAATAGCTTCATCTTATAGTAGATTTACACTGGGCGAGAGCAAGTAGTATTATTTGATTTCAGTAGCTTCTGGCTTTTGATCAACTGCCAGATGTTCTCGCTCAGTATCAGCATATTCCTCATCTTCGGGTGCATACAATAAAAAGGCTGATATAAGCAGATAAAGTAGAACAGTTACATGAACAACTGTACACCAAGCACAAATTGCATGCAAAACGACTAACTCAGCATATACCAGATAGAAAACTGTTGCCATACCTATTACAGCCCACACAAGTTCTGCAATGCGCACTATACGCTTCTCGGGCCAAACAAGCCAAGCTGTAGCAGCAAGCGCGGCTCCAACAACAGACCAGCATATACCAGCAACAGAAGTTGGAATGGATGTACCTGGTACAATAGCATAGACACTGGAAAGAACCTGTTCACAATTAATTGGACCTTTGGATGAACATACAAGTGCAACATGGCTGTTATAGTGCACAATAGTTAAGTAAATAGCAATCGCTATGCCAATGAGAGAGAGAATGAATAAGGCGATCTGTCCGCCTGATTGTTGGAAACGTGTCATCTGCGACCCTCCATCTATTCTGTTAATACTCGACGAAGAAAGTGATCAGGCACGATGCATGATATCAACCTATGCTTCTTCGTCCTAACTAAAATACACTGCGTGATATCTTTACTCTAATTTTAAACGGCTCGTCCAGATAGTCGGAGATAGGATAACATTCCTGAGGTAGGTTAATCTTTCTTTATCATTATCATTCCTGAAGCTCCATCTATCTTCGTTAAGGAAAGTGCATACATACTCCTTTACATCTTCAGGCATCTTAACATATTCTTCACGCAAAAATTCTCCAATGTCTTCTAAAGATGCTAAAGGACGATGTGGCTCTTTAAAGGTTGATAAGATAAGGGGGCTGATAAAATCATGTACATCTTCTATTTGGATGAACTGGCCAATGCCCTCTAGTGTTTTTAAAAGTGGTTTATTAATTTGTGTCTCCAAAGCTGAAAAAAGATATTTTTTAACTATTCTGGCATCTTCAGTTTTAAGGTATGCGAGAAAATGGCCCTTAAAAAACTGATTTTGATGGATGTACAGTTGATAGGCTTTTTCATCCTGGATGATTTTTACAAAATGCTGGACGACATCTTTCTTCGTTTGGGCATTAACGGCATTAAACAAAATATAAAAGGATTTGGAGAGAGCAGCCAGCCTGTTACTTACTCCATGCTCTGTTTTTTCTAAGCAGTCAATATATTTTTGTGGTATTATATCCAACAATAGCCGTTTTTTCTCAAACTCAGAAGTATTTTTTAATAGATACGGTAAAATAGCATTGGTTGAGCTATTCTTCATAACTTTATTCACAATTTGCTCAGCTGTATACCCATACTTTTCCTTTTTAGCCTCTGAAATCTCTTTTGTAACTATTTCTACTAATGCTTGCGAAACTTTAGCATTCCCTTCTTCTATGCTTTCTCTTAACCTTACCGCTTTAGCTGGATTTATATGATTTTTGTAAGCAATAATCACATATGTCATATATTCCGTTCTTTCAGATAAGGCTCCCATATCGCTACAAGCTCTGATTACCGAATCTAATGGCATTTCTAGCGGATTTGCACCTTGATAGTCAACCGCCAATAGATAATCAATGAGTACTGCTTCTATAATACTTCCTGCAAGTATATAAGCAGCCTTCCATGCACCATTTTGGAGAGATATAACCAATTCTTGATAATCTCTCTCAAGAGAAAAGCGAAACTTCTCATCGCTTACAAAATCAAAATTGAGCATCATTTGAGCATCCCTTCATTTGATAAATATAGCTATTATAAACCTCCTTTCCACTACTGCCTTCTCTCTTAAAAGTGTATCAGGTACACCTGAAAGATGCAAGTGGGAAGGAGGGACAAAAAAAATAGGAAATATAACAACTAGGCTCTCGCCTGCATATGAGCTTGACGATTAGAGAGGGATACGATACAAAGAGATTGTCTGAAGAGAGGAAGATCGAACCATGCACATTCAGATCCGTTACTTTGCATCGCTCCGTGAGATCACAGGTAAAAGAGAAGAGCAACTCACTATACCAGACAGAGCAACAGTTGCCAACGTGCGCACAATATTACTCACGCGCTATCCACGGTTACAACCAATATTAGAGCGCTGCGCCTACGCACTAAACCATCACTATGTCTCCGTCGAAGCAATACTAAAAGAGGATGATGTACTGGTATTCATTCCTCCTACAGGAGGTGGGACTTCTGTAGAACCCGTGATTTAATTGACTCGTGAGCCCCTCGACCGCGATGCTCTTGTCAGAGCTGTTAGCCATCCCAGCATAGGTGGTATTGTGATCTTTGAGGGCGTTGTCCGTGATAATGCGCATGGGAAGCAGGTACTCTATCTTGAATATGATGTCTATCAAGAGATGGCTAGAGAGCAGATACACACCGTGATTACCGAAGCCCAACAGTGCTGGGGAGTCGAGCAAGTTGCCGTTGCCCATCGCTTTGGACGTCTGGAAATTGGCGAGGCCTGTGTTATCATCGTCGTTGCTAGTCCGCATCGAGGTGAGGCATTTGATGCTTGTCGTTATATTATCGATACACTCAAAAGAACTGTGCCTATCTGGAAAAAAGAAGTAACAACCGATGGGGAGGCATGGATTGAGGGTTAACTCCTCAAAGAGGATAGAACGAGTCTCTTTGTTATCTCGTCCAAACATTAGAGAGTTAAAAGACTACACGTCAGACATTTTTTATGGTATCATTGAAGAAAGAGATACGTTCAGGGCTTTTCTCGGAGGTTGCCGATGAACTTATTCGAAAAGCAAATTCGCCTCAATCAACTCTTCACACAAAGTCCAGTTAACGCTGCCTATCTCACAGGCTCACTCTCAACTCGTACTACGTTTGGTCACTTGACAGACATCGACGTCGCTATTCTGCTGATGGATCAAATCAAGGCAGACCAATTTCTTGACTACCAACTGTACTTCCTTAGTGAGTTGACCAAACGCCTTGAGTCGGATGCTATCGATATCGTGATCCTGAATCAGGCTTCACTCCTTCTCAAACTACAGGTCATCAAGTATGGTCAGATTCTCTTCAGCCGCAATGAGAGACAACGCGTCTCGTTTGAAACAAAAGCTGTCATGGATTATCTGGATTTCAAGAAATTTGATGAAATCCAGAATCAAGCACTGAACCGCCGTCTCTATGGACAAATTCTTCCGCTCGATAAAGAGATAGTTGTCCATGATCTCAATCGCTTGCGTTCAGCAGTTGCCATCCTGCGGGACCTGACACAGACACAACGCGAAGTTTTCTGCTCAGACTACCACATATATGGCCTAGCAGAGCGGTACTTACAGCAAGCTATCGAGGCCTGCCTCTTTCTCTGTTGTACAATGATAGCAACATTGGGCTTGCGCCGGGCAGAAGCTTACCATGAACTGCTGAGTATTATCACCAATCAGCAGATTATCCCCCGCTCGTTGGCCTATCGACTGGAAATTTTGACCAACCTGCGCGACAAACTTGTACATGAGCCCGATAAACTCGACCATGAAACGCTCTATGCGAACATCCAGCACCATCTAGCAGACTTGGAAGAGTTCGCCAATACGATCGAGCAAAAACAAACGTGAGCAGCCTTTAGTGGCTGCTCACCGAACGGAGCGCATTCGCCTGACTCATGGCAGCTGCCGCGTCATCAGTACGGCCTGTCTCCTCATAGATCCGTGCCATTGTCTCATAGGCTACGATCATTGAGGGATCCATTGCAATGCCTTGTTGTGCTACATCAAGCGCTTCCGCATAGCGCTTGGACTTGCACAGTGTATCGGCAAAATCATTGTAATAATCAGCATTGAGAGGATCGCTCTCGATGGCATTCTGATAATTCTCGATCGCCTCATCACGACGACCAAGAGCCTCATAAGCAACTGCAAGCTGATAAAAACCCTCTGGATCGTCTTCTGAATGCTCCAGCAAGGTCTCAGCCGCCTGAATAGCCTCATTGTAACGGCCAAGCGCATTGTAGGTTTCAGCCAGACCTGCATAAGCCGCAGCTAGATCATCAGACTGCAATCTCCCATTCTCCGCATCCTCTACAAGTTCTTGGTAAACCCCAAGAGCCTCATCATAGCGCTCAACTTCGAGGTACGTCTCAGCTAGACCAAAGCTGACCGTGTAGCGTTGTGGATCGAGACTAAGACTATGAACGTAGGCATCAATAGCTTCTGTGTGTTTCCCCTGCAAGGAACGCCAGTTCCCAAGATGCTCCCACGCTTCCACATCACCGGCATCGATCTCAACAATGCGAGCATACATCTCAGATGCCTGATCACGATCACCCATCTGTTCATAGATGACCGCCAGCATATCATAGCCAGTACGACCATCAGGATCAAGCGAGAGCATGGCATTGGCAGCCGCTAGCGCATCATCATAACGGCGCATATCTAAATAGAGACTGGCCAGTTCTGCATACCGACTAGGATCAGACGGACTTTCATCAATCTGCTTTTCTTGTTCCAGCACCCTTCGCCACTGCTCATTGATCCATTCGCGTGCATCAACCAGATTACTCGCTGCCAGGGTATGATTAGGATTGAGCATGCGTGCCTGACGATAGGCCTGGATCGCATCCTGATAGAGATTTAAAGCACGATAGGCATCCCCTACGTTCACATACAGCTCATCACTCTCAGGGTCCAGTTCTAGAACCTGCTGGAACGTTTCCAATGCTTCTTCCAACAATCCAATCTCACGATACAGATTTCCCAGATTGATGTAAGCATCGATGAGCTGCGGATCAAGGTCAATAGCACGTCGATAACCAGCAATCGCCATCTCTGGATCGCTAAGATATTGTTGCGCTAAAGCCAGATTATAACGGGCACGGGCGTTATGAGGACTTAGCTCAACTGCACGAGCAAAAGCCTGAGCCGCCACTTCATAATCACCCTTTTCAGCGGCTGCATTCCCTTTATCTGTCCAGACTTGCTCGTCGCGGCTCAGTTCATCCCGCTGAACAAAATGGACCGGGGCCGCCTTTTTGCTATTTTTATTTGCTTCATCTTGCATATCGTTCATCAGAAATCTCGCGGCACCCTACACTTGCGCATAGAGAGGAAATGCCGCCTCCTTTTTCTTGTTTCCCGCTTTGGGGATGCATTTTTGTTTCGAATATGCTTAGTTCTAGATAGTAGAAGACAGTTGAAGGCACGGGTATCCAATCCACGGCTTTAGGAAGTAACTGTCAGAAACTCTCTAAGGAAAAGCCTCCAACTCTTCCAGCGACGGAAAGGGAAGAGCAATCTTCAGGTGTCACATTATCGAAGCCTATAGTATCACTAACATCGGTTGAAAGTCCAGTGGATCTTCTGATTTTTTCTAATTTCTCTGATAGTTCTTGACCAAGAAAGCATAAATAGGGAAGGCCAGATTGGACAATCTGGCCTTAGTTGCTAACCCCTTCTCCACTTCCCCCTGAGATCTCCCCGACAGATTTTGCCAAGGGAGGGGTCCGGTTCAGCTTCCCCTCAATAGCTTTCACCTTCGGGATCATCGCTTTCCAGATTAAAGGCCACCTTCCCGAAGTTCTGGAAGCTAATTCCTGGCTACTTCGTGACCCTCAGAGTTAAGTGAAACTCATATCGATTCTGTAGGCAAAAAAGCCTCAGAGTACTCGATTCGGCGTGCCCGTTTCATCAAAAGTTGTGGAGATGAAACGGATGCCAATCTCGGTTACAGGAATACCCAATAGTTCGGCTTCCCTCTCATTTGCTGTACCAGCTTTGAACCTCTGCTCCGCGATATACGGTTGCAGACCTTCAGAAGCCATGAGATGGTAAAGCGAACCATCTGCGACCTCCTTGGCACGCTGGTAAACACCAGCTGCACGTGGATAGGGCAGGTAAACAATTTCGTAGGCTACCTGGATATTGTCTGCAGTACGCAGCCGTTCCAGACGCACAACTTGCTCCTCGTCTGTGAGGCGCAATTCATCTCTCACAGCCTGAGAGCCCCGAACTAACTCGCTGACCAATAACATTCCCCCCGGCTGCTTTCCCCAACGACGTAGTTCTTCAGAAAAACTAGTCAGCTCACTAACAGTGTGCTGTTGTACACGTGGCTCACATACGAAAGTTCCGCGACCATGTTGACGATACAACAATCCCTCATGTACAAGCTCCGTTAGAGCCTGCCGCACTGTCGCACGGCTGACATGGTACTGCGCTACTAATTCAGGCTCCGAAGGAATTGCCGTATGCGGTGCCAAATGGCCAGCTCGAATTTGCTGTTTCAGCACTTCTTTTAATTGATAGTAAAGTGGCAATGGATTTGATCGCTCTAGTGTTGGCATATATGGTTCCCCTTATGTCCATACAACAGATTTTAGAATAGAAGGGTACAGCATGAGAAGAATATACCACAGAAAGTGAAAATAGTCGAGAGGATTTCCGACGAATTTGCCCAAAAAACAATGTGGCCTGCAAAATTCGTTAAAGTGCAGGCCACATTGTTATTGCCTAAGCAATGGCAATGCCATTTGCTGCCAGAACTTTATCAATTTCACTTTTCAGATGAGTAGGATGAGGCCCAACCAAACGCCCTATCGGTTCCCCATCTTTAAAGATCAGCAACGTTGGGATGGCCTGGATTTGCCACTCACTGGAAGTCTTGGAATGCTGATCAATGTCCATTTTGGCAAATTTGAGCTTGCCCCGGTACTCGTCACTCAAGCGTTCGAAGACTGGAGCAATCGCGCGGCAAGGACCACACCAATTCGCCCAAAAGTCCACAATCACTGGCTCATTAGATTTGATCACTTTTGCATCAAAATCTGTATCGCCAACATAAAACAGATTGGTATGTTCTGTACTCATTATCTTTTCCACTCACTTTCGGATGAAAATGCTTCTGCGTTGTTCCTAACTCAAGCAGGCCAATATGAAATAGACCTTCCAGTCATCACAACAAGGTTTGGAGATTGCTTTATTCCTCTCACAATGAAATGCAAATATCAAGTGCCAAGCCCATGCGTTCTATCTCCTGCCGCGCCCCCCACCTTGCAGAATTGTCAGCAATTCCAGAATGTACAAGAACAGGTTCAGCACATCCAGGAAGATAGAAACCGTTAATCCAATGGCATTAGGCAGCGTATTAGCCATGCGTTTTGCCTTCTGGACATCGTAGAGCAGGAAGCCACAGAAAATGGCAATACCAACTACGCTGATCACCAAGGCCATCAATCCACTATTGAAGATAATATTGATCAAACTAGCCACAATCAATAAGATCAGCCCAACAAAAAGAAAATCTCGCATCCGTGAGAAGTCAGTCTTCGCTACCCAAGCGTACAGGCCTAGCGCCACTGAAGTTACCGCAGTGATCAAAAAAGCCTCTGTCACGATATCTCCTCGTCCGACATGAAAATAGAGGCCGAGAAGAGGGCCAATTGCCATACCTTCTATGAATGTAAAGAGGTAGAGCAAAAACAGGTTGATCCCCGGTTTCTGAATCATGGCTTGCAGCGCAAATAGCACAATGATACCAATGATGAACAGAAACCATGTCCCTCCTAAGCTCAACGGGAGTATAGTAGAACCTACGAAAGCTCCAATTGTCGCAAAAAGAAACGAGAAGGACAACAAGCCCATTACCTTGCTCACAAGGCCGCTAGCCTGTCTAACGTCATAGCTAGATACAGTCTGGAATTGATACTGAGACCGTGAACTTCTTCTACCAAAGGTACTAGTATTCCTTGGACTATACATAGTAAACCTCACGCTTGCAAAATAGATAAAAACATGCAAATCTTTTTTTGCATTGACAAGGGTAGCCTTCTCCACGTAATATACGCAAAACGAGAGCAGTGAGTTACAGCACGCACGCTAAAACAAGGGCAAGAACACGTTGAGGCTTGTCAGACAAAAGCCATTCCCTCTTAAGGCTAGCTCAAACGCTCACTCATTGCCCTTACGGGATTTAGATTCTTGATTGGCAGGCACCACTTTTTCAGACTCGGCAGGATCAGCAACGTTGGTAATATTGCAGGGAGGATGATTGTTCTCCGCATGCCAGTAAAAAGGACTGCCTGCAGGCTTATACATGAGACTCTTACAGCGAGGACAGTAAAGAGAGGAAGATTGAGCTTGGCTTACTGTCATGTCAGATTCTCCTCACACGAATCCGCCTCATGCGACCCACCAATCAGATCACATGACACTCCATACACCACAAATCTCACAAAACGCGACACCAATTTCATTAAAGGCCTTGCTATGAGTATCCCAGCGACCGTATACAATGCCCAGAGAGCCACAGCTCCAACAGCGAGCCCGTCCACCCGTTTTGCTTTCCTTTTCCAGACTTTCCAGTAATACCTTACGCGCCTCCTCAGCACCAGTATACCCGGGATTGTAGGCGAGATGAAGCAAATTACCCAGCGGCAGACTAATCTCACGCACAGGTGCCTGCATTGACGCAGCTCCTACAGATACTGGTACAGGTTGCGGAACAGGCGGCTGGGGGGGGCGACGGAAAAGCTCTCCACGAGCGGTACGGCGTCCACTTTCAAGACTTGGCGTAGGCGCAGATATATACTCTTGTCGTTCTATACGCTCTGCACGGTCTCCATTCATTATGGGAGTCTGAGGTATATGATTTAGCGGTACAGCTTGTGATGGCTGAGCGGTTGTTGCTTGCAAACCCTGTGAGGACTGCGCAGAAGCAAAGGTATGAAAAGGGGCCTGTGGTGTACCAGGAGAAGAAGGCTGATCAGGCTGATTTTGCATAATCTGATCCTGATTCATCTCCCGCCTCTCAATCCCTTGAGATAACACAGCACTTTGCTTCGAGGCAAGCGTTTCTTTAGCATTTTCTAAGTGATCAGCAAGATGGTTGTTATTCTCTGGCTGGTCAGGTGGGTTAGGGCGTCTTCGTCGGCTTAATGGCATAGGGGTATTGCTCCATTAGAAAAGAAGTAGTGCATACAAATGTAGCACATAGATTTCTACCACAGTACAAGGTATGCCTTTCGAGATATGAGCAAATCTACTCACATGTTGATTTTTGCACTTCCTCTCCTACTAGTATTCGGGTATGGGGGCAAGCTTGACCCCTTTTCTACCCATTCGCGCCAGAGTGCCCCTCGCAAAAGCTTAGGGGAGAGAATGGCGCTTCCTTTTGGAGAGGGGAGATGGGGCCGCGCAGGCGGCGTGTGCTAAGCATACTGCTCACCTCTCTGAGAGCTGTCCCCGTAGCTATCGGCCCATTGGAGCTTCTGGCTACGGAAACAACGTGAAACCGCTCTTTCGAGCCCCTGGAAACCCAGGTGATGTGTGCCTCGACAATGTTATGGAGTGGTTTAAAATGCGTTTGGATCACATACAACCTTTAAGTAATGCTTTCGGTTCCCATACAACCTTTAAGGATGGGGGAACGAATGCATTATAGGTGATCCAAATGCATTTAGTTACAAGCACTGGCTTAACCCTTGTAGACCTGCCGTGCCACCTTTAGGTGGTTTAACTTGCAACCGTAGAGGTTGGGACTGGCAACGCATCCCAACGTACCTAGTTTCACTCCTAACGTAACCCAATTGCTCGGACTGAGTCTGGTCATGTGAGCGAGCATTTCAGCCTTAGAGCTGCTCTGCAAGCCCCTGCCATTCAGGCATGGGGTTCATGACGACTTGCTATAGTCTTTTCCAATTGCCAGACTAGTTCTAGATGAGGGTTCACAAGACTCTCGTGCAAACAAGCTTGATTTGTAGGGAAGAATTACTCTCTAACCAAAGAAATCGGCGTTGATTTTGATAAAATTCTTCCACTCATCTGGTACTGCAGACTCTTCAAAGATGGCAGACACAGGACAAGCAGGCTCACAAGCCCCACAATCAATACACTCATCAGGATTGATATAAAGCTGCTCAGCCTCGTCAAACTCTGGCTCATTGGCCGAAGGATGGATACAATCGACCGGACAAACATCTACGCAAGATGTATCTTTAGTACCGATACAGGGTTGGGCAATTACATAGGTCATAATCCATGAAAATCCTTTCTGGGGACCCCATCCCGAAAACACGGGTGGGAGGAAAGAAAATAGCCCGTGCAGGGCAAGACCCCTTGCAGGGAGCCGCTTTCTGGCAGCCCAGGAATACCCCATCCTTTGTTAGCTGGGGTGAATTCGGGCCTCCTGCTTTGAGAAGTATATTCCTATCTCAAATAAGCTGTCAAGTGGCTCTTTTTCTGCGCGTTTCTGCTTCGCTGCTGAGAGAGACTAAGGGTCAGAAGTTATTCACATACAGCTGTGAGAAAGCAACCTCAGCTCCTTGATCCTCTACATATAAACCAATCAGGCCGGAAGAGAGGGATAATTTCGTTTGATCAACGATAGGCTGACCAATAGATTTGCCATTCACCTTGAATGAAAACACATTCCCATGCGCCTCAATGCTCACCGTATTTTTTTTCATTGGTCCGGCCACCAGAGAAGACGCCGTGCCATCGACAATTGTCGTCCAGGTTTGATCGTAGCGCAAAAAGGCATAATGCTCATTTTCTGCAGGAGCAATCTCGAAGAGATAATAGCGTGACTGATCGGCACTTGCTCGAAAGATCACTCCACAATAATCCGCAGCTATAGGCGACTGCTGTACCTCCTGTATCGTTACCGTTAAACGAAAATCACCAAAGTGGTGATGATAGTATGTAGCAAGCGCTCCCTCATTGGCAGACTTATTCACAATATAGTAGCTATGGTCCTGACTAGCAAAGAAAAAGGTCTTGCTCGTTGGCCAGTTCTCACTATTAGCAAGCAGATCAGTTGCCACAGGACTTGCCGTTCCAGCAACGGCGCTGCTCCTACCAGCTAGCAAGGCCAAATTGCCTGCCGAAATGTTAAAAGCAAAGCCAACTGCCCCCGCAATTATCAGGCACACAGCCATAGTACACACCAAGAGATGTCTATGCACCGGGGTAGCAGGCCGTACAGGCTTTACGTGGACAGTAGGTTTGTCTGCAGCAAAAATGTGTTGCTCGCTGTTGAATAGTTTCAATTGGTAGTCAAGTCCATCCTCCGCGTGCTCCTGATCCAACTTCATAGACAAGGACTGTGCTGTGCTTGCTAGAACTGCCGCCGCAAAGGCTATGCTAAATTCACTGGCCGATTGGAAACGGTTAGCAGGATCCTTCGCGAGTGCTTTCTGGACTACCTGATCAATAACAGCAGTAATATCGGGCCGCATTACAGATAATGAAGGTGGCATCTCGATGCACATGTAGTAATGCAAGAGTAATTGGGGATTTCAGCATTAAAAGGAAGCTTTTTTGTTAACAAGAAGAAGATCGTAACTGCAAGTGAATAGATATCAGAACGCCCATCGAGCGAACGCCCCAGAGCTTGTTCTGGTGAAATGTAATCGGGAGTGCCCATCACTACTCCCGGCCCATGACCGTCTGCTATCTCACCTCCTCCTTCAACTCTGGTCAGCCGCGCAATACCAAAATCCGAGAGCAAGACGTGACCCTCGCTGTCCAGAAGAATATTGGCAGGCTTGACATCGCAGTGTACACAACCCTGACTATGAGCATAGTCCAAGGCAGAGGATAATTGCTCAAGATACCATTGCACCTCCAGCCAAGAGAGAGGCCCACACCGGGCCATGTACTCTGGCAAGTGTGCCTCCTGACATATAGGGCATGATAATATAAGGAAGCCCATCTTCTTCACCATAGGAGTAGACAGGCAAGATATTAGGATGATCTAGTTTGCTTGCTGCCTCCGCTTCCCGTAGAAACCGACGATAGAAATCGCGTTGCATCTGGCTATTCAAGCCCATACGGGGCATGAAAACTTTTACTGCTACTTTGCGCTCAGGATCATATTCTTGGGCAAGAAAGACCGCACTGGACCCCCCATACCCCAGCAATCTTTCCAATGTACAAGAACCTAGCCTTTTTCCTATCAGATGTTGTCCCCTGGTTACGGCCACGTCCGAACTCCTCTCGAACTCTCTCAATTAGAGACGATATGCCACGTATGGAAACAGTATGCATCAATCCATGATGCATCTAGATGTAACACTTCACTGTGGTTACAGCCCTTTTTTCTGTCAGAATGACACCTAGTAGTCACTACAGAATGCATTTATGCCATTTTTCTGCATGATATACGCATAGCTGTTCGTAGAAAGATATCGGGGATTGGGCATCCGCTGAAATGGTTTTCTATCGCACGATAACTATTTAGGGGTACGACGAACATAATAAATTGGGCCTCTACCAATGGTAGCACCCAAGGACGCATAGAAAACCACATTGATTAGCCCAACCAACCCTTGAATAGTTACACCCCACGATAACATTACAGACACCAAATTGCTCTGTTGTCAAGAGGCCAAGGTTCAAGTTAGTCAGAAACCCTCAGATGACGAATATCCCATCACGCATAATCACACGACCATTTTTACAGTATCACAAACCCGATTGGTCAGTGTATATACTTCATCATAATCGGCACACATGCCCTCGGTCATCAATGTCTCATCAATACCAATCATATGACTATGACGCACTTTCAACTCGTTTGCCAGGAAGGGCTGCATTAGAAAACAAGATGACCTTTTCCACTTCCTCTCCCTCCAATTGAAGCATAAACTTCCAACAAACAGACATGGTTGCATAATATATACGCTGAATCCAAAGCAAGGTCATAGAGAACTCAACAGAGAATAGTACATTGTGGGGATAAATTAAGAAGCTGCCAACCACAAGAGAGAGACGTACTGGTCAATAGTGTGATATACTCAGACCAAGGAGTATATAGTTGTGTTATACTCCCTCTGGCTCTCTTATTTCTATTATGCAACTTGCAAGGAGAGCCTGTCAGGAACCCGATCCCGGAAACGGGATCGGCTTGTCAAGGAGTTGACGCTGTTCGACAAGCTCACCTGACCAGACTCAGCCAGGACCGGAAGGTCATCGGGCTTACGTTATCGGGAAGTGCTTAAATTCTGACCTACGAGTGCGTTGCCAGCTTGTAGATCTCAAATCTCTAGGCTAAACATCTGTACGAGGATTAAGGAAGTGCTTAGAGAATATGCCACCTGATAACCCCTTGTCGAGGCGAACATCACCCGGGTAACCGGGGTGTGCGCAAGCACAACGGAAAGGCGCTACTTGGCTCGCCTAGCGGCGCCTTTCTTTCTTCCCGCACCCTCAAACGGGGCGGGTCCCCCAGAAAGGTTTTCTATGGCAAATAGCTTTGGCATCACCCATATTGCGGACTATCTCAAGCAAATGGGCATCAAAATCGCACATCTTGACTATGAGCAACATACAATCGAACTATCATTTCATGGAGACCATGGACAATGGCGCATGGTAATAGGCATTCATCAAAGGGAAAGCGCAAGCAAGCTGATGCTTATTGTACCACACGTTGGAACAGCAACGGCTCGCAAACGCTTGGAATGTCTAGAGGCCCTCATGGCTGTCAATTATCGCATAGCTATAGGAAAGTTTGGCCTCGATTTGGAGGATGGCGAGGTACGTCTGGAAGAAACTGTTCCCCTGGCTAATAATGCTATTTCTTACGAACAGTTCCGTCTTGCCTTTAGTGCCATCATGCAAACAGCATCAATCTACCATAGCTTGTTGCCTCGCATTATCTACGGAAATTGTTCTGTTGAGGAAGCCCTGCAAGCCTGTGAGCAAGAGTTTTTCAGGAGACCCCTCAGCATGATGCAGCAGATGATGTAGACGATGGAAGCCAAGCAGACTGCACAAGATATTTAGCTGAATCCCATGCTAATTCAAATACCTTAGATGATTTGCCAGAATTAGATGTAGAAGAAGTGCTAGAAGAGGTTGCACGCTTACTCAAAGAGCGCGGAGATTAGCAGCGAATGCATTAACAACCTTAGCAACCTCTCCTCTCGTTCTTCTTCGTTTCAAAGAATGCAGCAAATGGTTAAGAGATATTATGCTTCAATTTTGGCTCTATCTGGCCAATATCGTATTTAAGGATATTAGAGTCATAACGAATACAGTAGCCAGTTACCCATCACTTCTCGGTATCACTATCCATACGAAGCCAGACCCTTTTCTTGAAGATACCAGGGTCAATGGCACATCCTTATTTGGATTTTAGACACAGGGGGCTATAACTACAAAATACTCACTTGTCTCTAAATAGTGCAGCTTAGTTGTTCACCCAGATGTGATCGTCCCATCACTATTAACGCTGATCTTGACACTGGATAAAGGTCGCGTTGCTGGTCCCTGTACAACCGCACCCCCTCTGGCAGGGTCAAAGATGGCACCATCAGCCAGACAAACTAGTTCTTTTGTTTTAGAATCGTAGTAAACAGGGACTTGCTCATGAGTACATGCCGTCTCATAGGCGACGAATTTGCTGTCCGGGAGATGAATAAGCAAGCTTCTCTGACTATCAGCAGGATTTGTGAAAGTACTGGCTGCATTAAGAGTTAAAGTAGTATGTCCAATGACCGTCCCCATATGTCCAGACTGCTGAGATTGTACCAGTTGTCCAGCCGCAATTGGCTGCGTTTGTCTCTGACTAGAAGCGATGCCCAGCAGATTCAGGTTCAAAGCTGCAATGCATACGACTACCCCGATAACACCAGCAGCCAGTAGTGCTATGACTCTTCGGCGCTTGATCTTATAGCGGTTGTCAGAAGAATTGACCTCTTGTATCCTCTGTGGGTTACTTTGTTCTGAGGGATCAAGATTTTGGCGAACCGATGTAGGCTGTGCAGAAGCAATTTTGGGAGATAAAGGATAAGGAACTTTGCCACTTGCTGTGGCAGAAGGCTGGCTAGCAGCAAGATACTGAATAGTACGCCAAGGGCCTGTATTGATAGACTGAGTAGGCATTTCTGAGACTGCTTCTTGCTCTGACGAAAGAGAAGAATTTTCTTGCGGTGCTACAGAAGCTGAAACAGAAGGAACGTTGCCACTCATTATGGCTGGAGGCTGGTTCGCAGCAAGATACTGCATGACCCGCCAGCGATCAGTATTGATAGACTGAGTAGGCATTTCTGAAACTGGTGCCTGTTGTTCAGAGAACCTAACAGCAGTATGTTTGCTCGTCACAATTGGAGGCACTAACTGCCACTTATTTGGGGGATAGGTACCTTGCGATGAACCTTGGAAGAAATCTGCTCGTTTGAGTACCTTTGTTTGATCTTTAGTACCAGACATAGCGTAGCTTGTTGCCCCTCTTGCTGCCTGACGAAGCGCTTCAATAAGCTCAAGAACATGCTGAAAACGTCGGGCTGGGTCGCGTTCAAGCAACTGGTTTACTACTGATGCCAAAACAACAGGCACCTCTGGGTTCTGCATATGCAGCGAAGGGACTACTCCCGTTACATGCTTGTTGATAATTTCCAACGGATCTTTGCCTGTGAATGGAGGATGTCCACTCAATAGCTCAAACAGAATACAGCCCAGCGCATAGATGTCTGAACGTATATCGATTGACTGGCCCTGTACAACTTCCGGAGCCACATACTCAGGCGCTACTAGCAATGTTCCAGCAACACTGAGCAAATGTGGATAGGGACTACCCAACCGCCCACTAGACTCAATGCCGCCAAGTTGCAACATATGCATCAAGCCAAAACCAGCTATTCGCAGGGCGTTCTCTGAACTCAACACCATAGTAGAGGGACGCAATATCCCATGAATAAATCCGTTACCATGCGCATATGCTAGGCCTGAGACTATTTGTTCTAGAATAGGCAAAATAGCATTATAATCGTATTTTCCACGTCGCTTTAACAAGTCAACTAATGAGCCATGCATCAGATATGGTGTTACAATATACGGATTTCCTGCCAGATCACCATGATCATAGATAGGCAAAATATGCGGGTGATCTAGAGAAGTGATGGCCGCAGCCTCTCTACAAAAACGTTGCAGGAAATGCGTCCGCGCTTGAGAGGAAAAATGTTCTGGGACAATATAAAATGTTAACATGTCCAGTCGTTGCTCTGTCAGATTGCGAGCCAAATAGATAGCATTTAACCGTCCCTGCCCCAGAAAGCGTTCGATACGATAATTTCCGAGTATTTGTCCTGCCAATTGATTGCTTGATACCGTCTGCATCCAACACCTCTTCCAAAATACAATTTCAATATGGTAACGTCACATGCTCTAAGCAGAGTTTACATTTCGTATCAGAATGAGTCAATCTGGTTCATCTTGGACTAGGACTTGTGGATGTTTCTTAAACATAACCGTGGAGATTTCTCAACCAGCATGCTAGTACTAGAGATCAAGCCGCTTGCGTTTGAGACAAGCGAATCCACTGCAAGCATTCTCGTCTGCAAGAAGTCTTTCTGAAAAGAATTCCCTCCCATCAAGGTGGTACAATAAGACTATAAAGTCGACCGTGAAGCCTGTAACAAAGTGGACTTTTGAGCGAAATTCAGCCAGAGACTTCACCAATTGCATCTCTGGCCTTTTCGAAAAAACTTTGGAGGTTATTGTAAAATGGCAGATGTTCAACCCTTCCGAGGATTGCGCTATGCACGAGACAAAGTAGGTGACCTTGCCCAGATCATCACTCCCCCTTTCGATGTGATCAATAAAGAGGCACAGACACGCTACTACGAACGACATCCTTACAATGTCATTCGCATGGAGTTAGGCCGACAAGAGCCCACAGACGATACCCTTAACAATGTCTATACTTCGAGCTGCCGCAACTCTTTCAGAATGGCGTTTACAAAATATCTTATACCAGGAAGCGCTCCCCTGCTATTATCTTTATCAGCAGCGCTTTACCTATGGCGGCCAAACTTTTACACGCACAAGTTTGCTAGCCCGCGTCCGCCTCGAACCTTGGAGTGCACGCGTTATATTACCACATGAACATATACGTACGAAGGATAAAGAGGATCGCTTAAAGCTATTACGTGCATGTTCAACCAATCTGAGTCCAATTATGTGTATGTACGAAGATCCTCAAGAGCAAATACGTCATATATTGAGCAGCTATGCAGAAAAAGCAGAAGTATGCATCACCGATGAGGCCGGGGAAGAACATCGTTTACATCCCATCACGGACCCAGAGTTGATGATTCTGATCCACGATTTCTTCGCATCACGTCAGCTCTATATTGCGGATGGACATCACCGCTATACGACAGCTCTGCAATATCGCGACGAAGTTCATCAACAGCGCCGCGAACTCCACTCAATGGATGGGGTGAATTTCGTCATGATGGCTCTGATCGATGTAGATGATCCAGGTTGGCTTGTCCTACCCACTCACCGTATTTTGTTTGACCTCAGTCAGGACAAGCTCAATACGCTATCACAACAGCAACTGGCACGGTATTTTACAATACAAGTGCTGGATACGCAGGATACAAGCGAGAACGTTTTAGCAAAATTGGCTCAGGCTGGGCAAGACCAACCATCGCTGGTTTTGAAAACTCAGGAACAAACGCTCCTGCTCAGCGTCAATCAGCAAGGAAAAGAGCGCATGGCCCAGAGTGACCACTCTCCTTCGTGGAATGAGCTTGATGTGGCAATTGTACAAACCTTGATTTTAGAGGATCAATTGCAACTGTCACCAGCAGACATAGCTGCGGGCCGATCTATCCGCTATTCACACCATATGTCAGAAGCATGGCAGGCACTACAGAATCAGGATGCACAAGCTATCATATTGCTCAATGGCATACCATTGCGACAAGTATGTGCTATTGCACAGGCCGATGATCGGATGCCACAGAAATCTACCTATCTGTATCCAAAACTGGTTACAGGCTTGGTAATGAATCCACTCTGGTAATAATAGAAGAGGGCACGCTCTCATCCCAATCCCGTAGAATGGGATGGGACTTCCCACGTGCCCTCAGTTAATCTTCATCAAAAAATTCAGGGGGGACTCCCAAGTTGCCACTGCGCAAAGACTCTACCATCAAGCGCAGTGGTCCCTGCTCAATCGAATAACTGATCAAGGCCCGTGGGAAGGCCTGTTCCTGCGCAGGAACACCAGAATTTGGATGCAGTACCGCAGCAACTGCATGGATCAGCGCAACATCTTTCTCACGCCCAACAGTCTGGAAAAGCGCTCCTTGGCGGCGCAACCGTGTTTCGTAGATTGTACGCCACTTATCATCAATTAACACGTTAAGCGCCTCATCTACCAGCTTTGTGAGTTCATCCTGATGCTTATGCCCCTTTTTCTTCCCCTTACGCCAAACATGCGCATCGACAGTATCGTGGGTAGCTAAGTAACGCGTAATGTATGGCTCTATGCGCTCTATTGGCTCATACATCCAGGACATAAATTCGTTTAGTTCAAAAAGCTGGTTCCCTTGCTGGGCTAAAGCACAAATCGTAGGATCAAGAGGAATTGGCTCTAGGATTGTCTGATACGGTGATATGGGCTTTTTTTCGGGTAGGATTCCTTCGATCAGGGGACGCCAGACAACATAGGCAATAGGTAATTTAGCACGGGATTTTCTATTGTAAGCACGGGCATCGATAACAAGAGCACGAGCATATTCGAAAGGTACAGCAAAACTACTGAAGCCCTGCTCATTGAGATTGCTCACCAGCGATCCCCAGCGCTCCGCATCCATTTCATCAACCCCATAGCAGTCCTTAATGCCCTTTTGATCCTGGCTCAATACATTGATGCCTTTGATCAGCCCATCAGGACGCACCCAGGAGAGCATGATTAATTGTGTACCAGAACCATCGATAGAACTCACCCGTGCTTCATGAATAGGAATCTGGTAGCGCTGAGCCTCCATCTGCATTGCATCTTCTACTCCCAACATAGATTGCAGCGTCAACCGCCCCAGAGCCGCACGTGCATGTTGTTTTAGCTGACGATTTGAACTAGTAGTGATCAGATAATTTAAAGCAGGAATGCTATGATTAACAGCAATAGGCCCCAATTGTTCCAATGCATCAACTACTTCCATAACAACTTTTCCTGATTGATGCACTAATAATGGAATCAAGAGACTGACAGCACGAGGATCATTGCTATTGCCAAGCCAGTGAATAAATCCCAACCGTCGCTCAACAGGCATCGATATCACATCGTCAAGAATGGTTTCTACACCCATTTCGCTCTGTCCAACAATTTCAAGCAGGCGTAATTGCATCTGCCGAATTGCACCTGCAGGATCATTCAGATATTCAATAATCCCATCATCCGCCATCTCGGAGCCTAGTTCTTTTAAGAGAGGAGAGAGCGAGAGTTTTGCCATGTCACTAACCGTGGGATCAGCCACAAAATCTTCTATTGACTCAAGATCAAAATCTGTAGCCAATTCACTGAGAATATGAACGGCAGCAGATTGAGCCACCGCATCGTTTTTGCGAAGCAGACGCAGAACCTTGTCCCGTGCACTTTCAGCCCACTCTTCATCAAGACGGTCTAAATAGCGAGACATGGTATCATCATCAATATCCTCACTGCGACTCACAGCAAGTAAAATACTATCGACGCTCTCTTGTGGAGGCCCCTTTCGCCCTCGTGACATAACAGTTCTCCTTAAACTAGGACCCTATGGACAGTGTTGACGCAACGCATTGTACCACGTTGGCGCTTTGGAGTCGAGGACAAAAACGACCGAATTAACTGTGAAAATATCCACAGTACTTGGAAATTTTTTACAGGTATTGCTGATCATCCTGGCAGGGATTTTCTCATTGGAAAGAGCTTCAAACAAGGTCAGGATGAGATTCCGCCTCAGAAATCTCTATATTGGCACATATCTTGCAGTATACAGAATATAGGGGGAACATACCCGAAAATTTTTCGGGTTGCGTGGTGCTGATTGTGCTCAAGCAATGAGATAGATAGAAGAGGTATTGGGAATCTCAGACGAGATTAAAACGGATGAGATTGAATTTTATTCAGCACCACCAGTCTCCGGTTACCAATTGTGGAATGGGTTTTGAGGTTTTTTAAGGAGTAGGTATATGGTAGCCAAGACCAAACAGTTGAAAACAGTAGATGCAGCGTGCTGCGATGAGCAACGGATCTTATCTTCAGCATACGAAGAAAGGCAGCATGGCCAACAAGCACGCAAAAAGGCAATTACTCGCCATAGAACAACAACTACGAGCAGACCGAAAAAAGCTAATCCAAAAAGATAGATGAGAAGAATTTTGAAGAATTTTCTTATCAAGCTGAAGAGCACTTTTCTCTGGATAGCAATGGTCTAGAACCTAGATCGAGAGGAAGCAGAAAAAATCTCCTCCCGCCAGATTTCCGTGACGAAGAGGAACGTTACCTGGATGAAGAGGGAAACGAGGAGAACGAGGATAAAAGTGGAAATAACGAAAATGAAGCAGAAAATACTATCAGGCAGTATCTCGCCGAAATTGGCCGTTATCCATTATTGACAGCTGAACAAGAGATGCATTTGGCTCGCCGCGTTATCGAAGGCGATCTCGAAGCACAACAACGTATTGTCGAAGCTAATTTGCGGCTCGTCGTAAGTATAGCGAAACGTTACAATAACCATGGCGTTTCCTTATTAGATCTAATACAGGAAGGTAATCTGGGACTCATACGCGCTGCACAGAAATTTGATCCATCGCGGGGATTTCGTTTTAGTACCTATGCAACGTGGTGGATTCGCCAAGCTATTAGCAGAGCAGTGGCAGAACATACACGCGCCATCCATATTCCCGTGCATGTCGTTGAACTTATCTATAAAATGAAGCGTATCTCCCGTCAACTCTATCAAGATCTCGGACGCGACCCATTCCCAGAAGAGATTGCAAAAGCAGCGAACTTGACGAAAGAGCGCATCGTCGAATTACAAAGCATGGCGGAAGCGCCCATCTCTCTGGATGCTCCCCTGATAGACGACGAACAGTACCATCTGGCAGATACTCTGGAAGATATGCAAGCTGCGGCTCCAGTTGAAGTCGTGACACATCAGGTACTGCGTGATCAGATCACACGGGCTCTCGATACCCTTACCCAGAGAGAGCGTCAGGTGATTGAAATGCGCTATGGATTGCAAGATGGATACTGCCATACACTGGAGGAGCTTAGTTCTCATTTCAAACTGACGCGGGAACGCATTCGCCAGATTGAGGTCAAAGCCTTGCGTACGCTCCGTCAACCAGTGCAGTTCCATTTGTCAAGCGATTACGCTTAATGAGTCCTCAACCCTGATGCAACTGGTTTCCTCACATTAAACTTAAATCCCACCAAAAGTTGCTTTTTGGGAATTTAGCGACTTCTGGTGGGCTTCTCTTCACAAGAGAATCTACTATCGTTGAGCCAGAAAGTTCTATCTATCAATAGTGCAGTTCCATCGGCAATAACCCAAATGGCCTATAGTATTGATCACTATCACCTCGCATGGTAAACTAGCTTTCAGACTTCCTCCCCATAGATTCATTCAGGTCAGGAACCCCACGCCTAAAAGGCGGGGGCTTGCGAGTAGCTGCAAGGCTATTTTGACAAGCGCACCTGACCAGACCCAGCCAGGACCGTAAGGTCATCGGGCTACGTTATCAGGAAGTGTTTAAGTTCTTACCTACGGGTGCGTGGCCAGCCTGTAGCTCTAAAATCTCTAGGTTAAACATCTGTACGAGGGTTAAGGAAGTACTGAGAGAATATGCCGCCTGATAACTTCGTCGAGGCACACATTACCTGGGAAACCAGTGAGGGTTTAGCCATTCCCCCAAAAACGGCTTCCCGCAAGGGATAGCAACAGCACAGAAAAAGGAACAGGAGAGTACTCTCGCACAAGCCTAGCTGGCCTAAGCCGCCACTAGTCTTTCCTACATCCCTAATACGTGCAGAGTGCCATTCCTCCCCTGCATGAATGACGGGGGGAGGCTCCTTGCCAGATTTTTATGGAAAAAAACGTGTGGACGATTATATACGCTATTTTGCCGAAAATTCTAAGATAGGCTTGCTTGCTTACGTGGTCTTACTATGTTCGTTTATTGGCATCAACGGAAGTACTAAGGGCTATGCCATGAGTGCACGCCCCTTACAAGCACTTAGTCCCCTAGTCACGGCAACTCCAGTTGCAGATACCCCCACACCCATACCTCCTACGCCTGCTCCTACAACTGCTCCTACACCTGTTCCTACACCTGTTCCTACACCTGCTCCTACACCTGTTCCTACGACCTGCTCCTACGCCTACTCCTAAGCCTGCTCCTACACCTACTCCTAAGCCTGCTCCTACACAGGTGAGTCCAATACCAACAGCAGCTATACCAGTTGCTCCTACGGCAACGCCTGCCGATGCTACTCCCACGCCAAGTGCCACACCCAGTAGCACAACTCCTACCGCTATCGCCACCTCCACTACAGCTACAGCTACAGCTGTAGTTCCTGCCTTGACTCCTACCCACCTGAAGAATACAGGTAACACAGGTACCGATGCATTTACGCTCTCTCTTGCTCTTGGTGTCGGCGCTCCTTTGTTATTAATCAGCGGAGGAGGACTCTGGCTCCTGGTGGGCTGGCAGATCAATCGAAGTAAGCTAGCACTGCAGGAAGCCAGCGTGGCTAGCCCATGGACAAGTAGTTATGGCATGCAACCTTCACTCCAGGCTTTTCAATCTGCGTCTGGTGCTGCTCTAAATACCCTACCATCCTCTACTAGCCTACCGGGAACCTTCCCTGTACCAGCAACACAACCTACCTATACACCAAACGATCCACGTCCAACTATGATGACTTTTCCGCAGCAAATGCTCACTATGCACTCAAATGGTCTAGCCGATTATCCACTGAACGGCGACTTGCAGCCAGCGTCAGTTGATGTCCTCGATCCCTCTTTCGCAGTAACCAGAGCTATAGAGTCAAATGGCAATGGATCTACACCGTTATCTCCAGACTCTCCAACAGTATTGATAGATACTCCTACCTCATATGTACCATCTATACCACCGCTATCATCAGATAGATCGACTCTACCAGTGAACATTCAACCACCTGCGGTCAAGGATGACGCAATGCTAGAAGCGATGATGCGACAAGCCCAAACGGGACTTTTCACTCTACCAGGACGGACAGCCTGATAGCCCCCCATCTTTGAGCTTATCGGTGCCAAACGTGGTAAGGACAGCACAGAAGCATCCAACGATGCAGAGGAACTTGTTGTTGTAGGACCTGCTGAGACAGGACGTGGGGCGTTGGGATAGGCACGATCTCATTATACCCGTATCAGTTTGATGCAAGTGTTACTTGTGTGGGCCTGTTTGCTACGAGACAGGCCCCTAATCTCCTCTAAATCCGGACCTGAGAGCATGAATGGAGACTCTCACTGGTCCAACTCATGGCTCTGTGCAGGTGTTTTCCCTTTATTCTGAAAATCTTGATATAATTCGACTGTTCTCTTTGCCAATTCTTGTAGCCTTTCTTGATAATCTCCACCTTTTCTCTGTACATCAGCCATTCTATTACTTTTTCCTTCTGGGTATAATATATACTCTATCATTGGAAAAAAGTCATCGGTAGGTTTTTTACCTTCCCCGAAGAATATACTACTCATTTCATCTGGAGCTTCATATACCCAATCTCTAAAATCCTCCCACATACGCATTCCTGGTCGTGGTAGCTCTATGCCTAACTTTTTCACAGCATCTTGCAATACTTTCGGATGTTGACCATACAATTCTCTTATCCTACTAATTATACCACTTAAACGCTGATCTAGCCGAATATTCTGCTTTGCCAATTCACTAACCTTTTTACTTTCAATCTGTTCAATATACTGTAATATTTCGCCTGTGCCAGCTTTTCTGCACCGTCTATTTTTAATGTCATCTCACTCAGCAACTGTATTCCCTGTTCTAGCGAAAGCTCTCTATGATCTATCTGCGTATTATGTTCTTCTAATCGATTGATTTGTATATTTGGCATATAACCTCCTGTCTCAGCAGCTTGACTTCTAATTGAATTATTTATCATATCTTTTTGCCTATTTAATTCTTTCCCAGCTTCTTCTAATATCTTTATTTTATTTGATAGTTGTTGTACTATATTTTTCTTATCTTGATATACTGTTATAAATTGCTTCATACGCTCTTGAGACGGTTCTAATGCTTGATGATACCCATTCTGCTCTATATTGTTTAATTGTTTCTCTACTTTGTTTAATTGTTTCTCCATCTTCTCTAGTTGTCGTTTTTGGAATACCTCCTGTAACTCTAGCAGTCCCAGCCGCGCTGCCTCCACCTGACAAAATAGGTTTGGGTCCATTTGTTTATCTCCTTGTACAATTTTTATTTTTTCCACCCATATTAGGTCTTTTTCCTTGTCATCTATAACTTGTATTTGTTTCCAACCATCAAGATCTTGATCTTTAAAAGCACTATATAGCTGACTAAGATTATTTTCATTTAATTGATGATAAATAAGCTCTTCTAGCCTTCCCTTCAAATCTTTCAGCTTTTCTTCAATTTTGTCCAATTGCTTCTTGCACTTTCCTTGAAACTGCTCTTGCTTTTCCAAACGCTCATACAAAGGCAACCGCTCCCATCTACGCAGCTCTCTCATTTCTTGCTGCTGCAACCGTTGTTCCGCCTCAGCGGATCTCTCGCTACTGCTGGTTCGCCCATGCTCCCAAGTATCTGAGACGAAAACACGAGAAAAGAAGGGCCCTCCTGCGAGCTGGATGAGTTGATTGATCTTGATGAGAGGAACTTGCCCCATCAGACTGCTCATTCGATCTATCAGAATGCCTGCCAAACCCTCTACTGTTTAGCATACCCCCTCCTTTTTCTCACATCCCGCTAGCTTCTCGGACACCCTTCGTTTGGATTGTATTTGTCGCATATGTTGCTCCTGTTAATGAAACTTCTATCTTCGTACATTTCTAACTATAACTACTCTTCAGGAATAGTATACCTAATCGGTGAGGAGTTTTCAAGAGAAAAAAGGGACATTTTGGAGGAAAGCATCATGATACTGAGAGCCAGAGAATTCCATGGAAATAGAATTTTCATAGAAAAAGGGACATTTTGGAGGAAAGCATCATGATACTGAGAGCCAGAGAATTCCATGGAAATAGAATTTTCCATAGAAAAAGGGACATTTTCCTCGTGTCCCATGCTCTACAAGCTCACTCCAAGAAACTGCAAAGATGGAGGAAACGTTGCTCTTCTGAAGAATATAACAGAAAGAGGCCCCCTAGTTAGGGGAGAAGGATGGACAATTTCGCACCAGCCCTTAATTTGGCTACTCACCTTGCATCACTATGCTACTATAGCGATGTGACGAGTGCAATTAACTGGGCATTTCTACCAATTGGCGATAAATCGCGTATATCAGTTCGATTGGTGCATGAGGAGTCGCGAGACAAGGAATATTTGAGCACTATGGATTTTGATGATCATACCCCCGAAGAGATGACCGAGGTTGGCAGTGACGAATTGCTTTCAGATGATGACCTCCGTTTGCCTGAAGGAGCCAACCCTCTTGTGCGCCTCCATGCCATCCGGGCATGGCTCACACGCCGCCAGAAAATGGCCAATCTCGAAATTGGCAAGGCCGCTCTGGAGCTTCAACAACTTCAACAAGACAAGTCGGGTACGGCCAGATTACGTCGCCGCGAACTACAAGCTCGCCAGGAACAGATACAACAACTTCAAGAGGCGTTTCAACAGGCACAACAGCGTCTAGCAACATACGAGAAAACTGAAACACTACTTCAAGAGTGTGTGGACCATACTACTGTGGGAGAGCGCTTGCTGGTCGAATACTATTTGATGCTGGAAGAACAGGTACAAAACAGCTTGCAAGCTGGCGAGAGTGAAACATCTCTACACTTGCAAGTGCTCCAGGACGTTCAACATCGTGTTGAGCAAGTGAGCATTTCTAACGAAGAAGAATAGAGATGTGTTAGTCAAAGAGAGTAGTGTTGGAGGCAATAAGCATGCAAAAATTCAATGAAAGTGCTCATGAGCATGAGGTTCAGATTTATGTCGGTGAAGTCTTTGAAATCGCACTGCCCGAAAATCCCACAACAGGATTTCGCTGGAATGTTGAAGCGAGTGGAGAACCTTTCTGTTCACTGCTGGATGACCATTTTGAACCTGCTCCCCAAAACCTACCTGGACAAGGAGGATACCATTACTGGCACTTCAAAGCTGTCCAAGTAGGCTCAGAGAACATTGCCCTCGTGTATCGAAGATCATGGGAACGAACGGTAACACCTGCACACAGGTTTACCCTTCGCGTTCACACGGTGGCATGATTCTGATACTTGGGCACATGTTGGTAGTCTTCTCAGTGAGTGTTAATATGCTCAAAGTACCACTCGGTTAACCAGCTTCTCGTGGGCCTTGGCTCTCACCATCACCACTTGAGCGGAAGACTACCCCGATAGCAAGTTAGGACACTGATTGAATAGTCCAAAAATCGGAAGCAAGTTGTGAGTTAGTCAAGTAAGCATAGGGCATATAACAGTACCCTTTGTCGCCCCACTGGTCAGACCAAGAGTTTCGCACTATAAACCATTGGTGCATGTCATTGTAGCCAATAGCAACTACAGCGTGCCCTCCTAATACTTGCTCTCCATATCGTGGCATTGGCACAATACCTGTTTTGTCTATTGCATCACTTTCAAAGCTCGCGTATACGGTAAACCCGAAAATGAATGGATAGCCGGAGGCCAAGCAGCCTTTCAACTGGCTGAGAGTGGGAGTGATTCTCTGATAGAGAGCGACTTTGTGCGCAAGAGCATCCTGATAGCATTGTTGAGGTGGCTTAACCGTAAATTGGGAGATGGTATATGGCCATTCGCTTTCGGGACACCCCCCCTGTGTTGCCACGCTCTTGACCCCGTCACGGATCATCGCCCCGCTATCACTATTGACAGTTCCTTCCATTGCACGCTCATTGTAATAGATGAAGAGTCGAGACGGTACAAAGATCTGTGCCAGTTGCTGTTTGATCTGATCAAATTCAATTGCACCTGCAATAGCATTTGCAGTGCATGATCCTAATTGACCTTGATCATAAACAGGAGGGCATCCTGGACGCAGATCGACACTAGTAGGCAGAGCCTTTAATACATGGGTAGGCGAAGAATAAAGGTAATCACGTTGGTCGGGTAGATCGGGTATCCAACCGTAGCGCTGGATCTTGCGGGACATATGCTTTTCCCCTTCTAAACTATGGCCTTGTATTAAAACTAATATTGACATATTAATTTTATTTCAAGACCACACAGAGCCCCTAAGCAAGCATATAAAGCTTGCACATTATGAAGCCATATAACTTTACTATCAGATTGCATTTTATGGCATCACACCTATTAGTAATATACCATCTCATTATCATTTTGTCAAGATTTATTCATTTAGTACACAAATTAATTATATTATCCAGCGAGAATGTGTTTGGAGGAGAGAAAATCCTCAAATTGTTCTTGCACCATAATTGCGCCTTGTTCATAGCTGGAAAAGGCAAGAAGCAGACTACTCAGGGGTGCGCAGTGCGTTTTTGCCCTGCCTCATCCCATGGGAAACGGGCGCAATAAATTGCGCCCCTACAAATCAGGCAATTAATTGCCAAAGAGCAGAGACGCGATAAATCGGGTCCGTCGTTCCCCAACATCAAAGCAGACTTAGGCGGAACGCAAAGGCACAACAGGACCACCTTGAAAATTTATCTTGAGGTCTGAGAGAGAGACTGGCGTTGACAATGGAAAGTCAAAAAAGCCGATTTGCAACTGACCCGGTAAAGCATCCGCTTTGATCGAAATCAGTTTGGTCGGCACCTTCTCACCACCCGGCATCACCAGATAGACCAACGAGGCATAATTCACTCCAAGTACAGAATTGCTCTTATTCATAGCATTAACATTTATACGCACTGTATAATTGCCATTGCGTTTGCGATCATCTGAAAACTTCTTCGCCAGTATTGCATTTTTGAGCGAAATATGCACACCTTGGAACTCTATATCGCGATTGATAGTGACTGAGTCCAGTTGATTTGTTACAACAACTGTTGGGGTTCCGAGTGGAAGGTCACCACTTGCATTATTTGATTCACCTTCGGGGGGAGCATAAAGCACCGCAAGTACCGTGATGAGCAAAATAATAGCTGCACCAAGTGCTATACGTACTCGGGGAGAGGAAAGGTATCGCATAACCAACCTGCCAATAACTCCTGATTCATCAATATCGGCCTTTGGATACCCCTGGATTGATCTATGGGGAAGAAAAGGCCTTCCTTTCTTTGAGGTTGGGATATTGGGGTAAATCTCTGCCTAAACGATCCCTTGCGGGAGGGGCTTTTTAGGAGAAAGCCCCGAAAACTCTTGCTCGATTGCGAGCACACCTAGTCAGAGCCAGGATAAGCTGAGTCTATTTTACCTCTTGCACTGCATGCTGTCAAAGTAAACATTTGGACAGATTTGGCAAGAGTTGTCCATAGAATTGGGAACTGGGATTTAATCCCCGGTTACATAAATGCAACGTCATCAATGTGCTTGGACGTTATACTTTGAACGACGACGGCTAATAGAACCACCTTTGCGGCCAGCAGCTTGAGCCTCTTTGCTGGTCCACTTGTGAGCTGTACCTAGAGCATGAGCAGCTTTCCCGCCCTTGCTGGCAATTTCACGCTTTTTTTCTGGACTCATTGAAGCAAAACCGCGGCCACGCCCTTTTTGATCACGCTCTTTTTGACTTTGCATTGGTTATTCTCCTCCTTGATCGAATGCCTTCGAACTAACAGGCATTCTGAACTACCTTAGGAGGTCAGAGTACAGATACCCCGTTTGCTACCTGCCTCTACTCCCTACACACTATTCTTCCCAATACTTAGTGGGGCATAAAACAGTTGTGCTGCACACCCCTATGTAGAACACGACTCATCTAGTAGTTTGGATACACATGAGACGCAGTGAATTTCCCCCTTCCTCAATTTTTGTTGTGACTTCCCCTACGCAAACTCATGGCAAGACTGTTAGCTATGAACTCATGGAGTCATGGAGCGGACCTGCTTGCCTTTTCTATTCTATCATGGTAGAATATCTCTAACGGAGAAAACGGTTGTCTCATGTACAAAGCGGAGAATTTCACAATGCCAAGGGATCAGCTAACTCAATCACACTCCCAACTCAAGCCTGATGAGCTTATCCTCGATCATACCAAGCTGCTTCCACCATATAAGGTCATTGTGCATAACGATGATTATAATGAGATGGATTACGTTATTTTCGCTCTCCTGCATTCAGTGAACACCCTGACAGTACAGGAAGCAGAACTTATCATGCTTACTGCACACTTTACTGGTAAAGCAGTCATCATCGTTTGCCCAAAAGAAGCTGCTGAATACTATCAACAACGACTCCTGAGCTATGATTTGACAGCAACGATTGAACCAGATTGATATACCTGGGCCTTTTCTGGTCAGACATTGGGAATTGCGTCCTCTTTAGGCTCATGCTATTGACGTCGGCCTCATGTAGGGATTAGAATTTGTCAAGCCCATTTGTTAAGTAATGTCAAATCCTCAAGAGTACGCTACATTCAATCGGACAAAGTGGTTCTTCGAATGTACACTCACGACCCGGATTTGATAGATAGAAGTTGGTACTCCCTAAAACCTATTGCAAAAGTCCAGATGATACTGTTTTATCACGCCGTTGTCAAACTCCCATCAGGAGGGGAGAATTATGGTTCACTTATGGGGTTCTAAAGTTAAGGAAGATGCTGAGATGAGCAGATGTGCCCTCGGCGAATGTGCTACCGGGGACATTGCTATCGTCATTGGTGGCGAGAAGCTTGACTCCAATCTCGTCTATCTTGGATGTCAGATGGCGAAAGGAGCTAGGCGTAAGGTCCACTTCGTACATGTGATCGAAGTGCCACGTACACTGCCTCTGAAAGCAATCCTTACAGAAGAATCTGAACGTGCCGATCAACTACTTAATTCAGCTATGGAAATAGCACACCGCGTTGGTTGTGAAGCTATCCCCGAGGTTGTGCAGGCACGTGATGCTGGCTCAGCTATCGTCGACGAAGCACGCGATCACCATTGTGCCTTGCTACTGATTGGCATGGTTCGTCGTGGCAATCGTGTAGAGAGTGAACTAAGTAAGACTGTCAGTTACATACTGACCAACTCTCCTTGTCGTGTCTGGCTAGTGCAGGACCCGCCAGTTCAGCAAGAAGAGACCACTCTTCATTAAAACCTATAGTTTCGCGGAAGCCACGAGGCGGAAGCTCTACAGATATGTGGAAACGCCTCGTTTATAAGCCAAAAGTCATCATTGTGCCCATGAGCCAATATTTGACTCCACCTCGCTCGGCAGGCCCCACGAGGCAAGACTTTGATGGTCCCGAGATCCTAACATCCCCTTGTTTTCTTTTCTCAAGTATGGGAAAATATCTACATCTGAAAGATTGTTTGCCACAGGTACAAGCAGAGTTTTCACTTCATCTAAAGATATACAGCGATTCCCATGCTTGTACACCTCTTGAAAGGCAGATAACCCAAAATGACTACGAACAATCATTCCGCCAGCCTACTCCCACACCCACACAGAGATTACTATACAGCACTCTATCAGGCTGCTCTCACTATCTCTTCCAGTCTTGAACTCAGTCAGGTTCTGCAAAGTGTGGTCACGAGTATTACAGAAGCCATGCAAGTCAAGGCTTGTGTGCTGCGTTTGCTTGACGCCAATACTGGTCAGCTTCGCTTGAGTGCCGTCTATGGCTTGAGCAGTGAGTATCTGGCAAAGGGTCCTGTCTCGGTTACCGATAGTCCTATCGATAGCGAGGCTTTACACGGTTCACCCGTCTTCGTCGCCGATGCCAGCATTGATCCTCGTTTCCAATACAAGGAAGCCGCCCGTCAGGAGGGACTGGTCTCTATTCTCTGTGTTCCCCTAGAAGTTCACGGTGAGGCCATCGGGATTATGCGTGTCTATACTGATAAGCCCACGGACTTCCACCAGGACGATATTCAGTTTCTTTCTGTGCTAGCTAGTCTGGCTGCACTTGCTATTGAAAATGCTCGTCTCTATGAGAGCGTCAAAAGTACCTACGATGGCGTCATGAACGCTTTTTGGGGTATGCAAAACTCTTAGCTACTAGGACGCCTATTTCTTACTATTTAATGCGTGTATTTGTTATGTAGGGCAGTGTAAATGTTGTACGCTCTCCCGCTTGTTTCCCACCTACAGGGAATAGACGAGCGGAGAGCGGTTTTCTGAGACGTAGAGAGAGCGTAGCCACATCCATTAGGAGGTGCGCTATTTCTCCTACAGAATGACTTCCTGCAAGCGGAATTGTATCTAGTCCAGTTCCACAGACAGATGAATACAATAGGAGTTGATGAACATTGAGATAATCCTCTTCCCAGCGTTGTGCCAACATAGCATCCTCCAGCACGGGCAGCATCAGCCCACAATAGCCACATGTTGGCAACGTAGTACTCCTTAATGCTGCCGTTATAGCCGCTACTGCGGCCAGGGTCCCAAATGTACCCAGCGGCCCACCAGCACATAGTTCAAGTGGAGAAACTATGCTATCCTCTCCCATAGGCGCTGGCGAAAGGTCAATACCTCCAAACAGGAGACCATGTTCCTGCGCCAGTTGTTGTCCCAATGCCACAATCGGTGCTGCTCGTCGATTCAAAGAGTCGCTTATGCATTGCGTCACCAATCTCATGTCCAGACCAATTGTCATCTCAGCTTCATGTCCCAGCAGTGCTTCTCTGATAATCGATGCCCCTTGTAAGCCAATTGAGAGGCTTTCTGGACCTGTATGATAGGCAGCGGGGAAAAAAGGACATCCCTGTGCTACACATGCCAGCATGGCAAAGCGAAAGTTCCCATCGCCACTTGGAATCTCCTGAGCCAATCGCTGGATAATGTGGGCCGTTGGCATTGCTGCATCCTGACGCAAACCATGCTCTAGCGTAGCCAATTGCACTGTTGCAAAGAGTGCTCGTGTCCTTGCTAGCAAATCCACGATGACTTGTAGCTGACCCAGAGGAAACGCGGGATTTGTGACTTGCGCTGGCCCCAGTGAACAGTAATGCAGATCGGCAGCATCCAATAAAGATTGCAGTTCTTTGGCATAGGCAAGCATAGAACCTATAGACCAACCTGCCAGATTGCTAAAGATTGGCTGCGTAGAGAGACGTACGCTTTGCACTTCATAGCCTGCTTCACTATATCGGAGGCGTGCATGCTGCAAAATTGTCTTTGCCCGTTCGATGACGGGAGAGGTAATAGGGTGAGGCTCTGCGATACCAAATGTGATGGTACGTATGGGTGGGAATACGGGCATAGGTGTTAGACCTGCCTTTCAAGCTCAAAATATGGCTGAGTTTATCCTTATTAACCGACCACTACTTATTGATATCGTTAGCGAATGATAAATGAGTACTCGCCGTAAGGGTGAAGAGCTTTTCGTCTGAAGTTTGCTAGCCTCTTTGACCAATCATACTTTTACGCTGCTCCAGCATTATCTTTTAACACATATTGAGTAACGCTGAAAAAGGGAACAAAAGAAATCAGTCACTATTTTTTTACCTGCGTTGCCTTTAAGCTCGTATCCTCCAAATCGGTAGATTTCATACCCGCTCAAACATAATCTTCTATCCTCCGAAACCATTTCTGCATATAACTCTGGCTTTGCTATGTCTTTGTCCCTTATAGTCCTTCTTCGAGTAGTGCTGTTTACCATCTACTTCTATTACCACACGATCATGACTAGAAAAAAGCATCAGGAAGTCCATCCGTTGTCTAATAAGCCGTCGCCCTTTGGTAAGTTGCCTGATAGTTTTCGGATCATAATGTAAGTATACCTGTGGAACAAGAGCTGGAAGGGCATCGCCTATCTGGTCCCGAAACTGGTTATAATATGTCCAAAATAATAACTTCTCTGGTGGACTTTCATCTGGAAGAGATGCTAGCAGCCGTCGATATAACTGTCTTTCCTGATCTTCTCTTGGAAGCAATGCTGCTTGTGGCTGTTCGCTCCACCAATCAACTAGATCTGCCCAGAGCAGTCCTCTCTAAAACTGGCTTGCTATAAACGAGACAGTTTTCCTCATTCTCAACTATCTGAATATCATTGTTTACGGAGTCTATCAGTACTATTTCTGGTTTTGAACCTTTTGCAGCAAATATTAGATTTTTGGCATTGCCTTGAACGCCTCCTCTTAGCTTCATCCCTTTATAGACAGGTTTTGCAGATATACGCGATACCTCCCTTAGCACATACCCATCTCTTATGAGGATGCTATTGAACATAGATAATACCTCCTTTACCTCATATTCATCAGGTAGAACTATAGGGTGAACGCAATTTTCCAGAAACTTGAGAAATATATCGTCGTCACATTTATGTAAATTGAAGTAGTTATATAAAAGATAGTGATCATCCCAGTCAGAGAAACTTATATAGTGCCTATGGATATCCCAATACGCCGTTATCTGCCTATGATTTGTCGCAGACATCTCTTCCAAGTCCCAGGTTCGCCCCAGAAATTCCAATACATCAAGTTTTCCCCAGTATTGTTTTTCTCTTGTTATGAGATAGTCAATAATCTCTCTTCGTGCTACTTCTGTAATATCCATTCCTCACCTCTAGTCTAGGAGTGCTAATCGTTAGTACAACTAGTATATTAGACTCTACAGATTTTTCCGTCAATCCATCAGTAGATCTTAAATAGAGGAGAGAACCTCTGGCGGAGGTTTACATTTTGTTGTGGGACTACCAAATCTCCAGATAGTTTGGCAAGCCATGGGTTATGTTCGTCTCTATCTTTCCTATGGTATAATCATTGTACACACAGGAATCAACGCACACACAAAGAGAGAAAGTTATGCAAGATAAGCAGGTACCAAGTTTTGAGCACGAGGAACAATCCTTATCGCTGCGTACTCAACAACTCGTAAATTATCTCGAAGATTTGTGGGAACGCCCACATGAACCATCTCCAGAGATACTAAAGCGGATAACTGAATTCCTTTCTCAACTCCCTAGCCCATACCAAGCCCTAGGAATGACGAAAATTGCAGAGCACCTTGTCAGCATGATGAGCTTACATTTTCTTAATATCATGGCAATATTTCACCAAAAGGCCGAGGATGAAGGAATAGACAGAGAGGAACGCACTGAGACATTACAAGGTGTCATGCCAGAGCTATTTTCAGAAATGATGGGGATTAGTAAGCACATACATCTTCGTTCTCTTGACGATTTAGTGACTTTCACAAATATTACCTTCGGCTTGTACACACTTTCTCAAGTCGACACTGCTGAGGAAGCTCAAGGCTGGATGTATGAGCTTCCTGTCACTTATCGACGTCAACTGTCACAAGAACGTTTAATAGCCAATTTGCAAGTTCAGTTGACAGTAACAGAAAACTTAACTACTATGAGATTTAGTGGCTCTACTTCTTGGCAAAGTTCACTGCCCAAGCCAGTTGAAGTATCCTCAGTTATACATGAGATACCAACAATAGCATAACATACATTTGGTGAGGAGCATTTATGTTTTCTGACTTATCTAAAGAGCATTCAGATGCGTTCGCTACAGAACAAACTTCATCACCTGATACTCAACAACTTGAGATCTCGCCGTCCGCTATACAATTGCAAAATATCTTTCCTGTAGAAATAACAACCAAGCGGTTTCCTGTAGACAAGACTGTAGACATGGCAAGCGCACATATACAGTTGAATTGGGTGAGATGGGAATTGACACTGAGACATTACAGGCACAGGTACAGTTGGAGATACATGTAAGCTTTCCTCAAGAACCACGTCTCTTTGACATTTATTTCAAGCTGATAGGCATTTTTAGCTATACTCAAGAATATCAACCAGAAATGGTTCAACATTTTTTGCAACAGGGGAGCCTCAGAATAATGCTACCATCTGCGCGAGAATTACTCTTAGCTTGTGCACCCGATTACAAGTCCCGATGGTTGTTCTCCCTCTAGTAAAATTAGCACCTCCTTCACGCTCTTTAGATGTTGAAGCAGGAAATACCCCCAATAAGTAAGATCAAACTCTCCATTTTTGTAGGAAGGTGAGGTCGGAATGAAACTTGTTGCCGCATCTAGTCCTGGTATGGAAGCTGCACACAGACATACCTATGTGCGCACAACTGTTGACATTTTGATGCAAAATCGTAATCTTCTGAGACCCACTGCAAGGTTCCTCAAGCAATACTCATCATATGACCAATCAGGTTTCAACGAAAAGTTGGATGGACTCCGTCTCATTTCAAGCCGTCCAGATGCTAATGGGATTGTTGTAACACCTGATTATGTCATCACACTTTCTCAAACCTTACTAAAACTGTATCAACAGAATGATAAGAACAAAGTTAATTACCAGCGAGGTGCAATCGTTCGAGCTGTTAGTACGTAAACTTATTTGCCACCGCTATGACAGACCCGATGAGCAGTGTTTGAATAATCAACGATTTATTGACAATTACCAAGATATTACAGTCAAAGAAGTGGATGTAGCGGCTCTTTCTGTTACTCGAAGGAAGATAGAAGGCTATGAGTGTAAGGTCAATCCCACAGGCTTCGAGCCGTATGACTGCATTAATCTTGATAATTTAGCAGAAGCCGCAGATAATAAAGAATATCGTGCAAATGTAGGCTTCGTTTGTTTTGAGAGTGATAACCCACGGTTCGCTCATTTTTGGTCAAATCCGCTTGCGAAGCCGAATGCCATTGATGAGTATTCGCAATTTTCACACGAACAAACTGGCTTGTGCGTTGGCTTCACAAGGAACTAGCGAACGGAGAGTGATAATATTATGAAAATTAAACTCTGCGAGGCTACAACTACCAGATGGTATCAAGCTATATGGTTTAGATAGCATAGAGACATTACAATATCTTTCGTTCTTAGATAATTAAAATACCAACATATCAGCTGTTATCTTCGACACAGGTCCAATGGGGATATATCTATCCCCTTGCACCCAATTACTATCTTTATGCTTGCTTAACACTTGACGTTGCAGAATCCTTTGCAGACTCTAACCTAGTATATTTGCCAATTGCGCGGAACTTTTGATAGCGCATCTCTAACAGTTCACCTACCGAAAGTTGCTTGAGGTCGGTCAGAATCCTCTGGATAGCCTCTTTGAGATTGCTAGCAGTTTGCTGATGATTGCGATGCGCTCCTCCCAACGGCTCGGGCACTATCTCGTCAACAAGACCAAGTCGATAGACCTCCTGAGCCTTGACACGCATGCCATCGGCGGCATACTGCGCATAGGCAGAATCTCGCCAAATAATCGAAGCAGCTGCTTCTGGTGCTGCAACACTGTAGATACTATGTTGCAACATTAAAACACGGTCGGCAATACCGATACCCAGTGCTCCTCCGCTACCTCCCTCACCGATAATCGCCGCCACAATCGGTACCCGTAGTCGCGGCATCGTAGCAAGAATGGAGGCAATCGCTTCAGCTTGCCCACGTTCTTCATCCGTCAATGCTGGTGATGCTCCTGACGTATCAATGAGACTAACAATCGGCATGCCAAACTTCTCGGCTTGTTGCATCACACGTTCAGCTTTGCGGTACCCCTCTGGATGTGGCAGGCCCAGGTTGCGAAACTGTTTCTCTTTCATATCGCGACCCTTCTGCTGGCAGACGAGCATCACCGCCTGATTATCCAATTTAGCTGGGCCAGCAACAATGGCATGATCATCACCATAAGAGCGATCACCATGCAATTCGAAAAAGTCCTCGCACATGAGCTTGATATAATCAAGCGAATATGGCCGATCCTTGTGGCGGGCAACAAGTACCGTTTGCCACGAACTCAGCTTCTTATAGATCTCTTCGGTACGCCGAGACAGTTCTCGTTCAGCCTCCTGTAATTGGAAACGCTCTTCAGATTTGAGGCGCTCTCCTTTGCGTTTAAGATGGGCAATCTTTTTTTCGAGTTCTGCCAGAGGCTTCTCAAACTCTAGATCGTAGGCCATTGCATTTCCTTACTATGCTGGTGAATACAAGCGCAAGAGTTGTCCCAACGTTGAGCGCAAATCACGCCGATGAACAATAACATCAATCATCCCATGCTGAAGAGCAAATTCAGAATTCACTGCATTTTCAGGTATCTTGATATGCATAAACTGCTCGATGACGCGGGGTCCTGTAAAACAAATAAGCGCCCCTGGCTCGGCAAGGATCACATCCCCCAGCATAGCAAAACTCGCCGAAACACCACCAGTGGTTGGATCAGTTAAAAGGCTAAAATAAGGAACCTGAGCTTCTCTCAGCATAGCAATGGCAGCAGATGTTTTTGCCATTTGCATGAGTGCATACAACCCCTCCTGCATGCGAGCACCACCCGAGGTGCAAACTACTAGGACAGGGATACGCCGGTCAATGCCCAGCTCGATTGTGTGAGTAATTTTCTCCCCAACTACTGATCCCATGCTTCCACCCATAAAATGAAAATCCATCACTGCCAGAGCCAATGGCATGGATTCAATGGTTGCATGGCCGCTCACCACAGCATCAGCAAGACCAGTTTTGCGCTGCTCAGCTGCTAGCTTCTCAACATAAGTACGCTGGTCAGAATAGGATGGTGGTTGTACAGTAAAGTGGAGTGGATCAGCCGAAGCCAGATCTGCATCTATTTCAACGAAACTATCTGGATCGACTAATAGAGCGATACGTTCGTGTGCAGTCAGCCGAAAGTGGTGATTGCAGCGTGAACATACTTTCAGATCTTTTTCCCAGTCACGGGTATAAAGAATCTCTTTACATTTAGTACATTTGACTGCAATGTTTCCCACTGCAGGCAGAACTGGCTTTGTCTCCTTCCCAGAGAAAGCCCGCTCTGTCAGAGGAATAGCTTCTTTCACCATGAAGTCTCCCCTTTTGCATTTATTGATCTTTTCGGCTTACCCGCACCCAAGAGAGAGTTCGGAAGTTTGCGTAACGTCATCACGCAAACTTCCCCCTTCCGTTTCCCGTGGGCATCTATCCCCGCACAAAAATGTGAATTCACTTCTCTATGCGAAAAGTGCCTCCACGAAACGCTGCGGCTCAAATGGCAGAAAATGCTCAACTTTCTCTCCGATACCAAGAAACTTAATCGGCACACCAAGATCATCGGTCACTGCAAAAGCAAAACCTCCCTTAGCAGTACTATCCATCTTCGTGATAATAACCCCCGTCAAGCCAATATCAGCAGCGAATTGACGCGCTTGTAGCAGGGCATTCTGCCCCGTTGTCGCATCGATGACGATGAGCAATTCATGGGGACCGTCTGGGACGAACTTCTGAATGACTCGATTGATTTTCTTTAATTCTTCCATTAAGTTATACTTGGTATGCAAACGACCTGCCGTATCGACAATGAGCACATCACAACCACAATTCTGCGCCGCTTGCAGCGCATCATAGACCACCGCTCCAGGATCAGAACCGGGGTTCTGGCTGATGACAGGTACATCAAGACGTCTTCCCCATTCCTGAAGCTGCTCGATTGCTCCTGCTCGAAATGTGTCCGCCGCTGCCAGAATCACTTTGCGACCTTGCTGAGTGAGACTATAGGACAGTTTGGCGATACTCGTCGTCTTGCCAGAACCGTTGACGCCAATAATAAGGAATACTGTTAAAGGGGATTGTTTGGCAAACCGTAATGGGGAAGGCTTACCGAGAAGTGCCGCCAGTTCCTCTTCTAATGCACATTGCACCTGAGCACCTGTGTGCATCCGTTCTTCTGAGACACGTTGGTGTAGACGTTCAATGAGCCACTGCGTCGTGCTTGGTCCTACATCAGCCCCCAACAGTGACTCTTCCAACTCATCCCATAGGCTGTCGGTAATGGTATCGGTTTCCTGAACAATGTTGCCCAGGCGACCGAATAATTGACGGGTTCGACTCAAGAATGTCAAACGCGGCTCCGATACAGGGTTACTTACAGCTTGCTCTGTATCTTTGTCGCGCTTTGTCTCTTCCTGAGACTTCTGCCCAAAAAAACGATTGAGCACGTCAGCATTGACTCCTTTGGTAGATCATGCATAACAAAATATATTAGAGGCAAAACGGAAGCCCTCTTTTCTCCCCCTTGCCTCTATGACTTGACGATGGGTGAGCAGATGCCTACGGCTACTATTCACCCCCCACGCCTTATTGCCGCCCACTACGATATGTGTGGAGTGAACCATCACTAATTGGTTCGTTAATGATGATATCACCGTTGCGAATCTTGATGTTGTACAGACATGATGGGTTTGTGCAAACCCAGGCCTTGTACTCAATGGAAGCTCCCTGGCTACCGAAATCCGAAAGCGGAACCAGATCACCTTCACTACATTTGCGACACCGGGGAAATGCGTTTTCCACGAAATCGCCTCCTTCCTTCTCTCTGGAGCTGACACTGCTAACGTTCTATAGGACCTTACAGAAAAACCTGCCGCCGCGCACCCGTTTGGCTTTTCACCAGAATCTATAAAGTCTCTGGAACTTGCAAGAAAACACAAGAATTGTCAAGAGGTCGCCGTATTTTCCTGACGTTTTGATATAAGCCTGCCCCAAGCACAATCATGTTGCTCAACATCTTGTGGCAATCAGCCCCACGCCTCGATCTTGAATGGGCCCAATCCCTTCTATCAAAAGATCAGTGTATTTTCAATGACCGTTCCCAACACGTAAAATGAAACAGCGCTCGGGCTGCTCACAAGCCCATCCCCTTATCGGGGATCGAGTTCCTGACGCCCTCACAATCATACCATAACTACTCAGATATGTGAAGAATTATTCATCTGTGCTTTCGCACACTCCGGTTGCCGGGTGATGGTGGCCTCGGCAAGGTTATCGACCCGGCTCTTTCCGATGAGCACTACTTAACCCTCGCACATCTGTTTAACCCATCAATTCTAGAGCAGCTCGCTGACCTCACACGCGCAGGTAGGAACTTGAACACTCGTCGATAACATAGCCCGGTGACCTGACGGCCCTGGCTAAGTCTGGTCAGGTGAGCTTCTGAAACAGCAATACATGCTGCTCACAAGCCCATCCCATTTACTGGATCGAGTTCCTGACTTTCTCTGCGCCACAGAAACGGCTAGAAGCAATGGTTATGGTTTCTTACCTTCAGCATAACAGGAGTTCCAACTATAGTCAAGTATTCCTGTCTATTAATTTAACGAGAACTGGAACTGGCTGAGGAATTTTCCACAGAAATGGAATTTTGTTCATCTTCTCGGCCCCTTTTTTTTCATTCTTTTCACTTTCCTAGTCGCAGAAAACACGTTTGTTCCCTCTGAATGTTGAGAAGATACAATCACAGTCTTGTCATTTGGCACGATTATTGCAACACTCTACGATAGAGTGTGCATCTTTCAGAAGTCACAAACTATGTGCTTATTTCCTGGGATTAATGCCCGTTCATCTTTTCTTTTGGTTAGAAACATGTGAGAAGTAAGGAGTTGCTTGCAATGGCAGCAAAAATAAATAAAGCGTCGTCTAGTGCGGAATCCTCGGTTACTGTCCTGGTTGAAAAGAAACATTGCTCCAGGGCCGCTAGTAAGGATCTCTTTGTGGAGGAGGAAGTGAATGATAGAGAGTTGAATTCTGAATGCGAGGACGAGTTTGAGGAAGGAGGTGAAGACCAACGGGGTGCTGTTGATGATTTGGTTAAACAGTATTTAAAGGAAATTGGCATGTATCCCCTTCTCACTGCTGAACAAGAGTTGCTACTGGCTGAACGAGTCGTTCACGGGGATATACGCGCCCGCCAGCGCTTAATTGAAGCAAATCTGCGTCTGGTAGTCAGTATTGCCAAACGCTACTCTAATCAAGGATTGCCTTTATTAGATTTGATTCAGGAAGGCAATATTGGACTGATGCGTGCTACCCAAAAGTTCGATTACAAACGTGGTTTTCGTTTCAGCACGTATGCTACTTGGTGGATTCGTCAGGCCATTAGCAGGGCCATCGCAGAACATTCGCGCAGCATCCATATCCCAGTCCACGTCGTTGAGTTGATTTATAAGATTAAGCGGGTCGCACGCCGTATCTATCAGGAGCAGGGCGTTGAACCTCTTCCTGAGCAAGTGGCTGCTGAAATTGGCCTGACACGTGAACGGGTCGTTGAATTGCTCACAGCCTCTGAACAGCCTATTTCACTTGATGCTCCCATGGCTGATGACGAAGAATATCATCTTGCTGATGCTCTTGAGGATTTTTCGATGACTGTCCCCGTTGATCAGACCTCTCACCAAGCCATGCGTGATAACATCGATCAAGCACTCAATGCGTTGAGTCCTCGCGAGCGCACCATCATCGAGATGCGCTATGGCCTAAAGGATGGCCACACGTTTTCTCTTGATGAGGTCAGTACCATATTTCATCTTACCCGCGAACGTATTCGCCAAATTGAGGTAAAAGCACTACGCAAATTCCGTTATCCAGAACGCTATGAGGGTGTACGTGAACTTACTCGCGCATAATTAGCAGCAAAGAGCGATTGACTCATCAAATGGTAATGAGCCAATCGCTCTTTTTGTTACGCTAATATTAGTACGCTTACCGAAACAGCTATTGACGAAACCCGGAAAATAATTTACCGCTAAAGTTAGCTTATTCGGCTATTACCAGACCACCTGCTTTCTCCTGCAAGTAGGCATGGATGAACGGATCAACATCGCCTCCCAGGTATCCCATGGTATCACTCATTTCGTAGTTAGTACGATGGTCCTTCACAATATTGTAGGGATGCACCGTCACCGTGCGAATCTGCGTGCCGAAATCGGCCTGGACATGCTCACCTTTAAGTCTAGCCGTTTCCTCCTCGCGCTTTTTCACTTCGAGTTCATAAAGGCGTGCTTTGAGCAGTTTTAACGCCACCTCGCGAATTCTGGATCTGTGAACGCTCATTCTGACAAGTCACGACAATGCCTGTCGGAATGTGACGCATGCGTACGGCTGAGTCAGTTTTGTTGACATGCTGTCCGCCTGCTCCAGTGGAACGGAAGGTATCTATCTCTAGTTCCTCAGGCCGAATAGTGATGTCAATCGAGCCTTCGATATCGGGAATGACTTCGACCTTGGCAAAAGAGGTGTGCCGACGATGGGCAGCGTCGAATGGTGACAGGCGGATCAGGCGATGAGTACCCGCCTCCGAGCGGAGATACCCATAGGCATATCGTCCCGTAATTTCGACTGTAACACTTTTGATACCCGTCTCTTCACCTTCGCTAACATCATAGATCTCGGTGCGAAAGTGATGCTGTTCAGCCCAGCGTAAGTACATGCGCAAAAGCATCTCGGCCCAATCTTGGGCATCAACTCCTCCGCTACCAGCATGAATACTTAGAATGGCTGAGTGCTCATCGTGCTCCCCACTCAGCATCAGAGCAAACTGCAATTGCTCTATGCGCTCCTCGATCGGAACAAGTGCCTGTACAACCTCAGCCTGCATTTCTTCATCTGGCTCCTCTTCCAGTAACTGGGCTAATCCGTGCAGGTCATTGAGCTGTGAGGCAATCCCTTCCCAGGTTATCACTTCTTCACGCAAAGCTGTGAGTTGCTGCATATGAGCTTGAGCCTTGCGGTTATCCAGCCAAAAGTCGGGGGCTATGCTTTCTTCTTCAAGTTTCTGAAGCTGACTGGCCTTATTAGCCAAGTCAAAGACGCACCATTGTTTTCTCAACGCGTCGTTGAAGTTGTTCAATGCGGTTTGTTAGTTCATTCATCATATAGGCCCAAGAGACCCATCCCCTTTTAGGGGATTGGGAGGAATGGGCCCTCCTTGTCTTTGTGGTGGGGTGGGGCCGCGCAGGCGGCGTGTGCCTAAGCACACTGATAGCTGTATCTGTAGCCATCTGCCCATTGGAGCTTCAGGCTACAGAAACAACGTTAAACTGCTCTTTCGAGCCCCTGGTTTCCCAGGCGATGTTCGCCTCGACAATGTTATCAGGCGGTACTTTCCGATGAGCACTGGCTTAACCCTCGTACACCTGTTTAACCCATCAGTTCTAGAGCAGCAAGCTGGCGTCGCACCCGCTGGTAGGAACTTGAACTCTTACCGATAACGTAGCCCGATTGCTCGAGCTGAGTCTGGTCAGGCGGGCAAGTGTTTCAACGTTACCGCTGCTCACAAGCCCATCCCCTAAAGGGGATCGGGTTCCTGACGCTCTGTATTTTAGCACATCCTGCTATGATATGGTACCGTTACCCAGAACTTATACATTGATAGACATGGTCTATAATCTGAAGTCTGGTTCCTAATTCAACGAGAGCAGTTTCACTATCCATTTCGAAATAGCCAGTGCTCCTCTCTCCAAAGGCATGACTTCCCGTGTAACTCACGGTAGATGCGCTTGCATAGACCTATCATATCAAGCATGTCAAGCGTCAGATTTATCTACAAAAGACATTAGATGTTAGCGGAATCAGGAACTAGTCACAACCCCCCATATCTGAGACTCCCTCCATTGGCACAAAACCATATTTGCCAGGGAGTACTATCATGTCAGCATTATCCCAACAAGACACTAGTAAGTAAAACATCAGCTATCCTACAACAATCCATTCTTCCTCAATCATATCATAAGATATATATTCATGAATAAATGATAATTACTACTAAAAAGCTTGCATATGGGGAACATTTATGATATACTTATAGTTAGTATAGACTTGATAAGTGTTATTAATATAATAATATACCACTTATCTATTACCTTTATTATCTACTCTTAGGCTTGCTCCTTATCTAGGTTGGTACACACCTTCCTTGGCATCTTCCCTCCATCCACTTATTTTTTACAAATGGAGAGAATACTCCATTTCTCCTTTTTATCAGTTAAATCCTGTATTCAGGAGCGAAAGGAGCTATAATGCCTGTCATTGGAACCGATTGTGAACTCGCCCTGGATGGCACCGGGTACTTCGTTAAAGCTGGAACCTACCAAGTCAAACAGCCGCGTATCCGCCATGTCAGCTACCGAGCTGATGGTAGCCTATCCTACGTTGATCTGGGACCTAGCAAGCGCCAATGGAGTATGACTATCCTGGCATGCAACGACCTGCTAGCCTACGATGGCTCTCCCACTGGCCTGACGGGTCAGCAATATCGCGATGCTCTACACACTAGCTATATCAGCAATATTGGCATAACCATCAACTTCATCGATCCGTTGAATGGCTCGCCAATTGCAGTCCATTTCGACAACTACGCGGAACGTATCCTTAATTTGCATTCACAGATAGTTGCAGTGGCAACTGGTGGAAGCGCAGGAGCCTCTTATGAAGTTTCTATTGAGCTACTAGAAACATAAATGCTAAAAATATATGAAAAGGCCTGGAATTGGTTGGTACGCCAGAACCGTACTTAATAGGAAACTCTATCCCTACCAAGAAGAAATTGGAGATACTATCATCGATAGCGTGCTAAGCGAGAAAGGTATCACCTTCACCTGCATGCTCGCTAGACAAATGGGTAAAAATGAAATATCAGCTATAGTAGAAAGTTACTTGTTGACATGTATGGATAGCGGCACGATTATCAAGGGAGCACCCACGTTTAAGCCTCAGGTGATTAATAGCCGTCTGCGCTTATTATCGATACTAGAAAATCCGCTCACAGCGGATCGCGTATGGAGATCGTTTGGCTATATGATAGGGGTTGCCAGAAATAAACGAGAAATTCGTGCACAAACTGGTCCAAGAGTCATGTTTTTCAGTGCCAGCCCTGAGTCTAACATCGTTGGAGCTACTGCCTCCCTGCTGCTCGAAGTTGATGAAGCTCAGGATGTGGCAGTAGATAAATTTAATAGAGATTTAAGACCAATGGCAAGTACAAAAAATACAACAACGGTGCTCTATGGTACAGCCTGGACGGACGACACCCTGCTGGCAATGATTCGTGCCAACAATCTGGCGTTAGAGCAGCAGGATGGCATCAAACGACACTTCGAATATGACTGGCATGCCCTAGCGACCATCAATCCTCATTACAAACGCTTCGTCGAGGCCGAAATTGCACGCCTGGGTGAAGACCATCCGACTATCCGCACGCAGTACAATCTGCAACCAATTTCGGGCGCGGGCTTCTTGCTCAGCGATATGCAGCATTACCTGCTACGTGGAAGCCACGATTGGGAGCATGGACCCAATGACAAGAGTGGCATCTACCTGCTAGGAATGGATGTTGGAGGTGAAGAGCGATCCAAATCAGCATATGAAGTGAAACTAACCAGTAAAAGAAATTCAACAATTATTACAGTAGGAAGAGTCAGCTACAATGAACTCGCTTTGCCAAAACTAGAGATTGTTCATCAGTACTGGTTCACAGGCATGCATCACAATAATCAATATGCAGCAACCTGTGAAATCATGCAACAGTGGAATGTGAGGCGATTAGTCATCGATGCCACAGGTCTGGGTGAAGCTCTGGCCAGCCTGCTGATTGACAAATTCGGCGAGCAACGTATTACGGCGTTCAAGTTCTCCAGACCGAGCAAAAGCAAATTGACCTATCAATTCCTGAGCATGATCAATAGTGGCAGGCTTAAGATGTACCGCTCAGACAACGCGCCTTTGGGAATATACGAGGAATGTTGGCAACAGCTCAAGCTAGCAAGATATAGTGTGCCCGGCGAGGGGCTGATTGACATGTTCGTACCTGTTGGCGAGGGCCATGACGATATGCTGATATCAATCGCTTTATGCTGTGAAGCGATCCGCAAGTTTACTGCACCCGTACAGGAATCGCTGATTGTGAGACCACGCCGATTGTACGCAGATGAGCAGCGCTATTGAACAATAAACAGTTCCCTACCAGCTTGGCTATCCTTGGGACCAATTCATCTTTCCAAGCGGACATGCAGAAGCGTATGACAATCTGCGACATACATGAGCAGTACTCTGCGAGAGGGGAAAACCCTGCGCCTTTGATCCATAAATGACATCTACTTTATAATAAAACGTTACATATTCAAATATGTAACAGGAAATTATTGTGTAACGACTCCCCTAAGCTTTTGCCAGGGAGCTTCTCACAGGAGTTCAAAGAAGTTAGATGGTAAATCAACTAATGGGAAGGACAATGATAGTCCTTCCCAAAATGTCCTACAAAACCGTGCTAAACGACAATCGTCTCATTACGAGAAATCTGACAAGAGGACACTTCTGCCAATGCCACAGTGGATCTTGAAGTTGTTCTATGCAAAGACTGAACGGTATCTTCCAGACGATCCAATACCGTGTCAATTTCTGCGCGATCAATATTCAGAGGTGGCTCAATACGCACAACGCGTGCATTGTTGAGCATGCCAGAAACCAGCACGCCACGCTTGAAAAGGCCCGCAGCAATCTCATAACCAATCTCGTCGTTGAGAAAGTGCATGCCAATCAGCAACCCTTTTCCAGTAATATCTCTATAGACATCGGGATAGCGTGCAGCAATCCTCTTCAGTTGCGTGATAAGGTATATACCTTTGTCAGCAGCCTGTTCTGTCACACGCTCTTCTATCGTAACATTAATAGCTGCAATAGCCGCTGCACAGGCAATAGGATTGCCACCTGTCGTTGAGCTATGGATGTTGGGATCGCGATTCAATACACTCCAAATCTTCGGTGTGGACATAAAGGCCCCAATTGGCATCACACCACCACCCAACGCTTTGGCCGAGGTCATGATATCAGGAGCGACATTCCAATGATCAACGCCCCATAGTTTGCCAGTACGTCCCATACCTGTCTGGACTTCATCGGCAATCAAGAGAACTTCGTATTCATCGCAGATTTGGCGCAGACGGGGCCAAAAATCATCTGGAGGGACAATAGCTCCCGCTTCACCCTGTATCGGTTCCATGATGACTGCTGCGATATCATTGCCAACTTCGCGTGCGATGCGCAGTTGCTGCTCAACGGCATCGGCATCACCATAAGGTACATGATAAACGTTATCATACAATGGCATGACTGGACGACGAAAAACGGCCTTGCCAGAAAGTGCAAGTGAACCCGTAGTTTTCCCATGGAAGCCACGTACAGCAGCGATAAAGCCACTCTTACGCGTATAAAGTTTCGCCAACTTCATGGCTCCCTCGACAGCTTCGGTTCCACTGGCCACAAAGAAGCTATACTGAATATCACCAGGTGTAATTTCTGCTAATAGGTGCGCTAGCATACCACGTGGAGGATCAAGCAATTCCTGTGTAGGTAGAGGACTCTTACTTAATTGTGCTTGCACGGCCCCGACAACTTTAGGATGAGCCCAGCCCAGGTTGAAGAGGCCAAAGCCCCCCAGGCAATCGATAAATTCGCGTCCTAACACATCCTTGAAAGTCGCGCCACGACCAGTCCACTCGACAGCAGCGAAGTCGCCAGCTTCGGCAACCGACTTGCGGTATTCAATAAACCCACTATTGAAATAGCGGGCAAAATTGGTGACTGATGTCTCAATCAACCATTCAGCTTCGCTTCTGCTCAACTGAGTCTTGTGAATAATGTCGAGGTAGCGTTGAGAGTCATTCAGGGCCTGGCGTAATCCATCGGTACTCATAAAAATCCTTTCCGCTAATGCGGTCTTTAGCAGAGACCATCCCATCCTCGACCCGCATCAATCGAATAAGCGATCAGTGGGCAAGTATTCACTTAAGGATGACTTGTCATCTGATTCTATGGGTATGGATCAACCTATCCATCTCGATAGGCACAAAGGAGAAGCTGGAAGCTTGTTAACGGGCAAGATAACCCTATAGCATACCAAGCTTCCTGGCTACGTATAAAAAGGGCACAAATTTACAAAATGCCTAGTCAAGTATTTACGAGGTTAAAAGGACTGAAGAGAAATTCAGGGGTAGCAGGTTGACAGATGAAAACCACAAAATACATGATATTTTGCGATGTATCGATCTTTACCTTTATTTGCAGAAGGGCTTGTTGCATCCATAGAACACCGCTTTTTAACGAAAGCGGCGCGAGAAGTCCAATTCCATAATAGGGGATTGGGATGAGAGCGCCGCCTGTTGACATTCTTGTATGATCATGATAGAACAGCTTGGTCGAGCCGTAAAAGCAGATAACCGTGGTGGGTTGCTCGTAGGTACGGTACTAGCCCGTTGGCCTGCTCGCTCACAGGAACGCGGCACAGAAGTATTCTGTAGGCTCATCAGTTGCCTCCTGTATTGGTACAGGACAAAGGCAGGACTTGTAGCACCAACGTATCTACGGAGATCCTGTTGGATCGAAGTAGTAGTAGGGCAGACACGCCCCTGGCATCCACAGACGATGCTTGTAGTCTATCGCAGTCAACGGATCAACCACTGCTCTTGGAGCAGGCCCCTACGGGGGAAGACCACACCGCTGAAGTGAGATAGAAGCTCACCCCCCTTCTCGGGGGTAGAGAGTGTCACTAGAGAACCTAGTACACTTCCAGAGTTCCTACTATAGAGTGTACCCTATTCTTTGTGAGAAAGCAAGTGCCAATAATAGCAAAGTGCATGAAGCTGCCCCTAATTTCCCCGAGAGAGTATTTGAACTTCTTCTGTACTGTGCTTATAAAACTGCTGCGGGAAATTACTGACCTCGCGAGAAACAACTAATGCTCATCAAGATCATGGGCAAAACAGTGACGCTTCTGCTTGAATCCATCACAATTGTTGAGCAAGCTCCTTTTCGCCAAGATGCCCAAGCTGGAAGAATCTTCGGGCTATCAGGATGTACCAGATCAACGTAGGCACAAGAGAAATGAGCGAGATATACATGCCTATTATGCCCGCATTAGCTGGTATTAACATCAATACTCCTGCCACAATTCCCACATATGCTGTGACTTTACCAAAGATATTGCTGCGCTGCATAACAGCAGAGATGATAAGAGTGGCAACAGCACCAAGGATGTAATATACATCGAAAGCTGTGCCCTGGTAGTTAGTAAGTATGGCCTGTCCTACTGCTACATACGAAGAGCGCAGCGCGTCGCTTGTCGCCGCCGCGTACTGATTGCTAAGGAAAAGCATGGTGAAGGCCGGATTGACCGTAAAGTAGGCCGCTACCCCCACAAAGTTAAGGACAACGGCAATGGTCATGAAAGATGGACTGGCTCGTCTGAGAGCAATATAGAGAGCGAGATAGATCGGGACGGTAAGAACAGCGACAACCACCATTAAGAGGTCAAGGTCCAGCAGTCCCAGGAGCCAATTACTTCGCATGAGCTTGAAACAGTCGGTTACGGTGGACGGCTTTGGCATGAGACCTCCAGGCGGAGGCCAGAGAATGAAAATGGAGATGGCGATGATAATGAGCAAGACACAGATCAGGGCCACCGCTCCACCAACTCGGTAAAGGCTCTTCCATTCAGTCGAAGATTCTGCCGATAGCATCAAAGTACCTCCCTTACATTGACCAATCGATAAACCATATCTCCAGTATTGTGCCACCTCGCAGAGCAGCTCATCATTGCATACCCACCAGATTGTACAACACACATATCATCTTTTCTCAAGTCGTATATTCCCCATTAATCCTGACATACTCATACGACAGGTCGCAGCCCCACACGGTTGCTCTGGCATCACCGAGGCCAAGAGACACACGAATGACTACCTCGGGACTTTTCAAATAGGCCTGCAATTGCGCCAGATTCTCCTTGCCAAGCGCCCGTCCCTGGTAGACAAGTAGATCTCCAAAGGCAATAGAAACTTTTTCGGGCACAATATCAACCTGCTCGCTGCATTTGCCGATAGCCATCGCGACTCGGCCCCAATTTGGATCAGCTCCAAAGACCGCTGTTTTGACCAGCGGGGAATTGACAATAGACTTGGCAATCCGTTTGGCCTGCGAGAATGATGAGGCATTCTCGACGACGACTTCGACCAGCTTCGTTGCTCCTTCGCCATCTCTGGCCAGATCTTTTGCCAGCTCGATAGCCATCGTGGTTAATACACGGCGAAACTCATCCTGATTCACCTCGCCTGCTAGACCATTGGCCATTATAGCAACTGTATCGCTGGTGCTGGTATCAGTATCGATGCTCACCATGTTGAAGGAGAGTTCGACAGCCTCTTTTAGATACTGCTTCAACTGCTCAGAAGCAATTTTGGCATCGGTGACAAAGTAACTGAGCATGGTCGCCATATTTGGCTCAATCATGCCGACTCCCTTTGCCATTCCAATTAGCACCACCTCGCCAACTTTGCAGACTCGTATCTTTGGCCGAGTGTCAGTGGTCATAATAGCCTGGGCAGAAATATGGAGCTGGCCCTCCTGCATCTCATTGCGTACGCCAGGAATACCTGCGCGTATTTTCTCCATTGGCAGTTGCCAACCAATCACACCTGTGGATGAGGGCAATACATCATTGGGCAAAATGCCTAACTCTTCTGCCACTAGCTGAACCACTTCTCGAATGTTCCTCAAGCCTTGCTCACCAGTCGCTACGTTGGCATTTTTACTATTGATGACAAAGGCCTGCAATTGGCCATTGGCAACGTGCTCACGCCCAACAATAATGCTTGCACCACAGAAGCGATTTTGTGTGAACATAGCAGCCGCAGCTGCTGGAACGTCTGAAGCAATAACGGTAAAATCGAGCGTTTCATCCCTGATCCCAATATTTTTTGCACAAGAACGAAATCCTCGTGGACTCCAAGGCAACGCTTGCATACTCTAAAAATTCCTCTCTTACTTCTGTTCACTGACCCAATTTTACTAGAAAATAATACTATAAAGCTTTAATGGTACGCAACCAAGCCTGAGCTATCAATGCATGGCCCACTCCCTGCTTTGCATCACTCTTTATCATTTATTTTGGTTTCACTCCCTTATTAATGCATTTAAATTGCAAGCTTGGGTAGAGCGCATCAATTGCGAAATGTTCAAAAGCTCTCATAGCTTGTTTTTTTGCGTATGGGGGAAGTTGATCGTAGGAAGCATAAAACTTATCGTCGAAATAGCTCTTCAAGGCTTTTCCCCGGAATGTACTCTATTGCTCTCCCTGCTAGATATTCTGCCATAATTTCTTTCTCACGTTTAGCAGAATACGCATCAGACTCAGGGGTTGCAAGTATCGCCTCCCACTTTTCATCCCATTCCATCTGCCTTTCAAAATGTAGTAAAACAGATTGATATCTGCACTTCAGTGTGAATAGGCGGAAGTCCGCCTTACGACCCACACATCCCTGCAGCACACCGCACAGATTGCTCTGTGTGTGGCCCTAGCCGGGCAAGTTACCGCTCTCCGGTATCAAGAGGAGAGCAAGTGTTTGGCGCATTTACGCTGCCTTTATCTGCAAGCCGCGATTTAGAAGCTGCGACAGGAGTGCAGTCTACTGACTATTCTGGAGTACGCGAGGTCCAGATGCATTCCCATTGAACGCACAAGATTTCTCCTACAAATGTGTGTATTTTGAGCACTTTTCAACACTTTCGAATATACTTTCAATTACTGTTGATCACCTCCTCAATGAACTCTAAAATATGCTTTGCCAGCATATCCTGATCTTTAAGAGCAAGCTTCTCTGCCCTTTCGTATGCTGCTTTGAGCTGATTTGTTACCACGATGCGACCTCGTTTCTTTCAATTCTGAACTAACCAAAAGGCTAACACACATGAGCGACTCGGTTGTTACTCCTCATAATCAATATACCATGATCAATCTAGCATGTCAAGTATCAGATATAGTAACCCCTGGATACAATATTACTATGCATCTTGTGTATTCTCCGCCAAAATATGAAAGCAAGTGGAGGCTGTGGGCAAGCCTTCTAACTTCTAACTTCTAAGGAATGCACTTTCCATTGCTAAGGCTTAAGCTCAGGGTTTCATGGATCGGTGCTATAATAAGCCGTAAGTGGCAAATTGCCGCAAATTTATAGGACCAGACCAGACAATGCTGTCACAGAGATATTCACAACAACAACAGAAGCAGTACATTTTTACAGCAAGCGAGGTTGCAGAGTATGAATACTGCCCACTTGCTTGGTGGCATGAACAATACGAGCCACTTGTCGCTGCTGACACCGAAGAGATGTTCGCTCGCATGGTAGAGTTGGAGCATGATCATGGTCCCCAGACCACTACACTGCCCGAATACCAAGTAATTGAACAACTATTGCTCCGACGTGGTGCGTTTGAGAAGGGACAGGAACAGCATCGGGAACATGCCCTAGCGGTGGCAGAGATTGCAGAGGAACGTAGCTCAACGCCAAGCCTAAGCAACCAACTGCTCCAGACTATTAGGCTGGTGGTCATTGTTATCCTGGTACTGGCAATCGTATTAATGGTTGCCTCGTCGCTCCTGCCATCACATTAATCATCTTGCACAAAGGTTGTTGGAGGATCAGTACCAATGATTCAGGGCATCCTATTTCCTGTCGGGCTCGGTTTGCTGCTACTTGCTGTTGCAATCATCATCCTCTTGCGCAATGAGCGCCTGTATCAGCAGCAAAGATTGATGACAGAGCGGCACCGTGCTCTAGGTCTGCCAGCAGGTGAGCTGATCTATGAGGATGCAGATGAACAAGGTGCGCTACTCTTGTCTGACCAATATCCGCTGGCAGGCAAGCCTGATTACGTGGTCAGGCTAGAAGATAGACGTCTGGTTCCAGTCGAACTCAAGCTTTCGACTCAGAATGTAACAACGCCCTATAGTAATCATGTTATCCAGCTTGCTGCTTACTGCCTGATTCTTGAAGATTATTCTGAGCGACCTCCAACACACGGTATCCTGCGGTACGCTGACCGCGAATTTACTATCGACTATACTCCCAGCCTCCGTAAAAAAGTGATCCGCCTTCTGGGCGAAATGGCACATTGCAATGAGCAACAGGCTCCTTCATTGCAGAAACAGCGGCCAGCCAAGTGCCGTGCCTGCGCTTTCCAGACTATATGTTCGGTTGGCAGTGGCAAGTAAACTGTTCTAACAGAAGATCCTCACCATCACAAGCCCACATCCTTGAAACTGGTTGCTCCCCATTTTCGTGGTACATGTTTGAAGCAATACGATCTATGGTCATGAATGGCTGCAGAGCAATCTCATTGACTGTAGAATGCTGACAAGAAGGAGAAAGGTTGACTATATGGGCATTGATCTTGGACAGGTAGACAAACTACTCAATCACATTCCCTACCCGATCAGCAAAGCTGGCCTCGTTCAATCTGCCAAGGAGCATGGTGCTAATGACCTGATCGTTGGCATGCTTGAGCACCTCCCAGACAAAACATTTAACTCGCCAGATGATATAAAGAATCTATTTGGCAATTTAAAGAATATTGGGAACATAGGAGGGTTCAAGTTGTAATAATAGGAGAGGCTATCAGCGTATTCATGCTTCGGCAATACGTGATTAAACGGTCAAATATCGGTAGATGCTCAAGCGCGGGTACGCAACCGACGAGGATCAGCTTGCATTGTGCACGCGTGAGAGCAACGTTTAGACGATTAGGGTTAGTCAGGAATGTATACTGCTGGCTCTCAACTGACGGTTCATAGGTGGTGGCGAATGAAATGATCATGACTAAGCGTTCACCACCCTGGAACCGATCAACTGTATCAACACCGATTGGAGCATCGGATGGTAGACCTTGCCAGTCATGTGGGAGATCTGCCGAGAAGAGATGACGGCGGATATTGGCTACCTGGGCCCGATATGGCGCAATAATGCCAATGTCTTGCATTTTAACACCTTTGGCAAGCAAATTATCTACAATTGCACGAATTACCCGAGCTTCTGTATTGCTCTGCTTACTTTGGATGGCTACCTGTTCACTGCGTTGATCGCGTACATCTAGCCAAACGAGAGGATACTGTGGATCAAGAGCCAGAATAATAGCTTGATCTACCGGACGAGACTCAAGATCCAATTCATCGGGAGAAAATGTAGGAACCCGATTATGATCTTTGACGTTTTCATCCAGCAACTGATAAGTCAGACGGCGATTGGCAATCGATACATGGGCCACCAGTTGCTTATTATAGAAGATAGTCGAAGAGAAATTAGCGATCCATTTGTTCATCCGATACTGCGTGCGTAGCAATACGCAGGCACTGATAGCCAACGGATGGTCTTGCATGTACTGCTCGTCCAAGTCTTTAAGAGAGCTGAAAAGCGAATCGGCAAGCCCGCCCTCAGCAGCTTCTTTACTTAGCACCAGAGGGGGAAGCTGCTTTTCATCGCCAACGAGAATAAAACGTCTAGCGAGGCGCAGTGCACCCAGAATTGCAGGCACGGTAAGTTGTCCAGCCTCATCGACAATCGCAACGTCAAAAGAGAGTCCATTATGCTGGAGGAGATCACCCTCAATCTCTGCCGCTCGAGCACTATACTTGTCCGATGACCAAGTTGCCGTTGTTGAAGCGACAACTGGTGTATTATAGAGAATGTCATGAACGATATCTTGGCAATTTATTGCCCAATCTGTAGGGACTCCTGGTTTACTATCAATATTCGCGCACTCTGACTCTATTACATCTGCTATGGAATATTCCACATCTGTCCTGCGATTTATCGTGCTCACAACCAAATTTCTTAAAAGCCGTGGGTGAATGGATTCGGCTACACTGCGTTCATGCCCCAAACGCAAGTAATCATGGAATCCCTCTTTGTCTAGCCGTTTGAGCATATTATCGACAGCTTGGTTGGTAAATGCTACCAGCATGACACGCTGACGCCGCTGCACCAGACGTTTAACAATCTCTGCAATGACGCTGGTCTTACCTGTACCTGGTGGGCCATGGATAAGCAAATAATCTTGCATTTGCATGGCACATTCAACGGCAAGATTCTGCTCTACATTGAAGTCTGGCCGAGAAGGTACATGCTCCTCGATGAAGCGTGGGCGCACTCTCCCAGCCACCAGATCACGCTGATGAGCAGCTACTTGCAGCCAGCGGAGGAATTCTGGAGGGTGCGAATATGGACCAGATCATTATCGTAGCGATCGATCAGCACTGGATGCGCAATCAATTCACGTGTCCAGACGGTGACCGCATCAGAGCTGATAGAGAGTATCGTTCCAGTCACCACTTCACCACTGATCGGATTTCCATTACTGAGCAAAATCTCGTCACCCTCGCGCAGCTCCGAAGTATTCTTGCAACAGAAGACAAGTTTCCAACCGTCCTTATCAACAATGGGCTCACCTACTAACTTCAGATCTGTGATTGCGGTACCCCGTTCGAGGCGCTCAGAGACGGGAAGTTGCCAAAGTAGGGCTTGCTGCTGCTCGCTAGCCCGTTCCTCCATTTGTAGCAGTGCATAATATTTGGCGAAAAACTCCTGGCCTTCATTAGTATTATGAAATAACCCTTGACCATTGCTTTGAGTAATAAACTCTGATGTACGCGATAATTTGGGGTGCGAGTGCTTAGCAACAATCTGTGGATCTGGCTCCGGTGATTGCCATTTCAGAAGTGCAGATACATGCTGGCAGTGTTCAAGCATACTACATTTCGCGCAACGCGTAGCCCCTGGCGGATTTGATGGTATACCTGTAATCCGACTGAGGACGAGGATATTCCGAGTCTCGTTAACACGTTGCATCTCACGCATGGTAGCACCAATACCAATAGCCTGAGCATCTCCTGGCGTGCCGCTATAGAGCAGTGTTGCCATCGCCTTTTTCATCTGTGAATTGCGACGGACAGTCAAGAGGGCATGGTAGCCAAGCACTTGCCAGCGATGGTCATACTTGGGTAAGGGCCCACTGGCCCCACCCGTTTTGAGTTCCAATAAACGCTGCTGCCCAGATTGCTGCCAGAAGATATCCAACCGACCACGCAGGCCGATTTCAGGAGCAAGCAAAAATGTCTCAGCACGCACCTTATTCCCCACATAGAATGCACTTTCTTCTTCCCGTATATCTGCGGAGATGGCTGGTATATTCCACAAGGTGTTACGCTCACTCTCAAACCAGCGGGCCAGACTTTCGAGATGAGGCGTTACCTCAGAGCGCATGGCATCAGGCGAGACATTGGCAAGAGCCATATCGATGCTGCTGAGTTCTAAAGCCTGTTCCAAATGACGGTGGAGCGCAGCTAGCGAAGTTTCTGTCCGCTCGCCATCATAAACCATGAATTTGCCGCGATCATGGTCTTTCAACAATTCTTTGAAGCTGTAGTGCACCAGATTGCCACGAATGGTTGCAGGAGACGCTGTTGAAGGGATTAGCCGATTAAGTATGTGTTGGCGCGAGCAATATGCTGCTTGATTGAGATCTGTGATATTGAACAGGATATCTGGCTCCAAGACTGCCAGGGTGTAGGCAGAGGTCTGGTAATAAGTGCGTGTTCGCCCATTAGCCGTGCGAGTATTGGGAACAGTCGGAAGATGGTAGATCCGCAACGTCAGGTCATAGCGCCTAAGAATATCGCCTCTGGCCTTGAGTTCACTGACTAGATTACGGTAGTAATCGGGATCAAGGAGAATCTCGACCTGCGTTGTACCTGTATCGAGAACAATAACGGGAACATTCTTACCTTTGAGCAGTCCTTCATAGACAGAAATGATACGACCTTCAAGCTGTGTTTGATAGCATGGCGCTTTTCGAGGATCGACAAGACAAAGAAAACACTCATGTTTCTTCATGTCTTGCCGATTGACATCGTGTATCGCCATGCACTAGACACTCCCTATTTTCCACCGTATTACAGGGAGTGTACGCTAATGATTAGAGATTGGTCAAGAGAAACAGAAAAATGGGGGATACATTGTTTCTTTCAAAAGATCATCTCATTGGCTTTCACTCTTGCTTGAGGCTATTGGTACCATTATGAAAAGATTATCCTTGTATAACAAGAATTTGTTGTTACACACTTGAATATGCAACGTTATAAATAGCAGATACCAATTCAGGAGCATCAAAAGTTGCAGGGCCTTTGCCCTTATGGCATGTCACATTCATGGTATACTAGTAATCAGGAGTAGCAGGGAAGAGCAATGCCAGTAAAGATTAGAAAGTTAAAGTCAGAACTGGGTAAAGCTGGTTTTGTGTAGGAACCTGGAAAAGGAAGCCATACTCATTGGTTTTATCAACATGATTATTCTATCCGAGTATTGTTAGCGGGTAGAGACGGCGATGATGCAAAGCCATACCAAATAAAAGAAGTGCGAAATGCGCTAAAAAAGCGAAGGAGAAATGAATGAATATTACTCACTATTCCATGCTTATTCAGTGGAGTGACGAAGATGAAGCATTTATCGTCACAGTACCAGAATTACCAGGATGTAAGACACATGGTGATACCTATGAGGAAGCCATACAGCAGGGAAAAGACGCTATCGAAACATGGGTTGAAGCATCAAAACGACTTGGACTGCCCATACCACAACCCCAGCAATATGCAGCATAAGGCATCCATCTAGCAAAGCGGGATAATCGGGCAGGGCCATATATACTCCGCCGATCATCCCCCCTGCTGCTATTTCGCATCTTCGTGACATAAGCGTATCAATTGGCTCTGATGATTTCAGAGCCAATCTATGCTACTCTGGTCAGATCTACTCGGCGTCTTCCTTATTGCTTACACCAGCCTCAGCAAATGTCGCCATTTCGCCATGTGTACGCAAGGCCGCTTCGATGATATGCATAGCCAGAACCGCTCCAGTTCCCTCACCAAGGCGCAACCCCAAATCAAGCAGCGGAGAAAGCCCTATTTTTTCGAGAATGATCTGATGTCCGCGCTCAACTGAGACATGGCCAGCAAATAGATAGTCACGCACAGCAGGATTGAGACCAAAAGCCACCAGGGCAGCAGCACCAGAAATAAAACCGTCGAGCACAACCGGAATCCGACGAGCTGCCGCTGCAATAATGACTCCAACAAGACCAGCAATCTCTAGGCCACCAACTTTGGCGAGCACATCAAGTGGATCATTGGCATCAGGCTTATTGTGGGCCAGCGCACGTTCGATCACATGCACTTTGTGTGCAAACTGCTCGTCGCTAATGCCAGTGCCACGACCAGTGACGAAATCTACAGGCACTCTGGTCAGACAGGCCGTGATCGCGCTGGCAGCGGTAGTATTGCCAATGCCCATTTCTCCGACAGCTAGCAGGTCAACACCCCGTTGGCTCAACGAGTCAAGAACTTCAATGCCAACTGCAATAGCTTGCAGTGCCTCCTCACGGGTCATAGCAGGGCCATGCGCCATATTGGCAGTACCCATACGCACTTTGCGTGAAAGCAAGCGGGGATGGGCCAGTTCAGCCGCGACTCCGACGTCTACAACAACAACTTCAGCTCCTGCTTGTCGAGACAATGCATTAATACCAGCGCCTCCTTGCAGAAAGGTATAAACCATCTGGGGAGTGACAGCAGCAGGATACACACTTACGCCCTCATCAGTGACACCATGGTCGGCGGCCATGACAATAACAGCTTTGAGAGGAGCGATAGGCAGCACATCTCCAGTGATACCAGCCATCTGGATAGCAATAGCTTCCAATCGTCCAAGGCTACCAGTTGGCTTCGTCAATTGGAGTTGACGTGCACGAGCTTGTTCAGCTGCCGCACTATCAAGCGGTGAGATGGTTTTGGCTAGCTCAATTATATTCTCCATTAATAGCTATCACCTTCTTATAAATCTTGACAAAAAACGCATTTTCTACTATAGGCGTCAGAAGGCATACAAAGGCCCTGAGATTGCACTTTATATGCTCTCTTGCCCTGCTTGGTGTTGAGCTTTTCAGCTCATGAATAGTATACAACACTGTCTGGCAGATGGGGAAAATAGTGCGTAGGCTGCGGTTTGATACGACTTCTTAACATGTAATGCCTCTAAATCATAATAAATAGCGAAAAACGTTATCAACTTGACAAATTTGAGAGGACGCTAGTATACTATAGTCAAATTGCGGCTGATTGAGATTGGAGACGATAGTGACTATCAAAAAGAAGTCTTGAACAGGAAAACAACTCAAGAGGGGTGAGATTTTGGAGAGGAAGTGATTCATGAGCCATATCAACGAGTTCATCATTCATCAGTTTCGAGGTTTACGCAATCTTAAACTTGAAGGGCTTAGTCAGATAAATCTTTTTGTTGGCAGAAATAACTCTGGGAAGACAGACACGTTAGAAGCATTATCTATCTATTGCGATCCGCTGAGTTGGCGTACTTGGTTGAATGCCGCAACGATCAGGGAAATGTTGGGATACAACTTGGAAACGCTAATGTGGTTATTTCCACAAGAGAAAGGTTTGAAGACAGAAGACCGTAAGATTGTGTTTTCAGCAGTAGGAACTATTCCTCTAAAAAAGGTTTCAGCTCACTATGACGAATTCTCTGAGATCGTCAATGCTGTAAAACGAGCATTACCAAATGGAGCTATTGATAAACGAGATCAAGAATTTCAGGGAATTCATATTCATGCCATTACTTCTGAGATAGGGAAAGAAGCCAAGAAAACCATCACATTTTCCTACAATCCCTTTTTCTCTCGGTCGGAAGAAGAAGAATTACCTGCAATACCTGCTCGTTTAGTTAGTCCATATTCATATGCCCTTGGTACACTACAACGAGACATCTGGAGTGATGTAGTGAAAAGTAATTTTAAGGCGGAAGTGATTGAAATTTTGAAATTTTTTGACCCAGATATCCAAGATATTGACATCATTTCTGGAGAGACCTCCAGCTCACTATGGCCATCCAGTTCAATGGTTTCAGTACAGCATAAAAAATTGGGACGTGCCCCGCTAAGTATCTTTGGGGATGGTTTACGACATGCGTTTACTTTAGCGTCGACCATGCCAAGCGTCAGGGATGGTTTACTACTTATTGATGAACTAGAGAGCGCTATCCATACAGAAGCTCTTGAAAAAACGTTTCGCTGGCTAGTTCAGTCATGCATCCAGAATAATATTCAGCTTTTCGCAACCACACATAGCCTGGAAGTTTTAGATACCATTTTACACGCAACTCGTGATGATATAGACCTTAGAGTTTACCGCTTACAGCAAGATAATAAGCATACGATAGCTAAAAATTTTAATAAAAAAATAATGTTACAATTGCGTGAGGAGTTAGGGGTAGAGGTGAGGTAATACACGCAAACAGCCCTCTTTTCAAGAGACTAGCCCTTTTAAGTACTCCACATCGAGATGGGCACGCAATAAATCCGCCAACTTGTCATATTCACGCTGGCGGTCAAAGGGAGCAGCATCTGAGATCACAGGTGAAATTGGACGTCGCGAAGCGAGCGAGGTAATCAACCCTTCTCTGAAGGTATCATTTTCAAACAAGCCATGCAGATGACAACCCGCACACCAACCATCTGAACTAAGCCAACCTTCATCCCCACTAGTATCTGTCGTGAAAGCAGAAGAACCCGCATGATCATTACCCTCAATAGGCGCAGTCTGCCCCACATGGATCTGATAGGCGTGGAAGAGATGACCGGAGAGATGAGCAAAGATCCCGCGTGCAGATAAAGTGGTAATTCGAGCTTGACTGCGCACGGTCAATTTCTGCTCTATCAGTGGGAAAAAGGTTGAAACGGGCAGCAGATTGAGTCCGGGTTCAGCATTCCTCTCAGGATTTTCAGCTCCCAGCATGTCCATAACATGCTCACCAAGCATTTGATAGCCACCACAGATACCAAGAATAGCAGAACCTTGCTGAGCACAAAGACGGATGTGCTGGCTTAAGCCTTGACGCCAGAGCCAAGCCAAATCGGACAGCGTATTTTTCGTACCAGGAAGAATGATCAGATCAGCCTGTGAGGGAAACTCACTTGGGCTAGCTGCTACATACAGATGGACACGAGGATCGGCTGCTAATGCATCAAATTCATCATAGTTGCTCAGGTAGGGGAAACGGATAATGACGATCTTGAGCTGACTACCATCCAATTGCGATGCAGGCCGAAGAAGCAGAGCGGAACCTTCATCTAGTGCAACGGTATCTTCTTCTGCAATATGAATATCCTTGAAAAAGGGAAGTGTGCCTAATACAGGTACACCACTTCGCTCAGCGAGTAGTTGTTCACCTGGACGCCAAAGCGAGAGATCACCTCGAAATTTGTTGACAATCAGGCCTTTGACACGCGCTCGGTCTGCTGGCTCTAGTAACATCAATGTTCCCAAGAGGGCTGCAAAAATTCCGCCGCGATCAATATCACCGACCAGCAGAACAGGAGCATTGGCAAGTCGTGCCACGCGCATATTGACTAGATCATTGGCCACGAGGTTCAATTCAACCGGGCTACCTGCTCCTTCGATGATTACTAGATCATACTCCTGACGTAGCCTAGCAAGTGCTTGTTCAATGATAGGTAGCATCGTAGCACGATCGCGATAGTACTCCCATGCTTGTATACTCGCCAGTGGACGCCCCATGACAATGACTTGGGAACGCGAATGACCTTCGGGTTTTAATAGGACAGGATTCATTTCGACCGTGGGCTCAATACCAGCAGCTTCAGCCTGTACTGCCTGAGCACGACCAATCTCACCACCACTACATGTAACCCATGAATTGAGAGCCATATTCTGAGCCTTGAATGGAGCAACACGCCAACCATCCTGGGCAAAGAGACGGCACAAGCCCGTGACAAGTGTGCTTTTACCCACAGTCGAGGCTGTGCCCTGAAATCATCAATGTTTTTGCTCGTTTCACAATACCTCCCGCAGAACATGTATTAGTTGTTGCCAGTCAGATGCTGGCCGTGTAGCAACACGAATGAACCGAGGCAGGCCAAATGATGAGCAATCACGAACCAGTATTTTGCGGGTCAGCAAGTCGCGACGGACACGAGCAGCATCGCCCACTTCTAGTAGGCAGAAATGAGTACTCGATGGAATAATGCGACAACCAAACTGGCTCAGCGCCTGAAAGAACTTTTGACGTTCCTCTGCTAGCCAAGTCAGAGTAGTTCTGATGTGATCGCGGTCTCCCAGAGCTGCACAACCTGCCGCCTGAGCTAAACCATTCACATTCCAAGAAGGGAGAACTGCCCGTAGACGCTGTATAGTCTCCAATGAACCCACTGCATAGCCCAGACGTAGACCAGCCAGTGCATAATCTTTGGTGAGTGAACGCAATACAAGCACATGAGACTGCAACTCAGTAAAGAGCAATTCGATAGCCGAACGAGATCCACTATCCGAATCACAGGAAAAGACGAAATGGTGATCAGATTCATCAATCACCAGCAAAGCTCCAATTTCATCACATATTTTAGCAAGATAATATAGATCCTGCAATTTCAAATGGCTACCAGTGGGATTATTAGGGTTACAAAGCCAGACCAAAGCAGGTCGATTAGCAATCAGCCAGTAACCGAGCGAGGAGAGATCGTGCCGAAAGTCAGCCTCTAGCTCTGCATAAGCCTCTACCACAGAGGCTCCAACCGCACGAGAAGCCGCTAAATACTCGCCAAATGTGGGACCGATGATAGCAGATTTGTCTCCTGCTACAATATATGCATGTGCAATAGCCCAAATAAGCTCACTAGAACCATTGCCACAGATGATACTTGCAAGAGGCAAGTTGGCCTCAGCCAATTCAACATCAAGGATCGTCTGACGCAATATAAGACATTCACGGTCTGGATAACGATTAACAGGAACATTGGCAATCGCTTCATGAACGTGTGGCGAAGGCCCGTAGGGATTGCCATTGACGCTGAAATCAAGAATTTCTTCAGGTTGCAATCCAAGACGAGCAAGTTCACCATAATCAATGGCACCATGGATACGATCAGTCATGACAATACTTTCGGTCAATGAATTGCCGGGCGGACGCGATCAATCGGGTCCCTACAAAATGGGCAATTCACTAAGATTGATGTTACTATATTCGATCCCTCTCGTCAAATATGATATAATCAGAAATGAAAGGTTGCAGGGACGAAACTGTGCCCGTAAAATTTCGAAAGTTGAAATCTGATCTCAGGAAAGCAGGTTTCCTGGAAAGGTCAGCAAAGGGCAGTCACACACGTTGGTACTATCAGCATGACAAGTCTATAACGGTAACATTAGCTGGTAACGATGGGAAAGATGCTCAAAGATACCAGATAGAGCAGGTGTATGGCGCCATTAAGGAAGCTAAAGAGGTAAAATAAATGGAAGCTTTACATTATACAATGATCATTGAATGGGACGACAGAGACAACATCTTTGTTGTTACTATACCTGAATTTACAAGGTGTAAGACCCATGGTGCTACCTATGCGGAAGCTGTTAGAAATGGGAAAGAAGCGATTGAGGTATGCGTAGAAGCCGAGCAAGCATTAGGAAGGCCTCTTCCACAGCCTCATATCTATGCTACATGACCATTTTGATCACTACTGTTCATAAATTAGAAAGTACCTAACGCTTTGAAAGGGGCAAAGGAGTTATGAAATGAACAAGTTCCACTATTCCATGATCATTCAATGGAGCGATGAAGATAACAAGTTCATTGTTACTATACCAGAATTTACAGGATGCATGACTCATGGCAATACATACGAGGAAGCGGTAAAAAATGGGCAAGAAGCAATCGAGGTATGCGTAGAAGCCGAGCAAGCATTAGGAAGGCCTCTTCCACAGCCTCATATCTATGCCACGGGTCTTTAGAGCCTATAAGCGTGCCTCAGGTTCAGTAAAAGAATTCGCCTTTGCTCTTTTTCCTTGCAAAACTCGCTTTAAAAATGCTACAAAGTACCATAGCCACAACTCCAACACACCACACCATCCTCTCTGCACGTTTGATATCAGCAGACGAGACAACCCTTTCGTGATCGCCTAACGCATAGTGACCAACCTTCACCAGCTGCACGCCCAAAGCACCAGCTGCCGCCGACATCGGATGTCCAGCGTTCGGGCTGGCCGTCTTACCCGCATCACGCCGCCAGATGCGCCAAGCCGTCTGGCGCTTTCCACCGAAGAAGGGTGCCAGACCAATTATCAGGAGAGCTGTCAGACGAGATGGGAGCAAGTTAAGGATATCGTCGAGCAGGGCCGATACTTTGCCCAGATATTCATAGTGACCACGATAGCCGATCATAGAATCGAGCGTATTACAGAGGCGATAGAGCGCCGCACCAGGCAAACCACAGAGAGCATAATATAATAGCGGAGCAACAACCGAATCGCTCAGATTCTCCGCTAATGACTCAATAGCTGCGGCAGCTGCTAATTCTGTTGTCAGATGCGAACGGTCACGACTGACAAGACTCTGCAGAGCTAGGCGAGCAGAGGGAAGATCTCCACGTTCTAAAGGAAGTCGTACGGCACGACCAGCCTCGGCAAGCATACGTAGAGCAAAAAAGGGCTTGAGAGCGCAGCCTTCGATCAGAGCAGAAAGGATATGTTTCAACCAGGACGGAGCCGCAATCAGGCGTATCCGCTCTGCTAGAACATGTATAAGGAGGATAGGAGGAAGAACAAGGGCAGCAGCCCCTAGAGGTATCAACGCACCATACAGAAGCTGAGCTAGACGACTACGAGGAGCCGCCTGCTCTAGACAGCGAATCAGTTTGCCATACCAGACAACGGGATGCCAAGCTACGGGCGGCTCACCAATCAGATCCAAGCCTGCCGCAAAGAGCATAGCCAGCGCCCCCCCAGGTATAGCCTTCCTATTCAAACCCTGTTTACTCCTACTGTGGACTATTTAAAAATAATCCTCGCGCCGATGATGGTGCCGTTCACGCTCTTCCAAGCGTTCAATCTGGCGCTCTTCATTCTGGATTTCATACTGCAATTGCTGGTCGCGCTGCTGCTCCTGGATCAATTCCTGCTGGAGAAACTGATCCTGCTGATAGCCTCCCTGATTATAACCATACGGCTGCTGACCATAGGAGTTGTGATGATGATGCTGCAGCATATGTTTGGCGACTAGCCCTGCAAGACCTAGGCCTACACCCAACAAAATTGGATGGTTCAATATTTGCGGCACCATATGGGGTTGCTCACGGCCAAGACGCCAGAAGCTTTGCGCCATCGACTGAGGATTATTGATATCCATGCCATACTGCGGCGGCATGCGCTGAGCTAGCACCGCACGCTGCTCATAGGGCATCTGCGAAAAGTGTTGCATGTAAAGCTGTTGTTGCATATCATTCTGGAGCACCTGACATAAACTGCTGGATATGCCCAAAAGCTTGATAGGGATCGACGCCATTGTAGTTGCCAGTATCATAAGCCTGAGAATACTGCTGATACACTGGCTGATTATTTTGATCAAAAGGCCACATGGTACCCTTCTTCTTTCTTTGTATAGCGAATCATCAAGATCTACAAATCTAGCTTACCCTCGCATGCGGGTAATTACCTATGAGAAGGTAACACATACAATTGCTTGCTGTCAAATTCTGTTACGCACGCTCTTGACATTGAAAATCAATCATGTACAATTAGCTTATAGCTGATATTGATGGTACAAAAAAAGGGGTAAACTATGGCAATCGATCCGCTCAAAGCAGCATTTGAAGAAGCACAGAAGCTTCCTCTCAAATATCAAACCATGATAGCTGAGAAGGTTTTGGAAGCAATTGAAGACGCAGAGTGGGATGAGTGGCTTGCATGTCCCGATGTTATAGAGATGTTAGATGCTTCTGCAAAGGAAGCAAAAGCAGAGCACCTTGCAGGCAAAACAATCAAATACGTTCCGGGGAAAAGCCTTGCAGAGCTATTTCAGTAAAAGGTTTAAAGATTGTTACAATCGGTTACTTCCCCCTGTTCAAAAACAAGCAGACAGAGCTTTTGACCATTTAACACTCGATCCACGGTACCCTAGTTTGCAATTCAAATGCGTCAATCAGCAAAATTTGAGATATTCTATCCGAATCGGACGCAAACACCGCGCCTTGAGTGATATAGTGGGGGACGATATCACATGGCATTGGATAGGTAGCAACCATGATGAATACGAGCGCAAGATAAACGAGTGATATGCTTTTGCCGCATTAAAGAGCAGCTTCTTCATGTAAACGTTTGATATCAACACCCAATCCTGCAAACATCAGATAGACACGTGCGGCAGCAGCAGCCAGTCGCTGGTTGACGCGCCCGAGCACATCGCGATAGACACAACCGAGCGCGTAGGCAGGGACGATGCCCAGCCCAACTTCATTGGTGACCGCAATAAGCGTCTTAGAGCCATCCAGCGCCGCCAGGGCTGTTAGTAGTTCTTCAATGGCATTCAATGCTCCCACAGTATAACTGAAGTTCATGTTAGCCATTTCTATACGATCAGGATCTCCCTGCGATAAGAACCAGTTACTCAGCCAGACCGTGATGCAGTTGAGCAGGATCACATCAGCTACATTGGCTGCCTGACGGAGGGCGATGGCGAGTTCGAGTGGTTCCTCAATGGTGGGCCAGTGCGCTGGACGCGTAGCACGATGAAGTATGATGCGATTGTGCATATCTTCGTCGCTAGCAGTAGCCGTAGCAATGAAGGCAACAGATCGTTCACTGCACTGAGCTAGTTGCTGGGCAAAGGTACTTTTGCCACTACGTGCTCCGCCCAGAATGAGAATGAGTTGTGAGCTGTCATTCATCGCATCACCAAAAACATCAAGAAACACACAACTTCCGCCACCTCAACAATAGCTCCATAGATATCGCCAGTCAGTCCACCCAGAACGTAGGTCGTCCATGTGCCAACGATAATGGTTACCAGTGTACCAACCATCCATAGAGCAAGCCCAATCAGATGTCCCACGATCAGAGCAATGAGCAGTGAGGTTAGCCCAGCTATAAGCAAGCGAGGAAGAGTAACAGTCTGACGTGCGGTGGCACCTAATCCGGTAGAGCGTGCACTGAAGAAAAGGTACATTGCTAGGACAATAGCCCAGCGAGCTATCGGTAGCACCATTAATAAGGCTATGGCGAGGTTATGTGGTGTCAGACTAGCAAAAATGGCAAATTTGAGCAGCAGCACACCGACACCACCTAATACACCGAAGGCACCAACATGACTATCATGCATGATCTCTAGTTTGCGTTCACGACTACTACCACCGAAGAGGCCATCACAGGCATCCATTAAACCATCGAGGTGCAGTCCCCCCGTCAGCCATACCAATGCAACGGTCACTAAAGCGGCAAGCACAAGTGGTGGCAGATGGATGACAAATGGGAGCACACAGGCCACAATTGCGATGAGCAGGCCAACAAAGGGAAAGTAGGCACTACCAATAACTACTTGGGATTGAACTTCATCTTCATCGCTACTAAAAAAGTTTTGGGCATTGCCCGGAAAAGGTAGGATAGAGAGAAAACATGCTGCAGCGACAACCTCTTTATACTGGTTGCGAAGTTGCTGCCTGAAGTCCTGGGAAGCTACCTGTCGAGACTGCTCGCTTATTGCTGCCATAAACCATTGAGACTGGCTGCGGAGTTGCTGTCTAAAGCCTGGGCGGGAAACCCGTCGAGACTGTTCGTTTATTGCAACAGTGACTTTTTGATACTGCTTACGAAATTGACGTATGAAGTTAAAGTGAGAGGATAACTGATAATGTACACTCCCTGCCGAATGAGGCGTTTCAGACTGCTTCTCATCTTGCTGTTCCTCAACGTGTCCGTTACCCTGCTGATTTTTGGCATGTCCACCAACTATGTTTTTCTTAATGCGCGATTGCTTTTCAGTATCCTTTTCATCTTGCCAATCTTCGATATATCCATCAACAATGTGTTTTCGAGTAAGCCACGAGTGGTCTTCTTGCTCTTTATCTTGCCCTTCTTGAGTGTATCCTTCGAGATCCTGCCTTTGAGTCAACCACGAGTGGTCCTCTTGCTCTTCATCTTGCGCATCTTGAGTGTATCCTTCAGGCTCGTGCCTTTGCATAAGCCACGAGCGGTCATTTTGCTCATCTTCTTGCCCATCTTTGGTATATCCTTCAGCAATATTTTGTTGAGCAATACAGGTATCCTCCTGTTTTTTCTCATCTTGCACATCTTGAACGTATCCTTCAGGCTCGTGCCTTTGAGCAAGCCACGAGCGGTCATTTTGCTCATCTTCAGTATATCCTATAACAACATCTTGTCCAGTAATACAGGTATTTCCCTGCTTTTGCTCACCTTTTGTATTTTGAGGATATGGCTCAGGTATGCTTTTTCGAGCTTTTCGCTGTTTTTTATTGTCTCCCCCTATAACACTCTTTTCATTAGTGCCCTGTTCCCCAGATTTTTTCTGTGCCTTTTTAGTGTATCTTTTGCCTGATCGTACGTTTTCTATTTTCTCCTCTGATACGCTTTGGTTATGATGCTGATAGTTTTCAAATTGTTCATCAGACATTTTTACTGCTTCCTCCCTAATTTGTCGGACGCGCTAAAGATTGTACGTTGAGTAGTGCCAGTGAGACAGTAGTCGAGATGTCCTCTGCTGCGGGAAGAAAGTCGATGGCGCTGAGCGATCCGTGGTCGAGACGCAGTTGCCGTTGACGTTCGGGCTGGATACCTAGCAGCGAACAGAGTAAAGCGCGTATTGTGCCTGCGTGGCAGACAAGAACGATCTCACCCCTGTTGGTTGGGTCAGCTTCTCCATTTGCAGCAACCTGGACAAGCTGTGCGAATGCAGCCTGAACGCGTTGGAGAAAGTGCGAGAAGGGTTCGCCACCCGGGGGTGGATGGTTGATGGGGTCGCTAAAAAAATCCAGGTGAGACTTGTACTGATCGACGATCTGAGCATAGGTGAGACCTTCCCAATCGCCAAAGGAAATTTCGCGCCAAGCAGACGATACACTTACTGGTTGCTGCAACGAGCATTGCTGGGCAATAATCGTTGCGGTTTCGTGTGCTCGCTGTAAATCACTGGAATAGATGGCTGTGACATGCTCCAGACGAAGTCGGCGTCCCACCCAATGGGCCTGGGTACGCCCAAGTGGTGAAAGTGGAACATCGCTATGCCCCATAAAACGCTGTTCTAGGTTCCAAGCTGTAACCCCATGGCGCACAAGCCAGAGGCGTTGCACATGTTGCTGTTGCGTCATTGATTCCTTTCCTAGATATCTATTTATGTCCCTTGCCCTTGCTGTGGACCAGCAACCCAATCAGCAAGTACTACTGCCATAGAAACCCTGCCTTTCTTATCTAGAAGGCGAAAGAACGTATCACCTTACAGTTATTAATACCATGCCTGACGCCAAAACCGGAAAGTTTTACGGCTCTTTCCGATCACTTTCGCCAACAGGTGACCGAGAGCATGGCTGCAATCCCTGGGCATAGCGGCTACTATCATATTCTGACAGCTCTTGCGCTCGTGCCGCCAGAAGCTTGTCAAGCCATTCAGTTAGCAGTGCGCCTGCCAATGCTCCGATTGCAAAAGCTGTAGTTTTTGTCAGTGTCGACCCAAAGCTGGTCATGAAAAATTCCTCTCGTTGCCAGATAGCACGCCTTACTATAAACTGTCTCTCATATAGTACCATACGAAGCACCAGCCCACATGATATAGGTTTTTGTGTCAAGCCAACCAGCATAAAGAACTCCCTCGAATGGAAACTACTCAGCCATTAGCTGATGGTACTATCCATCTAGAAAGTAGTGCTCTTGTGCTTATCACACCGAGCGTAAAACCCCTGCCCTTTAGGCATGGGGATATAAGCGAGTCCAAGTCCCAAGGCTTGAGCACAGGGGTCCATTTAGCCTATGACCGTTGCCAACTCTTAACAGTAGAGTATAAGATGGTAGCACGAGCAGACGAAAACCAAGTCTGTTCATTCACTTGGCCTACCCTGGGACTCAGGGAAAGTTATGCCTGTGAAGGAGGTGTAAGACCCGCTTGGGCGAAAGCTCGAACTGGCAACCCCCAACGAAGCAGGAAAGCTCGTTCGCGAGGATGAGAAGCCCCTGCCCGCAAAGGCATGGGGAGGTGATCAACAGTAATTGAAAGTATATTCGAAAGTGCTGAAAAGTGCTCAAAATACACACATTTGTAGGAGAAATCTTGTGCGTTCAATGGGAATGCATCTGGACCTCGCGTACTCCAGAATAGTCAGTAGACTGCACTCCTGTCGCAGCTTCTAAATCGCGGCTTGCAGATAAAGGCAGCGTAAATGCGCCAAACACTTGCTCTCTTGATACCGGAGAGCGGTAACTTGCCCGGCTAGGGCCACACACAGAGCAATCTGTGCGGTGTGCTGCAGGGATGTGTGGGTCGTAAGGCGGACTTCCGCCTATTCACACTGAAGTGCAGATATCAATCTGTTTTACTACATTTTGGAAGGCAGATGTCACAATGTGGTAATGTCAATAACAATAAGAACCTCTCCAGGGCTTTTTGGTGTACATCAAATACATCTTTTGCTTATGCATCGATGTTGCCATCCAAGCTCATTACATGCGGGCAATAAATGCTTTACGAGTAAACCTAAAGGCCCTGGAACCTCTCCAAGGAGTTTGTTATTAGGGAAGGCACATGCTACTGAAGCTCGTTGAATATCATTGGGCCGAGCATATCGATGATGCTCTACTGCTATTAACACGTCTCGATATGAAGACGGTGCCCCTGGCTGGTGGCACCTATCTGCTAGGTTTGCAGGATGAGAGTATAGAAGCCGTTGTCGATCTGCGTGATCTGGGGTTAACATATATTTCCGAAGATAGACGAGGCATTCATATCGGCGCAATGACAACATTGCAAAGTATGGCCGACTCTCCTGTGCTAAAAGAGTTTGCTATGGGACTATTAGCACGTTCTGCATCTATTTCATCATCTTCGCGTTTAATTCGCAACTGCGCAACAATTGGAGGTACATTGGGAGCAGGCATCGCTTCGCAGGCCGACTTGTTGACAGCCATGGTTGCATTAGAGGCTGAGGTGATAGTACGTTCAGGATCGCAAACCCAGGTGGGATTAAAAGGGGGATCTTTCGAACGCCCTGGCTTTATTGCACCTGAGATTACGTTTAAGGGGAAACAGGAGCGGCACATTCCTTGTAGTGAGTTCTATCTGACACAAAATCCACGAGAACTTATTATCGAGGTCATCGTACCTCATCCCGGGCCCAGTGCTGGTACATCTCTGATGCACATCGGACGTACAGCGACAGATGCAGCCCTGCTTAATGCTGCCGCCATGGTTGAGGTCGATCATGGCATCTATCAAAAAGTACGCCTAGCCATAGGTGGTGTCAATATGGAACCCATTCGTTTGCGCTTAGTTGAACGCCATCTTGAAGGTCAGCCAGTGGATCCTCTGAATAGTCAGGCCCTCCTAGCAGCACTACGCGCTGGCATGACCGAATTTCGTCCCCCCTCTGATAGCAGGGTAAGTCATGCATACAGACGGGTCAGTGGAATGAATCTGGTTTACAACGTGCTTGAAGAAGCAATCAATGTCTCGCGTTGGCGTGGTGTAGTTTCCTCTGAAAGGAGTCTATAACTGGTGGAACTGGAACTGCGTATCAATGGGGTGATCGAGAGCCTAAATGCAGCCCCGAATGAGTCTTTGCAGGCCTTATTGCACCGCGAGGGATATTATAGTGTGAAACGTGGCTGCGAGACTGGCGAATGTGGCGCTTGTACTGTGCTCGTAGAGGGAGTTCCACGCCCAAGCTGTGTGATGCTCGCCGCCCAAGCTGGTGGATGCGAGTTGATGACGGTTGAAGGTTTGGGAGTTGCAGGTAAGCTCCATCCATTGCAGCAAGCTTTTGTTGATGTTGGTGCAATACAGTGTGGCTTCTGTAGTCCCGGTATGCTACTTTCAGCACATGCTCTCCTCAAACGCAATCCTTCCCCAACGAAGGATGATGTGCGTGATGCACTCTCAGGCCATCTTTGTCGCTGTGGTAGCTACGAGAAACCTGTGCAGGCAGTGTTACAAGCAGCCGCTGTGATGCGTGGCGAAAGGGCGGAATCGCTGAAATATAATACTGTACACATTGTAGAAGAACAGAAGGTGGAACACGGCCAACTTTTGCCCACACTTGCCAGTGGCAATGGAACTGGCACAGTGAAACTCGCTGCGGTAAAGGTCAGTCCAGAGGCTCCAACAACTACGATTTCCCGTGACCAGCAGTTTCAGGCTATTGGCCAAGCTCTACCTTCTCTAAGTGCATCTAAATTGGCTACTGGCAAACCAGCTTTTGCCAGTGACATCAACTTGCATAATACGCTGTATGCACGCATCCTTCCCTCGCCTCATGCTCATGCTGTCATTCGTGTCATCGACGTTTCTGAAGCAAAAGCATTACCAGGAGTGTATGCCGTGTTGACCCACAAAGATACACCGCATATTGCTTACTCCTGTGTGGAATCTGCGCCGTCTATCGCACCCTTACAAGACCGCTACTGTTTGGATTACATTCTTCGTTATGTTGGTGACCGCGTGGCTGTCGTGGCTGCCGAGACTCCAGACATTGCAGAACGACCACTCAAACTGATCAAGGTCGAATACGAGGTATTGCCTGCTATCCTTCATCCCCGCCACGCTTTGGAGCCCAATGCTCCCCGTATACATCCTGAGAGAGATTCTTCCGGTATCTTTGATCAGAAACGCAATGTAGCCGCCCACATACGCTCCGATTTTGGTGATGTAGAGCAAGGCTTTACACAGGCGGACCTGATTGTGGAGGACGAGTATTTTGTCTCCCCAAGCCATCCAGCCCCACTAGAAAATCATACCGTGGTGACCTATTTCGATGAGAATGATTGCCTAGTCGTACGCACGAACTGTCAGGCTCTTCATTATGTACGTCGTACACTAGCTCGTATTCTTGACTTGCCAGCACGCCGGATTCGCGTTATCTCTACAGAGACAAGTAGGTCCGCTGGTGGCAGGCAGGAACTTTTGCTAGAAGATCTCTGCGCTCTTCTGACTACGATCACACGGCGTCCTGTCACCCTAGCTTACAACCGTGTCGAAGAGTTCTCCAGTCATGTTTACTCGCCACATATCTTGCGTATGAAGACAGGTGTGCTACGCGATGGTACCATTATCGCCAACCAGATGATTCTGCTCGCCAGTACTGGAGCCTATGGCACACATCCATTAATTACTCAACGCGATACCTTCACTCCCGCACTTACACTCTATCCTTGCCCACATATACGCTTCGGAGCTGAAATAGTCTATACCAACCACGCTCCTGCTGGAGCTTTTTGTGGTAACAGTTCGTTGCAAAAATTCTTTGCGCTTGAAAGCCACATGGATGAGATTGCCAGTCGCTTGGGAATAGATGCCCTGGATCTACGACGCAAAAACTGGATCAAGACTGGCGATACATATCGAGTCAGGCATAACGATGAGAGCAAGCAGAACATGCTACGTGTCGAAAGTTGTGCTTTGCCTGCATGTTTGGAAATTGTCGAAGATAAGCTAAATTGGGTTGGCAAGCGAAAACATGCCGCAACGAAGCAAGGTCGTTTCCGTCGTGGTATCGGGCTAGCTCTGAGCATGCAAGAGAATCCTGGCGGGCATCCACATACTAGTGGTGCTGTGATCAAGCTTAACGAAGATGGCTCTTTTGATATCTTTGTCGGGACCACGAGCGATGGCAGTGGTATGAGCACAATGATTGCGCAAATCGCAGCTGAGACTCTGGGGGTACCACTGGCCAATATCCTGATCCACTCTTCTGATACTGACTTCACACCTTTTGCTAGCAGTACGGATATTGCCACTGCCTTCTATGCCAGTGGTAGCGCAACCCGCAAAGCATGTGAACAGATGCGCCGTCAGATCTTGGCTGTAGCTGGCCGCATGCTCAATATCCTGCCCGAAGCATTGAAGATCAACAATGGCCTAATTAGTGGACCACATCAGGGCCAACAAGTTGTGATTGAACAGGTTGCAACCCATGCGCTACACAACGATGGTCGACAACTGATGACAACAGCATCCTGGAAAGTACAGCAAACGCCAGCTACGTTTGGCGTGCAAGGTGTAGAGGTCGAAGTTGATACGGAAACAGGCAATGTACGAGTTCTCAACGTGATTACTGCGATCGATGTGGGCCGTGCGATTAATCCTCTGATCCTCGAAGGCCACATCCAGGGTAGCATAGCACAAGCGTTGGGTATAGCCCTCTCCGAAGAACTGTTGTATGATCCGCAAGGTGCCTTGCTCACAACTAATCTGAGCGATTATCGCATTTATACAGCACCAGATATGCCAGAAATGCAAATATACCTTGTCGAAACTAATGATGCTTCAGGAACTTTTGGAACAAAAGTAGTTAATACGGTGCCACTGTATGGAATCGCCCCTGCTATCGCCAATGCCGTCGTCAATGCCCTAGGGATACGGCTCTACCATATCCCCCTGACGCCTGAACGTGTTTTGAGGGCAATTCACACTAATACAAAGAAACAATCGTAAATCCACAATATCCGTACAAGAAGAGAAAAGAGATGCGCCCTTGACGGGTAGCCCAAAGCCATAGTAAAATGTTCATATTGAAATATCAAGGAGGAGGGAGTTAGCATTATGAACGAGCAGCTAAGAGAGGCCATTAACGCAGTGGAACGCTATGCACACAAGTTGTCTGACGAAGATCAGAATCGCATAGCAGCGCACCTGCTAGAGGATCTCAAAATGCAGAGACAAACGGCTCCTGCCAGTCGGTCTCGCCCACTGACAATGCGCGAATTCATCGAACAACAATATCTAGAAGGAAATCTCATGAACATTCCTACACGACGAGGATGGACTCAGGAGGAGAAAGAAGAGTATGAACAACTCGTCCAGGGGTTGACAGAAGGAAAACCTGTTTCTGAAATGGTCATTGAAGATAGAGGTCCATACTAATGAGCAGCTACTTCCTTCTTCAACCACTACCGCCAAAGCGATACAGCTTCCCCGCAGACGATTCCCAAACAAGCTTGAGCCTCCTATCCGTGAGCACCTTCTCCTCAAGCTCATGCTCCTCTACCCCCTGATTCGGAGTAAATAAGATATAAGAGACAGAGAAAGTCCGGGCCGCTTCAAGGATCGTGGGAAGACCCTGGGTTGGCAGCAAAACTGCATGCTGACCAGTCGCATAATAATAATCCGCCGCTTCAGCTACCATAACGACAGGTTGCAGGGGGGCGTGAGGCTTGCTATATTCTCTATAATCACTCGCGACAACCTTCCCAACTTTCTGGTACAGCAGATCATTATAATTCCAGCCAGCATTCGTAGTATAGACTGTTTCCCCTAGGACGATGACAGCGGCAGTCATTACAATGGCAAGACAGAACAGGTCTCCATCCTTAGGAGGAATGGTGAGTGAAAATTGAGCATTTTTATATGTTTTCCCAAATCGCCAGCCTACATAAGAAATAGTCGCATCCATGCCAATCAGAGACCATACATGCAGAATAGGCAGCACAGCAGTCAGTGAATGAAAGAACATACCAGTTGTACTGGGAAAAGTAAAAACAAGCGATAAAATGCTATACAGCAGCAGGAGATAGATCAAAAAAGGGAGCAACTCGCCACGTTTGCGCTCAATCCACATCCCAAGCAAAGCAAATGGAATGGGAATATAGAGCATCGCACTTAACAGAATAAAATTTTCTCCCAAAGCCTCCAACTTCGAAGAGATGATGTTGCTCAGCCCCCAGGCAAAGTATGTCTGTGGAGAAATGGCTTGGTGAAAGCTGAAGGACTCACTAAAGCTGGTGAGCCAGACGGTCGTAGTGGCACCCAATGGAAGTGGTGAACCGATAAGTGTTATATTGCGCAGAAACCAAGGAGTCATCGTCAAGAGATAGCAACAGACCATTCCTACAAGGGCCTGCCAGGGAATGGGGTAAAGTTGCGTATGGCCATTGGACTTCCAGCAGGACTTGCCGCTGCGATTACTCTTCTGTTGTGAGCAAAGCCAGATGAGTCCGCCAACCCCGAGCAGGAGAACTCCATCAGCACGAGTGAGATGAGCGAGCCCGATGGCTATGCCTGCTAAGGCAAAGCGCCAGTGATGCCCACGCCATCCCTGATACATCCCCACCAAGGCTAGCAGACTGACCCAGCTGTAAAGGGCAAAGCTATCAGTAACGGCAAAGTAAGAAGGATACAATGATCCTCCCAGCAGTGTGAAGAAACCTATCGCAAACGCATAGCGCCGACTGCGAAAAATATCCCAACCGATCCAGTAGGCTAAGAGTGGCAGCGATGCAGACAGCAAGACAATAGGAATCTGAGCAACACGCCAACTGGTCCCGAACAGAGCAAGGAAAGGTGCAATGACGATCGAGGTGAGCGGCATCCAGAAAAAATTGCTCGGATGAACCACACTGCTGGCAGGAGTGAGATAGGTGATGATAAAATCTTCGGTAAATCCGTGTCCACTCACCAGATTTTTGGCTACATCAAAATAATAGGCGGCATCGGGATACCCTGGTCCAGCGGCGATTATAGCAATCGTCGTCCGCACGATAAGCGCTATAGCAAGCAGAATGATGAGATCAAAGCGCATAAGAGTGTAGAACCTAACTTTAGGTAGTTCCTGACTAGATTCTACTCTTTTCCCGTGAAACACTTTCACAGACCACCTTTAACATTCCGAGTGATGATGAGCGACGGTCACGCGTTACTAAAACTCGCTAGCTCGTTAAAAGCAAGTATAGAGAAACTTGAACCATCTCACCAGGGGGAAAGAGGGACAGATTGAGCATGTCCCCATTGCAACCGAGGCTAACATCTTGACAGACAGCTGCCAAGGGAATATGCTTCTCGATAGTGTATCTTTCTCTAAAAGAGCGTGTTTGGTTGTAGTCACGATGCGGAACTTCTGCAAGAGGCGCAACACCATGAGAGATCAATAAGCTTTTGTTTATTAAATTACTTAATACCCGTAAATTCGAACTGAGAGAGCGTGTTTGGCTCTACAAAAAATTTAGATTGGAGTCTGTGATGGCCCATCGTATTCACCCAAGAAATACCCCCAGCGGAATGTTACAAAGGGCAATGCGTTTTCCCTGGCAGTTACTTGTTATCATTCCTCTGTTAGGAAGTCTGGCCGTTCCAACCTTTCTGTACATGTCTCGTGCAGGAGATAAGGTCATACCAGCAATAACACAATTGTTCTATAAACTATCTAATCCTAAATCATCTGTCATCGCAACACCACAGCCATCGTTTTCTCTGACCTTGCCACAGGTGGGCCCAGTGCTCTACACCGTGCAAACAGGAGATTCATGCGATAGTATTCTGACATTCCAGATGAACATGCAGGCAGCGGGAACAGTGTTCAGCGACGCCAATCCTAATACGGTTCAGGCACTCAACACCACTTTGGGACAAGATTGCCACACATTGCAACCAAATCTGGTTCTACCCCTCCTGCCACAGTATCCGTTGATTGCTCTAGGTGGCGTTGTGCTGAAAATTGAGCCAACCACACCACAACAGGTAATCCCAACACCACTTATCCATGTCCACGACCAAGAGCAACAAGGACCTGACTGCTCTAATGGCTGTAAGCTCATTGTGCGGATAAATCGGCAGACACAAGTTTCTCTCACAGTGAGCACTTCGCTACCTATCCACATTGGCTCCTGGGTATGGGCCCAAGCCATACTCAAGCGCAAAGCGGTCCCCGGTTTCGATAACTATCCTTACGCAAACCCGAAAGCCTCGCTCAACGGAATGACACTACCAGTCTGCGATTTCCAGGTCGACGATACCCACGATGATAATGCTACCTCGTGCCAGAATTTAACGCAAAATACCATCCATACAGATCAAGGCTCTTGGCTGCTTGCGGTTATTGGTCCTGGAGCACTGGATCACTGGCACTACCCATTGCCGCATCTACCTGTGGGCACGCATGTAATGATTTGGCTATCGCTTGATAACGGATTTTTAACTTTCCAAGCGGGAAATCCGGTCTACCGTTACGATGATGCATCGCATGTTTATGTCAAGGTCTAGCGTACTTTACGGTGCAAAAACGACTTGCTGGTATGGCTCGCCCTCGTGACGGTGACTGACCTGTATTGTCACTTTCTGGTCCAGCCGCTTTAGAAAATCCAGCAACTTGTCTGTTGTAAAGCGGCTGAAATGGCCATTCATTAGGTGGGACACGTCCGGTTGTGCAGCCACCATCCCGAGGCATTGCATCGCATGATATAGTAGTAGTTGGCCAAACAGTCGAGTTCTATAGGTGCTTTATTTTGGAGATATATATGCCGGACTTGGAAGGAAAAACCCTCAACCGTTACAAATTGCAGCGGCTCATGGGTAAGGGCGGGATGGCCGATGTGTACCTGAGTTATGATGCCCATTTTAACCACGAAGTAGCCGTCAAAGTGTTTAAGCGTGAAGATGAGAGTTTGTTGCGCCGCTTTATCCGCGAGGCACATTTGATGACATCCTTGCATAATCCACGCTTAATGCCTATCTATGATGCTGGCTCAACAAACCTAGATGGCAATAATGTCTACTACATCGTCATGCCTTTTATGAAAGGTGGCACACTACGCGATCGCATCCGGAATAATCCTCTCCCAGTTTCGGAAGCCTGTCGCTACCTCAATGATATCGCCGCTGCCCTTGATTCATTGCATCAGCAAGGAATTATTCATCGCGATATCAAATCCTCTAATGTGTTGCTGGATGATGATAATCGCTGTTACCTCGCCGATTTCGGTATTGCTCGCTCCGCTAGCGATGCAACACAAATGACCCGTACTGGCAATATCATGGGCACTGTCGATTATCTAGCTCCTGAACTGGTCGAAACGAACCAGCGGGCTAATGCTCGTAGTGATCTTTACTCACTTGGAGTCTTGCTATTCGAAATGATCACCGGGGTGCTTCCTTTTAGGGGCGAGAACCAAATTGCTGTTGTTTCCATGCATGTAGGCAAACGTCCTCCTTCGCCATGTAGCATTGTCGCAACAATTCCCCCTGCTGTCGAACGCGTGGTTTACAAGGCATTGGAGAAACGCCCAGAACTGCGCTACGAGAGCGCCTCTCAGATGGCCGAAGCTCTCTGCCGTGCAGCAACCGAGCAGTCACAATTGGCTGATCCGATATGGAACCAAGCAACGTTTGCTGCCTCTAACGCATATATTCAGAATCCTCAACACTTGGCATTGGCAAAGGACTCTCTCCCACCTTCTGCAATCGAACCCCTGCCTGCTGCAAATCCTACAGAGATCTATCCTGGGCAGCCCATGCATCCTCCATCTGCCTATACACTAGAGCATATTGGCAAGCATCGCTCACCAGCTCGCACACGGGCGAATATCGTTACCATCATAACTGTTATGACTCTGCTGGCTATACTGATACCGAGCATCTATGTCGTCGCAACACATTCCTTCAGCCAATCCTCTGATCCAAACTACGCACAAGCAACATCACAAGCAACACAAAATTTAAAAGCAACTCAGTTAGCAGCCAATGCGCTGGCAACTCAGCAAGCCGAAAATGGAACAGCGACAGCGCAGGCCCAGGCCATGGCCATGGCAACAGCCACAATCCAGGCTCAAGCAACGGCAACACAACAGGCGTTGCGTGCAACGGCAACCGCACAAGCTATGGCAACGGCCACTGCCATGGCCAACACTAATGCAGCTGCCATTCAAACAGCCACAATGGGCCCGCCTATTTATAGTGATCCTTTCAACAATCCTGCTGATCCACGCCAAAGTGCTGGCTGGAATATTACGGACAATGCTTGCTCTTTTCAGCCAGATGGCTATCACGCGATGGCAACGAGCAATCTGACGGCTTGTTACCTGTCCGCTCCACCATTCCAGGATTTTACCGCCAAGGTGGATATCGAGTTCGCGAGTGGATACTCAGGTGGGCTATTTTTTCGCGCTAATAACCTTGGTACTACCTCTGGCTATCTATTCGAGATCGACAATAACGGTGACTATCGACTCTCAAGCTCAGCTGATTTCAATAGCGGCATGACCACTTTGCAAGGTTGGACAGCTTCTTCTGCTCTCAATAAAGGATTTCATGTCAAAAATACGCTGGCAGTGATTGCGCAAGGAAACAGTCTGAAGCTTTATGCCAATGGGATCTTTCTTACGGCCCTGCAAGATACAACTTTTACTAACGCGGGTAGCCTCGGTTTTCTGTCTAATGTTAATGCTCAGAATCCTAATGCCGATGTGGTCTATACTAATTTGGATGTCTATCAAGCATAGCAAAAATCTCGGCTCCAAGCCACAGAAAAACTTGCCTATCCGCCTGGGTCTAAACCATATAGGAATTTAGTCCCCCCCTATTTGAGAGCATACCAAGCTGTTTCAAAGCGCTTTTTAGTAGATATTGGCAAATAGTCCTCTCTTTGTGATATGGTATAAAGGTACACAGTAAGATTTCCGCCTTGAGGACGCTAGATTGGAATAGTTCAGCAAACTAGGCAGAGCAATACTGTGTCGCTCTCCCTAATATAAGTAAAGAATGGACTTCCAGAAAGGATTTTTTGTGAAAAACGCCGAACGTAAACGAGCACCATTGTTGGCTAACCTGGGGGATTTAAACCGACCACTGCGTGTTCGACCAGTACGTTATCTAGGTCGTGAATGGTGGGCAATTGCCTCCGAAGACACTTGGCCTGGAATGGTAATGGACCTGAGACGCCTAGGCTTTGAATCGGTTGCTCTGGAAGATGAGGTGCTGGTGCGTGAAGGTACATTGGCCTATGAGCCACAAATGGAAGGCCCAGCTGCACCTAGCGGATTGAAACCCTTTCCTCTGATTCAACCAACGATCCGAATTCAGCAGTCATACCGACCAGGGCATCCATTCCTGGACGAATATGGCGATGAAAATTACGATATTGATGATGATGTAGAAGACGAGGACACGGCAAGAGAAATTGAAGATTTGGATGCAGAAGATGCATAACGTGCCTGCCTTTTAATACACAAAAACATTCTACGCTTCGTTATACCTTCCAGGCCCAAAACCTGGAAGGCTTTTTCTTTTAGACATAGACTTTTCATATGGGCCATGAGCCATGAGGTCTACCTCTTGTGAAAATATAGTTGAGAAACACTTGTCTGATTCTATTCGTAGTTAACTATGTCGTAGTTAAATATGCGCGTGGCTTTTCACCGCATCTATAGTAGATAGACGATCATCTCAATACAGGAGGATTATCCCATGACTCAACAAGGCACAGGAGCTACCCAAACTCCCAATCCACAATACGACCTTGCCAGTGTGCTCTACCATGCTCTTAAAGGCGCACAAACTAACGACACATATATTAAAGATGCAGAACAGGCAGGCGATCAGGAACTCGCTCAATTCTTCCGTCAGGTTCAGAAGGAAGAGACTACGCACGCCAACAAGGCCAAGGAGTTGCTCGCACGACGGGTGAAGGTGCAGTAATAGTCTATGGAGGGTTAGTGCATACATCTCGCCACTTCGTTGTGGAGGGATGTATGCATTCTCTTTTTAGTATAACATAACTAGAGTGAATTGTTATTTGCTAACTCATCATACCACATGAGAACTTCTCTCATACTTACAACCCTTCCAATAACTGTCAGAGCAGGTGAAGTCAATTTTGCATCCTGGGCACGCTGGGCGATATCTGCCAGAGTGCCAGTGATGACCTGTTGTTGTGAAGTGGTCCCTTGCTGGATGGTCGCAGCTGGTAGTGTAGCATCCATACCTGCTGCGATCAAGCGTTGGGTAAAATGGGGCAATGCTCTGACACCCATGAGGACAACGAGCGTGCCACCTAGAGCAGCTAGAGCTTCCCAATTGACTGGAGGCGAGGCCGAATGTCCTTCATGACCAGTAACAATGGTGACCGAACTTGTGAAGTTGCGATGGGTAATGGGGATGCCTGCATAGGCCGGAACTGCAATCACCGAACTTACCCCTGGCACAACCTCAAAGGGAATACCTGCCTCGACTAGCGCCTGTGCCTCTTCCCCTCCACGTCCGAAGACAAAAGGGTCACCTCCCTTCAAACGGACAACAGTACGGCCTCGTTGGGCATAGCTAATCAGTAATGCGTTAATCTGCTCTTGTGGCATGCTATGACAACCCGGCTCCTTGCCAACGAAGATTAATTCAGCCCTCGGGCTCGTTTCCTCTAACAGGAGCGGGCTTATCAGGCGATCATAGAGTACGACATCAGCCTGACGCAAGTAGCGCAAGCCCTTGACGGTGATCAGCTCTGCATCCCCTGGCCCTGCTCCAATCAGAAAGACCTTGCCGAACTGACATTCATCGGCACTAGCATAGTCACTTGCCAATTTATGCGTGCTAAGAGCATCCATTGCTGTCTACCGTCTCTTTCATATCATCAATCAATATTGTGACGGAAATATCGATATTATGCTGGTGTAGCAGTCGCACTGTTGTATTGAGTGCCTCTACTTGGTCACCCTCGATCAGGGACTCCAGGATGCCTGAGTCTAAAAATTCGCCAAAAAACATATCGCGCTCTTTGTAAGAGAGGTTATGACGTTTGATATATGTACGGGTAATAGCGGCCAGTTGAAAGTAGGCAGTATAAGCAGATGGGAAGAGATTTTCCAGATACTGGCGAATCCGCTTGGCAAGGCCTGGGCTAGTCCCCTCGGTTGAGACACTGATGGTGAGGTGCCCACGCCTCAGTATGGAAGGCAATATGAAATTGCAACGACTGGGCACATCCACGACGTTGATCAATTGCTGATTTTCCTGCGCTTCATGCCAGACAGCCTCGGTCAGTTCTGGATCATAGGCAGTCGCAGCAATAACCACAAATGCTCCTGTCAGATCCCCATACTCATAGGCTTTGGTGCGCAGGGTAACAGCATGGCTGCGTGCCAGATCTTGTAATGAGTCGCAGAAGGAGGGGCTCACGACTGTCACTCGCGCCCCCGCATTACTCAAGTTTGCAGCTTTCTCTGCTGCAACACGATTCCCTCCAATCACAACAGCTGACCGACCTCGTATATCCAGCATCACAGGATAATAGTTTGCTCCGCCATCATCTATCATTTATCGCGCCCAGGAGACCCCTCGTCTTGAGACAGGGGAGGAATGGGCCGACCTTTCTTTGTAGCTTGGGATGGGTGGCCTCCCTTGCCCTTTCTCTTAGGTTGCTCTTTTCTAACCAGCCAGGAGCGAAATGCTACCCAAGTCAAGGCTCAACAATCCTTGACCTTTGCTCCCTGCGTCAGCCGTTTGTTCGTTCGATAGGCGTGCAAGCTGATGGTATGGCGTTTGCGATCAAAGCCGCCTACAGTACAGAGCCCATACTTGGGATGCCTGAGAACAGTTCCCCGCTTCAAACCAAGAGATCTTGTGCCTCCGTAGGGCTTTCTTTCGCCCCCCGCCGATGCTTGCAAGCGATGAAGCTGCCGTCTATGAAGCTGAGCCCCAACGAGGTACCAAAGACGTGTACACGTTGATTTTTCCGCTCTACTGATGGAAGCGGCCATCACCCAAGCATCCACCGCATGAGAGTCGAACGATTGCTTGGACTTGCTCTTGGCCTTTTTGAGTCCGTACTTCTCACGTAACTCTTTGGTCTGATATCCGTGACGTAGATGTACTTTGAGCCCCATATTTCTGAGCAAATGGTACAAATGCTCCTTGCCCACTTGGATAGGACTAAACATCCCGTTCCATTTCCCATGGTTACCCTTGTGTGTTTCTGCGCACACATCCTCTACCACCACCTCTGTCAGTGGCAAGCTTCTGAGAAGCTCTCCAATGATGCGTGCCTTGGCTTGCCAGCGACTACGGGTTGATGGCGGGATGCGCTTCTGGTTTGCTAGTCGGTTGTTGTTGCGTGCAGGCCTGCGCCACTTGCGGTGTCTTCTGGCTCGTCGTATGTTTCGCCGTGCCTCAACCGTTTTTTTTACAGAGTCTGGTGCTTCCACCATCAGGTTGATCACCGTATCTTTGATACCAACAACGCTATATCCTTCAAATTTGCTGCCAGGATCGACACCTGCCACAAGAGTCTGGTTGTCTGGCTCCTGCTCGTAAGTGAGCTGAATATAGAACAATCCTAGCTTGTTCCGTTTTGGTTTCGCCTTGCCACTTTTGAGCAAGAGACGTGCTTTAGCTGGCTTGCACGGCATAAGTGATATTCCACGTATATCAATAACTGGCACTCGCACAATTGCTTTTCCTTCTATCCCTTGCGGGACGGGCTTTTTAGGAGAAAGCCCTGAAAACTCTTGCTCGAATGTCGAGCACGCTAGGTCAAAGCCTAGGTTAAATGACCCTTCGTGGTTGCAGTACAGGCATAGGTCCAAGACCGTCTGTTTCGGCGTGACAGGTAGTGGTTTAGACTAGGGTGGCATCCAAACGTACTTTCACTACTCTCCCTAGCACATAAGCCTGGGATTTGGCTATTTCTTAGCCCGTACCGCTGCTGTTCTCTTGCATGAGAACCCACTAGACAAGAACTTTCGTTGCGCTAGCCGTTTCGCAAGCCCCTAGGCTTTAGCCAGGGGTTCTTGACATTCCCACAACCGTACGCTCCTGCAATTTCTCAATGCCGATGCGATGGCAGTAATCGCCAAATGTTTCACCTGCCTGTCGCTCATCTCGCCACAGAATGAAGAGTGGTCGCAACGTGGGTAGAATGTTTTCTGTACGTACTGTGGAGGCGTAGAGCGTGTTCAGTCGCGTATTCGCCCAGTCACCACCGACATAAATATTATAGATCCCTTTGGAGCGCCCGACAAACCCAATATCGCCCATGAAAGGACGCGCACAACCATTGGGGCAACCCGTCATACGTATGCTCAATGGCTCACCACCCAGACCCAGCTCGTGCAACTCCATCTCCATCTCCTTAACTAGATCAGGCAAGTAGCGCTCCAATTCAGCCACTGCCAGACCACAGGTAGGTAACGCGGGACAGGCCATAGCGAAACGATAAGCTCCAACCGTGCTGGGATCTGCTGAAATGCCATATACATTTAACTTGACCTCTAGCGCCGTTCGCTGCTCCTCAGCAATATCTGTCAGGAGGATATTTTGCTGCCCCGTCAGACGAATGCCTGGGCGAAATTCCTCAATGACTGCACGCAGTCCAGTTTTTGTACGGCGGGCATCAGTATCTTTGATGCGCCCATTCACAACGTGCAGACCCAAAACCAACGTCCATCAATTTGCCGATGCCAGCCAAGATGATCATCCACTTCTTGGAAGACAACTTCACTGGGATCGCTGAGTGGATAACCAAGTCGGCTCTCGACTTCGGATCGAAACCAAGCAATTCCTCGCTCTTCCACCACATACTTCATACGCGCATGCTTGCAATTCTTGCGATCACCATAATCACGCTGCACGGTCACAATGGTCTCGACTACAGACAAAACCTGATCGGTAGTGATATCTGCCAGCGGAGTAGCCAGACGGGGATAGGTCTCGGCTTTGCCATGTGTCATGCTCATGCCGCCACCTATCACGACTGTAAATCCTGCGACTTCGTTCCCATTGACCTGCGCTATCAGACCGATGTCCTGCGTGTACACATCGACACAATTGTCGCCCGGGCAAGCCAGACCAATCTTAAATTTGCGAGGCAAATAGGTTGAGCCGTAAATTGGCTCAACAGGTTGTTCCTCTTCAAATTCGCCGACGGTCACAGCTTTTTCGCCATCGAGCCAGATCTCGTGATAGGCACTGCTGCGTGGTGCCAAGTGCATGGCTATCTGATGAGCAATCTCTTGCACGCGTTGATGGGCGAGACTGCTCGCAGACGCAGCGCAGGCCATGACGTTGCGATTCACATCTCCACATGCGGCCAGCGTAGAAAGCAAGACCGCATTAATACGCTCAATAGTCGCACGAACATCCCCTTTAATAATCCCGTGTATCTGAAATCCTTGCCGCGTTGTAATGCGCAATGCACCGTTGCCATACTCGGTTTACCAGATCATCTTCGACCAGATACTGTTCAGCGGTAACGACACCGCCCGGATACGGGAACGGATCATGAATTGATAGGCCTTCTCCGCTCCTGCTGCCTTGCGTGTCTGTCGTAGATCACGATCCTCTTGCTGGTACATACCGTGAAATTTGATGAGTTGGACATGATCCTCAGAGAAACCTGATGTCTCCTGCTCAAGTTCCTCCGCGATATGTCCCCGCAAATACTGACTTTCAATCTTGATACGTTCAACTTTGCTACCTTCGCCAGGACCCAACGCGAGGAGGTTATTGGCTAGGCTGCTATCTTCCTGATCTGGTCTGCTCATGGCATCTCCTTCTTGCATGGTTCTTCTGATCACCAACGCTTTGTACACACTATCAGTACAGGTAAACACAAACACATTCCGAAGTGGACCGTGGCAAACGGCCTTGCTAAGAAGAAATTTAACTCGAAATCCATTTATCTTTCAATGTACTAAGTGTACCAGCAACAATGTTCATTTTATCCCTTGTTTTTAATATGACTTTGTTGATATAATAGATCAATAAAGTAAATTTGCTACTTTAAACTATAACGTTCGGAGGGTCACTTTGTCAACCGGGCGCAGTTCAAGCATCGGAGACGGGTCTCCAGAAAGGATTTTTATGAACTTCTTGCTAACTTGCATATCAACCAAACACTCCCTGCTCAAAAAGCACTGGTCTAATAACAAGCAAGTAGAGCAGAAAATGCAGTGTCCGGTAACAACACTGGGAAGTATGCAAAAACCCAAAGAGGATCAGGGGGGCTTGCTGTGTCTGCTCAATGATCGTGGACAAGTGGAGACTAGCGTTGAGATGTCGATGCCCGCAGGGATGGCATTATCCAACGATGGGATTCTAATTGCCTCCATTTTTGATGTGCATAAAGTCTCTTCCAACCTCTCTACGATAGAGCAAAGCAAGATCAGCTTGCCTGTTTTTAATATGCTTCACTCGCTCTCTCGCAGCCAACATGGCTACCTCGTTGCTAGCACTGGCTTGGATGCAATCCTGGAGTTCACGCAAGAAGGGGAAATGCTCTGGAGTTGGTGGGCTACTGATCACGGCTTTGAGCAGACACTAACAGGTGAGACACGGGTTATAGACAAAAAGGCGGATCATCGCGGCATCACCTACGGAACGCTGACACAGACCACGCATGTCAATTCAGCCGCCGAGTTGCCAGATGGCAGGGTGCTGGCTACGCTTTTTCACCAGGGGATGGTGATAGCTATTGATCGGGACAGTGGAGATTGGCAGCCTGTTCTAGAAGGACTGCATCATCCTCACTCCGTGCGTGTCTTAAGCAACGACTACATCACCGTGGCGGACACTGGCCATGGCCGAGCCTTGCTCATTCATCTCAAAAATCGTAAAGGCACCATCGAAACTCAGGTCTCAGCTGATACAAACTGGTTGCAAGATTGCTACTACGACTACCTACACGACCGTTGGTTCCTAGTTGACGGCAAGAACTCACGTATTGATCTGCGGCTAGGTATCGCTGGAGAGAAGACAGCGGCACGCTTCGATCTTAACCCTGAGTGGCGTCTCTATGAGGTACTACCACTCGCAAGCTAGCGCCGCAGATAAATCAAGGGAAGATGAATGCTGAAACATTAAAGACGGCCCCGCCAATTAGCGGGGCACCATAAGCTTTAACAATAAGGATTTTCAAGAATTGGCAGAGCCGCACGAGCAAGCTATAGCTTCCCTTCTACTGCAATCTTCATTATATTATTAACAAAATCTTCAATGCCTCTGGTACAATCGATACCCGCCTAATTCACGGCCTGTGAAGTTGCAACCGCTAGATTGTATACAAACTGCTTATTTGTTATTTTATCTATTCTATTAATCGCATATTCTAATTTAGCGGCACTAATGTATAAGTCCATACGCTTATCCTTATTTTCTTCTAATTTGTCTATACGCTTCCCAAGTTTTTCCTTTTTTGCAACAAGTTTTTTGTGCTGTTCCTCCGCTTCAACAGACTTCCATTTTCCTTCTTCTTTATATATTTTCTCCAAATTTACCTTTTCCCCCTCTGCATCATCAAATGCTTTTTTAAGATGCTCTAACATTTTAGCATGTTTTTCATTGAATGCCTTTTCCACCGAATCAACTACCTTAAATATATCATCTTCCCTGGGGCGCGGATTAAATCCATGCTCACGACGAAGGCGGGCAAGTTTGTTTTCTTTACATTCCGCTCTACTGGGCTTACACTCACCATCTGATACACTGTTACAATCGCTTTTTGAACTGCTTTCTAAACCGCTTTTAGACTTAACCATGATAGTTACAACCCTTTCTCATGCATCAAAGTTTGCTGATTAATAACAATTCAGCAAAATACATCCTTGATACAACTCTATATCAAGAGCGACTTTCGCTCTAAAAAATCATCGAACGGACCAGTAAAGTCTCGCATCTTCATCTAGATCGACTTTTCGATCTACCGATACACCGATCTCTAAAGAAGAACCTATCTCATAACTAGCGTTCTTCTATGATCTTAGTTTATGATAGTTATATTAATTAGTTATTAAACAAGGGTTAATCCTTGTAATAAATCGGTAAAATATCTGATAATAAATCGATCAATTTTGTTAATCAACGCTTAATATTCTGTAATAAGTTGGTCAAATATTCCATAATAAATCGAAAATATATGTACTAACATTGATAGTGAAGCAGATACGTCTATTGATCAGCTTATTCATCTTGAATAAACGTGAGCCGTGGACTACAATAGGAAAGGGTAGTAGCTGGGGTTTGCTAGCGAAGTTCGGCGCTGCCACCACAAATTGGCCTATCTGGTACCTAAATCAGAAGAGGAATACGATAAGTAATGGATACATTAAAAATAGGATCACGCGAGTTCACTTCACGGCTAATGATTGGCACAGGGAAATATCAGACTTTTGAGGAGATGCGTGCCAGCCTTGCAGCAAGTGGAGCAGAAATTATCACGGTTGCTCTGCGTCGGTTAGACCTCTCTCATCCTCAAGAGCCCGGTCTGCTCGACTACATCGACACCAACCGCTACACAATTCTTCCCAACACTGCTGGCTGCAAGACGGTTGAGGAAGCTCTTCAGACGGCTCATCTAGCTGCCGCGATGGGGTTGCCGCACTGGATCAAACTGGAGGTCATTCCCGATCCCACCTACCTGTTGCCGGACCCCATTGCCACGTTAGAGGCTACCAAATTGCTCGTTGAAGAGGGCTTCGAGGTCTTACCATATATCAATGCCGATCCTATCCTGGCGCAACGCTTGCAGGATGCAGGAGCAGTGACCGTTATGCCCCTGGGCTCGCCGATCGGTTCGGGTCAGGGCCTGCTCAATCTACCCAGATCCAGATTATCATTGAACAGGCCCGCGTGCCTGTTGTGGTTGATGCTGGTATTGGTGCACCTTCTGACGCCGCACTGGCAATGGAATTAGGAGCGGCTGCATGCTTGATCAATACAGCAGTTGCGCAGGCACAAAATCCTGTTCAGATGGCCTATGCAATCAAGTTAGGGGTTGAAGCGGGCCATGCCGCCTTCTTAGCAGGACGCATCCCACGCCAGTCCTACGCGTCGGCTAGTAGTCCGACCACCGGCATCATTGGCCAATAAAATGAGCGTATTTACGTTCGAGCGGCCTCAGCTCTGCTTGATCACTGACCCGACAGTCCCGAACTTGCCAGAGATCGTTGAAGTGGCAGTGGCATCGGGCGTGACGATGCTTCAAGTGCGTGGGCATCAACTATCAGCTGCTGATCTCCATGCACTAACTATGCAATTGCGCCCGTCTTGCCAACAGCATGGAGTTGCTTTTATTGTCAACGACCGCCTGGACGTTGGCTTAGCGGTCGAAGCTGATGGTTTCCAACTTGGCAAACGTAGCTTACCTCTCCGTGTAGCTCGGCAGGTAGTTGGGACGCGCTACCTCCTTGGGGCCTCTGTGCATTCTCTGCGGGAGGCGCAGGCAGCGATTACCGAAGGGGCTGATTTTCTGCTAGCTGGCACCATCTTTGCCTCATCTTCCCATCCAGGCGAGCCAACGAGCGGCCCTAACCTGCTACGCGAGATCAAGCAAATGTACCCTACTTGCTTCCTACTGGCCATCGGCGGGATAACTGCTGCAAACGCCAAGCAGGTGATGCAAGCGGGGGCAGACGGAGTGGCCGTGATATCCGCCATCCTCCGTGCGAGAGATGTACAAAGAGCTGTTACGGAGTTCCATACTATGCTAAAGAAAACCATCACTATTCTTGCTAACGGTCAGCCCCGTGTGTCTAAGGCGGGCAGCACGGTCGCTGACCTGTTGCAGGAACTCAACATCAAACCAACATATGTTGTGGTCCAACTGGACGGCGAGATTGTGCAACGGACAGATTTTGCTCAAGTGGCTCTGCAAGAGGGGAGCAAGGTGGAGATTATCACCCTGGCTGGCGGAGGATGATGGCATTAATATTGCCCGGAGTCAGGAAGCAAATGTTACCTGCTGGTAAGGCTCGCCCTTATGATGGTCGCTAACCTGTATAACCACTTTCCGATTCAGCTTATTAAGCAATCGTATCAGTCGCTCTTGGCTAAAGCGGCTGAATTTCGCACGCATGATAGCAGAAACTTCAGACTGTTTCAGACCAAGCAATTCGGCCGCCTCCTTTTGGCTATAGCCCCGCTCTCTGATAATCTTCATGATCTGTACGCCTAAGCAAGCTCGGATATATAGTTCATCAGCATTATCAAGATCAAGATCGGCAAAGATGTTGCCGGAACCTACTTCAATTTCAGAATGCTTATCATTCTCCATTTTTTGCATGCTCCTGTGCTTCTCTGTATCGTTGTTTAATCAAATCAATGTCCTGCTTTGGGGTTGCAATGCCCTGCTTGGATTTCTTCTGAAAAGCGTGCAGAACATATACTCTACTCCTGTATTTTATAACAAATTTGTTATAGAGAAAAACTTCACCATTTGTCCGCCACATATTAGGACTTTTTTCTTGCGGTATCCGACACTGGCTCCTTGCCCCTTGATCCAGGCATGTCCCACACTTACCTCTGGCTCCTGAGATGGCCACAACCTTTTGGCCCCAGTTGGAACTGCAGCAATGGGATCATGAGCTACAGCAGTTGGGTCTGCTTATGAAACATCAGTGGTGCGATAAGAGTGCAGGCCGACGTTTCTGCCTACACTCTCACACCCGACTTGGGCACGGCCCCACCGCTATAAACCGTCCTCCCGCTCCTGAATGCGTGTAACCGTCGTCGTGCTGCTGTGCGTGTCGTGGATCGAGACCATATGGCCATCGACCGTCACGGCCAGACCACGACTTTCGAGTGCCGCACAGATAGTATCGATGATCAATTGCAAACGGATATTATCCTCTTTCATGTCGTCGAGTCGCTGGCGCAGAGTGATAATCTCACTTTCAAGCGCATTAATTACACGCTCTTGCACCTCATTAGCTGTTCTAGTCATACCATTCCTAAAAGCGTAAAAGCCTCCAAGAAGTCCTGCTATAGTCAATATGAGACTAATAATACTAAACGTTGTAAGAATATCTGGCATCCTCTTGCTCCTTTATATACATATCTTACCCCTGAAAAGTATTTCTGCAAGGATTGCTTGATCTTCATTGATTAGGGCATACTTCTCCAGTTGTCCACGCCCTTTGGTTTCTGCGATTTGAAATCGGAGTATTCCAAGCTTCTCAAGTCCTCCTCAATAAGCGCTAAGCGTCCTCATCAATGATTCATGTTCAATGCTCAGAGACTCTGCTACCGATTTGCGCCAGAGTGCCCCTCGCTTTAGCCATGGGGGTGAATGGCGCTTCCTTTTGGAGAGGGGGAGATGGGGCCGCATTGGCGGCGTGTGCCTAAGCACACAACTCACCCCCCTGATAGCTGTACCCGTCCATTCGATGGACTGCCTTACAATATTTGTAGCTCGTATCGAACCGCGTACCATCCTTCCTAGAGAGTTTGAAATTGCCTGTTTCACGTGCTGCAATGCGACCAATATGCACTCCAGCATTTTTGAGGTGCGACGGCCTAACGGCTTTCACGATATCCCCAGTCTGGAACCCATAGAAGATCTTGGCTTGCTTGGCTTCGCCGACTGGAAAGCCGTACTTATCGTGATTTTGAACTTGACGACACCCGTGCCCACAAGCCTTGATGAGTAGAGGTTGTACCCCTTTTGCGTTTATAGTCGCTGGAGTGCTCTTGCCGACACAAGCTGCATCTAGCCAATGAGTCTTGGGCAACTTGCGGTTTGTCCGGTTAAACTTGGTGAGTCCACCTGAACCGCACTCGATAGGCAAACCAAAGCCTTGCAAGCGTCTGAATAACTCCCAACGTGTGGCATTCACAGCCGCTGCATCCTTGAGTGGAGCTTTAGCCTGGGCCAGAATGCGTTTGAGCAGTTCTAATTTCTTCTTCAGGAAGTCCTTGACATCCTTAGTACCCTTGGCCGTGTTGCACTTCTCGCATGCTAAACAAAGGTTGCTAATCCTGTTGGTGCCAAGTTTTGCTCGTGGCACGATGTGTTCTATTTGCAGAGGAATATTTTCCTTGCCACAATATGTGCATTTACGTCCCCACTTTTTGAGCAGGTACTCTCTAACCTCATATCCAGCTAATGTACCTTGTTGATACTCTGTCCCCGAAATCTCAGCATTCTCCATCAGTCGCATGTCGAATCGTACCAATTCCATGCTGATGTTTGTGATCCTGCACAGGCGCGAGAGTCGTGCAACCCAAGTGAGCACATTGGCGATCCTGCTTTGCAGAGATGGTGGTAACCAGCCCTTTGGTCGCCTCCGGTTCTGCCACCTTGGCTTTCTATAGCGTGTATGTCGGTTACGTCTGCCTCTGCGTGAACCTCGCCGATCGTCTAAGCTTTTTTTGATGGCCTGCCCACGATGAGACAACTCTGCCGCAAAAACGACTTTGCCGCTTGCATCGTCGACCACTGCTATGCCTGTGGTCCTTGAACCTGGATCTAGCTTGACGCGCAAGTCTGGAACCTGTGGGTTCTCAACGGCACGCTTCAGGATGATGGTAAACGGGCGCATTCTGAAGATTGCCGCTTTACCTGCATCTAGCAGTATCCTTGCTTTAGCCTCGTGACATGGTGCAAGAGGCATTTTGTTTGTATCTAATATGAAAACTGACATTTAAACTTCCTTTCGGACCCTGGAAACCCAGGTGATGTGTGCCTCGACAAGGTTATGGAGTGGTTTAAAATGCGTTTGGATCACATACAACCTTTAAGGATGGTGATCCAAATGCATTTAGTGAAGAGCACTGACTTAACCCTTGTACATCTGTTTAACCCTTCACCGTAGAGGTTGGGACTGGCAACGCATCCCAACGTACCTAGTTTCACTCCTAACGTAGCCCGATTGCTCGGACTGAGTCTGGTCATGTGAGCTTGCAAAACAACGTTAGAGCTGCTCTGCAAGCCCCTGCCCTTCAGGCATGGGGTTCATGACAGTTCGACTATCAATACGATTTTCGCCGCTGATTTCAATAATGGCTGGTTCTTGTGAGACACTTAATCTCATGGCAGAGCTGCATTATCCGGTGGATGTGCTCAAACAATGGACGAATTTGAGCACGAATGAGAGTATCCCCACCATTTAATGTTGCTGTACCAATCTCATTTCCATCTCCCCTCTTCTCTCATAATCATATCCACTTGATTAGGATCTATAAGCGGTTCCAGCGAAGCAGAACGTCGCCGAAGTGGACTCTTGCTGAGGCAGCAAAATCACGCTGCTGCTTTATTTCTGTTAGCCTTGCCTCAAACTCTTGCAGCTTTGCTTGTCCAAGAGCAAATCACGTATATGAATATTCTTTCATACTATTTAGCACATAACAATTTCTGTTGCATTTTTGTTCTAACTCTGGTATAATAGAAACATCTGAATAAATGGTTTGTCCCCCATGCTGTTGCAACCAGCAGGGGGACGGTATAACAGAAAGGTGGTCACCTTCGTTATGTCTGATACTATACCAGAAAATCTGGTTCAGTGCACCTTTAACTTTGAGGTCCTGAATGCTCTTCCTATCGAACCTGTTATCCCTGTCGTGATAGTTCAAACTCCCCTGTCCAAGCCTTGTAGCAAATGCAAAATGTTGCTTCCTGCTACTATTGAGTTTTTTTATGCTGATAAGCGTGCAAAAGATGGTTTGCAATCTGCGTGCAAGAATTGCAAAAAACGTTACAACAAAGATCATGAAGAGTATAATCGTGAGTATCAGCAGTCGTATTATCAAGAGCACCGTGAAGAAAATCTTGCTTATCAGTCTTTGTATCAGCAAGAGCATATAGATCATGTTCTTGAGTATAAGCGCTTGTATTATCGGAAATACAGAGATGCCCTTCTTCTTCGTTCTTGGCAGTATGGTCAAGAACATAAAGAACAACGTTGTGAGTATCTTAAATGGTACTTTCAGACAGAAAGCGGTATAGCTGCGAAGAAGGTAAGTTCTCATAACTACAGGGCACGTAAGAAAGCTGCTCCGGGCACACTTACTTCCCAGCAAATACATCAGAAATTGATGGCTCAACGCTATCGGTGCTACTATGCTGCTTGTGAGCATGCGAGGTTCAAAAAGGTCAAAGGCAAATATATCTATCATCTTGAGCACACGGTTCCCCTGAGCCGTCCAGAAGATGGTCCTAGACATGACGTAAATTTCATCGTGCTGTCTTGCCCTTCTTGTAATCTCAAGAAACATAATAAGCTACCTCATGAATTTGCTGATGGTGATCGCTTGTTTTAATCTTCTCCACACCATGGGGATAGTTACGTGACTAGCCTCTTTTTATTTTATAACCTCCAATACCTGAGAGGGATATCTCCCCAGTGGGCTCTAGAACTACTTGCATAGTCCCTTTGCTGCTTGATTTCTATTAGCCTTGCTTCAAATTGCTGCATTTTGTTTTGCCCTAATTCTAGCCAATTTTTGGGAATCATTGAATCGTCGACACGGTCGCGGAGGGCTCCATCTTCAAATGAGAAATTGTCATTTTGGGGAACTTGATATGCCTCTATTGCATACGCACAAGCGCCCAGTGTGATGATATCCCTGTGTATCTCGGGAATAGTGCTACCGTTCGAGTCAAGCTGATGCTTAGTCGCATAAAAGACGCGCATGACCAATGAATTGTCTTTTGGCAATTCAACGGGGCTGAGGTTCAATGTGAAGGCTGGCGATTGCGTGCCAGTTGGTCCACTACCATCCCCGGGGAGTCCCATCAAACCCATGTTGCCACCAGCAGCCAAAGCAGTATTCGAATCGTATATGTTGCTATATTCACTGAACGAACGCTCGTAGGGCGGCCAGACCATGACACCACTAGTATTGATCGTTGGAGGCTGAGGCTTACCCACAAGCGCACTATCGGCGTTACTATCGTTGTAGGTCATTATCGTATTGTCAGGCAAGCTAGCAAGGTAGAAGAAGGTACTGCCACCAGCTAGCGTACGATAGATGTTGCGACCAATGACGTTATTCGTGGCAACACCAGGCTGCATTGGCTGGGATGGGGCAATGGGAATGTTGGAGAGCGCGACTCTCTGGCTACCACTCGCGGTAGTAATACTACTAACCGGACCTGCGGGCGTCTCACCACCCTGCGTCAAAAAGGTAACTAGGTACTGGTAGACGCCAATGCTAAGACCCGTGCCTGCAACCGTGGCAAGAATAGGTACAGTTGTCGGCGGAAGGTATTGCGAACCGTACACCTGGAGCGGGTAGAGAGAATTTTTTCGATCCACAGCACCGGGTAGGCAAAATTCCAACTCTGCGGATAGGGATAGGTACGCTGGTAGGGCTGCATTTGCATATCTACAAAAACAATATTGGGAGAATAAGCAGTATAACGGTCTACAGCTTTATCTATGGCACGATCAATGTCGCTGTTGGACCAACGAGTCGCACCAGTATCAAACAAATCCTGCCGAACATACCCTTCCACATCTGAGAGTAACATCATGATCTCCTATTCTCGCTATGAGGCTACCTTGCTACACATTCATCTTATAAATTTTCTATTACTATCAGACAATACATTTTTCAACAGGTACACTACTCGATTTACTTATTTTGTTTCTCCACACCTGCAGATGTGGGGATTTGATTGACCAAGAAGACTGCTGCCTCAATAGCCGCATCAATGATTTCTTCTGGTGGCAATGGAATTTTAAAGGTGTTGAACAGTTTGATAACCAGATTGACAGCCAACTGCTTCTTGGCCGCACCATCCAGATTTCCATCCTGCTGCTCAACCTTCTGTACTGCAATGCGTGTAAACTGCTCCAGTGCTTCTCGTTGCTGGGTAGGCAGCGAGCGCACTAACTGCTGACCAAGCCAAACAACCAGCACACTGAGTAAAGGAATGCTCAGCAGGATAACATACTGAATAAGCGATGTGAGAAGTGTGTTCATTGATTACATTCCTTTCATATTCTGTGTCCAGAAAATGAACAAACAGACATTCTTCTGAGAGTTCCTAATCTTCAGCGAGAGCTGACGCGATAAATCGGGCATCCTACTTCTTCTTCCGATAAATCGGATATTTGCTGGGACTTTTATGCCTGACTTTTCGTTATATACTCCTTCCTACTATGTACACTTTACTGCATGCATGCTATAGGACAATTTATTACCTGTCATGCATAGCCCAATTTATCGCGCCTGCACACATTGAACCGTACAAGACCACTCAACATATTAATCCCCCCTTTCATTACAGTTTTTTCATTTTATCTTGTGAATCCTTTACATTTAAATTTTTATTTGCTATTCTGTATATGTGCTTGGTCACATAGTTCCGATTGTTCCTGCTGATCCCAAATAAGGCTAGGAACAATTCTTTTGAAATCAAGACTCCATACCTATGGGACCAAGCTTCTTTTCTTCTTCCATTAGACTCCTTCGAGGTGGATTATGCTTTCATACACGGCTTTTTGCGCTATAAAATGTATTTCATTCTTCATTATTCTGGCCATGGTTACTAGTCCCGTTCCGCCAGCACCTGAACTTATGTCATTAAGCATTATCACATCCAAAGGCTGCAAAGCAGGGTTAGCTGGGACTTCAATGCTATGGCCCATCTGGTCGCGCTGCTGCTGGGCAAGAATGAAGGCAGATGAAGCGACACACAGGGCCGAGGTCGTGAGCTTGGAATCTGCGCTCATCACCAGACGCTCCAGACCCGTTGTGTGCATGTGAACGTCATCGTAGGACTCGCCGCTGGTAATGGCGCCGAGTGGTCCTCCGGCAGGTGGTTTGCCACTGACAAGGATGTGATTACCACGGATTGCGTCGCTCCCGATAGACAGGGTCTCGATTTCTGGCTCATACGTCCAGACGGCGGAATCAGAGGACGAGAGTTGCGCGAAATTGCATCGTCTCGTTCTCGTCCAAAAAGTCTTCGAGCCAGCCAATCCGACACAGCTCGTCGAGCGCCAGACGATAACACTGGCCCGCATGCAGGACGAAGGAGGAAATACTTGTGCTCATCTGCGCCGTTGTCGGTAGCGAGACAGAGAGCAGACCCGCACGAGCACAGATCTCGGTGATCATCCAGGAGAGTTGCCGGTTGGTATACGTAACCTGGTAGCGATTGGCCTGATCCAGTAAGCATGAGAGATCTTCGGCCTCTAGCCGAAGCTGGCTCTTGCCTGGTGCACGCTCAAAAATGATCTGCCGAATGTGATATTTCGCCACCATGACTGTTTCCACAGTGGTTGGAGGTGTACCAGTCCTGTAACCCTCGCTGAGCACAAGCGAGGTGTTAAGGCCAATCGGCTGATAGGTTACACCATAGCTCGCCACATATGGCGTAAGGCTAGAAGCGGCATTATCAAGCACGACGGTGAGTTTGCTCGGTTTGCCGATCTCGTCGGTACGCACGTATTCGAGCACGTGGGCCGAAAGGTCGAGGTATTGGGTACCGTCACTCGTTTGAAAGTCCGTGCCCAGGCTGACAGATGGCATGCTGGCAGTTATATAACGCGCCCTGCTCGCACCCGGCGGAGTACATTTCAACACAGCCGCGCCATACGTACAGGGCATATCATGTAGAATATAGCCACCGGACCAGTGAACAAGGTCCTGACTCTGGCGTATGCGCGGATAGCTATAGACTGACCCTGTGAGAAAGCCAGCATCAGCTTCGACGCAAGATAGCTGGTAGAGATTATCAAAGAAGAAAATGCGTGGTGAGATACGCTCGATCGCTATACTGGTAGCAGGCGCAACATCCTGCAAAGCTGTCCAAATGGTTCCATTTGAGTTAGCCGTGACTAAATGGAGCGCATAACCATCGCTATACACAATATAATAGAGTGATCCAGTCCAATAGACTGCTAGTCCCTGAGCACCACTAGCTGGCGAGAGTGTCCACGCTTGAAGAGCTGACCATGCTGTGCCGTTCCAGAAGCTACAACCGATATTATCGCCGCCACTGACATCGTACTGGAAGAAGATATCGGCATTGCCAGCAGAACTGATACCCTTGATGAGCGCACTGCCCGGCGGACTAAGAATCGCACTTGGACCGCTCCATGTCTGTCCGCCATCGTTGGAATACCAGTTCCATAATGCATTGCCCCCAGTACCTTGCTGACAATATGCATTCATCGTGCCTTGATCTCTGGATATCGCACAGCCGCCGTCCTGGAATATATTGCCAGATCCGCCACTAAAGGTATTCCATGTCGTCCACTGCGAACCTGATGTCGGATCAGTTATCCGTTGCCACTGAAACGATTGCTGAAAGGCATTACTACCACACGTAACACGGACCCTGATGATACTGCCATCGCTGGCAATACCGAGATCATTGTAGCCATCGCTATTGGCAGCAACAATGGCCTGGGCCAGATGATTGATGTGATCCTCAGCGGTCAGAGAGATGGCTGGTCGACGCGTCTTAGCATTCACTGCCGCTGTCAACGTGCTAGAAAGGGGACGCATTCAAAACTCCTCCCTGAAGAAAGGCTTAGCATCTATATCAAGAGTAAAAAGATCGATACCCCTCTCAGGAGAGACGATGCCATTCTGTGAGGAAAAGGGCTTAGCGAAGTTCTGCTCCAAGGCCTCACCCCGTAGTCCCTGTCTCACCTCATCAAAGAAGGCTGCGTCATCGACTGGCTCATTCTCTTCGCTGATATCCTCACGCAGCTTGAGCATACGAGCATGCTCGGCCATCAACTTGAGAGCGATATTGAGTCGATCACTCATCTTCAGTTCGCTGAAGTCTATCCCATCCATCAGTAGCGTAATCAGTTGCTCTATAATATCAAGCTGCCGAGTGACGCGTTCAAAGGTGTCAGTCATTTTCCGTGGCTCGTCATGCATAGCGACTATCCTTTGCTGAAACAAATCCTTACTGCATCATATACCCTTATAACTAGAAAGTATAACCATACGTATAAAGTGTGACTGTACAGGTACCTGTATTGGCCTTGATATCAATGCGCCCATTGGCATCTAGTTGCAGAAATCCAGTCCCATTGAGGAAGCCGCTGGCAATAGCAAGATTGCCAATAGTAGCATACGCCGTGATATCAGATGCGGCATGCGGTGCCAGTTGGATGAAGGCACCAACGGTTGCACTGGTAAAGTAGGCTTTGTAGAGTACCCCAAGTGCTCCCACGGGAATACCGGGCGCTCCACCCGTGAGCGTGAAGGTGCTAACTGCCCCAGCGTTAATGCTCTGATTGGAGAATTGCTGGTAGCCCGCGACAAAGACAAGCCGACCAGGAGTCGGGACGGGAATACCTTGTGAGGCATTAGGATAAACCGCTAGCACCACAGCGTCGGTATAATTCTGCTCATCGAAGAAGAGCACAACACACGGCGAGTTGACCTGAGCACTGGTGCCATCAAGGTGGCAGGCGACAGGTATGCCCTCAAGAAAGGCACTGGTGGCCTCTAAAATGAGCACATTAGCTGTATAGGTCGCGGGATTGAAGCTCACCAAAATGCCGCGCTTGATGCTCTCACGGATCTGATTTTGCGGGCTACGTCCGCGCTGTGCACTGCTATAGGTTTGCAGGCTGTGGTGCAGGCTGGTCATGAGTAAGACCGCTCCTTACCTACGAACGACACTGTCCGTCTATCCATTCTCTTCTACAAGATCGTTAAGCATCGTCGGAGGCCTGACCAGGATTGGCAATGATATCACCCGAGCCCTGGGCATGGAAACTGCCTGATGTGTACGATGTACCAAGCACATTATTGATAGTTGTAGCAATATTAGCAAACGTCTGTGTACCTGACGGGTCTACGCGGCACCACGTACCGTCTGCTGGTAGATTGCCATCGGAGGCCAATTGCGCTATCGCGAGTGTTCGAAAATTCACATAACTCCCAATAGGGGCAATTTGTCCAGAATTATACCTGCCCCACGTAAGCTCAGCTAAATCCATCATGATATGATCTCTCCTTTTCATTTTAGTACTTTTGCACTAATTTCTCTTGTACATTATTGAACTACGTCTATCCCCCACCTTATTATGCCTTTGCTACCTAGCTCAGACCTTATGGTCCTGTACTAAAAGAGAGTTGCCCTGCTCTCCTGATAGCTATAAACGCAAGGCATAAATGAAAGGCGGTTTAAGTAGAGGATGTCTACCCAAGCACTTCCTAAATGTCGCTAATACCTCAGAATTTTACCCATCTAATCTGGATAGCGTTTATCGCAGCTGAATATGTTTGCACATACTGCACTATACCATTGCTACTACCGTTTGGAAGCAATATGCACGCGCCATTTGTCAGCAATTCCCTCATTGTGCCTGCGAGCGTCACGACCTGATCATAGTTGCCAGACAATGTCTGATTGCTCGTGGCCTGCGTGACATGGTTAGCGATCGCATTGATGGCCTCCCAGTTTGCATTGAGCGGTGTGACAGTTGTGAAGCTTGGATCTGCTGTTACCCGTTGCAGAAGCGCAGTCATCCCTCCGCTACCATTTGCAACTTGAATACTATAAATCAGTATGCTTTTTCCACTAGTATTCGGGTTGAATATAGAAAGCCATAGTTATTTGTGCCCGATGCCGAGTTCAGCATTCCGGTACTAGCCGAAAATCCCTGCCCATTGGCAATCCAAGCGCGTATCTGATCCTCGGTAATCGCTGGATTGGTCACGGGATTGCCACCCTGCGCGACTTTGAGATTGCCCGCGCTATCCAGGCTGAGCCCCTGTATGATCCCCGTAGGGGTGAGCGCCCCTGAGAACGATGAGCCATCAGACCCCATAAAGCTTGTCATCGAGCCACCTCTACTATGATTACTTCTCTCATATACTAATACCTTTTATATATGTAATACTTATATGCCGCGGTATGCGCCGCGAAAGTCAGTGACGACGCCCCCCCATTCGTGCCTCACTTTAAATGCAACAACATCTTGATAGAAGCTAGAGGCAAAAAGTGGGTTATCGGCAATAAAGAGCATGGGGTTAACTGCCCCATTAATAAACCCAATCTCAATTGTGTCGATCTCCCTCGGGTCCCCAATCAAGAACCACTGCGTCGTACTAGTCAACTGCGGACTGACAATAGGGGTAACAAAGCCGAGCATAGGATTGATATCATTGTTCGGGCTGCCGGGGACGCCCGCCGATTTGGTCGCAATCATCGCCGTCCATTCCAGCTCCGGTGGCACGACGAGGTAGCGCGGGCGTAGGCCCAGGCGCTTTCCAGCGTAGTTCGTTTGCTCACGCATCGAGGTAACGCCCGTTTGCATAGCCACTGTACTCAATGCCGATGAACCCAGATTGTTATGCGGCGCACCAGAGGTAAAAAGGTTACTACCATCATAGATGACGGGATTGTTCGCTAGAAAACCATAGACGAACTCGGCCAGCGTATAGGCAGCCGCCGAGGCCAATTTGGTCGGAATTTGCTTGATGGCTTGCAAATCGTCGTTAATAATCGCCTCTCGACTGACCGTGACGAGATTTCCACGCTTCTGGGCAACATAGGTGGCAGCTGAGTCGGTGAGGGTGACGGCTTGATAGGCACTATCTTCGGCGACAATCGGTAGGCTGCCAAAAGCTCCCAGGCGTACACGCGTCTGTTGCTTGAAATCGCGGATCGGCACAATGGTAACAAATTTCTGCCATTCCGCAGGCCAAGTCTGATAATCCTTGAGCAAGCGCTTATTCATGCTCACACCAAGCAAGTAGGAGAAAGATGCCGTTGTAGTGTCAGCTTCGGTGACACGCATAATGGGAGCACTTTCCGAAACACGAATGTTTCCCAGCTTGCTATAGTTGCTGATACCATCCGAAAGACTCGCATCACCAGTTACACGTACATAAGCTTCACGAATACTATTGAAACCATAAATGTTACCCAGCCGCGATGTGTCGATGTCGAGATCAAACATGCGATCGAAGGCCGCCTGGATCTTCTCAGCCTCGGTAATCTGGCACCCAATCTCGACCTTTTCATAATTATGCCCACGTACAATCCCGTCTTGCGTAAGTTTAGCCATCATGTCCAAAGAGGCATTCAATTCAGCATCCAGTTCCTTCTCCTCAAAGACGCGACCACTGTACCGCACCTTAATCTGGTCTTTCACAGCCTGTGGCAGAATGCTCTCTTGCAGACGACGCTCTAGGATAAGCCCGGCGTATTCAATCCGCGCCTGAGACAATAGTTCTTCAAGCTTCAGACGTTGTTGCTCTAATTGTTTCTGTTGATCTATAATATAGTTAGATGCTTCTTGCATTGTAGGATCGAGCGTTTGCTGCTCCTGAATATTGGTCATAGCTGTTCCTTTCGATGGCGCATCTTGAGCATGGAGAATACGGTTGAATGATCCCCCAGCACTGGGACGTGTGACGATATCACAAGAATTAAGAGCAACGATCCGGGTGACTTCCTTGGTACTGGTAGTATCATCGAACTGCCACTGCCCAAAGATGTCGATAGAAAGGCCAATTAGCTCAGGACGACCTAATGTGCACGCTTCATAGATTATGGACCACAGCCAACTAGCCGCTTCCAGAATGTGGAGAGTAGCATCGACACACCCACCAGAACAGGTGGCCGAAGGCGGAATATAGCAGGTATCATGGTAAAAACCAACTATATCGCGTACTGAGCGCGTTGCTACATCCGGAGAGCCATGATCGGCATAAGCATGTGCCCCTTCGATCATAGATGCAATAGCCTGCAACACCTGCTCACCATAGGAATAGCCGTTAGCGGAACACCCGCCCTTGATCACTGTCACCCGTACAGCATGACCATGTGGATCAAGCTGCTGTGCCTTGATGATCTGGCATTGCTCACGAATTTCTTCTTGACATGGAATATCTAGCATATTACGTTCCTTGCTATTTTTCCCACGCATCCATTGCCCCCCCAACAACCTATTATTCCTCATCCAATCCATGCATTAAAAGATCATAGTGCCGACGACGCGTTGAGTTCACACCTGACTGATCCATGAAAACTTGATTATAAGGAACGCTTCCAAACTGTTGATAATCTGGACTCTGATGCATTTGCTGCAAAGCTGATGGGTCCAAGTCGCCCGGGCGGTCGATCATATGCACATCCTGAGTGAGCGGTGAATGTTGCAGATCAGGTAAGAGCGGGTCCGGCTCCCGTGGATCTCGCTGGACTCTGACACCGTTCGGCAGATCGTAGTTGAGCAAGTCGCCCGTAAGCGGGTCTGGGGCAAACATGTCTGCTGACGACTGATTGTATATGTCCAGGCCATAGGGATGACGATACTCATCTAGATCGGGTAGCGCGGGATCAGGAGCGAACTCTGAACCGTGGGCATAGGTGATTCCAGGCTCAGTCAGATCATAGGGCTGAATTGCTGGCTGTGAAAAGTCCGGTTCCCCAAAATCTGGCATGTTGACCTGATTGGGTATTGGCCGTACCAATTGGGATGGTGGTAGAACGCCTTCGATCCCTGCCAGATTGAGCACAGAGATGGGCGCTTGTGGATCAATACCACCCATATCAGGACTACCATGCAAAGCAGGTGTATACGGAGCAAATTTTTCTGGAATTGGGCATATCCTGAATGTTTGTCATTTAAGATTCCTTTCTTTGTTCATTAGCGCAAACGCCGCAGTTTAGCGACAATATGTGTAGCATTTGGGAGAATACCGACGGGCAAAGCCTCGACAATCTCGTACTTGGATGCGACAGCGACTCCTGAAGCAGTTGCAATGGTTGTATCAGCTACGTAGACGACACCTACAAGATTAGTTCCAATTGGGATAACCATCAGCAGATCGAACTGCTGACGAGGTGGTGCACCCACCTGATCGGGGATTTGCGGATTAATAATTGTCTGTGGTCGGAAGATGGCCTGGACCGTTGCATAACTATATGCCCCTCCTACCGCCTGATATACTAGAACAACTGTTTTCTGCCTGCCAGCGAACGTACGTGCGATCACATCTAAAACATGGTTTATCTTGTTCTGATTATTGAGCGGCATTATCTACTTCACTCCCTTCCAACTCTCAAGCCCATTCCCTTATCGGAGATCGGGTTCCTGACAGCCTGTGATATTTGGATCAACTGGCTTTTCCTCTGACCCTTGCCGATCCAGATCACGCTGCTCAGCGGGCTCCGTTGCAGTTGGGATCTTGCCAGCCTGACCTGACCGTGCTGCTTTAGAGATTTTAGCCAGCTCCTCATGAATATCCACCTCCTCACCACAGAACTCAAACATAATCCGCATAGCAGTTTCATCAGATACCCAACCCTGGTGCTTGGCAGCTTGCAAGGCAGGTACCAACCAGCTCATACCCTGAGCCAGCGTATGATGCTCACCGCTATCAATCTCCGGGAAGGTAATCTCATACGTCGTATCGACACGCGGCCCCAGTTTGCCCACCCTAGTGGCCTCATTAATCACGCGATCAAGAATGCAGGTGAGCACATATCTGATCATGCGTTGCCGCCGTTTGAACTTGAGCAATGTGGGCAAGCTCATCTCAGCTGCGGTCGCACGATTGCCGTTATCGCCATCTGATAGATAGTGTTCCGGCAGAGATGCGCCAATTGCCACCATCAGCTTAATTTGCCTTCCATCTTCTGACACATCATTTGCATTGATCTTCGGCTCGACGGCGGTCCACTTCTCAGCTTCATTGTGAATGATCACGCTACCGGGCTCAGGGGGATAAGCATATTCCATCTTCTTGCGATCAATCGTAGTTTTGTCGGCCTTATTAAGTGTCACGTCCCACAGGAATGCAGCTTTGAACTTGTTGATGCGCACTCGATCAGTCAACCAGTCCTTATAACGGCGCAGCCATGGGAGCAGAGTAGCTAGATCAGACTTACCGCGTTTGGCGTTGGAGACCTTATTGATGGCAAACTGCATTACCTCTTTGCCTGCGACAAACCATTGCCCCTGAGTATCGGCAGGCTTGGTAGGATCAAACTTAGGTGGAGGATCACCCGAGGTGGTCATCATGGTCTGGCCAATGGGACGGCGATGGTAGCGCAGAGGCTTCTCAACATCCTCTGGATCAGTCTCGATCTCGTCTATCAGCGAGGGATCAATCTGGCGAATGACTACCGAACCATCATACCGATTGACAAAAAAGTGCACAAAGACTTCACCGTAGAGGGCCAGTTCGGTACAGAGACTATAAACGCGTTCATCCATCCGGTTCTCGGGATTATACCAGAAGGCATCAATGACCTGTTGCACGCGCTTATCGTTCGCGGAAACGGTGATCCCTTCACCTAATACAAAAGATGTGGTTAGTTCAATAATGGCAAAAGCCAGTGGGTTGGCATTATAAGCCTCATAACAAGCGTTATGGATCTCCAGGTATGTAGAAGGTACTACATCTTTAATAAAAGCTACGTCTGACAACCTCCTATACCAAAAATCTTCTTCTGCTCCATTGGTATAGCGGCTCCAATACCAGTCCTCTTGTGTCGGGCTTGAGGACATATAGGCTGGATTGATCTGCTCGGTGATGCGTTGTCCCGATTGTGACGGTTGTGACGATTGTGCTAATTGAGAAACACGAGGCGTTGCTTGTCCGAAACGAGCGAGAGAGAGAACCCACTGCCACCAGATCATATTATACCTCTCTTTATACCAATACCACCCCTATATTTTCCGCTTATACTACTTCATCCCACAAGTAAAGTATAACAAAAAGTGCGAATTATGTCAACAGTAATTTGAACTTTTTTTCGACGCAGTGAGAAATTCAGGAAAATTCGTATCTTATCCCTTTCCCTTCAATCCCTTCTGACATCGCTATCCTCGCCCAACCAACCAATTTCTGTCAGATTGAGCTTGGAACCCACAAACACTATTCTGCTATCAATGGGCTACAGAGTGTAGTATAGCATATGTGTCAATATATCCATATATGAGTAGCAAAAAATGAGTAGACCATTCGCTGCTAGATAAGAGCTGTGGCTGATGATAGCCATTCTGCTAATTGATACTTATCCATCCTTCTATTCGCCACATCAGCACGCTTCTCAAAAATCTCATCATCAGACGCCACCATCTTCAATCCATTAATACGAAGGAACATGAGCATAGCAGCAGTAGCAGTACGTTTATTACCATCAAAATATGATCTATGCCCGCCACATTGTCAAGCCACTTAACCAACATACTCATAGGCCCCGATATCACAACCCTTCCCCTGGGGCCGCTTCGTCCCCAGTTCATCCGTCGGATTACTCCCCAGATCACACTCACTCGGCGGAATACGATCGATAGCTGGACTGCCCGGTAGCAATCTGTGCGTCCAGGGATGCAGCCACGATTGCCCACCATTATCCCGCAAGATTACATCAATACCTAGACGAGAGAAGTCCTCTGCCGCCAGATCAGTGGAAGATTTCCTGTGCGGGTCAGCAAAGAGGGTATGGAAAAGGTCTTGCACCAAATTATACCCATCCGTCGTCACTACTCCTGCGATACCGGGTTGCACGGAGGCCTGATTCCCCACCACAATATCTGCCTTGATAGACAGATAGGCATGGAAGTTTTCTCTATTTCCCACCGTTGCATCACCCGTGACTATGCCACCTCCACTTCCCCGAGCACTATTGCCGTAGATCGTACAGAAGCTCACCGTCATATGTCCACCAGCATTGACAATGCCACCTCCATCTGTATAGGCTGTATTATCAGCTATCGTACTGTTTGTAAGGGTAAGCCGCGCATTGACACCCGAAAAAATCCCCCCCCACTAAAAGATGAATATCCATTAAACATTTCAGAAACATTAATAGCTGTTGCTACATTATTGGAAATTGTACTGTTCTTCACAACGAGCGCTCCTAAGTTATAAATGCCCCCTCCTTGACCAACAGGGCTGCTTTCTCTGCGCGTCGTTGATTGTTCAGAGGTTGCCATGGCTGTGTTATGAGCAATCATGCTATTAGTTAGAGTGAGATTTCCCCGATTGTCAATTCCACCACCATTACCAGTTACTGCATTATCTGCAATTACAGTGTTTATTGCAGTCAAACTACCCTTATTCGTCAGGCCCCCACCACCACTCGATGCCCAGTTGTTAGCGACAATACTATTCATCAGCGTCACATTGCCCTGGCTATCATTGATAATGCCCCCACCACCTTCCATCCTCAAAGAATCGCATTCAGGAGCAATCCCATTGTTCATCACACCACTATTCTCCAGCACCAGCGTTCCACTATTATTAATACCACCAACGGTATCACAGGTTGATGCAGTATTATACGCCACCAAACTATTATTTAGGGTAAGCTTGCCATTATTCTTGATCCCACCGCCAGTATACCCTATCAATCCAGTTTTGCTCTTGTGAGATGTCGTATTATGGACAATACCAACACTGTTTAATGTGAGATTTCCATTATTAACAACTATACTAGTATCTCCAGTAAACGAGTTTTGAAAGCTCATACCCTCTATGGTAACCGTGGCACCACGCTGAACAACTATCGTAGAACCGCTACTACCACTGATCCCCAGATCATTTTCTCCTAGGCCAACGATATGCAGGTTATGATCAATAGTCAGATTTCCATGTTGTAAATGAATTGTCTTCCCTTTCAAGCTGGCATCAAAACGGACGATATCGCCCGCAGGAGCCATCGCTATGACCTGACGTAACGATCCCGGTCCATCATCTGCAACGGTTGTTACAATACTATGATGGCGCATTTGGAAGGCAATTAATATGAAGGGAATTATCAATAGTAATACAACACATGCCACAATAGCCCGAATCACGTGTGTATGTGTCTGTCGTCTGGCACCAGCACGCAAGAATGCCATCTCTTGCTCACTTGGCATATTGCGCTTTGCCCAGCTACGTGCCTCTTTCAACTGAGAGCCACGGTAGAGCCGATCAGCCGATCTCTTGCGCCGTTGCCATGCCGCGGCATCCTGGCTAATCACCTGCTGCAAGTGAATGTCGTCGCGGGCCTCGCGCAACCATGCCGCCAGCCTGCTCCACTCGCGAATCAGTGCCTCATGGCTGACCTCAATGGTAGTGACGCCAGCTACTTCGCTGGCAGTTAGCAGACGAGCCGCAACGAAAGCATCAATGATTTCTCCCAGCAAGCGAGTCTCGTGGGAATCACTCAGCTCGAAATTCTGAGCGAGCAGCTCGTCTACGCGTCGCATCCTGTTCAGAGATACCAGGATTAATCAAACGCAAAAAGACCATTCGCGCCCGCGTACGATACTCATCCCCAGGTAAGCTGCTATATGTCCGCTCCGCCCATGTCGCTAGAGCACCCTTCACCCCACCAATATGCTTATACGCTTGCGTCGTCAGGACATGGCCTTCCCGCAGTTGAAAGAGCAGTTCCAGCGTAAAGGATAAGAGCGGCAGTGCCCCGGCCTGCTTCTGGGTCTCGAAGAGCAAGTCCCCAACCAGATTCCCCTCAAACTCTAATTGAACACGAGGAAGTGCCGCTGGTTTCTCAATCACTGCACGCAGATCTAGCAGATCCATTGGCAGAACCGAGATGCTATGAGCTTCGATCAATCGACTCAGTACCGGATAGAGCATTGGTCGATCAGCATAATCAGCACGCAATGTCAGCAGAACAATCGCTGGCCCCGCAGGTTCTGTTGCAGCCGTGACCAGTAGATCGATGAACTGACGACGCTCTTGTTCAGAGACCATATTGCTGAACACCTCTTCAAACTGGTCTACCAGCAGAACAACCCTGCCATCCAGCTGAGATACCAGCTTTTGAGCCAGTAAGTGCAAGCCGCGTGTTGAGTCACCTTGCAGATCTTCACATACGGTCTTCAAACTGCTTTGCGGCATATGGAGAGCAAAGGCCAGGGCCAGAGCCTCTAACGGGTGTACTCCCGGCACGACGGGTTTGAGATATATCCAGTTTGCACTACCAGGTAATGCATCTTTTTGCAGGCGTGGCAGCAAGCCAGCCATCACCACACTCGACTTACCAGACCCGCTAGGTCCTAGCACGGCTAACAGCCGTGTCCCAGCCATAGTGGGTAGCATTACCGTCAGCATCTCACGGACAGTCTCCACCATCTTAGAGACCAGAGCATCCCGTCCAAAGAAATCATCAGCATCATCCTGCGTAAATGCTCTCAGCCCCTTATACGGATTACGTGGCTCCCAGGAAAGCCGCCGCGCTGGTAGTAGCCTCTCCTGTGTCGGGGACGCAACAGCCTTTTTCAGACAAGTCACCAGTTCATCCAGTGCGCTATAGTAGCCACGATCGCGAGCATCAATTACATCAATAATGACCTGTTGCCCCCAGGACTCAAGCAGCAAAGTGGCGATATCTTCTCCCTCAATCCAGAAACAGATAATCCTCTGCTGATACATCGCAGCCTGATGGAGATGGTTCTGGACCATGCGAGAGGAACGCGTTTGCGACGAAACTACCACTACTATAGCTGAAGCCTCACGAACTACATCGCCAGCTGATTTCGGGATCAAAGATCGTCGACGCTAGATTTTTCTGCTCATTCAAGCAGCTAATACCCCATATTTGCAAATCTGCTTGCAGGCGTGCAACAAAGCTAGCCTTGCTAGGTGGAGCAGACAGAAAAATATGCATATCCAGTGACACAGGAATACCAGTAGAGAAGGACCGTCCAGGATCTTTAGAGGAGAATGTCGCAAGTATCCTAGGTGATAAGGATATAGCGGTAAAATCGCTACTAGCCAGTTCCGCCAGCGTTTCAGGTAAAACGACTGTGATTGCTTCTGATTGGTTAATAGATATATCGGCTTCAAATATTGTCTGATGGCTTTGAACAGTTTGTTCAAGCGCTTCTGCAAAAGCCTGCACACTGCCAAAACGCTCAGCCGGGTCCTTGGCTAGGGCTCTGAGCACGACAGCTTCCACCGCCTCTGCTAGATCAGGACGGTGCTCGCGCAACGGGCGGGGCATGACAGACACCTGCTGGTGAATAACCTCCCAGTAAGATCCGGTAAAAGGACACTCCCCACAGAGCCACTCATAGACCATGACAGCAAGCGCATACTGATCACTGGCAAATGATGGCTTGCCACGCAATTGTTCAGGAGCCATATATGGGAGCGTCCCGGCCAGTTCTCGCGTACTGAAAAGTTGAGGAGTGGGAGAGAGCAAAGCCAGACCGAAATCGCCCAGCAGCAGTCGATGATGCGCACCGAGCAAGATATTTTCCGGCTTGACATCGCGGTGGATAATGCCATGACTATGAGCATATTGCAAGGCCTGACTGATTTGACCGACATAATCCACTACAGTTGTCAGTGAGAGGCGTGATCCAGACGAATGACGTTGCCGCAGTGTTCCGCCTGGTGCATAATCCATCACCAGGACAGGCATGCCTTGCTCAACAAAAAAATCGAGTACACGGACAATATGAGGATGGGTCAAACGGACAAGGGTTTGAGCTTCAACCTGGAAGCGCTGTGCCTCCTTCTCTGAGAGCGACATTTGTAGAACTTTAAGTGCAGCATAACTTTGCAGATATCCATGTTTACCCAAATAGACTTCAGCAAATCCTCCCTTTCCTAATAACTGGAGGAGACGATAATTACCTAGTTGCAGCCCAACACGATTGATCATCCTCTCCACTCCCTTACCACACTAGTCTCTGTCCAAATATCTCTCGTCTCTTCTATTATAGCACAGGGGTAGTAAAGAAAGATTAGAGAATAGCTCTTCTATAGAGCTTCTCAATCGGAAAAACAAGACCAATACTTTGGAATTCTACGTTTTCACCACCTTCATACCTACAATACTCCCACTTTGGACCTTTTCGTGTGTAGATCTCAACTAGCATTCTATCCTGGCTAATTAAGACGTACTCTTGAATTGAGGGACAATTGGTATAACGATAGAGCTTCTCATATCTATCTCTTCTCATAGTGGAAGGGGACAAGACCTCGATCACTAACTTTGGAAACTCTATGTAGGTTTTTGACTCTGCTAAATCCTTTTCATTGCAACTTACCATCACGTCTGGCAAACAACAAGCGTCTTCTATCTTGAGCGTCATATCCGGACTAAAGGTTGCGCTTGGAGATGATTGCTCATCTAAATGATTTCCTATAACTCTAGCCGCATTAGCTGTAATGACAGAATGATTGGTTGAACCACCTGCCAGAGCATACATATGCCCATCCATATACTCATATCTCTGATCCAAGGACTCTCGATCAAGAGCAAGAAAGTCCTCTATTGATAACCAGTCGCCTCTTCGTGCAACCATAGCGCTTCACCTTTATTTATCCCTCTTCTAGAATATTGACCTATTTACCAGGAAGATAGGGTCTAATATCCCAAAACCCAAATTGATAACTTGCCTGATTAAAATCGCTATCAAACGATAAAAAATACGGAATCTCACCTTCTTTCATGAGCAAAAAACTTGTCATATCGGTAATACTCCACAGTTTATCATGGTATTTAAGAAGTTCTTGTCGAGCCATCTTCTCAATACGCTTATCTACAAATAAAGTCCCAAATATTTCTTCATCGCAAAGCCACTCAAGCATTTGAAAAGCTAGCTGGATTCTTTGGAGTACATTTTTAGATTTACCTCAATTCAAAACAAGTGCATATGATTCAGCAATAACATAATTAGACATAAATAGATAATATTCATTTTCCTCCAATAAATGAAAAATCCTAACTGCATCCCCATGATGAGTTTCCGTCTCATTTACAAATGCGGCAATGGCCGATGTATCAATAAAAACGGCTCTCTGATTTCGACTCTGCTTCCAAGGCATTTCTTATCACGTCCACTAATCATCATCCGAAGCAAATGGCTCTTTGATCACACCTGCCATCCGAAAAAGCCTGCTCTTTTTTTGAGGCCTGCTCATAACTAATTGCACCTGTTGTGCTATATCCGAATTCTGCTCTTCAACGATATCCGCTAATTGGGCGAATCCTATACCGTCTTGAGGCCCACACTTCATTGAGTCCACCAAGTGCTCTATATCCAAATCTTGATTTATATCTACCTTCTCTTGTATATTGCTCATTCCATCTTGTGCTTCTCCAGCTCCGTAGAAATGAAAAAATGAATCTGGATTACTTGAAGCCAAACGAGGGGAATCTTTCAGTTTAAGTGGCATTTTTGAGTACGAGACGTTAGCATTGTATATTTGCTTATTCATTTCTAACCTCCTTATTCTCAGCTAAGCGCTGAGTCTGATTGTGATACTGCTCGTATAATGTAGCCATCAGTTGCTCCATACTTCGAACGAGATAAAGCAAATCGAAACAGAGGTTTGGCTACCAATTCCGAGATGCTCTTAAGATCCTCTTCTGATTTAATTTCAGGTGGCACGACAGCACCGACCGTTACAAAAAAATCATCTATACCTGACTGAACACTCAATGCATTTACATATGGAAGCGGTAGTTCGTTTACTTCATTCGTAAATTTGACTGTGGCTTCCACGGACATCCTTTCTTTACTTTCCATGGTATCCCCTTTCTCTTTTTATGTACTTACGTACTTACCAAGTAGAGATTATAGCATATGCGTCAATTCTCCTTACAAGATAGCTTTCCTAAAGAGAGCTTCTCGATAAGAAAGTGTTGCCAGAATTTGCTCTCGTGTTAGATCAAACTCTTCCATAATATTCTCTATCGTCCATTCCAGTGAAAGCAACTCCAAGATCAATTCAACGCTGATACGCGTGCCATCAATACGCGGCTTGCCTCCTAGCACGCCCGGGGTACTCACAATCTGCGTACTCATATTTCCTCCTTACATATTATCCTGCTAAATCTAGCACATAGTCTACATTATCAATTCTATCATCTAGCATATGTTTCGTCAATGTGAATTTACATGACCATATTGATAGGGTTCTGACGTTTACCCGTAAAGCTTCTACTGCCCACAAAGAGTGGGCTTGGAAGCTTGGAGTGTGCCTTGTAATAATGCTCCCAATATGTTATAATTGATAATAGTGAATATTGAGTAGGTGCATGGCTTGCGAATAGTCTGGCGATGATCGTCCGTTACTCTCGCTGCACTATTTTGTCAACCATCATAAATTGTATGTAGATCGAAACTGTATGTTGTTTATGTATATATGTATTGTAGATTGAGAAACTCTTTGAAGATGATTAGGTGAAGAAACAATGTCTCACTCTCCCCATGCAGGCCAAACAGCAGGCCCATGCCATGCTAGTAGCCCCACAGCTCGCCTTGCTGAGACCCTCAGCTCACCCACTAGCATGCTCCCTGGCCCCATCTAGCCGTTAGAGTGTGCCTTCCATTTCAAAGATGGCAACATCCATTGAATCTTCTCATCTGCCAATCTTGCCTCAAAGGTAGGATGAATGTGCTTTTGCTGTAACAGAAGAATATTCTCTTGAGATATGCAGGGAAGGAAAATGACCATGAAAATTAGTGAAATCAATAAGTCATCGGATGCACATTTGAATTACACAGAAATGAGACGAAACTGTCCAGATCTCCTCCGTCTCATGGCAAAAGGGAAACAGCCAGCGAACGATACAGCCTCTCAGGAAGAGAACAAGATTCCTGTTGGTGAGGATGGGAAGCCTCTTGCAAAGCTGCAACTGAATCCCAAGCTTGAACACTTGCGCGGAGGGATGCCTAGGGGTGATTGAGCCAGTACGAGTGGGGATATCTCACCCTAGGTCGTGGCTAGCATGTCAACTGATGAGCAGATTAGGTGGTGCATGGATGGTGGGCTGGCTAAGGCCTTTGGACCAGATGGCGACAGCAACGCCTTTGCTCCCGTTATTCTTGGTATGCTGAATAATAATCAAATAAATGAGTATACTAAGAGTGGCATATTCAAGGCAATGGGTACTATACTGGCTAAACATTATAATGAAGGTATGGTCAAAGAAACAATGCAAATGGCACGTAATGGTATTCGTGGAGCACTAAAGGCAATGGGCACTATACTAGCTAAACATTATGATGAAGGTATGGTCAAAGAAATAATGCAAATGGCATATTATGGTATTGGTGAGGCACTAAAGGCGATGGGCACTATACTGGCTGCACGTTATGATGAAGGTATGGTCAAAGGGATCATGTACATGGCACGTAGTTGTAAGCCTGGGGCAGGAAAGGCAATGGGTACTATACTGGCTAAACATTATGATGAAGGTATGGTCAAAGAAACAATGCAAATTGGTACTTATGATTCACTAAAGGCGATGGGTATTATACTAGCTGCACATTATGATGAAGGCACGGTCAAAGAGATAATGCAACAGGCGCGTAATGGTGGTGATTATTCAAAAATGGCAATGGGCATTATACTGGCTGCACATTATGATGAAGGTATGGTCAAAGAGATAATGCAAATGGCACGTAATGGTTATGAATGGGCACGAAAGGCAATGGGCACTATACTTGCTGAACATTACAATGAAGGTATGGTCAAAGAGATAATGCAAATGGCGCGTGATGGTGATCGGGGAGCACACGTGGCAATGGGCACTATACTTGCTAAACGTTATAATGAAGGTATGGTCAAAGAGATAATGCAAATGGCGCGTGATGGTGACTGGGAAGCACAAAGGGCAATGGGCACTATACTTGCTGAACATTACAATGAAGGTATGGTCAAAGAGATAATGCAAATGGCGCGTGATGGTGACTGGGAAGCACAAAGGGCAATGGGCACTATCATAAAAAGACGATCCAAACAACAGATTGATAATGATATGCGTGCTCGTGAGTCAAGGCTGTCTGAGAGGAGACAGGGAGATCGATCTGGTGAAGGGAGTTCTGCACAAGGAGAACTGATTGATCAAATGAAAAAAATGCTCGATGAATATCCCCAGATGGAAGAAAGGGAGAATAGGTTAAAACAGGAACGCGACCAAGCACAAACACAGCTCGCAAGGGTACAGCAAGACCTCAACCGTGCTCTGGAGCAGTTCACAAAGGCAGAGCAAGAGCGCGACCGTGCACAAGGAGAGCGCGATCGCTTCCAGAGACAGCTCGGAGATGCACAGACAAGCTTCCAGAGACAACTCACAGATGCGAGGGAAGAGCGCGATCAAGCTCGCAATGAACTCAGAGAGGCAGGACGGGAGCGCGATCTAGCGAGGACAGAGCGTGACCAAGCACGGGGAGAGCGTGATCTAGCCCAGAGACAAATCAGAGAGATGGAACGGGCACACAATCAAGTGCAAACTCGTGAGAGGAATGCAGCGGATCGAAGGAGTGAAGCCATGGAGAGCACTTTTAGAAAACTTCGCTTCATGAACAACCTCGAGAATAATATTGAGGAGATACTGCGCGAGTCCCTTCCCGAGGCTGATTGTCTCAGAAGAGTGCGAAATCTCTATCGAAATACGATGAATGCTGCTCTCAACATGGAGCTAACTAGGGAACAATTCGCTCAGGACTTTAGAAATTGTGTTGAGCAGATGGCAGAGGATTGGGATGTACCAGATGATGTGCACTTGAAATTTTCAAATAATGTAGAAACTATCACAAAAATAGTGAAAAATCTTGATGGTATCTTTCAGAGGTACGATCACGAGGATGTTCTGCTCATACAAGTGCGAGAACTATATACGAATACTTTGAGAGATTCTGCAAATAGTGGGATGAATAGGCAAGAATTAACACAAGAATTTAGACATTGTGTTGAGAAGCTAATGAATGATCGGGAAGTATTAGAAAATATACAAGCGCGAGTTATGCAGTATGACAGGTAATGAGTAGTGATGTATTGTGATATGATCAATATCATTGCAACGGGCGAGATATCTCGCCCGCTTTACAATCGATGACGTGTGATGCAAATGTAAACGCGATTAATCGCCATAGATATTGCGCCCGTGGTAACCATATAACAATGGTATATATTCATTGAACAAATTGCAATGAATTGTGTGATGGGTGTAATTGGTTATGGAATGGATGAATGATGGAATGCAAATATAACAGGTTAAATAGTTTAACGGGCGCGATAAATCGGGCCCCTACATAACGCGCAATGAGTTGCGAGCATAAACTGCGCTTGGCGACAGGCAAGCGCAACGATGATATCAACAAAGTCAGATACAACATCAGGAGATACTTATGGCTGAAACTTCTCAAACCCCTCAACATTCACTTGATAGCGAGACACAAGCGAAATATGAATATTTGCAGGCCATTTTACGCGCAATGGGGTCCGTACTCGTCGCTTATTCCGGCGGAGTTGACAGCGCACTCCTGCTGAAGGTTGCCTATGATGTGCTGGGCGAGCGGGCCTTGGGAGTTCTTGCCACCTCGCCTGCCTATGCACCTGAAGAGACCGCCCAAGCCATTGCCGTTGCTCACCAGATGGGCATCCCAGTGATCACACTTGAAACCCATGAGATGGAAGACGAGCGCTACGTTGCCAATAATCTCAATCGATGTTACTTTTGCAAAACTGAACTGTTCTCCCAATTAGAACCTTTGGCAAAGCACTACAATTTGAGCCATATTGCTTATGGGATCAATCAGGATGATGATGCTGATTTTCGGCCCGGTCAGCGGGCAGCCAGAGAGTTTGGTGTACGGGGTCCCCTGAAAGAAGCTGGGATGGGCAAGCGGGCAATTCGTGACGTGGCTCGTATGCTCGCCATCCCGGTTTGGAACAAGCCAGCGCTGGCTTGTTTCTCATCACGCATCCCATATGGAAGCAAGGTAGATGTAGCATCATTACAAATGGTCTACAAAGCAGAGAAATTGCTGCATGAACTAGGATTTCATCAATTGCGCGTCCGCCACCACGATAACATCGCACGCATCGAGGTCGAACGGTCAGAAGCTTCCCCGTCTTATCGAAGATGAGATGAGCCATAACGTCACTGATGGTCTACGCAACATCGGCTATACCTACGTGACCGTCGACCTCTTAGGCTATCGCACAGGTAGCATGAACGAAGGTTTCTTCAAGAAGAAGAGCCCCTGAGACCAGTTATAACTAAGCAATTGAGTGATCGAGGCATTCAAGCATGCGCCCAAAACTCAAGCAGATCACTCTTAGTAACAATGCCTTCCAATATGCCTTTGTTCATAACAGCAACAGCAGATTGATTGTTAGCAAAGATCGTATAGGCTTCGCGTGCAAGAGCAGTAGCTTCCAATTTAGGAAATGGAGGCCCCTGAATCTCCCCAACGGCCCATTTATCCAGAGGCTCACCACTGGCAAGACGACGCAAAAGCAGATCTTCGGTCAAACTCCCGATCATCTGCCCATCTTCTATCACCGGGGTCTGGCTGATACCGTAGCGTCGTAGCAGCTCAACGGCGTCAGCCACCGAGTCAGAGGGGCGAATACTGACAACAAGTGGCATGCTACGCGAGTGGTTACGGCGATAGGTAAGCACATCCTGCAACGTGGGCTGATCGCTCTCCGCTGAAATCAGCAAATTATTCTCACGCATCCAGGTATCGTTATACTGCTTGGACAGGTAGCCCCGACCAGTATCAGGCAGAATGACCACTACGACATCTTCAGCTGTCATTCGACGCGCATAGCTAAGCGCAGCAGCCAGAGCCGTGCCAGCTGAGCCGCCCGCCAAGATACCCTCCTCATGCGCCAACCGCCGCGTCCAGTAGAATGAGGTGGCATCATCAACACGGATCACTTCGTCGACCAGCGATGGGTCATAGATTTTGGGAAATACGTCCATGCCAATACCTTCGACCTTATACGGTTTAGGTGTATCACCTGAGTAGATCGAACCTGGCGGATCTGCACCAATGACCTTGATATTTGGATTTTTTTCTTTGAGATAACGTGCCGTCCCTTGTAATCGTCCCCGCCGTGCCAATGCCAGAGACAAAAGCAGTGATACGACCAGCTGTATCAGACCAGATTTCTGGACCAGTCGTGGCATAGTGAGCATCTGGATTAGCAGAATTTGAATATTGATCAGGGCAACAGGCACTCGGTATTTCCTTCGCAAGCCGATATGCCACATTCTTATAATAGTCTGGCGACTCGTGAGTGACACTGCTCGGGCAAATAACGACTTCTGCACCATAGGCACGCAGCAAACTACGTTTCTCTTCGCTAGCCTTGTCCGTCATCACAAAAATACAGTGATAGCCTTTGATCGCCGCCGCAATTGCCAGACCATGAGCTGTATTCCCGCTCGTTGGCTCGATAATCGTCCCGCCAGGCTGAAGCAAACCATGCTGCTCACAATAGGTAATCAAGGCTGGTCCAATCCGGTCTTTGACACTGCCCCCCGGATTGAGCATTTCTAGCTTCGCCAATACCAGGGGCGCTACCTCACTGGCAACTCGATTGAGCTGTACCAATGGAGTATTGCCTATTCCTTCTAGTATCGAGTTGGCATAACGCATTTCACGTGTCATTCCCTTCATCAAGATTATTCCTTACTACTTCTACTACAATAGAATACCTACACACACGATGTTCTACTCTTCTGATTCTTGCTCTGGTACATCAGTAAACCTATAGATAGTTTCCATAGGAATGGTGAGATCAACGCTCATGAAGGTTACATCTTGCCTAGGTCCGAATTGTCGGTATGCCCATACGTCACCCTGGCGATTGTATATCTCCACTTCCTGATGCTCACTACTAATGAGAACGTACTCTTGGACACTTGGGCATGCTCAATAGAAGCGAAATTTTTCGCGTCGGTCCCTGGATTCAGTACTAGGGGAGAGTACTTCAATCACAAGGCGTGGCGTCTGGATGATATCAATTTTGCCCTTCTGCCAATCTTCGGGGTTACAGCTTACAGTAACATCTGGGTAGAAGTACTTCTTTTCTGCGACCTGAACTCGCACGTCTGATGAGAATGCACTACAGGAGCGATTTCGGAGATAATCGTCTAACGTCCTAAACATATTCATAGTAATTCGTGCATGATTAATTGTCCCTCCTGACATGGCATACATATGCCCATCTACATACTCATACTTGGTATCAGTGCTTGCGCGATCCATTTCCAGATACTCCTCTGGACTTATCCAGTGCTCACGTCGTAGAGCCATAATCTATCGCCTTTCTTTTACTTCACTTCTCATGCTTTGCTTTGTAGGGACTCATCAACATCGGTCTGCGGAAACCCCTGCTTAAAAGCCTGGGGAGGAAGCAGGCCCTCCTTTCTGTGTGGTAGGGACGGGGCCGCGTAGGCGGCGTGTGCTTGGCACACCATTGCCCTTGGACTTTCGTTCCACTTTTGCGACCAAAAAGGCTCGAAAATGCCACCCAAGTCAAGACGCGACAATCCTTGACTTTTGCCCCCTGTGTGAGTCGTTTATTGGTGCGATAAGCGTGCAAGCTGATGGTCTGTTTCTTGCGATCAAAGCCACCAACAGCGCATAATCCATATTTAGGATGCTTAACGAGCGTTCCACGCTTTAGTCCAAGACTGCGTGTTGTGCCATATGGCTTTCTCACGCCGCCTTTAGACGCTTCTAGGCGATGGATCTGCCGTTGGTGAAGTTGTGTGCCAACGATATAGCACAAACACGTACAGGTTGGTTTTTCTGCACCACTCACCGATGCTGCCATGACCCAGCCATCAACAGCATGTGAAGAGAAATCTTGCTTGGACTTGCTCTTGGTCTTCTTGAGCCCGTACTTCTCACGTAACTCTTTCGTTTGATATCCGTGGCGTCGATGTACTTTGAGCCCCATATTTCTGAGCAAATGGTACAAATGCTCCTTGCCCACTTGTATAGGACTAAACATCCCGTTCCACTTCCCATATTTACCCTTGTGTGTTTCTGCGCATACATCCTCTACCACCACATCTGTCAGTGGCAAGATGGTGAGCAGTTGCGCAATGATGCGTGCCTTGGCTTGCCAGCGACTACAGGTTGATGGCGGGATGCGCTTCTGGTTTGCTCGTCGGTTGTCGTTGCGTACAGGCCTGCGCCACTTGCGGTGTCTTCTGGCTCGTCGCATGTTTCGCCGTGCCTCAACCGTTTTTTTGACATAGTCTGGTGCTTCCACCATCAAGTTAAGAACCGTCTCTTTTCTGCCAACGACGCTATAGCCTTCGAACTTTGAGCCTGGATCAACACCTGCAACAAGAGTCTGATTGTCTGGCTCCTGCTCGTAAGTGAGCTGAAGAGAGAACAATCCTAGCTTGTTCCGTTTTGGTTTCGCTTTGCCATCTTTGAGCAAGAGGCGTGCTTTAACTGGCTTGCACGGCATAAGTGGTATTCCGCGTATATCAACAACTGGCACGCGCATTATTGCTTTTCCTTCTCTCCCTTGCGGGACGGGCTTTTTAGGAGAAAGCCCTGAAAATTCTTGCTCGAATGTCGAGCACGCTAGGTCAATGCCTAGGTGAAATGACCCTTCGTGGTTGCAGTACAGGCATAGGTCCAAGACCGTCTGTTTCGGCGTGACAGGTAGTGGTTTAGACTAGGGTGGCATCCAAACGTACTTTCGCTACTTTCCCTAGCACGTGAGCCTGTGGATTTCGCTCTTTCTTAGCCCGTACCGCTGCTGTTCTCTTGCATGAGAACCCACTAGACAGGAACTTACGTTGAGCTAGCCGTTTCTCAAGCCCCCGCTTTTAAGCGTGGGGTTCCTGACCTCTACCCTTTTTAGAAGCATACCTCACTCCCACTCACTGTGTCAATTCTTGGCCGCGATAGGAACGGGTGCAGACCAAAATTTGATATAAACTCAAGAAATATTTCCGAGTACCGATACTCTACAGTAGTAGATCGCCCCTCCAAGCAAAGAGGGAAAGACCTACTCCTAACACGCAAGTTTTTGCTGCTACCGCAAGTGGCAAGAGAGGAAAAGAGGTCTTGGAACTATTCCCAACTCTCTGCAAAGAGACCATCCTTTGCAATTTCGCTTAAGCAAAACTTGCATACTGGGTTCCCGATAAAACACACGTCCATAATTGGATAAAGTGTCATCACATGAATGAAGGGATAGCAACCTTCAATATCCTACTTCTCTTAACTATTGAGTGTGAAACACTCACAAGAAAGGAAAAATCACATGAATACTGCTATTAGTACCCTAGAGATCCCACAGGGAGCCACCGAGCTGACACTTAACGAGTTGAAGCTGATCTGTGGTGGTGAGGACGATGGCTGTGAGGCAGCTGCACACCACCGTAAATTACGTTTAGAGAAGGTCATTGTAATTAAGGTCTTTAAGCGCAAACCCAGAAGATCCTGCGAGGACGGATGCAACGGCGGTGAAGAATAACTAGCTATAGGTTCTAGATCACCTTCTGTGGTAAAGTCATTTCGCAAATAAGCACACCCCACTCCTTGGCCTCGCAATTTTAGGCTAAGGGGTGGTCATTTTGCTAGGGAGAGAACAATTGAAGCAAGTGACCTGGTTACGACGTCGACGCGTACCACTACTCTTGCAATTGAGTGCGGTAAAGTGTGGCGCTTCCTGCTTAGCAATGATTCTCAGGTATTATGGGTCTAAGATTAGCATAGCAGAAATACGCCAGCGTTACGGCGTGGGGCGGGACGGCCTTTCAGCCCTCAGCCTTGCCACTGCAGCGCAAGAGTATGGCTTACAGGTCAGAGCATTCTCACTACCACAGCCAGATCTCCATGCAGTCAGATTACCAGCCATTGTCTACTGGGAAAGTAATCATTTCCTGATTGTTGAGCGCTGGTCAGCTCATTATGTGGATGTCGTTGATCCCGCACACGGATACAGACGCATGACACACGAAGAGTTCTCTGCTGGCTTCTGTCATGCTATCATTATCTTAGCCCCTGGTGAACACTTCGTACGCCGCAAAACAGTACCACGCATTACTTTGCGTTCATATATCTCCGCTTATCTCAAGCAGACGCCGCTCGTTCTTCTGCAAATTTTTGGGACAACTCTCTTTCTTCAGCTTGCTGGCCTAACTACTCCCGCTCTCACAGAAGTCATTGTGGACCGCATTATCCCTCTTGGCAGGATCGATATTTTACCTCTGCTGATAACAGGCTTCTTGATGCTGCTACTCACTCGCCTCATCTTTATGCTCTTACGCGGATGTGCCATCATCTTCCTGCAAACCCACATCGATATGCAAATCACTTCGAGATTCTTTGAACATATGCTCACATTGCCAGAGCGTTTTTTTCAGCAGCGAGCTAGTGGGGATATCCTTGCCCGTGTGGAGAGCCATACTGCTATCCGCGATCTCATCAGCACGCAGTTAGTTTCAACCTTCCTAGACTCTAGCTTGGCAACTGTTTATCTGCTTATCTTGTTCTCAATCTCGCCCCTCTTCTGCATTCTGGTCCTTGCCCTCACTGCACCCCAAATCCTATTGATGCTAGCAACCGCACGCGCTAACCGTACCCTCTCCAGCAGAGAACTTATGGCTATAGGAAAGACACAGGGTTATGTCACTGAGGTCTTAACAGGTATCACAACATTTAAGTCTGCCGGAGCTGAAAAACGTGCCTTCCTCCATTGGTCCAAGCTCTTTTCCGATCAACTCTCCATTGCAGTCCGTCAGAGCTACTTTTTAGTGATTACCAGTGCACTACTGACAGGACTACGTATGCTCTCGCCATTACTACTGCTGTGGCTAGGTGCTAGTCAGGTACTGCACGGCACTATGCAGGTCGGAACAATGCTGGCCCTCAATAGTCTCGCTGGCTCCTGCCTGGACCCTCTCATGTCACTGGTCCAAAGTGGGCAACAACTCCAGACCGTACAATCTCATCTTGAGCGCATTGCAGATGTTCTCGGTGCCGACCCAGAGCAAGATCCCCAAAGCGTGCAACACCCTCCGCGCCTGACGGGACAGATACGGCTCGACCAAGTAAGCTTTCAATACGATCCAACCAACCCCCAAGCTCCAACGATCTTGCAGGATATCACCTTGCATATTGAGCCAGGACAAAAGGTCGCAATTGTAGGCAAGACAGGATCAGGCAAAAGCACGCTTGGCAAACTCCTGCTAGGCCTCTGCTTACCAACAACAGGCGAAATTTTCTATGACGGCATTCCCTTGCGCACCCTCAACTATCAGGAGGTGCGAGCCCAGTTCGGCGTAGTCATGCAGGATGCCACGATCTTTAGTGGGACAATCAAACAAAACATTACCTTCAATGATCCAGCTATCAGCAAAGAAGAGATGATCACAGCTGCACAAGCTGCTGCATTCCATGACGACATCATGCACATGCCAATGGGATATGAGACATTTGTAGCCGAGGGAGGCAACGCCATCTCTGGAGGGCAGCGCCAACGTCTAGCTATTGCGCGTGCACTGGCACATAAGCCCGCTATCCTCTTATTAGACGAAGCCACCAGTGCCCTTGACGTCGAGACAGAGCATATCGTTGAGCAAAATCTCAATGCACTCTCCTGCACACAGATCATCATCGCCCATCGGCTGAGCACCATTCGCAATGCCGATCTCATCCTCGTGCTTGACGATGGGCAAATTGTCGAGCGGGGTACTCATCAGAAACTCTTAGCACAACATGGCTATTATGCCAGACTGATACAGCACCAGTTGGCAGAGGTATGATATCCTATTATCATACACAGAAAGGAGAATATCCCGTGGCCATGCAGCACGAATACAGGATCAGCCCAGGAGACAGAACGCCCAAGTATTAATTTCACCATCTCCATGGCAACCCTTTACAGGCTCACTGGCATATCAGAGTAGGAAGTGATAAAGCCCAACCTGTATTAATCACCATGGTTCCCCAAAATCTTGAACCATCATTCTAATCCAGTCAAGCCTGACAATCCCTCTATTATACGCAATTTTGCGAATCGATAAGCAATACCATGTTTCTCTAATAACCCTTTCATTCCATCGTCAATTAGTCCAGGATTATAAAAGACAATTTCTTCAACATCATCTATTGTCACAGGCCCTTTACGTCTATCAATCAAACCTTCAGCATAGGAAGTGACAGGCTTGCCACCGTTGCTCAAGACGTCACAAGGATTCTCCAAGTTTAGCAAGAAGCTACCATTTATCTGCCCAGGGTTTGGATACCACTTTCTCATTGGCCAACACTTCCGCGTTGGATTAGCAAGAGGAGTCGGTAGCGCATACAATTTCTCACTACTAGCTGTCTTTAGCTCAAGTTCTGCCAGTTCATGGCTGATGTCGCTTAAAGTCCCAGTTCCTTGCCACCACATAGTTTTGACAAACTCAGGAAGCATGGAATCAAGCCAGTCAGGAATTTTGACGCGAGCCTCCTCTTCTTGAGCACCAATCATAAGCATATATGAATCGCCTAATATTCCAAATGTACGTTTCTTGACTTCGTCCTTAAAGCATAGAGCAACAGAGCCATATTCCCAAGCAAAGCGATCGTAACCATCAGGATGGCTAGTTATATATACCGACAAAGGGGTCTTTGCTGGGTCCATACCTTGGGGACAATTCAGGTAAACAAACTCTAATTGGCGTCGTATCTCTTGAAACGCTTTGGTAGCCAGATCACTTTCTGCAAAAGCTGCACTACCAGTCTTTCCAGTTTCATGTACTGTCTTGAAAAGAGGATTTTTACTTTTCAAGACATCTTTAAGAGTACCTGGATGAATGCGATACCATAGTCGCGAATGTTCAAAAATTTCCTTGATCCTTTGATCTACAGCAGCAAGGTAATCAGCATGTTCCCCATTACCATACATATCTCCCATGATCTTCCAATAGTGTTCTGCATACTTTTCAAAAAATGCTCTTTGAGGTATCTGCGAGATGTGTTCGCTAGACTTGTCAATACAAGTGTGCATTTCTCTGAATGTCTTATGCGCATTCTTGACCATAGCTTGCATCTCAGCCGATAGCTCTCTACCACCGCTAGATGATGATACGTTGTGGCTATCTCTAGATGTGAGCAGATTTGTGCTTCCCTTTCCTTGCCTCTCATCTATATGCTCTGTTAGATGAGTACTTCCTGATCCTTCTTTACTATCCCGTCTTGACGAACTCGTCCCATCAGATTGAGACGTTAGACCAGCGCCAATGCGCACAAAATCTGATGGCTTTTTACTTGACGATACTTTTCGAAATGATATCGATACATCTCTTAGTCCACGTCTTAACATCTTATTTCCTCTATTGAACGCTCGCTATTATAATATCGCAATATTTAACTCAAATGTCATCTTAAACACAATTCACTACAATAAGTATACCGTTATCCAGAACTGAGACAAATATGGACAGGCCATATCCGATGTCTGGTTCCTGCTTCGACGAGGGCGGTTTCACTTGCTATTGCTAGCAAGCCAGAGCTTCCCTCTCCACAGGCGTTGCGTTCCCGTGTAACTCACGGTACGTTTAGCTCAAGCTGCTTGTTCTAAGTCTAATTCAGTTTGAGCAAGGTTTTTAGCTGCATTATAATCTCTGTCTGCAACATATCCACATCTCTCACAGACAAAGACGCGATCAGCTAAGTCGAGATCTTCATCTACCCATCCACAGCAAGAGCATGTTTTAGAGGACGGAAACCACCTACTCACCGTATTCACCATTGAGCCATATTTCTCAGCCTTGTAGATGATTTGACGCTTAAACTCATACATACCCACATCACCCACAGCACGGCTAAGCTTCCTATTCTTCATCATGCCTTTGATGTTTAAATCCTCAAGGACAATCACGCGTGGCTTGGTTTTCGCTATAGCGCTTGTTGCCTGATGGATTGCATTTGAGCGGATATTGGCAATTCTGGCATGCATCATGCCGAGTTTGCGAGCTGATTTCCTCCTATTTTTGCTGCCTTTCTTCTTCCTGCTGTGTCTTCGCGCCTCGCGAGCAAGCTTTTTCAAGTTCTTCCTGAGAGCCTTTGGATTTTCGAACGCCTCTGCCTCTGAGGTGGTGGCAAGCGTTTTGATGCCTAAATCGACGCCGAGCACTTTGCCTGTAGCTGGATTTGGATCAGCTATCTCTTCCTCAACCTGAACCGACACAAACCAACGCCCAGCTTTCTCAGAGATCGTAGCAGACAAAATATGCACATCTGATGTTGGCAGGTAGTTAGCTTCCTTGAGCAAAAGCCTTCCCAGTCTTGGCAACTGAATATGCTTCTCGTACACATGGATGGCTCCTGTTAAACGAAAGCTTCCAATGCCTTTCTTCTTGGTCTTAGGTTTAGGATAGCCAAGTTTGCCTTTATGCTTTCCTTGCTTCTTCTTTTTAACATTATTGAAGAAGTTCTTAAATGCTTTTTCTAGATTGCGCAATGCTTCTTGTGGAGCACATTTTGAGACGTCGTACATCCAAGGATAGGCTGTTTTCTTCAGTGCATTGAGTTCTTTGTGCAAATCGATGGCTGTTGGAGTTTTGTGGCCAGCTGCATATTCATCTTGATAACGGCGGATCCCCCAATTGTATGTAAAGCGTGCAATACCAGCATGCTGAAGACAAGCAGTAATTTGAGCCTTATTCAAGTCTAGTTCTGTTTTATAGCCTCTAGTGATCTTCATCCGGTTTCTCCATCACTTGCTCTATACATTTCTTGACTTGTTCTGCATGTCGTTTGCTATTGCGTCTGCCATAAATTCGGCTACACATACTCGTGATCACTGCCACAAAGTCGTCTACTAGCTCATTATCTGTATCTGATGGGAAAATGACTTCAAGCTTGCGACCTTGAAGCGTGAGTAGTTGATCAATATAGTTGAAGCCAAAGCGTGTAAGACGGTCTTTATGCTCCACTACAATGGTCGTGATGCTTGTATCCATCAGCAACTTCATCAGCTTTGGACGCTGGTCGTTGAGCCCAGATGCTATTTCTGTGACCTCTTTTGCCACCTGATAGCCTTTTGCGATGGCATATTCGTGCAGTCTCTCCAGTTGTCGCGTGACGTCGGCTTTCTGATCTGCTGATGATACTCTTGCATAAAGAGCAACACGACCTGTTATCGGCACTTGTACAACAGGATCTCGTACAATCACAATGCCGGTAGCAGTTTTATAGGCGTCTAGCTGTCCTGCTTTGTACCATCGCCAAGCAGTTTTATACGAGACGCCTTGTTGTTTTGCATATTGACTCAGCTTCATGTCTATAGTTTGCCATAGACTGTCCGAGCTTGTCAATAGTTTAGGCAATTAGTTTCAACCCTAATAGAAAGAGATTTTTTAGGAGGAAGCAGGGACAATGCGAAAGGTAAAAGAAACAAGTTGAGAAGGATAAATTGTTAGCAATCTCATTGAATAGTTCAACAGAAGAGGCAGAAAAGGCTTTATTCTGCCTCTTCAAACAATATTTGCATTTTCATACAAGAGAGGATCTACAGCCCCAAACCACGCAGCTTCTCGACAATACCGGGTAAGACTGCAATGACTCGCTCGACCTCTTCCTCGGTATTTTCTTTCCCCAACGAGAGGCGTAGGCTACCATGAGACCACTCGGGAGTCAATCCCATAGCAACTAGGACATGTGATGGATCGACAGCCCCTGATGTACACGCAGAGCCAGACGAGGCAGCAATGCCAAGCATATCGAGGTTGAGCAAAATTGATTCGCCCTCAACCCCCTCAAAGCAGAAGCTTGCATTATTCGGGAGACGCTCAGTTGGATGACCTGTGAGACGACTACGGGGAATTTGCAAAACACCCTCAATCAAGCGATCACGCAGCGCTTGAATACGAGGCCTGACATGAGGTAACTCCTCGTACACCAGACGAAGAGCACTGGTCGCCCCTACAATTCCCGCGACATTCTCTGTACCAGCACGTCGTCCACGCTCCTGAGAACCACCTTGCAGTTGGGGCAAGATACGCATACCTTGGCGAACATAGAGGATACCGACACCCTTCGGACCATAAAATTTGTGAGCCGAAAGCGAGAGCAGATCGACATTGAGGGCCGCGACATCGATCGGCAAAGCCCCACCTGCCGCCTGTACAGCATCTACATGGAAAGGGATCTTCCTGGCACGACAGATACGCCCAATCTCTGCAATTGGTTCAACGGTACCAACCTCATTATTAGCATACATGATCGAGACTAAGACTGTTTGATCGGTAAGATGTCGTTCCACATCATCAGGATTGACTCGACCGTACTCATCCACAGGCAAGTACGTGGTCTTGAAGCCAAAGCGATCCAAATACTGACAGGTATGCAGAACGGCATGATGCTCGATTGAGGAAGTGATCAGATGGTTGCCTTTCTTTTGCGATGCAAAGGCAATTCCTTTGATAGCGAGATTATCGCTTTCGGAACCACAACCGACAAAGGCAATCTCATTGCTGCGGCAATGCAACAGTTCTGCAACCTGCTCACGAGCGTTATCAAGCGCCTGCATGGCATGACGACCAAGCGTATAGATACTGCTAGCGTTGCCATACTCCGTTGTCAAATAGGGAAGCATAGCATCAAGCACACGCGGATCTAACGCCGTAGTGGCTGCATGATCAAGATAGACAGTACGCTCTACAGACATAATATCTCTTTTCTAGTATTTTACGATCTCAAAATCCCTTCACTATATAGGATTATATCACAG
>CAVSHN010000022.1:0-18643 GCA_963727755.1 uncultured Chloroflexia bacterium
GAGTAAACAAGGAAGTGATGTCAAGTGTACTCAACATATATCAATATGCCTAGTCAAAAAGAGGGACAGTTCTATCAACTTGTAGCAGTTCTCAAAAATAAGCTTGTGAGCGTATTATACCATGTTGAATTACTATAAGCCCCAATATCTACAAGCATCATTCATGTTCAAAAGAAATAAACACACTGGATGGATAAAGCGAATTTTTAAAACCTATATCTAGCACAAACCTTTAAAATAAATAAAACACCTATATGGATGAAAAGTAAATCTTTACCTTCGAGTAGAGTCACGTTCAAATAAAAAAATACTCTAAATGGATAATGCTAATCTTTGGCTCATTGACCACTCACGTTCCAATTCCACAGCACCACCTACACCTATTTCTATGAGGGCGCACCTTTTCTTCAGGCTCGGCAGTGTCGCATGCTCGCCAACCACTTAGGCTCGGACCTGGTCGCCCACGTTCGGGTTGCTCTTCAATCTGGACCATTTTACCGGAGCGGCAATATGGTTCAGATAGCCCCCTATTCGTTACCTAGCAAGTCGCTGTATGTGTCGTGAGAGCTAATCAGTATCCTTTTTGTGGATGTCTCGAAAATATCGGCCATTGTAGCGCGTCTTAGTTGTAAATGTTGGGATTATGAGTCTCATCGGCAGCTTCACCAAAGTGGCAGAAGACCCGAACAATTCCCAAATTTGCATCTGGGGCTACACTGCGAGATACCATTAAGAGTGTCGCTTCCTGGGGTGCGTGTGCTGAAGACGACTGGAACTATACAACCACAGAGGGTGTTTCCTAACTCTCAAGAAGTTCTTCAATGAACAAAAAATGCTTGGGTAAGGCTAACGAAGAGTAGAAGAAAATCAGTTCTTGATGAGCTTGAATATACATATTTAAGCTCAGAACTTAAGTTACGAAATGTCATCTAGTTACGTCTTATTACCTGCATGGGCAATCTTGGAGTGAGGCACGTTACATTGGAATGAAAAAAGAGGAAGACATGGCCAAAAAAGCGTTCAATGCTGCTTCGTTTCCCCAGTCCTTCTCTGGTCCAAGTGGGAGGCAAGCAGGAGCTTTCACTGAGCAAGTTTTTTTGCAATGGATACTGCACATATATGCAAAGCATCAAGTGGCTAGGTTTCTGAAGAACCGTTGTGATCCAACTGGATATGGCAAGCAGTGACTCGACCCAAGTCCCTGCCTTTAGGCACGAATGTTCTGCCTATCAAGCATAGCGCACCAGTGATTTCTCTGTTCAGTTGATAGCTGCAAACTTGTCTCCACGACTGCACGAAAACTGGGTTTATCTCCTACATGAGATACTGTATAGTCTGTGCTTTCCTCAGCTACCTTCGTTTGCGGCTTTCTCTTCGGTACAATAGATCGAGGCTGGCTCGGTCCAAGGGACAAAAGTACTCTTGGACCTCAGTACTAGGTCGCTGCAAGAGCATAGCTATCTGCTCGTATAACATGTGTGGAATGGTTGCAGGTGCAATTGCTCGCTGCTCAAGTAATAAGATGATGTCTAGACTCAAATCAAGCTCGGTAGCTAGTTGGGATGGGAGGAGTCGTGACCAGTTGCAGTTGTAAATAAGGTTGTCATAGCTCCCTCTGCTGGAGATACCTCCTCCACTGATGGCATCGCCTCTTCAACAGCATGGTAGTATGCGACAAAATCAGCGATGGCATCGACATGGCGAGGATAACGAGCTAAGTAATCACTGAGATGTGGTTGCCGTCCTGATTGCACTTCTGCTACATATTGAGCGGTAATATGCATCAAAGATATTTTTGTTCTTCATCCATGCGATACCTCCTCGCTGTCCAATGCAAGTAGAGAGCGTAAGACTGCTAAGGCATCTTGCAAACGATTGCGCACTGTACGATCACTGATTGATAATATTTGGGCCGTTTCTTTCTCTGAACGACCTTCCCAGAAGATTAGAAGTATGACGGCCTTCAGCTTGTCGGGAAGACAGAGTACGGTTTGTAGCAGATCACTCCGCTCAACTGAGAGAAACATTCTTTGAACACTTTCATCTTCGATTTCAAGCGGCGGTTGGTCATGGTCTGGCGGTTGCAGCAAACGGTCTAGGCTTGCAATGAGACACGAGGAATACGCATACTCCGAGAAACCGACGGCTTTTGCCAGAGTCCCTCACGCATTAAAAAAGATTGATAGACATGCTTTCTCTCGAAATATAGGCAATGGAGGAAATTCTCTTCCGAAAAGAGACGCCCCGTATCTGCTAAAGCACGCATCAGACATTCCTGCAAATCAGCACATAAATCCCTCGCTAATACAGAACGCTCGTTCGCTTGTAAGGTGAGCATCTGTAAGACTCGCTGCGCCCAGAGCAAATTCATGGCTTGTGTGCGAACAATGATCCATTCCATGATACGACAACGTCCTTGCTCATCACCAGATGCGATAGCAAGTCGCAAGATCTTTACTAGAATCTCTAGAGGGAATGCGGGATCTTCGATGGCAGACCAAAAAGCAGCCGATGCGTAAGGAGGAAGACTACTATATACCTCCGCTAGAGCCGCACGACGTTCGACCACCCCGATATCCATACCCAATTCCCCCAAACCCCACCCTACGGGTCAGTTCCGTGATACTCTATGGCATTGCGATAAACATCGACATAGCGCTTGGCAGAAGCATTCCAGGAATGATCTGCTTCCGTGCCTCTCCGCTGCAAGGTTTGCCAGATATCTTTAAAGCGATAGAGAGCTAAAGCACGCACAACAGCCGCAAAAAAATCCCAGGGATCGTAATTCTTAAACACAAAACCATTCCCCTCGCCAGAGTTTGGATTATACTCCTGCACGGTATCAGCCAAACCACCCACCTGCCGCACAATCGGTACACAGCCATAACGCATGGCGTTCATCTGACTGGTACCACATGGCTCAAAACGAGAGGGCATCAGGAACATATCACTGCCAGCATAGATACGTCGCGCCAATTCCGTATTGAATGTCAGGAAGACAGCAACTTGTTCAGGATAGCGAGAAGCCAGACTTTGGAACATTTCATGATAATGCTGATCCCCAATTCCTAGTAGCACAAACTGGATACCCTGCGCAAGCAAAGATGGAATAATCTGCGCTAATAAATCAAACCCTTTTTGGTCGGTGAGACGCGAAATCATTGCCAGCAAAGGAATATCTTTGCTTATAGGCACATGCATTTGCTGCTGTAAAGCGACCTTATTTTCAATGCGCCGATCAAGAGATTGCACACTAAACTGGGTATGAATATAGCCGTCAGCAGCAGGGTTAAACTCCTGGTAATCTATACCATTTAAGATGCCAAATAAGCGATCACGACGAGAACGCAACAAATGATCTAGTTTCTCGCCGAAAGTAGGAGTCAGAATTTCTTGGGCATAACGTTCACTTACCGTTGTAATGGCATCCGCAAATAGAATACCACGTCCCATAATATCAACTACATTTCCTGCTTCAACACTCTGCGGATATAAGAAACCATTGGTGGCAACACCAGCAACTTCGAGCAGACGATAGCCAAATATGCCATGATAGGCAAGATTGTGAATAGTATAGACAGAAGCAGTATTGCTAAGAAAGGGGTCATCACGATAAATGGTATGCAACCAGTTGGGTACAATACCAGTATGCCAGTCATTACAATGCACGACATCGGGCGACCAGCTTAAAGACCGCACAGTTTCAAGGGCTGCACGGCAAAACAAAATAAAGCGCTCTCCATCATCGGTATAGCCAAAGATATTTTCCCGATCAAAATAGCGTGGTGCATCGATCATATAGACAGGAATATGATCACCTATCTCACCCCGGCAAACACTGACCTGAACCTGGTAATTTCCCATACTGACAGGGATTGCCTCAAGAATGGGTTGAAGATGAAAACGACTAGGATCGACCTGTCGATAGCGCGGCATCACTAGACGCACATCATGGCCTAATGCTTGAAGAGCTTTGGCAAAGCCCCTACTACATCAGCCAAACCTCCAACTTTGGCAAATGGCACAACTTCAGCGGCAAGGATGAGTACCTTGAGGGGCTGTTCGGACTGCATACAAGTTCCCTCCCACATAGAAAGTGTACCTTATTATAGCACCTAGAGCACACTTTTAGGCCCTTTGATTGGCACAAGATTATATTGACAACTATACGTTTTTTATGTAGAGTTAAAATATGCAAAAGCAGTCATTGAAACAGAGTCTTTCAAAGGAATGCACCATAGCCGAGAAGCAGCCTGCTGGAAACGCCAAACCATGCCCATCCGCTTGCGACGGTGGGCAGGTAGAACTGGTGAGATGGTCATCTGCACCAATTGCCAGGGAACAGGGGAAGAGCCTGAACTCTGGTAAAACTCATCCACTATCAAGAAGAGTTGAAGCTGATGGAAGCTCTAGAGTCCTTCTATCGAACCCGTCCGTTGGATTACGACCGACATCTAATGCTCATCCACATGACACGCGGTGGATGTCGTATGCTACTGCAAGGGGCTGATACGCAATTCTTGCGTGATTCACCTGCAGCGAAGTCAGAAGCTCAAGGGTATCAAGATGAGATGCAAGCCTTTGCTAATTTTCTGAAGAGCCGTTTCTTCGGAGAAATGAATAGCAAGCAGGAATATCTTGTTGGTGAGGCTGCTGATTTCCTTGGAATGCGTCACGTACGCTCAATGCTCACATGGATCGTGGCAACATCAAGGCCACGAGAAGAGGCAGAGATTTCTACATCGCGGCAGAGGAGCTAGAACGTTTCAAGAAACCCCGAGACGACCGGGACGACCGGGCGATCTGTCAAGGTCCAACTCTCTGCATTTCTTTGAGCCCCTAGACATCCAGGGGCGTCCAATTTCTCTGGCTGGACACAGTGCACAGGATTATCACCCAGGTAACTTTACTCGTCGCAAAACGGTTTTTACACAACTCGCTCCTTGACCAGCAGTATACCCTCCCAGGCTGGCAACCTTCGTTCCCTGCGTTCTTGCAATAGGAAGAGATAAAGATAGATATCGAGGGCGCGGGCGCGGGCGCGGGCGCGGTCGGGCGCAGTCGAGGTCCGGGCGAGGGCGCGGGCGCGGGCGCGGGCGCGGTCGAGGGCACAGTCGAGGTCGCGGGCGAGGGTGCGGTCGCGGGCGAGATCGAGGGTGAGGTCGATGGCGAGGTCGATGGCGATGGCGAGGTCGCGGGCGCGGTCGCGGGCGATGGAGCGGGCGATGGCGCGGTCGATGGAGCGGGCGATGGCGAGGGCGCGGTCAGGGCGAGGGTGCGGGCGATGGCGCGGTCGATGGAGCGGGCGATGGAGCCGGCGATGGCGAGGGAGCGGTCGATGGCGCGGGCGAGGGTGCGGTCTCGGGGGCGGTCGATGGTGAGGAAGCGGGCGATGGGGCGGTCGAGGGCGATGGTGCGGTCTCGGGTGAGGTCGGGGGCGCAGTCGGGGGCGCGGGCGGGTGGAGGGCGCGGGGGAGGTCGAGGGGCGGGAAGGGCGATGGTGCGGTCGCGTGCAAGAGCGCGGTCGAGGGCGATGGAGCGGTCGAGGTCGAGGGCGAGGGCGCTGGTAGAGTCGTTTGCAAGATTTACAGAGCGAATGAGATGGTTGTTTCTGTGACCAGATGAAGCGTCGTTCTCCCTCGATCCGGGAGCCAGTATCCTAAGCAAGGTCCTTCCACATGCTCTGGTCTGCTTGAGCGAGTCCTTTCATTGGGTAGATGGTAACGCCAACTGCCTCCCGTCCGCTCGGATAGCCATGTACAGAAAGCTTGCGCATCTGAGTGTCGCATACCAAGGGCAGGCTGCCGACCCTGACCAGCAGGGAAAGTGTCCCCTTCCCGGTCATCAGGATGATAGTACTCGCCCTGCCCACGCAATTCATCCACGAAGAGTTGATACTCGGCGTAAGTGGCCGGTGTAGTCTCGATGAAGGTCTGTTCGTTGAGGGCGTACATCCGACGCAGACATCGTGCCGATAGAGCCTCGGCTGTGATCTGCCGACGCTTGGGATCATCTTCAATACCTTGCGCAACTGTGGTTTCCAATCGGCACTGCATGGCTGGTTGCAAGCTCAGTTTTTCGTGCTCACATTCCAGCGCCAAGACTAATACATCAGCCGATGAGGCATTCAGACAGGCTTCGATGATGGAAGTAGCGTCGGCTTGTGCACAGTAGAGGCGAATGGTTTCATGCCACCACTCATCTTGCACACAAGATATTAGGGTCTCTAACAATCCATGCTCGCTAATATATACCGCTGTCAGGTATTCCTGAAACGTCTTGTGCGCAAAGCTGTAGACGCCGCGCTCACGCTCTCGCAATAGCCCGCTTGTATTCTGAATGCTCTCTAGAAAATCGTGTGGTGCAAGTGTAGTACTCACTTGCTGTAATGAAGCGGTAATGATTTGTCCTGCCTGCTGACTGTTGATTGTACGCACTCCTTGTAACATCATTTCATAGGCTAATGGTTGTAACACCAGTTGGCGTTGATTCGCACGTAGATCTTGTGTGACTCCACGTGCAAGTTGGCGTTTGCCGAGGAAAACCTCGCAGATTTCTTTGTAGAGTTCGACGCGTGCGCCGGGCAACGTGCCCCGATAACGGTGAACAGTCGCGATCATGGTGAGCAGCAAAGGGTTACCCACAAGATCAAACAAATCCGGTGTCTCACGCAGACGCTGCAATAAGTCATCTGCCCCCTGTTTGGCCTTCATGCGCACACCGGGATAATCACGCACTGCACTTTTGATCTCATTGGCGAGGTACCAATTCATGACGAATTGTGTTGTCTGCTGAAACGTCAATGGCTGCACCTCCAGGATCGCCACGCTACAGGCAAGCGGATTCTCGCGATAGCCGAAGGGGCGCGAAGTGAGCACAAAGCGGTTATTGCTATGATTTCTCATCTGACGCTCAACCCAGCTAACCGTCTGTTGGCGCTCTGTTGCGTCGGCTACCTCGTCCAGTCCATCAAGCAAGATCAGGCACTGCCCGTGTGCCAGACGATGCTCAATCCACCCCATGGGCATCAGATAGCCCCAACGGTTCGCGCTCTGGCGGATAGCATTGGCCAGCGTGTATTCGGCATTATCTATAATCGTCTTGCTGTGCTCACGCAAAAAAAGCAATGCAGGTAGCTTGCCCCGTAAGCGTTTGGCAGTACGAGCCCGCTTGCGATCGACCAAAGTGAGGCCAAGATGCTTGAGCAGAGTCGTTTTGCCACTACCAGGTGGGCCAAGCACTACAAAATGCTGGTCGCGTAAGCGCGGTGCAGCGAGATACTCCCAAATGGTATCGCTACCACTTGGCAATTTAGCAAGCGTCTGCGAGGAATAGTCTGGCACACGAAGAGGATCAGCGGACGCGACGTGCGGTGCTTTGGGATCGATGCGTAGCTCAACGAAGACATCCTCCAGGCCAAGTGTATAGACTCCCTGCGTGGTGATGCCCTTCATATCCAAGTCACGATGCTCGTATGTGAAATAGCGGCAGTAATGATGGTGATAGCACAAAGAGCACTACGCACTCTTTGATCAATCCCGTTCGCAATGGCTTCGATCCATGATTGCTGGAGCTTCTGCAAGATCCCGGTCAAAAAACTCACAAAGAAGACTAGGATCTCATAAACTAGCACAAGAACGATCGTTAACCACGGTGGCAGGTTGAGTGAGTGGGTAAAAGATATCAGAGCCGCAGGTGGAGCGCAAAGAGCGAGAAGCAGTGTTAGGAGCGCCTGTATGCGACCGCCTGGGGGTGGGGAGCCGCTGCTACTCATAATAAGTTCCTTACAATAAGATATTAGCTAAATTCATTTGTCTCTGGCAACCGTTGTGGTGGTCTAGTCAATAGATGCATCATACTAAATAGATGGCTTTCTGTCAATAACAAAATGATTCTTTTGCATTAAGAGCCTTGATGATGTGATGCTTTGGTATATTTATGATGATATATGCAAATTAACATGAAATATAATTCACAAATGTATAATATCTCATGTGTTTAGATATCACACCTTGTAGCGATTGCGGGCTAGGAAGAAGAACTGGATACTAGCTAGTAATCCTAGCACGACCAGCATGACAAAAGCATCAGAAGTTACGCCGGGCACAAAAGGAACGTTGGGTGGAGTTTCCACCGTCGTGAACGAAAGCATTGAGAAGAAGGCAAATGCCGCTAGGTAAATAAATAGGCAGGTGCCTACAACTAACCATTGACCTAGACAACCAAGGTTGTTCTCTCCTACAACCGCAAATTCACCACGAGAAACGGTCGTCCAAATTGCTGCTAGTATGAGAATAGTGACACATAGCATCATAGCCGTTGGTAGCTCGCTCGGGGCCGTATGTGCGAGCAAAGTCATAGCTCCGATCACCGCCGTTGTCACAACACTGCCAATGATCACTAGATTACGATGAGACTTCCGAGCACCGATTGCCGCCATTAATAATCCAAAGAAAGTGCTTGTGATCGTTACATCTACAATAGATGCAGCATCTTGCGTAAATGAACAACTCGCTGGTACAACTGATGCCCTCGCACAGTTGGTTAGATAGCGGCCTAGGCCAATAAATGTCCATGGGTGAATTAGAGCTAACAACGGATAGGCAACTACCCACAGCATAAGAAAAATTGCTCCTGTCTGGGCTAGACCGAGAACACCCACGATATAAAGGATAGACATGGTACGCTCACGTATCGGGCGCATGAGATAATGTAAGCGCAGAGCAAAAGCACCTAGGGCCATGAATATGGCCGCCCCAAGAATAATACTGACTAAGAGTTCGACAAGCTTATAACCTATAAATGGATGGCCAGGGATCAAATTCTGACCGAGCGTAAGATCACCTGTCTTATTATAAGCAAATAAGAATAGGATTAGTAGTAGAATAGAGCCAATGATCATCCAGCGAATGGCAGGTGTCGTACCAAGATCACGACGATCTGGATTGCGTATCTCGCGCAGAGCGAGCACGCTGTAGAAGATCATAGCTAGCCCAACACTAAGAATGGTCAGGCCAATCATCACGAAATCAATAGCTTGCGGCTGAAACCAGAGGACATTTCCCCCTAGCATAGGATGCCAGTAGGTTGTACTCGCAGGGAAATATTGATTGCAGGTAACTTGCGTGAAGATCCTTGTTAGGAATACACCCGGTCGTCGTGGCCCAGATAGATAAGGCAAAACCTGCCAGTGCCAGTATTCCCCCTGAATACCGTCAAGCTTATCGGTGGGATTAATGGCTTGGATAAAAAGCAAGACTATTACTTGTATAATCGCAAAGCCTCCCAGACTGACAAAGGCTAGGGAAAGACAAAGTAGCTCAAATTGTTGAAGTGTCGCAGCCGTCATGTCAGCATAAATAACTGAAGGCAGTTGCCCAAGCAAGATGGCCGCAATCAAAAAGAATCCAGCAGCAAAAATCATCGCACGCGCCCACGATATTCGTTCTAGCAATTCACGTTGCAGTATTGTTGCATAATATGCCCCTTCCCCTTTACTTTACGATTACTAGTTGCGCAAGCATATCTGGATGAACCCGACAATAGTAGATAACTCTATGCTTGACCTGATCTAGATTGTATGCCGCCTCTGTTACCGTGTAGGAAAACAACTGCCCCGGGGGAATGAGACCAAGCTGGAACTGACTGTCAGACTGCGAGTCAAATATCTGCGAGGCTGGCGTCGGTTTGGCAAGATCTTGCCCGGTAGTAGCAGTTACGGTATGGGCCATGCTCAAGTCATTCACCCAGGGTAATCATGGTACCCACCTTGACTTCAATGTTAATCGGCGTGAAACAGCCCATCTGACTTGCACAGGAGACATTATTCTTGCCTGCATCTACAATGCTGAGCGTAATATGCTTTTGATTGACCTGTGACACATCAAGCGTACCAAACATACCATTTTTGGCAAAGGTTACCGCAGCATCATATTGTGTCGGATTCTGCGCTTGAAGATAGGCAGGAAGATCATTAAATGCATTATGCAGTGGATAGCCATTGGCCTTTAAATAATTCGGGTCGGCAGAACGAATGAAATTCCGCAAATCACTTATATCATTGCTGAGCAAAGCTCCATTATATTGATCACTACGAGGCACTGCGCCAGCATTAGCTGGCTGATGCGGGGCCTGTGGATTATAAATGCCCGCACTGATAATCCGGTCAAGATCGGGGTCAAGTAGCTTATTCAAGTCTTGGATCGCATAGCCGTTGTAGGTGACCATAACTAGATGACCCTGACTATCAATGCCATAGCACTGATCAGTACAATTGTTGGCATATACGACCATTCCACGCTGGATCGAAGCCTCAAACTGACTGTTTCTAGCATCTGCTTGGTTGCCATTCTCCATGATCCAGAGAACCAGGGATCATCAGTGAAACCAGGGACAGCAGAATTAAGGAACCATATCCCGTCTTCTCAACTGCATTGGTCCGGGAATAGTAGAGGTAGAGTAAGCCTCCAACAACTACTAGCAAGACGATAATACCTATAATACCTTGTTCAAAATTTATCATAACATATGGCCTTTTATGCAGTACATAGCACATTTGGAGGTGCAATCAAACGCGTTGTTTCGTCAGGGTGGGGAACTGTCTGATTAATCACGCCGGTGTTAACCACGACATTATCTCCCTGGAATGAGATCTGGAAGCGATCCAAACTTCTAGGTGCAGGGCCATCTAGGTATTCACCATCTCCATTGTAGTGCGAACCGTGGCAAGGACATTTGAAACTGGCACAGCTATCTCTGAAAGGTACGGTGCAGCCAAGGTGTACACACTTCTGGTAGAGAGCAATCCAGTATGAGCCGTCACTGTCTTTGACTACAAACTCTGATTGCAGTTGTTCAGCGAGGTTAGTCCCGTGCAACAAAAATGGTGTTTCGGCAGCCATATGGATGACATACGTTCTTGCGACAGGACGGTGATAAACCCCAATTTGATCCGACTGAAATTTATCTGGCGTCGCAGCCTTAAAATCGCTCTTGATACCAACAATCTGCACAGAGCCAAATTGGCCGCCTAACATGGGATAGAGCATATCTAAAGCACCAGCAACGGCTGCAACCGTAGATACGCCCCAGACAGCTAGCATCGATCGACGGAGGAAACGTCGCCGCGAGAGACGCTGCTTGGAAACCTCAGCAGCTTCAGCACCACCCCGTGGAGGATCTCGTACTGTTGAGCAGTTATAGCAGGTCTATCAGTATCAGTACCCATCGTTGCCTCCCAATTTCCATATTGCCTATAAGTCAAGTAAATGTAGCTGCCAAGGCCAGACCCATAGCCAACCAGGCCACGAAAGAAGCTCCTGCAAGGGTTACTACAGCCCAGAATACTAAGAACATGGTGAACGTCAGAGAGGGAAACCTTGCGGTCAACATAAGCACGCTAGGATTACGTCTACATAGGGAAGAATGACAAGAGCCTGCTAAAGTCAGTCCTGGGGATAAACACACAGCTGTAGCAGGCTCAAAAGTAGTGTAGCAATTCTTGCAAACCCAGGAAGAACCATGGAGCCTTGGCAGAGTTTGGTGTAATGCTTGGCGTCGCAGGGTCTTGCAAGGGAGCATTGATTGCAACGAAAGTAGGGTTACCATCACCGTAACAATTGTCGCTGCGAAAAAATCGACGGACAAGCAAATGTGGCGAAGAAGAAGACTGAGCTTCGAGTGGCTCTCAATACGGGTAATGGCTTCTTGCCTTCACTACTGTTAAGGTACGATATCGTCGCTGGCTGTTGCCGCCCCCTGTGTTTGTACCTTTTCTTCTGTTCGAATCGCCATATCGAATATCCTCTTCTATTATTAACTGTACAAAAATAATCCAATCGAATAAAAAATAGTTCGATCGTTAACGCACTATGTCAGGAGCTGGATCATGTTTTCAAAGTGACGTCGTAAAGGAGGAGGAGGAACGAGCCCAAACCACACCATCCTGACGAATCCGCGAAATATACACCATCAGAATAGCACCAGCCAACGGAAACAAGACCACATGGCCCACTAGAAACGTAAAAATAAGCCTTGGCAACTGCTCCACCACCCACCAGCACCTTGTAAACTGGATTCGAACTAAGGGGGTATAAGGAGCTAATTGGTACCAACGGTGATAGCCCAAATAGCGATTTGGTCCCATGAAGCAGGTGACCAGTGAAGCTCAAGAATAGGGTGACGAAAGAAGAGCAATACAACCACTACCCAGTTCAAATTCCTCGGCGACGTTATACGCTCCATGATAGAAAACACGGATCATATGCAGCGCCACCGAAACTACCATCAGGTCAGCTGCCCAAGGTGCATATTGCGTACTAGGTGCCCGAACGAAACAGCACTAATGAACTGATTAATCTTTGATAAGCTGTGTTTGTAGCAGGAACATAGTAAAACATCAAGAATACCCGGTGATTGTCAGTAGCAAGAAGAGAAAGAAAGAGATACCTCCCAAACACCAAGTATAAATAACCTTCATCGCCTGACGGCTTACTTTCACAGGATGAAGATGTCAGAATAGTGTTCCCATCATGACCAGAGACTCGGTTTTCAAGGGAGTATCAGGATAACCATGGCGAAAGATTGAACGCCATAGCCGACTCTCGACGAGCTTCTGCGTCACTATGTCAAGTAGACCTCGATTTGTAATTTCACTGGGCCTCCTCACAAGGACTAGAGAATTGCTATCTATGGGATCGGTGTCCGATCGGAAAAGTTCTTGCAATGTGAAGGCTGATCGCAGATTGTAGCATAGACATGGCTCTGCGGTAGCCCTTCAACACTAAACAAAGATAGCGTAGCATCTAAGGGGAAGCATCAGGTAGTCACCTGATTTTTTCTAACCTATACCTGATTCTATAGCATCGCGCAAACCATCTGACACCCAACCTAAATACTGGGTACAATTAACATAAGAGTTGGAGAAATTGAGAGAATAGCAAATGACCAACCTAGAGCTAAAATATCAGAAGACCATGCAAAATCACAGATGACTTAGCACTTACTCACTATCCTATCTTCTATAAGGTGCTGGTTGCAAATAGCGCCATTATTTCCGTAGGAGCCACCGTAGGTACATGGCTAGCTACACAACTAGCCCGGGCTCGTATGCACCTACCATCATTGTAGTTGCCTTTGTTACCATTGTGGTTGGTTAGCGTGGCCCTAAATTTCGTTCTCTTGCAATCTGCTTTCCGACCATGATGGACTCGGGTAAGATCATGACCGGTGTACAAGCAGGAGAGCTGATCTCTACGTGCCCTTGACCGGGGAGATCCGCAGGCCGATCAACTGGCTAGCACCTTTAATATGATGCTTGAAGATTCGATGAGGCTAACCGACAACGGCAACGCTGATCATCAATGCCCAGGAGGAAGAGCGTAAACGGGTTGACGGAATTGCATGACAAAACGTGTACAGATCCAGAATTCCCTGCTCATCAGTCTTGCAGTCTTGGAAAAGTCGATTACTTCACAACAAGCGCGAGATCGCATTGCAGAAAGACGCCAAATGGCCCATCAGACTCTACGCGCAATCGAATCTCAGTTTTGATCTGCGTCCGAGTGCCCTTGATGATCTAGGACTCCTGCCCGCTCTGCACTGGTACATCAAAGAATATCAACAGAAATGCGCTCTCGAGGTCGATTTTCAGGCTAGCGGCGTCTAAGAACGGCTACCAGCAGAGCTGGAAACAGTCCTTTACCGCATTGTACAGGAAGCCTTAACCAACACGGCAAGACATGCACAGACACGAAAATAACGGTTTGTTTAGAAGAAAGCGAGCATGCGATTCACGCTATTATTTCTGACAAAGGGCGCATTTATGCTAAAAGATACAAAATAATACCCGGGGCTGGACAGGAGCATGGTTGGGGACTGGTCGGTATGCATGAAAGAACTAGCTTGTGGATGAAACCTGACGATCACATCCCAACCCGAGCAGGAAACGACGAATCATGTAAGCATACCGCTCCATTCAATAACGACAGCAGTCAAGCAAATCTATCAGATATCGCAGGATAACCATGAAAATACATGTTTTACTAGCCGACGATCATACTATTCTACGCGCTGGCTTGAGATGATGCTCAATGCACAACCATATATAGAAGTGGTTGGAGAAGCTCAGATGGACATCAGCGATCCAAGAGGCTCTGCGTACTCAACCAGATATCATTTTGATGGATATTACGATGCCCGATATGAATGGCATTGAGGCTACTAGACAAGTTAAACGCTCATTGCCAGGTATAAAATTCTTATGCTCACTATGCATGAACATAATGAATATGTATTTCAGGCTCTACAGGCCGGTGCTTCTGGTTATCTATCAAAGAGGCCGCGATACCGACCTGTTACTGCATTGCATGTGATAAAAAGTGCGAGTTCTACCTCTCACCAACAACACAATCCGTTGTCGTTGGCGACTATTTACAGAGAGTACGGACTGGAGAGGAACGGGATAGCTACAGCAGTCTGACAGAACGAGAAAGGGAGATCCTAAAATTAGTCGCAGAAGGCTATACTAATAACCAGATTGCTGAACGTCTGGTTATTAGTCCAAAGACTGTAGATACACATCGCACGCACATTATGGATAAGTTAAATATGCATAGCCGCGCCAGTTGATTAAATATGCTATGCGACGCGGCCTCTTGTGAGAGTTGGGCAGTACAACTGCAACGAGATATAAATGGTCTGGGCTTCTGACAGCTTCCAGGTATTGACTCAAGCCTCATCATCAAAATCTAAGTCGTCACTAGCCTCTTCCGCAAAGTACTCGTCACTGTAGAAACCAACATCCTTGCCAACATAGACGCTTACCAGGAAGTCCTCTCGCGGTACATCAGCGGAGAGCACAAGATCTTCGTCAATCTGTTCAATCAGTTTTGCCAGATCGGTTTCCTCTAACTCTCGCTCTAGGATAAGAGTTCCGTGGACCGTAGTCGATGTAAAATGAAGGTCAACCGTTCCTCCAGGCGACTACTGAGCTGCAAGCTATCTCCTTGCATAATGTAGTACCCCTCCGAGGATGGGGTACGAAAGTGACGTTCAAAGCGAATGTCATCCATAGCTACCATCTAAATGTGCAGTCTGCTCCTTTCCTGCCGCAGCCCTTTGTTGCAAAGTATCTCTCTATCTCTAGTGTATTTCTCGCTATATCAATACAGCTGCCAGCAAACAGTGCAGCTTGCTGCCCAAATGGGCGCTCCTCGCCGAGTTCTTCTGGATTATACGATGGAGCGTTACCGAGGTCAAGAAAACCAGCTTTATTGGTACAACCGTCATGAAAAATGCCAGCTAGCACGCATCGCCGAAAAAATAAGCCCCCTTTCATCATTATATGTGCTTTGTGGACTGCTCTGTGTAAGCAAATAGAGATGATGACCGTCAATGGCTGCCAATAGTGTCACGGTATAATTCACTCCCTCTTGCGACAGTTTGCCCTGCACCTGTTGCCAGGATGTGCCACCAAAGACCTGCGATGACTCTGTCGTTATGCCAGTCATGCCTAGTTGCGACGCTTGCTGCTGCAAAAACTGCGCAACATCGCTAGAGGTAGCATTCGAGACAGCAATATCTACCTTGTCAGTTTGGGTGCTATCGTAGAAGTGCACATTTGATGACTTGTGATCTATTTGCACATGCCAATCAGTAGGATAGAGTATAGAAAAACTAGGATCGGTCCTACTAAAACGCTGCCAGGGATTGGTATCGGGAGACTGCAAAAGGATCACTCCACCTATCACTACTACTACTAAAATCAGTACTACTAGCAAGACTACCAGCCAAAGGTCAAGTCTTGGAACGCTGCTTCCCCACAAGCTTACCTAGAGACGGTAGAGGGGTACTTTGCACCCACTTTTGGACAGATGATATATTCGATGGCCTCTGAGATTCTTGATGGCCTAGTAAGGGGACAGTGGGAAATGCTTCAATGCACGGTTTTTCAGATCCGGCATGAGAATCAGGAATTGGAGTATCAATGTTAACATGCTGCAAAGATGCTGGCACTTCTTCGGCAGAAGAAACGTTCTTTGTAGAGTCGGGTAGCACCGTTTCTCCTTGATCTGGTACGTCCACGAGCATTTCAGGTTCAGCTTGAGGTGCTAGAGAAAAATAAAACTCCTCCATGCCAGAATTTCTCCTCTACACCTTCACCGGAAACTTCCGCTCGCAAACTGCTGGCCTCATCATTGAAATCAACTGTGGATTTTCCATACCGAACAAACTCCGCATTCTCATCATGCTGAGCAGCAGACTGCGATGCAATCTGCTCTCGCAAAGCACCTTTCTGTGTATGCTCCGGTCTCATCACAGGTGTAAAGGAACCTGAAGATTGAGAACAAGACTCAATAAAGCTTCCACAATGCGAACAAAAGCGTGCATCACCTTTCCGCAGCGGTGTACCGCAATGAGAACAAACTATTGTCACAAAATATCTCCTGCAAGCAAGACGTTTAATCAGGAGGATTCTTCCGCCTGAGGCAAGGTTACAATAATTTGGTCAGCTAATTCAATTCCTAATACCTGAGTAAGCTGCAAAGGTGGCTTACCAACTAGGATATGGAGAGGACCACCAAATGGAGCCCGATTAAGCAGTTGGACTTCAGTATCCTGGATATAAACCAAGCTGACCAAGATAGCACAGTTTCTCGGGATCTTGATCACGGATGCGCAGAATGCGGGCAGAGTGCCCCTCTTTTAGTTGTGAAAGCTTCGTCCCGTTGCGCGTGACCATAACCCCGTCTTTGCTAGGAAATGGGATCACCATGAGGATCGATCGTGGGATATCCTAGCAACTCATCTAATTTATCCTCAAATTCTTCAGAGATGACATGCTCTAATCTGTCAGCCTCCGCATGCACTTTATCCCACGTATAGCCTAACTGGCGTGCTAGGTAAAGTTCAAGTAAGCGGTGATGACGAATGACTTCCATGGCTTTGCTCTCACCAAGCGGAGTGAGGCGCACACCACGATACGGCACATGCTCAACCCAGCCTGCCGCAGCAAAATCTTTGAATATCATCGTTACGGTCGCATCACTGACCCCTAGTCGCTCGCCTATCGCTGAGGTCGAGACCTTCTGGCCTTGTTCTTGCATGGCATAGATAAGTTTGAGACAATCACTAATGCGAGGGGTAAGTTCCTGAATTGGCTTTTGCATAGTTTCCCTCTTCTCAAAAGCTATTTTTGCCTGACCAAAATTTATGTTACCATATGGCAAAAAAGATATGCAAGGTTATCGAACGCGCCGTAAAACCCCTGTCCTTTAGACATGGGGATAGAAGGCGCTTCCTTGTTTGGGGCTTGGGCACAGGGGTACCCTTTCTGTATGAAAAAATGTTCACTATCATCTCTTGTAGAATGAATATTTGTATATTGACATATGTGGTATGATATACCTATATTCGTGAAAGGAAGAAGGCAATGAGCAAGACGAAGCGAGCATACAAATATCGCATCTCACCGACCCAGAGCCAAAAACGTATCCTTGCGCAAACGTTCGGATGCTGCCGCTTTGTCTACAATTGGGGACTCAGTACCCGCAAAACTGCCTATTTCCAGTATGGGCAAAAGCTGACCTATGACGATCTCTCGGCTCTGCTTCCCGCTTTGAAGAAAGAGCATCCCTGGCTCTCTGATGTCTCCTCTGTGCCCGTTCAGCAATCCCTCCGTCATCTGGATCGTGCCTACAAGAACTTCTTTGAGGGACGCGCCAAATATCCCACTTTCAAAAAAAGACGAAATACCCAAGCGGCAACCTATGCCTCCAATGCCTTCACCTGGAAAGATAGTCAGCTCACCCTTGCCAAAATGGATGAACCTCTCTCTATCACTTTTCATCGAGCCTTGCCCAATGATCTCAAACCGTCCTCGGTCACTATCTCCAAGGACTGTGCCAACCGCTACTTTGTCTCGATGCTCGTTGAAGAGGAGATCACACCTTTGCCAGTCGTGAATGCACAAGTTGGCCTGGACCTGGGCTTGAAAGCGATGGTGATCCTCTCCACTGGTGAGGCTGTGGGCAATCCTCGCTACTACGCAAAAGATGAGAAGCGACTGGCAAAAGCCCAACGTCGGCATGCCAAAAAGAAAAAAGGCGGAAACAACAGAGAGAAAGCACGTCGTAAGGTTGCACGTGTGCACGCTCGTATCCAAGACCGTAGGCGAGACTACCAGCACAAACTCTCGACACGCATCGTTCACGAAAACCAAGTGATCTGCGTGGAGAGTCTGGCCGTCAAGAACATGGTCAAAAATCACTGTTTGGCAAAAGCCATCAGTGATGTGGGATGGGGTGAGTTTGTCCGCCAACTGGAATATAAGAGCCAGTGGTACGGACGAGCCCTCGTCAAAATCGATCGTTGGTATCCATCGAGTAAAACGTGCTATGACTGCAAGCATGTGGTAGAAGACCTCCCACTGGATGTGCGTGAATGGGTCTGCCCGAAATGCGGCGTCTGGCACGACCGGGATCTCAACGCAAGTAGACAATATTCTGGCCGAGGGGCTCTCGGTGTCGGCCTGTAGAGGAGGTGTAAGACCTGCTGTGGTACGCAAGGGCAACCCCCAACGAAGCAGGAAAGCTCATTCGTGAGGATGAGAAGCCCCTGCCATGAGAGGCATGGGGAGATGTCA
>CAVSHN010000023.1:0-92513 GCA_963727755.1 uncultured Chloroflexia bacterium
AGTGAAGACAGGACAATCCGTGTGTGGAAGTGGAATTGACGGGCAAAACTGGGAGTATAGCCAAACGCTTGAAGGACATAGAGGTTCGGTTAATTCAGTGGTAGTGAGTGGGGATGGAAATACCCTGTTTAGCGGGAGGGATGACAGGACAATCCGTGTGTGGAAGAGGAATGGGCAAAACTGGGAGCGTGGCCAAAACGTCAGAAAGACATAGCGGTGGGGTTAATTCAGTGGTAGTGAGTGGGGATGGAAATACCCTGTTTAGCCGGAAGTGAAGACGAGACAATCCGTGTGTGGAAGAGGAATGGGCAAAACTGGGAGTATAGCGACATGTCTCTATTATGCACCATTTGGATGTAAGTTTTTTTCAGTGGTGCCCGGAGTGGATGGGAATACCCTGTTCAGCGGAGATAATGACGCTGCAGTCTGTGTGTGGAAGAGGAATGGGCAAATCTGGGAGCATAGCCAAACGCTCAAAGGACATAGATTTCGAGTTTGATTCACGGTGGCACCCGGAGTGGATGGGAATACTATGTTCAGCGCAAGTTGGGACTATACAATCCGTGTGTGGAAGAGGAATGGGCGAAACTGGGAGTATAGCCAAACGCTCAAAGGACATAGAGGTTGGGTTAATTAGGTGGTGCCCGGCATGGATGGGAATACCCTGTTCAGCGGAAGTTTTGACGGTACAATGCGTGTGTGGAAGAGGAATGGGCGAAATTGGAGATTATAGCCACGTGCTCGAAGGACGACGTGAAGGCGGTGTTACATCAGTGGTGTCCGGAATGGATGGTAATACCTTGTTCAGTGGAAATGGTGATAGTGCAATTGAGGTGTGGGGAGTGAGGTGAGGAAGGATAGTCAAGAGGGAATGGGTTATTGATTGTGGTGAATCATGTTTAGGTTAATGAATTGAGTAGTTAGGATGATACAGGTTAGTGGTGAGTTGCTAGAGTTACATACAAAATATGCATAATATACAATTTGTGCAAATTTTGTATGAGTGTAGTCGTGGTATGATATTAGAGATTAATATCGTGGAAACGAGCGTGGTGTTTCGCCCGTTTTGCAATAGATGACATCCTGACAGAGAACGGTGTGTGGATGCTCTTCCACTTACTCTGGTGGGAGATTATCGTGTCCGCCCATGTATTCACGCCTTGTTCATCCAATTTGACAGTGGCGTCCTTCATATGACCCTGCAGGATCGCCTAGGTGTAGGAATGTCAACTCTGCGCAATGCAAGTTCAGCAGCTGCTGCTGTTGCCTCCGAGAAATGGGTATGCAGCAATTGGAGGATCACTTCGATCTCGCCTTCGGTTTTGCCTTCGATTTTGCCTTCGGCCTTGCATTGTTGAAGCTTTTCTCCAGAAAGAGCGGATTTTAGCTGCATAAAATCGGCATATTTGGGTAGACATAGAAAGCTCCTTTCCGAGCCATTACTTTTGATTAGTGTCCGTGCACCGTCGTGGTCCGGCTGCAGGACGACGTGGAACTGGGCCAGACGCTCACCACATCGTTCAGGGGGTACTCATAGATCTCTTTAATGGCTTGCCGTAGCATATCAACTGTGGGGTCTTTCACTGCTGGCAACAAGACGTAGAGTGGCACAGCACTCATGTATCTAAGATAGGCTTAGGATCTTCTTCCCAGAGACGGATGACGTCATAGTGAAATTCTGGTAAGATAACTTTGTCGCCGCATGAGACCCTATAGGGTGACTGCTCGGACTGCACACTTAAAAAGGAAAGATTACAATACAAAAGACAGGTACGTTGTGTTTCAGATGTAAATTTGCGAAATAGGCCAGCATACGGCGTGCCATGGTATTATCTGGACCACTCTGTAGCTCGATATGCAAAATGGCTCGTAACAGCAAATATTTGATCCAGTAAGCTAAATCGATTTTGAGTATACTGCGATCAATCTCTACGTTTTGTTCTGCCTCTTCGAGTGTCCCATCCAGAGTCGCCCCTTTGAGAAAATATGAGACCAGCGAGTCCATCTCGTTGCGAAAGAACGCCTTGATAAGCGTATCGTATGGCTGCTGGAGATCTTCTGCCGGGTTATCCACTATTCCTTTTCCCCCTAAAGAACATTTGTATTTAATAGGAGTATAGCATATGAGACATGTTTCGCTCAAGTGGTGAAGGTGAGGGGGTGAGATTTTACAGTCGATGACTTGCTACTTGATATATTCGATCGATATCGTTGAAACGGGCGATTTATTGCCCGTTTTACAATCGATGACTTTTTTTGCTAACTATAGTTCACCATGCTATAATAGTTTGAAAGGATAGAGTAGGAATGCCACAGCAAAATGCAGAAACAGGTTATCATCTATGTAGATTGCAATGGCAAGAAGCCATTTAGGGAGTGGCTTAACAATCTACAAGACTCCAGCGGACGTCAGCGTATTATTCAACGTATTCTCTGACTAGAGCAAGGCTACTACGGTGACCGCAAGTGGGTTGGAGAAGGCGTGCACGAGCTACGAATGTTTTTCGGACCCGGTTATAGGGCGTATTTAGGGGAAGATGGAAAAAACATTGTGATTCTACTATGTGGCGGTGATAAAGATAGCCAACAAAATGACATTAGACAGGCAAAAGCATATTGGAAGGAGTATAAAGAGCATGATCAATTTCCCGACTGTCAGTGAATTTACGGAAGAGTATCTCCGCGATAATCCCGAAGAGATAGACAGCTTTGTCTCAGTTCTCTTTGAGGAGTATGGCGAAAGAATGGAGATGCTGCTACATTGCTCTCTGCCTTTACGGATTCGTGCGCCGCGTTGAAGGTTTAAGCGCTATAGCGGAAAGTGCCAATCTGAGCTGGCGGGGAGTCAAGTATCTTCTCGGAGGATGGTGATCCTAAATTTGGGAATGTCAATGCCATCCTGCACGCTATGGGCTACTGGTTGGCTCCACAGAAATTGCAGGCTTCTTTAGACAAGCGGGTAATCAGGCAAGAGAAGCTGCAAGGGCAATAGCTGCTCTAACAGGAGAGCTTCGCTGTCAAATTGTAGGATGGGTGTGATGGGTTGTGGCATGATATATTCAATCAATATCCGTTGAAACGGGCGATGTGTTTTGCCCGTTTTAATATAAATGATGTGTGATGCAAATATAAACGCGATTTAACCCATGGGTTAGGAGGCCCAATTATTGCGCCCGTTATTAAATAATACACGCATTTTCAATGTTTCACCGTCACACACCTATCGGGTTTATTACACGACACGCCAATTATCTCTGTATAATAGTTTGGATGTAATGTAGCATGATATTTGCAGTTATTATCATTGAAACAGGCGAGACATTTTCATCCTCTCAACGAATCCGTTTGTTACTATGTTATACTTGATCTATCTAAGAGACAGTGGTAGATAGTTGAATTGGTTTTCACGCTATTTTGACTAGAATTGCAGCAAAGGTGGGAAGAAGAGCTTCAAGGAGGAATGAATCGGAAATGGGAGAATGGGATGGGCAGATGAAACATCTTGTAGGTATTGTGCGGGAGGATCTTGTGAGTTGGCTAGTCGAAGGTGCACGTTTTGATAAAGAACTGTGAGCGAATTCGCGACCCGCAAACGGGATGGCGATAACCTGTGGCCGATCGAGATAGATAGTAAGCCAAGTCTCTTGCACCTAGAGTTTCAGCTCGAACCGGATGAGAACATGGCAAGGCGTGCCTGGGAGTACAACGTCAATGTCAGCCATTAAATACAAGCTACAAGTCGCAATTCGGCTATGATATCTATTCAGAAAGCCAGGTCATCCCAAGGCGGCATCGCCCTATCAGTTCAAGACCCAATGGGAAAGTTGTTCATACCTTCTCATTTACGGTCATTGAATTATGTAAGGTCAACACCAAGAGCCTCTTACAGCGGGGGGCTAAAGGGTATCCTGCCGTTGGTTCCTCTGACGCAAGATGGTCAAGACCATGATGCGATCGAGTACTGTGATCAAGGAATTGCGTCAGCCGGGAGTCGAGAAGGCAGAGGAGTTGCTCACGCTAACCTATGGATTGGCAGCACTCGTCTTTAAAAAGGAGAGTGAACATCTTTGGCTTCAAAGGAGGTTTGCTATGATAGAAGATGTTATTAAGGAAAGCTGGGCTTTCCGGACATGATACAGATAGGACATATCGAGAGGCAAAGGCAAGATTTGCTCTTTTGTAAAGCATACTTTCCGAAATTTTGCTCAATTTGCACAGGACGTATATAATATTATTCAGGCACTTGAAAGACTACAAAGCCTTTTTCAGAATGTTTTGCACACAAGAGATGAGGAGAAGGTGCGTCAAATTCTTCTTGATGCAAAGAAGTAGATTATATCAAATATTTGATCTTGTTTGGCACAGTCGTGGTCCGGCCAAGGACGACGTGGAACTGGGCCAGACGCTCACCACATCGTTCAGCGTTGTGTGGTCTCTCGTGGATCTCTTTAGCATACGCGCAATGAATTGCGGAATGGGTGTGATGTGGTGTAATGGATGTATCGTGTGTGCAAAGAAAATAGGTATTGTGGTTATAACGGCGAAATAGATCGGGCCCTACCAGCACGCAATGAATTGCAAGATAGGTGTGATGTGTTGTGGCATGATATCCTCTGTCAATATCGTTGAAACGGGCGATGTATTTCGCCGTTTGCAATCGATGATGTCCTTACAGAGAACAGTATTGGAATGCTCTTCCACTTATTCTGCTGGGAGATGATCTTTCACCCATGTATTCACGCCTTGTTCATCTAATTTGACAGTAGCATCCTTAAGTGGCCTAATGACCTCAGTATCTCAATGTCAACTCTGCGCAATGCAAGTTCAGCAAGTTCTGCTGTTGCCTCCGAGAAATGGGTATGAAACGATTGGAGGATCACTTAGATTTCGCCTTCAGTTTTGCCTTCGGTTTTGCCTTCGGTTTTGCCTTCGGTTTTGCCTTCGGCTTTGCCAGCTTTCCGGATTCAAGCCTCGCATTGTCGCAGCTTATCCAGAAAGAGCGGATTTTGCTGCATAAAATCGGCATATTGGGTAGACATAGAAAGCTCCTTTCCAAGCATATCTTTGAATTGTCCGGCACAGTAGTGGTCCGGCTAAGGACGACGTGGAACTGGGCAAGACCTCACCACATCGTTCAGGGTACTCGTCAATCTTTAATGGCTTGCCGTAGCATATCAACCGTGGGGTCTTTCATCAGACGTAGAGTGGCACAGATCGATCTCGACGTTTTGTTCGGCCTCTAAAGTGTGCCATCGAGAGTGGCACCTTTGAGAAAATATGAGACCAGCGAGTCAACTCGCCACAATAAAGCCTTAACGAACGTATCATAGGGCTGCTGAGATCTCCGGGTTATGGTCGATTATTCCCCCTAATAAGAACATTTGTATTTAGGAGGGTATAGCATATCGTGGTGTTCTGCTCAAGTGGTGATGGTGAGAGCAGGTTTTGTGCGGCTTGACGAAAGGCTCGTCTACAGCTATGATACCCCTATAGGAAGACTAAGCATTTTCATGGTTGCCTATTTGATTCTCGATAGAAAGAATACTTTCATGATCAGCTATTAGATGCAGAATGTGTTTAGTAGAGGCGTAGAGCGAGTCTAGCTAGCTACCAAGTCACAGGGAGTGGATTGAAAAGTGTTATTTGAAGCATATGAAAAAGAGCCTCAGGCTCATAGTCCCGTGCGTGCACAGTATTTAAGGATTAAGCAGCAAAATCCCGATGCTATTCTCTTCTTTCGCATGGGCGACTTTTATGAGATGTTCGATGATGATGCTGAAATCGTGGCTCGTGAACTGGAAATAGCATTGACACGTCGCGATTTTGGTCGTGGCGAAAAATCACCAATGGCTGGCATTCCACATCATGCCGCCGATGGCTATATTGCTCGTCTTGTGAGTAAAGGCTATCGCGTTGCCATCTGCGAACAGACTAGCGATCCCGCTCTCTCTAAGGGATTGGTCGATCGCGAAGTCATTCGTATTGTCACTCCTGGCACTGTGATTGATCCTACCATGCTGGCTGCCAAGCGCAATAATTTCCTGGCTGCTGTCATCGTTGGCCGGGATGCCGTTGGTATCGCTTATATCGATATTACGACCGGAGAATTTGCTGTTACCCAGTTCAGCACATCTGAGCCACAGCTTGCCGTTCAGCAAGAGATTGCTCGCGTCGGACCTGCCGAGGTTTTGGTGGAAGCTCGTTATAGCCGCCAGGGGAGTCGCAAACGACGTTGGCTGGCAGCTGTGATGAGTGAGAAACAGGTCACTAAAGTTGGTAGCAATGGCAATCCTAATGCAGATATACCAGACGTTGAAGAGGAGGATGACGAAGATGATATTGCACCGTTGGCTAAGGCGCTAGAGGGTCTCGCTGGCCACGTTACGCCCTATGATGCTCGGTATTTCACAGAGGATGATGCTCGCCATCGTCTCTTACGCCAATTCAATGTTGCCTCCCTAGAGGGCTTTGGCTGTGATTGTCTCCCGTTGGCAGTTCGCGCCGCTGGTGCCGTCCTCGCATATGTGCAGGAGACTCAGAAGGGGCTGCTCCAGCAACTCACTGCACTAGAGACCTACTCGACTGGCGGTTTTATGACGCTCGATCCCTATACACGTCGCAATCTTGAACTCTTTGAGACGGGTAGAGTGGCTCAACTAAGGCTCCTTGCTCTGGGTTCTCGATCGCACGCGTTCTCCGATGGGGGGACGGCTCTTGCGACGCTGGATCGGTCAACCGCTGCTCGATCTCGTCGTTCTGCAACAGCGTCAACAGGCAATTAACGAATTGCTCCAAGATAGTCTGCTCCAAGCTCGCTTGGGCGAGGCTCTCAAGAAGGCTGGCGATATTGAACGACTGATCAATCGTGTGCGCCAACGTATTGCTACCCCTCGTGATCTCGCTGCTCTTGCTAATGGTCTGCGTGCAGCTGCCGAAGTACGCGCTTGCCTGCCAGAGGATGAGATCGCACGTATGCCTGTTCTTGCAGGTGTTATGCAACGTCTAGCCGATAACGAGGATATTATCACACTTGTCGAGCATGCCATCGTCGATGAGCCTCCAGTGAGCATTACTGAGGGTGGGATTATTCGTGATCATTTTAGCAGCGAACTTGATCAGTTGAAGCCGGCCTCACAAGTGGACGTCAGTGGATTGCTCAGATGGAGCAGCGTGAGCGCAAACGTACAGGTATCAACAACCTCAAAGTTGGCTTCAATAAGGCCTCAGGCTACTTTATCGAAGTTTCTAATGCTAATCTCAATCGTGTGCCAGCAGACTATGTCCGTCGGCAAACGCTTACTAATGCCGAACGCTATATCACATCCGACCTGAAAGAATATGAAACGCTCGTACTTAATGCGCAAGACCGTATCAATAAAATGGAGAACGAGTTCTTTGTACAATTGCGAGCAGATATTGCTATTCACGCTTCCGAACGCATTCTTGCAACGGCTCAGGCTCTTGCTGAGATCGATGTCTATCTAAGTCTAGCTGAGGTGGCAGCCAAATATAATTATTGTCGACCGCAGCTCAATGATGGCGATAATATTCATATTGTTGCAGGTCGCCATCCAGTTGTGGAACAGACGCTCTCGGATACCGCCTTTATTTCCAATGACACCAACCTCTCCAATCATGATGCCCAGATTTGCATTATCACCGGACCTAATATGGCTGGCAAGTCAACGTATCTGCGGCAGGTTGCACTGATCATTCTGATGGCCCAGATCGGGAGTTTTGTCCCATCGGAATCTGCGACGATCGGACTGGTTGATCGCATCTTCACGCGGATCGGGGCTCAGGATGATCTGGCGACGGGCCAGAGTACCTTTATGGTTGAGATGGTCGAGACTGCTAATATCTTGCATCATGCGACTCCACGTAGCCTGATTATCCTGGATGAGATTGGACGTGGTACCAGTACCTATGATGGTCTGGCAATTGCTCGTTCTGTCGTCGAATACCTGCATAATAACAAGCGTACTGGTGCATGCACACTCTTCGCTACCCATTATCACGAGCTGGTCGAAGTCGCTCAGTTGCTGCCGCGTATTCGTTGTATGAATGTTGCAGTCACAGAGGAAAATGGTCAAGTCGTCTTCCTGCGCAAGATTATTCCAGGGGGCGCTGATCGTAGCTATGGCATCCATGTCGCACAACTCGCAGGCATTCCACGTCCAGTCATCCATCGGGCTCAGGAAATTTTGGAAGAACTCGAACGTAAAGGGGATGCCAAGGCACGGCGCAAAGCTATGCGCGATATGACCATGCCTGCGGCCTGGCAAATGACCCTGTTTGCCTCCGAGTCCCATCCTGTGGTTGAGGAACTCAAAAATCTGGCGATTGATGAATTGACACCGATTGAGGCGATTAGCAAGCTGTATGAATTGCAGCAGAAGGCTCAAAGGGACTGAGGCTGAGGGTTATTTATGATCCGCAGCTTGCTCAGCTATATTAAGCAAAAGTCCTACAGCACTTTCTTGTCCTTCCACAACAATCGTAGCGTCATCTATGATTTTTCTTTGGCGTTTTGTTGTGTTTGGTTCCCACAAATGCTTGAGTCTTTAGAGTGCTAGTTTCATCACCTATAAGTTCTTTAAGTGCATCTAGCTTGTCGAGGTCAGTCTCTCGTCCCCAAAAGCAATAGCATCCTGTACTTTCCACTTATCAACCAGATATTTCACACTGGCCCCTTTATGAGCCTCTATACCGGTTGTTGCTGGGTTCAAGTGGATCTCAAACGCCATTGCTGATGGGTTATACATAAATTTTTCTGGAAGTCCTCATTGCTCTTATCTTCCAAATCATCAAAGTTAGTATTAGCTGATTTTTCTGGCAAAATCTTTTTTAAGATATTATTGAGATTTTCTTGCACGTCTTGATGTTCAAATTCTTCAACCTCCCGATAGTGGATAGTTGCCCCCACTGCTTTTGGCTCAAGTGTAATTTCTAAGTCTTTTAATTTGTTATCAGATTTTATCTGCTTTTGTATTTTATTCAGCAAATTCTTCTGTGAGTTGATATAGGGTGTGATATCTCCCCGTACTTGTATTTTTCCTTTAGTTTCAGGTCCTCTATGTTCAATCCCGTGGCTACCGAAAATGTCTATATCGTCGATAAGAGCATCATCAGCTCCTGATCTCTTGAGTACTGTTAGTACCCCTGTGTCCTCATTGATAGGTCTACCAGTAATGATCGCGACTTTGTAGCCTTTATCCAGGAAGGTCTTTACAGCTAAGAGGAAACCGTGAACTGCTAGTGTCGCTTGGGGAGTTTTTGTGAAGCGTGCCATGGTACCATCAAAGTCCAGAAAAAGGGCCTTCGTTCCTGGGCCTTTTTCAAGGAATGCATTAAGCGTTTTATTCCAATCAGCTGTATTTTTAAGCATTTTATCTTTATCAGTTGCTCTCTCGAATATTTTTGGTTGCTTCGCTTTACCTGCTCTTTTGATGTAATCTTCTAGAGATAGCTTAAGAGTATTATTTTCAGTATACATTTTAGTTAGATTAGGAGTATTCTTCTCAATAGCCTCTCGTTTAGTCTGCATATCGCTTTCTACCTCGCTATAATTTTCTAGGATCTCTAAATTCTGCTTTGCACGCTCTCTGGCCTGTGAGAGTTCAAGATCTATCAGTCTATCATAAATTTGGTCCTTATTGGGATCAGTTAGATATTTTGACATATGGCGACTCATACGATTTGCTACGTCTGGAATTTGCTTAATAGTCTCACGCTGTAGTTTGCGCTGCATTTCACACTGCTTCTCATATTGAGAAACAGAAGAGAATGCTTTCTCAAACTCCGACTCTGTCATATCCAATACTTCCTCAAACTCCGACTCTGTCATATTCGATATTCTCTCAAGATTCTTGTTGGAGGTGCTTGGGGGCATCTCGGTGGATGAGCTGGAAAATCTCATATTTTCTGATCGCACATTTTCTATATGCGTTTGTGAAGTCTCAGGTTGATCATGGTGTTCTGGCCTTTTTCTCCGTTGATCTTGTCTCTCAGATGATTCGCTTCTTTTATCCATTGTATCCTTTTTTGAAAGTAATATAGCAAAAACACGTTTCGAAGGAGACGCAATAAAGTGTCTCTTTCTATAATATACCTGCTAAGGGGGTGTTTGTCCAGGGGGAAAGAGGGAATGTATGAGGTATCCTTTGCAGATATCTTCTTGATTTGTCTTTTTCAATGGAATAGGATGGTGCCTTGGGTTCTCTCTAGATATCCAAATACTAGCAGTCTATGCTATACTAGAGCAGCTAGATATGCAATAAGTCCTACAGCAAGATAACGTATCGCTGGCTAATGATAAGATACACAAACAAAGGAGATTTTCTATGGTAGCTCAGCCTTCACAGCCATCATCCAACTATATGACCGTTGAGGAATGGCGCGAACTGCAACGTACGAGTCATGATGTGAAATATGAGTACTTTAATGGTCGGGTCTATGCTATGGCGGGGGGAACGCTTGATCATGGCAGTATAGGGATTAATGTGTGCAGTATCTTGAGGGAGAAGCTCGCAGAAAAAGGAAGCTCATGTCGGGTCTATAACTCAGACGTCGCTGTTCGTCTGTCCCCATTACATTACACTTTTCCTGATGCTACGGTGACGTGTGACAAGCGCGATCGTGGACGGGATTTGGAGATACAATGTCCGAGTGTCATTGTGGAGGTGCTTTCAAATAGTACAGAAGCTCGCGATCGTGGCGAGAAGTTCCGACGCTCTCGTGAGCATCCAGCAGTCCAAGAGTACGTACTGGTGAGTACAAAGTATCAATTGGTCGAACTCTACCGACGTAGTCCAGAAGGCTGGGTATTGCATGTCTTCGGACCAAGTGATACTGTTGAGCTTGCAAGTCTTGGGATTAGTTTTCCAGTTGCGGCATTGTACAGGTATACTGATGTGCCAGAAAATCTAGATCTGCCAGAAGGGGAAGTGTGACCATCTGATTTTCATCTCATACCATCGCGTTCCAACGCCGTATTGTAGGAGATGCGCAGTAGGATGCCGACAATAATAAAGTTACCAATGATAGAACTACCACCATAGCTCAGGAATGGTAATGGAATACCTGTCAATGGCATAAGTTTGAGATTGCCTGCGGAAATGATGAGCGTCTGAATAGCAAAAATCGAGGTCAGGCCAGCGGCAAGTAATTTGTTAAATGTGTCGGAAGCTTCAATTGCAATGCGGAAACCACGATAGATAACAAATAAATAAATACCTATCAGGGCAAATAGACCAATCAAGCCGAACTCCTCAGCAAAAGCTGTAAGTACCATATCGGATTGCACAACTGGCACATAGCCTGGAAATCCTAGACCAAACCCTGCTCCAAGGATGCCTCCGCTGGCAACAGCAATGAGTCCTTGCACGATTTGGAAGCCACCCCCATTGGCACTATACATATTCTCACTTCCTGGCGTCCAGTTAACGACATCTATACTGACGACCTCAAAACGTTTCTGAACGTAAGAAGGGAGGAGTTTAAAGCCAATAAAGCCCAGAACGGCAGCAATGATAATACAAGCTACCACATACCTCACTTTGTTCATACCTAGGTAAATCATGGAGACGAAGATTCCATAAATGAGCAGAGCAAGGCCCATTTCACGCACGACGAGGAAGAGTATCAAACTAATAAAAAGCATCAAGGCTAGTGGTCCCAATTGACGCAGCGGAGGTAAGCGCAGATGGCCAATTCGCCAACCGCCTTCGGCAAGTACATCACGATTTTCACTTAGATAAGCGGCAAAGAAGATCACAATGCATATTTTGAGCAGTTCTGAGGGCTGAAAAGCAAAAGGTCCCAGATTCAACTGGTCATGTGTGGGGGAGTCTAGATTGGTGCGAAGGGCATTGACAAGAGTCGTGCAGAACAAAATCACCCCAAATAACGCGGCTGTATACTTGTAACGAGCCAACCAGTGAATATTGCGCAAGAGAACAATCGTTGCCAGACAGATAATCAGGCCAAGAATGACCCAGACCAGTTGCTTATTTCCTAGGTTCACATCCTTAACAGCAGGACCAAGGCGCATTGCCATGAGTACACCAAGGCCACTCAATAAACCAATGAGTGGCAATAGGAACTGATCTGCCTTACGAAAGAAGATGTTGAGTACGGTATGCGTGAGCAGTAAGACTGCAATTAGGCCAAGAATTGGTGTTAAGCCATTGATAATCGGAAATTTGCGTAAGTCAGGCGTTGAGGTAGGATCTAATTTTGCTAGTAATAGCTGCGTCATTTCGAGTAAAAGTATGAGAATAGGAAGAATAAATAACCCCAATTCAGTCCAACGGTAGCGCCGGAAACCTCCGCGTGATTGCGGTGCTATTTGTGCCATAGCTCAAGAACCTCTTTTCAGGGACATATCATGTAGTCAGTTTAAACTGAATATACCCAACCCGTACAAGGTCACCTGATTGCGCTGGTAAGGCTTCACGGGCAGGTTGGTTATTCACGTAGGTGCCATTAACACTACCTGCATCCTGTACATACCATATGCCGTTACGAAACCAGAGACGTGTGTGCTCTGATGAAATGAAATTATCGGTAATCTGAATAGTATTCGTGGGGCCGCGTCCAATAGTCGTCTGTGGCTCAAGGCCAAAGCGTGTACCGGGTAAAATGTTACTCGGGCCACTATCGACAACGATCAGGTGACCTAGCACGGGTGGACCATTACTAGCGATACCCTCGCCCGATGTCTCTGTTTTGCGTAGGTCGCGTGTAATGGCAATGACAACTTGCATAAGGAAAAGATAGATAAGAACAATAAAAAGGATTCTTAAGATAAGAAAAAACGCATCAAGTTGCATAGTCTACAAATCTCACCTTCTCTCGAAGTAGAAGTCATAACTGCCGATGATAAAATGGTCGCCGTTACGCAGAACATGTTGACGCATATGCGGTGTATTATTGATCGTAATGCCATTTGTGCTGCCAAGGTCAAAAATGACGAATTGTCCATCTTGTTGATACTTAATCTGGGCATGGTATCGTGAAACACGCTTATCCTCGACGATAATATCGTTGTTAAGTTGGCGGCCGATCTTAATGACCTGCTTTTCAATACGATACTTTTGTTTCTGTGCTTGCGGTGAGTGAATAGTGAGCGATGCTTGTGGCATCGTGGAAGCTGCTTGTGTTGGTTGAATAGGAGACGAATTATTACTTTTTGTGACGTTAGGCTTGGAAGGGGGAGTTGGAGGACCAGCAGGCTTTTGAGGTGATGATATGCCTGCGACAGGTTGTCCTGTAGCTAGCTGTGCACGAAATTGTGCTAGTTGTTCAGCACTAAAGGCCTGTGTAAACATACCCCCCTCGTCCTGGCCTGCTAATTCAGTTTCAATACGCACAATGCCAGTATGTAGTGTGGTATCTGCATGTAAGCGGATAAGGGGGTTGGTTCTAAGAGTGAAATGCCGATGTTTGGCAAACTCAATCAAATGAGTTTGCCAATCGCGAATGAGGACTTGCTGAGTCTGAGACATCTGTTGGTGATCTTTGATACTTAGGTAGATGTCATAGACATGAGGAGCTAGACGACGACCTTCACCCTGGAGCAATGTATTGTCTTCCATGGCACGTTCCAGTTTACGTGCAACTTCTACAGGCTCAAGCCGTGAAGGGAAAAGCCGTGCAAATGGGCCTTCCACCATCTGTTGCATGAATGCTTCTAATTTTGCTAATGGGTTCTGGCGAGTCAATTGCTCCCTCTCCTGGCAGTGAAAATATGGTACGCTTTCTGGATATCAGCAGAGATTTGCGCTTTTAAGGCGTCAATATTTGAAAAGCGTTGCTCACTACGCAAATGCTCGATAAACTCTACCGTCAGCTTTCTGTCATAGAGGTTCAAGTTAGCATCGAGCAGATGTACTTCCACTAGATGTTCTTGGCTGTCGAATGTTGGCCGTGTGCCAATATTAACCACACTTTTAATTTCAATCTCAACATTTTCAATCTTATCTAAGCCACCCACCGCTTCTCCGCTTGTGCTAATATTGGTTGCATCTTTATATACGCAAGATGGTGTCAATGGGTCACTTTCCTGGTTATTTTGTACATGGGTAATAGCTGCATAGACGCCATCAGCTGGTAGAAGCTTACGTATGTCAGTATGCAGATTTGCGGTGGGGAATCCAAGCGTCCTTCCACGTTTGGCTCCTGGCTTGACGATACCACTGACTATAACTGGATGTCCCAGCAATTGATTAGCTTCAGCGATTTCTCCCTGACTTAGCAGCTTACGAATGCGGGAGCTACTGATACGGTTTTGATGTGCTTCTGCCAATGAGACCGTGTGGATCTGGATACCGTGCTGCTGTCCATAATGCTCAAGGAACGTAATATCCCCCATGCGATTGCGACCGAGGCTGAAGTCTGCTCCAACGACTATCCCCTGAATAGAGAAACGTTGACAGAGTTCATTCATAAAATCTTCAGCGGACATAGCTGCGACTTCTGGTGTGAAGGTAATGACGATATTATCGGCAATGCCTCCATACCGTTTTGCCAGGGCCAGTTTCTCATCCTGGGTCGTCAAAAAGCGAATATCGATATCTGGCCGCACGATGAGTAGGGTGTGCGGCTGGAAAGTTACCAGCACAGGCTTGCACTGCAAGGCCAGGGCCAGTTCCCTCACTTCGTGCAGTAAATATTGATGTCCTAGATGGATGCCGTCAAAGTTACCAATGGTGATGACGATAGGCTCATGTGATGATAGCGTTGTTTGATATTCCATTAAGCGAGAAACCCTTTCCTACCCTTCTCAATAACTGCATAGTACCACAGCCTATGGATGCTCGCAATATGATGGTCAATGTTCTTTTATAGTTCTTCAACTAGTACTTTTCTCGGCTGCCACAGACCCTGTTCGGCATCCCATGTCGCAATAGCCAGGAAGTGCCCTGTCGCATCATAGACTCGCGCCAAATTTGCCATGGCCAAGCTATCATCATGATAAGCAAAGGCATTGCCGTGTAGGACACGCTGTGCAGTTGTATTATCGAGTTTTAGTGCTGGATAGTGTTGTAGAGCAGTATCTGGTGAGAAGAGATGGTCTTCGACTGTACCTTGGGTGACGGTCCCTGCGAGTTGCTCAAGGCTAATGCTGTCGGAGAGTGAGAATGGGCCGCTACGTGTGCGGATGAGTGATGTCAGATATCCTCCGCAGCCAAGTTTTTCCCCGAGATCGTAGGCCAGGGAGCGGATATAGGTTCCTTTGCTGCATTCGATTGTTAAAGTGAGATGTGGTGGTAACCATGTGAGTATTTGTAACTGAAAAATTTCAATTGGGCGGGGCTCTAGCTCGACGGTTTCCCCGGCACGCGAGCGCTTATAAGCAGGCTGACCCTGGATTTTTATGGCGGAGTAGCGTGGTGGCATCTGCATCTGCGGACCAAGAAAGTGCGCCAGTGCTTGCTCAATTTGCTCCTGCGTAAGCCCTGTGGCATCTGCTGTACGAATGATAGTTCCTTCGGAATCGTAGGTATCGGTGACAATGCCGAACGTAATTTCTGCTTGGTAAGCTTTGCCACTTTCACTCAGGTATTCGGCGACACGTGTTCCTTGACCCACACAGATTGGCAGAACGCCACTAGCCGCTGGATCAAGCGTGCCAGCATGCCCAACGCGTTTCTGATGCAGGATTCTGCGTACTTTAGCAACCACATCGTGGGAGGTCATCCCTGTGGCTTTGTTGATGATGAGAAATTCCATCCGTTGCCACTTACTCCACCTCGCTAGAAGACGGGTGATCTTGAGGATTGTCTGCGACAAATCCTTCGGCACATGCAAATTCAACGAGCCTTTTGTCAGCACAAATGAAAATGGGAGGAGACATCTGATCTGCTAAAGCATCCTTACGTGTATTCAACGCACAGCTTAATTGTACAGCATCATAGGCACGAAGATTATATATACGGCATAAATTACCTGCCGCTATATATATATCATCAGTAACAGGCTCAATAATATAGGAATCCTTACAATCCGCTCTGAAAGCGTCAATGAACTCGTTACGTTGAGTTATCGATATATCTCGAAGATAAGCCTTGCGGCAAAAGGCTGTAACCACTTCTACCAATGCTGCCTGTGAGATGAAAAGGACATGACCTTGCATGGGATTACAGAGGCTTCGCACCCAAGATTGCCCTTGCTCAAGACAGTAACGCTTGACGATGGCTGACGTATCGAGAAAATAGGCACTCATTAGTATGGTCCTCTACCCTCGATGACTATCTCTGAAACAGGTTTTCCTCCTGCGGTTGCTTGAGCTAGACGAGTGCGTCTTGCCTCTTCCTCTTCAGTTAATGGTTTCCATGTGGGGACATTGAGAACTTTTCCTTCACGATAGAGCTTTTCCACAAAATCCCTCTCGGTCAGTGGGCGAGTTGCATGACAGGTCTCGTTTGTCTTACTCTGAGGCTGACTTACACTTGCTTCTCGCTCTTGCTCTTCATTTTTCTCAATTTCTTCAATTTCTTTTAAAATTTGTGCTGCTAACACGCTCTGTGCACCCTCGGACAACTGATTCATTGCTTCGATGGCATGTTTCAATTGTTCATTCATGGCATTGCCCCCCCTTTATTAAGCACAGACTAAAATGAATTCCCTTACACTCATTTTACCAGCATTTATTTCCCTTGTCAACTCTAAAACATGAAATAGATATCTATCAATATGGACCTCTACCCTCAATGACAATCTCAGATAGTGGTTTTCCTCCCGCAGTTGCTTGAGCTAGACGGGTGCGTCTTGCCTCTTCCTCTTCAGTTAATGGTTTACGCGTGGGAATATTAAAAACCACTCCATCACAATAGAGCTTTTCTACGAACGTTAGTGGGCGGTTTTCATCTGTCGCAAATGGATACTGACTTATCATTGCATCTATCTCTTGCTCGCTCATTTTCTTGATTTCGCCAATTCTGCGGAAAATGCAGGATGCTACTGCACATTGGTCCATGTCGGACAGTTGTTGTGCAGCTTCGAAAGCGCGTCTCAATCGCTCATTCATGTGTTTTGCTCCTGTTGATCTACCTCCGCGATTTCGCGCTCAAGTGCTGTGATGACGAGCTTCATTGCCTCGTCTAGGGGGAGTGGGATGGTTGCGCCAGCGGCCCGCAGATGCCCTCCTCCGCCGAATCGCATGCAAACCTTCGCGACATCAAAGGGAGCCTCGCTGCGCAGACTGATACGAGTTTCCTGGGGATGGCCAAAGTTTTTGAAAAATGCTGCGATTTGCACTCCTCCGATATCACGCAACAATCCAGAACAATGGTGATCCATATCGGGCGTTAGACCAGTTTCCGCAATTGTCTCGTCCGTTGCATACGACCAAGCTAATCGTCCATTGCATGTCGTCTGAATCTTGGCGCAAACAGCGGCTTGATAACGCACCTGGGCCAGCGGGCGAGTACGAAAGAGGGACTTGGCAATCTCGGTTGGAGTGGCTCCCGCTGCCAGCAGAACTGCTGCGGCTTGCATTGTGCGTGGAGTCGTACTCGAGTATTGGAATGAGCCTGTATCAGTCATCATGCCTGTAAGCAGGCATGTGGCTGCCTCTTTGTTCAAGGGAAGATTAGCCTGTTGCTGAAAGAGGACGAGCAGTTCAGCCGTTGCAGCTGCGGTTGGCTCAATGATATTGACTTGCCCACAGCCCTGGCTACTGACATGATGATCGATATTGATGATTCTAGCTTGCTGCAAGAATGTCTTGTGTTGTGTAGCTAGAGCACCATAGCGTGTTAACTCGCCTGCATCCAGAGCGATGACCAGATCAAACTGCTCATCGCCCAGGGTTGTTTGGAGCATCTCAGCTCCAGGAAGAAATGAGAAAGCACGTGGAAGTGGATCGGCACAAGTAGGAACGCACGTTTTCCCTAATTGGCGCAGAATATGCGCTAAGCCGATAGCTGAACCCAGGCAATCGCCGTCAGGATTCTCATGGGCTAGCAGGGCAATGCGCTGTGCCTGCGAGATGAGTGCCATTGCCCGCTCTACCTGCACTGGTTGCAACTGATGTGCAAGTGAGGTTATTAATACTGACTCGTTCATTCTACCTCAAGTGACCTTTGTGATTTTTGCTGATCCTCCTGCTCAACCTTTTGGATCAACTCAAGGATACGGCTTCCTTCCTCTATCGACTTATCTAGTTTAAAGATGATTTCCGGCATATAGCGTAGGGTTAGGCGTGTAGCGAGTTCATGGCGCAAGAAGCCGGTAGCATTTCTCAGTCCCTGCATAGTTGCTTCATGTTCCTCTGGACTTCCCATTACGCTCACAAAAACCTTGGCATGGCGAAGGTCGCCGCTTACTTCAACGTGAGTGATGCTGGCAAAACCGACACGCGGATCTTTGACACGTGTTCGGAGCAACTCACTGAGTTCGGCGGCAATCAGTTCGCCTAGCTTTTCTTGTCTATGAATATTTGGCATGTGTTGTTCCTCTACGCTTTTGGCAGCACACGCTCCTGCGAGAATGCTTCAATACTATCACCTGCCTCGAACTCAGTGAAGTCTTCCAACACGATGCCACATTCGTAGCCACTGGCAACCTCACGAACATCATCTTTACCGCGACGTAATGAGGCTATCTTGCCCTCGAAGACTTTCTGGTCCTTGCGCAGAATGCGTGCTTGTGAAGAACGGACGATTTTGCCATCGATGATACGGCATCCTGCAATCACGGTAACCTTACCAGCTTTGAAGGTTTGAAGGACTTCGGCGTGTCCATCAATGACCTCTCGATATGTTGGTTCAAGCATACCAACAAGGGCAGCCTGGATATCATCGATCAACTTGTAGATGACTTCATAATACCGAATGTCAACGCCCTCTTTTTGTGCCTCGCGCAGTGCTGCGCCATCAGCTTTGACGTTAAAACCGATAATAATGGCACCAGACGCGCCTGCCAGATGAACGTCGGTCTCGCTAATGTTACCGATACCCTCATGGATCAGGCGTACCTTCATATTTTCTTCACCAAGCTTGGAGAGCGAACTCTTGATAGCTTCCGAGGAACCCTGTACGTCGCTCTTGAGAATCACATTCAGCTCTTTGACCTTGCCTTCTTGCATTTGCATGTAGAGGGTGTCAAGGCTGACTTGTCCCAATGGAGCGGCCTCGTTGCGTCGTTTTTCAGCTTCTAGCTGTGCTCGTTGTTTGGCGGTGCGCTCATCGTTGACCACTTCGAGTCGATCACCTGCCTGTGGAACCTCGGAGAGGCCAAGGAGACTGACTGGCGTGCTCGGTGGGGCCTTCTGGATACGCTTGCCTCGGTCGTTGAACATGGCACGCACTTTGCCAGAGATTGCTCCGACCAAGATGGTGTCTCCCATCTTAAGCGTTCCCTGCTGGACGAGAACGGAAGCAATCACGCCAGTATTCTTTTCTAATTTTGCCTCAATGATCACGCCAGTAGTCGGGCCATTGGGGTCCGCCTGAATATCCTGTATTTCTGCGACCAGCAGGATATATTCCAGTAGTTCGTCGATACCGATGTTCTTGCGTGCTGAGACTGGAACGCAGACAGTTTCTCCACCATATTCTTCGATGAGGATGCCAATTTCTGCTAGTTGTTGCTTGACTCGATCCGGGTTGGCATTGACCTTATCTATCTTATTGAGTGCAATAATAATCGGTACGTTCGCTGCTTTGGCGTGGTCAATGGCTTCGATTGTCTGCGGCATGATGCCATCGTCAGCAGCCACAACGATAATCGCGATATGGGTAACCTGAGCACCACGCGCACGCATAGCGGTAAATGCCTCGTGGCCAGGAGTATCCAGGAAAGTAATCTTCTTCCCATTAATCTCGACTTGATAGGCACCGATGTGCTGAGTGATACCGCCCGCTTCGTTGATTGCCACTTTCGTTTTACGGATAGTGTCAAGCAATGAGGTCTTACCGTGGTCAACGTGTCCCATGATGGTGACTACAGGGGGTACTTCTACGGTCTGGCCCTCTTTACGCGAGGCTATCATTGCATCACTAGCGGATAATGGGCGATCTTTACTAACTGCTGTTGTCGTGGCTGCTAGTGGTGTTGGCTCATAGCCAATCTCTTGTGCCACCAGAGCAGCCTTTTCGTAGTCAACAACCTCATTGATGTTAGCAAAAATGCTATGCTTGATGAGAGTACGGATTACTTCGGTAGCCGAAACATTTAAGGTCTCTGCAAGATCTTTGACAATAATTTGTGGTGGCAGCGAGATTGGTCCAGTTGGTTTCTCTTTCACTGGTGCTGCTCGCCGTTCTTGGCTTCGCGTAGCGCTCTTGTTGGAACGAGATGCAGGCTTTGCACCAGTAGTGCTAGCCGCTCGTTTTTGCACGTTAGGTCGTGCGCTAGGAGCGCTAGAGCGTCCTGGACCTGCTGATCGCGTCCCAGTGGTGGCAGAGCGTCCTGGTCGCCCACTACTTGCCGCTGTGCCATCAGTTTGCTGCGCTGGTCGTTGTGCTGTCTGGCTTGCGGTTCCACTCTGTGGCGGGCGATGCTGTGGCGAGCGCTGTTGGTAAGGAGCATTTGCTGGTCTAGGCTGTGCTCTTCCAGTACGCTGAGCTGCTGCGGGACGATTGCCTGTAGCCGTTTGACCATCTGAGGAGGTGTGCTGGGCTGATGCTCTGCTCTCTTGGGTGGTTGAATGGGTGCGGCTAGGGCGTGGTGTAGAAGGATTGGCAGTATTACTCTGGGCTACAGTAGAGCGCGATGTGGTCGCAAGCTCGTTCTCGTCAGGGCTAGAAGTCCCTATCGTACCCTGCTGTGCGGTCGAGTTTGTACGCTGCCGAGATGGTGCTTTGACCTGCTGCACCTGGCTACTGGTTGTTGCATTCTCTGGTTTTGAGCGGGCAGTAACTTTTGTCTTCGTCTGAGGTTTTGCCTGCTCGCTTCCACCTGGAAGTTCTGATATATCTCTCATGAAGAAGACTCCCTTCTATCAAATGAAGCGCCAAAGATGGCGATGGAAATCTCTCTTCACAGCCATGAAAAAGGCCTGTCGCCCCTTCCATCTTCAAAGAGAAGAATAGGGGGGACAGACCCTCGTTTGGGTGCAGTGCCAGGCGTATTTTGGTCTGCGCTCTTCGGCTTATGTAATCATAGCTGATCGCTCCGCAAACATTCGCTTACAACTGCCCTGAATACGAGGGGCTGTGTCTCTGTCAAGAGTAGAGAAAAAACGACACATTTTTCAATCACATCAACTTTTGGGCACAAAGCCCAACAAAACACGTAGCGTAGGAACTCATCCCTAGGAATCGCTACGATAGCTTTCGTGATAGATCCCTTGCGGGAAGGCATTTTTTTTGGGAACGCCTAAACCCTACGAGTTTCTAGTGTTCTATCCTTTTGAAAAGATAGGAATAATTGCCGACTGTTCTCAGTATAGCTTATAATAAGAATCCTTGCAACCTTATGTTTGCTTGCAAAGACTCAATCTTTTGGCAAGGTAGCCACGTACTCGTCTAGTGTAGCACGATCCTCAGCAGCAATTTGCATTTCAAATTCGTGCTCGAGTCGCTTTCCTTTTAATGCTTGCTCCCAGCAGGAAAGCCGTGCACAGAGATACGCGCCACGTCCAGACTTTTTGCCAGTTGCATCGATAAACACATGCCCATCAGGTGTGCGCACGATGCGTAATAATTCGCGCTTAGGCTTCGTTTGGTGACAAGCAACGCAGGTACGCAAGGGAATATGTTTTGGTGGCTTTTGCTGTTTATTAGTTTTTGCCATATCACCTTCCCCTTACTAGTACTTTCCGCTACCACGGCTGCGTTTGGGACCATTCTCACGATCATGCCGTCCTGCTGAACGCTCGCGTCTTGGAGAGAGACTAACAGCTTCTGGTGCCTCATCTACTGCTGGCTCTTCGTAAATCTCGCCTTCGGCAGGCTTAGTGACATCAACGCGCCAGCCTGTTAGTTTTGCGGCTAGGCGTGCATTTTGCCCATCTTTGCCGATAGCAAGCGATAACTGCTTTTCAAGAACAGTTACCAACGCAGTATGATCTGCTTCGCGTAATAGCGTTTTGAGTGGCTTCACCGGGCTAAGCGAGTTGGATACGAACGTAGCGGGATCAGGATTCCACTGAATAATATCAATTTTTTCGTCATTAAGTTCCCGCACAATATTATTGATGCGTGAGCCTCGGACGCCAACACATGATCCAATGGGGTCCAAGCCTTCCTGGCGTGCCACCACAGCCACTTTTGAACGACTGCCCGGTTCGCGAGCAATCGCTTTAATTTCAACGGACCCCTCATACACCTCGGGGACCTCGGACTCAAATAGGCGACGAACCAGATCACGGTGAGTACGTGAGACCAAGATTTGTAGCATACGTCCCTGAACGCGACGAACATCATACACAAATACACGCAGACGTTGTCCAGAACGATATCGCTCAGTGGGGACCTCTTCAGAGGCAGGCATAATGCCTTCCACTTTATCTACTTTATCGAGGTCAAAGTCGATCAGCCAACCGCGAGCGGGGTCCTGACGCGTGAGAGTTCCCAGGCGAATTTCTCCAACCCAGTTTTTGATTTGGTCATAGAGGTGCTCATGCTCTGCCTCGCGAATGCGTTGGAGAATAACTTGCTTGGCGGTTTGGGCTGGTATACGGGTGAAGATAAATGACAAGTCCACATCCATTGATTGCCCAAGGGCCGCATGTGGCATCAGGCGTTGTGCCTCTGCCAGGGAGATCTCTTCGTTGGGGTCTTTGACCTGGGCTACTACTCGTTTTGACGCCCAGACATGCACCTCACCGTTCTTGTCGACTTCGATGCGGACATTCTCGCCGCCTCCAAAGCTTTTCCGGTAAGCTGCTAGTAGGGCGGTGGCAACTGTTTCCATAACCACTTCGCGGGGTAGCCCCTTCTCGGCAATTAGTTGTGCGATAGCTGCTTGAAATTCGCTCCTCATGGCCTGCTCCTCCCGCTGGCGCCCGGTAATAAATCCATCGTTTTTTCGAGTGCAAAAGAAAAAAGGTCTATGGCAAACAGAAAAGTGGGGGCTCCCCACTTTTTCCTAAAAATTTCCTTAATTCTAAAGCTATTATAGCATGTAGTTTGCCGTTTGGCTAGGGGATTTTGTCGCCTTGTTGCCTTACGGAATGAAGCAGCAACGTAGCAGTCAAGATCTAGGGCATTGAGCGGGCTCGCAAGATTCTCTCGGTACTTACACGCCTATTGGCAGCATACGTGCCGATCCATGAAAAGGTTCCTTCTCACCTCTTTTCATTGCATTAATCTCTATATACGCAGCTTGATTGTAGCTCCTTCCATAATCCTACCACATGGTTCTCAGTTGTGCGAATGTTGCTGATGGCTATGCGCAGAGTGAACTTTCCGTGCACATGCGTATGGGAAAGAAAGTAGCACCCAGCTGCATTATCACAAAGACGAGCCTTACCAACAGATCATTTTTGCGCCATAAGTACCAAGAGTGCCAATGAGAAACACATTCCAAATGCCAAGTGCAACAAAGATGTTTGTTTTATTCCTACGATAAATGCTCTGCGGTCACTGGCTGTCAGGACGGAGCGCACGTTGAGAAAAGCAAACGGGAATGTTAACCAGACAGTCAGTGTGATGAGTGGCAAGAGCCCCATCAGCGCAAAAATCGTTATTGTCATATAGCTACCCATGACCAGAGCAGTATGATAGAATTGTCCAAACTTCAGTCCGAAGCGTACTGGCAAAGTCTTCTTATTCACGGCCAGATCATCCTGGTAGTCACGCACATTGTTCATATTGAGAATGGCAGTCACCAGCAGGCCTACAGGCACACTGGCCGCAAAAGCAGCCCAGGACCAATGCTGGATTTGTACATAGTATGAGCCCCATGTCATCAAAAAGCCCATCGCGATATAGACAAGAAGGTCGCCAAGACCACGGCTGGCAAGTTTGAATGGTTTGGCACTGTAGAAGTATGCAATGAGCATACCTGCCAGCCCAAACAGGATAATGATCGGCCCTACTAGGAAAATGAGCGCGATTCCCAGCAGTGTTGCGATACTAAAGCTGATAATACCACCACTGAGTACCTGATTGGCTGTCATTTCATGGTGGAAGATCACTGTCATGGCTCCTAATGAGCCAGCATGGTCTAATCCATAGCGGTAATCAAAATATTCGTTGAAATAGTTTGTACCGATTTGCAGGAACAGACAGGAGAAAAATGTAGCCAGGAAAGTCACTAGGTGAAATGTGCCTTCGTAGCTAGCAATGGCCGTTCCAACTAGGAGTGGACTGACTGTTGCAGTCAATGTCATGGGACGACTCGTCTTTATCCAGATTTTCCAGGAGGCAGAATGTATAGGCTGCCCCGAAACTGTATGGGCATCTTTCATTAGTGTCTTCTCTTGTGTGCGTGAGGTATAAAAGTGCTTGGTAGTCCGCGTCGATACTAGTATAGTAAGGCTTTCTGCGACGATCTGTCAAAAGTAGGACCTACAAAGGGTATGCAGAGGATTGTTGCATGAGAGGTGTTCGCTGCATCTCCGAGTATCCATAGGGTAGCCGAATAACGTGTCTAGTTGGAGGAGATACTAGCGCGGTGTTCTGGGTGACATGTAAAAGTAGTTTTTATGGAAGCTTAGCAGAAAGGAAAAACGTTTATGGCAGATGTAAAAGTAACAGGTCGTGTTCCTCAAGATATGCAAGAGCAATACTTTCGTGCGACGGATCAGGTGCCACCAGAGGTATGGTATTGGGCGGCAATGAGTTCTATCATTGCTTCTGCGGTACTTTTTGTTATGGGGAGACGCGACTGGAGCATCTTTGTAGGTCAGTGGCCGGCTGCATTCATTCTCTTTGGTGTTTTCCACAAGTTGTTGCACCAGCGTTAGCACCTATTGCTTCCTGGGCCGAGGTTCTGTAAGTCAGGCTTGGTGAGAACAGTCTTGAGGAAAATACTAGAGCTGTCAACGGCAGGCCGCTGGCAGCTCTAGTGGGGAGTTCGGTGTTATATGCCTGAAGCCTTTGGCATCAGTTCTTTTTGCTTATCAGCTTGTAGATCGTGGGACAATTTGCTGGGAAATGTCCCTTTTTTAGCTTGAAAACTCCTCATCTCACGGTTCGCTGATTCAGGAAGAGGGTTAGGCAAAAAGGTGGTAAACTGAGAGTAGTGGTAGCCAAAGTGGGGAGAGAAGGCGGGATCACAGCAGAGCCAAGGGGATAAAAGAGTATGGAAGAAGAAAGCAACCAAGATCTCATAATAACAACGGAACGAGTAGATGACCTCCCAGTGCTATTTGCCCAAATGGAGAAGATGGGGATAGCAGAACTGCTAGATGAGCACTTTTTGGTGCATGGAAACTGGGGAGGATTGAGTCTGGGAAAGGTGGGCGTCGGCTGGCTCAGTCATATTCTTTCCAAGGGCAGCCATAAGCTCAATCACGTTGAGTCTTGGGCGGAAGAGCACCTGCGCATTTTGCAGAGTTGCCTAGACGAGCAGGTACGTACCCTGGACTGGAGTGACGATCATCTAGCGCTGGTGCTCAACTATTTGGGGGATGATAAGCAATGGGATGCATTTGATGCTGATTTATCGAAAAAACTGATCAGGGTCTACGATTTAGATCCTCAGATTGTGCGGTTAGATAGTACAAGCAGCAGCAGTTATGCTCAAATCACGCCTGATGGTCTGTTTCAACTCGGTCACAGCAAGGATCACCGGCCAGACTTACCCCAATTCAAGGTGCAACTCGCAGCTCTTGACCCAATTGGGCTTCCATTGACAAACACGATTGTGTCGGGAGAAAGAGCAGATGATGTACTCTATGTGCCTGAGATAAAGAAGATTCAAGATGTGCTGGGTCGACATGGTCTGCTCTACATTGGAGACTGCAAAATGGCAGCATTGGCGACCCGGGCCTACCTCGCCCGAAGTGCAGATTACTACGTGTGTCCGTTGTCTGCTGTGCAACTGAATGCTGAGCAGCGAGCAGCCTTGCTGCAACCAGTCTGGGACGGCGTGCAGGAACTAGAAGCCATTGAGCGGATCAATGACAAGGGCGAAAAGGTGGTGATTGCTCGCGGGTTCCAAACGCAGCGCACCCAACAGAGCACGGATGTCTTCTCGTGGCAGGAGCGGTTACTGATTGTGCGCTCCCTGAAACTGGCAGTAGCGCAGGAAAGAGGGCTACGGGAGCGGGTCGCCCATGCAAAGGCAGAGGTACAAGGGCTCAATGAGCGGGGACGAGGCAAGCGTCATTTCCGGGACCGGGAGGAGTTACAAAAAGCGGCTGAGTCCATTGTGCACCGCTATCGCGTGGAGGGCGAGCTTGTGCTCTGCTATCAGGAGCAGGAGAGCGAGCGAGCCGTGCGAGGCTATGGGGATCGCGAGGCGGGGATCAGAGTGGAGCGTGAGGTGAACGTGGAAGTGGAAATTGATGAAGCGGCATTGGCTCAGACCATCCAAGCGTTGGGATGGCAAGTGTATGCCACCAATGCTCCGGCCTCACAGTTCAGTCTGAGCAAACTGGTTCTAGCCTATCGCAGTGAATACCTCATTGAGCACGATTTTGGGCGGCTCAAAGGGGAGTCCTTGTCCTTACGGCCACTCTATCTGGCCTCACCCCACCGCGTGAAAGGCCTCCTACGCTTGTTAACAATCGGGTTGCGTGTCTTGATTTTGTTGGAGTTTGAAGTGCGTCAAAAATTGGCGGCACGAGGGGAAAAACTGGCAGGCTTGTATGCGGGACAAGCGACGCGAGCCACCGCTCGTCCAACCGCTGAGAAGCTGTTGCAGACTTTTGATGGCATCACCCTGACCAGGGTGAAACAAGGCAATCAGAAGTATTTGCATGTAACGCCATTATCACCGTTACAGAAAACTATTCTTGAACTACTTGCTTTGCCACTAGATCTCTTTGCTACGGTCACAGCCAACCCACGCAGCATTGCTCATGCTCAGTCGTAGTGAGGTAAAACATGCACAAAAAGCAGTATTTCTGCCCTCCGTCGCCGTCAGGGCAATCGCGACGATCCACTGAGCTTGGTAAGACTCCTGTGATCTGAGCTTACTGTACGCTGATTTTGCACTGACGGCTCTGTCGGCATTTTCCCAGCTCATGTCCTGATGCTTTCGGTCAAAAAAGCGGGAAGTGGGGCTTGATACCTGCTCCATTCTTGGCCATTAAGCCATTCTTTCCAACTCCCTTTTGAAATGAGCGAACCGTGAGCCTCATTGATCAGGTATCCTATTTCTGAAGGGTGGGTCTGATTGGAAATGTGCAAGGATAGAGAAGTACTTTTAAAACAAGCATCATTAATTTGAGGAGAAGTGAGAGAAGTTTATGCCGATAGAGCGAAGGATTGCTTGGAGAGAGGCCGGCTGGATTTTCGGGCTGAGTCGTTTAACGATTGTCGTGTTTTCGTATCTCGGGGTGACTTTCTTGCATGTGCGTGACCCTGGTCATCTGGCTAGCAGCTATATTGTGCTAAAGACGTGCTCTAGTCATCTCACGTGTTTTTTGCTGAGCTGGTGGCGCTGGGATGCTATTCATTATGTGGAAATTGCATACTTAGGGTATGCTCATCATGTATCTCTCTCGGCCTTTTTTCCACTTTTCCCACTGTTGATACGTGCCCTAGGAACGCTCTTAGGCGGATCGATCATGGCTGACTATGCGGCTGGAATTCTGCTTGCCAATGTGTGTTTCTATGGGGTGCTGGTCTTGTTCTATCAATTGGTATCGAAAGATTATGGTCATATCGTTGCAAGATATGCCCTGATCTATCTCGCCTTTGATCCCTATGGGCTCTTCTTTTTTGTTGGCTATGCCGAGTCGCTTTTTTTACTCCTCACCCTCGCTGTCTTCTTTTTTTTGCGTCGTGGGAAGGCTTTGGACTGGTGGCTGGCGGGACTGTGTGGCTGTTTAGCTGCTCTGACACGTCCAACGGGGATCATCCTCCTCGTTCCTTTCCTCGTGCTCTTTGTGCAAAGGTTTGGGATAGGCACGAATTTTACACGGGAGAATTGGCGGCAAAAGCTCAACGCTGTTCTCGCTATGGCTCTCGTTTTGGCAGGACTGCTCATCTATCTGAGTTACCTCTGGATTACCTTTGGCAATCCATGGGTTTTTCGTCTCGAAGAGACAGCTATCTGGCAACGCTATACCGCATTTCCCTGGGTAGGAATCTTCGATGCTATCGAGGCTATCAAGTCCGGTCGTGTTTTTTATAGGCGGGACATTACTGATTTGGCCTTTACGTTTGTGCCGTTAGCTGTTCTCATTGTAGGCTGGAAACGGCTGCCTTTAGATTACAGTCTCTTTTCCGCGGCAATGGCGCTGTTTGTGCTCTGTCAGCCATGTCGGTTCGAGGCACTCATGTCTGTTCCACGCTATCTGTTTGTGATATTTCCTATCATTCTAATCTTGTCACTATGGAGCAAACATAACCATATCACTTGGCAATTGATGATACCTTTTATCTTATTATTTATTGCCAATATTATGCAGTTCACTACCTACAATTGGGTTGCTTGATATACTCATGGTTCTGTGCTAAAGAAGTGTCAAATTGAGTATGGTCGGCGAGGGGATCGCTCCCCCCACCGCCAATCCCAAATGAAATAGGATACCGACGAGGTCCCTCACGGGCCTTTTTCGTTATCCCTTTCCCGAACCGGACTGGACCCTTTCGGTGTCATCCGGCTCTCCAGTCCCTGTTTCCGAAAAGACGCGGTTGATGTACCAGTATGTATGGCTTCATGGCATTTGTGGCACACCACTAATGTTTTGCGCCGTCTTGCTGCCATTTGTTTGACCCATATGGGTTTCTCTCTTCGTCCTGGCTTTTCCAAATCCGCAAGCTTACGGATATGATGAACCTCCACTTTCTCTTTCGATCCGCAGAGTTCACATGTGTCCGCAAGCACTCTCGTGAGTAATTCACTGCGGGTTGTCATGACGAATTGCGGCAGTCGATCCACAAGGATAGCCTCTTGCTTTCTTTTGAGGGTGATTCCCCCAAAACGGGCAATAAGGGGTTTCTTGTCTGCGCCGCGTTGCACAATCACTTGCAGGCATTTTCTTGGCCCATATTCTGTCTCAATAGTGGTTTTGTACTTTTTTGCCATTTTTGTGACAGTAGACCGATGTTTTCCTGCGAGCGTTTTGAGCAAGGAGGTCTGTGCTACCCAGTGAAGTTTGTTGAACCAGCCAACATTGTGGGCAAGGAGATAGTACTGGACTATCCCTCGGTACTCTGATTGATACTTGCTGATAATGCTGTAATCACTATCACGGATCAGAGGCCCTCGCTGTGCAGGTTTTCCCCGTTTCATATACATCGCGCATTTTGCTTCAATGACTTCCTTTGGCACTCGTAGGCCTATGGTTTCGTTGACTTGCCGTTGTCCTCGACGGTCCAGCTTGTCATCGACATGTTGACTCACGATTTCATAGCCGAGAAATTTCGCCGCATGGGTTCGTATGTGCGTGATCAGGGTCTTTTCTTCGGATAGCTCTAGTTTGAGCGTTTCACGGAGGAAGTCTCTGATTTCGCGTTTGATTTCCTCAGCTTCAGCCTTGGGACCACTGAAACCAAGTGCCCAATCATCAGCATACCGCACATAACGGAGTCTGCGATAATCGGGATCTTGCGGGTGTTGACTTGGTAATGCACGTCGTTGTTTCTTTAAGGCTTTCATCTCCTTTCTATCCCCTTTGCGTCGCGCACGGGCTATGGCGTTTTCAATCCGCTGATAGGCAGGATTTTTCCCCCTGCGCTTCTCTTGATTGTATTTAGGGAGCAGCACATTTTCGACAAACTTATCGAATTTATCCAGATAGATATTCGAAAGGATAGGACTGCACACTCCTCCTTGTGGTGTTCCAGCTTCTGTTGGTGAAAACTGGAAGTTTTCTAGAACGCCTGCTTTCAACCATCCTTTGATGAGTCTCCTCATCTGGGGATAGGTATTCAGCTTCTGTAAAAGACCCTTATGGCTGATATTATCGAAGCAACCAGCAATATCGGCATCAAGCACATATTTTGCTTTATGCTTAATACTGTTGAATATTGCTTCAATCGCATCATGACAGGAACGTCCTGGGCGAAATCCATAGCTGTTGCGTTCGAATTGGGCTTCCCATTCTGGCTCGCAGGCCTGTTTGGCGAGAGCTTGACAGGCTCGATCGACCATGACGGGAATCCCGAGCGGACGCCTTTCCTCTTTTCCTGGCTTGGGTATCCAAACGCGTCTAAGAGGCTTTGGTTTCCGTTTTTCCGCTTGTCTCGGGTGGATCGCTTCAGCCATGGTGAGTCTTTCCGCTGGTGGGACCGATTTGACTCCGTCTACACCTGCGGTCTTCTTGCCTTGGTTATCTTGCGTCACTCGCCTGACAGCTAGGAGTCTTGCCGCTTTGGACTTCATCAAGAGCTTTTGGATTTTGTGGACTGTCTTGGTGTCACCACGTTTACTAGCTTGAAAGATGCGTTTTTGCATGCGGTAAACGGCTGCCTCGATTTTCTTCCACGGAAGCTGTTCCCAGGCCACATTCGGTTGTTCCGATGGATTGCCATTCATGCTACTCATACCTCTTTCTTCCATATGATCGTGTCTACGTCTGCCTTTGCAGGCTTCTTAGACAATCCCAATATCAGCAACTTGCGGTTGGCACCTGCTCACCGTATCGACCAGCGATGAGAGTCTGCTGATGGTTATCTCGTTCCGAGAAGGTGTTTTGTGCTATTGTAGGCCTGCACTTTCCGCCGGGTTTGTTTCGAGGAGGAATGAGTCAATGACCGAATTGCTCATCTGATATCCTTGTCCGTTTTGGACCAGGTCTGTTAACCTGCGTAGACCTGTTTAGCGTGACGACGGTTGAATGCATTCGTGTTCCTAGCCATGATAGCCAGCTAGAGGTGTCACCGTATCAGGTTTACGGCCTATCCCCGTTACCCCCCGCTTTACGGTTTGAGAGCCAGTCGCTCCGTAGGGGTGTTGCTATCCGTCCCTCCTTGACGGGAAAGGAATTTCGCCTTTCTTCACCTTCTCAGTTATCGAAGTTGTATTTCTTCGTCATTTTCCCCCATGTTTGATCATGGTTTCAAATGAACGAGCCGCACCAGACCAGTCTCTACCGTAGGGGTGCTGCTCTCTGCCGTTCATCTGGCAGGTCGGGAATTTCGCCCGGCTTCAACTCATCAGTTATCACTTACATGACGACCTTTCCCCCTCCTTGATGGAGGTTTCAGGTCAACGGGCCGCACCCTCCGCTTGTCCCTCTTTCCCCCTAGACAAGATAATCAAATCGGTATGATAATCTCATCTAGTAAGTTCCTTAATGCTTTTCTCCTACAGGAAGAATGGATGACAAAAAAGGGTAGCGTATGAAAAGACTATTCATATGTACTGCACTGCTCGCGCTTTTGCTTTTGGCAGGTTGTGGAAGTAGCAATGCAGCACCAGATATGGCACAATCTCCGTCAGGACCTGGAACGGCATCTAATACGGCTGGTAGTTACTTGAATGATAATCAAGGGACAGAGGTTCTCTATGTCCAGTGGACGCAGAGCAATGGTCAGCTTACTGGCAGCTGGAATGACGCAACATTGCAAAACGGCGTGATTGCCTATACCAATCTATCTATTACTGGTACATATGATAGTGATACAGGGTCAATTAACCTTGTGCGCTATAATAATAATGGATCAGAAACCCCGCTAAGTGGTCTACTACAAGGTAGTAAATTGACGCTAGGGATGCAACAAGGCAATCAATTTCCGAGTTGGACATTGCATGCGGCCCATATGCTGGATTACCGATCTGCACTTACCACATTTCAATCGCAACACCCTGGCTCATGAAACTTGCAGCAGTAATCATCCTGAGGACTTTTCTCCATATGGTGAGTCAAGTGCTCTGAGAGAAAACTAAGAAATTGTCCCTGGTTCCCCCTACAAAAATCTCTCTGGTTTGACTATGCTTAAATAGGACAGGATTTGTCGTTAAGGATGTCTATCAAAAGCGTACTTGAAGAAGCCATTATTATGGTCTTGCCGAATTGGCTTTTCAGGCCGCTTTATCATTCATCTAAGCGAGCCTTTCCAAGTATGTTCTTGGCTTAGGCTATTCAGTAAATGTAAGCATTTGGTACAAATACAAGGAGAAGATCATGAAAATCAACCTTCCAGATTGGCTTAGAAACCTAGTAGAACGCTGGTGGACCTGTAGCGGTTGCGGCTCCGAAAATGACAAATCGCGTGCACACTGCTACAACTGTAAAGTGTATAGACGTCAATAGACTAATAAGACATGCCTGAATAGGATACAAGCAAGTAATCGATATGCAAGCTTGCCAATGGTTTGATAATCTATACGCAAGTAGATCCTATTCGGGCATTTTGCTGTCACTAGCCTCTGAGCTTATTTGCTGCGGACCTCTATCCCTGCAAAATGCTCAAGGACTTTCAACAGGGCAGTATAGTCATTCTGGCCATAACCAGCCGCTCGTGCCATCTCATACAGTTGACGTGCCAGAGCTGTCATCGCAACTGGAGTTTGATTCTCCGCAGCCAGATCCAGAGCTAGCCCTAAATCCTTATGTAGCAGATCAGTCATAAAGCCTGGCAGGAAGTTACCATTGAAGGCACGCAATGGGAATTGATGTGAGAGTTGCCAGCTAGCTCCAGTGCTTATGCCGATAATCTTCGCCATCGCATCGACATCTACTCCAGCCTTGACTCCTAACACGAATGCTTCTGCCGTTGCTGCTGCGATAGTGCCAACTAGCATGTTATTGACAAGTTTGATAATCTCACCAGAGCCACTAGGACCAACATAGACGACATTTCCCTTTTTCCCCATAGCCTCTAATACAGGAAGAGCACGCTCAAATGCATCACGTTCGCCACCAACCATGATGGTTAGTGTCCCTGCCTCCGCTCCCTGTGAACCACCGCTGACGGGGGCATCAAGGAAATAGGCTCCTTTAGCTGCCGCTGCTTCTGCCATTTTGCGACTCGTAGTCGGAGAGATGGTACTCATATCGATGATGATAAGTCCTTTGCGCACCCCATCTAGTATACCATTTGGGCCTGCTACCACTTCTTCAACCTGGGCTGAATTGGGTACCATAGTGATAACCACTTCCGAAGCTATTGCAACTGCTCGTGATGATGGTGCAAGTCTGGCTCCCGCTTTAAGTACTTCCTGTACTGCCGGTTTTTCCGTGTGGCGTGCATATATGGTAACATCGTGTCCCGCTTTTAGCAGGTTGAGCGTCATTGGTCGACCCATGATGCCAATTCCAATAAAACCGATCTGCATAATTGTAATTTTCCTTCCTATTCTATTTCGGCCAGCACAGCTCCTCCTCTGACTACAGCGCCTTCCTGGTAAAAAATATGGCGTACTTTGCCTGCATGAGGAGCTGTGATAGCATGTTCCATTTTCATGGCATTGAGAATCATCAATACTTGGTGTGATTCTACAGTTGTCCCGTCGCTTACCAGTACTTTGACGATTGTGCCTGCCATGGGAGCAATTAGCGTTTTTTGGGTGTGTGTTGCTCTATCACTATGGGCAACTGCATGTATGTCAGGTGGTTGGCGCCGTTGCAGATGATGGATTTTCCCAGCCAGCATGACCTGAGTTTCACCGTTTTGCTGCTGGACATATGCATGTATCTGATTAGCGCCGAGCCTGAAATGAACAAGTGCATCGTTGTAAAGTATTCTCGTCGCTTCGAGGCTAGGATTGGTGTTGATCTTGATCGCCCATTTATCAACTTTATCACGTATTGGTTGAAGTGCAAGTTTGTAGGAATGAGAGTGATATTGGTATGTGATTTGCCATGCTTCTCCAACCATCCGCCATGGTCCTAACGTGAGCCAGGGATTATGCTCTTTTGGATGAGCGGCTGTGGTAGGAAGGGACCGCGTGGCGATTTCCTGTTTGAGGTCCGATAGCGCTGCTGCCATTAAGACTACGTCGGGAGGAGGCGTATCCTGTAGGGAAGTACTTGTGAGCTTGTACTCTTCCAGGAAATTTGTGGAAGTATCTCCACTCTTGAATGCTGGATGGATGCTGATAGCGTGGAGCAGAGGGATATTAGTAGTGACGCCGAAGATGGCGCATTGTTCAAGTGCTTTTTGTAAGCGTGCGATGGCCGCTGGGCGATTTTCTCCGTACACGATCAGCTTGGCGATCATAGGATCATAATATGGAGTGATCTCATTCCCGCTTTCAATTCCACTATCGATGCGTATACCGGGGCTAGAAGGTTTGACGAAGTGTGTGAGAGTACCTGTAGAGGGCAGAAACTGTTGCTGTGGATCTTCTGCATAAATGCGGACCTCGATGGCATGTCCGCGTTGATTGATCTGTTCCTGTGTGATGCCGAGGACTTCGCCAGCGGCAATGCGGAGTTGATGGCGTACCAGATCTAGACCAGTGACCTGCTCAGTTACTGGGTGTTCTACCTGCAGGCGTGTATTCATCTCCAGAAAATAGAAGCGTCGCTCTTCATCGAGCATAAATTCGATGGTACCGGCATTCATATAGCCAGAGGCTCTAGCAATACGCAGCGCAGCATCCCCCATTTGTGCTCGCAGAGTTGGACTGATGGCAACTGAGGGACTTTCCTCAACGATCTTTTGATGACGACGCTGGATTGAGCACTCCCGTTCTCCCAAGTGAATGAGATTACCATGTGCATCTCCCAGAAATCTGGATCTCGATATGGCGTGGTCTTTGGATGAGTCGCTCAAGGAAAACCGTCTCATCACCAAATGCGGCACGAGCTTCGCGCCGTGCGCCTGCTAGCTCTGCGAGAAAGTTATCCTCGGTAGAGACTGCACGCATGCCCTTTCCACCACCACCAGCTGATGCCTTGATTAGCAGGGGAAAACCGATCTGTCGTGCCTCATGTTGCAAGATCTCATCGTCCTGGCTTTCTCCATTGTACCCGGGAACTGTTAGTACTCCTACAGAGTTTGCTAGACGTTTGGCAGCAATCTTTGAGCCCATCAGCCGCATAGCGTGGATTGGTGGGCCAATAAAAACAATGCCAGCCTGCTCACATGCTTCGACAAACTCCTCATTCTCCGAGAGGAACCCATAGCCGGGGTGAATGGCTTGCGCACCACTTTGCCGGGCTATATCTATGATTGTGTTTATTAGGAGGTAACTTTGTGCTGCGGGCGCGGGACCAATGTAGTAGGCTTCATCTGCCTGACGAACGTGAAGAGCATTACAATCAGCTTCTGAGTACACTGCGACGGTGCGTATATCCATTTCGCGGCATGTCGTCATGATACGTACAGCGATTTCTCCCCGATTAGCAATTAAAATTTTGTTGAACAAGGTAGAACCTACTTACGAAAGTTTCTCAGAAGACTTTCTGCCAATTATAGCACTTAGCGGGGGACATATCAAACTGCTTATCAAGTACACAAGAACGTTAGAAGTTCCGGATTTTTGGATTTACCTCTTGACAACGACGTCTTGACTATTTATGATAGATGCATCGATGCAGAAGTGTTGTAGTCCCTAGTTGCCACAACTTTTTAGAGAGCAGATATAAGATAAATCAACCAATATCAAATAGCCCTCAAAAAGCCCGCGTTTGACCATGTTTTCATATCAAATTAACTATTGTTGGTTTCCCCAACGTGGCTGGCGTTTCTCCAGAAATGCACTCAGTCCCTCCTGTCCTTCCTCGCTAACGCGCAATCGTGTGATCAGCTTGCTCGTGTAGCTACGTGCCTGCTCTTTATCCATCTTTCCTATAGCCAAAGCAAGTGACTTGCAAGATCGTATGGCCTGTGGGGCACCGCTCTCTAACTCGTGGAGTACATCTTGTAGCGTTTCGTCTAAGTGTTCTGGTGAAACAACTGTATGGACAAGGCCAATGGCTTGAGCGTGAGTTGCACCAAAGCTTTTCCCGGTCACAAAGAGAGCACGTGCGTGCGTCTCACCAATCTTACGAACCACATAGGGCGAGATGACTGCAGGAGCAAGGCCGAGTTTGACTTCGCTAAAGGCGAAACGAGCATTCTCGGAAGCGATGGCGATATCGCAAGCCGCAACTAGTCCAATGCCACCGCCGATTGCTGCACCTTGCACACGTGCTACAACGGGACAAGGGAATGTATAGATGGTGTCTAATAGAGTAGCTAGCCGCAGAGAATCTTGGCGATTCTCTTCCTCGCTGAAGCTGATTGCCTCCTTCATCATTTGAATGTCAGCTCCCGCGCTGAAAGATTGGCCATCTGCCGCAAGTACCACTCCATGTAGTTGCTCATTGCTAGCCAGTGCTGTAAATGCACTAGTGAGATCCTGTATGAGCTGAGCATTGAGGGCGTTATGTACGTTGGGACGACGCAATGTAATGGTTGCAATCTTGTTGCGGAAACTATAGTTGACGGTAATATGCGTATATTCTGTCATTTGGCCCCTTCCTTATAGCCATAAATTGCGTCGGTATAGCCTCATACCCTCCGGTGCCTGCTCGCTTGTCGGTAGCATATCACACTTGGTAGCCAAGCGATCAGAGGCTGGATTGTTAATAGGCAACCAGGCTTCAAAATAGATGGGGATACCAGCTTGCTCTGCCTCAAACTCAAATTCGGCTGCGATCAATCGTGCCCGGTTCAGAGCGCAGATCAGCAATGCTCGTCCAGCGTTTTTGTGCCTGTGCTCGGGATGCACCGTTCCCTGACTGTGCAAATGATAAGCCTTCCGATCGCGGTACAATTGAATAATGGTATAGCCAACAATTTCGCCCTCTATGCCCTCCAGTGTACCAGCCTGACCCCAGGTATTCAGTTCGTCATCATCATCGGTGATCACGAAAGCATTTGATAGTGGATCAGCTGTCTCTGCTAGGTGCCAGATTGCAAGTTCTTCTTCACTCATCTTTACGCTGTTGTCGACCTGTGCAGCAGCTTGCTGGATACCTATGAGTGTTGGTATATCCTCTGGTCGAAAGTTTCGGATACGCATAGTTTTTCTCTCATCTTGTCTCTATCTATGGCTTGTTTACCCCAGCTATTATACCAGATACCAACTTGCGTTAGGAAAGGGCTTGAGCCCGCTGCAATCCGTGCCAAATTGTTGGCGACGGTTAGGCGTCGTGTGAGGGGAAACTCGAATATCAGGCTACCCAATTCTGGGTGACGAAGAGGATAATATTCATGCCGAACAAGATGAGAGAGGTTGTGGTCAAGATCTGGGCAAGGCGAGGATGTTTGCTCCATTGTCCAAGGAGTATAAAGATGGGAAACACAACCAGCAAATATCGTGGAACCGACGCCAGTGGTATGTGCATCAAGTCTGGATTCTGTTGATCAAGCACAGGATAGCACAGGACATATAGTATCATTACTAGGGAGAATAATGTATAATGTAAAGGCAAATGTTTCCATCCTATAATGAGAATTGCTAATGGCATAAGTGTAAAGAAGAGGTCTGCTAGATTCTGCTGAAATAAAAGAGGCGATACAAAAAGTGCTTTTATAGCATAAAATAATCCTATCCAAGGAAAAGATGCATAACGTGACCGAGCACGTGTTTCCTCAATATTGAAAAGCCGTGGGTTGCCAAAACTTTTCCACAGGTAGAGCATATAGATCAGCAGTCCGGAAGGAATGAGAACCATAGACAAGATGGCATTGAGTTTTTGTCGCCAGTTCTCTCGTGTTATAAAAGTGTGTATACCAAATTTTTCAAAAATAAATGTTACAGAAGGTAATAAGAGCATAATTCCTGTTGGACGTGTAAGAGTGGCTAAAAAGCCGCACAAGCCTGCGAGCCACCAGTCCAATGGTTTCCCACGGCGCAAAAAGGAGAAGACTCCGAGGCTCAGCAGCAGGAAGAGCGATTCTGTATAGGCAGTAAAAAAGAAAACCGCATATGGGGCAAGAGCCAGATAGAAGAGAGCCTTTTTTGCAATGCCATGATCAAAATCCTTGCAGACCAAGTGATAAAATAACACCAAAGCTCCATAGAAACAGATATTGGCAAGGATAAGTCCTGCGGTATAGTTAGCGGTGATTGATCCTCCCAAGAGAGTTCCTAGACTATGCATCAATAGTGGAAAGAGCGGAAAGAAAGCTGTATTCCATATAGTATCATGTCGGTAGCCATAATAAGCAATATCTACGTAATGAACTGCATCCCAGCGCCACCAGCTCTGCAAGAAACAGCGGATATCAGTGGAGCAGTTTCTTGTTACAATATAAGCATGTAGATAATTGTTATTAATGGGAAAGATAACCACACTCTTAAGTGAAATTAAGAGAATGAGTAGGCGACTGATGCTAAAGGCCCAGAGAGCCTCTTTCCATGCGACTTTTTGCTTTAACATAATGAATTGTTCTCCTCTTTGCAATGCAATCCATCGTAAAAAGAGCCATGTATGAGAGATCGTACCAGTGCGGCCAAATTTACCCCCAGATCGTGGCAGGTTTCCTATGAGGGGGAACGAAAATATCAGGCCACCCAATTCTGGGTAACGAAAAGGACAATATTCAGGCCAAACAGGATCAGAGAGGTTGTGATCAGTATCTGGGCAAGGCGAGGATGTTTGCTCCATTGTCCAAGGAGTATAAAGATGGGAAACACAACCAGCAAATATCGTGGAACTGACGTCAGTGGTATGTGCGTCAAGTCTGGATTCTGTTGATCAAGCACAGGATAGCACAGGACATATAGTATCATTACTAGGGAGAATAATGTATAATGTAAAGGCAAATGCTTCCATCCTATAATGAGAATTCCTAACGGTATAAGCGTGAATAAGAGGTCCGATAGATTCCGCTGAAATAAAAAAGGTGATACGGAAAGTGCTTTTATACAATAAAAGATTCCCAACCATGGAAAAGATATATAGCGAAACCAGACACGTGTTTCCTCAATACTGAAAAGCCATGGGTTGCCAAAACTTTTCCAAAGGTAGAGCATATAGATCAGTAGTCCGGAAGGAATGAGAACCATAGACAAGATGGCATTGAGTTTTTGTCGCCAGTTCTCTCGTGTTATAAAAGTGTGTATACCAAATTTTTCAAAAATAAATGTTATAAAAGGCACCAAAAGTATAATTCCTGTTGGACGTGTAAGAGTGGCTAGAAAGCCGCACAAGCCTGCGAGCCACCAGTCCAATGGTCTCCCACGGCGCAAAAAGAAGAAGACTCCAAGACTCAGTAGCAAGAAGAGCGATTCTGTATAGGCAGTAAAAAAGAAAATCGCATATGGGGCAAGAGCCAGATAGAAAAGAGCCTTTTTTGCAATGTCATGATCAAAATCCTCGCAGACCAAGTGATAAAATAAGACCAAAGCCCCATAGAAACAGCTATTGGCAAGGATGAGTCCTGCGGTATAGTCAGCGGTGATCGATCCTCCCAAGAGAGTTCCTAGACTACGCATTAATAGTGGGAAAAGCGGAAAGAAAGCTGTATTCCATAGATCATAATGATAGCCATTATAAGCCACCTCTATATAGTGAACTGCATCCCAACGCCACCAGCTCTGCAAGAAACATTGTTGGATATTGGTAGAGCAGTTGCTTATTACAATATAAGGAGGTATATGAGCATTATTAATAGGGAAGAGAATAACGCTTTTGTATGAAATCAAGATGATGGAAAGACGGCTGAGACCGAAGACCCAAAGAGCCTCTTTCCATGCAATCTTTTTCTTTACCATGATGAGCAGCTCTCCTTAAAAGAAGAATGTCTTTGTATAAGGATCAGTTTGAAGCGAGAGGATAACAAGAGTAATGCAGGTGGAAGAAAGATAGTAAGGTAGGTGATGCTGTTAGCGATGATGAATATATTATTATACTGAGATCCCGACCATGGAAATATATAAGCGTGGACAAGCTCAGCCAGAGTAGCAGCATAGACGAGGAGGAAGCAAGCTAGTGATACCGAGACGCTTGGGATGAGTATAGCAAACACAAAGGGCCAGACAAAGTACCATGGCTGGATGAATGAGCTACCAAATGCTAGCAAAGCAAACATCGTAATAAAACAGCCTTTCAGCAGGTTTGAGATCCCTCTTGAAGAAAGCCACAAGGCAAGAAGAAAGCAGGTTCCGAAGAGAACCCATCCAGTCAGTTTACCCTGACTATAAGAGAGTCTTCCAGAGAAGAAATCTACTACAAATATGCTAAACGAGTAAAGATAACCCTGAGTTTGAGTAAAGGAGCGCTGGAGTGTTTGGGGTCCATTCCAGAAGAGTGCAAAGCTGTCAATTATGACTGATAAGAAGACAATAATAGCTTTTATAGTGTATGTGACGCGTGTTTTCTTGGTTGGTTGTTGCGTAAAGCTATAGATGAAAAAGAGCGGAATGACCACGAGAGTAGCAAATTTAATCAAGAGAGAAGTAGTGATAAGCGTCATGGCCCAAACATGGCGCTCTTTGACCAGTGCAAATATTGCCAAGATGACAAAGAGCACCATAACGATATCATTGTGGCTATTGGCAGAATACTCGAGAAGTATAAAAGGATTCCATGCCAGTGCGAGTGCTCCAGAGAGAGCAGACTTAGGGGCGATCTGTAAAAGAATTTTATAGACAAAAAACGCACAAATTATAATTATAGAAGAGAATAATAATTTAAAAATTAAAAGTGCAGCGAGAACATTTCTTCCTGCTATTACTAGTGGCAAAGCTTGAATAACCTGGGCGAGGGGACCGTAAGGTGATGGTAATTGAATAATAAGTATTGCCAGCTGCCTTATCAGGGGATCATGCATAAACTGAGCTGGTGGGGTAACCATGGGGTTGTGGTGGTATTGCACCAGGATCAGGCTACGTGCAACATAGAAGAAGAGGTCAAGAGCATTAATGGGATAGACGAAGGTCGTTGTTAACGAGAAAATGCTACCAAAGCTCAGAATTATCCACAGAGTAGTACGGTCTTGATGGCTATGGGCTTCCCACCAAGCTAGGCCAAATGCGACAAAGAGGAAGCCGAAGACGAGTATAAATGTCAGAAAGGCTGCCTGAGAGTATCCGGTGATACCTCCTAAATCAGTTTGGGAATTTTGAAAGTAGCGCAACAATGGGAAAGAGCGTAAAAGATACAAAATGTATACGAGTTCACTGATCATGCCGAGCAGAAAGAGCCATGTATGAGATCGTACCAGAGCGGCCAATTTTGTAAGACAGAATGCCACGTTTTCTCTTTTCGCAGTGAAGGACTCTAGATTGGCTACCTTTGCCAATGGTAATCTGATACTATGGTGTATAGTGAAATAACTCATCCTTTTCTCCATTAAAGGCTCCTTCTGCTTTATCCTAATATGGGTGTTAGATACTGTTTTTGCTTTAATAAAGTTAACCTGCAGGCAATAATGGATAGTGCAGGCAAATAAGAAAAGTATCCATGAACTGCCAGGGCAAATGGGTCAAAATGGAAACAGAGTGTCTTTTCTCTCTTCTCCCTAAAAAATAGGGGACAAACAAATAATATCTGGTGAGTAGGACATAATCTAGGGGGATAGAGGGTCAAAAATCTCTTCGTCAATGCTTATCAGAAAGCTTATAATTTCCTTAAAATTTGTCTGAGCTGGAAAGCAAATGAGAGCAGCATGGGTGGGACGAAGATAACAAAGTAGGCCATGCTATTGACAATGGCAAATGAACTTGGGTTATAAAGTGTTCCCCATGGAAATATATACGTGTGAACGAGTTCTACTAAGATACCCCCGTAGGAGAGGAGGATGGCGGCTGGTGGTACCTCAGTTCGTGGAATGAGTAGAGCAAGTGTAAGGGGCCAGATCAAGTACCATACCTGGACATATGTTGCACTAAATGCTAGCAAAGCAAACATCGTAATAGCACAACCCTTCAGTATGGACGAGAAATCCCTTGAGGAAAGCCACACTGCATATATAAAGCAAATAGTGAAGAGAACCCATCCTATCAGTTCGGCGTCATTAAATGAAATGTAATTCGACGAAAAGTCTTGCACGAACATACTGAACGAATAGAGCCTATTTTGAGTTACATTCAGGAGGTACATAAGCGTGTCTGGTCCTGTCCAGAAGTATGCACAGATAGTAAGAACTATTGACGAAGATCCTATAATAGATACTATACTGTAGAATATGCATTTTTTTATTGTTGGCTGATGAGTAAAACTATAGATAAAAAAAAGTGGAATAAGTGGTAGGGAAGAGAATTTGATCAAGGCAGAAGCTGTGATCAGCATCAAAGCCCAGATGTGATGCTCTTTCATCAGTGCGAATGCTGCCAGAATGATAAAGAGTGTCATAGCGATATCATTGTGGCCGTTGGCGGAATACTCGAAGAGCGCAAATGGATTCCAGGCTAGAGCGAGTGTACTAGGAAGTGCAAGATTGGGGGCAATATGGGAAAGCATCTTGTAGATAAAGAATGCCTCAGCAATTAGCATGGCAGAAAATGAGAATTTGAGAAGGAAAAGTGAAAAAAGAATATTCCTACCTCCGATTGCTACTAGTGCGGCTTGAATAACTTGGGCAAGTGGTCCGTAGGGTGATGGTTCATTTATAAAGCCTCCCGCCAGTTGCATCAGGGGATCTGAAGGAAAGTGAGATGGGGGAGTAATCATCGGGTTGGCTCCATATTGCACTAGGACTAGGCTTTGTACAATATAGTTAAATATATCAATAGCAGTAACGGGATAGACAAAGATGGTTGTTAGTGCGAAAATGCTGCTAAAGCTGAGAATAGTCCAGAGGGTGGCGCGGTCGTGAAATTTGCGTGTTTCCCACCAAGCAAAGCCAAACAGGATAAAGAGAAAGGTGAAGGCAATCAAGAATTTAAAGAAGCCGTAATGAGAATATTTGTTCAATGCTCCCATATCTGTTAGTTCTAGGGAGTAGCGTATTACAGGAAAATCATGTGAAAGATAGAAAAAATACACAAATTCACTAGTTATACCAAGGAAGAGAAGCCATTTGTGAGACCGTAGCCAAATAACTATTTTCGTAAGGTAAGGTAGGATCTTTTCCCAGTTAATAGTAGGATAGAGTGCACGGTCTGGCTTTTCTAGCGTTGACCTAAAAACGCCACGCAATAGAGAGGAATTAAGATTTTTTTCCATAGGAAACTCCTTCATAGCATAGCCTAATTGCTAACATGGGTAAACGAAAGGGGAAAAGAGGGACAATTTTAACAAAGCCCCAAGGCTCCTTCTGGTCATGATCTTGGGAGGAACCTTGGGGTTGGCTTGTTTTTATTAAATTCATACGAATGACAACTGCGCCATTTCGATTTCAATCTTGGCTGGTGGATCTCGTCCGATCCACACACGCGTTAGTCCTCACGTCTTAGGATGTTGGCTGCTATGGTTTCCATTTGATGGTGCAGCCAACGGGTCTTGTCTCGGATCGAGCAAGTTCTTTCCCTGCGAGGATGGCATCGAGAGCTTCCCTGGCATAATGGTGCTTGACAGCATGCTCATCTTCATAGTTATCATCGGGTGCTCCATGATAGCGTAGTGTCTTGGCAGCATCGAAGATGAAGAGTTTCTGGAGTACGCTCGGCACCATAGGAGCGGGCAACGCTCTGGCTTTCATCGTGAAGATAGGGGAACACAAAATGCTTTTCACTTGCTAGCTTTACCATGTTCTCGAAGCTGTCGGCAGGATGCGTTGCAGCATTGTTCGAGTTAATTGCGAATAGACGTACACCCTGTGCGGCATAGTCACGGGCGATAGTGTTAATACGATCTTCCCATGCTATTGCATATGGGCAGTGATTGCAAGTGAAAACGACGACAACTGCTCTGGAATTTTTGAAAGCCTCGTAGAGCGTGTTCACTTTGCCATCGGTAGCTGGCAGTGTAAAGTCAAGGGCTGTATCACCATTTTCAAATTCGTCATGGTATGTCTTTCCTTTTTTATTATGTATTCATCGAACAGAAAGGGTATTTATGTCCCTCTCCTGACTTCTCCAGTAGAAGTCTGACGAAAGGCTGTGACAATAAGCTCACGTGGAGGGAGAGGAGAAATACGGCCATCGGCGCGCCGATATGCCCTGCAAGTGAGGCTTGGCTGGACACTGTACTCGGTTAGTGGAGCAATGTCTGTTCCATTGATACGAATAGTGGGAGAGCCAAAAAACTGATATTGCTGTGCTTCAGCTTCAGTCTTTACCTCAACAATTTCAATGGGAGCCTCAATCTGTTCTGTTGTCATCACTTCTTGCAGAAGTGCCAGCGCACGCTCATAGCTGGGGCAATCGGCCCAATACAAGAACTCGACTTTTGGCATTTTCGTACTCCTTAAAGTCTCCCCTAGCTGGTTGGAATCACAACTCGACCCTTCCCGGTTGGTGGGATATTATGGTTTCCCCCGATATAGCGCACGGCAGTTCCAATAGCGGTAACTTCCATCCATTCGTTGTCGTGCATCATTTCGAGTTTCAAATCAACGCCAATGACGCCATCAGCTCCCATCTGGTCAGCTTCAAATTGCATGCGGGCGAGTGCCAGACTGCGAGCTTGGTACATTGCCTCAGAGTACTCTTTCAGTTCGCCACGGAGGGTGCCTTTAGCATTGGTGACTAAGTGATGAAGTGCACCCATCGAATAGACACAGTTTCCCATGACTATCCCGAGTGGCATAAAGCCTTTATCAAGAACAAGCCAGAATTCTTGGCCTGTCAGGTCTGAAGTGAAGGCTTGCCCACGATAGTCTGGTTGAACATCCATAACATGTTGTGGTTTATCCATCCCTGGTTCCCCTTGTTTTCTCAAGTGATCAACACATTATAGTCCCAAAAAGCTAGCCTTTGCTTGACAGCTCGGCTTTGTGGGTTGGGAGGGGGAGGACAATCCTCTCATGGTGCACTATCCCACGCAGAAATGTGTGGGGTTGCTGGCTAACGCGGGGAAGCAATGGCCGCTTAATTATCTTTATGTATAACAATTCTCTCCATGCGTGGCTCTGTATGCCGTTCCTGATCGCGTTCCTGGAGAGCAAGCAGTGTTTGATGATAAGCATTCAAGAAATTCAGCAGCCCTAGAGTTTCATCAGTGGTCAAGTCAAAGCTGATCCCTGTTGCATGTCTGAGGACAAGTCCTGTCGGTTCCATACAGGCTCGGTACCTGCCAATCATCGCGTCCATAGTGAATAACCCTTTCAGGTGTAAATAGTTCGCAGATCATCGTCTACTGTACTATAACGTAGCATATTCAAAGATGTAACAATGGAAATTACCTACCGGGCTTTCGGCTCAAGCTGCGAAAAAACCTGCATATTCGCCTGTGTTTAAACCACAACGGCTTGCTGTGTTTTTTTTGTGTAATAGTAAACAAAAGAGCATAGCTATTATACAGAGCCATGCTCTTTTGGTGCCTGAAAACTAGACATTGGTATCAGTTTTAACCGTCTCTCTCGTGGTATCAGTGATATCCTTGCCTGTTTGCTTGGTTATTGAGGTGGCACTCTGAGCAATCCCGCTTAGATTGCTAACAGTGCTTTTCGCACCGGACTTTACCGTTGAGGCTGCTTGTTGAGCGTAGCCTTTCAATGAATTCTGTCGTCTGAGAAACACGTCCAGAGATCTGTTGTTTGTATGAGTCCAATTGATCCCCTTCTGGTAGATAGGCTCTCAATTGCTGGATGCGCTCGCCAAATTTCCTACGTGTCTCTTCGCCTTTCATTGGAGCTATAAGCAGACCAATACCAATGCCAACTAGCATACCCTTTACAAATTTATTCATGGGTGCAATCCTTTCGTGTGCTTATCCTTTGCGTACATAGATTACTGACTAGTTCTATTGTACCATTTCCCGTGTAGAGTTACGTTTCACACAGTTGCTTAGTTTCAAAATTTAACCGCTGATCTCTCTTGCAAAACCTTCCTCATTTTTGGGTGCATTGCGATCGAGATCTAAAAATGGTAATCTGTAAATCACATACTTTAGCACTCTACTATAATATCTTTTGTTATAGTATAGAATTTTTAGTGTTGAGAGGGTGAAACATGATAAATGCAAATTGGTCGGGAAATTCCGCTCCGTTCCGTATAGGAGTTTTTGCACTGATCTTTGATGAGGATCAGCGTGTATTGCTGGCGCGTCGTCGTGATATTGACTGGTGGAATCTCCCCGGCGGAGGCATGGAACATAGTGAGACGGTTGAGCAAGCGGTACGTCGCGAGGTACGAGAAGAGACTGGCTTAGAGGTAGAAGTTAACTACTTGGTTGGTGTCTATTCGAAGCCGCAAAAGCAAGAGGTTGTGTTGACTTTCAATTGCCGAGCTGTGGGGGGTGTCTTGACTGCAACTGAGGAGTCTCGCACGTGTTGCTATTTTTCTACTGATAATTTGCCAGCCAATACGCTCCCCAAGCATCGTCAACGTGTCGAGGATGCCTTACTGAACTTGCCACATGCTGTTCTTCGTGACCAGCTCAGTAGCTCGGAGGAAGATCAAAAGTGACATCAGACGCAAAATTTGCTGGAACGGCGGCCTCATTGGCACTTACTTAGGATTTATCTGATCCTGTGCGATACTTTCTGTCATAGTTGATAATGAAATCCAACTCTTCAGCGGTAAAGCCGTAATAGTGAGCAAGAACACGGTCTATCTCATCGATAATGGCCTTTGATTTCCTGGCATAGATCGTATAGCTTCCAGTTTTGCCTCGCTTGAAATGTCGTGCATATCGCTGAAAATCTTCCATGAGTTGATGGCATAACTGTTCAAGTGCATTAATCACAACATGGTCTTTGGGATATGAAAAGCGAAAGCCGAAGATCATATAATCCTTCAGGTTGAAAGTATCGAATGTGACCGTATAATACCACCAGAATAGTGAACTATTCAGTAAGGTGATAAACACGTCCCGCTTGTACTCTTCTTGGAAGGAACACTGTTTATTAGAGGTTGTCTCATATGGCCAGACGAAATTGACAAAGACCTTCCAGTAAAGTCCTCCAGCGGAACGATAAAACATGCTATTCTGGTTTGGCTTCTCTGCTAGGTATGTACTGATCTTCTGGTGGCGTAGGATCTTCGCCATAATCTCATTTTCCAGTGGATGACCAAACTTGGGATAGTAGTGTTTGTTATCGGGATCGTCAGGGGCAGTGATCCGGCAATAGCTCAGGCGTGAGAAGAGCAGATGGCGCTGCTCCTGTGACCACTTCATCACATGTGTGCTGAAACGCTGCTCTGTCCCTTGTGTCTTGGCCAGATAAATGGCTGTAGGAATGCTAGCAATTTTGTCTCCTGAAAATAGCATCGAAGGGCGAAAATGGTAGAAAGAAAGCCAGCTACAGGGAAACCAGCGTCGAAAGCTCTCAATGAAAGGTATCATATTACGTGTTGCAAATGCTGCTAGCGGTAAAATCATTCCTGCACGTCCCTCTGGTGCAAGGAGTTGTCGGCTGCGTTCAACCACGCAGGGATACAAATTCGCACATGGTAACGTCACAAAATCATGTAGGGTATAGGGGAACGCCTTATCTGTGTACTCGACATACGGTGGATTACCGATGATGACAGTAAATCCTCTATTGGAAAGTACTTGCTTGAAAGCAACTTGCCAACCAAATGGTTTATTCGCTGAAATGCTATCTATACTGCCAGATTCATTTTGTTTGTTTATGCTCAACGCGCTCAAAATATTGCCAATATGGATATGATGATTGATATGTGGCAATAGAGCCAGATCTTCAACTCGTTCAATGGTAGTAATCAGTTGGAGGAATAGGCGCAGCAAGCAAAGTTCGACTGCTTCCTCCATAATATCGACACCATAGAGATTGTACTCTATGATGGATCTGAGAATAAAGAAGTGCTGGTTAGGATACTGCTGGACTTTGGTCAGATGTGTTTGAAACTCATCGGCTTGCGGGATAGTTTGCATGCGCTCGAGACAGGCCTCGTACATGGTGGTCAGAGTCTCGATAGCTGCGAAGAGGAATGCTCCTGCACCACTGGTGGGATCGAGGATTGTCATTTGCTGTAATTGTTCATAGCAGTGCTGTAGGCTTGTTGGGTCCTCAATCTGGCGGATGGCATCTGTGCTCAACTGGCAGATATCGAGATTAAAAGTAATCAGATCGTCAATCTCCGTGATCTGACCTGTGGCAATCTTTCTCTGTAGTGTCGTGTAATAGTTGCATCTAGCATGATACTCTTGTGACGTCTCGCCGGGCAGATAATTCTCACATTTGATGGCATCGTAGATATAACGGTTGGGATCTTCTTGTAAGAGATGCCATAGCTTGCTATGCTGGTGGATGTGCATGACTCTGTCAAAGAAAGAGGGCAATATTGTATTTTGTGCAATATATCCAGTGATGTCTTTTTTTGTATAGTAGGCACCCATCTGTTGTTGGTTGACATATTGCTCAAATAGAGTTCCCAAAATGGAGGGGTAAAGCACATTTTGATTTTTTGTATCAATTTTATTCATTCGCCATTGATAGATGTCAAAAAAATTAAAAATATCAGCAAATGCTTCGTCAGGAATAGTGAGGCTTGGATGCATCTGTTCTATAGTACAAGCTTGGAATAGACTATGATGCACGTAGGGAATCCAACCAAAAGATCAGTAAGTTCATGAGAATGTATCGGTGTATTCAATTCTTGGTGAAAGAGAGGTAAGAGGAAACGCTGGTAAAAGGTATTGGGGCCATAGAGGTGTTGTGTCATCTCTAGCCGGGTTGCTAGATAATGAGAGTCGCCGTCAAGGAACCCTGCGGCCTGGAGAAAAGAGAGGAACATCAGTCGGTTAAGCACAAGTGAGCCATAGATATCGCGCTCTGCCTGTGTTATATCTCCCTGGAGATGGGCTAGGAATGCTGCACGCTGTATTTTGAAATGCTGATAGAATGGTTTGGCCTGCTGCTCCCTATCAAGGGAGGCTGATATCCTAGCTTTTCTACCAATCAAAACTTAAGCGACCTTTTTTGTTAACATCACAAGCAACCGTTGCTCTGGAAATCATTTTCCTAACAGGAAAGCTTATGCGTTTATTCTAACATGCTCTGTCAAGGTAGGGAGAGCAGAATAAGCATATCTTCCATGTCTTTAGGCATGGAAGATATAGATACCGTATGGTCTTGCCAGAAAAGCGAAATGATGGTAACCTCAACCTACTTCGATTTCTCTTAGAAACGCTTTGATTGATTATTTTCAATGAAGAGGAGATGTTATTGTCGTGTCGCAGACAGCTAAGAAAGAACAATCAGCTCTAGATCAGAGACGTAGCCGCCCGGGGCGGCGCCAGCAGGAACGTTTGCAACGTCAAATGCGTCGGCAGCGTCGCCGAAGAATTGTGATGAGTATATTGGGAGTAGTCCTGCTTGTCGGATTGGCGAGCCTAGCCGTCTGGCAGTTCCAACGTTACACCGCTGAAGTTGCTGCCACTAACATGCTGCATGCAACTGCTACTGCACAGACCGCAAACCTCCATGCAACTGCTACTGCACAGACCGCAAATCTGCATGCCGCTGCTACTGCCGAGGCTTGCACCCTTGCCATTAGCACAGAGTTATTGGGTAACCAGAATACTAATGGGCAAGCTCAGACCACTGCAAATCCTGTTGTTGACTCTCCAACGCCACCTGCTGCCAGCCCTCCTCAGGTGCAGGGAACGCCGAAGAAACTTTGCAGTGGCCTTGAGTATATCGACATCAAGCAAGGTACTGGCCCAGTTGCCAAGAGTGGCAGTACAGTGAATGTGTACTATACTGGCTGGGTACAAGGAGGTCAGAAGTTTGATAGTTCCTATGATGATGGGAAACAGCCATTCTCGGTATCACCGCTTGGGCAAGCGCAGGTGATCACAGGCTGGAATCAAGGGTTGATTGGCATGAGAGCTGGTGGCACACGCCGTCTGATCATTCCTCCTGAATTGGCCTATGGCGATCAGTCACAGGGGAGTATTCCTGCGAATGCAACGTTGATTTTCGATGTTACTGTTGTAAGTGTTAAATAGTCTAGCTTTCCAGAAAATAGAAGCCTACACCTCGAAGTAGGAGGCTTGATCACGGCGTGGGGTTCCTGACCTGAAATTTGCAAGGAAAGTTACAGGAGTTCTTCCGAATAGCAAATACTATCGGAAGAACTCCTGTATATTTGCTATCTAGGCATATCGTTTTATGTACTGCTGGATATCAAATGGTTTGGCTTGCTCAGTGAGCTGATGTGCCGTCTGGTCCATGGTAGGCTGCTCAGCGCGATAGAAAAGGCCAGTGAACAACTGTTTTGTTTCTAGTGCTAGCAGCATGGCTTTGGCGTGATCTGCGGTATCATGGTTAGCTGGAATAGATGTTGTGGCAGCATCCCAAGCGTCGAAGGTTTTATAGAATGTTGGGCAGGGACTAAGTGCATGGATAAAGGAGAACCCTTTATGTTCTACGCCCTGTTCAATCAAAGCTGTTAGCTCCTTCGGTTTTGCCGAGTAGCCACGTGCAACGAAACTTACGTTCAATGACAGCGCAGTAGAGATCGGGTTGAACTGTGATGCCATCAAGCCATAGGGTGTGGACTTGGTTACGTGCCCTATGGGAGATGTTGGGGAGGTTTGTCCCTTAGTCAAGCCATAGATCTCGTTATCCATCACGATCACCGTGATATCAATATTACGTAATGCTGCATGAACAAGGTGCCCAGCACCAATGCTAAAGAAGTCGCCATCACCACCGACTGCAATTACTCTCAAGTCAGGGCGGGCCATCTTTAATCCCTGAGCGACTGGCAGAGCGCGACCATGCACACTGTGGAAACCAAAAGTTTTCAGAAAGTGTGGGAAGCGACTTGAGCAGCCGATGCCTGAGACAATTACGGTTTGATCAGGGGCCAGTTTAAGTTCTGCCATACCACGGAGGACGGCATTGAGTACACCATAATTGCCACAGCCGGGACACCACGTCGGATTCACTTTGCTCTTATAGTCTTTTGGTGTAGGATTAATGACTGTTTCTATCATGATTAGGAAGCCTCCTCAATGGCCTGTAGAATTTCACCTGTGGTGAATGGAATTCCTCCAAAATTGTTCACACGTATGGCTTGCAAACCATATTTCGTGCTTAGCAAATTGGCAAGCTGACCTGAGTAATTGCACTCTGGCACAATCACTTTCTGTACTGACTCAATAAAATCGCAGATTGTCTGATCAGGCAGGGGTGATAAGATCTTCAGATGGAGCGATGCAACTTGATGGCCCTTAGCGCGTGCGCGATCTACGGCCTCCTGAATCGTTCCTTCAGTTGAACCCCAGCCGATGATGCCAATGGTTGCTTTCTCATCCCCATAGCGCTTGGGAGTTGGTAATACTTGAGCTGCCGTTTTGAGCTTACTGAAACGTTTCTGCGTCATTGCTATATGATCCTCTGGGTCATACCTTGGATGACCATAATCATCGTGTTCCAGTCCAGTGGCCGTATACACAGCTGCACCCGGTCCAGGTGTGCTGATTGGCGAAACACCACTTTCCGTGTATGCATAGCGAGAATAGGTGTGAAATACAGCTCCGGTGCTGACAATGGCATTCTCATTTTTGCTTGCCCCATTGCTCCCATTTTCAGTATGAGTTCGTGGATGATACTGCTGGCGCTCCTGGATCTCTGCGGGTTTAAAGTGGCTGAGATCGATGCTTTCCACTCGTGCTGCTAGCGATTGATCGGTAAGGAAGAGCACTGGCATCTGATACTGATCAGCCATATTGAATGCCAGAATCATGAGATTGTAGCAGTCAGCAACATTGGCTGGAGCTACAATCATGCGTGGGGCATCACCATGTCCGGCATAAAGTGCAAAGCTCAGGTCTGATTGCTCCATTTTGGTGGGCATGCCTGTGCTGGGCCCTGCACGTTGGGCATCGATGATCACTGCTGGCAATTCGGCCATCGATGCAAGTCCAATCAGTTCCGCCATCAAAGAGAGGCCAGGGCCAGATGTTGCAGTCATGGCACGTGCGCCACCATACGATGCGCCCAGGATGGCTGCAAGGGCCGCTATTTCATCTTCTGTCTGCAGGAATGTGCCGCCAACCAGAGGAAGCTCTTTGGCCATACCTTCCATAATGTCACTGGCGGGTGTGATCGGGTAACCAGCAAAGAATCGGCACTGAGCAGCTAATGCGCCAGCGACTACTGCCTGATTCCCGTTGAGCACCACACGATCAGCCTTCTCGACAGGACCCAGCAGGTAATGGTCTGCTTTGGATATGTGCTCGCTAACGTAGTTTCTAGTCATCTCCAGTGCGAGCAAATTTTTCTCCATGAGAGTGGTATTTGCTTTACGCGACTTAGAGAGTTTGGATTGCATGACTTGAGTAATGGCTTCGAGCGGAAGTCCGAACAAGCCGGAGATCGCGCCAAGCACCACCATATTTTTTGTTTGAAAGAGCTTAACTTGTTTGCGGGCAATTTCATTAAACGGGATAGCATACGTGATATAATCGCCCGTTTGGGGTGTAAAGTCGGAGGGATCGTGGATGAGCACTCCTCCATGGCGTAGCTTGCCTACATTGCGATCATAAGCTTCTTTATTCATGCAGATGAGCACATCAGCGTAGTCTTCCATTGACTTCACTGGATGATTGCTAATACGAACTTGAAACATGCAAGGCCCGCCGAGAATTTCAGCCGGGAAGGTTCTGAAGGTATAAACGTGATATCCCCAGCGGGCTGATGCTAGGGCAAGAATATCACCTCCTGAGATGGTTCCTTCGCCAGATTCGCCTCCGATACAAATAGTTACTTCGTTGACCATAAATATTCCCCTGATAATGTTGACCGCGCCACGCATCAATGTTGCATAGCGCGGGGTGTGCTACTAGGTCTCTTGTTTTTGGCAGGAGAGTTTCAGTTATCTCTGCCCATGCCAGAAAATCCCTTGCTTTAAATCTGGGGATGAATGGCGTGTCCTTTTGGTGGGGCAGGGGCAAGGAGAGCTTTCCCTCGCGTAACTGTCATTATTGTCTCCATTGTCACTATTATAACATATTTCTGAGGTGAGGCGTCCAGGAAAACGGGTGCTCTACTATAAAAATTTCATAAAGATAAATGTTCTAACTTTGGTTGGTGAGAATTTGGTTGGTTTAGCCTATTCACAGTGGGGCTGAGATATGTTACAATGTATCTCGCAAGGGCCCATAGCTCAGCGGTTAGAGCAGTCGGCTCATAACTGATTGGTCGTAGGTTCGAATCCTACTGGGCCCACCCTTCGCTTAGGAAACCAGTTCCTATGTTTTTTTGGGAATTGTCACCTTCAAGTGATTTTCCACCGCCACGCGAGCTTTTCTCCATCTCGGAATCTGCAACGTCGCCACACCACCGAATCTGCATCTTTGCCAATAAACAAACCAGAAGTTTCATTAGCAAATGTTTCGCAGTTTTCAAATGTTCCTTTCCCCCTGTCATGCACATAGATGCCGACCTGTTGCTTATCATGGATCTTACATCGACGCATGAGTGGATTGCCTTCTGTTTTGACCAAAACTCCTGCTAACTTATTAGCAAAGATCTCACAGTCTTCAAATACTCCTTTCCCCCTGTCATGCAGCAAAATGCCACCAGCTTGTCCATCATGGATCTTACATTGGCGTATGAGCGGCTTGCCTCCTGTTTTGATCAAAGTTCCTGCAAACATATGAGCAAAGAGATCGCAGTCTTCAAATGTCCCTTCTCCCTGCTCATGCAGCAAAATGCCACCAGCTTGTCCATCATGGATCTTACATTGGCGTATGAACGGCTTGCCTCCTGTTTTGATCAAAATTCCTGCAAACATATGAGCAAAGAGATCGCAGTCTTCAAATGCCCCTTCTCCCTGCTCATGCACTAAAATGCCACTAGCTTGTCCATCATAAATCTTACACCGACGGATGAGCGGCTTGCCTCCTGTTTTGATCTCAATTCCTGCAAACTTATTAGCAAAGAGATCGCAGTCTTCAAATGTTCCTTTTCCATATTCATACACATAGATTCCACTATGTTGCATATTATGGATCTTACATTGACGTATGAGCGGATTGCCTCCTGTTTTGACCTCAACTCCTGCAAACTTATTAGCAAAGATCTCGCAATTCTCAATAACTCCTGCTCCCTGATCATAAACAAATATCCCACTTTGGCCTCCATCTCGAATAATACAGTGCTGGATGAGCGGTTGTGCTGTGCTGTTATGAATACCTATACTGGTATGTGCATCACAAGTCACGATACAATCACTTAGATGGAAGCGACCGTAAGGAATATCTATAGCAAAATGGTTTTGGGCTAACCCGCATATGGTCATTCCACTTATTGCTGCCGAGTCAGTAGCTATGTGAATACAATTAGCATTTTTGCTTATAAGCACGATCTGCTCACGTGGCCCGTCGCCAACAATCTCGATATTTTTATCGAGAACGATGCTTTCTGTATAGGTACCCGGACGCACGAGGAGGCGTGTTTTCTCTGGAACATTCTTAATTGCGGAGCTAATACTGCTGTAGTCAGCGCCTGATAAGGCTACAGTGACGGATTTGGCGGGGCTCGGTAACGGAGCATTGAGTTGACTAGATTGAAGCGTAGAGGTATTTCCAGAAGGCAGTTTTTGTAGTGTCTGTTTGATCTCCTGGATGCTGGCTGGGCGCAGGTCTTTTTGTAGTGCGACCATACGTTGGATGAGTGCAGCCAGATCAGGTCCTGCCGCGTACTGGTCTAGAGTAAGTGGTGGAAATTGAAACGGCTCGTTGCTGGGGTCACGCCCGGATAACAGGTGATGCAATGTTGCACCGAGGCCGTAAATATCGGTCAAAGCAGTTGATTGAGCACGGCCAAACTGTTCTGGGGCAGCGTAGCCTGGTGTTCCAAGTGCGACGGTGTCTTTAGCCTGTCCTGTCTTGAAGAGACGTGCAATGCCGAAATCAATCAGGTAAATGTGCTCATCTTCGGTGATCATGATATTAGCAGGTTTTAAATCGCGGAAGATAATCGGTGGCTGACGTGTGTGCAAGTAATTCAACACAGTGCATAGCTGGTTAGCAATATGCAGGACAAGAGGAAGTTCCAGTTTTCCTGCTGGTGAAGTTTTCAACATCATCTCTAATGTCTGCCCATCAATATAGTCCATCACCATGTACCAACGCTGTTGTTCTTCAAAATGATCATAGATACGTGGCAGATTTGGATGCGTTAGACTTGCTAACAACATTGCTTCCTGTTTGAAGGCCTCGATAGACTGCTGAACTTCCTGGGGATCGAGTGGTTGTGAGCCATTCACTTGTATGCTCATTTCTTTTATCACTCGGGGAGCTGCATTGAACATGACATCCTCAGCAAGGTAGACCGCGCTAAATCCTCCCTCGCCTATTTTGCGCACGACGCGATAGCGTTGCTTTGATAGAGTAGTATTTGTGAGTAAGCCTGTAGCAGTAGACTGGGCCTTGCCTGCATGTATGCTCAGCGGCTTTCCACACGCCACACAAAATTTACCCGTACTTCGATTGGCTGCTCCACACTGATCACAAAAATGTCTTGATTCAGTCGCCATGAGTAGTCTCCTTCAAGGAAGAGGCGAAGAAGGCATCCTGAGCAAGCTTGCGGATATCGAGATTGCAGGTAAAAATTTGCCCTCGTTGACTAACGACTACCGCAAGGATTCTACCACGGGATGCAACTTGTTATCAAACTCTTGTTTTGACAGCTGATTGCTTCGGTGGTATAGTTGATGAGTAGTTTTTTCTTACGGGAAATCCTTTTTTTTGTCAATCCTTCTGCTGAATGTGGGTTTACAAGGAGGTTGGTGACATAATAAGTGCAAAAAAAGAATTTATTCAAAAAAGCTATAAGGCTTTTGTCTTCGACTTTGATGGAACATTAGGAGATACAAAAGAATGCGTGGTTGCTGCCTTTCAAAAAGCTTTATCGCAGAATGAGTTGCCTGTTGCAGAAATAGAGCAGATTATCCACTTTATGGGTCTTTCCCTGAAGGATGTATTTAAAAAACTCACCAGTAAATCAATGATGGAGACAATGTATGAGAAACTTGTTTCAGATTATAGAGCTTGTTATAGGGAGTTCCTCGTACAGAAAACCTTTCTTTTCCCTGAAGTTGTAGAAACACTAGAAAAGCTAAAACGAGGGAATATTCTTCTCTCAATTGCAACAAGTAAGAAGACAGAATTCGCACTGTTGAGCTGCCAGCATCTCCATATCGACAAGTATTTTGACCTTTATGTTGGCGATGATATGGTGACACACAAAAAACCTCATCCAGAGATGCTCTTGTATACCCTTGATCAGCTCAAGATTGACAAATCAGATGCTGTGATGGTTGGGGACTCGACATTTGATATCGAAATGGGAAATGCCATTGGAATGGATACCATTGCTGTTAGTTGGGGTGCTCATCCCATAACCTTGTTGCAGTCTACTAAGCCAAGTTACATGATCCATCAATTTTCAGAATTAACGCAGTTTCTTGATCCCAGCACAAAGGTCGAATAGGCTTACCTCTAGACGGCTTTTGCTCTCTTAAAAGTGGCGAAGGGCAGGGTAATGCTTGTAAAATCTTTTTCTCTTGAAGGAAAGGCCATCCTGTCCATACCTGCCATTGCCATTTGTCCGGGCCTTTGGCCACATTGAGCCAATCGTCACCGATCCCCGGCAACAGCAGTCTCCTCCAGCCGCAGCGAGAGCATATGCGAGACACTCTCGCGCATAGAAGTGCCATAGATTACCTGTGCAGCACTCATGGTTACCCGATTGTGAGTAATCACAATAAATTGTGTTTGCTGTGCTAGGCGCTTCAGAATGTCGCAGAAGCGTGTCACATTTGATTCATCGAGTGCAGCATCTACCTCATCCAGTAGACAGAAGGGTGGAGGATTGATCTCTAGCAGCGAAAACAGGAGTGCGGCAGAGACCAGTGCTCGCTCACCACCGGAAAGTAGCGATAAATCTTGGACCTTCTTGCCCGGTGGCTGTACGATGACTTCCACGCCTGATGGCATGCTCGAAGGAGCTGGTGAGATCTCATTGCTACTTTTAGCTGCAACCAGTTCAAGGCGTGCTGTACCGCCATTGAAGAGGGTGGTGAAATGTTCACGGAAGCGTGTGTTGACAGCCTGGAAGGTTAGTTCAAACTGGCGTGCCATCGTGAGATCGAGTTGTTCAATGATTGAGTGTAATTGCGAGGTGGCTTGGTCCATATCAGTAATCTGAGAGGAGAGAAAATCATAGCGTGTCTTTGTCTCCTCATAGAGCTGAGGTGCATTCGTATCGCATCCGCCCATCACTTTTAGTCGGTTACGTAAAATCTCAATCCGGCGGCGATAACGCTTGAGCCGTGCTCCTTCCTCGCTTGAGAGATCGTCTGTTTCTCCAGTATTTGTCACTCCAGCATGTCTACTAGACACAGATCCCGATTTATCGGGAGAGGAGGTAGGGACCCGATAAATCGCGTCCGTCTGTCCTCCAACGCGATTTATCGTGTCAGCCTGTCCTCCAACGCGATTTATCGTGTCAGCCTGTCCTCCAACGCGATTTATCACCTCTGCCTGCCCTTCGACCCTGCTTGTCAGCTCCTTTGGATCGGAGATGCCCAGCTCTTCTTGTAATTGCACAAGTAATGTCTCTGCTGCATCACATGCTCGCTGGCTCTCTAGCAGCAGACGGCGATAGATCGTTTCTTGTTGGCTCAGATTTTGCTGTGTTTGTATACGCTGTTGTTCCAGTGCTGAGATCTGCTGATCGATTTCTGCAATTTGTTTCTCGACAACCCGTAGATGATCTACCAATTCTTGCGCACAGGTATGGGCCACTTCAAGGGCAGAGCGATGTTCTGTTATTGTTTTCTGAAGTATCTCGTGGCGTTGTTCGGCATCTTTTATACGTGCCACCTGTTGGCTGACCTGCGATTTTAAATCTTGTGCCTGTGTCTGCTGGGTTGCTAGCTGTTGACGTAATGACTTTGCCTCCTGGCGTTTGACCGCAAGTGCTGTCCGGGCGCGACCAAGCTCCTCCTGCTGGCGACGAAAAGTTGTAGCTCGCTCCTCCATCTCAATCTGCAACTCTTCGACCAGACCAGTCATCTCACGTTGGGACTTTTCATGTGTACGAACACGTTCTTGGGCAGCTTGTACTTCTTGCTCTAGCCCAGCAACCTCAGCAGCTAGTTGTTGTTCGACAGAAGCAGCCATCCGTATTTCTGTTTGTAAACGATCTAGTTCTCGTTGTGAATTGCCGACAGCTTTGTTGACATCATTGATACGGTTGACAATCTTTTGCAGTTCTTTCTCGATTGTTGTCTGTTCAGCGCGTCTCCCTTCCTGTCCCCGTTGTATCTCGCTGATCAAGCCATTGATCTTATTGATCAGTGCCGTCTGCTTCTCTAACTGTTGAGGAAGTTCGCGCAGTTCACGTTCGTATGCTAGCAAGCCTTGCTGAGCGCCATCTTTGCCTGCTCCGCCTGTGAGCCAGCCATCGACGTGAAGCACTTCTCCTTTGAGAGTAACAACCGATGTGAAAGGCAAATCGGTATCGGATGACATGCTCAGTTGCAGTGTCCAGGCTAGTAATTCACTGGCGAAGTGCATAGCGCGTGCGACGACGCTACCACGTAGCATCCTGCGAAAGAGTGCGGTGTAGCGTGGCTCACACTGGACGAACTGCCAAGCGAATCCTAGAATATTGGCAGCCAAGGTAGGAGAAGTTGCCAGGAAACGCTGGAGGACTGCAATTTCAACTTGCTCTTGGATCGTACTTATTTCACTTGGTTCTTCATTCCCTTCTGTGCGCTCTAGCCAGAGAACCATTACCTTCCCTGACTTTGTACTCTGGAGATACTCTAGGCATTGTCGAGCATCTGCGAATGTTTGTACAACGACGGCTTGCATGTATGGCCCTAGAGCAGCCTCCAGAGCCAGTTCCATTCCAGCAGTAACCACACCTAGTTGTGGCACGGGACCAATTAAGCCGCGAAGCTTCCCTGCTGGGGCTCGTAACAGTGTACGGACGCCATCACTATATCCGCTCAGGTTTTGCCTCCAACTTTTGAGCATATTGAGGCGATCAGAGATGCTACGTTTGTGGCGCTCTGCTTCGGCTAGTGTGGTCTTGAGTCGATCCATTTCCAGTTGTGCGTCGGCAATGGTTCTGGCTATGCTCTGCTTGCGCTGTGCCACTTGCTGCTCTTCATTACGTGCTGTATCCAGTCGTGCACGATCTTCGGCAAGACGTGTCTCAATAGTACGCAATGATTGTTGGGCCTGAGCAATGGTATCGCGCCGTGCTGCTAACGTACGATTGCGCTCACCAAGTTGCTTCTGCAATCGTCCAAGCTCAGTTTGAGTCGAGCCCAGGCGGGCTTGGACCTGGACAAGGTTGCTTTGTGCACCACGCAGACGGCGTTCATCCATCTCATAATCTTTTTGTGCTTTGGCGACCTGAGCTTCCAGCGTGGCTAGGTTTGTGGCCCCATTATCCAGAGCTTCATCAGCCAGATCGCATTGTTCCTCCAGATCAATGTTCTGCTTTTGTATGGCAATTAAGCGCTCGCGAAGCCGACGTTCTTCCTGCTGGAAATCGTTGTGCTGACGTTCTAGTCCTACTACACGCTCTTCACTTACAGCTAATTCACGCTCTATTTTCTGAACAAAGTCATTTGCCTCGCTATAAGCCTTGCGAGCTTCACCAATACGTGTTTGTGCCTGATGGCGCTTAGCACGCAATGCATTTCCTTGCTCTTGCAGAGTCTTGAGTGTCAATTCCACCTGAAGAACCTTGCGGGATTGTTCTTGCTCATCCAATTCTGCACGTTCCCGCAGTATTCGCAATCGTCGCCACTGCAAGGCATACCACGAGCAGAGTACCTCTTGCAGTTCAGCATTCAGTTGTCCAAATTCGATAGCTCGGCGAGCCTGTTCAGCCAGAGGTGCCAGACGTGGCTCGATCTCGCTCACAATATCGCGAAGCCGTTCCAGATTTTGCTCTGTCTGCTTGAGGCGGTTTTCGGCATCTGCACGTTGCACCTGAAATGGGCGGATGCCAGCGGCATCCTCAAATAACCCGCGCCGTTCTTCGGCACGCAAACTCAAGGCCGTATCGATTGATCCCTGACCAATAACCGTATAGGAGTCATGCCCAATCCTCGCTTGAGCTAGTAGCAGCAGGACGTCTTTCAAGCGTACTTTCTGCTTATTTATCAGATATTCGCTCTCACCCGAGCGATAACTGCGCCGAGTTATTGTAATTTCACTGTATTCGGAAGGAACCCAGCCTGTACTGTTGTCCAGTGTCAACGAGACTTCAGCCATTCCAAGGGCCGCACGTCCTTGTCCACCGATAAAGATGATATCCTCGCTCTTCTTGCCACGTAGCTGGCGCATATTTTGTTCGCCTAGAACCCAGCGCATGGCATCGGCAACGTTTGATTTGCCAGAGCCATTTGGTCCAACGACAGCCGTGATACCTGAGCTAAATTCGAGCACAGTACGTGAAGCAAAGCTCTTAAAGCCAAGCATTTCAAGACGTTTGAGATACATTGCTTCATATAGTCCTTCCTGAAAAGATGAGGAATGTCGTTGAATAGTTCCGATAGTATAGGCCTTTGATACTAGCTCCGATATTACCACAGGGCTGTAATTTGCGTCGAGTTCCCTCGCTTGAACGTTGTGTAAGCAGTAGTATTTGAGGAGGGTAGTGGCTCATACTTCTACGAGCCGCTGCAAACGGCAGGGATGTCAGCGTGAGAGTGCAGTCGGTCCTATACGCTACTCGTTCAGCCTGATTTCCCACCTATAGTTGCCTCCCCGTATTTATGGAAAGAGAAGCTTTTTCGTTTGCAGTATGCTAAAGATGGAGTATTGTTGCCTCTTTGAAGATATCCTGTTTTGTTTGCAAAATGTCCTTTGGTTGTCCTCGAAAGAATCTCTCTTGTTGAGCATGCTCAGAAGAGTAGATTGGTAGTAGGAGGACTTTTGAATTGGGCAACGTCCTTCTTCGATATTGCCATTAAAGAGTGGAGGTAATGTCGTGTTTCAAAGAGCTGTCGCCCTGGTATCACTTGTACTGGGTATTGGAATCATTATCCTTGGATTGATCATAGGAAGTACACCTGATCCAGTCTCTTATCAGCACGTTGGTCAAGAGCCAATTGCTCGCTTCGTTATTGCACGAGATAGAACGGAGTACCTGCAAATAGTAGGTGATCCAACGCTCTATATTGTCAATATCAGTCTCTTCTCGCCTAAAATCGATAGTCACTGGTTATTTTCACAGGGTTATCAACAGGTTGGTATCATCTATGATAAAAATCAGTTCATCAGTGTTCATACCAAGGCCAAAGATACAGGGGAACTTATAGCGGGTCAAGGTTATCGTATTGTGTCACTTACATTTATCAATGATGCAGGAGCGCAACAGAGATATGATACCGAAGAATACAAACAGCATCCTGACGATTATGATCTCGATTATTGGCCAATCGGTCTAGCAGTGATCGGTATCGGAATTATCCTGATTAGGGCTAGTGCGGGTTTGGTAGAGCTTGAAGAGGGTATGCCCTCCTATCTCAAAGTGGCGCTTGACGGGCCGGTGGCGTATAGTGGTAGGCCGAAGTCTTAACATCTATGAAAATTCTCCTCTATTGTTTAAGCTAATCTTTTGTATCAAGAGATGGTTTTTGCCAAGGCTGACGGATATGTAGTTTCCAGGGAAACCAGAGGGTAAGGCCTAGCCAAGCAATCGACAAGAAGAGGAGGACTGCGCTGGCAGAGCCGAGGAAAGATGCACGTGATAGGAGGAAATGACACAGGATTACCAGGATACCGCCTAATAGGCTGGGAAAGAGGAGAGCTAGAAGTGGTAATGTGCTACCCAGACTTAAGAAAGCGCAACATATGAGTATAACTAAGGCCTTAGGAGACTTTAACCCTGCATGCCGAAAGGTAAAACTAAGCAATAGGCACCCAGGTGCTAATGGAGCACCTGAGAGGAAGGCAAGTCCCCAGATCTTCAAGGTATCTAGCTGCGCCAGTCCCACTGCGGAAAGGAGTGTATTCACCATAGACTGACCATTTATAGTGGCCCCATTCATTCCCGGCATGATTTGATTAATAGCTGTTTGTATTGGATCGGTCAGACCAGAGAGTGCGCCTATCAGCTTAAACATCCAGGGAAGAATGAAAATATCCAGCGTAGCTGCACCAGTTACGAGAACCAGTGTGCCTAACATAAGCATCATCGCACCAGCCATCCCGAAGATGCCTGGGCGCAAGACATATTGGAGATACAAACCAAACATCCCTGTTACTAGTATCAGAAACTCCCAGGATCACTATCCAGCTCGAAGGAACCCAGGTCGCAGCCAAAGGAGAGGGATTCAACGAAGCCTCCATGTATCCTCCGGTAGCAATTAAGCCGCCGAGGAAGAGTAGAATGCCACTAAGACGCGCAGATGCTTGCGAGAGTGCTTGAAGTGACCTACAAATCGATGAAAAAAACCGACGGATAGACCAAAAGAAGAGACGCAGAGACAACATTGTTTACTCCCTTATGCTTATCAAACTGTTCCTTCACGGTACCAGCATAGAACATTTTATGCCTGTATATCCCTAAAATAGCAATAAATTTTTATGATGCTATATTTAAGGATATATCCTATGATGAGAGTTCTATGTGCCAATATGTAGCCGAAGAGTCGTACTAGTAGAGATTCTAACTGGAGGGGCAGGGAAGAACAAGGGGGAAAGGGGGACAAGTCAGAAACTCTGATGCGGGGGAGGAATTGTCTGGGGATGTGGGGAAGACAAGTGGTGGGTTGTTAGCCAGCTTGTCTTGTGCGTGAGCACTCTCTTGCTCTCCTTTCTCTTTTGCTGCTATCCCTTGCGGGAAGCCGTTTTTGGTGGGAACGGCTAAACCCTCACTGGTTTCCCAGGTAATGTTCGCCTCGACAATGTTATCAGGCGGCATATTCTCTCAGTACTGGCTTAACCCTTGTACACCTGTTTAACCGAGAGATTTTAGAGCTACAGGCAGGTAACGCACCCGTAGGTAAGAGCTTTAGCGCTTCCTGATAACGTAGCCCCGTTAGTCTTGCGACTGGTGGCTGAGTCTGGTCAGGTGAGCTTGCAAAACAACGTTAGAGCTGCTCGCAAGCCCATCCCCTTGTAGGGGATCGGGTTCCTGACGCTAAGCGAGAGCCAATAGGATTCTTGATGTTTAGCAGATCAAGGGCTCTTTTGACTATTGTGCAGGGAGCGCTGCGGTAGATGTCAGGAGTGCGTCCAGTGTCGAGCGGCGAATACGGTAAGCCTGACGGAGACCGCGATGTGGTAATGCAATCGCTTCAAGCACACCATTTTTGATCCAACGTCTCACAGTTGTATCATCTACTCGCAATTGCTGTGCGACTTCATGTACTGTGAGTAATTCTTCATTTACCTGTGCCACGAGAACCTCTTTCTGGTCTTCTTATTTGTAAATCAGACCCTTGTACTATTTTTTTGATTTTATAGCCATGTATGCGATGCATACATACTATCACTTAATCACGGCGGATATGCAATTTTGTAGGAACATTGTCCTAGATTTGTTGTGCTGTCCATGTGCCAGTAAAATAGCCGATCATAGCAGGTATGCGGGTGGTAATTGTACCCTTTTTATCCACCAATCATTGACATGCTACGGTTAGCTTGTTTAAACTGCTTGTCACCAATAAAGTGCTTCAGTTCTTTGTGGCGGACAGCCTGATGAAACGTATATGCCAATGTCTCATCATCAGCTCCCGAGCGGACAATTGAGCGAAGGTCAGTTTCTTCGGTGGAGAAGAGACATGTATGGAGTTGACCATCAGGTCAAGCTGATCACGCCGTGTGATGCGTGCAAATTTTTCGCGTATCAGTGAATCTATGCTCACATTGATACGCGTAAGGCCAGCTTCGGCCAGTCCTCTGGCCTGCTGTTTTAGCAGAAGACCATTGGTTGTCAGACTGAGGCTCCATAATCCTTCAATGCTGTGTAACAGTCGTACCAGCTCTGGTACATCTCTTCTCACCAAAGGCTCCCCTCCGGTCAGCCGGATTTGCTCGATGCCGATACTTACAGCGACGCGAGCGATGCGTTCTATCTCTTCATACGAGAGAGTTTCCCTCTTTGGCAGCCAAGGGAGACCTTCGGTAGGCATGCAATAGATGCAGCGAAAGTTGCACTTGTCTGTGATAGAGATACGCATGCTTTTAATGCGACGACCGTAACTATCTACGAGTAGTTCCATAGCTAGCCTCTCGGTGGATAAACTAGACAATGTTCTATGTACAATTAGTATAGCATATCAACGGAATTTTGTCTGCTATTTGCCTAGACAGGCTCTCTATCTGTGAAGGAAAGTGGGTAAAGCACAACCTGTGCCTTCAAAAGAAGGCGGCTCAAAGAACTTTTCCTGAGTTTCCCCCAAAAGGGCCGGGAGCCGTCTAGATACATCTCTGCTCCTTTTTTTAATACGTAACAGGACCCAATTTCGTTGAAATGCATAGGAGCAAAATGGAGGAAGCACTCTTGACAGGGACCGCGACAATTGCCTCCTGTTATACAAGAAGCGGAAGATGTAGACACGAGACCCTTTACATTCCTGCTAAAGGGTCTCGTGTTGTGCCAGGGAGGCTTATTTTGTAGTATCCGCAAAGCGGATTAGAAAATGGTACAAAGCCTCTACCTCCATCATATTTCCATGTTGGAAGTAGTATATATGAATAACCCGAAAAGGTCAAATGGTTATCTGTATTAAATTAGGCGTCGTAGTACAAAGAGAATTCGATTGGCGCTGGGCGCAAGCGAACTTGGTCTGCCTGTGCACGTTTAAACTCAATAAACTTCTCAAGTAGATCAGTTGTGAAGACATCTCCCTCTAAGAGAAATGCATGGTCGTTTTCAAGTGCACGTAAGGACTCATCCAGGGAGCCTGGTACAGAGCTGATCTCGCGTAGTTCCTCTGTCGACATGCTGTACAAATCGCGATCAACTGGGCCAAAACCGTGCTGGCTGGGTTCGATCTCACGGCGGATACCATCCAGGCCTGCTAGCAACAGCGCTGAGAAGAGCAGGTAGGGATTGGCCGTTGGATCGGGAGGGCGGAACTCGACGCGTGTGGCTTTAGGATTATCAGTCAAAGGAATGCGTACGGCCGCGCTGCGGTTACCTTTTGAGAAGACGAGGTTGACTGGAGCTTCGAAGCCTGGTACAAGACGTTTATAGCTGTTAGTGGATGGTGCAGCAATGGCCAGGATTGCAGGAGCGTGAGTCAGGATACCACCGATATAGAAGCGGGCAAGCTGGGAGAGCCCTGCATAGCCATCGGCGTCATAGAAGAGCGGCTTCTCATTTTTCCACAGACTCTGATGAGTGTGCATACCAGAGCCATTATCGCCAAAGATTGGCTTGGGCATAAATGTGACGGTTTTCCCATACTTACGAGCGGTATTTTTTACCACATATTTATAGAGCAGTAACTTGTCGGCCGTACTGACTAATGGGCCAAAGCGGATGTCAATTTCGGACTGACCGGGGGCTCCTACTTCATGGTGATGTGCTTCGACAGTAATACCTAGAGCTTCAAGGGTCAGGACCATCTCTGTGCGCAAATCCTGATACGTGTCATTGGGGGCAACAGGGAAATAACCACCTTTGACACTCATGAGATGGCCTAGGTTGGACTTACCATCATGGCCAGCACTATTCCAGTGGGCCTCAGCTGAGTCAACTTCGACGTATTGGGTATTGTCGGAAGAATTATAGCGGACATCGTCGAAAATGTAAAATTCGGCTTCTGGTCCAAAATAGGCGGTTTCGGCGATGCCACTAGCGCGAAGAAATTCCTCTGCTTTTTGGGCAATGTAACGAGGATCGCGCGTATATGGCTGTTTTGTGGGATAAGCGATGTTACAGGTGAGGCTCAGGGTAGGAACCGCTGTGAATGGATCAATAAAAGCGGTAGTAGCATCAGGTATCACCAGCATGTCGCTTTCATCAATTGTCTGGAAGCCACGCACACTGGAGCCATCAAATGGCATACCTTCCTCAAACACCTCTTCGGTTAATACATGTGCAGGGACGCTAAAATGTTGCCAAGTTCCTGGTAAGTCTACGAATTTGAAGTCTACAATTTTGACACCATTTGCTTTTGCCAGTTTTAGGACTTCTTCTGGGGTGGTCATCTCTTTGGTAATCTCCTGTTAGTAACGTTTGTCCTAGCGCCATTGTAGGAAGAATAGGCCTACGTTGCCTTCGTGTGTACTTTCGCGATTGTTTTGAATAAATTCTTGCATTTCCAGCTACCGCTGAGCTACATCATGCATATCTCTATAATATGACGGTAGTGGTGGAAGATACTACAGACAGTTTGTCTAAAACTGCCCTGTCTATGATTGTGCATAATACACAAAAGGTCTTGCCAATATATTCTCTGTGCTGTTCAAGGATATTTTAGATTGCCAGTGCTGCCTCGCTTTGTGCCGCTGCCTCTTCCTGGGATGGTGGTTGTTGTTGTGTCTCTATGGCAGGTTGTGGCCTGCGGGAACGGACAAAGAACGCTGCAATGATAGCGAACCCAGTCAGTATCAGGCTAATGCGGAAGGCATCCTGCATCGCTAGTATGGTTGCCTGCAGTTTTACATACTCGGATAATAGTTGGATAGCTGTGGTATATGCCTGTGTTGCTGGAGCGCCATGCAGCATAAAGAGTGCTTGTATCTCAGGTATGAGTTGTCCCAATGGAGAAAACGGTGTCACCTGTTCTGCCAGATGGCCATAATGAAGTGCCGTTTCGGTTTGTACCAGTGTAGCCATGATTGCAACTGCAAGCGAACTCACGACAAAACGAACGGTGGTGCTAACTGCCGTTGCCTGAGGTAATCGGGGGGCCGAATCTCCGAGAGTGCTGAGACATTTAATGGTTGAAAGCAGAAGCCCAGCGCAAAGCTGCGTATAATGAGCCAGATTTGGATTGTCCCGTAGGGAGTGGAAGCGCCGAGCGAGCTGAATAGCCAGAGTGCAATGGCCAGGAATACCAGCCCTGGTATAATCACTGCCCGCACACCAATCTTGTCGACCAGACGACCGCTAATAACTGATGCAATCATTGAGGCAAACGCCTGTGGTAGCAAGAGCAATCCTGCTTGGAATGGAGAGAGTCCTCGCAAATCTTGTAAGTAGATAGGCAGAATGAACAAGCCACCATACAGGGCAAATGTTACCAGGATAGAAGCAATAGTACTAGTGGTGAATGGTCTACTTGTGAAGACACGAATATCCAGGAGTGGCTGTCCTTCATTTGCAGCAATATTCAGCTCAACAATTACGAAGATTACCAGCAAGATGGTGCCAGCGATGAGGCAGCCGAGTACCTTGGTAGAGTGCCAGCCATCGGTGCTGGCATCCGATATGCCATAAAGGAGAGAAGCTAAACCGAGAGCTGAAAATATAAAGCCCGGGATATCGAAATGTGTACGGTTTGCGGCTTGGTTCTGACGTAGAAAAATGCTTGCCAGGGTAATTCCAATAATGCCGATTGGCACGTTGATGTAGAAGATCAACTGCCACCCCATAAAAGTGATGATATATCCGCCCAGAGTAGGTCCAATCGCTGGAGCAAGTAGGATCGGGATGCCGAGTGCGCCCAGTGCTAATCCTCGTTCCTCTAGTGGAAATTCGCTGTAAAGCAGTGTAATCGACAGAGGCGCTAGAAATGCTCCGGTTGCTCCCTGGATCACGCGAAATACAATCAGCATTGGCAGATTGAGGGAGAGGCCACACAAAGCCGAGCCAATGGTAAAGCCAGTAAGGGCAAACAGGTAAAGTCGCTTTTGACCTAACCGTTGGGATAGGAAAGCGGTGAGTGGGGTCGCAACTCCTTGCACGAGAGTATAGCCAGTTAATACCCATTGTACGCTCGTAAGATTTGCCCCAAATGTATTTTGCAATCGGGGGATAGCAATATTAACGATTGTGCCATCAAGGATTGTCATGAACAATCCAAAGATGACCACGCCTGCAACGATCCATTTATAGGGGAGGCTTCCCTCTTGTTGTGGAACAGATTCAGAAGGTTGCATTACGAAGATTCCTTTCGTATAGGACTAAATAGTCAATCAATGACTCTTCCTTATGAATTTTGACTAATATTAATAAAATATGACTTTCTAGTCATTATTTATATCACAAAGTCAACTGTAATATCAAGAGGCCAAGGCAATCAGGCAATCCTAGTGACCTCTTTGTCATTGGTAGAAGACAGCCACAACTTGATGTTTTTTGAAGTAAACTTTACAACATCTTGACACATTTCTCATTTGTCTCTCATGGAAACAAGCTATAGTGGTCAATAGCAAATGGATTGTTCAATGAATCTTATGAAGTAGTGTGTGCTGTCTAGTTACTAGCCAGCTATATTGGAGGTCATTGCAGATGTCTTCTCTTAAGGCAAATAGTCCTTATGACCAAGATACATTGCCTTATCAACCATCTATAGAGCGTACTGTCCCAATGCCTTCTCGACAGCAGAAAGCTGCATCCTGGCATGCTCCAGCGGGTACTAGATCTCCGTCACGTATGTCTAAAGCGGAAGCACTGACAATTGTACGTAGGTGCAAAAAATGGTTGGTAGCAGGTTCCCTCGTAGCATTTGGGGTACTGAGTGCTCTGGTTAGGAGTCATGTAGTGGGGACTACGTCTGGTCAAGCAACATCAGCACCGAATAATCAGGTAATACCAGTAACAAATAACCAGACAACATCGGCATCGAGTGCTCCTGCAACATCATCAAACTCAAATGGAGGTTTTTTCCAGCAACCGCAACAGCAGTCGCAACAAGGAGGAGGATATGGCTTTGGAGACGGTAATTCCTGGCAGCCACCTGTATCCAGGTCTCATGTTTCCTAAACCCCTGCACGTCCCATTGGGTATGGCTTCCTCACAGTTTCGTGCGATGGGGACAACTGTCTCTTTACTCTTGCCATCTGAAGATCTTCAGCGTGGAGAGGAGATTGTTAGAACACTCTTTGCTCACTGGGAAGCAGACATTGAGCCGCTTTTTACCAGAGAGCGAGCTTTCCCAACTTAATCGACTAGCAGGCAAGTCTGTTATTGTCAGTGAGTTGCTTTTCACTGTAATACGTCGTGCGCTTGAAGCGGCTCAAGCGACAAATGGTCTTTATGATCCTACTTTGCTCAATCAATTGGTGCTATTAGGATATGATCGCACTTTCGACGAAGTATCCGTCATGCAACCAGCTGTGGAGCATCCCACTGCTCTAGGTGGTGGATGGCGAGAAATTCATATAGAACAAGCAGTGCGTCTGGTGAGGCTACCTTCAGGGATCAACCTAGAGTTTGGCGGTATTGCTAAAGGGATGGCTGTTGATGCTGCTCTTGAGCGTCTTCGCCAGGAAGGTATTGATACTGCTCTTGTTAACGCAGGGGGCGATCTGGCAGTGCAGGGTGTACCTCTACAAGAGAAGCAATGGCCTATTGAAATACAGGGAAAAACTCGTTCATGGGTTATTCCCTTGCATCATGGAGCTTTTGCAACTTCCGGTATAGCTCGTCGTCGCTGGCAGCAAGGGACATATATTCGCCATCACCTAATTGATCCGCGCTCAGGATTACCTGCTCAGGGTGGTCTCTGGTCTGTCACAGTAGCTGCGGCCCGTTGTGAACAAGCGGAGGTAGCAGCTAAGGTAGCCTTTCTCCTAGGTGTGGAGCAGGGTAGCGAGTTTTTGCGGCGTCACTCTCTTGCTGGTTTACTTATCCAGGAAGATGGTACTTGGTCGTGTGTTGGCTCATGGCCTAGAGAAGCTATGTTGAAAGAAGGTTAAAATATGAGTCTATGGCAAACAGTGGCCTGGGATGTTGCACGAGCGGGTGGCTTTACTGCCTTTGGTCTTCTGACGTTATCTGTGGCAATAGGACTGGCTCTTACGCTACAATGGCAGTCAGCTCGTTGGCCTCGTATCATCAATAGTGAACTGCATAACTTTATTGCCCTGCTTGCACTCATCTTCACTGTGGTACATATCCTGGCAGTCTGGGTTGACCCGTTTACCAACTTTGGTTGGGACGAGGTGTTTATTCCCTTTGTGAGCCACTATCGACCCTTGTGGATGGCATTGGGGATTATTGCGCTCTATATTGGTATCGCTATTGGGATCAGCACATGGTTACGGCCTCACATTGGTTACAGGTGGTGGAGACGTTTGCACATGTTGACATTGGTCCTTTATGCATTAGTTGTTGTACATGGAATCACGACGGGAAGCGACACAGCCACCTGGTGGGGGATTGCAATCTACTTCTTCAGTGTTGTCCTAGTTGCAATACTGCTCTGGGATCGTCTGATAAAATCTGTAAATGCTAGGAAACGGGCTCACTCCCATATTAGCTATAGTTCCAAAAGAGCTAGACAATACTAGACTTAAGGGTTCGGAGGGGAATATGCAATATAAGAGAATGTGACTGAAGGGACAGTTGTGACGCTTGGGGTATGTGTTCCTCTTGTTTATGCAATATAGGAGATTTTGGCTGTTGGGACAGATGGGACGCTTGGGACAGATGGGACGCTTGGGGTATGTGTTCCTCTTGTTTATGCAATATAGGAGATTGTGACAGTTGTGACAGTTGTGACATGTGTTCCTCTCCTTTATGCAATATAGGAGAATGTGACTGATGGGACATACTTTACGGAAATGACATAGTCTACGAGGTGCATGCGAAAATTATCAAAATGACGATATCCTCTCTTTCTTAGTATACAACACAGGTGATTACTATGTCAAGGAGGAGATGACGTTGCCGAAGGTCTTTATCTGGTAGACGCAAGGCGTTTTTTAGATGAATAAAAAGGTCGTGATGAATAGCGGGAAGGAAATCAATGAGAAGGCTAAATGCAAGTGTTAGGTCATTGTCACTTGCGACAATCTTCGTCATCATGGTAGCATAAGTGGCAAGAACAGACAGAGAGAATAGTGCAAAGTTACTGGGTTAGATGCTTTTTCCTAGCGTGACACTCCGCAGGGGCTAATGGACGTTAAGAAATTAACAGGGTAATAGACGGGCATTGTATATACCCTCCTTTTCAAACTTCAGCCCTATTTGACGGGCTATGGCCTCTATGTTAGTATTTAGCAACTGGATATTAAGGCAATGCTCACGGAAGCGCAGATAAACGACTTACACAGAAGGCTATAGTCAAGGATTGTCGCGTCCTAACTTGGGTGGCATTTTGTTCCTGGTTGGTCGCACCAAAGAGAAAGGGCAAGGGAAGCTACCCATCCCAAGCCCCAAAGAAAGGAAGACCTGCTCATCCCCTAGGCTTTTGCAAGGGGTTTCCGCAGGTCGCAGTCTGATGAACTTATACGAGCAACTATTAGTAGTACGAGAACGTCTCGAAGGCATCGGTGCTCATGATGATAGTATGGATTTAGTGGAGAAGCTGCTTAAGAAGTCTGAGGCGGCTAGGGATGATAGGACGAGCATTTCTCAAATACAAGTTTTGCGTCATATGATGCGTATGCCAGAAGTGATCGATAACTACAATATCTATAACGATCTGCAAGAGTTGGCTAGCGAGCGTGATGAGATAGAAGTGGCAGCACGTGAAGATGCAGCTCCAGCGGCATATGAAGATACAGAGCGTCGTCCAAAGCCAAAATCGTTTTACAAGGCCCGTAAGGAAAAAGAAAAGAAGAAGGGGAGCTAGTCAGTAGCTGGTCCTTCAATTTGGTGGTGTTGCCCGCTTGGCCTACCCAGTTGCAGTTGTTGCTTGAGTGTCTGCAATTGTGCTTCTACATGCTGTTCTGTACTGATTTGGCGTAACTCGCGGTCAAGTGTGTCGCTAGAACCGGGAAGACCTTGTTCGCCTAATGTTCCTTGTTCAATTAAGGTCTCCAGCGCATTTGCACGTGCCTGCATGTTGAGCACTTTGTCCTGGGCCCGTTGCATTGCCAGATTTATCTCGGTCATTTCTTGTGATATGCCCGTGATTGCTTCGTTGATCTTTACCTGGGCCTGAGCTGCGTTATATTGTGCTTTTACCATTTCTTTCTGGGTGCGGAACGTTTCAATGCGTGTAGAAACGTTGCGTTCCATTGTAATTAATCTCTCTTCCTGCGCTTTTAGTTGAGCGATTTGCTGTTCATAGCTATTGAGTTGGCTAACGAGGTTCTCTTTGCGTTGTAATGCTAGACGTGCTAGGTCTTCGCGATTTACCAGCAGCGCTTGTCTGGCTTGCTCTCCAAGCTTATTGACCTTCGCTTCTGTCTCTTTTTGCTGTATTTCTAAGCGTTTCTCATTGGTTACGACATCTGCAATGGAGCGGCGGAGTTGTTGGAGTTGTTCTAATTGTTTGCTGTACGAATAATCCATCACCTGACCTGGATCTTCAGCTTTATCAAGAGCTGAATTGGCACGAATGCGTATAAGATTGATAAATCGGGAGAAGATACCCATAGTTTCCTCCTGCTGAAACCAATGAGGTCTGTGGCTATGTGTTTGCTAAAGTGGACCTCTTACTTGGGAAGACATTGCTCAATTTGTCTATTTGGTATCATATCATAAACAATCATGGGTGTGGTCAAGAGAGCAGGAGCAGCAAGTGTTGTGAGGGGATCAGACACGTTGCCAAGGAGCTTTTGCTGATAAGAGCCGTTCCATGCCCTGCATTTCTTCCAGGGTTGCCGCACCATCAAGCCAGTCCATCACCTTCTGGAAGCTTTTTGCATCTGCATAGATGGTGGTTTGGTCAAGCAGGATGTTCTTTGCTTCCTTCAAGGAGGCGGACATCATCATGAATTGCGAGCGATTCAGCCCAACAAGTCCCGCCATCTGGTCGATGAAGTCCTTGTCTTGCGCACGGGCACGCAGGTGAATATTCACTTCAGCATTCACAGAAATTTCCTCTCTCATGAAGGTTATTATACTAGAATTGTGTTGACAACGGCAACTCAATTAGGAGGGTAGGTGAGGTGAGCTTTTTTGCCTACTTGACACGGGGTCCAGGATCGGCTATAATTCTCACTGTCACCTGAAGATATGCGGGTTTGGTGTAGTGGCAACATGCGACTTTCCCAAAGTTGAGATCATGGGTTCGAATCCCATAACCCGCTCCATTTTGAAATAGTGGTAGTGAGTCCACGCAAAGTAAGTGTACCTTTCCAGATAGAGCTATCAGGTAGGAAACTAGGTATGGATATACAACTAGAACAAGATTCTATTACTCCACAGTTCTTGCAAGCAATCAAGCTGGTTTCCGAGCTTCCGAAAGAGCAGCAGAATGAGCTTGCGCAACTTCTACTTGAGGAGATCGCAGACTTGGAATGGGAAGACTCTCCTGAACTCCGTGCTGCTATTGAAGAAGCTCACACTGAGTATGCTGCAGGTAACTACATAACTATTGAGGAGTATAATCAGCAGCGGAGAGCTGAAGGCTGATGGCATATTGTGTTGCTATTCTCGGACCTGTGCAAAAGCAGCTGCGAGCCCTTCCCCACGCCATTCATACTCGTGTGGTTCGCGAGTTATGACTCTTGGTAACGATCCCCGTCCATCTGGTGTCAAGAAATTGCAGGGCTATGATTTTACTTGTCGTGTGCGTGTAGGAAGTTATCGAATTCTCTATGAGATAGATGACCGTGCCCAGGAGGTACGCATCCTGCGGATTGCAGATCGCAAGGATGTATACCGCTAGGTAAGCCGTATTGTTGTTCTCATCACTTAATTGCACGAACGAACGTAGATAAACAGCCATAACCCGTTAGCTATCTTTTATCTACAACTGTTTCTGCATGGTCTTTATGTCCCCAGCAACCGTTTTGAGCCCAATCAAGCAAATCAGCCCAGCTAGAAAGAGACTGGTTGGACCTGTCACCAAGAGAGCAAAGCCGAGTGAGTAGGAATCGCTGATCCGTCCAATGATAAACGGCGAAGACGCATCTCCCAGGAGGTGTCCTAGCAACAAGGCTAGTCCAATTGCTGTGGACCGAATGTCTGGCATAGTAATATCCTGAATGGTTGCTTGTATTGGACCCAGACACATGCTAAGGCATATAATCGCGACAACAAATGCTGCTATAAAAGCTCCCAGCTGATGGAGCGAGAGCGCTAGCCAGCAAAGAGGAGCACCTAGCAAGAATGCTAGCGCGGCAGTCGTCATACGTCCCTGAGGAAAGCGTCGCTGCAAGGTATCTGCTAACCATCCTCCTAACAATGTGCCGATCAGGCTACCTCCTGCCAGTGAGCCAGCGGAAAGCGTTCCTGCTTTGGTTGTGGTAAGCTCAAAGGTGCGTATGAGATATGTGGGAAGCCAAGCTATTGCAGCTCCAATAATAAAGAAGCTACAGATGAAAGCTCCTACCAGTACCCAATACGTAGGTGTCTTGAGCAATTTTCTGACCGTGCTGGCAAACCCTTTACCCAGACTTTCATGGGCCATACTCATCTCATGCTCGCCTTGTTTTCCAGCATCAGAAGCTCCACGCTGTGGCTCAACTGCCCGCCAGATTAAGAACGCTACAATCAGACCAGGGATACCAACAACATAAAAGGCCCAGCGCCAGCCAAGTTTATCGGCTATCAGACCACCGAGCGCCAATCCTATGGCCGTACCAAAGAGGTTTCCTGTTGACCAGATAGAGAGCATACGCCCACGCACCTCTTTAGGAAAGTAGTCGCCGATGAGCGATAAGGAGGCTGGAGCATACCCTGCCTCGCCAATCCCTAGAAATGCTTGTGCAGTAAATATCTGGATAAAATTTTGCGTAAATCCTCCCAATGTAGTAAATATACTCCAAATACCGATACAAATTGCAATGATATGTTTCCGTTTGCCTTTATCAGCCCACATTCCAAGTGGAAGAGTGGCTAGACCATAAATCAAGAGAAATGACGAATTGAGCAAACCTAGTTGTGTGTCCGTGAGGCCAAAATCGGCCTTCACATGTGTTTGGACTGCTGGTAAGGTAGAGCGAGCTGTATAGTTGAGGATGTTAATAGCCAGGAGAATAATAAAGGCGCTTAACGCTTGTCCTTTGCTTGGCTGTGTTGTTTTGCGATTTTCTAGCATCGGAGGCTCAGTTGTTGTTGCCTGATACGGGCAGGCTTCTTGCGTGATGTTTTCTTGTTGCATTATGACAAAACCTATTTCCTTATTCTATCTCTACTATAATCTGGCTGTGATAGCTTTTCCTATCTCTACTGTACGTGACTGTGATAGCCTTGGTTGCTTTTCTTAGTACAGGTGTGTAAATCATCACAATCAGAGGTCACTTTTTCATCGCAATCAGTGTCACCCTCTCAATTCGATCCAATGACAAGTTGTTGATGTGCAATCTCAACGTGTAGATGCGAAAATTCCGTGAGGTAATTTTTTCGAGAATTATCTGAGGTAATTTAGGATTTACGCGCTGTTACAAACGATTTGGCAATGCCATCGCAAATGACAAGTGACCCGATGGGAAGCACTCCTTAGCTCGACTTTGTACAAAGTTGAGCTAAGCCTGTGTGTCGGAAATTCCCTTCTTAGGAGAGAGAAGAGTTTGAGTTCCTGTCAGGCTTGCTTTTACTTCTGGTAGTCCAGCATATGCGGATGCACATATGAGTAATTGGGTAAGCATAGATGTATCTCCAGATAAGGCAAAATGGATAATGCTAACTACAAGACATACCAACATTATGACGACAAACAGGATTGCTCTTGGTCCTGTGGGTAGCCAAGATATTGCTATCTCCTTGAAGATCCCATTATCTAGGTGGATAGCATGCTGCTCATGATTACATTCCGGCCCAGCGGGGTCTTTTGTTTTGTGGAGTTGGGACATAAAGTAGAGTTCATCCTTTCTAGCAGGTTCTACTATACGAAATTTACAGTGAGCTGAGCCTTCGCTAGTTGCTTACTCTTGGCTTGATTTGGTAGTGTCGCCACCTAGCAGATACTATAACTACCAGGATACACAGGCCATAGATGAGCCATGACGTGAGATTAAACCACTGAGCGATAGCAGAGTTTATCTATTTCTCCAGCTATCGCTGTTAGGAGAAAGCTAGCGACGAGAGTGACCCATGTTCTGTGTCCTAACAATTCAGTGATGAGGGCACTGCCAATGTATAACAAAACCTTGCTGAGAGTCAGACTGATGGCCAAGGAAAGCCAATTGATTTTAGCTGTTGCTCCCATTGCTCCAACTATGACAACATTGTCCAGACTCACTATACTATCAGCTAGAATGATCGTAGCGATTCCTTGCAGGAACATTCCCTGTGTAAGTGGGAGTTTACCACTACTTGCCCGACTTGCTGAGCGGGCTAGTCGTCGTCTGGGCACAACTTGTCCTGTGCTACCTTGTCTCCTAGTGGTCAGAGACGTGGACATTTCCTGCAAGGATAGAGATTGCTCAGAATCCTTGAGTTCTCAGCAACCGAACTGCACTGAAAAGGACTAGAAGACCACTAGAGAATTTCAACGATGGAATGGTGAGCAAGAGCATCACTACCTGGGCAAGCAAGAGTCGTAATCCAGTTGCTCCGATGGCACTCATAGATAAGGCCAGCTTGCGTCGATCTGGTGGGACTAACAACGTAGTAGTGCTGATTGCAACCACATTATCGCCACTCAGCGTGAGTTTGATGAAGACGATACTTCCGATAAGAGCTATGTAACATTGAAAAGCCATAGAACCTTCCTTTTTTCTGGAGCCTAGCCTAACAACCTGTTTGACTCCTCGCTTTGAGTAGCTCTGAATAGCAAGTTAGATAGGCTTTCAGAAGATGCCAGTTTCATCGGCATTACTAAGGGTAAGATGGCAGTAGCCTTACTGCTACTGTCATCTTACCCACAAAAGTGCATATAATCCACCAATAATGAAAAAACAGGCAATCAATATGAAGTGTATATATCTAAGTAAAATGGAACATTTGCTTCTATCAGGACTCCAAACACAAATCGGTCGTTGCAAAATAGCGCTACACAGAGAGAGTAGCCCGCATAGCAAGCTGATCGTCGCTAGTAGGGTATCCTTCCACATGGTGCATGCTCCTAAGATCTTAACAAGGTGGGATGAAACCACCAAGTGACGGTTATTACTGCCTAGTGTGACTAGGTTGCATATGTTTACTCATCTGTAAACATAGTATACATTAATAGATGGCAAGAATACTATGTTATCTAATGGCAAAAAGTTTGCAATCTTAGAAGTTCCCTAGTCATTTGTTTAAAATAAGTTTACTTTTCTGTATTTTTATGCTACATTTTTTATTAGACACTCTGCTATTAGCCTAGTTGGTAAACATTTCGGTAGAAGGAGCACCTGCGGTGAGACGCAAGGATAGTATATTATCCCCTAGTGGCGTGAGTAGCCCTCATATAGGTCAGCGCTTGCGTGACATTCGTGAGGCTAACAAGATTACTATTGACAGTGTAGCTAAGATGTCGGGGTACACTAAAGGGTACATATCCTCTATAGAGACTGGCAACAGGCCAATGCCCCGGGAGTCCACTAAGCTCATACAGGGTTATGCTGAGGTTCTTAAGCTCTCTTTTGAGGATGTAAGTGCGCTGATACAAGAAGCAGGTATAAATGCAATTGAACGATCAAATATTCCATATAAAAGGAACAGCTTCTTTGCAGGCCGCGATGAAGAAATTAGGCATATACATAGCAACTTCATGAGCAATATCAAAGTACCCAATATCAAAGTACCCAATATCTGTGCAGTTACAGGGATCTCCGGCATTGGAAAAACGTCAGTAGCAGTTGAATACGCGTTCTGTTACCGCGAAGAATACGAGTTTATCCTATGGGTACAAGCAGATACCTCTGACACCTTGTTCGCTCATTTCGCAGAAATTGCCAAATTTCTGAACTTTCCAGAAGACAGCGCACAGGATCGCAAGACGACTATATCAATTATTAAACAATGGCTTCAAGCTCAAGCGCGGGTAGATTCTCACTGTCTGCTTATCTTTGACAATGCAGATGAAGCTTCTGTCCACGAAGATCTTTTATATCAGTTAGGGAGCCACCATATTATTCTCACGACACGTACACAACTCTTAGAGCCAACCGTCCAAAATGTTGAGCTGATGCCTATAAGCGAGAGTAGCAGTATCCTACTTCTACTTAAGCAATCTCACCTGATTTCTCCAAAGACAGAACTTAGCGACGTCCCAGGCGCCTTGAGAATTGATGCCCGGCGAATTGTTTCGATACTGGGTGGATTACCCTTCGCTCTCAGCCAAGCTGCAATCTACATAAAGAAGACAAAATGTGGATTGTCGTATTATCTGAATATGCTACAATTAGAGCAGAACAAGATACTTGAAGAGGAAAGCACTCCCGCTACTCGTGCTACGACTGCAACTTGGTCCCTCTCCTTCCGCAAGATTAGAGAGAATAACCCTGAGGCTGCTGAACTCCTCCATTTCTGTGCTTTTCTTTATCCTGATATGATCTATAAAGAATTTCTCTTGGATGCATCGTCTGTTCTTACTTCGAAGCTTAGAACTGCCACAAGTAACAGGAAATCATTGGAAGGGGCAATCAGGGAGCTTCTCAGGTACTCTCTTGTGCAGGTCAACGTAAGGACTGGGGCACTTTCTCTCCACCGTTTAGTGCAAACAACAATTCGTAATAGTCTTCCCATAGAAGGACAGCAACAATGGGCTGAGTGTGTAGTGAGGGCAATGAACCTTGTATTTCCTCTCATTGAGGTCACAACGTTGCACACATCGTGGCGAATGTGCCAGCGTTATTTCTATCAGGCTAGGGCATGTACAAATCTCATTGAGCAATGGAGGATAGCCAGTAACGAGAGTAGACAGTTCCTTCACAAATTTGGAAAGTACCTGTCAGAGCGGACTGAGTTCAAGAACGCAGAGCACGTATACCAGCTTGCCCTAGACCTGGATAAGCAAGCGGAGAGGGAACCTAATGTAATCATTAGAGATCTCTACACGTTTGCTCAATTCTACCAATTGCGAGGAAATCACAAGAGATCGGAGGAATACTACAAACAAGCCCTGTTACTTTGCGATCCTGAGTTGTCACTAGATAATTATAGAGATTTTCTTGCAGACTACAGGAGATTGCTAAAAAGTATGAATAAACTGGAAGAGATAAAAAAACTGCAAGAGGCGACAAAAGTAGTTATCGTGGATGATAATAGAAATGTCCCCAATCGGAGAGTTATTAACGACACAGATGAGAATATTAAATATGATGGGATTTGGACATACCAGTCCAGGCGATGGGACGATCATAGTAATGACGCTCACATTACCAGCCAGTCTGGTGCTTCATTCCGATATACTTTCATAGGATATGGAATAGAGATTCTCTCTGATCCATCTTCCTTTGAAGGAGAGATAGACATCTTCATTGATGGGGACTACGTGCAGACAGTAAGTTCAGTTCTCTTTGAGGGAGAGATCTCCCAAACTCATATCTTCAGTGACATTAGACTTGGTCAGGCAGAACATGTGATCGAGGGCAAGCTGGTAAGCGGCACATTTCCTCTTGATGCACTAGCAGTGTATTCAAATATTGCAGAATGATAGTGATGTATTGACAGCTTATTGGCATAGAGAATTCTTACCAGCAAATACAGTAGAATACTTTTCCTTAATCTAGCAATAGTCAATAATGTATCAGTATGCTTGTTATGCCTTAGGGTGAGACTCAAAGAATCACAAGAGTTCTTGTCAGGACAAAGACTTTCTGGTGTTGTGATTTCACAGCCAAATTCACCCGGAAGGATAGAAAGTCGGTCGTGTCTCCACATTTTGTGTTCTAACAAAAAAGAGCTTGCCCAGCGTTTATGTAATTTGAATATATCAAAACGGAGGATATCTCTGTTATGAAACAAAAGGAAACTGTCTATCATCTCATCGGCGATACAGGACTTTTTAAAATCGTTGTCCTGCTGTTAGTATTGCTGCTGGCTGGCTGTGGTTCTGCCAACAGTCCTGTTGTGCCATCACCGACAGCTAGTGGCAGTATACAATTTTCTCGCATCGATCTCGGCATACCTGCGGATGCACTAAATTCACCAGTCATTGGATCACTGGACGGTAATACAGTGGTGCATGTTGTATTGTTTTTCAAGCTAAACCAGAGTCAACAACAGCAGATTCAAAAGGTATCAGCTCAGGGAGAAGATCTGGAAAAGCAAGCTAATAGCATTGGGATCAGTGATAAGGTATTCCAGCAAGTCAAGGATTATCTGGGAATTGAGAACGTCTCGTTGACGCTGAGTAAGTTGCATACATCGGTTAGTGTTGATGCAAAGGCGAAAACCATTGCAACGCTTTTTCAGACCAGATTTGTTACTCACAAATATCAGGGGCGCACCTTTTATGCGCCTGCTATACCGCCTAAACTGCCGACCATTGTTGTCGATCATCTTGTTTCAGTAACTGGATTGGATAATTACAGCAAACCGCTGCAGCCAGGTTTTTCGCTGAAATCATCTAGTAGGAGTGAAAAAAAGGCAGATTGCACTGTTCCATTTGGCGGAGATCTGCCACAGTCTGTGGCCCATGCCTATGGGTATGACCAGTTATCTAGTGCTGGCTTTAGTGGTCAAGGTATGACCATCAACCTGATTGAGATTGATGGTCTTCCAAAAACGGACGTTGCCAGTTATGGACAGTGTGTTGGTTATCATGGCAAAATCACTGTTACCAATGTTGATGGTGAACCAGACCAACCTGGGGGAGAGTCTGCACTGGACGTTGAAATGATACAAGGCCTAGCTTCTTATGCTAATATCAGTGATTATCAGACTGCTGACCCTGGAAGAGGCGTTGTTGATGCATTGCAGCAAATTGTCGATGATAATGCAAAAAACAACGGATCTGGTAGCATTGTGAGTATCAGCCTTGGAGGTCCTGAGAACGCTGATTCCTTGGCTGACCTCAAGGCAATGGATCAATTATTCACCTTACTGACAGAAAAAGAGCATATGACAGTCTTTGTCGCGAGTGGCGATTGTGCAGCTTTTACGGATCAAATTTATGGAAGTTTGTCAGTGAGTTTTCCTGCAAGTGATTCAAATGTCATTGCAGTAGGGGGGACAGTGCTGCAAACCGATCCGCAAGGTAACCGTATTGACGAAACCGTCTGGTCAGATGGCTTAAATCCAATAAAGTGTAACAATGCCTGGGGAAGTGGTGGTGGCAACAGTACCTTTTTTCCAAAGCCAAGTTTTCAGACAGGAGCAGGAGTTAATAACGACGCATCACGTGGTTTCAGGCAATTGCCAGATGTTTCTGCAGTAGCATACAATTTGCCAGTCTATTTTGATGGACAGTGGCAACCTGTTGGTGGTACAAGTGCTGCAGCGCCCATCTGGGCAACTGGTATGGCATTAGTCAATCAGGCAATGATCAAAAAGTACGGTGGGTTCTTCTACGGTCCAACTATTATTTACGATATTGCAAACCATGCGGGTGATGCGATCCCTTACTATGATGTGACGGAGGGAAACAACTTGGCCTTCAACGCTACTCCTGGTTGGGATTTCGCATCCGGTTTCGGTACGCCCAATCTGGTAGCTTTTTCCAATGTACTGGCAGCCGCTGCCAGTACACAATAGGCAAACAGTGCTTTGCGATTGCAATAGGGGGCAAGATCTTATTCTTGCCCCCGTATCGCATTTTCTCTAGTGATGGCCCTTTAGAGATCTAGAGATCTAGTGGTCTGGTGATTTAGAGGTTGACCACTTTAATACCGAAGATGTCGCCTGCCTGCCTGATCTCTTGCACGGCCCAGTCGGGAATGGAATTGTCTACAGAAATGATCATCAGTGCTGGCCCAGTGGTACGCTTGGGATCGTAGGTACGGGCCTTGCGCACACTTGGTCCAACATCCATATGGCGGATATTCACATCTGCTTTACCCAGAATTGTCCCAACATGTCCAATCATTCCTGGTTGGTCAATATTGCGACAGAAGAGAATGTACCCTTCTGGGAAAAATTCTGTCCAATAGGGACCAACACGCACGATACGTGGTTCGCCATGCATGACAGTTCCGCTGAGTACATCGATCTGCTCATTGCTTGTTAGTGATGAGGCAGGGACGTTCTGGCCCACTACCCGCAACGTGACCTGATTGGCAAATTCGGCTGGGGTCGTTGATTTCTGTTCTACGATTTCCAGACCTCTTTCCTTTGCCAATAGTTGAGCATTGATCAAATTCACATGGACCTCGGATACTGACTCCAGTAGTCCCTTAATGAGTGCAGCTTGCAGAGGACGCAGATCATAGCTGGCAATTTCGCCACTATAAGACAACTCAATCTTACTCAGTGGCCCCGGCTGTAATTGCGTATAGAGCCGTCCTAGTTTTTCGACTAGGGCCATGTAGGGTTGTAGTATTTTCAATGTCTCGGGCAGAATGAGTGGTGCGTTGACCGCTGCACGAGGTAAGCCACCGCGTAGCACCATGGCAATCTGCTCAGCGACATCTGTTGCGACGCCAACCTGAGCTTCTTCAGTTGAAGCACCCAGGTGTGGGGTAGTGATCACCTTCTCATGAGCCACCAGCTTATTCAAGAGCGCGTTATCCCGAATTGGCTCTTGGCTGAAAACGTCAAGGGCAGCACCTGCCAGATGATTTTCATTCAGCGCATTGAGTAGAGCCTCTTCGTCGATCAATGGACCACGAGCGCAGTTGATCAGTCGTGCTCCTGGCTTCATGAGTCGCAATTCACGTGCTCCGATAAGCCCTTTTGTTCCCTGGGGGCCGCTCGTTAGCGATGTGTGCAACGTTACAAAGTCGGCTTGCTGCAGTACTTCTTCCATACTCATCATGGTAACGTCTGCTTTGCGAGCCTGCTCTGGTGAGACAAAGGGATCAGAGGCAATCACACGCATTTCCAGTCCCTGGGCACGACGTGCTACGGCCATGCCGATTTTGCCTAATCCAATCACTCCCAGCACTTTATTGCGTACTTCAATGCCCACGAAGCAATTCTTTTTCCCATTTCCCATTTTTCATATTAGCTACAGCAGCCGGGATGCGACGAGCCAATGACATCAGCATAGCAATGGTATGTTCGGCAGCCGCGATGATATTGCCAGTTGGAGAGTTGACAACAATGATACCCCGGCGTGTTGCTGCTTCGGTATCAATATTATCTACACCAACACCAGCGCGTCCAACTATTTTCAGATTGGTTGCTGCAGCTAGCACTTCGCTAGTCACCTGCGTCTCGCTGCGTACGATCAGTGCGTGATAGCTTCCAATGATAGCTTTTAATTCATCTGGCTTTAGGCCTAGACGTTCTTCAATCTGTGCTTCAGGTAATTGGGAAGCGAGAAGTTGAATGCCTTCTCGTGCGATCCGATCGGCGATGAGTATCTTGATGGGCTGTGTAGATTCAGCTGTTTTTGTAAACTCATCTTGCATTTGTTGCATATTTTCTTTGCTCCTCAGGTGCTCTAGCCCTGAAATCCTAGTTCGTGTAGGCGCTTTTCTACAGCATCCAGGGTTTGTACCAGCTCTTCATGTTTGAAATATCCAATGTGTCCGATACGGAACATTTTCCCTTTCATATGATCTTGCCCGGCTGCTAGGACGACGCGATCTTTTTCGCGCAATGTCTTGAGGAATGCTTTGGTGTCGATTCCTTCTGGTGTTAGAATGGCAGTGACGGTATTAGATGCATATTGAAGATCGGTAGCTAGCAGCTTCAATCCCATTGCCTGTACTCGCTCGCGCACATAGTGACCAGCTTTGGCATGACGTAGGAAGACAGCTTCGCGCCCTTCTGCTAGCAGCATCTCGAGTGCTACATCGAATGCGTAGAAAAGAGAGACAGCGGGTGTTGCTGGATGTTGCCAGTTTGCATAGTGTTTGTGGGCCAATGACCAGTCGAAGTAGAAACGTGGCAACGTGGATACCTTATGAGCCTCCCATGCGCGAGGGCTGACTGCAATCATCATCATGCCTGGTGGGACCATCCAGCCTTTTTGTGAACCTGTGATAACCACATCAAGATCCCATGCATCCATTTCCAGGGGGACGCTACTGAGGGAACTGACAGCGTCAACGACGACTACAGCTTCGGGGTTAATCTGGCGAACACGTGCCGTAAGTGCTTGGATGTCGTTTGTCACGCCTGTGGAAGTCTCGTTGTGGGTCATCAATACGCCCTTGAAGGGAGCGACCTCTTTGAGTCGTGCCTCGACAACGGATGGATCTGCTGCTTGGCCCCAAGGAAACTCAATACGTGTGACCTGTAACCCGTAAGTCTGTGCAATTTTTGCTAGGCGCGTGCCGAAGTTGCCAATGATAATGGCGACTACATGATCTCCGGGTGAAAAGACATTCACGACTGCGCATTCCAGCCCGCCGGTACCTGAAGCAGCATAAGTAAATACTGGTGCTTCCGTTTGGAAGAAATATTGCAGGCGCAGAGTAACACGCTTCATAATAGCAGAAAACTCTGGGCCACGATGGTTAATCATAGGCGCTGCCTGTGCAGCCATCACTTCTGGTGGGACCTGCGTGGGGCCAGGAACACGCAAATTTTGTTGTGGGAGAGCGTTACGTGGTTCTACTTGTGGTATAGAGAATACTTTTTTTTCCTGAGTAGTCATCAGATGTTGGCCTCTGGACCTCCCTGCATTGCTGCATGGGGAGGAAAAAGGCTTTCCTTTCTTTGGGACTTGGGCGTTGGGGTAAACCTCCGCCTTTTAGACCTGGGGAGTTAGCTTGAAACAACACAAAGCTCAGACCTCTACCAAGTAGTATGGCCTTCTTTGGTAGTATCCGCTTCCTCTGTATATAGTATAACATAAATGCCGGGGGTATCGGCTAGGGTATTGGCAGGCAATAGACTGTCAAACCGCTAATCTAGTTCTATTTGGGAATTGCCGCAGATCCGCTCCCATGGCTCTGGGGCTGGGGGCTTGCCCTGCCTTCTAGGCGGGGAAGGAATGGGCTGTATTCTGGAATATCGTCTGTGTAGGCTGAGAACGCCAGAGAGGGTAATCGATACCTGCCAAGCGGTTAATAATCACTGCCAGCATAGTGAGTAGAACAACAGCTAGCATTAAGACGAGAAGTTGCCAGGGCTTTGTTAGTGTTCCTAAAGAGATAATGAGTGTTGTTGAGGCAGCGGGGGGATGAGTCGCACGCAAAACAACCATGAGTCCAATCGTTAATCCCAACGAGAGACCAACGGCGATTATTCGTAGCCATGTTACACCAACGACAAGTGCAGGGCCTGCCGCTGTTAAACCTGTCACGGTCAGACTGAAGTATCCCACGATAGTTGCAATGGAATGGCTGATTAGTGCATTGCGCGGTGATGAGCTAGGATCGGTAGGCTTATAGAAAAAGAGAAAGACGGTTGGGCCCAGTGAAGGGAAGACGAAAGGGGAGTGGGTGATAAACGCAAGTCCTGCCATCAAACAAATACTAATACAGCAATTAATAATGAGTTGTCTAGAGCGGTAGCTACGGTTTGGTTGTGTTTGTATCACATCTGGTTGCTTATGGTAATCCAAAGTGAATTTGCGGTGAGATTTATTGTTTTTGAGTATTTGATAGCTGGTGACAAGCAATTTGTGTGTCAGGGTGATAATTGCTCGTTTTTTTTCCGATCTATCCATTTCATGACGATGAAATACCGACAGAAATGTGTCTTTGTCTTGACCAGTAATGCTTTGAGCTAGTTTGCGCAAGCTTGCACGTTTCATCGTTTTATCGCTGATCCGTTTAATACTACTTTTTCGGTTACCCGAGTAGAGTTCTGTCCATGGGATAGAGTACTTTTCATAGGCTAGACGATATGTGCCGATATTGCTATTAGAAAAAACGGCATCACGGTCTATCTGTCTGGCAGTTGAAACACTATTGGATGGAGGGGGAGTGGTACAGCTGTGGTAAGTGGTGGAGACGCTCTCATTTGTACTCAAATTTGTCCGTTGTTTGAGCGCATCCACCGGATAATGTAGCTCTGTTGGGGGAGTTTCTTCAGGAGATAAAATACACCTTTTCATAGCTACTTGCACGTTTTGGATTTTCATCTCTAGAAAATCCATATGAGAAAGTATGCTACTGACCAAGAAGTGGTGGTGCGCTGGCACACGTTCTTCCAAGGCTTGGCACAGTTCCTGCAAATTGGCTTTGTTGTATCCGTAAGCCAGTTTTGTCAGGGCTTGGCGGTTGTCTTCAACTCCTGTAGTGTCTACTGCCTGTTCTTGTTTCCTGATAGGATTAACCACGTTCGAAGGCTTGATATTTGCTGTCCGGAGCACTTTTTGTAGACGGTTGATTTGTTGAGTATATTCTTGGACTAGGTTTTTATGATAATGTGTCAAATCGCGTAGTTCTTGGATTCGCGCTGGTGGAATAAAGTGAGCTTTTGATAACCTCTGACGTAATAGGCCAATGAATCGTTCTCTGTTCTTATTTTTAACCTGAAAATCAGGAAACATCTATATTCACCTCATTTTCGGCTTTGTCTCAGGGTAGTTTTGAGTCGAGGGTGAACTTAATTTTCGTTCACTATGAGACTACTCTAACAGCTTGGTTGAAAACAGGCAAGAGGCATAGGCCAAAGGTACCCTCATACCCAAAATTTGTCAATTGAGATCTCTTGGATATTTGGGAGGGTGTATCGTATATCCCTTGATTCCGAGTAGCGTTTGGTCCATATTGGATTGTCGTGAAGCTTGTCGATACCAGCTTTTCGTTGTAAGCTATGTACGTCTTTTGGTAGTGAGAGCAGCTAGCAAGGGATTCGATTATGGCTAAGCAATGAGGAAGGGCGAATGATTTCAGACTATTCTTGCATTAGAAAAAGATCTATTCTTTGCGACAAAGATATGTGATACGTTGCGGCACTATGGGATGGAGGTGATGGTTGTTCGCACTCTGACCGATTTTGAGCAGCGACTGGTCTCCGATGGTGATAAGCAACCAGCGTTAGTGATTGTCAACACGGCTACGAAGGGAGTTGATTGGGAAGCTGCGATCCGTGCAGCGCGGACAAATGGTCTTCCCGTGCTGGCTTTTGGCTCGCATATGGACCTAGAGGCGCGAGCGAAAGCTCTCCAGGCAGGTGCTCAGAAAGTGGTAGCTAATTCAAAATTCGTCAGCGATATGCCTAGTTTGGTCAATCATTTGCTTGAAATGACTGATATTTCTTGTAAGAACTCTCTTACGACATCTTTTGAGAAGCAAAATGAGGACGACGGGTAGGACTTCATTCCCTGAAACGCATTATTGATGCTGGGGGACGACTTGCCAAGTAGGTAGGCCTGTCCCCCATGTTTTCGTTTTGTTAGAGGCTAGCAAAATGTAGAGTAAGCTACGGCTGTTGAGATGGGTTGGTTGGGCCCGATGGAGGCGAAGCGGTTGGCAAGGTTTGTGATGCTGGTTGTTGCAGCTGAGCAATCAAGGCTTGAAGCTGGCTAATGCGAGGGTCCTGTCCCAAACCACTGTCGATATGCATGTAGTATACGTCACCTGCTCCTGGCGGTGAATCGATAACATGCTGAGGATCATACGCCAAAACACCGCGTTCAAAACGTTGATAGATGACTCCCGGATGTCCGCTAACTCCAATTTCATTGCTCAGGGGCAGTCCCAAGTAGGTCAATCCACAAAGTGCATTTCCCCCAAACTGCTGATAAAAGCTAAGAATACTGTTCCCAACAAGAAATCCTGTTTTCTTACAATGCCAGGCATTATTATAGCTTTCAAAGTATTTGCTAACTTTAGGGGTATTTAAGTCGATTGCCATAGGTTGTGCTCCTTTTGGGAATGCCGCATAAATCGCATCCAGTAACGACGGATTTGCTGCCGCTGTTTCGTAGTACCACACACTGATTGCTGTATGTCCTTGGGTATATGCTGCCTGGGCAATGCTCACAGGATCGTTGGGGCCAAATTCTTGTGCCATATCAACCGTTGGTTGTAGGCATGCTGCACCTGCAGCTGCAAATTGTGTCCAGCATGATGCTAGGTAGTTGTTGTACTGCTGAGGCATATAGGCCGATACGCATGGGTTAAGTGCTTAAATCGCGCCTTGCCAGTTCTGCAAATTTGGATCTGCCCAAGTACTTACCAGGAATGTGCCCTTATGCAACAGGTTGTTGCAGAGGTATGAGGCCCATGCAACCTGTCCATTCCATTCTTGCTCCATATCAGCTATCACAATGTTGTCAGGCTCACCTAACAGCTCTAGGAGGATATTGATCTCAGCATCCAAAGCACCGTATGTGTCCCCGTAGCTGTACGTGTATGGGATGACACCAACGCCCTCAGCCTTGATTGCATCACGAATGGCTCGATACCCATTGATGCCTCCATACCACCAATTAGCACCGTCCGAGGTTTTTACGAGCAAACAGTCTGCTCCGTGTGCGTTGGCGAATTGTGCAGCTTGTTGAAATTGCGTGATAGTCCATGTTGCACTACTGGTACCAAGGAACAATAAATGTTGCCCAGTAACCTTAGCTACATCTTGACAGGTCATAAAATCCTCCTTCTTAAGTTAGAGGGGAAGTATCGCCCAACCAATTTTGTGATATCTGAACATGCCATTGGTTTTTCTTCTACTACTAGCAGCTGCACTAAGTTGATTGAAATCACACTGTACAATGATATTTTAACATAAACATTGCTTATATTTCTAGTGGATAATACTAAGCAAATAAACTAACAGTAAATCTTGTATACAAGAAAATTAAGATATAGATAGGAGGATGTGTAGTACTATGCTATTATTCATACTATGGATGGCCTTTGCAAAAATCTTTCATCGGGATTGGAGATGTTTCGAAGAAGCTGTTACGTTTGTTTGCTCTCTTTGAAACTTTCCCCAACTCCGTTTTCCAACTTTACGTTTCCAATACTCAAGCCACTTTCTGCTATATGCTATATAGATGAGTTGAAAGCGACCATTCAATCATGTAGTATGTAGGGGGTCATTGCTCGTTTAACCATCATGCGGGTAAGAGAAAAATAAAGGATATGGGGGGATTATTATGCCTTTTCCTATGCAGATGACTTTTCCATTTCAATGGAGTTGGCTACAAGTTGTGCTCGTGCTAGTGGCAGTTGCTGCTATTGGTCTGATTATTTCTTCTATTATGAGTTTAGTTGTTAAAGTCAAAGAGATAGAATTGCTAGAGGATGAACAGGGCCGTTCTTATCGGCTCATGCGACGGCGGAGGCGCTTTCGCTTGCATCATGGCGTAGGGGGATTGCTCTTACTCGTGGGAGCGATGCTCATATTGGTGGCATCAGTTGCTGTCCAGTCATATCTGGGTTTCACGGGTGAGATCAAAGTTGCAACCGTTCAGGCAACGCCGATAACTAATATGCCGCATATGATGATTGTTAGTTTGACCCTTTATGATCAGAATGGACAGCAGATATCTCATGAAGAATATAGCCTAAATGGCGATAGATGGGAGTTAGATGGTGATGTTGTCAAATTTCAGCCATGGCTCAATTTTTTTGGTGTCCACTCGGGATATAAAATCAGCCGCTTGACATCCCAGTATGACGATACGAATGCTCATACGATAAAACCTATTTCGCTGAATGGGGGCGATGAAGATTTTTACAATTCAATTCGTAATAAGACATGGTGGTCGACTCCCGCTGTCATGGCAGTTTATGGAACTGCAATACTGGAGCCTGCCGACAGCGTAATCTATGATGTATTTATGGACCAGACAGCGATGTTAGCAATCCCTGAGAAATCCTAGTTTGGGAAGTGAGAGATTTGGCTCATGGCATGTACACATCCTTCGAACTAGTGTATAATATCCCAGAAAGGTTGTTTTCGTTCATTGTCAATAGCCGTTTCTTAGGAACAGGAAACATAGGAGGTACGGCGCTCCTCCCAGTCCCGTCAACGGGGTGGGTCTCTGCGCTATGAATAACCGATGATAGAGACAGTCCCGGCTGGTACGGTATTACATGGGCGCTATCGTATCGAACGCATATTAGGTAGCGGAGGTTTTGGGCATGTCTATCTCGCAATAGATCTAGTCACCAATCAACAATGCGCGGTAAAGGAATATTTAGTAACAGGTACAAGCGGGCAAGAGCAGCTACAGCATGAAGCTTCTGTCCTTAGCCATCTACACCATCCCAACCTTCCAGCATTCCAAGATGCTTTTGCTGAGCGAGATCGTTATTACATTGTTCTCAATTATATTGAGGGAAATGATCTAACAGATCTTATTCGTATGGCTCGCCAACACAATGAAGTTGTGCCAAATTAGACAGATTATAGCTTGGCTATTGGCGGTTTGTGATGCTGTTATGTTCTTGCACCGACAGGAACCAATCGTCATCCACCGTGATATTAAACCTGATAATATCCGTATCACGCCCTTAGGTACAGCTATCCTGGTAGATATGGGAAATGCGAAAGCCGCAGCTGATGGCGTACGCACTCTCATCTTTATCCGCCACCAAGGCACGCCAGGCTATGCACCACCAGAACAATATCCCGGCGGCAGTGGAACCGATGCTCGTTCGGATATATGCGCTAGGAGGGACGCTCTATTTTGCGCTCACTGCCCATGAACCACCCAGTGTCTCGATACGCAATCAGTCTTTGCAGCAAGGACGCCCTACATTGCCATCACTACAAGAATGCCTTGAGAACAATCCACCCGCAGCACTTGAGGATCCCAATGCTGCTGCCCAGTTTAGGCTGGGAGTCACGAAGCCCAGTAAACCCGTGCTACATCATTCACGGCACATAGCGCAGCTTGGCATGTTATCGCCACAACTACTCAAACAGTTGAATGGTATCATTCAGAAAGCTATGGAACTCACTCCGAACAAGCGTTATCATTCCGTGACTGAGTTTGCCAGGGACCTCCGGCGAGTTGCAAAGGCTCTGCCAATACCACCTCCATCAACATCTTCACGCTCGGTCGATCCTAATTCAACACAACCGAATTTCCAAGAAGTCTTTGATACACTTCAGGCGCAGGTAGCCAAAGAACAGGTAAACAACGAACAGGATCATCCTGGTAGAGCCACACCGCCTCTGGCCCAGAACTCTAGTGCACGTGTTACCTGTCCGCGGTGCGGTACGCTGATACTTGCAAATATGGGATCGTGTCCACTGTGTGGTACTGCCTTGAGTGGCTTAGCCAACATGAAGATGACAAATATGAATGCCAAGGATATCTCTGCAGAACAAACTCTCCTTGTTAGTCCATCTCCATTCAAGCGTGGAACTCATATAGCTCAACCACAGATGACCAGCATAGCGGCTTCATCACTAGTTCAGTCGAGTGGAGGAGTGCAATCATTAGCTGGCGATCCTCCACCACCCCCTGTGGCAACTCAGATACCTGCACTACCAGTCATGCAGCCTGCTGTTCTTAGCAACCAGCAGTATGTCTCCAGTCAAGGACGCCAAAATCTAGTACTTTTCAGCGTCAAATTAGGAAAGAGAGCTGTACTTTTCCTGATCGCTATTCTCGTCATATTGATCGGTATCACCATTGCTCGATTAACTCCACCACTAGTATGATGGTGCAAGACTGCTGCTATAACCTCTTCATTATGAAACATGTTTATTGCCTTTAACGCTCGATTGGCAGATCGCGACGCTCGCCCCATTCATTCCAAGAGCCATCATAATTGGTTAGTTGAGGATATCCTAGCATAGCCAGACTGAAGAGAACTGCTGTTGCTGCTACTCCGCCATTACAGTAAGCAATGAGGTGCTGATCTGGTGCGACATTTATTGTAGCAAATAGAGCGCTGGAGTTCCCTCGTTACTACGGAATGTCCCCGTCTCTGGATCGATTAATTCTTCACGCGGGAGATTGATCGCACCGGGAATATGACCGCGTCTACCTTTACCACGAGCAATTTTGCCCGTGTACTGTCCATCGTCACGCGCATCTATTATTTTTACTCCCTGTTGCCCTAGCAATGCTAAAACGTCCTCAGCCGTCGCACGCAATTCTGGCTGCACTAGAGCGGTAAATTTAGTAGGAGGATAGGTGGGAATAGTGCTCTCCAACGGACGCTGCTCACGCTGCCACTTGGGCAAACCACCATTGAGCACTACGACCTGTTTATGACCATAGTAGTTGAGGGCCCACCAGAGACGCGTGGCAAATTGCGAAGCAGGATGTGCATCATAGGCTACAACCAGATGTTGATCACCAATTCCCAGATGACCCATCACTTCAGCAAATTGCTCAGGAGGAGCGATTAGCGCCTCGACATCATCCTCAAGATCGACAATATCCTTCGTCCAGTGTCGATATAAACAGCACCCGGGAATATGCCCACGCTCATATTCGTCCCTCGCCCCCGTATATGTGGCATCCGGGAGAACCCTCTACCCCTTTACGAGGGACTGTCCGCACATAGCCTCGCATATCTACAATACGCACCTGCGGATCGTTCAGATGCTCTGCTAACCACGAGGTTTCAACCAGAAATATGACTCCGCTCTTGCTCCATATAACGCAACCTTTCTTATGAAAACAGTATTATATCTTTGGCTAAGGGTTAGCCTTCTGAAGTGAGAGTTTCAAGCTCAATT
>CAVSHN010000024.1:0-22092 GCA_963727755.1 uncultured Chloroflexia bacterium
GGAGTTGGTTGGTCTTTGCGTTGCTCTTCCCTGAACCTGCGGAGCAGATCAGCCATGGGAGCGCCTTCCTCCACGAAGCTGCGGAGGTAGCCCTCTGACTCGCCCGAGACGCACTGCCTCCGAGAGGGCCGCCAGGGCTTGAGGCTCTTTCATGGAGCTTCTGGTAAGCCAGAGCTTGCAAGAGATGGATTTCAAGCACGTGTCCCCAGCGTTGACCAGCAGTCGCTTGGAGCGCGACGCGAGGCGTGGCAGAGCTGCCGTTGGCTGATCTTGGGCCAAGGAGGGCGCGGGCCCGAGCCACCTCTTGCCGTTCGCGGGCAAAAGAAGTGAGAGGCGGTGGCAAAACGTCCAATTGTTGGGCCCAGAGTGTGGCACGGTCGAGTTCGCCACAGGCCAGCCAGAGCCGAACCTGATCGATTGTGGAAAGCAGGAATGCAGATGCAAATAGACCAGCTGGTTCATCGATTGGCCAATGTGCTTAGCCTGCTGGAGAGATGTGCCTGCGCCGTCCACATCTCCACAAGAGAGGCAGACGCGTATCTGCACGGCGTACCCCCGAGATCAAAAAAGGGAGCGATGCCAACGCAACGGACTGTTCACACAGGGCGATGGCCTCGGTAGCCAGAGCGCGTGCAGAAGCCAGATCATTGCACTCGCGCAAAATCTCGGCCTGCAAGATCATGATCCATCCCACTTCAGGCAAGCGAGGACTACCAGACGGCGTCTCTTGGAGGAGAGATTGCTGGATCAGTTGCTCCGCCTCATGCAAGCGCCCTGCTCCTATGAGAGGAATGACTGTCGAGACTCTCATGCAAAGAGCCACAGCAGGCTGTTTTGCCTCCTGAGTGAGCAAAGCCGCCTGATATCCATATATGATCGTGTGCCACAGCATCATTGGCAGAGGAACTATAAGAGGTGATGGTCTTTCCTAGGGCGACAATGGTACGAAAAGGGATATTCTCAGGCGAGAGCAAGGCCAGAGCCTGTTCAGCAAGCGCAAGAAAGTTGTTGGCCCCTCCTGCGGTAAAGCTGTGCAGCAGTGTGCGAAGGGTCAGAACCTTGCCAAGTCTGATCCCTCTGCTCTTGCTCTCCCTGTGAAGATTGCACCGATTTCTGCTCCTTGAGTGTCGTTTCCAGAGCCATTTTCAGCCAGATCAAGCCACCTGAAGAGGAACAGCATGGGGAGTAATCGGCCATAACAGATGGACACAGGCCAGACAAAAATGAGGTCGGCTGGCCAGGATCTCTGTCTGGCAACTGCTCGATCGCACTCTCGGAGCTGAACGAGGGCATATCGATTGGCTCCGCAGGTAAAGGAGACCAGTGAGTGACAGGCCTGTTCGATCAAATCAGCCGCCCAGTGCGACTCTTCCGCCTTGAAGGCATGCAGAATGGCCTGAGTCGTCTGGTCGTGCTGGGCATACCAGCGACTGGCACGAGCATGCAACATGGGCATCAGATCGGGCGTGGGTTTGCTCGAACTGGTGGGAGAAGGGCTTGGGCAAACAAAGCATGATAGCGATACCACTGCCGCTTGTGATCCAGAGAGACGACAAATAAATTGTTCTGCTCAAGGTATGCGAGGCACCTGTTGACTGCCCGTCTGCTCCATCACGGCGTCACAGAGGGAGGCACTGAGCCGTTCCAAGACTGCAGGTACACAGGAGGAAGTGTCTGGCACCTCTGCTGGTTGCTGGTGCAGAACCACCTCGGTCAAGTAGTCCAGGATGTAGCGATGTCCCTCGATCTGACCTCCTGAAGTAGCGTCAGAGGATCGACCTGTCTCTGGCAGGGAGAGAGCGAGCAAGTGCAAGCCCACCAGCCAGCCCTCCGTGCGAGCCGTCACCTCTTGGATCGTCTGATCCGGCAATGAAGTACCCACAATACGCAGGAAAAAGGCCTTGGTCTCCTGGAAGCTGACAGCGCAACTGCTCCGTGCCGAATTTCCAGCAGATGCCCGCGTGTCTGCAGGAGAGAGAGTGACAAAGGTGGATCAGTGCGTGTGGCCAGCACGATATGCAAGTGAGGGGAAGATGTTCGACGAGATAGGAGAGGGTGGTATGCACACTGTTGCTCGGTGAATCACATGATAATCATCTGAAGATCAACACGAGGTGCTCGGGTACTCTCCAGTGCCAGATTCGATGAGTAGAGGCAAGGATGGAATGCAGGGATGGAGCCTGCTGGAATTGCAGAGACTTAAACAGAGGGGTAAAACGCTTCTGGTTGCTGCTGATCTAAGGCCGAGAGGACATAGGTCCAGAAGAGCTGCGGATCATTCTCATCCTCATCCAAACGACAGCCAAGCCACCTGAGCTTGGGTCGCTGACAAGGATTGAGTCCAGGTGGACAAGAGGGTGGTTTTGCCGAAGCCTGCGGGAGCCGAGATGAGGGTGAGAGGATACTTGAGGCTCTCGTTCGAGCAAGGTACTCAGACGAGAAACGCCTGATCAGCGTCCCAGGGCACGTCGGTGCATAGAATTTGGTGGCCAGAGCGGGCTTTGAATGATCATCAAGGAACTCATAATCGTCTCCCTTGCTCTTACTGCAAACTCTCTCTTCTTCCCTTTTCCAAAAATCTGATCCATTCTCTGGAAAATCTGCTTCTTAGCTATTCTATCATAGCAAAACAACTTTCTGTGAAGGACTTGATCTCTTGACAGTAAAGGCGCTCTGACAAGCACATCAGGACTGCTCGTCGAGGAGACCAAGGTCGTGCGCCTGTTTCACCGCTTGCACGCGGTTTGTGACGCCCAATTTGGAGAGGATGTGGCTGACACTGACGTTCGACGGTATCGATAGGCAATCACGTAGTCGCTGAGCAATCTCTTGGCTGGGATCGGCCCTGTGCCAGCAACTGCAGGACCTCCAATTCGCGCTCACTCAACGGCTCAGGCAGGAAGTTGGGATTTGGTCGACTCTTTCTGCTGGCCGGTGGGCCTTGCTCTCCTGCCGAAAAGCCGTCAGCAGAGTATCCAGATAGGGAGTCGGCCCCTGCTCGGCACGGCGCTCGCGGAGTCGATAGAGCAAAGTCTCCATGGCTGCTCCTTCCTCCACAAAGCTGCGGAGATACCCCTCCGGTTCTCCGAGACGCACTGCCTCCGCCAGCGCACTCAGTGCTTGAGGCTCATCATGGAGCATCTGGTATGCTCGGGCTCTGCAAGAGGCGGATCGCAAGCACGTGGCCCCAGCGTTGGCCGACGGTGGCTCTTGGAGCGGCAGGCTCCAGGGCGTTGGCAGAGCTGCCGAGCGGCAGCTCTTTGGGCGTAGCAGGATGCGAGCCCGAGCCACTTCTCGCCGTTCGCGGGCAAAAGAAGCGAGAGATACATCTGTGGCATCAGGTCCAATCGTTCGGGCCGAGCGGGTAGCTCGCTCCAGTTCGCCGACGAGCCTGCCAGAGCCGGACCTGATCAACGGTGGTAAAGAGGGAATGGTCAAACTGATAGATATGCCCATTGAGATAACCGCTGAGCTGTTCAATTTGCTGGAGGGCCGAGGACGCCTGCATCCAGTTCTCCACATGAGAGGTAGACGACGCGTATCAAGTATGGCATACCCTCGGTGTAAGAAAGAGAGTGAGACAAGCGAAATGGACTGCTCACACAGGGAGAGGGCCTCTGTGACGAGAGAGCGTGCAGGAGCCAACCGTGATTCCGCTTCACGCAAAAATCTTCTTGCCTGACAGAACATGACCCAGCCCGCCTCTGGCAAGCGAGAACTGTCAGACGACGCCTGGACGATGGAAAACTTGTCGGGTCAGCTGTTCTGCTTCCTGCAAGCCTGGCCTGCCCCGATCAGACAAAGCGCAGTCGCGGCGATCATGCAAGAAGTCACAGCAGGCTGTCCTCTGGTTTCCTCAGAGAGCTGGCGCGGCCTGATACCCACTTCTCGATCGCTGCCATGGCATCATTCACAGAAGAACGTATGACAGGCGATTAACTGTGCACTGGCTGATAATGGCACGAAAAGGGATATCCTGGAGAGAGCAAAAACCAGAAGCCTGCTCGACCAAGCGCAAGAAGTTGTCAGCCCATCATCGGTAAAGCTGTACAGAAAGGCGCGAAGGGTCAGAACCTTGCCAAGCTGATCCCTCTGCTCTTGTGAGGAAAGATCTCCCTGTGAAGACTGCACTGATTCCTGCTCCTTGAGCAGTCGTCTCCAGCAGCCATTTCAGCCAGATCAAGCCAAGTGAAGAGGACAGCATGGGACACGCTTTTCAGGAGCGCTTCCCACCGTTGGGCTCTCCACCAAATTACTGTATATCACCCTCTGCACATCCCATAGCAATTTCTTTCATGAGAGAGCGTTTTGCACCTCTAAAAAGCTCTACCATCTGAACTCTCTTCTATACTCATAATACTCAATGCAAGAGAGATTTTCCAGGGGGAAACAGGGACAAATTTGTCAAGATATAGCAAGGGGTTTCACCATATTCCTCCCTTCACCATCTCAGCGATACACAGCCCCGCCATCACCAAGGTATGGTCAAATCAACTTGACAGTTTTGTGCTTGGGCAAGGTCAACACTACTTCCCAGCACTATAGACTGTTGGCTTGAGAATACCAATATAGGGCAGATTGCGATAGCGCTGTGCATAGTCCAAGCCATAACCAACCACAAACTTATCAGGGATAGTGAAGCCTAGATAGTCAACCTCTACATCGCGAATACGCTCCCGCTCCTTGTTGAGCAGGGAACAGATACGTAGACTAAGGGGATTGCGCCGTTTGAGTAGATCAACCAGATAGTGCAAGGTGAGACCACTATCAATGATATCCTCAACCAACAGTACATGTTTATCGTCGATGGGACCCTCCAAATCCTTGATGATCCGCACTATACCGCTTGACTGAGTACTATTCCCATAACTGGCAACGGCCATATAGTCCAGTTCCACTGGCAAGTGAATTGCACGTGCGAGATCCGCGATAAATGGTACCGCTCCTTTGAGAGTGCCTACCAGCAGCAATTCCTACCCTGGTAGTCGCGAGTAATTTGTCTTCCAGTTCTTGTACCTTGGAAAGGATACGCTCCTCAGAAATCAGGATTTCTTCGATATCTTCATTCATTCTTGAGATCTCATCCTTATTATCATGTCTCCTGAAAAATTGATAGGCGTACAACATTACGTGTCTCTCTAGTCATACGCACTCGGTCATCCAGATGAACCCCTGCCAGCCATACACAGTGTGTTGGTGCAAAGAAGAGCGGAAGCTGGTCACGTTCAGTACGAGGAATATGTTTATCTACCAAAATATCCTGTACTTTCTTTTCATAAGCCATGCCAAGTGGTCGAATACGATCTCCATTGCGCCTCGTCCGCACATACAATACGGGAGAAGTGCGATCCTCCTGGTTATCACTGAGTTTATCGGCATCGGCATACACAGTGTAAGGTGTGGAAGGCAATATCTGCCAGACCGCTGCCCAATCCTGACGCTGTAGAGCTGTACGTACTTGCTGGAGAAGTTCATCGGGCAGCACTTCTGCCGTCGCAATCCACGATGTGCCCGGCACGGCAACCTGACCAGGAATAGGTAATGGTACCTCCACAGACTCGGCAAGTCCTTCGGTTCTAGCAAAATCTTCAGACATGTGCTGCTTAAACTCTAACATATCACCCGTACGGCTAACATGAAGATAGTTTGGGAGGTGCAGGGTGAAGGTTGCTCTGCTAGCTTGTCTATCCATGAGCTGTTCAATCAAGTGATAGTGACGCAGTTCCAAAGGTGATTGGCCAGCATTCAGGCGAGCCGTGACACGCCGTAGAAGATGACGTTGCAAGCTCAATGGGAGCTTACGCAAAATGGGGAGGCGTAGCCTGATATAACCGTCTTTCTCGCTGCTGACGATTTGTGGCCAGTAGGCATCTATTTGGTCTTCAATTCAGGCAAAATCGACCCGCATGGTCTCAGCATTGCGTAACAGAGTCTCACGAATGCCGGGATTGAGTTCCGTCAATAAGGGCAGGAATTCGTGACGAATACGATTGCGCAGGAACTGGAGATCACTATTGCTTGTATCCTCCAAGGGTACCAAGTGATGCTGCTCACAGTAGGCAAGTGTATCCGCATGTGTGACACACAAGAGCGGACGAATAATATCCTGCTGGCATGGCTGCAAACCAACCATGCTGGCAAGGCCCCCTCCACGTAGCCAGTGCAAGAGAAGCGTCTCAACTTGATCATCCTGATGGTGAGCGACTGCAATAAGCTGGCCCTGAGCAACTTCACGCAAAAAACGGTAGCGAGCCACACGAGCGGCATCTTCAAGTGAACGCCGTTCCTGACGTGCCAGAGCCGCAACATCGATTGACCCGATGGTGACAGGTAGCTGCCAAGCATGGGCAAGTTGCGCCACGACAGCGGCATCTCGCTCACTCTCCTGACCACGCAACTGATGATTGAGATGGGCAACGTGCAATTGTACCCTATGGTATTGCCTACCAGGGCCACATAACTGGTGCAACAGATGCAACAGACACAACGAATCAGCTCCTCCTGAGACTGCTACAACGATGGTGCCCTGTTCAGGCAGGAGATGATGCTGCTCAAGATAGAACCTGATAGTATCGAGCATATTTGCGTCAAGCATCCCCCATATGATAATATATAAGCCAATTATAACATCTTAGCATAGCATTGTTTACCCATTTCACTGTTGGATAGAGGTTTTGAAAAAGTTATGGCACTGCGAACGATAATTACCTCGGAGAAACCTATTTTACGCCAAAAGGGCAAGAAGGTGCACCGCTTTGACCCTTCGCTGCGAAAACTCGTCGATGATATGTTTGAGACGATGCATGACGCGAATGGTGTAGGTTTAGCAGCACCACAAATTGGCATGTCCATTCGTGTGTTTGTGGCGGAGTTTGAAGATCGCAAGGTAGCCGTATTTAACCCCGAGATTATCAAAGCAGAAGGCGAAGCATTAGGGACTGAAGGCTGTCTGAGTATCCCTGGCTACGTTGGTGACAATATTCGTCGAGCTGCCAAAGTGGTAGTGAAGGGGCAGGATATACGCGGTAAGTCAGTACGTATCAACGCGGAAGGCTGGTTTGCGAGGATTCTTCAGCACGAGATTGACCACTTGGACGGCATTCTCTTCACTGATCGGCTAGATCGACCTGAAGACCTGCGTAAGTTACCCGCACAAGATCTAGAGGAAGAAAAAACAGCCCTAGTCGAGTAAGCAGAGAAAAAATCACAATTTCTGCTGTTTATGCAATATATGCACATTTTGATGGCTGAGGGATTGGCTACAGTGTGAGCAGACATAAAATCCCTCGGCCCTATATTGCAACTCACTGAGCAGAAAGTGCAGATAGCAGATGCCGCAACGTGTGGAATTGGGCTGGCTAGCGATCTGGCGATCATGCTCAAAAAGTTTGTGCAATGATTGCACCATCTGTTCAAAGTCAAATACACCAGAAGTCGTCCGCTCTGGACTTGACGTTACCAACGATGGCAATAACCCAGTGCTATTATTAGCCCGTATTTCACGCCGACTTATAAAAGCATTACCGCTATGTGATGTTCCACGATCTATAGAATGATTACTCAAAGAAGTATTTACTCCAAGCGCTAGTTCAATGAGAGTGCTCTCACACAACCGACAAGCTCTCGCTTTTCAGCCGAGAAGCAACTATGACTCGGATAAGAACCGTTACTTCTTTAAGTATACCTTTAACCTCTTCATAAAGCAAGGTATTGGGAACGTTGCAAGGAAACTTGGACATCCCTTGACAAACTGGAACTTCCATGCTGATACTATGAGTATCGAAAACGTTCACAATCTTTACATGACTGTCTTCTTAGACAATATATTCGATGTTACGTATTCGAATATGCTTCGTTCTAGATAGTAGACACAATTCTCATTCTGGCAAAGCCAAAGACCTTAGAGATGATGGTGAAAAGCCAAACGGGTGCGTGAGTACAGCTTGCTCTGTGAAGTCCTATAGAACGTTAGCAGGTGGTCTCTAAGCGAGGTAAATGAAAAGAGCCTAACATGAGAAAACAGGTCGGGAAGCACTCCCAAATGCCTTTCTGGCTCATGGGATAGAGGATGTGAATAAGACCACAAGGTCTTTAGTAGTGCATCCTGAGAGGATCGTCGTTTCCCTCCGAACACCTGTTCGTGGAATACATATCCATTGAAAAGGTAACTATAGTGACCAATGCATGAAAACTTGGTGATTCATCGGCTTTCTTTAGAGTGTCCCATGACCATGCGATTCTTGCAAAAGAATCGCATGGCGACCAGAATTAAACACCTTCTAATGCCTTCGCTTTAGTTCACCTGAACATGAGCGACGGTGATTGATGGGTTCGAGCCTCCACTAGTCGTCGGGGCAGTCGACGTGGTAAGCAAAGAGAGTGGATGGGTAATAATGGCAGCTGAGAACCAGCTGTCTATTAACCCATTATCAGGCTGAGCCAAGAGACAGATTAATTCTTTTACCGATGGGGCATTGGCTAATGCTTCGCTATACGCAGCAGTAGACAACGTATCTCTTTCCCAATCGGCAATTCTCTCTGGTGTCATAGGTTGCCCGTTCACTGTCGCCATTGTCAGAGCAAAAGCCCCAATACTACAGTGGTTCTGGAGGAGCAATCTGCCATATATATCGTATATCCCAGCATGGTTGCCATTCTGATCTTGGAATGAATTGGACGCCGTTGTAAGAAACGAAGGTCCTAGTCCAGACCATAAGTTAGAGCCCTGGAAACTCTGGGAGTTAACCGGACAACTAGGCGGCGCATCAGAAGCAGATGCCGACGGCGGTGGTGGTGGTGTATCATTAGCCTGGAGTACGTAACTCCACAGCTCAGACAGCATCTGTCGATCTGCCGATAGCATCTGTTGCAGACTTCCAAACTGTGATGGAATAGCCTGTAGAAAGTCCTGCATAGTATGAATATGTTGCCCATTTAGGGGATTGATCAGGAGATTCTGACCCGCAAGCTGGGACAGAGAACTCTTAGTTGCCCAGCTTTGAAAGCTAGAAGCACCTAGCAAGTTCTTTAGAAAGTGTACGGCTTTGGTGCTCTGTCTTAGGCATCTTAGCCCTTGGAATTGCTGTCCATCAGCCCAGTAAGAGTAACAAAAGTTACTAAATGTGGTCTTGGTTGTGCCTAAATTTGGCCGCGTCGATGACTTCCACGACCTCTTAGCTTGCGTTGTTGCCAGGGGAGAAATGGCAAAGATGGAGATCAAGATGGAAAGGGTAAGTAGGGTGATGCCCCCTCTAATCAGGGACATACAGCGTTTGTTGGAAAACAATTTCTTCATGGATTCCCTCCAGATGTGTGTATCACAGTAATTTTCGAAACGATCTCGCTCACAGCTCTGCAAGAGCCAGTTACGATCCCCTGGTTGTTAAGGAATGCCAAACATCCTCTCGCTAGTCAAGCTTAGCTTGATCCTGCCCTCCTTAAAAAGCCCAACTAAGAAAGATCCCTTGAGAAATCACGAACATCGGACATCTACACGACATGTTTCTATGCTGATAGAAACCTGCACCTAGTATTATGTCGATGTTCTCATAGCTGCTATCAAATCAGGGATCAGATTTGTAGCATTGGGTGAACCCAGTCCCGTGACCGCATTCCAACCAGGGACAGCAGAGTAACCCTTCACACCAGCCACCAGATTATCGTTATCCCCTTGCGTAATCTCGTGAAAGTCCCGGTTGTAAGCACTACTGGCTGCAAGCTTGTAGAGCCCGGGATTGAGAAAACCCAGAGGATATCCCGCCATTTGATTGGCAATAGCTGCAATAGCTGCCCATACTGGCGCACTAGCACTCGTTCCACCACCAAGCGTCCACTGACTGAGTTCGTAAATAGCTAATCCTGTGTCGGGGTCGGCATCTGCTGAAACATCAGGAACCCCACGACGGTTTTTGAATTGTTGCTGGGTCACTACAGGAAGTAATTTCTGATAGGAGGGCATCCGATAGAAACGACTGAAGCCCCCCCCACTACCAGAGCCATCGCCGGGATCACTCCATGCGGTCTCCAATACGCTTACGCCAGTACGCGTTGAGCCAAGAAGATGTAAGCTCGTACCGCCAACACTGGTAACCCATGGTGTATCTGGGGCAAAACTGGTCGTGGGAACCTTTGCAAGGTCGCCATTAGCATCTATAGCATCAGTAGCACCATTATCACCTGAAGATGATAAATAGGTAATGTGATACTTTAACGTTCCTTGCTTGAAAATATCTTCCCATTGCTGTAATTCCTGCTGGCTCTGTGGGTCTTGCAACGTCAACTCGGATGCTCCCCAACTCTGAGAGACGATGGAGCCAAGCTTATGATCAATGATATACTGTTCAAGTTGACGGTACTCTGGTAGGCCAACAATGCCTTCTGTTTCTGACACAGGGCTTTGCAACACAATAATGTTTGCCCCTGGCGCGAGGGCATGAATAACTTGCACATCCAGCTCCGTCTCCTCTGCCCATCCACGTTGATCTTTAAGGGAACCCTGTTTCGGGATGTTGTTCAGCGGCGAAATCACTCGCAGATTGATAGGAGGTAAATTGAATGTCTGATCAAAGATATCCATATCCTGTTGAAGTGTGGGACTGCCAAAGGAAACCACATCAATAACGGTTTGCCCTTCACCTGTAAAGCCTTTTTGGATAAGAGAATTTATCCCATAAGCTTCACGCATTATTTGTGGTGTAATGCAATTTTCCAACTGGCCCGGGCAGCTAGTGGTAACGGCTGAAGATAGGTGTCGTGTTAGTCTGACCAAAGGATGTAGAGTAGACATGTTTTTCATTCCTCTACCTGCTGACTCACCAACATTGAGGAGTAAGCAAATGATGAGAAGGGGAAACAGTATACGCATGCTACCTACCATTGTTTATAAACTCCTATTCGTCCTATCTTTAAAATTTGGGCTCTTGATTAACAACATTGTTGAAAAAGATGGAGCCACCTGACAAATTCCTCAGCGACAATTACCAATGCGTGCAAAGTGTTACTTTTCCTGAGTTAATAATACCTAAAAAAGGGACACTTTTTGTAGGTAAAAAGAGGGACAATTTTAGGTAACATAGTAGATCGTTAAAAATGAGAACTGTCCCTGTTTCCTACTAGATGAGTTCGGATACTTCCGCTACACTGTATTTAACCAACCATTGTTCCTAATTACTGCTCTCTTCATAAGAAAAGAGAGAGAGCCTTGTATATGCAGTAACATACGTAAATATAGAAGTCAACCATGTTACAGAGAATGTACAGGAGATATTGACATGGATGAACCATTATTATGGGTGAGCTTGCAAGAATCTGACAAAGTTGCTATGTGGCTTGTTCGATACCCACAGATTACAGATAAAGTGATAGACAAACCCATTGACTTCAATCTTATTCAGGGGGCAACGCTTATTTTTGATCTCATGGCTGCGCGCGATGCAGCACAAGCACTTCACATGGCAGCCCTTGAAGGCGGCTTTGAGCATACGGCAGCATTGTTCTCAAGCTGGTATGATCAGTTCAGCCGAGCATTGCTGAACTGCTGGCATAAAATGAACAACATGAGTGAATACGAATAACGAGGATTGAATAACACAGCCGCCCCCGTCCTACGTACCTTTTTTACATTTCAGTGTGCTGATCCCAGAACCCAGGAATAGGCTTTTTGTTGCCATGGACTTCAACCAGCTTGTAAAAATGATAAGCTATAGGGGTGCATTGTCTAGATCTTGCTGTTATAGAGAGGCATAATATATGCGGAAGATACCATGGTGGCAAAGATGGATAAGAGTATGGAGTGTCCTACGTTTATTACTATGGACAATTTGGGTCATTTACCGGGAGCGCAAACGCGTCTTGAAAGCTCGTGCACGTGGCAATTACGAGGTGCAACCCAATATTGAGGTTCTGATCAATGTCCTAGTGGCATTTCGCCAGACGGCCATTAAACTGGGAGTGCTGATGATCAAGCTCGGACAATTCCTCAGTTCCCGTGCCGACCTGCTGCCAGAGCAAGCGCTAGAGATACTGATCACGCTACAAGACGAGGTGCCACCGGAACCTTTTGAGCATGTGGTCTATATGATCGAGTCTGAGTTTGGTAAGCCGGTTGGGGAAATCTTTAGTAAACTGGAACCCATATGTACGGCAGCCGCCTCCCTGGGTCAAGTCCACAAAGCAGTCCTAGCAAAGACCGGCGAGACAGTCGCTGTCAAAATTCAGCGTCCTAACATTGAACAACTGGTACGTATGGATCTACGTACCCTGCGGTTTGCGATTCGGTTGATTACAAGATTGGTGGATTTTGGCGATTTTATTGACCTATGGGGTATCTATCGCGAATTTCGTCGTACAGTTTTCGAAGAGGTTGATTTTGCGCATGAGGCTGCCAATGCCCAGCGCTTTCGCACTATCTTCAAAGACGATCCTACCATTTATATTCCACGTGTGTATGAAGAGTACGTTACGCGGCGCATCATTGTGCTTGAATGGATCGATGGCATTAAGATCAATGACTATCCAATGCTCGATGCCTTCGAAATCGACCGACTGGAGGTTGCTAGGCGTACAGTAAATGCATATTTTCGCCAGTTTTTCGAAGAGGGCTTTTTTCATGCCGATCCACATCCCGGCAATATTTTTGTCAAGCAAGGATCTCATCCCAATCAGCCCGTGATTGCTTTTCTGGACTTTGGCATGACTGGCTCGATTACCAACTATACACGACGCTGCTTGCGTGAAATTTTCCTAGCCATCGTTGCTCGTGATACCACTACAGTTGTCCAGGGGCTGATCAAGCTCGGCTTCATCGGCGAAGGGGCCAATCTGGCTTCGATTGAACGAGCCGTGAGCATGCTCATGGACCAGTATATTGGAATCGCACTGGGACAGTTCCGCGACTTGCACATGTCTGCTGTCGGACGGGATATTATAGACTTGCTTTACGGACAACCATTTCATATTCCAGCACATTTTGCCTTCTCCGGGCGTGCAGTGGGTACGTTGGTTGGTGTCACAACTGGACTAGCACCCAATCTTAACTTCATCGAGGAGGCCACACCTTACGCTCGTCGCTTCCTAGGACTGGATGCACAGAATATTGGTGAAATGGTTCAGGAGATTGTCCAGCGATTAGTCGATAACGGTCGCGTGCTCAGTACCTTACCGCACGCAGTTGAGCGTTTCATGAACCATATCCAGACCGGACAAGTTGAGGTACGACTGGCGAATTTTGTGGACAGGCGCTCACACCGCATACCAGTATCGATTGTAGGTGGAGGATTCTCTCTTGCCCTGATGTTTCTTAGTTCGCTGCTCGGGGGTATCTATCTTACCAATATCCATCTCTATACATCAGGCTGGTTTTGTCTGGGTCTGGCTGCGGTTACGGCATTGGGTACGATTATGCGGAAGTGATAGTACACTCAAAGGATTATTGGAGGCAGAAGCTGCCGAGATCATTCCCTATCTGATACTTGGTGCCAGATTGTGGGGACCTCCACAGAAAGCCGAGTGCAACGGCAAACTCAATCTGACAACCTTGAGGACTGATGGTTCCCCACCCATTAATGATTTGGCGGCAAATTATGCATCTCACTTCATAATTTGCCGCCTTTGTTTTGACCTTCTACTACGGAGGGAAAGCAACGCACTTAATAGATCACGAGGGAAAACCCATTTTTGAGAGTAACCGCCTGCTTTTTCTGAACCGAACGCCAAGCATATTTACTCATCCCAACATTTTTGCGGAGGACGTTCAGCTTCTCTTCAGGAAAATGTTCAGATGCAGCAAGGACAACCCCCCTCAGTTCGGCACGAACAGCGTTGATGTAGGATTTAAGTTCTGCTAAGCGGCTAGCATCATAAGGCAACCCCTGGACAGCTAGCCGTGCGAGATCTGCCCATTGTTGGACCGGGGTATGCATAGCATCAACTCTTTGCTTAATAAAAGCAGTGACTTCGTCAAAATCTGGCACAGATGCGAGATTGGGCATACTGAAGGTCTCCTCTTTGTTTATCTCCATAATTGCTCCATCTTGCAAGCTTTTTTAGTATACTCTTTTTAATAGCGCGGATAGAGACTCAAAAGTTTCTCTTCCTAAATGCAAAACCACCTGGATATGCTAGGCACTAATTTCTATTTATCCGATGGGCTGGCTAGCCCATAATGGCATGAACATAGCGCTGGGTCTCTAAAGGCGTATAGGCAAGCCAGTTGGTCCCTCCACTATTAGTAGCACGAGTTACTGCGGAAGGGCCTGCATTATAAGCAGCCAAGGCCTTTGCATAATCACCATTATACGATTTGTCTAAACGCGCCATGTAATTAGCGGCGCCATAGAGTGACGCGACTGGATCGTAAGGGTTGATGCCCAGACCCGCAGCTGTGCTAGGCAAAAACTGCGCAATCCCCACTGCTCCAGCACAAGAGCGTGCATAGGGGTTAAAACCACTTTCTTCATTAATCTGGCGCACAAAATACTCTTGTGGAATGCCAGCACTGGCAGCAGCTTGTCTAGCAATCGCCACATAATCGCTGCTCGGTAAGATGACTAGTCCAGAATCACTCACTTGAGGCGTTGGTGTTGGACCTACTTGCCCGGCTGGTGCATGGTCACCAATGAGGAGGTTCCAATTTATCTCCCTATTGTGCACCCACTGAACTGCATCGCCAACAATAGGTATTTCCTCATGCGTATCTGAAAGTGAACTGAAGGAGAAGAGTGAAAAAAGGATGAAGGCGGCTACAGCTACCAAGGGGATTCCGTGGCGCAAGGGAAGGGATACATGCTGCGACTTGGACAATCCCCCTGGCCTAGTCAGGCTTCTTTGCTTGTTTGCGCCAGGAATGACTACTGGGAGTCTGTTGGTTGTGGGAGCCATGGTTGCCTGCAACGTAACAACCAGCGACTCTGTTATCGTAGTATCGCCCCTTGCATCAATCCAGATATCTTGCTCTAAAGCCGCCACTGGATACAAACCACCTGTTTCCCTCTCCTTCACCATCGTTATAGCAACTGACCCCTGTAATGCATTCTCTCTCCCATCATTAAATGTTGTATGGAGACCGAATGCATTATCGACAACAAGCTTAGAGGGAGATAGCACTTTCCTAGGAGAATCAACCATTGGCTCTGGTATTCTCCTTGAGGGATCGACTGCAGAGGCTCGTATCTTCTTTGAGGCATTAAATACTGGCGCTGGCATCTCCTTTGGAGCATTAAATACTGGCTCTGGCATTTTCTTTGAGGCATTAAGCACTGGCGCTGGCATTTTCTTTGAGGCATTAAGCACTGGCGCTGGCATTTTCTTTGAGGCATTAAGCACTGGCTCTGGCGTCTCCTTTGAAGCATTAAATACTGGCTCTGGCGTCTCCTTTGAAGCATTAAATACTGGCTTTGGCATCTCCTTTGAAGCATTAAATACTGGCTCTGGCATCTCCTTTGAAGCATTAAGCACTGGCGCTGGCATTTTCTTTGAGGCATTAAGCACTGGCTCTGGCATTTTCTTTGAGGCATTAAGCACTGGCTCTGGCATTTTCTTTGAGGCATTAAGCACTGGCTCTGGCATTTTCTTTGAGGCATTAAGCACTGGCTCTGGCATCTCCTTTGAAGCATTAAATACTGGCGCTGGCATTTTCTTTGAGGCATTAAGCACTGGCTCTGGCATCTCCTTTGAAGCATTAAATACTGGCGCTGGCATTTTCTTTGAGGCATTAAGCACTGGCTCTGGCATTTTCTTTGAGGCATTGAACACAGAGGTCTGTATTTTTCTTGACAAAGGATCTGGTCCAGCTTCAGATGGTTTTCTTGAGGGAGACTTGGGCATAGATTGAGACTCTTTTTCGCGGAATTGAATACTGGCTCTGGCTTCATCCAAATCGTGGCGTGGCTATCCTTACCTTGAGATCTGTCGTTTATTATTTAAGAGAGCGAAAACGCCACCTCTCCTTTCGGGATGTTATCACTTTATCGAAACACTCGGTGACTAAACCACATTCCGCCATGTATTCTTGCCATAAAGCCTTAGCTTGGCAATGCAAGAAACAGTGTGATGCAAGTTACCTGAACAGTTACAGTTTACCCACATGAACCGAGCTACGTCAAGACCTTGAGCAAAGGAGTCACACAACAGTACTCAAGAATGTGAAGAGTGGGATAGGTGCGTTGCACCCATCCCGCTTTCCAAGTGACACTCCCTATCCCGTAGAACGGGGCAGTCTTTTGTTAAATGCTACGCGCAGCATAGTGAAGAGCCGCCTCAGGTTCAGGTTTGGTCTCTCGCGAGCGTAGCGAGCGTACCGCCTTGCGTTCTGGTTGGCGCAGGATACGCACAGGAAGATACGGCTCCATCGCTCGCAACGTATTGAGATAAACCTGCTGCTGCTCATAAATGACACCGTTTGGACCCAAGGCCCACCATTCGGAGGGGGTGAAATAGGCAGAAACCTCAGCCTCTGGCCCACTACGCCCATACCACTGGATCAGATGGAGATTATCCGATTGTGCAAGCCAGAGGGCCAAGTCAATCAACTCAGGATTTTCGGTAAGCTTGGCCATCCCATAGACATGCCCCATCAATTGCAAAATGACTTTCTGCGCTTCATTGCCCAGGAAAAATTCCATACCACCGCTTCCTGCCCAAGTTGAGGGATAAATCGGTAGCGGCAAGTGATTTGTATGAGCGCTATGACGATCGATCAACTCGCTGATGGTATAGGTAGTTACGCCACTCTTGCTCAGTTGAGCGGGTAGAGCACGCGCAAACTCTGAAAATACCACTATCTAGACGATGGTGCTCGCCAAACGTCTCATAGTCCCACCCGAGTAAGAGCATGTCACCCCAGGTACGCCCAATCCAGTGGGCATACGCATCTGCATAGAGTGGAAAGCCCGACCAACTGCGATTGGAAAAACGATAGCCGACATCATCGCTCAATTCCAAATGCCTCGCTAAGAGATAAGGAGGATTCCTATGATCCGCTTTCTCACCCTTGTTACGTGCAGAGCGTTTTCCATAGACAGCGGTTCGCGCAGCCTTTTTATCGCCGATTGGCAGTGCATACGGGCCCTCATCGCCAGAGTGATAGAGATGGGTAGTCTCACGCCATCCCATCACCCAGGGACGCCCATCGATTAATGCTCCACGGAAACCAGCGGCATCAAGCGCATTATAAATCGTTGCTGACATACACATCTCGGTCGTATCGGTCACCACCGGACGCTTGCCAAAAAGAGAGGTCATCTCCTGAACCATCTCCTGCATACGTGAGATAAAAGCAGGCATATCGAGCAGGAAGAGAAAACTATGATAGGGTTCGACCCCTATCAGTTCGACATTTTCTTCCGCTACCAATTCACGAAACAGGTCAAGCAAGGTTTGATCCCAATTCTGAGCCTGTCGCAAGAACGAGAGTGAAAAGCCAATCGATAACTTCATCCCCTGCCGCACCAGACTAAAAACATGCGCGTAGCAGGATAATAGCAATATTTCGCCACTTTTCTGAAGTAGCGTTCATTCATCTTCTCGTCAAAGAGACAACGGGTAATATCTTCAATTGAAGCTCCACGCGGAATCGGCTGCGCGGGAAGCTTGAGACGACGTGGCTGATGCACCACAGCTTAAATTGCCAAATCCGCAACCATACCAAATTCTTTCTATGTGCATAGTCAATTGACCCTACAGTGGGCACGATCACCTTGCAGGTGACATGGTAAATCGGGCCCCCTACAATTCAGGCGATAAATCGCACAAGTCCCTCTGGCAGGCGCGGTTTATCGCACAAACATCCAGTCCGTACCTGGGTACTTCTATACTGTCACGATCCGCTTTGAGGATACGACAAAACTGATGCAGTTTCCACTATCGCGCCTTGTTCTGTTGACTTACCTTGAGCCTTGTTAGCCCCATTTAAGCGTGGGCTTAACGGTAGTATAATATTCTGTTTGCGTGCCAGAAACTCCAATTTCCCAAGCAAGTTTTCGATTACTCGATCCCATTGGAACTGCCTCGCTGTTTCCTGCCCACTGACACGAATACGCTGCTGTTCCTCGGGATGGCGCATGAGATAGAGGAGATAGCCAACAATCTCATCAGGATCATCTGTTTCGGTTACAATAGAGTTTTCAAATGAAATAGCATAGTCTTCACCAGTGGAACCCGTTACTGCAATACCCTGTGTTGCCATCACTTCTAAAGCTACCAACCCAAAGGGTTCGTGTCCACTATTGGCCAGAGTTGCATCTGCAGCAGCATAGGTTGTGCGCACAAATTCTTCGGGCAAGAAGAAACGCAGATTGAGATATCGGCAGGGCGAGCTTCCTCTATAGCCTCAAGACACTGATCCACATTCGGACGTCGTGCCTCTACATCGCAAATCTGCAAGCCACGATGATATGCATGACGGAAAACCTCAGCACCGTGTGGCTCAATTCCTCCTCGTACAAAGAGCGTCACAGGATGTCCACTCTCTTTTAAGCGTGCTACTGCCTCGATTGCCATAATCCAACGCTTGTCGGGATCGAAACGACCAATTTTAAAGAGAAACAACCGCTTAGGATCTCCACGCTGGGCATCGCTCGTAAACGCTGGACAACATCAGAATCAACAGGATCAAGATGGCGTGCCGGGATACCATCGGGGATCACAAGCGGATTAATCCCTAGACTCCACATCTTGTGCTTCATGTACTTGCTCACTGTGCACAGTGTGCTAATATAGTTCAAGCGCCCCCAATTGACACGATGCAGCGACATCAAACTATTGAGATTCCACAATATCAAGACCTTTTGTCGTATGCCAAACCAGTGCATCAGATCAGAAGTACGAATTACTGTTTCAGCAGTATGCCAGTCCTCACCCATAATCACAACTGTCTTGCCATCCGCTATGCGGGACGCACAATTTCGTAAAATATATGGTAAGGAACACTTTCACTAAAATCATACAGCTTTTGCTCTTCTCCATCATATACGCCGTTAGAATAGTATCTACTGACCCACTGCGACCAGCGCTTGAGTATGAGACGCCCGCCCATACGAAGTTCCGTTGATGGCCGATACGGATCACCGATAAAAATCAGGTGGGTTGTATACCCTTGTGTCGCAAGAGCCTCGCTTAACTTGGAGACACGTGTTCCTAAGCCACCAGCAGTGGAATAGACATCTGGCCCCTCGAAGCACAGCAGCACAAACAAGGTATTTTCTGGCGAGATTGCTCCATCAAACTTTATCATCTGAATTGCGGCAGGATACTCCTACCTACAAGGTACGAGTGAGGTACGTCGCGGTTTAGCGAACGAAAGCGCCGCCTCTCCTTTCGTGGTATGTGCTTTGGTAAAATAATAATTTCGGTGGGAACGCCCAAACCTCACTTGTTTCCCAAAATATGAGGCATTGGCGATCTAGCAGTTAATACGCGAATTGTAGCACGAAAATCCCTTGCACATCTGCCTGGGATATATCGCGACCTAGCAAACGGAAGTGTTCGCTAGTTGTAGTATAGCACGTTGCACCTAGCAAACATGGTTTTGCAAGAGAAGACATTCTCCCGTTTATAGCACCGCAGAGGTAGCTCTTCCATCGAGCACAACTTCTTCATTGATCTACGATGTCACAGTATTGGCCTTGACGTCGGCAGCAGCGTTGGTGTCGGCTTTAGCATCGGTGTCGGCGTCGATGTCGGCGCTGGTGTCGGCGTCGGCGTCGATGTCGGCGCTGGTGTCGGTGTCGGTGTCGGTGTCGGCTGTTCTACAACGGTAGGGGTACGAGTTACCTTAGAGACAAACATCGGAGTAGCAGTCTCTAGGTTCGTTACGAATAACGTTACTCCCTGTCCCGCTGGTAGCGACTGACCCTGATCAGGATCAACACGTGTCACCACGTTGGGACCCATGTTTGGATCCTGGGGATCATTCTGATCTGCCACAACAGTATATAGAATACCATCTTTATTGAGAATTTGCTTGGCATTGTCAAGTGACCCCCCAACTAGATCCATAGGCACTATTTGCCCAGTTTGTGAACCATCGAACTGAATCTGGATCGTGTCTCCCCGTTTAGCGAGGCCTCCCCCTTCTGGCGACTGCCGCTTCACTTTGCCAGAGGTAACGTTATTCATCACCACTAACTTGAACCCGCCACGTGCAGCCAGGGCTTTTGCCTGCGCATAGTCCAGGCCAATAAGGTCGGGAACCCGAACACTGTCTACGGGAGTGGTAGATGAAGACACCTGCAGCTTTACACCAGGAATAGACAAAAAACCAAGTTCAGTAGCTAAATAGACGCTAAAGCCCAATAACAACAATGTAGCAAGTAAAATAAACATAGTAATAATGCCAGCAATACGTGACTCACGCCCCTTGTCCATCGCCTCAGGGCGAGCAGGTGAAAAAGCATCCTTAGGATAAGGACGTGTAGGTGCTGCTTCTGCATTGCTTGGCATACCTTGCGGGGCTGGTTGCTGATCCATCCGGCTCGTCGGATCGCTAGGCAAGGACACAAAGGGTTGATCAGCAGCATCGGGACGCCGTTGCGTCTCAACAGCATTTTCAGGCGGGGCTGGAGCTAAAAGCTGGCGGCGTTCCAAGTTGGGTGAGGAAGTTAACTGTGATTGGGGCATAACCGTTTGCCGAAGGAGTTGATACGCCCATCGGAGACGCAGGAAGGACTGGGCTCTCTCCTGCTCGCCCAACAATTCGAGTAAGCGGTGCCAACAAAGTCCCATGCGGTAGCGCATTAGGGGCCTTCTCCAGACAGCGCAGAATGATCTCTTCTAATGCAGGAGAAAAATTCGGTTTAAGAGACGGAGAACATGGGAGCATCCTGAATATGCTGCATCGCCACTGCGACAGGCGTACTCACCCTCAAACGGCGTGCGACCGTGAGCATGCATACATGACAATGCCAAGAGCATAAACATCAGCTGCCGGGTTGACAATCTCTCCCTGTGCCTGCTCAGGAGCATAGTACTGCACCGTTCCCAGGGTCATGCCAGTAGTGGTGAGGCGTTCGGCATTAATATCTTTATAGACACTAGCAATACCGAAGTCAGTGAATTTAATCGAACCATCACGTCCAACGGGAATATCTGCGGCTTTACATCACGATGAACAATCTGACGACGATGTGCAGCTCCTGACCCAATCCAATATCATGGGTAATAATAACTGCACGGTCAATAGCAAGCACGCCGCGTGAGCGCGGATAGCGACGCAGGTCTGTCCCTTCGACAAGCTCCATCACAATGAAGTAATTGCCTTCGCTCTGACCATAATCATAGACCTGCACAATATTGGGATGTTCCAACGAATGCGCTGCCTTTGCTTCACGCTGAAAACGCGTCACAAACTTTGGGTAGTACTATAGACCTCTCGCAGCACTTTGATCGCTACAACACGATCCATGTGCCTATCATATCCCCGATAGATCGTCGCCATCCCACCACGACCTATGGTTCTTCAGCTGGTATCGCTCACCCAAGACTTCTATTTGCATAGTTCTCCGCACTGTAGGACGGTAATAAATAATGGTTTTCCGTAAGCCTGTCTCGCATGGCGTCACTATTGTAACTTATTCTGCACCAGAATCGAACACTCTACAAGAATAGGAGAATCTTATCTCTGGTTTCAGAGATCCGCTTATTGAGAGGGCTCCCTGGTTCGCCAAGAGGTTTTAACAGCTAAGCTAACACCTTCTCCTCTATTATAAAACTGGTTCGTTTGTTCCTGTAGAAGGCTATTTCCCTATTTTTACGGCTACATATAGCATACCTGATATGTAAGCAGAAGTGAAGAACATTTCACTTTAATAAGACGGATACGACCACCCTTTTTGTAACAAGACAGTACCTTTTGAGTCAACCCTTCGCAAATGTACCGAGTTTAGATAATAAAATGAGTTTCTAACGTTACCTAGCCCTTAATCTATGACCATTCTAGTATCGAGGGATAAGTACTCCTTAAAATGGTGTATCGCTGGAGGGGAAAAAACTTTTTTGCGGCAATGGTTAAAAACGTTCATAATGTATCCACAGTGATAAGCAGAAGTGTATTCTTCATCGGCTTGAAACAGCCGTCACCATAATACCCTCCTGAGTCTC
>CAVSHN010000025.1:0-10472 GCA_963727755.1 uncultured Chloroflexia bacterium
GGTACCGTATCCATCTCTAAGGGTGGGGGGAGGGGGGAAGAAAGGATGGGTAAAAAGGAGTCAGAGGAGAAGCTCCATGTGGTAAAGTAAAGAAAACACAAGTATCACAAGGAGGCTTCAGCCCTATGAGTATACAATTTAGCCAAGGCAAGCTACAAGAAGAAGAACGGAAAACGCTTCTGCAACAAGTCCAAAGCCACATGCAAAAAGTGGCCCGAGAGGCAGTTCAAGAGGTAGTCCTCGAGATGATGGAAGCCGAGGTGACGGCGAAACTGGGGCGAGAGAAAGGGCAGCCGCGGCAGAACCAAGAGAGAGTCATCGACTGGACATGCAAAGAGTGTAAGTGGGAGAAATGCCAACCAGTTCATCAGGGATGGCCATTACCATTGAGAGTTGCAAACAGGCTGGGGAGTCATTCAAGATCTGCGCGTGCCGATGTTGGAGTGTCAGTGCTGCAAGCATGATGTAGTTTGCGATTATGCTATTCTTGAGAAGAATAAGAGATTTTGGATAGATTTGTCGCAAGATGCCCTATGGAGTAGTGGGTGTAGCCAAAGCTTGCGTGACATCCGTGATCGCTGGAGTGCCACGGTCGGTCATGCAGTTGGACTGAGAACGGTGAACGAGCGGATTAATCAGCTCGAAGGTTTGGTTCAGCAGTTTCATAATAAACCTTTTGAGCACGTTCCTGAAGTGATCCAACTCGATGGCATTTGGGTCACCATTACCGAGCAAGGTGAAGCAGTGGTGTATGATCGGCGTAGTCGTGCACGACATGAACGCCGTGGAAAAAAGAAGGTGATCTTGGTAGCATTAGGGTTCTGGACAGAGAATGGCAAAGAAAAACGTGAAATTGTGGATTGGCAGATAGCTGAGAGCGAAAAGCATGAAGAGTGGGAAGTCCTGCTCCATCGGCAGGTGAAGCGAGGAGCCAAGGCAGAGAACGGGATGAAAGCCATCATCCGTGATGGGTGTGGAGGTTTGGGCAAAGCAGTGGAACTGGTGTATGCACAGAGTGTGATTGATCAACGCTGTATCTTCCACAAGCTCAAGAATGTGAGAGACGCGTGCCGAACAGAACTCAAAGAGGAGGATCATCGCGAGCAAAGCAGACAACTCCTGCAAGAAGCCAGTGCTGTTTATCAAGCTGAAAGCGCAGAGCAAGCTAAAGAAAGGTTAGCTGTTTGGTCTAGCAAATGGAGTGAAGTTGCTCCTCAGTCTGTGGCAACCTTAGAGCGGGATTTTGATACCACGATTGCATTTTACCAACTCGAAGGCGTAGCTCGCCAGTGGGTGAGAAGTACTTCCTTATTAGAGCGTGTTAATCGTCAACTGCGACGCAAGTTTCGTCAGGCACTTTCCTTTGGTAGCAATGTTGGGACAGAAGCGGCTCTCTACCTCCAAGTTCAGCGTCTTCATGCACAATGGCAACGCACGTCTTGGTGGCAGACTTCTCACGTTCTCTCTTTGGATTTGCTGCAAGCCCACCACCCTTAGACAAGGATACGGTATCGGGCGATAGCCTAGCATGTTCGACTCATGTCTCCACCGTATGGCCCTGTAACTCAGTGGTAAGAGTGGCGTCCTTATAAGACGCTGGTCATTGGTTCGATTCAATCAGGGCTACTTTTGTGTCTATAACTTAGTTGAGCCTACGGAGGCAGAAGGCGAGCCGTTACTCTGTCGAAGTAAAGATAGCGGGTTCGATACCCATCGTAGGCGTTCTGGGTCGTTGCCAGAGTGGTCGATTGGGCTGGTCTGCAAAATCAGTGTGCTAACGCACTTCGTAGGTTCAAATCCTACACGGCCCTTTATTGGAGGATTGCCAGAATGGTCATTGGAGCGGTCTGCTAAACCGTCTAGGGTTACACCTATGCAGGTTCGAATCCTGCATCCTCCGTGCGCTTGAGTAGCCCAATTGGCAGAGGCGTATGGCTTAGGTCCATAATGTTGCAGGTTCAAGTCCTGTCTCAAGCATTCAAGCAATTGTAGCCCAATTGGTAGAGGCATAGCCATGAGGCGGCTATTATGTGTAGGTTCAAGTCCTACCAATTGCATTAGCTATACTGTTTTCACTATTAAAATCTTGTAATGAGGCATATAGTGAAAAAGAAACTCAGGCGGATTATCGTGCAAGGCCAAACCTACCTCTGGAAGTTTACTCCAGGCTATGTGGCAACGGGTGATCCAGCTAGTCCATGGCAGTGCCTGGATCGTTTTACAGCCTATCTATCCCAGACGAAAGTTAGTCCTCTGCACGTCTCTTTTCTTACTTGGGAGGATTTTGTAATTGGGGGACCACTGCGAACAGGGATGCCGCTTGATCTTGGTAAGCCACCCTCAGAATTGTGGAGAATCAATTTGCATATGCCGAAATATGCGGCTTGGATCATTCAAAAGGCTTTAGAATTTGGCTGGATGCCAGAGCAAAGCAGGTCTCCATTCGTTATTGAACATGGTGTCCAGTGGCTGCTACAAAGGTTGGCCTTCCGAAACGAGAGTCTCAAGCTCAAGTCTCAGTCACGAAAAACCGTACCATTGCAGGAGGATACAGTACCAGCAGGTAAGGAAATACGACCTGTGGATGAACAAGCAGCCTTGCATGAAGCAATCGAGAAGTTGTACGCAACTTTCGCCAAGTATCCTTTACTTCATCCAGTTCTAGGCTGTCCACACTGCGTTTTCAAGGACGACCAGGAACGCATTGCCTCTAAAGAGCTGCGCCAATTGGACAGCTCCGATCTTGAGAAGTTTGCCTGGAAGGCTATGACTACCTGGGGAGGAGAGGACGACTTCAAGCATTTCCTGCCGAGTATACTGGAATTAATAGTTAGTGACGAACGGGAGCAGAAATACTTGCTGAATCGCTCCGTTATCTTTGGCAAGCTGAACTATTGCAAGGTGTGGTCAGAGCAGGAGCAGGAGGCCATTACCAACTATTTGCTGGCATATTGGCGTTTGATACTAGTAGATCGCCCAGAACGCGAAGGCGATTGCTGGGAGGCTGGTGTCTACCTAGAAGATGTGGCAGATCGGCTTGGTGATATCACACCTTACCTAAACATCTGGCGAGAGATGCTGCCTGCGCCTTCGTCGTTGCGTCACCTTGCTGCGATGATATACAATCACTCCTGCCCTTGGAAGAGCCGACTAATCCAGAACGAGCAGATCTGGGCTTGGCTGTGTGAGGATAGCACCAAGGAAATGCTGGAAGAGGGATTTTATGCTTATATGGATGAGGACTGGGTAAAAGAGCTGTCGTTGGCGGTGGATATGTTGGAGCTGTGGCGAAACATTCTCAAGAGATGCTAAGGAGCATGTTTCCCTTGCCAGAGAATGCGGTTATGAGCATCCTTTGCAAGATCACTAGCAATATCATCAAACTTGATGTACACCTGCCAGAGTTCTTCCTGGCACTGTCTTGCAATCTGCTGAGCAATCTCTTGTTCGAGGGCTTCATCACGCTTTCCTTTCCAGATCGTATCAGCAAACGCGACCAACAAATCCTCCAATTGCAGCGATGCTTCCCTGTCCCATTGGGCATGCGTGCGAGCAAAACGTGCGTATGACTCTGGAAAGCAACTCTCCTGGAGAAGTTGAGGCCCAATCTCTTCATGTTGAGTACCAGGACCAGTCAGTTCGTAGGTAGCTACGGTTTTTCCTATATCATGCGTTGCTGCCCCAAAGAGTACGCGTTGGTGGTCAAACTCAAGCATGGGCCAGGAGGTTCTGAGGTGCTTGATCAGTTTGAGAGCGACATCATGGACGATGGTCAGATGGGCAACTAACCTTGGTGGGGCTGCATATTTCGCCAAAAGGTCCCGAGCCTCTGGTGGTAGTTCGTGGAATGGCATCAGCGATCTCCTGATCTAAAGCTATGCTTTGAAAATGACGGACAAGCTTAATTCAAGGTAGTTTTTCTCAGCATCTTGACGTCCTACCTCTAAAATGATCGCACGTCGTTCTTCACGCGGAAGTTCCGCGAATTCCTCTTTCTCCACCGTTACAATCGTTAGCGAGTTCTCCTCATTCTCGGCGTTGAGCAATAGGGTCGAGGAACGCTTTCTTCTGCCTCTTGAGGCCCATTTTGTGTTCAAGAGAGACGCTCAAGCTTCTTGTATAATTGCGCTGCGACTGCTTCCCTCACATCCGTCGGAAAACCTGAGAAGCCAGGGATATCGTTGCTTTCCAGCAACACATAGGAGCCATCGGTCTTTTCGAGAAAATCAAGCGCCAAGACATCTGCTTGCAGGTGGTTTATGGCTTGGCGTGTCCATGCTTCGAGCTGTGGTGGTGCGAGGATAATCTGGTATTCTTGCGTCTGGGTATTGGCTTTCCACGTGACGCCGCGACGTGCCATCGCCCAGACCTGGTCGCCAACAGCCAGGCAGCGAATATCCCGTGTGTAGTCGATGTAGGGTTCAAGTGTGGCATACTCACTGGTGACAAAAGCCATATCTCTGGCATCAGCCCACTGTCCCTCGTTTTCTACGCGGATCTTGCCAAATCCCCCATGAAAATTGCCCACTTTGAGAACGGCTGGAAAGTCGGGATGCAGGAGATCAAGCATTCGTTCTCCCAGCGCGACGGAGAAGGTTTGCACGGGCAATCCCGCCTCTCTCAACTCATTGAGCATCGAGAGACGATCGTATCCTTTCAAGAGAATCGCTGCTGGGTTGAGGCAGGGGATGCCGGCCATCCTGATCAACTCCAGAGCAGAACGGTGTTCTGGTTGTGGTTTGATGGCTCCGACTCGCCAGAGCACAGCATCAACGCGCAAGCTACCAGAAGCATCAAACACCCATAAGAGATTTTGATGATAGAGCCATGAACTGTTCTGTATCCGGCGAGAGTGGACATGGTAGCCCGGAAAATATTCCTGCCAGTCGGTTTCACCATTCACGACGATAATATTTTTCATACGTTTTGCAGAACCTCAGTTGTGGGCTGTTCAGCGCCAGCGATGTTCATTTCGAGCCCTTTTCTTGCAAAGGACAGTCTTCGTACTTTATCACATCATTCCCACTTTGACCACTATCCCATCGTCATATCGTCATAGTCTCAGTTGGTTGCTTGACTCCTACAACTAATTCATATACACGTCTACTACGGTGGACTTAACAACATCAGTGAAGAAGATCTTGATGGTGATTGTCATTACTCTGTGATCATATGGCCTCAAGGGTACAGACCACCTGAAGTCCTGAAAAAGTGTTCCTCTCTTCAAGCATGAATTTCTCTGTATAGTAGAGAATATTGTTGATTGTTGTCCGTGGGCATCAGTTAAGAATATGTAACATTTTATTTTATGAAATAATTAATAGCTTACTTCATATAGCAATAAAGTATTAGTAGTAAGTTTTACAAAAGTACCTAAAGCAGGTGGCTCTCCTTGTGTCTCTATAGGCACAATACTATCACCAAGCCTTATAATCGCATATCCATCATCTTCGATAGATTTTAGTAACCCTATTAAACAAAACTTATTATTTTCTGTCCCAATACTATATTTCTCTTCAGTAGAAACAATGTCTTTTTGCCAGCAAAGGACATCTGGGATTGTAAACTCAACAATGTACTCATTATTTATTTTTGGTTTATTACCATTCCACAAAGCATTGGCGTTACCGTATTCTGTTGAAAAATTGATAGTATATCCCTGTGTTTGATTAACAAATTCTTTTATTCTTATTTTCATAATCGCACATACCTTTCTGGGTAGTGTCTCAAAAGATTTGAATACGATTCCTCAAATGTATATAATACCTTTGTCAGGAAAGCTAATCATCAATCCTTCTGAGACACCTTTTTGACCTTGTAGGTCCCTCCATATCCATCGTGCCGGACGTCATGAACATCGCACCTCTACAGCTGATCAGCGTGCTTCCCACCCTTGCTTTTCAAGCTCATGCAGACAGGTCAGCAACAGATCTTCTTCCGCCAACCCCGCTTCGATCCACGGTGACCAACCAACACAGACTTCAAGTCTCAGCCGCCCATCAGCGTTATACAGAGTGACTTTGATCGGCGGGTTGATGATCGTGTATGACATGGGTCCCGACACCCAGAAGCCCATCCTCACGCTTTTCCACTGGAATAGGATACGTTTGCGGGCCATAGACCAGTTCGGCAGAGGGTTCCTGATACTCCAGAATACGTGCCCGAGTGAAGTACATCTGTAGTCTGTCCAGTACGAGTGTATATCCTTCTGGAAGCCATTGCACGTGAGCACGTGCCAACCAGTCTGCTAAGACTTGTGGTGTCAACTCAGAAATCGCCTTCTCGCTGTGCCTGCTTGGGTTGCCGTCTTTGACTAACGCAGTAACAGCAATATGAGCAGGTACCTCTATTTCGCGCAGGTGCCAAGTGAAAATTGGACCTGGGATATAACGTTTGTCCAAGAGCCATTCGGACGACCTCGCTGCCATTTCAAGTGTCACTGAGAGCGGCTGTACTACTGGCCACAGCGCATGGAAAATGGTATTGGCTGCAACCATTGGGCCATTGGAATCAAACTTACTTTCTGTAGAACGTTCAAAGTACCACCATTTCCCTGGTGCTGGAAGATTGTGCCACAAATTCATGCTATTCTTGACCTTGCAGGTCCCTCCATGTTTCTTGTGCCGAACGTTTACCCTGCATTGGCTTCGCTCACTCAACAATCGCTCTCATTAACTTATTTACCTCATATGCAATCACTAGTCCCCTGGCAGTTGTACAATCACGTCTCCCTAAGCCAGTCAGTGGTCTGCTTTTCACCCTCCCACTCTTGCTTTTCAAGCTCATGCAGACAGGCCTTTAATAGCTCGGCTTCCCCCAACCCCTTTTCGACCCATGGTGACCAATAAACCGAGATGTCAAGTCCCAGCCGTCCATCATCGTTATCCAAAGAGATTTCGATCGGCGGGTGCTTGTCCCGCATTGGTCCCGATACCCAGAGTCCATCCTCCCGTTTTTCAACTGGAATAGCATATATTGCTGGCCCCCAGGCCAATTCGGCATACGGTTTCTGGTACTCTATAAGATGTGCCCGTGTGTAGTGTATCTCCAGCCTGTCCAGTATGGGGACATATCCTTCTGGAAGTTGTTGCGCGTGAGCACGTGCCAACCAATCTGCCAAGGCAGGCAATGTCAATTCAGGGACCTCCTCCTCGCCAGGATCATTCGGCTTGAAGTATGCTACCCTTGAGGGAATAGCAACATGGTTAGGTAGATACTTTTCGCGCAATATCCATTCGCTAACAGGGACAGGGATTTTGTAAATGATAAAGGAGAAGTTATGCAGCCTCGCTGCTATTGTTAGATAGACCGTAAGTGGCCGCACCACTGGCCACAATGCGGTAAAAACTGCGTTGGCAGCAGCCATCGGTCCATTGAAATTGATGCTTTCCACAACACGAACGAAACGCAAACATTTCCCTGAGTCTGGAAGACGGTGCCATAATGTCATGATGTTATTGACCTTGTAGGTCCCTCCCTGACCATCGTGCCGGACATACGCCCGGCGTTTCGTTGGTAAACTCGCAAAGCGCTTGACCATTTTGGTCAATCACGGTCAGTCGTTTGATGAATTCTACTGGTTCATCCTGATTATACCACCTTGGTCTATTCAATTGATATACTACCTCTTCTAAGAGGCTGCCTTCACGATAGATTACCTTCTGATCGGTAGCAGAGTGCAACACATAATTACCGTGAGTATCGTACGTCTTCATCACACCACCTTCCTGAATGGATGATTCAAAAGGCCAAGGCACAATTGCTATAGTTGCCTCTAGCTCGCCGGGCGGGCAAGGCGTAGAACCTTCGCGCACGCCATCTGGAATCTTATGTGCAGCGTGGACAATGGCCTTCATCAGCAATGTATATGCGGACTGGTTACCGCATACTGGCACTTGGACCTCGATTTGACGCAAGATCTTGCCATCCTTTTTAATCACGATATCGAATGGGGCCTCACCGTGGAAACCCTTGTCTATATCCTGACCGACATAGACTCTCACAGAGGAGTCATCCACTTTGGGGTCATCTATATACTTCTGAAGCTGGCGCTGTGCCTCAGCCAATTCCATCACCGTGTCGAGCATACGCACTGCCTCACGGTTAGCAGATTGAGCTACCCACTCGTCGATGCCAACAATGCGTTTTTCTTGCCTGACACGCTCAATTATCTGGAGCTTATCGGCGTGCCCATTGGCACTCAGCTTCTCTTCAATCAGGCGGATTTTCTCTTTCAGCTCAAATGTAGCTACCACCAGATCGGAGGAATTTGTGCCGCTTGTGCTGCAGAACTCCGACCATTGCTGTTGGTTTCCGCTTGTACTCCAGGACGCGATGTCCGCGTAGTTCGTGCCGCTTGTGATGCGGAACTCCTCCGACCATTGCTGAAAGTTTCCGCTTGTACCCCAGGATGCGATATCCACGTAGGTCATGCCGCTTGTGCTGTTGAACTCCTCTAAGCATTCCCGGGGTATTTCACTTATGCCCCATGATTTTCGAGAATTATCTTGTAGTAGTTTTAGCAAGCGCTCTGCATCATTCTCCCCATTGTCAGCACCCATCTTGCTTAGCCACTCAATGAGCTGCTCCATTCCTAAGTGAGAAGTGCCACTTGTGCTGGCTAGCTGATCTTGCTGTGATAAGAGAGGTGCCTGTTCGCTTGTTTCCTGTTGGATAGTAGCATCAGAATCACCATTCCCATCACCACTTCCTCCATCATGTTGCCTCTCATCCCCATCTCGTTTCCTGCCCGCCAACATCTGCCACATATCTTTTACTGACCATTCTTCATATATATTTACTCCTATCTCTCCATATTCATCATTACTCCGCTTATCACTACTGATGCTCAATGCTTCATCCCCTCCATCAGTACCATCACTACCGCCATTTCCATCACCATGCCCGCCGTCATGTTCACCACCATCATCTTGTATCACCTCATCCCTCTTCTCATTATTGCGCTCCCACACTGCGGCCAGCTCTTTTATGAATTCATACTTATTTAGATCTATTTCTCCATATACATCACTATTGCCACTCTCCATACTACTGTAGTTACTCGACTCTTCATACTCACTATGAAAACCTTCATCATTGCCGCTCTCACCCCTCTCCGTGCCTTGTTGTGCCACAACCTCTGATAATTGTGCTTGAGAGTCTCCTTCCACATGCTCCACCTGAACACCGCTCCCCTGCGATATCCCTTCATCCCCTGCTCGTTTTCTACTTGCCAACATCTGCCACATATCTTTTACTGACCATTTTTCATATATATTTACTCCTATCTCTCCATATCCATCATTACTCTGATTATCACTGCTGCTGCTCAATGCTTCATCCCCTCCCTCAGTACCATCACCACCACCACCACCATTTCCATCACCATGCCCGCCACTATTGCGATCACCACGCCCTCCATCGCTCTGATCATCTGCTTGATTGAGATCACTGTTGGTGGTGACCTCAATGCAAAAACGCTCATTACCTTCTACAACATCGATATAATCTCCTGCTGCAATAACCGCTTCACTCGCTGTCAACACTGTATTGGCTACGAGACTGGGATCTGTGAGCAGTTGACTGCTCTCAAGTACGACCCATTTGATTGGGCCGACCTGGGCCATTGGTTCAAAGTCGGGGTTATCCACTGACTGCGGTCTCACCCCCGATATTTCCGCCGTCTCTTGCTCCTCATCCCTTTCCCCCTTGCTGCTCTCCCGCATCCTGAGCAGCTCTTTTATTAATTCCTCTGCATCCTCAAATTTATTTATATCTATATTTCCATATATATCACTCTTGCCACTCTTCCAATCACTGTTGCTACTAAGTCTTCATACTCACCAAGAGATCCTTCACCATCCCCACCACCAATGCCACCTCTCCTTCTCCTGTTCCTTCCCATCCCTCACCCTCATGCCATTCCTGATACTTCTTTGTCCTTGGACATGATCCACATCCTCAAGCCGATTCGAGGTATGCTCTCCCAAAGGAGCAATGCCGAACTCTTTAAACGCTTGTTTCCCAATATACAAACTATTATCATCTGATAGGTAGTGACCACTATGCTTAGAGATTTCAATGCAAAGACGTTCATTGCCGTCTACAACTATAACAGCCTCACCAGCAGCAACAACTGGCCTACCATCTGTCAAGACAGAATGGGATATTTCTATTCCCCCTACGGCATGAGGAACAAAGAGAAGATCCCCGCTTTCCGTTACTACCCATTTCAGGCTATTATCTTCTTCATTAGCTACTTTACTAAAGCCTGGATAATCCACATGCATCGGTTTCACACCCAAGCTTTTTGCAATTGCTAGTTCTTCTGGCATGTCCTCTGGATAAGCATTTTTTAAATACTCCTATGCTGCTCTCTATCCAATCTTTTACCGCTTGCATTTTGCTCAACTGCTCCCTTTCTGAGGGGAGATACCACTCGTGCCGACTTGCTCACCTGACCATTCCCGTGG
>CAVSHN010000026.1:0-39856 GCA_963727755.1 uncultured Chloroflexia bacterium
GTGAGTAGTTACAAATAAATGATATCAACTTCAGGTCCATCGAGATAAGTTAACACGTTGTGCCTATCATGTAACTTATTATCAAAACATTCTATCATTTTATCAGAAACATTACATTCTTTTAAGTGAGTTATAAAACAATCATAGCCGTTGCGGCATACCGCACTACCAAACAGCTTGATTGAACCTCCCTGAATACCAAGTTCTTTTTTACTTTTTTCAAACTTTGCAATGAGGCCATCTAAGAACGCTTGGGCTCCTTGATAATCCCGAATAGTTTTATCCCACACCTCATTGTATATACTATATTTGATCATATGATAAGGGATATACTCTTTTTGTATCATAAAATTTTTATCATCTTCATACATATTGTTACTATACTGATCTGGAATGTCTTGCAATTCTGGGGCTTCTGCTATTCTACGACCTATAGAGTTCCAATCCGTAGTAAAAACGCACATTCGATCGATAGGGTAAAGATCAGAAGCTTTGGGATTCTGCTTGGGTCGCTCTTCTACTTCCTTTTGCCATTGTTCAGCCGTGATGCTTTCACAAGAACTTGGATCTTGACCCATCTGCTTTATCCACTCTTCACGAGTCCATAGTAGCTTGGATTTGTTAAAGCCCCCAGATGGGTCAATTATGCGTTTCTCTCTGCCTGAATCAGTTTTAACCTGTATACAACAAGCAGTATGATACTGCCAGTTACTTTTCGGATTATTAAGATCAACTAAACCATCCCGAATATTTCCATTTTCATTGGTATATTGGTAATGAACAACTATCTTTTCCACCCCATATCCCAGTTCCTTAAATGCCTCAGCAATGATGTGTGCTCGCAAGTGACAATTTCCTTCTGTTAGCTCATGTGGCACCATAACTCTCGTACCATCCAAGTCAAATGTCTGCCCTAGAGCCACATTGGCAAGACGCTCTGTTTCGGAGAGACTGACAACTTTCGTTTCCAAAGCGCTATCCCCTATTAGGAACCGACCAAACTTTAAGGAGTCTCCTATTAGATACTGTTTCATATCCGCTTGCAAACCATTTGTATCCGCTTGCGGACCAATGTTTAAGATATCTTTCTTATACGACTTATACCACTCATTGAACTGACAGAGTGATTTAGTATTCCGCTGGAAGGGTGTTAGTGCTCTATAGACTGTCTCGAAATCTCTTTGTAAGGAGCATCATGGATTTGCTTTGCAAGAGTCTTGCCTTCTTCTTCGGTTCCAGGTCTTTGATGGATGGTCTGATCAGCATTGGCATCCTCTTTTCCAAGAAGTTCAAGGGCATACTTCAGTTCAGGTGTACCCTCACCAAAATGTGCCATCAATGCAGTTCCTAAGTTTGTACCATCTTTCTTCTGAAACGCATTATTGAGTTTTTCGACGGCCTTGTCCTCGCGGAGTAAAAAGTACAAGACTCGATAGACCCGTTCCGGTGACTTTCTTGCTTTCAAGGCACGATGCAATTTGTCTGCTAGTGCTTCAAAATCGCGTACACTAGCTACTCGGCAGTCACGGAACATACCACTGTCAGGTTTGAAATGTTCAATGACAATCTCGTCTCCTTTTTTGGGACAAATCATTATTTTCATGTTTTACTTGGACATCTGGAAGTGAGGATGAGAAGCCATCTTGATTCTATTACTCGCTTCGATTTCCCAATATCATTAGAAGCTACTTACTTCTCCCTGCTTATAGGAATAGTGCCAAGGTGGAAGGCCCTTGTGAGAAGAGTGGCCAGTATCAGAACCACTGCTCTTGGGAGATGATGTATCAGAATTGATTCGGTGATTTAACATTTTCATCGCCATCACGGTTTCGTCGTCTTTCCATGGAAATATCCCTTCCTTAAATTTTATTTTGATAAAGCTGATTTTATCCGCTTGTCTGTTGAGAAATTTGTTCTCTTTCCGAGAATGTATCATGAGGGTTTCCACCATGTGAAGGGAGAAAGAGGGACAGTTTGCCTATTCTTTCGGATAAAAGGGACATTTTGCCTACTTTTCCTATAAGACATCATCAAAAATAAAAATGAGCGAGACAACTTGATTACGTATCCTACACTCAAGAGTCCGCTACCTGAATGCTTTCACTGGGAGCAACCGATTTCACAGGTCGGGAAAATGTATTCATCATGTCGAACAATCAAAATGCAAATTAGTAGGGCATAAGTTTCTTCTCATGCCCTTCAACACGTAAATTTGTACTCCATTACTTTTTTTGTAGTGAAGCCCCTGACATAACACGCATGTTCTATCTATGAACTCATACTACGAAGCCTGTACGACAATTACGTGATTCATAACATCCGGCGTGATATTCTTGGAAGATAAATCATCACCAGGCCCCTGTATCTTCTTTGCCGCATCTAAACCCTGCACGACATGCCCAAAAATGGTGTAATTCTCAGGAAATGTCGTTGTATTATCCGCTAGATTGATGAAGAACTGGCTCCCAGCAGAGTTTGGAACGGAAGTCTTCGCCATGGCAATGGTACCAGCCGTATAATTGCCTTTGACAGGCTCATCTTTAATGCTATAGCCAGGGCCACTAGATCCATCACCTTTGGGATCACCACCCTGGATGATAGCTCCTGGAATAACGCGGTGAAACTTCAGACCGTCATAGAAATGGTGCTGGGCAAGGAAAACGAAGTTATTTACCGTATAAGGAGCCTGAGTAGGATCAAGTTCGACGATAATTAAACCGCGGTTCGTGTTGATGCCCGCACAGTAAACTTTGTGCAGGTTAATAGACATAGCAGGTTCTTTGCTATAGGTATGGGTAATTTTCTGGATATCGGAGGCACTTGGAGCCGCTGAGGTATTAGTAATCTGGCTCACAATACTTGACTGCAAGCAGGGCGAACTAGCAGCTTGCGCCCCTGTTGTGGTATGAGCTTTGACTGTCGGCGTAATAGCAGCATATGCCCGAGCTGTCGCTGTAGCATGTAACTGGCTAGCCGTAAGACTCGGTTTGGGCTTGGGCGGAGCAAACGGGCCGAAATGATTGAGATAAGCAGCAATGATACTAGTTGCAACAAGCAACAAAGCGATAGTTAAGGCCCAAGGATAACGAGCAATGCCGCGAGCTGGAGCTTTGGAATTCGGAGAAAGGCTGCGTTTTGTATCTTTCTCCTGCACTTCAGGTAGCTTGGTCGCATGAGCTTTGGCAATTTTAGTTGCTCTTCTTTGTTCTTCGCGTTTCTTCGTCTTTGGCATAAACTATGTGCTAGCACTCCTTTATGATTGCATGATCAACGGGAATTTGTGTCTATGATAACCTTCTCAATCTAGTCGGGTCAAGCCCTAGATCGCCTAGCCTGAATTCCCCCTCCGAGTACTGGGCAGGCGCAACTAATTTCGGCTTCTTCAACCAATTTTTGGTGGATAAGTTCGTGGATAACTTGTGGATAACGGTGGATAACTTGTGGATAGCAGTGGATAAGTTGGGGAAAAGTCCGTATGCTGACATAAGTTACCGCTTTTCACGCTCAGAACAGCGGGCAAGATATCCACATATCCACACCCGCTAGGCTTGCTCATCATTTGATTTTGAGCGCGGGATTGGTTACACTGTTGTACACATGAGATTGAGCGGTAGCGCCTCGTGTCCATTCCATCGGATAGACAAGGGGTGCTAATTGGTCGTAACTAACTGCCGGGAGCAAAAGGCGTGGAAAAACTCTTACCGCAGAATATAGAGGCTGAGTGTGGTGTACTCGGTAGTATTATCATCGACCCTGAGGCTATCGTTCAAATAGCAGATTTTCTGCAATCTGAAGACTTCTATCGTGATAGCCATCGGATCATTTACCAGACAATTCTCCAGCTTTACGAACAACATGAGCCAGCTGACTATATTACGATTTGTGACGAACTGGAGCGTACCAATAAATTAGAGGAAGTGGGTGGGGCCAGCTATATTACTTCGCTCATCAATCAGGTACCAACCAGCGGAAATGTCGAGTACTATGGGCGGATCGTCGAACGTACTGCCATCTTGCGCCGTCTGATCCATGCTGCCGGGCAAATTGCCGCAATAGCATATGATGAGGTTGATGCTATGGTTGCCTTGGACAAAGCTGAACAACTCATTTTTGCCATTAGCCAGCGCCATGCTCACGCCGACTTCTTCGCTCTCCGTGATCTGCTCTCTGACTATATGAACAAGCTCGATCAGTTGCATGAGCGACGTGGTACGATTGTCGGTGTCCCCACAGGCTTCACCGATCTGGATCGGCTCACAGGCGGATTGCAACGCTCGGATTTGATTATTTTAGCTGCGAGACCGGCAGTTGGAAAGTGCTTACCAGCCTGGACACTAATTGATGATCCGGAAACAGGTGAAAGGCTTACCATCGAAGAATGTGTAAGACGTCGTCTACCAAAAATTCATAGCCTTTCTGAGGATGGCAAAGTTCACGTCACAAACATTAGCGATTGGATTGATAGTGGTATCAAGCCTTGTTATCGCATCCAAACACGCAGTGGCCGCATGGTAGAGGTTACAGGACATCACCCATTTTTTACAGTGCATGGTTGGGTCCCGTTGAACGAGTTGAAAGTAGGGCAACATATAGCAGTACCAACTGCATTACCAGCTTTTGGCATAGATGAAAGCTGGCCTTTGGACAAAGTGCGCCTGCTGGCTTACTTTATAGCAGAGGGCGGACTTACACATACATTACCTAGGTTTACGAACACTGATCCCATCATCGTAGCAGATTTTAAGCATATCATTGCAAAGTATTTCCCAGCTTGTGCTATCAAACAATACGGTATTGATTACGCCGTGGCACAGCCAAGCAACATCCGAAGCCAATATGGTTTCTCAGGAATGCCCAAAAATCCTGTTACAGTATGGCTAAAAGAATTGGGATTGATGGGAAAACTGGCAAAGGACAAGTTTTTCCCAGCGTGTGTTTGGAAATGGAATCGTCGTTACCTAGCAGAATTCTTACGTGCATTGATGAGCTGTGACGGTAGCATTTATGCGACCTCGGCAGGTTGCCCTCGTATCGAATTTGGCGTTGCCTCTCCACAATTGGCAGCCGACGTTCATCATGCCTTGATACGCTTTGGTATCCATGCCAAATACTATCAAACCTCTCGTAATGCATGGCGTGTTTCTATTACAAACCCTGAAAGTGTCAAACGGTACCAAGACGAAATTGGTTGGATCGGCGAGAAAACCACACGTTTTGCTGAATACCAGCATGTTGTTTCGTTACGCGTTGGCAATCTTGGACATGCACCCAAAGAGACATGGGAACTCATTCGTGCAGGAGCTAAGCAGGCAAATATTGCCTTAGTAGAATTGGCACGCAGAAGTGGCGAAACAACAAAGACTGGCAAGTATGGCGGATACAATTCACATACCCATCGCAGTCTTCCTCGCTATCGTTTAGCTAATTATGCCGAAGTATTACAAGACTCTGCACTTCGTCGTATTGCAAGCTCTGATATCTACTGGGATGAAATAACCTCTATTGAGGCAATAGGAGAGCATCAAGTCTATGACCTAACAGTGCCTGACGAAGCAAATTTTGTGGCACAGGACGTTTTTGTACATAATACCAGTCTTTGCTTAAGTATGGCACACAACTCAGCCATCAAACACGGGCAATCTGTCGCTGTCTTCAGTCTTGAAATGAGCAAAGAACAGCTTGTACAGCGCCTGCTCTCCATGGACGCAGGGATCGACCAACAACGCCTGCGCACAGGCTGGATCGAGGATGAAGAGTGGGACCGCATCATCTATGCTATGGGAACACTCTCTGAGGCCAATATTTGGATTGACGACACCCCTGGTATTTCTACCATGGAGATGCGTAGCAAGGCACGACGTTTACAAGCAGAGCACGGCATAGATCTGATTATTGTTGACTATCTACAGCTCATGCAATCGGCAGTGGGGGGGAAGCGCAACGAAAACCGTGTGATGGAGATCTCGGAGATCAGCCGCAGCTTGAAGGGGCTAGCACGTGAACTGAATGTGCCAGTAATGGCGCTGGCGCAGTTGTCGCGTCAGGTGGAGTCACGTCAGTCGAAAGTCCCGCAGCTTTCGGATCTGCGCGAAAGTGGTTGCCTAGCCGGGGATACGCTCGTTTATTTACCTGATGAAGGCATCTATCGACCAATTGAGCAACTTGTAGGACAGACAGGTTTCCGTGTCCTGGCATTGAACACGCAGACTTGGAAGCTCGAAACCACATGTGGCTACCAACGCCTTTGCCACTGGTCGCAAACCAGTGTATAAGTTAACGACACGTCTGGGCCGCACAGTTCGAGCAACTGCAAACCACAAGTTCCTTGCTTTTAATGGGTGGAAACGCTTAGATGAGATCAACGTGGGAATGCATATTGCTATTCCGCGTACATTGCCTAGCTCTCAATCACCTACAATGACACATGAGGAATTAGCTTTGTTAGGTCATTTGATCGGCGATGGTTGTACTCTTCCCCGCCATGCAGTTCAGTACACAACCATAGACAAAGATCTTGCAGATACTGTTGCAAACTTGGCTATACAGGTATTTGGTGAGGATGTTCGTCCCCATGTGAAATGGGAGAGTTCTAAGGATCGTAAGGGAGGATGGTATCAAGTTTATTTATCCGCTGGTTATCATTTAACACATGGAGTGCACAACCCTGTTGCAGCATGGCTTGATAGTATGGGCATCTATGGATTGCGTTCTTACGAAAAGTTTGTTCCGTCCTGCGTATTTGCTCAGCCTATCGAAGGGATTGCCTGCTTCTTGCAACACCTTTGGTCAACTGATGGACATGCTAGTTGTAGTCCGACAACCTCTAGGACAATACCCAGAATGTTTTATGCAACCAGCAGTGTTCGATTGGCAAAAGATATTCAGTCCCTTCTCTTACGTCTAAACATTAATGCTCGTATGCTCTCTGTCTCGCAGGGTAATAAAGGACGTGACCAATATCACGTTACCTTAAGCGGGAAACCTGATATGGAGCAGTTTGTTTTTCTGATTGGTATTGCAGGACAGAGAAAACAGGAGATGCTTGAACAGGTGAAGGCTCATATTAGCGATCGGGTAGCTAATACTAACCGTGACCTCATACCTAGCGTGGTTTGGAGACAATACGTAGTTCCTACTATGGCTGCTATAGAAATGACTACTCGTCAAATGCAGAATGGCATAGGAATGTCTTATTGTGGAACAAGCCTTTATAAAAATGCCATGGGACGGGAGAGAGCTTTGTGCGTAGCAACTGTTGTACAGTCTCCACAACTAGCATTATTGGCTCAAAGCGACGTCTATTGGGACGAGGTCGTCTCAGTAGATGCAGATGGAGAATCAAACGTCTATGACTTAACAGTTGACCCAACGCACAATTTTATTGCAAACGATATAATACTGCACAATTCAATCGAGCAAGATGCTGACATAGTAATGTTTATTTACAGAGAAGACGTATATAATCCAGATACCGAGCGCAAGAATATTGCAGATATTATTGTAGCAAAACATCGCAACGGGCCAGTGGGTGAAATCAGTCTCTATTTCCAGGCGAGCCAGACGAGATTCTGCGATCTGGAGGTCACACCTCCAACTGATGTATAACGGGGGAATAAAGCATCATGACATCTTTTGCGGGTTTCCCCACCGGGAAGAACCCATATGTACCTGTGCCAGAAGTCTTCTTCACGCGGATCCTGCCTCAGATCCAGGATAGCGCAGAACTCAAGGTGACCTTGCATCTCTTCTGGCTACTGGCAAAAAAACAAAATCAGCCGCGTTGCATCAGCGATCGCGAATTACAACAAGATCAGCTCCTGTTGCGCAGTCTCAAACGAGCGGGTGATCCGCGGCCAGCACAAGAACGTGTGCTTCAGGGATTGGAACAAGCAGTCGCACGTGGTACACTTTTACGGATCTACCTGCACATGGTAGACGAAGAACAAGATACAGATAATGCCATTGCCTGGTACTTCTTTAATACGACTCGTAACCAGAAAGTCGTTGCAGAACTAGAAGGAGGCGAAATGATCCCAGCTCGCCAACTTCTTATCCATAGTGGTGGACACGAGTACCACGAGCAAAAAGAAGAAAGGGTTGTTGGGACAGATATGTATGCTAAACCTGGGAGAAATGCATCCAGTTCCCATGCAACCTTCAAAGATGGGGGAGCAGATGCATTTTATGAAAATACCACAAATATCTACGTTGAGGTCGATCGTCCAAATATTTTTGCCCTATACGAACAGAATATTGGATTGCTTACACCTCTGATTGCAGAAGACCTTAAAGATGCCGTCAACCACTATCCAAAAGAGTGGATTGAAGATGCATTTAGAGAAGCACTACAGCACAATAAACGCAAATGGAGTTATATTAGCGCTATTCTCAGGCGCTGGGAAACGGAAGGCAGGCAATAGCAATCATGGAACCTCTGAATGACATTCTTGGAAGATTGACGCCACGGCGTCAACTAACCAGCAATCAACCAACACACCTAGGAACCTCCTCCCCAAGTTCCAAGGCTGCTCAGCCGTCGACACGCCAGCAGTTGCCAGAACAGATGGCACATCCGAGGCAACGAAACCCTTACTCTCAACAGCAACCAGATAGTGCTGCGATAGACCCACGCCACTCCCAGGATGGATCAGTGCCTCGCCAACTGAACAGGCGTTCTAATCAGGAAAGCACATCTTATCGTGAGCCAGATAGATATCAAACTCCACCCTCACACTCCCGGCAAACTCAGCACCTAACGGGGCGCATACTATCACGAACCCAACCGGAATCCCTCCCAAGCCAATATCCGCAGTCCATCCAACCTCTCTTGCCATCTGGCACAAGCAAAACAGGTTACCACCATGCCGATGACTCTTCCTCTAACTGCTATGGAGATGTCATAGATGAGTGGAATGAGGAGGAAAACGTTGATTATGAGGGCATACGCTATGGCGATTGGGAAAGCGACGAGCCAGAGCCTGTCTACAAAAGGCCAGAATTGGAAGTACTACCCAATCCCAAAACACATTCTTCATCCTATCTAAAGGAAACGGCATCATCACGTAAAACGCCAATAAGCCGTCCAACACGCGACTTGCGCAATATACATACTGATGCGATTGCCAGCAGCCAGATGTCTGTGGGAATGTTACCATCATCAACACAACTACCGCATCCCACCGTGCACACACAGGATATATCACAATACCAACGTGTCACGCAGCCTCTCAACCCACGAAATGCCTCGGGACTGAAGCGCGAACGCGGATTAAGGTCTTCCGATGTCCAGCACGCAGATAATGGAAGATCAGTACCACCAAGCCTATCACGCGCTCGCCCTTTACAATCTCAGCAACCACCACAACTCTCTCAACCATCGCCAACAGCAATCATGCCAGTCAAAAGTGTCTGCCCTAGATGTCGAGGAGCCGGATATCTGCGTGCCGATGTTCCCTTTGGAGATCCTCATTTCGGCAAGGCCATCACCTGCGAGTGCAAAGAGGCCGAACGCAGGGCCAAACGCCGTCAGCAATTGCGTGAAATGTCTAACTTGGATGCTCTCCGTGAGCAGAATCTTCAGACATTCAATCCACGTGTTCCTGGAGTACAAGAGGCATACAATGCTACTATAGCATTTGCAGAGAATCCGATGGCTGGCTTCTGCTCGTTGGCCCCAATGGTTGTGGGAAAACCCATCTGGCCACAGCAATTGCCAATCAAGCACTGGATAGTGGGGCCGTTGTACTCTTTGAGCCTGTGCCAGACCTGCTCGATCACCTGCGAGCTGCTTTCGCTCCATCTTCTAACGAGATATATGATCAGCTCTTTGCCAAGATGCGCGAGGCAGAAGTACTCATTCTCGATGACTTGGGAGCACAACAAAGTTCCCCATGGGCCAATGAAAAACTCTTTCAACTGCTCAACTATCGCTACAATATGAGTATGCCCACCGTCATTACCGCTAACCTCAAAGGCATACAGGGGGTGGATGAGCGTATCCGCTCACGGCTCAGTGACACTGCTTTAGTGCAGACCATCCATATGGATCGTGCCTACGACTACCGTCCAAAGCGACCCAAGAGGTACTAGGGTCGCTGACGGTATAGGCAAAACCTGTAAATCACCACAAAAAGAACAAATCCTAGCAGCAGAAAGTTACGTGCCATTCTTACAGGATAGAACCCTACAACAGACTCCCCAAAACGAGAAGGATGAGAGCATCTTGCAGTAGATATCTTGTCGTGCGTTTACGCTTTGTTCCCACAAGCTCTCCTTAGGCAACCCACCAGTAAACTGCCAATTGCATCACATGGACAACAAAAAAGATGACCGAAGGGACTAGGAAATACCAAGTGACACGGGGATGTTGGCTCCAGAGTGCAAAAAGAATAAAGATGGGGAATACTACGATCATAAAGCGCGGAGCAGATAACAATCCCTCATATCGAGATGGCTCACATAGCACGAACAAAATCATAACTGCGGAAAATAGACGATATTCAAGAGACAACAATTTCCAGCCCATAACTAGACTTACCAGCGGCCAGAGTGTAAAGACAGCATCATTGAGGCACCACTGGGTCAGAGGTCCAGCTGCGACGATTTCTCTGAGAACGTAAAAAAAGCCCATCCAAGGAAAAGAGAAAGAAACGCTGCCAGTAATATGCTTCCTCAACAGTAAAAAGCCATGGATTGCCAAAAGTCTTCCATTGGTAGAGCAGATAGATGAGCAATCCTGCAGGAATGAGGAGAAGAGGCAGCAGTACGTTAAGCTTTTGTTGCCAATGGACTTGGATTGGTAAACTATCCATGTAAATGCCGAACTTTTGTACAAATAGCACAAGAAATGGAACAATAAGTGCTACACCTGTTGGACGTGTTAGTGCAGCCAAAAAGCCACACAGTCCAGCTAGCCACCAGTCGAGTGGGCTTCCACGACGCAGAAAATAGAAGAAGGCCAGTGTTAGTAACAAGAAGAGTGACTCAGCATAGCCAACGAAAAAGAAGATGGCATAGGGAGCAAAGGCGAGATAAACGAGGGCATATCTTGCAACCCTCGGGCCGAAATCTTGAGCTACCAAGTAGTAGAACAGAACTAGGCTAACATAGAAGCAGCTATTAGCAAGGATGAGCCCAGCCGCATAGTCAGCAATCTCCGATCCTCCGAAGAGAAATCCTATACCATGCATGAATAATGGGAAAAGTGGGAAAAAAGTTGTGAGCGGCTTTTGGTTATAGCCACCATAGGCAATTTGTATGTAGTGGATGGCATCCCAACGCCACCAGCTGAGCAAGAAGCATGTGAGGTTGCTAGTACATTTAGGACCAACCAACATAATAGCGTTAGATAGTGGAGCCTTAGGTAAAAAGGTTACAGATAGATAAGAAATGAGGAGAATGATCAGACGGCTTAGTCCAAAAACCCAAGCAGCCTCTTTCCAAGGAGCTTGCATTGTCTCATTTCGCAAGATAACCGCCTCAATCAGTTCAATCCGTAATTTACGTCCTACGGGGCTAACAGCACGTTACGAAGTCTGACCTCTCCAAAAATGGAAAACCCCATGGTTAATGGGAAATAGCCTATCCAGGTTACCTTAGCAGTTTGCTCATTGAAGTATACATAACCATTGACAGCCTTGTCAATGTGGTATCTACCAACATATGATTTTTTCTGTTGTAGAAAGCTATGGCACTCATTATGAAATATATCATAATGATCATATAAATGGTAGGTTACTCCAAAGAGCCGATAATCCTGTCATCCAAGCATTTATACGGCGGGGGATGATAAAGATGTAGTAATATTGTAATGAGAGAGCAAGCCCAGAAACCATTCACTCACATGTAGATACGAATACCTAGTTATGATGGGCTTTCACACTACTGCTCCCCATAATATCATCAACCACCAGTTCGATCAGCTAGGGGAGCATTATGAGCAACTCGGTGCGTTGATTGGGCAGCAATCAGTTTGGGATAGATAGACCTTTTTGTAAAGATTTTTCTGGAACTCTAGATAGGCCGCTACGAGCAAACGCTTCTTCATCTCCTACAAAGAATAGACGCTGTTTCGCCCTTGAAACACTGACATAGAGCCGTTTCTTCAAAATTTTGTCTATGCCAAGCAAAAAGACCGTCTCAAACTCCTGACTTTTGGAGTAATCTACTGTGGCTAGCACAAGATCTGAGCGACCACGATGTTTCTCTAGAAAGAGAATATGGCATTGGATTTCTTCAAGCGCCTCCTTTATTGACATAGAGCTAAACTTATGCAAAATCTTTTCCACTTCTTCTATCTTTTCCTCCTGTTCTTGAAGGAGAGAGAGCGGACCATCACTTAATGTACTGAGGCTTTGTTCCAGTTGGTTCACTGCATCCTTCAGTTGATGACCGTTGATAATTCTTAAATGACGGTGCAAGCTTTCCTGTTGCGCTTTAGTTATTTTTGCCTCTTGGAGGTGTTTTGGGGAAGAGAGTACTTCAAATAATGATGCAGATGTCTTATGCGCGAGAGTTTTCAAGCTGTTTATCTGCGCCCTATCAAAATAAGGGACGATGTTGTAACGGAGAAGACGTTCTACTTCTTCATCATGCTTCTTTTCTTCGATGAGATATAAATACACCAGCACGTTTTTAACATAGTGGAGTTGATATAATGCTTTTTGACTATCCATGAGAGAAAAAGGGATGTTTCGTTGCCTCAACAAGTCCTGTGCTGGACCAAGCATTGTTTTGTTGCCAAAGATAATGGCAATACTCTCTTTTTCAGCAGTTAATAGGTAATTGATCTGATCAAGGGTCACCCCAATCAGATCTTCCAAAGCATTTGTTGCTGTATAAATAGCCATGGGCTTTGACCCTCGTTTGTTTCCCCCTGACAGCAAATGTATTTTTTGACTTCCTAAACTATTACGAAGGTAAGTAGACAGATCTAGAATTTCCTGTGTGGAGCGGAAATTAACGTCCAATTGATGCCTTTTATTGGCCCCATAGCCTTCCTGTTCAGATAGTTTGTCAAAAACGAGCTTCGCACTCACTTTCACATCTTCTTCTTTTCCATTCCTTTTTGTTTTGATACGATCGAAAAGAATTTCTTGGGAAATATCACCGAAAGCCATGATATTTGTATGTTTTTCACATATCATTAGAAGGAGTTCTATTTTTGCTGGTGAAAAGTCTTGAAGCTCATCAATGATAATATGCTCAAAGTAACGCTGGTATTGGTGTAACAAATCGGGATTTGCACGGAGGATGGCAAGGGCAAAGGTGACTTGATCGTCATAGGTATACTTATTTTTCTTAGCTATGATCTGAATGTAGATCATATAGACTGCATAGTATTCGGCTAGACTATATGCTCCTGTCTGCTCACCGATAATCTGTAAGAGATCATTTTTGCTAGGCGGCTGTGTTCAGAAAGATTCCATGCTGACGCATTCGGTAGATAGCTGCTTGAAATCCATCTTCCACAACCGAGTTTGAACGATAATGTGGCTCAAATTGGGGAAGCTCCATATCTTGTGGCCAGGGCCAGCCATCATGGTTAATGAGCTTTGGAAAGTCAAGAGTTTCCGTTCGTCTCAATGCTTGGTTGATAAAGGATAACTCTTCTGTTTCAGACAAAAGTTGCGGCGCTTGTTCATTCCTATAATAAGGTGTTCTATCAGGCTTTAAGAGCAGGTAGCGATATCGCATAAAAATTTTTTGTCCAAATGCATTGATGGTTGAGCTGACGGCCGTAGCTCCCTCACCTTCCAAGTCTTTAAGGGCATCTGCGATATGTCCCTCAGCTGACTTATACTGGGTCGTAATCAGGATGTGATCAATAGCGGGACTCCTTGATTAACAAGATATTTTACATGTTCTGCCAGCGTGATCGTTTTGCCACAGCCTGCTGGTCCTTCTATGACATGGATACCCCCTTTGAGGGTTACTATCTGACGTTGTTGTGGCGTCAAATCCTGACGAAGCTCTTGTTGACTTTGCTCGAGTAATGGTTCTGTTCCCTGGAAATACATCGCGAATTGTTTGGCATAAAGATCCTTCTGAGTCATGGAAGCATACTGTTCCATAGTCTTACGCTTGCTTTTGGCATATTTTTCTTGCAAGCGGAGTGCATGGAGATCGATATGCAAGTGTTCTAGAGCAACTGGCGGTTGCAGAAGACTCATATGCATGGCTTGCCCCATTGCTGTATTGCTAATGTATTGCAGCAATCCTAATGCTTCTAATACCAAGATATTTTGATGAAATTTTCTGCGCTTGTCATAACTGTAACCAAGATCTGGTGCGAATAGATCGATGGAATGCCAATCATTATAGTTTGCTTGATCTGCCATTTTTGAGGCCAATACTTTCACAGTTTGATCCAATTGGTTGATAATATCATTGATTGGTTTCAATACAAAGCCCTGATTACGTTTCAGCCAGAGTTGCATTTCATAGGTATCTGGTTGCCCATTCCGTGTGACACGATTGAAGCGTTCTAACAGCCTCAGAGGCTCAACATTCTCATGAGCATATGTAAAAAGGAATTTGGTGACTTGAGCATACGTGACTGTCTTGATGGCCTTTTGACCCATGAGAGCACGAAGATTTACCGTCACCAACTCGTTGCGTTCGAGTGCTGTTTTGGAAAACTTAATCGCTTGCAAAAGCTTCTGGAGATCATTTTTGATATCTTTCAGTCTGGTAGAGAGCATATCCACAGGAGATGTAAATTTGAACTGCCCGCTTCCCGCATACGTTACAATACGCCTTTTGCTCAAATTGGTCAACTCAGCTTCGATAACCTTTAAGGACAGTTTCAAGCTGTCTGCTAACTCACGCGCAGAAATCATCGTAAACTGGCTCGTATTAAGCAGGTAACCATCATCAGCGTTCTGAAAGACATGTACTAAGGGCCAAGAAGAAGAAGTGGATGGCAATTCATTCAGTCTTTCCAGATAATCTCTTCTCAAATTTCAGCCGCCAGACGTTACTGACCAGTGTACCCCGCTCAAAAACTTTTTGTCCCTTCACCGTATCTGTAGTTTGCTCTTCCAAGTAATAGAGTAAAGTGCCTACCTGATCTTCCTTAACTCCGGCACGCATGGCAATTTCTTGCACGCTTGCAAAAAGATGCTGTGCGTCGTTTACTTGAGACAGGAGAGTCTGAGAATTACTGAGGTCCGTTGGTTTCTCGAAATGCCCCTTATCACGTTCATAAATTTCACAGATAGCCTTATATACGTCTTCAATCTCATAATCAGAGAAAACATTCTTACTACTGAGGAAGCTCTGTTTGTCAAGATCGCTAGGATGGAAGAGGAGAATACATTGTGCACATTCCTTCCCCTCCTTGAAGATGCGATCACGCCCTGCTCTTCCTGCCTCCTGATAATAAGCTTCAGGTGTTGCAGGCGTGTCGAAATGGATAACGAAACCCAGCCGCCGTACATCTACTCCCATGCCAAAAGCGCTGGTAGAGACAATGATATCGAAACCATCACCCGCGTCACTCTTAAATCGCCTGAGGATCTCCTCTCGCTCAACGGTTTCCATTCCTGCATGATAGGCTCTAATGCGCAGATTGGGGATTTCCTTTTGCAGGTAGCTAGCAACATCTTCTGTTGTTTTTCGATAGGCACAATAAATGATACTGCTGGCGAAATCTGTCTGCATGTCAGACAAATGTGGGAAGGATGTCTGAGCATCATGCTGCCTCCTGGGGCTGTAAGCGTGCGAAGTGAGATCGCGGACGAGAGCAACGAGAAGGCTTACCATGAGCTTGGGCTTGCAAATGAGCACCTATGCGGACTAAATTGATACCAGCAGCAATAGAGACATGATGCAAATGCGTTTTTTGGAGTCCACTATAGGGACTACGTCGCATTCTGGTTATACGCGTAGCTTGCGATATTGTCCCTTCGATGCCAGCCCGTCTGTTATAGCGCTTCAAAAATTCAGGTGTGCGCTGTTCCTCTCGACGGTGCACAAGCGCATGGTGCTCCTCTTTTGGATTGAGCGTGAGCGTGCGCCCAGCCACTTGACTGCGTGTACACAGTGCACGCGCTAGACAGTTGCGGCAGGTGGTTGTGGCAAAACGAATCACTTCGGTGGAATGCCCCACTTCGGTCCACAGCTGGCAGCCAACTGATGCTCTTTTGTCCTTGGGGACAGGTAGCTACGCGCTTGTCCCAGTCAGATCAAAATCCTGTACCTCATAGCCAGTCTGCTGCACGCTTTTGCCAGCTCGTCTCTTCTTGCATCAATCCCACGATCTCTGTTCCCAGCTTCGCTTGCTTGACCAATTGCGCAGCCGAGGTGTAGCCTTGATCCACGAAGTGCTCCGATGGAGCTATATCCTGGCTTCGCAAATCTTGACTGATCTCTTCCATCACTTCACTGTCTTGCAGCGTCGCTGGGGTTGTTTCCACATGCGTGATCAGATGCGGGCACATGCTCGTCCTGATCACAGGTCTCGGTCAGATGCACTTTATACCCCTGCCACACCGTATCGCGTTTGCGTGAGGCACGGGCATCGGGATCATAGGGCGAGATCACTCGCTCATGATTTTCAACAGCCGGACCATCTCGCCATCGGACCTTATCCCCTTTTTTTTCGTAATGTTGCGCAAAGATCTGCCGCAAGAGGGCAACTGGGCAACCTGCGTGCCGTTTTAGGGGCACTGGCCTCATCCAAGGCCAGGAGCAACCGATCTACGTCTGCTCCCACTTGCTTTCTTAACAGCTCTTTTTTGCTCTCCGCTTTGGGAAAACGGGCCATCTCAAACCGATGCACATAGCGCTCAAACCAGTCGGGATCAAGAACCCCCTGTAGCCAATCTGGTTCAATCTCGGCGATCGCGTTTAAGGCGGCACGCATACTTTCTCCTACACTCTCCAAGCTGTTCAAAGCACGCACACTGGAGAGGACTGCTGTCGCATCGGTTCGTTGCTTGCCCCCTGCACGCAGCCATCCCCGTTCTTGACTCAGCTTCAAAATCGGCTCCAGCACTAATTCCTCGGCTCTATGCTCAACCAGCCGCTCACGGAATTCCGTGAGCACTGAGGCATCGAAGCCGTCATCTGTTAGCTCTAGGCTCAAGGCATACTTCCAGTCGATGCGTGTGCGCACGTACTCTGCTGCTTGCCGATCGGTCAGTCCCTCCATCGCTTGTAGCACCGTCACCAGTGCCAAGCAGGAGGGACTGAGCGCCCCTTGTCCCCGCTTGGGGAACAAATGTGCAAACTTCTCATCACTATAGATCGGTCCTAGCGCATCTCGCAGCTGGCATCACTAGTGTCCCCTTCGGACAGGCCCGTCTCGCTATCCGCTCTGTCTCTTCTGGAATCGGCTTAAGCCCCTGCGGTTTCATTGACATCTTTTTGCTCCTTTTTTCGTCTCTGCTTTGCTGACAAACGGACTCTCTCTTTGCTCATTCTTGTTCTCTACTTTAGCTCTTCTCTCCCTCACTTGTCAAGACGTCCCAACAGATTTCACCAGCAGAGTCATAAATCAGGCCACGTTGACGCTCACCCAATGGCTGCGACCAGCGCGGGTACAGATCGGGAAGGTGTGTGTGCTTTTTTGTAGGATCAGAACTGAGCAAAGATAAAAGCTTTTGCTTTTTGAGTTCCGTCACTACTTTTGGAGTTGATGTTTTTGTACATGAGGCTGGTAGCCACACTCAGGACAACTGCCTACCTCAAGCTGGTACTCATAGGTATGTTTGCACTTAGGACAACTATCAGGAGCTATATACTCAAAGTGAAACGCAAGTTCTGGGCGTATTGCTGAGGACATGACAATCTCATCTTCACGAATATTGAGTTCTAGCTTCTCGATAATATCCCCAACAGTACTAGCTTGATCGGATAACTCTCCGCTTTGTTTGGCTTTGTAACCTTTGCGTGCAGTCGCAGTCAAAGCAAGAATGGGAAACGCTCGCTTCTGATCTTGGCAGAGCACCTTTTTGATCCACTTCTTGATCATAAAATAGTCGGTGCGAAAGTTATGGCCCCACTGGCTTAAACAGTGAGCTTCATCAACGGCAATCAGGCCTATTTCTCGGGATCGTAAAGCATCACGCAATTTTGATGAATACAGCTGCTCTGGAGCCAAATAGACAAGAGAATACCGTCCTTTTTTGAGCCCTTCTAAATATTCCTGACGTTGCTCCGCTGAGAGCGTAGAGTTAAGCATGATAGCAGAGAAAATCCCTTTGCGATGAAGCTGCTCAACTTGATCGCTCATTAACGCAATTAATGGTGAGAAAACCAGCGTGACTTTGGGGATTACCTCTTCTGCAAGGATAATGGCAGGCAGTTGGAAGCAGAGGGATTTCCCTCCTCCTGTGGCAGCAATAACTAACTGATCTTTTTTCTCAAGAACTGCTCGCACAATGTCTTTTTGCGTAGGAGCAGGCTTTGAGGTTTCTTCTAGAGGTGGAAATGACCTGAATGTATCTGTGTCCCATATGCTGCGTAGCATGAGATGGAGATCAGCATCAGAGATAGTAACCTGATTAGTGAGACCACGTTGAGCTAACTCTTGACTCAGTGCCTCGCGAAAATACTCAGGAACAGGTTGATTTGGTCTGGTGAGTTCTTGCACTTCTGCATAGTCACGAAGAAGGTGTAATACCTCATCTCGGTAACTTTTCGAGAGAAGACTTCCATCACAGATAATATGCTCTTCTGCCTCTGACGAAAGACGCGATTGAAGTTCATCGATCACTTGCTCTTTTATGATAGGCACTCCCATACCCTCTAATTGCGGAACGTCAAAGGCACAGAGGTTATGTCCAACAACAATGAAGTTCCCAATAAATTGACTCAGTTCCTGTGCTACGATCTCCACAGTTGGGGCATTGCTGAGCCGAGCTACTTCTGTTTCCCTCTTCCATTTGGACGGAGAGAAGCTTCGTTTTATATAGGAGGAATAGTGCTCCAGCACGTTGTTCCTTTGTACCGGACGGCTGCGACCTCAAATACCCGTGAACCTTTCGGAGCATCTGGCTGAGGATCTACTTCGAGATCAACGACAACAATTGGGGGAAAAAGAGGGTAATCTGGATGGTGATGAAGTGCTGGAATAGCATCCCAGTTCCCAATTCGATAGGCCTGTAAATTGAGGAATGACTAATCCACATTGCTCGGCTTTGAAATAAGCATCGAGGGTCTTGCGATCATCTAGCAACACACTTCCATAGAGATCACCTATTTTTTGCCAAGCTGAGCCCACGCGATGATCTGCTGGATAGTGCTCAATGAAATACTGTAGCGCCGTGATTTGCTGCTCTGGAGTGCGCTTCACCTGTTGCTCAAGATCAATAAAAGACCAGTAGAGATCAGCAGGAGGTATAGGGTTCTCTGCAAACAGGCTTAAAAGAACAGTCTCTGCTCTATCATAGGAAGCTTTTGCGAGTAAAACACGAACTTGAGACTCTACAGCTTCATAAGGTGGAATTCCATAGGCAATGATAGCTTCATAAAAAGCCAGCGCAAGATCATCATTGCATTTTTGTCGATCCCACTCTTGTTTGATAGTGGAGGCAAGCGATGAAAAGCCCTCAAGATGGAAAGGGGCAAGGTTTATGAGGAGAGATGCAATGCGAGTGGCATTTCCGTTAGCAGCAAAGCATAGTGCATTGTCGCGTGCATCCACTGGCAAACGTTGAAGAAGATCCTTCAGGATTGGAATATGTTCATCAATATTATCGGTCGCTATTTTTCCCCAAATGATACATGCGGCTTCAAGGGTAAGTAAGGTTTGCTTCCTCTTTTTTAAGAGGTGCGTAAGCGCGATTGTTGGCTCGCCCCATCTTCGCAAAGTCCTTTGTGCGAATTCTGAGGACGCTTGAGCATAGACAAAGAATTCTAATTGCTTTGAATGAAGTAAAAATATGATAAAGAAAGTCCATAATTAATCGCGCACCTCTTTCTACATGAAAATAGAATTACAACACTATATAGAGAATATGGACACTATCACGCTAGAGGGGTGGTAAAAATATAATTTCTAGGCATGTACCTTCCCCTCACAGCCTACACAATTTAGCCTTTCTCTCAGCCCAAGATAGGTGTACTGATACATGATAAGATTTGAGAAAGATACTTGTCTATTACTTTAGGACCAATAGACATCTATGAGACAACTTGCCCCCTTGCCATGTTTGCTGTTAAGATCATACCCATCAAACGCGATGTGAGCATAGATCAATCTGGCTATTCTAGCGAGTCTCGCGATCCAAATACAACTGTATTGCTAGTGTTAGGACTAGCCTCTTCTTTTTGCTCCCATTGCGAGCCAAACTCATAGTCGATGTCAATAATTGAAGAAGGTCCCCGTATTACCGTGATACTTGTCACCTCCTTACCAGGAAAGGCCTTTGGATGCTGGGCGAGCAGGTAAAATTTCGACTGGGCCGTACATGTTCCTGCAAGTGCAACAAATCCATCTTCTCCAGCTTTAAACATCTTGCTGCCTTCTTCTATCTTTCCGTCTGGCTCTTTCTTCTTCGGGAAAGAAGAGTTCTACTACATCTAATGTTTTTTGATTTATTATATATTTATCTATCCAATTTTGGAGATTAACTTGTGAGAGTTCCTTGCCAGTATCATTTAGGAATAACAGAGCCTGATTAAAGATAACATCTGAACAATAAATTTCTGTTTCAGTATTGTTTTCTATTTCAGCATTTTTATATCGTGCATTGCTATCTCCTTGAATTATTAGTTTATCATTATCTAATATAAATGTATTATTGTATCTACCAAGGCTAGAATTGTAAGATTGTATGCTAAATTTATCTTTATCCTTATGCACCGTATTTTGAAATTTTTTTCCGAAGTCTTCAAATATATCTTTATCCTTTTCTTGATAAAGCTCCGATTTTTGTTGGTATTTATGCATTTTGATTTTTCCTATTTCAATTGCTTCCAACTTCTTCTGCTCGTACTCCTTCTGTTCGTCGTCACATGCATCTGGTCTATGAGAAATGTGGCTTTCTTCTTTTGAAGAATTAGCCCTATCCCGTATAAAATCACGGATACGACGAGGACTCTCAACCCTTGAAGAATTCGACTCCTCTGTTCTTGAAGATCGCCCTACTTCGCTAGACCAGTGTCCGTCCATAATGTATTCTCCTTCCAAAGAATGCCAGGATATATCAACATATCTCTCCTAAACATAACGTGATAGCATTGCTGTGTCCAGGCCATTGTATAGACATCTATGAGACAACTTTCTCTGGTCTCTTCCGTTGTCCTTGGGTAGTCCTTGCTACCAATCAACCTATTGTAGTTCTGATCCTGAGATATCACTCCATGTTGTTATTCCAATTGCCTCAACTCCACAAGTACTAGGAAAGCATCACCACTCTGCAATATTCGTTACACTTATGGACAGGTTCAAAAGTGGACAATACTGCGCTATATTGATACAGCAGGATCGGGACTACACAATACTGTGCTATATTTATGCAACGGTATCGAAACATAGCGACTAAAGCATTTCACAAAAGCCAAACAAGTACTAGAGGAGTTGTCCTTGTATCATGACCTATAGAAAAAAACTGATTGAGGTTGCCTTGCCTCTCGATGCAATTAGTGAGGCTTCCAGTAAAGAAAAGTCAATTCGTCATGGGCATCCTTCCACCCTACACCTCTGGTGGTCGCGAAAACCACTGGCGACATGCCGTGCTGTGCTTTTCGCCTCACTGGTGGACGATCCCTCCGAGCATCCCGAACTTTTTCCAACCGAGAAGGAGCAGGAAGCAGAACGAGAACGGCTCTTCAGCTTGATCGAAAATTTGGTGAAATGGAAAAACTCCAATGATGAGAAGTTATTAAGGGAAGTACGAGCAGAGATCCTCAAATCAACTGGAGGCAATCCTCCACCTTTTCTTGATCCTTTCGCTGGTGGTGGCTCCATTCCCTTAGAAGCACAACGGCTGGGTCTAGAAGCACACGCCAGTGATCTCAATCCAGTAGCGGTGCTCATCAACAAGGCGCTGATCGAAATTCCGCCAAAGTTTGCCGGACAGCCTCCGGTCAACCCCGAAGCGAGAAAATCATTGGTGGACGGTGACTGGCGTGGTACACGAGGACTTGCCGATGATATTCGCTATTATGGCAAATGGATGCGGGATGAGGCTGAGAGGCGTATTGGGCATCTCTACCCGAAAGTGACCCTTCCAAAGGAGTATGGTGGTGGCGAGGCGACAGTGATTGCTTGGCTGTGGGTACGAACAGTGACCTGTCCTAATCCTGCTTGTGGAGTACAGATGCCATTGACAAGTAACTGGTGGCTTTCAAAAACAAATGGAAAAAAAGCATGGATTGAGCCACAAATAGATCATGCAATAAAACCTTCAACTCTTTCTTTTACTATAAAAATAGATCAGGGAAAGCCACAGGATGGGACTGTGAATAGACAAGGGGCAAGATGTCTTGCTTGTGGTGTGCCTGTCCCATTTGATTACATTCGCAGTGAGAGCAAGTCCGGCAGGATGGAGCAACAGCTCATAGCAATCGTTGCAGAGGGACAACGAGGGCGCATCTATCTCGCTCCAAACCATGAGCATATAATAACAGCAGAGCAAGCAGAACCTGGAGATGTACCGGAAAGTGATTTGCCAAATCAAGCCCTTGGTTTTCGTATACAGCTTTACGGTCTGACAAAACATCGTGATCTTTTCACAAAGCGCCAGCTTGTCTCTCTCACAACTTTCAGTGATTTAGTGGAAGAGGCTAGAACACAAGTCTTATCAGATACCAGTATGGGAAACTGTTCTTTAGATAGTACTTATGCTGATGCGATCGCAACGTATTTAGCTCTTGCCGTAGATAAAAGTGCTGATTACCGGTCTTCACTCTGTTCATGGACTGTAGATAGAGAGACTATTGCACATGTATTTACTCGACAAGCACTCGCCATGATTTGGAATTTTACTGAGGGAAACCCTTTTAGTCATTCGAGTGGAAACTTTATGGGTGCCATTCATTGGATCACTGCAGTTCTAGGAAATCTGGCTTGTAATGCAATTGGCAGTGCTATCCAACATGATGCAGCTGCATTCGTCAAGAGTATTGCTCAACCACTTATCTCTACCGATCCGCCTTATTATGACAATATTGGCTATGCCGACCTCTCAGACTTCTTCTATATTTGGCTGCGCCGCTCGCTCAAGTCTATCTATCCTGAGCTGTTTAGGACCATGCTTGTTCCCAAGGTACAAGAGCTAATAGCTACCCCTTACCGCTTCAATGGGAGCAAAAGCGAGGCTCAAGAATTTTTGAGACTGGACTGCAGAAAGCTTTTGAATGCATACATGCCCTACAAAATCCTGAGTATCCTTTGACTGTTTATTATGCATTTAAGCAAACTGAAGCTGAAGCAGATAAAGAGAGCGAAGACTTCAATAGCGAGAATGGCAGTGCCACTAAAGCTATGGCCTCAACAGGATGGGAGACAATGCTGGAAGGATTAATTCGTTCTGGCTTTACTATTACAGGTACATGGCCTGTTCGTACAGAAAGAGTTGGTCGGACAGTCAGCATTGGAACGAATGCACTTGCCTCCTCTATCGTCCTCGTCTGTCGCCCACGTCCAGTAGATGCGACTTTTGCCTCACGCCGCCAATTCCTCAACGAGCTAAAAGCAGAACTCCCCCAAGCCCTCAAGCAAATGCAGCATGGTAGCATTGCCCCAGTAGACCTCGCACAGGCGAGTATTGGTCCTGGCATGGCAATCTACTCTGCGCTATAGCAAGGTCATAGAAGCCGATGGCACGCCAATTCGAGTGCGTACGGCGTTACAACTGATTAACCGCACGCTTGATGAAGTGCTGGCAGAGCAAGAGGGCGAGTCCGATGTGGAGACGCGCTGGGCGATTGCTTGGTTCGAGACATATGCTATGGATGAAGGTCCCTATGGGCAGGCCGAGACGCTTTCCAAGGCCAAGAATACGGCGATCCAGACGTTGGTTGATGCTGGGATTTTAGAGGCTAAGGCTGGCAAGGTGCGCTTGCTCAGACCTGAGGAGTACTCTGAGAAGCGGCAGCCAGCTCATCCTCATGTGACGGCGTGGGAGGTGATGCAGCGTGCCATCCATGCGTTGGATAAACATGGTGAGGAGGCTGCTGGCAATGTGTTGGGCAAGGCTGGTGATCTGGCCGAAGTGGTGCGTGATCTGGCCTATCGACTCTATACCATCTGTGAGCGCAAAGGCTGGTCGCAGGAGGCGCAAGCCTATAACATGTTGGTAACTTCCTGGTCAGGGATTAGGGATCAGCTCCACACCTTGGCTCGTACCCCACAACAGGCAACATTGGCATTTTAGGGATAGAGATGAGGAAAGAAGCAGAACAGTGTCTCAAGATCGCGAACGAGTAGCACTTTGAGAGACTCTCAACACGCTATGAAAAGCATGCCCCTTTTCGCCAAACCGAGCAAGTATCACCGCACCTACGCTTCAATTCATCAAGAGTGAGCCACTGCTCGTCCTTGGCGATACTTGTCATCGTTTTCCGATACACATCTTCCTGGTAAGCACGAGACTCAGGACTGGTCAAAGTTTCAGCCCATTCCTCATCCCACTCTCGCTCTCTGACCTCTTCTGAGATCTCTTCTAAGAGAGCTTTCAATTCGGAGAGAGTGAGGAGCTGCTTTGCCTCTTTAATTATCCGCTCTTGATCGCTTATCATGGATTACCTCCCTTATTTGTTGATTATCGTTTTAATCCCAATTGGGAATTGGGCTGGCATTCTCCCATACCCTATGATATGATATATCGGTTCTAGGCAAATATCAAGCCTGTGCATTTTTTAGCACTGTGATTAGCTTCCTTCAAATTTTTTACCCTATGCCAATTGCCTCTCCCAAACAAAAGGTCATCTTGAAAGCTCTTGCAAAAGAATTCGGGCATTGCGACCTCTTGTAGTGGATACCACTACTCAGAAGCCGTTTGAAGAGATCTATCCAGCAGGAATGGAGAAGCTGATGAAAATTTCCCGAATGAGGGTTTCACAAACAGTTTTCCAGAAAGGGATCGATCGTCGTGGCACAACCCGAAGAACTAAAAGTCGGAGCACTCGTCCAAGGGCTGCTCCCCGGGAACAGTCCCGTGACGCTTCTGAGTGTGACTCCTCATACCGATGTTGGGATTGAGGTTGTCTATAAGGACATCAATGGTCATCTGGGTAGCGAACTACTTTACCTCGATGCCATCGCACACCTTCAAGTCGCGCCCAAGGAAATGCCCTGGCGCTTCGACTCTGATGGAGCCCTCTTTCGTCTAGTTTCAGAGGCCTATCGGATACGTCTGGCCTACCTGTTTGATCCGCTAATCGCCGTCCATACATCTCAGGTTGAGCCGCTGCCCCATCAAATTACAGCGGTCTACGAGACAATGTTAGGCAAGCAGCCTCTGCGCTATCTGCTCGCCGATGATCCTGGTGCTGGCAAGACCATTATGGCAGGGTTGCTAATCAAAGAGCTGATGATCCGTGGTGATCTGCATCGCTGCCCGATTGTCTCCCCTGGCAACCTCGTGGAGCAGTGGCAAGATGAACTGCACCGACGTTTCCATCTAGTCTTTGAGATCCTAACCAATGACCGTATCGAAGCATCAGCAACAGGCAATCCCTTTCTCGAAATGCCATTATGTATTGCACGTTTAGACAAGCTCTCACGTGATGAGCGTGCTCGCGAGCAGTTGCAGCAGACTGAATGGGATCTAGTAGTTGTCGATGAGGCCCATAAGATGTCCGCGACATTTTTCAGCAGAGAGGTGAGATATACCAAGCGGTACCAATTGGGGCAGATGCTTGGTGGACTGACGCGTCATCTAGTACTCTTAACGGCAACACCCCATAATGGCAAAGAAGAGGACTTTCAGCTTTTTCTGGCATTGCTCGATCAAGATCGATTTCGAGGGACGATTCCGAGATGGCGTGCATAAGGTCGATGTATCGGACATCATGCGCCACTTAGTCAAAGAGCAGCTCTACAAATTCGATGGCACACCGCTATTTCCAGAACGCTTAGCGTATACGGCCCAGTATCAGCTCTCAGCGTTGGAGGATGAACTCTATCGTGCCGTGACCACGTATGTGCGACAAGAGTTTAATCGTGCCGATGCTTTGCAGAATAACGGACGCAAGGGAACGATCGGTTTCGCGCTCACCACTTTGCAGCGCCGTCTGGCCTCGTCGCCCGAAGCAATTTATCAATCGTTGCGTCGTCGTCGTGAACGGTTGCAGCAGCGTTTACAGGAGGCAAAGCAGGCCAAGCCACAGAGTGAGAGGCAAACCCCGATCGAGCTATTCCAGGGAATCCCATTGCTCGAAGTTGATGATCTCGATGATCTGGATGATGCTCCAACTGCGGAGATTGAGGAGATCGAGGAGCGCGTAGTGGATCAAGCATCGGCGGCACGCACAATTGCCGAGTTAGAGGCTGAAATCGCGCGGCTCAGAGAGTTGGAGCAGTTGGCCTATCGTGTTCGGACCAAGGGTAGTGATCGCAAGTGGGAAGAACTCGCCAGTCTCCTCCAGAATAACGCGGAGATGTTCGATGCAGAAGGTCATCGTCGCAAGCTAGTCATTTTTACTGAGCATCGCGATACCTTGAATTATCTGGAAGAGCGTATTCGTACCATGCTCGGTCAAGTGGAGGCAATTGTCAGCATCCATGGTGGTTTGAACCGTGAGGCGCGTCTGCGGGCACAAGAAGGCTTCACACAGAATAAAGAGGTGCAGATCTTGATTGCCACGGATGCCGCTGGTGAAGGTATTAATCTGCAACGTGCACATCTGATGGTCAACTATGATCTGCCCTGGAATCCCAACCGCATTGAGCAGCGCTTTGGACGTATTCACCGCATCGGTCAGACCGAGGTCTGTCATCTCTGGAATCTGGTTGCATTAGAGACGCGTGAAGGTGAGGTCTTCCATACCTTGCTCAAGAAACTGGAGGAAGAGCGCGAGGCACTCGGTGGGCAGGTATTTGATGTGCTGGGCAAAGTGCTCTTCGATAATCGTCCATTGCGCGAGTTGATGGTGGAGGCTATTCGCTATGGCGATCGTCCAGAGACACGCTTGCGACTCCATCGTGTGGTGGATCAGGCTCTCGATCATCGGCATTTGCAGGAATTGTTGGAGCAACATGCTCTCGCCAGTGAGATCATAGACGTTGTGCGTGTGCGTCAAATCCGTGAGGAGATGGAGCGTGCCACAGCACGTCGTCTGCAACCGTATTTTATCGGAGCCTTCTTCCTAGAGGCGCTCAAGCGTCTAGGTGGTCGTGCCGTAGAACGTGAACCACATCGCCATGAGATCAAGTATGTGCCCTCGATCATTCGCAATCAGGTTTCGCGGCTGGGCAATCGTGCTAGTATTGAGCAACGCTATGAACGCATTGTCTTTGAAAAAGATCTGGTCACTATCCAGGGCAAGCCGCAAGCGGCCTTGATCTGCCCTGGTCATCCCTTGCTAGATGTGACGATCGATCTTGTCCTAGAGCAGTACCGTGCTCTGCTCAAGCAGGGATCGATCCTAGTGAATGAAAAGGACATGGGTGAAGAAATCCGAGTGCTTTTCTACCTCGAACATGTCATTCAAGATGCAAGTCACGATACCAGTGGCAAACGTCGCGAGGTCTCACGCCAACTGCAATTTATCGAGATGGACTCTCATGGCACCATGCACTCGGCTGGATATGCGCCTTTCCTGGATTATCGCCCTTTGACGCAAGAAGAGCAGGCATTGGCGCTCACATTCCGTGAGCAACCCTGGTTGACGGGCGATCTGGAAGAGAAGGCTCGTACCTATGCGGTCGCGCAACTGGTCCCACCTCACCTCAAGGAGGTCCGACAGCGGCGAGAAGCGCAGATCAGCAAAACAAAAGAGGCTGTCAATGAGCGTCTGACGAAGGAGATCAGCTACTGGGATAATTGAGCGGCCCAACTCAAAGAGCACGAGCTGACAGGCAAAGTCAATGCCAAGCTCAATTCGCAGAAAGCACGCCAACGTGCTGAAGAACTCTATGCCCGTCTAGAGCGGCGTATGCAAGATTTAGAGCAGGAACGCCGTCTGGTCCCTTTACCGCCAGTTGTCGTGGGTGGAGTCCTCGTGATCCCTCAAGGGCTACTCATACGCTTGAAAGGTGAGCATCTCCACGATCCTGCGCAATTTGCACGCGAGACTGCCGAGACCGAGCTACGTGCAATGCAAGCTGTGATGGAAGCTGAACGTCATCTTGGGCATGATCCTCGTGATGTGAGCATGGAGAAATGTGGCTATGACATCGAGTCACGCGATCCAAAGACAGGCAAACTTCGTTTTATAGAAGTGAAGGGTCGTGTTCAAGGTGCAAGAGATGTTATCGTTACGAAAAATGAAATTCTCACGGCACTCAACAAGCCAGAGGACTTTATCTTGGCAATTGTCTTTGTTGATGGTGAGAGGACGGAGACGTACTATATCAGTCAACCCTTCCACAAAGAACCTGATTTTGGTGCAACGAGTGTGACCTATGATCTCACACAATTGCTGAGTAAAGGAGCTGTTCCTACTTTGCAAAGTCAGCAGACAGAGCAACAATAGGGAAAAAAGTAAGGGAAGGGCTATGATAACCTCTCCTTAGAAAGTAAAGGGGTGACATCATGTCATCCCTTTGAAGGAAACAAAAAGATGGAAGAAGAAGTACACCAAACTGAAGCAAAGGAAATTATCCCTATAGAGCAGGATACCATTCTGTTTTACGGGAAACCACTCTGTCGTTGTTCGTCTACCAGATGGACGCCCTGCCGTCGTTGTCCGCTCTCTTTGTGACAATATGCAACTTGATCGCGTATGACAGCTTAGACGTATCCAACGAACAGAGGCAATTTCTGAAGATCTTATTTACAATGTGCGCATACAGACAACAGAAAGCGGCTTGCAAAGAGCCCACGTATTGGCATTACGCTCTGTTCCCTACTGGCTAACTGGCATCGATGCCAAACGAACTTGGCCAGAGTTACGTGAAGAGATCATCCGCTATCAGAAAGAGGCTGTAGACGTACTCTACTCATGGGCACAATCGCCGCGTGTTCTACCCACACCTACTACTAGACTTGTACCAGCAGAGGCACCAGCAAAACCGATAGCACCACAAGCAGGTACTTCGTATGAGGAATGGATTACCTACCATCAGCAGATGACACAATGGTACCTGCAGATGCAAGAGGTAGAGTCCAGATTGCAGATAGTGGAGCATAGACAGAACGAGTTCGAAGATAGAATAGAAAGCTTAGAGGCAATCACTGACCTCATACCTGAGATTTTAGAAAGACTCGGCCCAGAAACACTAACACCAGAGCACCAGCGAGACATGCAAGTCTATGTAAGGCGGCTTAGTCAAGCCAGTGGAAAGCACCCTAATACAATCCATGAGGATCTAAAAACCGCCTTTCATAAACCTCGCTACCAGGGCTTATTAGAGGATGAATGGCCTCAAGTAGAGAACTGGTTTAAAATCCAGATAGAGCGAGCTAAACGCTAGACTGCTATATCTGGATACGGTAGTCTTCTACTAAAGTGTTGGTAGTAAAAACTATGCTTTCCAGAAGTCAAGTTACCAACAGTAGAAGAGAGCGTACCAAAACTCTACCGGAAGACTACCAGTGAATGAAATGAACAACGAAACAGACAATGAAATCGAAATTTATCACGGTTCTGGCAATGTCTTTGCCGACATTGGACTAGAGGATGCTGACGAGCTATTTGCACGGGCGCAAATCGGAATTGCAGTACTGAAAATCCTGCAAGAGCGTAAATTGAAACAACGTGAAATTGCAGATTTGCTTGGGCTTCGTCAATCCGAAGTTTCGCACCTGATGCGGGCACAGTTCCACCGTTTCAGTGAAGGCAAACTGTTAGGGTTCCTGAAAAAGCTTGACCGCAAAGTTATGCTCATTATCAACCAACCAGACAACCAGAGCGGCATATGCATATCGCTGTAAAGCAAGTTAAGATCATACCATCAAACGTGATATGAGCAATAGATCAATCTGGCTATTCTAGCGAGTCTCGCGATCCAAATACAGCTGTATTGCTAGTGTTAGGACTAGCCTCTTCTTTTTGCTCCCATTGTGAACCAAACTCATACTCAATATCTATTGATCCGCCAGAGTGCCGTATCACTGTGATGCTTGTCACCTCCTTACCAGGAAAGGCCTTTGGATGCTGGGCAAGCAAGTAAAATTTCGACTGACCCGTAGATGTTCCTGCAAGCGCAATGAATTCATCCTCTCCAGCTTTAAACGTTTTCCTGTCTGCTTTTATCTTTCCGTATGGTCCCCTTTCTTCAGGAAAGAAGAGTTTTACTATCTCTTTTGTCTCTTTATTAACAACACAAACATCATACCAGCATTTGAGATTAAATTCTGGCATTTCCCTCTTTAAATCTTCCATAGCTAAACGAATCTGATTAAATGCTATTTCTGAAAGATTAAATTCATTACGATTTTCTCGAGATTTTTGATGATCATAAATTTCTCCAGTAATTTTTCCATTTATTACATCTATTTCACTTATAGACATTGCATAATCAGGTTTTCTAGATATAATATATACAGCACGATTTGCAGATTCGATAGAGATTGTACTTTCAAAATCTTCTTTAAACTGTTCAAATGTATCCCTATCCTCGTTTTGATAAAGCTTTGCCTGTTGTTGGTATTTCTCCATTTTATTTCTTCCCATTTCAATTGCTTCCAACTTCTTCTGCTCGTACTTCTTCTGTTCGTCGTCACATGCATCTGGTCTATGAGAAATGTGGCTTTCTTCTTTTGAAGAATTAGCCCTATCCCGTATAAAATCACGGATACGACGAGGACTCTCAACCCTTGAAGAATTCGACTCCTCTATTCTTGAAGATCGCCCTACTTCGCTAGACCAGTGCCCGCCCATAATGTGTTCTCCTTCCAAAGAATGCTAAGATGTATCAACATATCTCTCCTAAACATAACGTGATAGCATTGCTGTGTCCAGGCCATTGCATAGACATCTATGAGACAACTTGCCCTTTGCCCCAACTCCACAAGTACTAGGAAAGCATCACCACTCTTCAATAATCGTTACACTTATGTGCAGGTTCAAAAGTGTCCTATACTGCGCTATATTGATACAGCAGTATCGAGACTACACAATACTGCGCTCTATTTATGGAACAGTATCGAAACTTAGCGACTAAAGCATTTCACAAAAGCCAAACAAGTACTAGAGGAGTTGTCCTTGTATCATGACCTATAGAAAAAAACTAATCGAGGTTGCCTTGCCTCTCGATGCGATTAGTGAGGCTTCCAGCAAAGAAAAGTCCATTCGTCATGGGCATCCTTCCACCCTACACCTCTGGTGGTCGCGAAAACCACTAGCGACATGCCGTGCGGTGCTTTTCGCCTCACTTGTGGACGATCCCTCCGAGCATCCCGAACTTTTTCCAACCGAGAAGGAGCAGGAAGCAGAACGAGAACGGCTCTTCGGCTTGATCGAAAATTTGGTGAAATGGGAGAACTCCAATGATGAGAAGTTATTAGGGGAAGTACGGGCAGAGATCTTCAAATCAACTGGAGGCAATCCTCCTCCTGTTCTCGATCCATTTGCAGGTGGTGGCTCTATTCCTCTGGAGGCGCAACGTTTGGGGCTAGAAGCGCACGCCAGCGATCTCAATCCAGTAGCAGTGCTCATCAACAAGGCATTAATCGAAATTCCGCCAAAGTTTGCCGGACAGCCTCCAGTCAACCCCGAGGCGAGAAAATCATTGGTGGACGGTGACTGGCGTGGTGCACGAGGACTGGCCGAGGATGTGCGCTATTATGGCAAGTGGATGCGAGATGAGGCAAAGCGGCGTATTGGACACCTGTACCCGAAAGTGACCCTTCCAAAGGAGTATGGTGGTGGTGAGGCAACAGTGATCGCATGGCTTTGGACAAGAACGGTGATGTGTCCTAACCCGGCTTGTGGTGCTCAAATGCCTTTAGTTCGTTCATTTGAACTTTCGAAGAAACAAGGTAAAAAAGCATGGGTTGAGCCGCAAATAGATCATACAGTTACGCCTCCGATCATTCGTTTTGCAATGGGAACTGGAAATAGTGAAGCTCAGGGAACTATTAATAGACAGGGAGCAACGTGTATAGTTTGCAGTACGCCCGTGCCATTTGATTATATTCGCAGTGAAGGCAAAGCAGGTAGGATGGGACAACAGCTGATGGCCATTGTTGCTGAAGGGCAGAGAGGACGTATGTATCTTGCTCCAAACGAGGAACATGTCCTAGTCATATCTAGAGTAGCACCTGGATGGGTACCACAAGAAGCTCTTCCTAAAAACCCTAGGAACTTTAACACATCCATCTACGGACTTGATACTTTCGATAAGCTCTTTGCTCCTCGCCAACTTGTAGCTCTGACAACTTTCAGTGACCTGATACAAGAAACCAGAGTTAAAGTATTGTCAGATGCTAACATCGCAGGATTTTCCTCGAATGAGGCCTATGCCGATGCGGTAGTAACGTATTTGGCTCTTGCTCTGGATAAGTGCGCTGATTACTGGTCTTCGATATGCTCATGGCATATAGGCAGAGATACTATAGGTCATACATTTACGCGCCAAGCCATTCCTATGGTTTGGGATTTCGCTGAGGCCAATCCTTTCAGTGATTCGAGTGGAAATGTTATGGGGGCTGTTGGTTGGATTGCTCAAGTTTTGGAGGTCTCTTCTTGGAATGCTCAGGGTATTGCAGTGCAGCATGATGCAACAACAATAGCTAATGGGATTACACAGCTGCTTATTTCCACCGATCCACCCTACTATGACAATATTGGCTATGCTGATCTCTCAGACTTCTTCTATGTCTGGTTGCGTCGCTCACTCAGTTCCATTTACCCTGAACCATTTAAAACCATGCTGACTCCCAAAGAGCAGGAGTTAGTAGCAACACCATATCGTTTCAACGGGAACAAGAATGAGGCCCGGAAATTCTTTGAGGCCGGATTGCAGAAAGCTTTTGAGCAGATGCGGGCCATTCAGAGCCCTGATTATCCTCTCACAGTCTATTATGCTTTCAAACAAGCTGAGTCTGAAACGAATGGAGAGGAGGAGAGCAGCGATAACGGTATCAAAGTCAGAGCCTCAACAGGCTGGGAGACGATGTTGGAAGGGTTGATCAACTCTGGCTTTGTGATCACAGGAACTTGGCCAATGCGTACAGAAATGGTTAACCGTAGCATCGGTATCGGAACAAATGCCCTTGGCTCCTCCATCGTCCTCGTTTGTCGCCCACGTCCAGTCGATGCGCCGATGGCCTCGCGTCGTCAATTCCTCAACGAGCTAAAAGCAGAACTGCCCCAAGCTCTCAAGCAGATGCAGCATGGTAGCGTCGCCCCAGTAGACCTCGCACAGGCCAGTATTGGTCCTGGCATGGCGATCTACTCGCGCTATAGCAAGGTCATAGAAGCCGATGGCACGCCAATTCGCGTGCGTACGGCGTTACAACTGATTAACCGCACGCTTGATGAGGTGCTGGCAGAGCAAGAGGGCGAGTCCGATGTCGAGACACGCTGGGCGATTGCTTGGTTCGAGACATATGCTATGGAGGAGGGTCCCTATGGGCAGGCCGAGACGCTTTCCAAGGCCAAGAATACGGCGATCCAGACGTTGGTTGATGCTGGAATTTTAGAGGCCAAGGCTGGCAAGGTGCGCTTGCTCAGACCTGAGGAGTACTCTGAGAAGTGGCAGCCAGAAGCTCATCCTCATGTGACGGCGTGGGAGGTGATGCAGCGTGCGATCCATGCGTTGGATAAACATGGTGAGGTGGTAGCAGGCAACGTGTTGGGCAAGGCTGGTGATCTGGCCGAAGTGGTGCGTGATCTGGCCTATCGACTCTATACCATCTGTGAGCGCAAAGGCTGGTCGCAGGAGGCGCAAGCCTATAACATGTTGGTGACTTCCTGGTCAGGGATCAGGGATCAGATCCACACCTTGGCTCGTACCCCACAACAGGCTACCTTTGCATTTGAGGGATAGGGCTGAATATGAGAAAGAAAGTTATTACCAGGACATTGTATTTGCTTTCAGTAGAATGTACACTTTCACCGTACAGTGAAAGGCAAACATACAATGAAAGCCAATGAACTTGTCGCGCTCTTTATGAAAGAATTACCAGCTTCTGCTTCCACCAGACTTTACTCTGGAAGAAGGAGAGAGAGAGGTTTCTACTGGACAACACCGAGTTGATATTCGAGCACAACTCAGGACACCAACAAAGGCTTGGACCATTGTGATTGAGATCAAAAATACGGATCGCATCGCACCGATCCGTGAAGCTGCATCTCAAGTCAAGCGCTACGCACAAATACAGCATGCCATTCCTTTTGTCGCAAGTGTATTTCTCGGAGAGCGTGCGCGAGCAGCGTTGAAAGAAGAAGGCGTGGGCTATCTCGACTTAGCAGGGAACTTCTACTTGAAACAGGGAGAGATCTATGTTGAAAAGATTGTTGCCAACAATCCATTTAGCAAGAAGCCACCGCTCAAAAATCTCTTTGCTCCCATTTCTAGTCGCATCACTCGTGCTTTGTTAGTGGAACCGACAAGAACGTGGCATGTCAGTGAGCTTGCCAAGGAAACAGAGGTCAGCTTAGGGCAAGCATCCGCTGTGGCAAAGCGCATGATTGCTGAAGAATTTCTGTCTTGGAATAGCGAAGGAAGACTTCAGCTCAAGGATGCAACTGCTTTACTTGAGGCATGGAAGCAGGTCTATCCAACGTACAAACAGCAACACTGTTTCCTGTATAGCTACGAACAAGGCTATAACAACGTCCTGGCATCAATCATCCGCAAGAGAGGGGAACTTCCACCGTTTGCCTTTGCCTTCTTTACGGGTGCAAGTTTTGTTGCGCCCTTCATCCGAGGGCTTACCAAAGCACAGGTCTACGTAGAGAAGAAAGAGGACATTGAGGAATGGAAACATCTGCTCGACGTCACCCAGGTCGTGAGTGGGGGAAACATTGAACTCGTTGTTCCCTATGATCAGGGAGTCTTCTACAAATCCCAGGTTGTGCCAGTTGCCAAGTTGGGAGAGGTTCCAGTTGTCAGTACCGTGCAACTCTATATGGATTTGTTTCGTAATCCAGCACGGGGAGCAGAACAAGCTGAGCATCTGCGGGAAACAAAGTTAGTGTATTAAAGGCATTTTATGGAAGAGCATCGAACACATACTACTTTTGTATCAAACATCGCTGATGTCTCATTCACTCATGTTCTCGAGTTGATGATGGCATTAGGGTCGTATCGAGAAGGATTAGTGCTCGTCGGTGGCTGGGTGCCCTATCTGCTGCTGAAAGCCTATCAACCCCAAGACCTCTCTTTTCAACATATCGGCTCGAAGGATATTGATATTGTGGTAAACCCTGCTATTGTTGACCAGAAGCGATATGCCACGATAGTAGAGCTGTTAGAGCAACGAGGATATATCCCGAAAGAGCACTCAAAATACTCATTTGTCAAGAGAGTGCAAACCACCACAGGTGAAGAATACATTCAAGTTGATTTTCTCGGGCCAGAATATGGAGGAACAGCCAGGAAACACCGTCATCAAGTCATTCAAGATGACTTTCTGCTGCGTAAAGCCAGGGGTGCTGATATCGTCTTTGAGCATGCCCTTGATATGACCATAGAGGGAAAGCTCCCCAACGGCGGGGAAGGAAGAACTACCATCAAGGTTGCTGATATTGTTGGCATTCTCACGATGAAGGGTATTGTCATGGGCTCTCGCTATAAAGAAAAAGATGCCTATGATCTCATGAGCTTACTGTTGTACTACAAAAATGGTCCGCTTGCAGTAGCAGAGGAAATACGGCCATTTCAGGAGCATGGATTAGTCAAAGAAGCTCTCGAAGCCATGCGTGAGAAGTTCCGTTCTCCTGAAGCTGAAGGGCCAACATGGACCGCAGACTTTCAGGAAGCACAAGGTGAGACACGGGATCAGATAAAGATGCAAGCTTATTTGCAAATGCAGCGGTTTTTGTCGGCTCTCTCAGATGTTAAGTGAATAAAGTTGTGAAACGGTGAATAAAAAATCTTCTCTAGATTGGAGCACCAAGAGATGGCACTCAGTAACCGAGACCGGATTGGTCGAGCATTAGACCTTCTCTCGGCTGGTCTCAAACCCTTTGTTGTGCGTGAGATGGAAGCGACCTATGGTCCACGCTGGCGTTACGAAGCCATTGGAGCACTCCAGGATCACCATATCACCGAGGATGGGCAGGATCTGCGCTTGGATGTGCAGGCTCTCTTGCTTGTGATGTGGAACCAATGGAATTAGGCTTTCAAGAGGACACTGGGCCATGCCGAGCGCAACTATGTCAGTGAGCTACGTGAAGCCCGTAACAAATGGGCACATCAAGAGCCATTCAGCATGCAAACAACCTACCGTGCCCTTGATAGCATCCAATTGTTACTGACAGCTATTTCAGCTACTGAGCAAGCAGACGAGGTAGAACGGCATAAGATGGAATTGTTGCGTACCAGCTTTGATGAGCAGGCACGCAACGTCACTCGTCGCAACGCTAGTCAGTTGGTCGATGGGCAACCTGTGCGAGGTCTGCTTCCCTGGCGAGAAGTGATGACCCCGCATCAGATGTCGCTTCTGGAACCTATCAGGTCGCCGAATTTGCCGCAGACCTATCTCAGGTCCATCGTGGGATTGCATCTAGTGAATATGGTAATCCACACGCCTTCTTTCAACGTACCTACCTGACCAATGGTTTGCGTCACCTGCTGCTGGGAGCTTTGCGCCGTTTGAGTGGAACTGGTGGTGACCCAATTGTCGAATTGCAGACCAATTTTGGTGGTGGCAAGACCCACTCATTACTCGCGCTCTATCACCTCTTCCTGGAGTACCGACTGCTGATCTTGTCGGTATTCGAGCCGCTCTTGAACGAATTGGAATTGCAACAAGCGCCTCAAGCGCACCGTGCAGTCCTAGTTGGTCATGCACTCTCGCCCGCCAAAGTAGACAGAAAGCCAGATGGCTGTGAAATCCATACCATCTGGGGTGAGTTAGCTTGGCAATTATTGGGCAAAGAAGGCTATGCTCTCGTGGCTGAGGATGACCAACTTGGTGTCAGTCCTGGTTCTGAAGTGCTGCGTCAACTCTTTGTGGCCGCTAGTCCGGTATTGGTCCTAATTACGAATGGGTCGTCTTTGCACGTCAATTCTATGGCAAAGAGGGTCTGCCAGCAGGCTCATTCGAAGCAAATCTAGCTTTGCCCAGAGCCTGACCAAGGCGGCCAAAGCAGCTCCTCGCACGCTTATCGTGGGAACCATCCCAGCTTCCGAGAGCGAGACCGGAGGAGAAGGTGGTCAGGAAGCGGCTATTCGCCTCAAACAAATCTTTGGGCGTGTCGAGTCTCCCTGGCGTCCTGCTGATCGGGATGAAGGGTTTGAAATCGTGCGTCGTCGTCTTTTTCGAGCCAATTCCCTCCCAGCTTTATCCCGCACGAGACGCAGTAGCACGGGCCTTCGGCAAGTTCTATCGTTCGCAACGACAGGAATTTCCAGATGAATGTAGCGAGGCCGAATATGAGCGACGGATCAAGCAAGCCTATCCATCCATCCCGAACTCTTTGATAATCTCTTCACCGACTGGTCAATTATGAAAATTTCAGCGGACACGTGGAATTCTGCGCTTGATGGCTGCGGTCGTGCACGAATTGTGGGTTCAGCAGGATCGTAACCTTCTCATCATGCCCGCCACCATTCCGATCGAGACTGCCGCTGTCCAATCTCTGTTTACCCAATATTTAGAAGAACTGGGTCCCAATCATCGAAAAGGACATCGATGGTGCCAATCCTTGCCACGTCGCCTTGACAACGCGAATTCGAACCTTGGACGCTATTCCGCGACGCGACGTGTTGCTCGTAGTATCTTCTTTGGCTCAGCTCCAACCTTGCAGAGTGCCAATAAGGGCATTCAAGATACGCATATCAAACTTGGCTGTACCCAACCAGGAGAAAGCGTGGCCACCTTTGGCGATGCCTTGCGCCGCTTAACCGATCAAGCCACCTATCTCTATCAAAATGATCGGCGCTATTGGTATGACACCCAACCAAGTGTTGCACGTTTAGCCCAGGATCGAGCCTCCCAGCAGGATGATGACACGGTCTACGCCAAAATCAAGGACTATTTAAGAGGAGAAGAACAGAAAAAAGACGATGTAAAAGTCAAAGGCCATTTAAAAGTTGAACAACGGCAAAAAGGCGATTTTGCCAGCATCCATCTCTGTCCTGAGAGTGGAGCCGATGTCATCGACGAAAACAGTGGTCTTCGTCTAGTCATTCTCAAACCACAATATCCTCATGCTCGTCGAGACCAAACTCGCCAGCAATAGAAGAAGTTGGCAAGATCCTCAAGCAACGTGGCAATGCACCACGTAACTACGGCAACACGCTCATCTTCCTCGTAGCGGATAAACCCGAGTTGAAGAACTCAAGCAGACAACGCGTCTCTTCCTAGCCTGGGATTCCATAGACCAAGAGCGAGAGTCACTCAACCTTGATGCTTTCCAATCGAATCAACCAAAACGCGCCGTAAAGATGCAGAAGACCGCATCATCGCCCTGATCCCGAGACCTACTGCTGGGTGCTAGTTCCCGAACAACTCGATCCTCGCAAACCTCATTCCATTGGGGAGTACAAGCTACAGCCTCAACGTGGAGAGGGATACCTTGTCACCAACACCACTAGCCTATTGCGTATTGAAGAATTACCCATTCCTCAGTTAGCTGGCCTTCGTCTGCGCCAAGAACTGGACCGTATCCCATTGTGGCGTGGGAACCATGTTTCAACGAAAGAACTGATCGAGAATTTTGCCAAGTACATATATATGCCTCGCCTCAAGAGTAGCGAAGTCTTGCTTGCAGCCATGCGTGACGGAGTCCAATCCCCATCCTGGCGACGTGATACTTTTGCCTACGCCTCGGGTTGGGATGAAGAACGTCAAAGGTATCGCAACTTACGTGCAGGTGAGCGAATTGATGTCATCCCTGATGGGCAATCGTTGCTCGTGAAGCCGGAGGTCGCGGAGGCTCAGCTCGCGGCAGAAGCGGCTGAGTTGGAAGCTGCGAGACAAAGTGCAGCAGCTTCCCGTCCAACTCCTGCGATGCCAGAGGCAAAATGGGCCCAGCCATCTCTGGTTACTGAACAGGCAGCCAATTATACAGAGGTAGTGACACGACCACGCATACCCGAGACTCCATCTGTGCAGACATTTCTGCCTATCGCGCAAGAGAGCCAACGACGCCGCTTCTATGGCTCGATCTCGATCAACGAACGAATGATGGCTTCGGATGCGGGCCGTATCATGGAAGAATTTGTCAAACACCTCACGAGCTTGAGTGGTGCAAAAGTCAAAGTCACGCTCGAAATTCAAGCCAAACTCTCTGAGGGGATACCGGAGCAAGTTCTTCGCACTCTCAAGGAGAATGGGAACGCGCTGCACTTTCAGACTTGCGAGTTTATAGAGTAGTAGTGTCAAAGCCTTTGGTAGGAGATAATTAAGAGAAGCACATGAAAGGAATACTCATGGAACTAAAAAGAAAACTGTGCTTCCCTCTTATCTAGACATATTATAGCACGGTTACTATTGATCAGGCAAGTTCTGATGCTCTAGCTCGTTCGAGCATTGTTTGCAGGTTACCATCAAAGCGATTTTTTGTAGCATGCCCATCTGCTCACACGCTGTACGCCATTAGCTCTTGACTATTACGTAAAAATTATGGGCTTTGCCAAGAAAAATGGAAATTTGCGGATTTAGCAGCGCATATCTCA
>CAVSHN010000027.1:0-23489 GCA_963727755.1 uncultured Chloroflexia bacterium
GATGCAGCATGGTAGCGTCGCCCCAGTAGACCTCGCACAGGCCAGTATTGGTCCTGGCATGGCGATCTACTCGCGCTATAGCAAGGTCATAGAAGCCGATGGCCCGCCAATTCGCGTGCGTACGGCGTTACAACTGATTAACCGCACGCTTGATGAGGTGCTGGCAGAGCAAGAGGGCGAGTCCGATGTCGAGACACGCTGGGCGATTGCTTGGTCAGACATATGCTATGGAGGAGGGTCCCTATGGGCAGGCCGAGACGCTTTCCAAGGCCAAGATACGGCGATCCAGACTGGTTGATGCTGGAATTTTAGAGGCCAAGGCTGGCAAGGTGCGCTTGCTCAGACCTGAGGAGTACTCTGAGAAGTGGCAGCCAGAAGCTCATCCTCATGTGACGGCGCGGGAGGTGATGAGCGTGCGATCCATGCGTGGATAAACATGGTGAGGTGGTAGCAGGCAACGTGTTGGGCAAGGCTGGTGATCTGGCCGAAGTGGTGCGTGATCTGGCCTATCGACTCTATACCATCTGTGAGCGCAAAGGCTGGTCGCAGGAGGCGCAAGCCTATAACATGTTGGTGACTTCCTGGTCAGGGATCAGGGATCAGATCCACACCTTGGCTCGTACCCCACAACAGGCTACCTTTGCATTTGAGGGATAGGGCTGAATATGAGAAAGAAAGTTATTACCAGGACATTGTATTTGCTTTCAGTAGAATGTACACTTTCACCGTACAGTGAAAGGCAAACATACAATGAAAGCCAATGAACTGTCGCGCTCTTTATGAAAGAACTACACTTCTGTTCCACCAGACTTTACTCTGGAAGAAGGAGAGAGAGAGGTTTCTACTGGACAACACCGAGTTGATATTCGAGCACAACTCAGGACACCAACAAAGGCTTGGACCATTGTGATTGAGATCAAAAATACGGATCGCATCGCACCAATCCGTGAAGCTGCATTTCAAGTCAAGCGCTACGCACAAATACAGCATGCCATTCCTTTTGTCGCAAGTGTATTTCTCGGAGAGCGTGCGCGAGCAGCGTTGAAAGAAGAAGGCGTGGGCTATCTCGACTTAGCAGGGAACTTCTACTTGAAACAGGGAGAGATCTATGTTGAAAAGATTGTTGCCAACAATCCATTTAGCAAGAAGCCACCGCTCAAAAATCTCTTTGCTCCCATTTCTAGTCGCATCACTTGTGCTTTGTTAGTGGAACCGACAAGAACGTGGCATGTCAGTGAGCTTGCCAAGGAAACAGAGGTCAGCTTAGGGCAAGCATCCGCTGTGGCAAAGCGCATGATTGCTGAAGAATTTCTGTCTTGGAATAGCGAAGGAAGACTTCAGCTTAAGGATGCAACTGCTTTACTTGAGGCATGGAAGCAGGTCTATCCAACGTACAAACAGCAACACTGTTTCCTGTATAGCTACGAACAAGGCTATAACAACGTCCTGGCATCAATCATCCGCAAGAGAGGGGAACTTCCACCGTTTGCCTTTGCCTTCTTTACGGGTGCAAGTTTTGTTGCGCCCTTCATCCGAGGGCTTACCAAAGCACAGGTCTACGTAGAGAAGAAAGAGGACATTGAGGAATGGAAACATCTGCTCGACGTCACCCAGGTCGTGAGTGGGGGAAACATTGAACTCGTTGTTCCCTATGATCAGGGAGTCTTCTACAAATCCCAGGTTGTGCCAGTTGCCAAGTTGGGAGAGGTTCCAGTTGTCAGTACCGTGCAACTCTATATGGATTTGTTTCGTAATCCAGCACGGGGAGCAGAACAAGCTGAGCATCTGCGGGAAACAAAGTTAGTGTATTAAAGGCATTTTATGGAAGAGCATCGAACACATACTACTTTTGTATCAAACATCGCTGATGTCTCATTCACTCATGTTCTCGAGTTGATGATGGCATTAGGGTCGTATCGAGAAGGATTAGTGCTCGTCGGTGGCTGGGTGCCCTATCTGCTGCTGAAAGCCTATCAACCCCAAGACCTCTCTTTTCAACATATCGGCTCGAAGGATATTGATATTGTGGTAAACCCTGCTATTGTTGACCAGAAGCGATATGCCACGATAGTAGAGCTGTTAGAGCAACGAGGATATATCCCGAAAGAGCACTCAAAATACTCATTTGTCAAGAGAGTGCAAACCACCACAGGTGAAGAATACATTCAAGTTGATTTTCTCGGGCCAGAATATGGAGGAACAGCCAGGAAACACCGTCATCAAGTCATTCAAGATGACTTTCTGCTGCGTAAAGCCAGGGGTGCTGATATCGTCTTTGAGCATGCCCTTGATATGACCATAGAGGGAAAGCTCCCCAACGGCGGGGAAGGAAGAACTACCATCAAGGTTGCTGATATTGTTGGCATTCTCACGATGAAGGGTATTGTCATGGGCTCTCGCTATAAAGAAAAAGATGCCTATGATCTCATGAGCTTACTGTTGTACTACAAAAATGGTCCGCTTGCAGTAGCAGAGGAAATACGGCCATTTCAGGAGCATGGATTAGTCAAAGAAGCTCTCGAAGCCATGCGTGAGAAGTTCCGTTCTCCTGAAGCTGAAGGGCCAACATGGACCGCAGACTTTCAGGAAGCACAAGGTGAGACACGGGATCAGATAAAGATGCAAGCTTATTTGCAAATGCAGCGGTTTTTGTCGGCTCTCTCAGATGTTAAGTGAATAAAGTTGTGAAACGGTGAATAAAAAATCTTCTCTAGATTGGAGCACCAAGAGATGGCACTCAGTAACCGAGACCGGATTGGTTGAGCATTAGACCTTCTCTCGGCTGGTCTCAAACCCTTTGTTGTGCGTGAGATGGAAGCGACCTATGGTCCACGCTGGCGTTACGAAGCCATTGGAGCACTCCAGGATCACCATATCACCGAGGATGGGCAGGATCTGCGCTTGGATGTGCAGGCTCTCTTGCTTGTGATGTGGAACCAATGGAATCAGGCTTTCAAGAGGACACTGGGCCATGCCGAGCGCAACTATGTCAGTGAGCTACGTGAAGCCCGTAACAAATGGGCACATCAAGAGCCATTCAGCATGCAAACAACCTACCGTGCCCTTGATAGCATCCAATTGTTACTGACAGCTATTTCAGCTACTGAGCAAGCAGACGAGGTAGAACGGCATAAGATGGAATTGTTGCGTACCAGCTTTGATGAGCAGGCACGCAACGTCACTCGTCGCAACGCTAGTCAGTTGGTCGATGGGCAACCTGTGCGAGGTCTGCTTCCCTGGCGAGAAGTGATGACCCCGCATCCAGATGTCGCTTCTGGAACCTATCAGGTCGCCGAGTTTGCCGCAGACCTATCTCAGGTCCATCGTGGGATTGCATCTAGTGAATATGGTAATCCACACGCCTTCTTTCAACGTACCTACCTGACCAATGGTTTGCGTCACCTGCTGCTGGGAGCTTTGCGCCGTTTGAGTGGAACTGGTGGTGACCCAATTGTCGAATTGCAGACCAATTTTGGTGGTGGCAAGACCCACTCATTACTCGCGCTCTATCACCTCTTCTCTGGAGTACCGACTGCTGATCTTGTCGGTATTCGAGCCGCTCTTGAACGAATTGGAATTGCAACAAGCGCCTCAAGCGCACCGTGCAGTCCTAGTTGGTCATGCACTCTCGCCCGCCAAAGTAGACAGAAAGCCAGATGGCTGTGAAATCCATACCATCTGGGGTGAGTTAGCTTGGCAATTATTGGGCAAAGAAGGCTATGCTCTCGTGGCTGAGGATGACCAACTTGGTGTCAGTCCTGGCTCTGAAGTGCTGCGTCAACTCTTTGTGGCCGCTAGTCCGGTATTGGTCCTAATTGACGAATGGGTCGTCTTTGCACGTCAACTCTATGGCAAAGAGGGTCTGCCAGCAGGCTCATTCGAAGCAAATCTCAGCTTTGCCCAGAACCTGACCGAGGCGGCCAAAGCAGCTCCTCGCACGCTTATCGTGGGCACCATCCCAGCTTCCGAGAGCGAGACCGGAGGAGAAGGTGGTCAGGAAGCGGCTATTCGCCTCAAACAAATCTTTGGGCGTGTCGAGTCTCCCTGGCGTCCTGCTGATCGGGATGAAGGGTTTGAAATCGTGCGTCGTCGTCTTTTTCGAGCCAATTCCCTCCCAGCTTTATCCCGCACGAGACGCAGTAGCACGGGCCTTCGGCGAGTTCTATCGTTCGCAACGACAGGAATTTCCAGATGAATGTAGCGAGGCCGAATATGAGCGACGGATCAAGCAAGCCTATCCCATCCATCCCGAACTCTTTGATCATCTCTTCACCGACTGGTCAAGTATCGACAAATTTCAGCGGACACGTGGAGTTCTGCGCTTGATGGCTGCGGTCGTGCACGAATTGTGGGTTCAGCAGGATCGTAACCTTCTCATCATGCCCGCCACCATTCCGATCGAGACTGCCGCTGTCCAATCTCTGTTTACCCAATATTTAGAAGACAACTGGGTCCCAATCATCGAAAAGGACATCGATGGTAGCCAATCCTTGCCACGTCGCCTTGACAACGCGAATTCGAACCTTGGACGCTATTCCGCGACGCGACGTGTTGCTCGTAGTATCTTCTTTGGCTCAGCTCCAACCTTGCAGAGTGCCAATAAGGGCATTCAAGATACGCATATCAAACTTGGCTGTACCCAACCAGGAGAGAGCGTGGCCACCTTTGGCGATGCCTTGCGCCGCTTAACCGATCAAGCCACCTATCTCTATCAAAATGATCGGCGCTATTGGTATGACACCCAACCAAGTGTTGCACGTTTAGCCCAGGATTGAGCCTCCCAGCAGGATGATGACACGGTCTACGCCAAAATCAAGGACTATTTAAGAGGAGAAGAACAGAAAAAAGACGATGTAAAAGTCAAAGGCCATTTAAAAGTTGAACAACGGCAAAAAGGCGATTTTGCCAGCATCCATCTCTGTCCTGAGAGTGGAGCCGATGTCATCGACGAAAACAGTGGTCTTCGTCTAGTCATTCTCAAACCACAATATCCTCATGCTCGTCGAGACCAAAACTTGCCAGCAATAGAAGAAGTTGGCAAGATCCTCAAGCAACGTGGCAATGCACCACGTAACTACGGCAACACGCTCATCTTCCTCGTAGCGGATCGAACCCGAGTTGAAGAACTCAAGCAGACAACGCGTCTCTTCCTAGCCTGGAATTCCATAGACCAAGAGCGAGAGTCACTCAACCTTGATGCTTTCCAATCGAATCAAGCCAAAACGCGCCGTAAAGATGCAGAAGACCGCATCATCGCCCTGATCCCAGAGACCTACTGCTGGGTGCTAGTTCCCGAACAACTCGATCCTCGCAAACCTCATTCCATTGGGGAGTACAAGCTACAGCCTCAACGTGGAGAGGGATACCTTGTCACCAACACCACTAGCCTATTGCGTATTGAAGAATTACTCATTCCTCAGTTAGCTGGCCTTCGTCTGCGCCAAGAACTGGACCGTATCCCATTGTGGCGTGGGAACCATGTTTCAACGAAAGAACTGATCGAGAATTTTGCCAAGTACATATATATGCCTCGCCTCAAGAGTAGCGAAGTCTTGCTTGCAGCCATGCGTGACGGAGTCCAATCCCCATCCTGGCGACGTGATACTTTTGCCTACGCCTCGGGTTGGGATGAAGAACGTCAAAGGTATCGCAACTTACGTGCAGGTGAGCGAATTGATGTCATCCCTGATGGGCAATCGTTGCTCGTGAAGCCGGAGGTCGCGGAGGCTCAGCTCGCGGCAGAAGCGGCTGAGTTGGAAGCTGCGAGACAAAGTGCAGCAGCTTCCCGTCCAACTCCTGCGATGCCAGAGGCAACATGGGCCCAGCCATCTCTGGTTACTGAACAGGCAGCCAATTATACAGAGGTAGTGACACGACCACGCATACCCGAGACTCCATCTGTGCAGACATTTCTGCCTATCGCGCAAGAGAGCCAACGACGCCGCTTCTATGGCTCGATCTCGATCAACGAACGAATGATGGCTTCGGATGCGGGCCGTATCATGGAAGAATTTGTCAAACACCTCACGAGCTTGAGTGGTGCAAAAGTCAAAGTCACGCTCGAGATTGAAGCCGAACTCTCTGAGGGGATACCGGAGCAAGTTCTTCGCACTCTCAAGGAGAATGGGAACGCGCTGCACTTTCAGACTTGCGAGTTTATAGAGTAGTAGTGTCAAAGCCTTTGGTAGGAGATAATTAAGAGAAGCACATGAAAGGAATACTCATGGAACTAAAAAGAAAACTGTGCTTCCCTCTTATCTAGACATATTATAGCACGGTTACTATTGATCAGGCAAGTTCTGATGCTCTAGCTCGTCGAGCATTGTTTGCAGGTTACCATCAAAGCGATTTTTTGTAGCATGCCCATCTGCTCACACGCTGTACGCCATTAGCTCTTGACTATTACGTAAAAATTATGGGCTTTGCCAAGAAAAATGGAAATTTGCGGATTTAGCAGCGCATATCTCATCATTCGCACAATCCAGATGGGATAAGAGAAATTACAGTGCGATCGAGTCATCCCATAGAACTCCCTGCGAGCAGTTGGTGATCGGAAGGTATCGTGCGAGCTAGTCGCGAATAGAGATCAGGTGGAAAACCCAGCAGAGCAAGAAGTCTTTGCTGAACCGGATTAAGAGGTGTGATATGATAAATAATCTGGTTAGGCAAAGTGATGCGCGTCAGGATAATTTTCCGAAAAGACTGCAAGATGCGCTCCGCAGTTGGTCGGTCCGTCTCCTTGCGTGCACTGTCGAGGAATAAGCCAGCAATTTTGGTCTGCTCAGCTTCAAGCTGGCGGCGCACGGTGAACTCCACAAGCGTCAAGATGCAAACCGCAAGACTAAGTAAGCGAGACAGTCCGATAACCTGATCGTCACGTTTCACGAACATGGGTGCCAGAGCTAAGTATTTTCCTTTCAAGCGCTCGAAAGCACGCTCAACCAAATATTCGTGGCGATATTCCAGAACGGCCTCTTGGAAAGACAAGCAAGCAACAGATGCATTAGTAACATAAGCCCGCCAACCCAAGGTGGCAGCCCGCGCCGTGATGGCCGTATCGATGCCCTCGACTACTGTCACCTGATAACGACAATGCTCGGTGATCTCTTTTTCTCGGTTGATGCTACCACGTCCTCGGCCAACGTACTTCTCGGTCGTCCACGTCTCCTGCACGTAATGGTAATGCAGCAGACCCACAACGTCATATTTGACAAGTATCGCTTCCGCAGCGGCTTGGAGCACGGCTTCCTCACGAAGCTGTCGTCTGCCCGGACCAATTGCTGGCGTTAGTGCTAGAATAGCTTTTTTGGCTTTTTCGATCCGCTTCTGCAAATCTTGGGATTGCTTGTGGGCATGGGCAGGAGAATACACCACCAGGACACGCTCTTGCCAACTGCCTCCGTGATCGTCTTGGCAGCTCCTCGTGAATTCATAGCCCTTCGCGATGGTTATCTCCTGATCTCCATCCTTGATGACCACTTGCTGCCAGTTGTCTTCTCCCATGGATAAAGCCATCGTAACCCACGTTTTCATGGCCGATGCTGTTTCCCCCACCAGTGCTAATGGAGTGAGGTAGTGATGCCCAAGTCGCATGATACCCGCCCGTGTTGCTAGTGCGCTCATCTTACAATCACCGACCAAGAGCAATTGGCAATCTTCACCCAAGAAGGAATGGACGCGCTCGATCAGTGGGAGATAGAACGGGTCATCGGCATGTTGCCCAGCCAAAACATCTAGTGCGACTGGCAAACCCAGTGGCGCTAGTACTGCCATCATTAGCTTTATTTGACGTAATGCAGGATTATCTTTACTGTGACCAAATTGCCAGAGGCTCCCTTCCCCTCCTTCTCGATAACCTGAAATCGTTGTGGCGTCGATATGCATGGTCTTTTTACGCAGATCATAGACTTTTACCAGATTTTTGGCTAACATCTCCTCTGTCTTGTGCCAATTGTTATCGTCACTTAAATATGATAATGCGATGGTTAAGCGATCATCGCTGCAGTCGGTATCGCTAATTTTCTGGCCTGTTATTGCTTCTAGAGTGTCATGCATTCCACGTACCCAAGCTTGCACTGGTAGCTTGCGATGGTCTCCTTCGCTGATCATGTAGGCTAGCCAGATACACAGTGTCCAGCCCCAGCTTAGCCTCCCTCCAACACAATACCTCTTGCACACGATGTCGATCAGGGCGGGTAAACCCATACGCTTGATTTGTTCTATCAATACAACGACATCATCGATTATTTCATTGTCAACGGCTATATCTTGCATCAGGCGCTTCTCCTAATTATTTACTCACGGGCGTTTACTTGCCCCCATACGTGCTAGGGAGTCTGCCATTATCATATCCGATTTGCACCCATGCTATCCACTCCCACTATGAGAGCGTCCCTCCACTATTTACAAAAAGGCCCCGCTTGACTGTGCGAATGGTGAGCATATGGCTATTCTGGAAAGAAAGCCTTGTCGTGTGTTGTACGCTCCTCTAAGCTCGGCAATATAGCAATTTGTTTTGTGATAAATTCTTGCAGAGATCCTAGCCCTACCTCTAGCTCACTTCTATCTTGCGCAATTCCTATTAGATATGGATCTAATGAAAATAATTCCATTTTGTTATGATTGTAGTACAACTTATTGCATTTTTGGACCGTAGATGTATACTAGAAGGGAAGCTAGGCAGGGAGGCGACAAGTGTGAAAGTTCGCGATTTTATTAAGCTTATTGAATCGGATGGGTGGTGCCATGATCATACGACAGGCAGCCATAGACATTATGAGCATCCAACCAAGAAGGGAGCTGTTTCTGTTTCTGGAAAGCTTGGAGATGAGATTCCAATTGGAACCTTGAAAAAGATGTTCAAGCAAGCTCAGATAAAACAACAAAGGGGGTAGTTAAAAATGAAAGATGAAATGAAAATATTAGTCGTTATTGAAAAAGGTGAAAAGTCTTATGGTGCCTACTCCCCTGATGTTCCTGGCTGTTTTGCTGTTGCAGAAACACGGGAAGAAATTGAACAGCTTATGAAAGATGCGTTAGTTTCTCACATAGAATTTCTGATAGAAAAGAAGCTTCCACTTCCAAGGGCATTAGTAGCATCATATACGCGCTATATCTGGTATCAGCGATGGCATGCACTTTTAGCTTTTATTCGAGCATACTTTGCTCACCTTTTTTCAGGGGAAAATCTCTTTCAAAAAGATTTTGTAAAGTATGTTGATATTTCGTGTTCCGTTTCTTAGCATTTGGGGGGTGCAAGATATGTCATTGTTACTACAAAGCTTGTGGGACTATTTCCCATGGTCTTGCCTCTGCTAGTATTGCAAGCCGATGACGTAGTTTTCGAAAAGCTTTCTTTTTATCCCTCTGACTAAACTCTGGATTTCCATGTATCTCAGCATGTGCATCATTTCCTGGAATGGGCACATGTTCTACGTCTACAGTAAACTTTTGACTATCTCCTTGATTACCATACATACTTGCCAATTCTTCTGTAGAGCGTACATCATAAGTCACCAAGCTCACAACCCCACCATCTCGTCCTTTTTCAGATCGATTTAAAGTATCATAAGCCTTATTGGGACATAAGTTTGCGCGATCTACAGATATTCTACATTCTCTATCTTCAAATGCAGCAGGCTCAACTTGAATCTTTCCATCTGGAAGGAATGTGTATAACCGCATACCAGATGGAACACGCCGATAGAGAATTTCCTCATTAGCAACTGTTGTTTTTATCAACATCCCTATTTAACCTATCAGCCATTTCCACAGTGATTGGCGCACGCTAGTGAGGTCAGCATCACCATCATCCATGTCTTTTTCCATATCTATACCCCACGCCCTAACATATTCTGCATTCTTTTCCCCGACATAGATTGTTAGTATTCTGGAATTACGCCTCCACCCAAGTACTACTTCACCATCTCCGCTGGCCGTTACATTTGGTTTAATCCAACCTTCCTCTAAATCCATAACTTCGAGAAAGAATTGATTAACCCACTTCATAGCATAGATTACTGCATCACAATTGGGGGCGCAAGCGTCATACCCATTCCATCCCTCCTCCCATGATAGTAAATCATGAATATCACTCATAGTATCTCGTAAAATTAATTTAACAACCTCTTTTACATCTTCTATAGATATTCCACATTGCATGGAATTTTGAAGCAAACGTATAGTATTCTGATATAGAGTTTTATAAGACATACTGTTACCAGAAGGCTGCTCTTTTATTGAGTTAAGCACATCACGAAGAGATTTATTGCTGGATTGGCTGGTGGTGGAAAATAAACCCATACCAGGTATGGGTGTACCATACTTTTCCGAAAATACTACTTTTAGCATTCTCCAAACATCTCCTTTGCTTTTTGTGTGATGCTTGCCTCAAACACTTCGTTTTTCCGGTGACGAAGCTTTTCTAAGAAGTTCCAAATATCCTCATCACCACTTTCCCAATTCTGTTGACGAAATAAATCAAAATCAAGAGTAATAGTAACAAATTTATTGTCTGAGCGCGGAGCAAGTGCTTCATTAATTACCAGCATACAATCTAAATCTTCCTGTGGCATCTGGATCTGAGTCAAAAGAGAACTTAATACTCTCTGTGGAAAATTATCAGGTATCTCTGGTACTACTCTCAAATAATCTTTAAGATCATTTAATCCTTCAGTAGGTATATTGATTTGATTAATATACCTGATAGCTGCTCGTGTCACTTGTATCGGTTTATAAATCTCTTTATATGCGTCCCATAAATATTTAGCATCAGTACTAAATTCTTCCCACGACTCATATGGAGCAAGGCGATTAAAGGTAAAACCACTTAAAGTTGCTTGAAAAATTCGTAAATTGTCTGCACTTCTGAAGAGAAAACCATTATGATGTTGATTTGCATCAACTTTAATTGGGGAACCTGGAACAAAAATAAATGCTCCTACGCCTGCATAAAGTTGCTCTTTTTCTTTTGTTGGGAAACGATCTTTAACACGATCCTCAATCTCTGCAAATCTGTCAGCAGAAAAATTTTCTGGAAAGGTTACTTTGAGGTCTATAATAGCCTCTGTAATCGGTGCTTTTAGATAACGCTTTTGCACTTGTATCACTGTCTCCCATTTTATTCCATCTAGGCAACTCCAAGATATAACTGTCTGGACTAATTATACCAAAAAGTGGAATAGCTATGGTGCTCAGTAGTATATGATTGAGGATATTCGTCGTCAATATCTGCAAATCTCGAGATATCGACAACTGTGTGCTGAAAGTCGCGGTCAGATGAACCATAGAAATATGAATAGCCATCTCTTCTTATAATTTCCGCTTTTATAATGCACAACTGGAGTAGCAATGGAATGATGGCAATCTTCTAGTCAAATGGCGCCATATCCGAATGGAGGAGATCTAAGTAGCAGAACTGCCAGATTAGCATATTCCAATTGGGGACACTTGCACTGAGCAACTAGACTAAAGGAGTGGCATTGAGACTTCTGTTTCTCTTCCACAACAGCTTTTCTTCCTGTACCTCAAGGCTCAAGCAGGTTGCTTGATTGGTCTCTCTCTACGTAAATGGGAAATAACAAGGAGTAAGAGCAATGGAACGTGTCATACCGCTACCAATTTTCGATGAAATAGCAGGATCACTAAAGCAAAAAGGGAGTTATTCCAAGGAACTATCAGAGCAGGAAGTTGTTCAGATCATGGAGGGCATAGTTCAAAATTTACTGACTGGACAGCAAAGAGTCAAAGCAACTGTTCCTACCCCAAAGGTTCATATTGAGAACGATGTAGCCACGGTTTCCAGTGAAACCCATGTCGAATCGCCAGTTAAAGCCACCATCGCTATTAACTGTAAATTGGGAAATGATGTCACGCCACAAAGACTGAAACTTATACAATCAGACGTTCAAGAAAAGGCTGGACCTGTAGACAAACTGAAACTCAAAGCAGTCAATATAGAGCACCAAATACAAAAGACACTGAGTGACCCGAACCAAGCTCTCAGTAATGCATTAGAAAACCAGCTGGAGCCAAGAGGTGTCAGATTGACAGATACAGCGCTACACTTTAATAAGGAAAAGTTGGCTGTTAACTTAAAAGGCGAGCCAACTAACCAATAACTAGAAGTCTATAGCCACTCTTGGTGATCTTAATCATGCTCAGTGTGGCTCTATACGCAGATAGGACTCCTAGCCCCTTGCTCTCAAAGGAGAGAGAAACCGACATAAGGCTTGGACTAACAAGGGGCTAGGAGTCCTTAGCAGCTACGGTAAGTTTGTGATCGAGACAGTGACTTTTACAGTGGCTTTTGCAGTGGCTTTTGCAGTGACCTAAACAATGTTGGCCAGAGCAGACACCTAGAGCTTTCTCGCCTCTGTTGGTCTCTCTGTAAGAGCCTCCGTTGGTCTCTCTGTTGGAGCCTCCGTTGGTCTCTCCGTTGGTTCTCCGTTAGAATCCTCAATAGGATCAAACATCCAAAACGTTTCAGTGACACTCTGCTGGGGTTAAAACCCCGCAGCTTCTGACTCCCCGAGATAGGCGCGTTCCCCAGTGATAGTAGCGTAGCTACCACTGGATTGGAGGCGTAGTGGCTTGGTGAAATCGCGAACGGGCTCAACCAACCTTAAGGTACCGGTTCTGGGCGGTGCAATGCCCGTTGTCGCTCTCATGCCCCGCCCAAAGGGATAGTTGGCCCACTGCTTGGACGTTTGGCTCTTGGAGAGTTACAACACCTAAAGATTGCTCTTCCCTCTCTATCGCTAGAGAAGTTTGAGGCTTTTCCTCGAAGATGATATTGTAGCGTGCGAAGAACTTATTGCCGATCTTCAAACTCGCATTTCTGTCCGCATTTCCAGCCATAATGCATTCAGTACATTTGCAGAGTGCAATACCCATCTGATAGCCTTCTGTGGGTTTTCCATCACAGTAACGTGCAACAGGAGCACCGCATTTTGCACAAGTACGACTGGTATCTCTGGGATTCACGCGACTAGTGAGAATACCAATATTGTACGCTTTGTACTTGGCATACTTGAAAATGCGTCCTTTCATCCAGAATGCACGCTTGCTATTACCGCGCTTGCTATACTTGCCCTTCTCAGACTTGAGGTTCCCCAGGTGCTCAAACACGAGGATAGATGCGCCGTACTGCTGGGCAAACTGGACAATGCGGCAGGAGACCAGATGCGCGAGCGAGTCGTCGTAGTTTCTGATCTTATTCCACAGGTCTGCATTGTCCTGTTCGTCTTGAGCAATGATACCAGTTTGAGACCGCCTGCGTGCGATACGACCCTAATTTTTACTTTCTTAATCATTCAATTTTTTGTATCCCATTCTATATAAGCCAACGTGTACATAATTAGAGGAAATAAACCAAATAGGTGAGTATTTCCGGCCCATCATTCACGGTTGTCTCCCCCTTGACTGTACATGGTAGCATAGAAAGAAAAGCCTTTGTAGATCAGGAGGACTGCGCACCATGGAGAAACAACAATTAGCATCAATTGGTTCATTCTGTTTGAATGAAACATGTGGAGATTACAAAAAAGTAGGTCTGGGAAATGTAGTAAAATGTGGTAAAACTGACAAGGGAGTACAGCGTTATCGCTGTAAAACGTGCAAAGAAGGTTTCACCGAGACCAAGGGAACGATGTTTTACCGATGTAGACACAAACCAGAGGAAATAGTAGAATGTATGGCAATGGTAGGAGACCGCAATAGTCTAGCTGCTATTCATCGAATTAAAGGTGTTAAAGAAGAAACAGTCTGTAAATGGTTAGATAAAGCTCAATCTCATATAAATCAGTTTGAAGAATATATTGTAAAAGAGCATACGCTCAGTGAGGTGCAGCTCAAAGCCCTCTGGACCTATGTAGGACATAAGGGTGCAAAAGGGGGAGAATTGAAGAAGATGCAAGAGGAACCTTTTGGCGTGGGACAGCCATAGACAAGCAAACCCGTCTGCGGGTAGGACGTGCTATCGAGAAGACAGAAGAAAAAGTCGCTCCAGAACTGATGAGACAGGTAAAAAGATATGAACCAGAGGCCTCGCCACCGGCCCTGGCAACCGATGGGAAAGGGGCGCAATGTTAGAAACGTGGGGAAAGGTACCAGAGTATGGTGGACGGGGAGCGCCACCAAAACTTCCTCAACTAGGTAAAGACTGGCAATACTTACAAGTAATCAAGGAACGGAAAGGAGGCAAATTAGCAAGTATTCACATCAAAGTTGTCTATGGAGATCAGGAAGAAGTAAAAGCAAAATTAGGGTGCCACACAGCATATGTAGAACGAACAAATTTGACATCACGAACAATGAATGGACGGCTGGTTCGCAAGACGCTTTCGTTCTCAAAAGAGCTTCGTTTGCTGAAAGCTGCTAGCGCTCTCGAAGACGCTCTTTACAATTTTACTCGTCAGGTCAAAACTTTGCGCGTAGAAATAGTAAATCCTTCAAAACAGGCCCGTTGGCAACAGCGTACCCCAGCCATGGCCGCTGGTCTCACAGATCACATTTGGACCGTTGGGGAGCTTTTGACGACGATGCTTGTTCCACAGCCTATGAACACTTAAGGAGGAGACCACCTAAAGTAAATGGATGTTGTCAAATGATCAAGAGGAGTGAGTACTCAGTGCTGACTGCTTCACAGCTTCAGCAGCACTGATTCGCTCCAGTAGAAATCGCCCAAGCGAAACGGTTTGGCAGAACGAGAGAGGAACCGATAGTCATCTCTGCAAAGAGGGAGAGTTATGACTCAGCCTACCGACCTCGCTGTGGTGTCATGCCACTTCAACCCTTACAATTATAAATCACGAAACGGCAATTTGCTTCGCTGCATGACGGCGCTTGCAGATCAGGCTATTCCTTTCTATCTCGCAAATCTCGTCTTCACTGATCAGGACTTCGTTGTTCCGACGACACCAACTGCAACGGTCCTCAAACTCCGAGGGCGCGATATCTTATGGCACAAAGAACGGCTTCTTAATCTCATCATTAGGAAGCTACCATCGAGGTACACCAAGGTGGCGTGGATCGATGCAGATATCCTCTTTCCCGATGCCCGTTGGTTTCAATGGACATCTGAGTTGCTTGATACCTATGACTTGATCCAATTGTATGATCGGATCGAACAGCGTGATAATGACGGGCAACCGATAGCAGAACTTGCTGGATTAGCAGCATACATCTCTGCCGACAAACCACATCCATTCAACTTCGATTTGTCTCGCACATGGCCTGGATTGGCCTGGGCCGCGAAACGTCAGGTTCTAGAGACTCATGGGTTATTTGATGCGATGATCGTTGGTGGTGCAGATACGTACATGAGTATAGCGGCATATGGGCAGGTCGGAGCTGAATGGCACCTGAATCAACTCGCGCCCAAACTCAAGGAAGTGTGGTCTACTTGGGCCACATCGTTCTTTCGAGACATCCAAGGAAGAGTGGGTTTTGTGCCAACCCCAGTTGTACAACAGGGGCATGGCACGAGGCTGAATAGACAATATGTTGATCGTATGCGAATCCTGACGATATATGACTTCGATCCACAAAACGACATTACTCCTGATGAGCATGGCGTGTGGCAATGGGCAACACACAAACCCCTTCTTCACCGTGCCGTGCGCGACTACTTCGAAGCGCGAAGAGAGGATACATTTGGCAAGGACGCTATGAGGTCTTTCACAACATGAACGGGGCTTCCTCTTTCTGGCGGCAAGAGGGCTCTAGTACCTCGATACTTGCACGCCTTCGTCGTGCAATCGATCGCTACGAGGCCGTTGGCTGGCATCACCGTGCAAAGGCTACGAGCGAACTTCTCCATCGTGTTTCCTTGCAACAGACCCCTACCAGTTGGCACGAGATCGAGAAGCTCCTCATGGGAGATCAGATCCCTTTGGGCAATTATGGAGATGCCGTTCCTCATCATCAGCAAGTAGTCTCCCCGCCACCCGAACCGCCAGCGGACCACTATATTGGCTGTAACGATCTCTGTGTTGTCTCTTGCTTCTTTAATCCATGTAGATATCGCTCGCAAGTGCGCAACTTTGAAGTATTTGCTGCCTCTCTGTCAAGATCTCCTGGAGTCCATTGGCGAAGTATCGAGTGCGCTTTCGGCAACGCAGACTTCATGCTCCCGCTATCGGATCATATCTTGCGCGTTCGGTCCAAGAGTGTTCTTTGGCAAAAAGAGCGTCTACTGAATCGCTTGATCATGAGCCTTCCAGATGTCTTTCAAAAAGTCGCCTGGGTTGATGCTGATGTTCTTTTCTCCAGTCCATCCTGGATCGTTGACGCGTCGGATGCACTTGATGATTATCCAGTGGCTCAGCTCTTCACCTATCTTCAGCAACGCGATGAAAGGCTTGGTAGTAGCGGTATGGACACCCTGGAGTCTTATGCATCTCTCTATCAACGAGATCCGAATAGGGCTCTTGGGCCGACATACTTTCATCACGGTCATACGGGTCTCGCATGGGCAGGACGTCGCGACTGGATAGAACGCTATGGTCTCTACGATTGCTGTTTGTCGGGCACGGCAGATCACTTAATGGCGCATACTTTTATTGGTGATTGGCAACCTGGCTGCATTGGGATTGGGCAAGGACCTGCCTATCGTCACTTTGTGCGGTGGAGTGAACGTGTTTATCCATCGTTGAGGGCAAGGCTTGGTGTTGTGCCAAGCCAAGTCACCACCCTCTGGCACGGACCTCTATCTGCCCGCAACTATTATGATGCCGTCTGTACTATTCGAACTTTCGGGTTTGATCCACTGACTGATCTGCGGCTGAATGAAGATGGTTGCTGGGAATGGTCATCAGACAAGCCGAAGTTGCATCGATGGACTTACGAATACTTTTTTCGTCGCCGAGAAGACGAGTAGCGCAGAGATCCTATCCCTATCTCTAGCTCACTTCTATCTTGTGCAATTCCTATTAGATATGTATTTAATGAAAATAATTCCATTTTGTTATAATTGTAGTGTAACTTATTGCATTTTTGGACCGTAGATGTATACTAGAAGGGAAGTTAGGCAGGGAAGCGACAAGTGTGAAAGTTCGCGATTTTATTAAGCTTATTGAATCTGATGGGTGGCGCCATGATCATACGACAGGCAGCCATAGACATTATGAGCATCCAATCAAGAAGGGAGCTGTTTCTGTTTCTGGAAAGCTTGGAGATGAGATCCCAATTGGAACCTTGAAAAAGATGTTCAAGCAAGCTCAGATCAAACAACAAAGGGGGAAGTAAAAAATGAAAGATGGAATGAAAATATTAGTCGTCATTGAAAAAGGTGAAAAGTCTTATGGTGCCTACTCCCCTGATGTTCCTGGCTGTTTTGCTGTTGCAGAAACGAGGGAGGAAATTGAACAGCTTATGAAAGATGCGTTAGTTTCTCATATAGAATTTCTGATAGAAAAGAAGCTTCCGCTTCCAAAGGCATTAGTAGCATCATATACGCGCTATATTTGGTATCAGCGATGGCATGCACTTTTAGCTTTTATTCGAGCATACTTTGCTCACCTTTTTTCAGGGAAAAATCTCTTTCAAAAAGATTTTGTAAAGTATGTTGATATTTCGTGTTCCGTTTCTTAGCATTTGGGGGGCTTTGTCATTAGCAAATTGTCAAAGCATGGGATTACTGTAAATTGGGGAATTATTCGGGTCTTTTGCGATTTTGGTGAAGTATGAGTTTAGCAGGAGTTTTTACTCTTCTCCCATCCGCTCCTGGCGCCACAGAGATCTTTTCCTCGTCTTGTTATTACAGACCTTATCACCAAAGTCCATGGAGAGCCTCACAGTCCCAACATTTACAGCTAGTCTCTTGTTTCAAAGCAATATAACGGCAGAAATTTTGTTGGTACAGCTGCGGTAAGTGGTGGGGACGCTCTCATTCGTGCTCAAATTTGTCCGTTGTTTGAGCGCATCCACCGGATAATGTAGCTCTGCTCACCCAAGAAACATGTCATCAATTTGACGAAGGACAATATTACTACAAAATTCTCTAAAATTGCGACGAAGTGCAATTGAAATCAATTCCATGCTGAACCACCATGTATTTCTTCAACTACTATAAATCCTGCTTTTAGGGAAGAAACAGGATTAATCACTAATAGAGGGCGCTTGAAATATATACATCTTATGCTACTTTCTAGTCTTGTTGATTGGAATATTCGTCAAATTCATCTAAACCCTCTTGAGTATAGTATGCTGCTTCGAGCATTTCATCCTCAGTAACTTCTAGCCCCATCACTGCCGCCTCTAAAGATTCCAGCAATGCATCCATCCGTTTACAGAAAGTAGGCATATGAACCATGAAGTGATGAGGAACAGAAGGGTTTCCTTTTGTATCAACTGGATAGCGGAATGTATAGGAACCAAGATCGACGATTTCAAAATCACGCAATAATTCCTCTACCTCTTCAAAGGTACGCAACCCCTCAATGTCGAGATCCCAAGTCCAGCCAACCGCATCAAAGGTTTGTTTGAGTAAGGGAAAGAAAGGAAGCAAGTTATGCTTTTGGAAGAGACTTCGGTTTGTAAGAAGCGTTTTACCATTAATCTTCATAATCACATCACCATGAAGCACAATCGCTTTAAGGTATAGTTCGAGTGCATGACGATAAAGGAATATAATAGGGCACCCTTCCAAACTGTTATAGCTAGGCTTAGCAAACATCTGCTCGAAGAGTGCTCGCCCCGCTGTATGAAAAGCGCGTGCGTAAACCCCAAATTCGCTGTTGGCTGCATGCTGAAAATTCAGAACAATATTGCCATAAGAACGACTAGCTTGAAAGAGTGAATGCTTGTCTCCTGAACGGTGCTCCATCCATTTCCTCATCTTTCCCAAGAGATCTTTGCCGCGCAATGAAAAAAAGAGCTTCTCTCTAGAGGCTGGTTATAATTGAATTTGATTAGTTCAAGTTATTCATGGTTTAGTTGCGTGTAGAGCATTTGTAATGAGTACCACAATAACACCTGTAGCTATTGTTAGAAGAGCACCTAAGATCATAAAAATAAGATTTTCTTTATTTCTAAAGAAGAAATTTGGTTTATTTGTAGAGTATATTAAATAGATGATAGTAGCTTTACGAAATACAAACATAATAAAATATAGGACAAATGCATTTATGAACAATAAACTAATTCCTATAATATCTGCATATGGTAACAAAATAGCTAATGTAGACACTTTAAAACTTATGAGTGCATTCATAATAGTTAATATTGCTATTATTAAACATGTTACTGGCAAGCTTTTTTTAACGAAACTCAGTATACGGTTCTTACTAGACACAATATCATCAATTTCTGTGAAAATGCCTTGCTTCAAGAGGATCATATCCCCCAGCCACTCTTTCAAGTTGCTCGTCAGTCAACTCAACCTCATTAGATATAGCAACACTCTTAATTGTGTGTTTAATGTTAAACACTTTGCTATTTCCTTTCTCATGATAAGTTAGCTTATGACGTTCCCAGGACAGGAACATCTGTACTGAAATAATTGATCAGCAAAATTGCGATAAACTGTAGAGGTTATTTAATCTAAGGCCAGCCACTGCTCAAACCCTGCTCGGTGAACAAGCATCGCATTATAGCACAATTCAGAGCTTTCTCTGCGCAGTCCATGGAATGGCATAGACTCATCTTTGAGAGGCTACGAGGCTCTGAGCCTGTGCGCAGCTAGGAAACAAAAAAGAGAGCCGCTTGCACTGTAGCAGCTCTTGTGGTGTGCTATCATATTCTTCGCATGTATTCGTCATGGCCTCCTATCCAATGCCACTCTACCATATCATCATGCTTATATCCTAAAGCACGATATCCTCTACTAACGCGAATAGAATACTCCTGTGTGGTCTGATTGACACATTCAAAATTCAAGCTTGGATGCAATGTGTCAAGAGCAAAGTATATGAAAGCTTTATCGGCTTGTTTTTGGACGTGGGGAGGAAGTTTCTGGTAGAACCGATTAAACTTCTTGTTGAAAGAGATCTGCAAGGCTTTTCCCTAAGACGTATGGGATGGCTTCGCCCGCTTCATATTCAGCAATGACTTCCTTCCTCCGCATTGCTGAATAAGCTTGTGCCTCTGGACTGGCAAAGAGTTTATTCCACCTCCGGTCGTCAAGGAGGTCGGCTAACTTGCTGGTAATGGATTCAGTGTTGGACTCTTCTGTTAGCATCTTTGCATAATACTTCTGCATAAGGCCATGTGCAATGGCGCGACTAGAGTACTCATCAGGCGCTAATCCTTCACGTGTGCATACCCATGGATCCTCACTATGCGTTAACTGCTCTAACGCGTATGCAGTTTCAGGGAAGTAAACTTCCACAATATCATTAAGCAGATTTTGCTGATCGGGATTAAATTGTTGCTTAATCTCTTCTAAGTTGAGATAATCTACAATAATAGGCTTCCACCTAAATTGCTTGTAGTTTTCGTATAAACTTGGCAAGACAGGACCATGTACCCATGCTTCAATCTCTTCATCAAACAAAGGAGTATTGAACAAAGCTAGATGCCAAGCTTGTGTGTAGTATACAAGTTTGTTCAGCTTCAAGTTCGTTATAGGTTCCTCGCATTCTTGAGCAAAAGCAAGGAAGTAATTAGCAACTGTATTGGCTGTAATCATAGCAACCTCCTGAGACCGTGTCAGGAAACTGGGGTCCTGTGCCCTACTCTTTGCTAAACCTACTTTAGATCTTCGTACGTCGGGTGGCATTCTTTAACTCCCTACCATTAATTCATTCTTATCATAACATACTATAGTGCATACTAAGCACAATAACAAAAGGGGAAATAAAAGTAAAGCAGAAGAGAAAAAGTATAATTCCAAATTGTTATTAAACTCTTTGTGTTGATAACAAATAGTTATGATATGTCTCTCTTATACACCAGCTATGTCATTCCTGTAGTGTAAATTTGGGAATTACTCGGAACTGGCTCAATTTTGGTGATAAAACCTCTTCGGCAGATGGCCCTGAACATCCTCATCCGCTCCCAATGTGCTTTCCTGATACCTCCTCATAGCGCTGCAACACTTGAGTCACCAAGAGTGAGCCAGATCCGTTAAACTGTGTGATTTACACTCGGAATATCGACAACTGTGTGCTGAAAGTTGCGGTCAGGTGTACCATAGAAAAATGAATAGCCCTCTCTTCTTGTAATTTCCGCTTTTATAATGCACAATTGGAGTAGTAATAGAAAGAAGGAGACTGTCCCTCCTTCGAGAAAGGAAACGGCAATGCTCCCCAGACAAAAGAAAAGCGAGAGATGGCAATGAGAAAGGTCTATGTACGTCCCCATTACCGCAACCTGCCGAGAAGATCAAAGCAGAAGAAGTCTGATAGTTTGTTCTTGCGTCTAGTTGGTTTCGGTCTTCCCATTTCTGTTCTCGTGTATTTTTTAAGCAGAATCCCTTTTCAGGTGTACTTTCTTATTGCTGTTAGTATTGCTACTCTTCTTGTCTGTGGGCTTTTGCTCTTTGGATCAATAAGGATCTATTACCTACAACAGAAGAAGAGAATAAAAATCGAGAACCAAGCATGTCAAGAGTATATGCATCGGGTACAACTTCGGAGTGAACAGCAAGGAACAGCTCACCAGGATCAGAGACAACAGTTTCAAACCTCTTTCAACGAGCAAGATGTGGCTTGGGAATGCGCAATGGAAAAGTGTCGCCTACAACAAGAGCAGCAACGCGAGCGGGAAAAGACATCTTATATCACAACATTAGGGGAAGTACTGACTCTCCGATCAGATGAGTTTGAGGAACTCATTGGCGACTTGCTACGAGAAAGTGGCTACACTCAGGTCAGAAGAGTTGGTGGGAGCGGTGATCTTGCTGCGGATCTCACTGCTACAAATTCACAAGGGGGCAAGGTGATTATCCAGTGCAAGCGTTACTCACCAGAAAAGACTGTTGGCACACCTGATCTCCAGAAATTCATAGGGATGCTCATTGTTGAGCATAAAGCTGATTTTGGTATCTTTGTGACTACTTCATCTTTTAGTCATAAGGCAATTGAAAAGGCAAAAGAATGGAAAGCTGTGCTTCAGCTAGTTGATGGCAATATTCTGGTCAAATGGCTCCATATTCGAATGGAGAAGATATAAGTAGCAAAACTGCTGGACTAGCATGTTACAATACGGATCTTAATCATGCTTGGTGTGGCTCTGTATGCTGATAAGACTCCGATATTGTCTCTTTGGCTAAGGGTTAGCCTTCCGAAGCGAGAGTTTCAAGCTCAATTCTCGGTCACGAAAAGCGGCCCCTTAGAGAATGATACAGTATCATTTTTCAAGGTGACTTGAAAAATCAGCGCACCATGAGTTACGCAATTCCTGCACTAAGTTTCTTATTACTCAGCAGTCAAGTATCCAGAACTACCCCCAGAACTACCCCAAGATTTACGAGCTGACTGATAACGAGAAGAAGGATTTCTTTCCTTGTATCGAGAGTCAGCTGCATTAAGCCAATTTTTAACACGTTGATCAGTGCTATCACGAGTTGGTCGTCCACTACTACCATCAAGATATTTCCAATATCCTCCTGCCAGAGTCCCCTGATCGCTTGCGAAGGAATCTCTAGCATGGAGGTCGGGCATGGCGCCGAGACCGAAGGCAGGGTGGCCAGATCCGTGATAATCATCAGAGGGGATGAAGTCGATCTTGGTGCAGACTTTGCAGTGATGACTCCAACCTTGGGTCATCGTGCGACGACCCATGACCGTCTCTTGGCTCCTCTTTGTAGGTGTACAACTCTATTTCCCAAGGTCTTGGACCTACTTCTCTTACTTTTCCTGCTTTTCCTACTTTTTCTGTTGAATTCTCAGTGACATCTGTCGATCTTGCTATTTCTCTTGATCCCATGAGTTTGTCCTTTCTTGGAGAAGAAATCTCAACGGTATGTGTGCAAACGTCTCAACGCCTCACCATCTCTCATTCATACGAACCGTTCTCAAATTTCACCATACGATAATCAAAAGTTGGCGTATGTTCACCTCCTTTCTCAAGGAGGTGAGACCTTGACTGTCAACTCTGACCAATCGCGTATCCAGTTCTCATTATACCTGAATTGATCGAGCCAAATCTAGTCAAAAAGAGGCTTTTAGCAAATTGTGTGATGTTTATCTATTAAGAGGGCATTTCGTAACCCCTAAAAAGCTCTTCAGTGAGTCCCAAAACATGCCTGAATAAAGTGAGCAAAAGCTAGGAAAAGGCCGCTTTTCGATGGCTTGAAAATAACGCCTTTTGCCAGTTTCAGCTCAAAAATGCTCTGCTTATCCAATTCGCGAAATGCTCCCCCCTCCTTCAAAAATATAGAGAGGGCGACCAGATTTTGTCTTTTGACCCAATTGTGGGGCTGAATTACGCCCCCCACGCCTTTCAGAACTCTGCTGAGCAGCAGTCTTCTCAGGTCTTCGCCGTGGTGCTGATCCATAGCGGCCTTTCGGGCAATTCCGCCAGGTAACACCGAATCGTGCTTCTGT
>CAVSHN010000028.1:0-143147 GCA_963727755.1 uncultured Chloroflexia bacterium
CCTCCTTGACTCAACGCAGCGGCAGTTCGGTGTAAAGCGGATGTGCTACCGAGGAAGCATCGACGGCTGGTTGGAACTGCACCGAATGGGATTCGTGAGAGAAGCTGGCCAGTACACTCATCCCCATCTTGGACACAGATCAGTTCTATGAACTTTGGTGAGCATTGCTCAGTAGAAGGTCTCAAAGTCTCAACATCTCTCATTCACACGAAACGTTTACGAATTTCTGAACAGGATGTCATGGAGTCTTGCCCCTAGTCATGCCTAGTCCATGCGATAGAACATGTATGATGGTGGCGACTTAGGTATGGCGTCTGCAAAGCCTGAATGAAGATGGTTGCTGGGAATGGTCATCAGACAAGCCGAAGTTGCATCGATGGACTTACGAATACTTTTTTCGTCGCCGAGAAGACGAGTAGCTTGGAAAGCCCATCACACACCACCGCCCATATCGGTGGGCCTATGTATTTTCTTATTACTCACAACTATAATATTCAGAACTTAAATAAGAACGACCTGAATGATAAGGAGTAGAAGCATTTTTGGCTATATATCGCTCGTTAGCAGCATTAAACCATTCAGCAAGACGGGCATCATTAGAACGGTTGTCAACAGCATTATTAAGCAAATTGCTAACACGTTGACTGGTAGTTTGTTTTTCAGTTCTTCGTCTACCAAAACATCCTCCTGCCAGAGTCCCCTGATCGCTTGCGGAGGAATCGCTAACATGGAGGTCGGGCGTGGCGCCGAGACCGCAGGCCGGGTGGCCAGATCCGTGATCATCATCAGAGGGGATGAAGTCATCTTGGTGCAGACTAAGACTTTGCAGTGCTGACTCCAACCTTGGGTCATCGTGCGACGACCCATGACCGTCTCTTGGCTCCTCTTTGTAGGTGTACAACTCTATTTCCCAAGGTCTTGGACCTACTTCTCTTACTTTTCCTGCTTTTCCTGCTTTTCCTGTTGAATTCTCAGTTACATCTTTTAATCTTGCTATTTCTCTTGGTCCCATGAGTTTGTCCTTTCTTGGAGAAGAAATCTCAACGGTATGTGTGCAAACGTCTCAACGCCTCACCATCTCTCATTCATACGAACCGTTCTCAAATTTCACCATACGATAATCAAAAGTTGGCGTATGTTCACCTCCTTTCTCAAGGAGGTGAGACCTTGACTGTCAACTCTGACAAATCGCGTATCCAGTTCTCATTATACCTGAATTGATCGAGCCAAATCTAGTCAAAAAGAGGCTTTTAGCAAATTGTGTGATGTTTATCTATTCTTCTATAGTATGAGTGTACATTTCTGCTCAAACATACAACTGCTCCTTATGACTACATCAAGTTATGACATGCATAACAGCAAATTATCGCACATCATGATGTACACATTTACCGTGGGATAACTGTGCAGATTCGCGCAGGTCCAAAGCCAAACCATATCGTTATAAACTGTCGACAACGTAACAACATCTACACGGGATGTTATGAAGTCTTGCTCCTCGTCAGGCCTCGTTGTAAAAAAGATAATCCGAACGATGAATGTGAGGAATGGCGATGGATGCTCGCTACCTCATCCTTGACCAAGAGTGGGCCAGATCAAAATATTCTGAGAAATGTCAATCATTCCCAATACACCACTGCCCATAAGACAAACGTACTTCACAAACCCTGCAACCTTCCACTTCCGTTTTCCAATCGTCTCTAAAGAAGAAGCACATAGGACACATTCTTCAAAATAACTCTTTCTTCGGGGGGACTATACGTGGGTATTCAGATCACAGCCAATCAGGTCATTTCGATGGCTCCCGACGCCGGTTCTACAGCTGCTGGCAAGAAACTTGCTAATGTCAAACACTGGCAGCACATAGGACAAAATTCAGATGCGCTCTGGGGCGAATGCCAGGGCAGCGCACTCTATCAAGTTCGCATTGCACTTCCTACCCTCACTATCCAGTGTAGCTGTCCCAGCCGCAAACAGCCATGCAAGCATGGGCTTGGACTGCTTCTGCTAGCTGCTAATATACCAGATGCCGTTCCCGTCAGTGATCCGCCGGAGTGGATCACTACATGGTTGGCAAAGCGTGCCGCTACCAGCAAACGGAAAGAGACACAAGAAGCGCCCAAAGCAGCTCAATCGCCTACAGCCACACAACGCAAAACTGCGGAGAAACGCCTAGCGCAGGTCAATAAGGGCATTGAACTCCTAGATCTCTGGCTTAACGACCTTGTGCGTAATGGACTGGGAAGTCTGGAGACACAACCCTCGACTATCTGGGAGAAACAGGCTGCCCAGATGGTCGATGCACAGGCTCCGGGTCTGGCATCCTATCTCCGACGCATAGCAACCATCCCTAATGCATCGTCCAACTGGCCAGAGAAGCTACTGGCACAGATCGGAAAACTCGCCCTGCTGAGCCAAGCATTCCACAGGATCGAGCAACTGGATGCCGCCATGCAAGAGGATATACGCCAACTCATCGGCTGGAATCTTAAAGAGGAAGAGGTTCTCGCTCATGGAGAACACATCACCGATACTTGGCTGATATTAGGGCAGACCCTCGAAGATATCGAGCGAGGACGCGCTCAACGCACATGGCTCCTTGGAACCACTACCAGACGCTCAGCACTTCTATTACAGTTCTCTTTTGCAGGAGTGCCATTTTCAATGCATTATCAGCTTGGGAGTTGTCAGAAAGCAGAACTTGTGTACTGGCCCAGTGTACAACCACAACGCGCACTTATCGCAGCTCGCCAGGGAGAGATAGAGCAGTTCCCAGAATGTCTACCCGGTGTAGAAACGATAGCTGCATTTCTTGATGATGTCACCAGCACGCTTGCCCGTTTTCCCTGGCGAGATCGCTTTTTATGTACGTTATGTCGGGTCACGCCTGTCTATGATGCAACAAGCAATCGCTGGCGCATCTGTGATCAGCATGGACAAGCGCTTCCCCTCGTCAAAGGCGAACACTGGCAATTATTAGCGCTCTCAGGTGGTGCACCGATCGATTTCGCAGGCGAGTGGGATGGGGAGGCACTCTTGCCGCTTGGTATGCTGGTAAACCACACCTACCATACACTCTTGTGCGGGGATTATAAGGCATGAATACACTTGTCACAACTGCAATTGTCGGAACGGGGCAGGTAGAAAATACCAATCTCGTCACTGACACACCTATTGATGCCTTGGCAGCACAACTGCCTGCGGATAATACTGAACGCTCGTTATTGCTTACCGCTGGAGCATGGGCCATTTACCGTCAAGCTGGTTATTGCGCCGAGCCTGCTCCAACAATTCCGCAATCAGCTCAGGCAGAGGTACTGGCAAGTTGTTCAGCAAAAGCAGCCCATCTACTAGCAAGTCAGCTTCAAGGTGAGCACAGCGAGATACTTCCTGAGGCATTAGAATCGCTTGCAACAGGCCCATCTGCGCCTTCCACACGATCTGCTACCGCAAGCACTGGCCTATGGGACAAAGAACCAAGAGGTACGTTCTGCTCTGGTGCCTGTCCTTGGCGAGCGAGGGCGCTGGCTAAGCCAATTCAACCAGGAATGGAAATGGGTTAGCCAGCTTCTCTTACAGACCGAGAAGTTACTCCCAGCCAACATAGAGACCATCTGGCAAGAAGGCACGCTTGATGAGCGAAGCATGATCCTGCGGAACATGCGTGAAGTTGATCCAGCCAGAGCACGTGATTGGCTAACGGAGGTCTGGAAAAAGGAAAAGGCAGAAACAAGGACAGTTTTGCTTGCAACATTTGAGGTGAATCTTTCCTTAGAGGACGAACCATTTCTTGAAAAAGCTCTGGATGATCGTAGCACCAATGTGCAATCTCTTGCCGTCTCGTTGCTAGCACGCCTTCCAGATTCTGCGTTAGTGCAACGTATGCAAACTCGTGCAGATACTATTCTTACCTATACCAAAGGCAAAATTACTATCACTTCTCTCGAAACTATTGATGAGCATTGGGTACATGATGGTCTTGACAAGGATGGTGCCGCAAAGACCTCGACGCTTCAGCAGATCATCTCATTCGTTGTTCCCCATCATTGGGAAGAACGCTTTGCTATGATACCCGAAAAGCTCGTTTCTATCCTTAAAAAAGATGATGAGTCGACAATACTAGTAGCCTGGTCCCAAGCAACAGTGCGCCATCGTGCCGCAAACTGGAGTCTACCACTGCTGGGAAAGTGGCACGGCTTACTCAAAAAGAGCAAGAACTACACAGACCTACAGCTTGCTATCCAATTGCTAACTTGCTTGCCACAGCAGGAAGCAGAGAATGTCATTACCCATCTGCTTCTTGATTATCCATATTGGTACTATGCGCTCGCAGTTTTACCTCGACCCTGGAGTCACCAATTCGGAGAGGTGTGTCTGCAAGTACTTCAAGACCATGTACGTAATCTTAAACAGAGTGAACCAGAATACTATAAATGGAATGCTATTCTGGATGCAATTGCTATAGCATTGCCTAAATCATGCTTTGAGAGAGCACTCCAGCCGTGGGAGATACGAGAGAAAGATGAGAAGGAGAAGAAAGGCTGGGCAATTTCACACTGGCAAAGCAAGTTAACAGACTTTTCTGAAGTACTGAGAATACGCAAACAAATTCTGGAGGAAATCAAATAATGACCATATCCAACGGCTCGACCAATCACACTGATGATTTGAATGCTATTTTGCGCCACCACGCTGAACTGCAATACGCTGAAGAACTTGCCGAACTGGCCAAAACAGATACTCACCAGCGTCCCCCAAACTGGGCGCTCTCACCGTGGGCTGTACGCACCTATTTGATGGGTGGAAAGCTGAAAAACGGTTTTGAGATCACTCCCAAATATATTGGCAATGCCCGCTTGATTGAAGTCGCCGTCGCCACACTGGCAACTGATCGCGCACTCCTGCTCTATGGTGTTCCGGGCACAGCCAAGTCATGGACAAGTGAGCATATTGCAGCCGCCATCACAGGAGACTCAACGCTCCTCATCCAGGGAACGGCAGGAACAGACGAAAGTGCCATTCGTTATGGCTGGAATTATGCCAGATTGCTCGCCGAGGGACCATCACTAGCGGCACTTGTAGTCAGCCCGATGATGAACGCGATGCAAACAGGTAAGATTGCACGCATCGAAGAATTGACGCGTATTCCCAGCGAAGTTCAAGATACCTTGATCACTATTCTCTCAGAGAAAACACTGCCCATCCCCGAACTGAACACAGAGGTACAGGCCCGCAAAGGCTTTAACGTTATAGCCACAGCCAATAACCGAGACAAAGGTGTCAACGAACTTTCAAGCGCCTTAATGCGACGCTTCAACACGGTTGTTCTTCCGCTGCCCAACACTATAGAGGAGGAAGTTGATATTGTGGAGCGACGTGTTGCCAGTTTGGGGAAAGCACTTGAACTACCAGCGGAGAAGCCTGCACTAGAGGAGATCCGCCGTGTCGTGACCATTTTCCGTGAGTTGCGTGACGGTGTGACGATGGATGGCAAAACCAAGGTCAAAGCACCAAGTGGAACGCTTTCTACCGCTGAAGCTATCTCTGTCATCAATAGTGGTCTGGCCATGGCTGGCTATTACGGCGATGGGATATTGCGAGCTGGCGATCTAGCAACAGGCATCACAGGGGCAATTGTGAGGGACCCAGTCCAGGATCGTGTCGTTTGGCTGGAATACTTGCAGACGGTTGTAAAAGATCGTAATGGTTGGAAAGATCTGTATCGTGCTTGTCATGAGGTGCTGTAAGTGAATCTTCACGTTTTCGGCATACGCCACCATGGACCAGGGTGTGCACGCAGTTTGCGTGCTGCCCTGGAGCAGCTAGAGCCAGACATTGTACTCGTTGAAGGTCCCCCAGACGCACAAGGAGTGCTTCCACTGCTGGCCCATCAGGATATGAAACCGCCTGTGGCGCTGCTCATCTATGTGCCCGAAAAACCAAAACACGCGGTCTATTATCCATTTACAACCTTTTCACCAGAGTGGCAAGCACTAAGCTATGCCCTATCACACAGCATACCTAGCCGTTTTATCGATTTGCCACAAGCCATTCAACTAGCAAAGATGGCAGAAGACGAGAGCGAGAAACCAGAGTCAGCCGAAATACCAGCGCCAGTTGACAAAACAGATGTTTCTCAAATGAACGCAGCAACTCTAGCCCCACCGCTTACGGCAGCTCCACCCGAAGACTTGCATGCAACAAGTTTTCAGGAAGATCCACTAGCTCTCCTTGCCCAGGCGGCGGGATACACGGATCATGAATTGTGGTGGGAGAGGCAGATTGAGCAGCGTCACAACGCGACAGGCCTGTTCGAAAGCATCCTTGAAGCAATGAGCGAATTGCGTGCCGACGCACCCCCAAAGGATGAGCAGGAAGCACAACGCGAGGCCCATATGCGTCAGATGATCCGAACAGCCCAGAAAGAGGGCTATCAGCGCATTGCAGTCATATGCGGAGCATGGCATGCCCCGGTACTTATCAATCCAGGGCCAGCCAAAACCGACACCGAAATCCTCAAAGGACTGAAACGGATCAAGACTGAAGCAACCTGGATACCCTGGACCAATTCACGTCTCTCATATCACAGTGGCTATGGTGCGGGAGTTAACTCGCCGGGTTGGTATGAACATCTTTGGACTGTTCCCGGCAATGTCACCACTCATTGGATAACGCGAGCTGCACATCTGTTACGCGAACAAGGACTCGATGCATCCTCAGCCAGTGTGATCGAAGCCGTCCGGCTCAGCGATGCCCTAGCTGCTCTGCGAGACCTGCCAATGCCGGGGCTAGCAGAGTGCCATGAAAGTATCAAAACGGTTTTGTGCAATGGAAATGCTGAACCAATGAGTCTCATCCGTGAGAAACTAGAGATTGGTGAAATACTCGGACAGGTACCAGCCGAGACTCCCATGGTTCCACTTCAGCGCGATCTGGAAAGTCGGCAGCGTCAATTGAGTCTCAAGCCTTCAGCAGAGATTAAGAAGCTTGAACTCGATCTGCGTAATGAAACCGACCGAGCCCGCAGTCAACTCTTGCATCGGCTCAGGTTGTTAGGTATTGAGTGGGGCACACCGCAACGCGTCTATGGAAAAAAGGGAACCTTTCATGAGCACTGGCAGATTCGCTGGCAGGTCGAATTTGCAGTACCATTGATTGAGGCCAATATCTGGGGCAACACCATCGAGGGTGCCGCAACAGCCTTCGCCTGTCATAAGGCTAACGAGCTGGATGCTTTACCTCAGTTAACCGAATTGCTGGATAAAACAATCCTGGCGGAATTATCTGGAGCGATTGACCACCTATTACAGGCCATCCAAAGGCGAGCCGCGGTTTCTGCTGATGTGCAACACTTGATGAATGCACTTTCGCCACTGGCACGAGTAGTTCGCTATGGAGACGTACGCCAGACAAAAGCAGAACTCATTCTGCCAATCATAGACAGTCTGTTTGAGCGCATTATCATTGGCTTACCGGGGGCATGTGCCTCGCTTGATGATGATGCCGCACGTTCCATGATCGATAGCGTTGACCAAGTGCAAGAGAGTATCAAGTTGCTAGACCGTGAGGAACAACGTCAAGAATGGCAGAGCATATTACGCACATTAATCGAGCGAGAAAGTATCCACGGGCTACTACAAGGCGGCTGTTGTCGCCTCTTGTTGGAGCAGAGAGCATTAGATGAAAACGAACTCCAAAAGCTCACAGGCCTAGCGCTCTCCACAGCCAATCCAGCAACCCGAGCCGCAGCCTGGATAGAGGGCGTGTTACGGGGAAGTGGATTGCTTGTTCTCCACCAGGATGGGCTCTGGCGTGCCTTAGATCGTTGGATGAGTGAGCTTGATAGCGAGGCTTTTGATACCCTTGTACCCATTTTACGGCGAGCATTTTCTGGTTTCCAGACCCCTGAGCGCAGAAAAATGGGAGAAAAGGTCAAACACTTATATACTCCACAATCAGGGCAGGTAGGCAATAGGCACACAACACCATTTGAAGACTCTCTGCTCATTGACAAGCGGAGGGGAGAACGTGTGTTACCAGTATTAGCACAAGTTATGGGGGTGACATACCATGGCAATTGATGAATCAGAGCGTCTCCGGCGTTGGCGGCTTATATTGGGTAAAGATGCGCAAGAGGGCATGTGCTCAGCTACAGGTGAGGGGAAGAGTGGAAGTCTAGAGCTAAGTAAGCATGATCTAGGAATGGACCGTGTACTAGAAGCCCTCTATGACTCGGATCGTTCTGCGGGATTGGGAAGCTCATCGCCCAATGTTGCACGCTGGCTAGGTGATATCCGCACCTACTTCCCATCCTCAACGGTACGTATCATGCAGAAAGATGCCCTTGAGCGCCTCAATCTCAAACAAATGCTTCTTGAGCCAGAAATGCTAGAGCAAGTAGAGGCTGATGTACATCTCGTCGCTTCTTTGCTTTCCCTCAGCAAAGTTATCCCGGAGAAGACAAAGGACACTGCACGACAAGTAGTACGCAAAGTTGTTGAAGAACTGGAACGGAAGCTAGCCAACCCATTGCTCCAAGCCGTACGTGGTAGCCTTAACCGAGCAACTCGTACCTACCGTCCGCGCTATAATGAGGTTGACTGGGATCGTACCATACGCCTGAACCTGAAAAACTACCAACCCGAGCATGGTACGATTATTGCCGAGCGGCTGGTTGGATACGGGCACAAGCGTTCCGCGCTGCGTGATATCGTCCTCTGTGTAGATCAAAGTGGCTCAATGGCATCTTCAGTCGTCTATTCTGGCATCTTTGGGGCCGTACTAGCGACGCTAAGAGCTGTCAGCACGCGAATGGTAGTTTTTGATACATCCGTTGTCGATCTAACCGAGGACTTGCATGATCCAGTAGATTTGCTCTTTGGCACCCAGCTTGGCGGTGGCACGGACATCAATCTGGCCTTAACGTATTGTCAGCAGATCATTACCCGACCGACACAAACCATCCTCGTACTGATTACCGATCTCTATGAGGGAGGTAGTCGGGAAGGAATGCTGCGCAGGGCGGCAGAATTGGTGGGCAGCGGTGTTCAGGTGGTGTGTTTGCTCGCTCTTAGTGATCAGGGTGCACCAGGCTTTGATCGATACAACGCGGCGGCACTGGCTGAAATGGGTATTCCTGCATTTGCCTGCACACCGGACTTATTCCCAGATTTAATGGCTGCGGCCATCCAGCGCCAGGATCTGGGAATGTGGGCAGCAAGGAACGATATTGTCACGGCACGAGGGAAAGAAAAAGAGTAGCGGTTCGCTGAAATCTTGAACCATTTGGCCAAAGTTTGACGCTTCGCTTCCCGGTCAATGTTTCCGGCTACCGCTGTCATATCTTCTCAAAACGTGGGATCAACGACGTGAGGGGGGGGGTTTGTTATATTGTTCATCTGACCTAGCTTTACGACGATCACGCCGAATCCAACCGGCGCTCCCCAGATGTGGGTTTGAGAAGCCGAGCCCCTCTACTCGTTCGTTTACCCGTCCGAGTTCTAAGGGCAAAAGTAGACGTTGCACATCCAAAGTATGCACCCGTCTGTTTACTCGTCTGCCTGTCGTGCGTTGGGGGGGCGCTTCCCCTGCCCCTGAGTTCCACGAGTGGAGGCTGAGGAGTGCACCTCCTGCCAGAGTCCCCAGAATCGCTTGCGGAGGAAGCGCTAGCATGGAGGTCGGGCGTGGCGCCGAGACCGAAGGCCGGGTGGCCAGATCCGTGATCATCATCAGAAGGGATGAAGTCATCTTGGTGCAGACTGAGACTTTGCAGTGCTGACTCCAACCTTGGGTCATCGTGCGACGACCCATGACCGTCTCTTGGCTCCTCTTTGTAGATGTACAACTCTATTTCCCAAGGTCTTGGACCTACTTTTCCTGCTTTTCCTACTTTTTCTGTTGAATTAGCAGTGACATCTTTCGATCTTGCTATTTCTCTTGGTCCCATGAGTTTGTCCTTTCTTGGAGAAGAAATCTCAACGTCTCACCATCTCTCACTCACACGAACCGTTCTCAAATTTCACACTAGAAGAATCAAAAATTGGCGTACGTTCTCCTCCTCAATTCCTGCTACCTCGTCACCCTATCGATCGCCCCATATCTCCATGAGGCTCCGCTGTTTCTCAGTCATCCAGGCCCTTTCCTGCTGCCTCTTCACCCTCTCATTGACCCAGCGTGCCTCCGGGCTACCACTCACTCCTATGCTTCCATACGGATTGCGAAATTCTTGAAGGCCCATCATAAGTAATATACCTAAGATCTCCTGCCAGAGTCCCTTGATCGCTTACGGAGGAAGCGCTAGCATGGAGGTCGGGCGTGGCGCCGAGACCGCAGGCCGGGTGGCCAGATCCGTGATCATCATCAGAAGGGATGAAGTCGATCTTGGTGCAGACTGAGACTTTGCAGTGCTGACTCCAACCTTGGGTCATCGTGCGACGACCCATGACCGTCTCTTGGCTCCTCTTTGTAGATGTACAACTCTATTTCCCAAGGTCTTGGACCTTTTCTTTCTACTTTTCCTGCTTTTTCTACTTTTTCTGTTGAATTAGCAGTGACATCTTTCGATCTTGCTATTTCTCTTGATCCCATGAGTTTGTCCTTTCTTGGAGAAGAAATCTCAACGGTATGTGCGCAAACGTCTCAACGTCTCAACGTCTCTCATTCACACGAACCGTTCTCAAATTTCACACGAGGGAGGGAGGCATGCATAAATAACCTCCCTATCTGGCATGCTCCTGCTCCACCAAACTTACGGATGTTATTTTCGCACGGTCCCTAGGAGAATCAAAAATTGGACCTTATTTCCAACCCCCACCACTCATACTCAGCAAGGCCCAGAATCGCGACACGTCGACGCTCTACTGCCAAGCACGATGCACCACTCCGTGCTTGACTCCCTGTGCCATGGCGGCTCGCGTGGCTCGCCAGCGAGCGGCACCGGTTCGCTTGCTAAGCGTGTCGTTAAACGCTCGGAGACCCTTGTGATATGTAGTATTAGCATCTTTCTGTTCCTGTGTAGGTCGTTCCCTTTTATATATTGCATGTTTATAGTCTTGAAAGTTTTGATACTCTGCGTCACTCATATTTCTTCTAGCATAGTCCCCGGCAGCGCTTTGCTTTACTCCTGCTAGAGTCCCCTGATCGCTTGCAGAGGAAGCGCTAGCATGGAGGTCGGGCGTGACGCCGAGACCGCAGGCAGAGTAGCCAGATCCATGATCATCATCAGAGGGGATGAAGTCATCTTGGTGCAGACTGAGACGTTGCAGTGCTAACTCCAACCTTGGGTCATCGTGCGACGACCTCTTAGCGTCTTCAGGCTCCTCTTTGTAGATGTACGACTCTATTTCCCAAGGTCTTGGACCTACTTTTCCTGCTTTTCCTACTTTTTCTGTTGAATTAGCAGTGACATCTTTCGATCTTGCTATTTCTCTTGATCCCATGAGTTTGTCCTTTCTTGGAGAAGAAATCTCAACGGTATGTGCGCAAACGTCTCAACGTCTCAACGTCTCTCATTCACACGAACCGTTCTCAAATTTCACACGAGGGAGGGAGGCATGCATAAATAACCTCCCTATCTGGCATGCTCCTGCTCCACCAAACTTACGGATGTTATTTTCGCACGGTCCCTAGGAGAATCAAAAATTGGACCTTATTCCCAACCCCCACCACTCATACTCAGCAAGGCCCAGAATCGCGACACGTCGACGCTCTACTGCCAAGCACGATGCACCACTCCGTGCTTGGCTCCCTCTCGCGTGGTTCGCCAGCGAGCGGCACCGGTTCGCTTGCTAAGCGTGTCGTTAAACGCTCGGAGACCCCTCTGATATGTAGTATTAGCAACTTTCTGTTCCTGTGTAGGTTGTTCCCTTTTATATATTGCACGTTTATAGTCTTTATAGTGTTGATAATCTGCGTCACCCATAGTTCTTCTAGCATAGTCCCCGGCAGCGTTTTGCTTTACTCCTGCCAGAGTCCCCAGATCGCTTGCGGAGGAAGCGCTAGCATGGAGGTCGGGCGTGGCGCCGAGACCGCAGGCAGAGTAGCCAGATCCATGATCATCATCAGAGGGGATGAAGTCATCTTGGTGCAGACTGAGACGTTGCAGTGCTAACTCCAACCTTGGGTCATCGTGCGACGACCTCTTAGCGTCTTCAGGCTCCTCTTTGTAGATGTACGACTCTATTTCCCAAGGTCTTGGACTTACTTTTCTTACTTTTTCTGCTTTTCCTGTTGAATTCTCAGTGACATCTGTCGATCTGGCTATTTCTCTTAGTCCCATGAGTTTGTCCTTTCTTGGAGAAGAAATCTCAACGGTATGTGTGCAAACGTCTCAACGTCTCACCATCTCTCACTCACACGAACCGTTCTCAAATTTCACACGAGGAGAATCAAAAGTTGACGTACGTTCTCCTCCTTTCTCAAGGAGGTGAGACCTTGACTGTCAACTCTGACAAATCGAGTATCCTGTTCTCATTATACCTGAATGGATCTCGCCAAGTCTAGTCAAAAAGAGGCATTTAGCAAATTGTGTGATGTTTATCTATTCTTCGATAGTATGAATGTACATTTCTGTTCGACCAGACAGCTGCTCCTTATGACCACACTTAAGTAATGACATCCATGACAGCAGATTACCACACATCATGATGGACCTCTTTCCCATGGGATCACTGTGCAGAGCCGCGCAGGTCCAAAGCCGGACCATGACATAAGGAACCTCTTTTGGCTTAGGCAAATTTTCTTTATGCTTTAATTCTGGTTTGTCCATATGTTTAGTGGTACCTTTTCCATTTCAAATTGTTTTATCTCTTTTACACTAAACTAGCACGCAATAAGATATGGAAAGAGCGTTTGATTACCTGACTTACTAACGCCTAATTAGAGCATACAGATTACCTGTATGCTCTTTCAAGGGGGAAAGAGGGACAATTCCTACCTCAATGAACTAGAGAGTAGTCCTTGTCCTTCTAATGGATAAGCTATTTCTTTGTATCTAAGCGACTGATCGTCAAGTAGCCGACAAAGCAGACAATCAAAATCGCCAAGCCCAAGCTGATCTGTCCCGTTCCTAGCCCGAGGCCACCCAGATTAGATGGCCTTCCCATCCAGTCTGCAAATGAAGCACCAAGTGGCCGAGTCACAATATAAGCGAACCAGAAGGCAACAATTTCGTTCAAACCAAACAGCCAGTAGCCCAAAGCTGGTACAGCGATCAACGCGGCAAAGAGTATACCCGAGGAGAAATAACCCAAGTTTAGGGTTGTCGCAGTCATGTCGCCAGCAGCGGTGCCAAGCGCAAACGTAGCCATGACCGTGGCCCAATAAAACATCTCGCGGCGACGAGTAGAGATACTATGGATAGAAAGAGTTTTCTCACTCATATACCAAGCCACAAAGATGACAGCGAGCGCGACCGAAAATAACACAGTTGATACAAGATAGGGAATACCCAAGCCAACGTGTAACACATCAGCGGCCATCGTACCAAATATGGCGACCATGACTACGGCTAACCAATAAATCCACGCCACATATCGACGTACGAGGAATTGCAGTATCAGCGCTACAGCCAAACCAAATCCCCCCAGAGCAACCGCCAGCATCGGGTCGAGCTGATGAGCCAAATAGTCTGATGTCGTCTCGCCCATCCCAGTGGTCAACAATTTAATGATCCAGAAGAAAACGGTAATTTCCGGAACCTTTCTCATGGCTTGCATCGTGAGAGGCATAGGTTGAGCAGCTTCACTGAGAGTCTGCCTGTCTGATTCAGTATTCGCATGTATTTGATCTTGTAGTATGGGCTCATTCATGTTATGATTCTCCTGCTAACAAAAAATAGCGCTATATATCTCCATTGATGGTATATGTGGCAATAATAAATGTCAAATACATTGACATTTATACTAGGTATTTCTGGCAAGCCAATAGGAGCATAGACGTGAACTTAGAGGGGCATGAGAGGTAAAAGGCAAATGAAAGGAGGAAGAGAGAAGACAGGAGATGCCTCTTGTGTGAGAGAATAAGAAAAACCATCTTGCAACTCACAAGGTAACCATGCGTGACATCGGGCACAGGTCAAAAAACTCGCGAGCAATCCCGATTTTACAGCTGCACGCTGAAATCTTGAACCATTCTGCCAAAGTTTGACGCTTTGCTTCCCTGTCCATGTTTCCGGCCACCGCTGTCATCTCTTCTCAAAACGTGGGATCAGGGTAGACATCACTTTTTTGCACGGGCTCAACAGTGAGTACGACCGCCTTTCTGGGTCCATTTTACACTAGCGTTAAGAAAAAAGATGCTCTCCATTACGCAATCTATGCATCTCTATCTAATACTGCCTGGAAAAAATTCTTCTATATTGTTCATCTGACGCAGCTTTACGATCATCCCAAATCCGCCACGCAGGAGTGGGCTTCCGGGTGGTGCCCTGTTGTGGGGCTGACGAGGAGCGCTCGTTTAGTCGTATGCCAGTCGTGCGGTGTAAGAGGTGCGTGCGTTGTAAGGGGGGCATGCGTTGTAAGGGGGGCATGCGCTGTAAGGGGGACACCCCTGAGTTCCACGAGTGGAGGCTGAGGAGTGCACCTCCTGCCAGAGTCCCCAGATCGCTTACGGAGGAAGCGCTAGCATGGAGGTCGGGCGTGGCGCCGAGACCGAAGGCCGGGTGGCCAGATCCGTGATCATCAGAGGTGATGGAGTCGTCTTGGTGCAGACTGAGACTTTGCAGTGCTGACTCCAACCTTGGGTCACCGTGCGACGACCTCTTAGCGTCTTCAGGCTCCTCTTTGTAGATGTACGACTCTATTTCCCAAGGTCTTGGACCTACTTTTCCTACTTTTCCTGCTTTTCCTGTTGAATTCTCAGTGACATCTGTCGATCTGGCTATTTCTCTTGATCCCATGAGTTTGTCCTTTCTTGGAGAAGAAATCTCAACGGTATGTGCACAAACGTCTCAACGTCTCACCATCTCTCACTCACACGAACCGTTCTCAAATTTCACACGAGGAGAATCTAAAATTGGTGTACGTTCTCCTCCTTTCTCAAGGAGGTGAGACCTTGACTGTCAATTCTGACAAATCGAGTATCCTGTTCTCATTATACCTGAATTGATTCGAGCCAAATCTAGTCAAAAAGAGGTATTTAGCAAATTGTGTGATGTTTATCTATTCTTCGAGGGCGTTTCGTAACTCGGATAAACAGAGCATTTCTGAGCTGAAAGAGACGAAGAGCGTCTTTTTCAGCTCATTCGTAAGGCAGCTTTTTTCTGGCCTTTGTTGGCTTTATCCAAGTGTGCTTTTCCATTCACTGAAGAGCTTTTTAGGAGTTACTGAGTGTCCTCACAAGTATGATATCCAGAACTACCAAAATCAGAAGTACGAGCTGAATGATAAGGAGTAGAGTTAGAAGCATATCGAGCGTCAGCTTTATTAAGCCAATTTACAACACGTTGATCAGTGTCTCTGCTAGTTTCTCGCCTTTTATATTTTCCATTTTTATCCCGAAATCCCCAAGATCCTCCTGCCAGAGTCCCCAGATCGCTTGCAGAGGAAGCGCTAGCATGGAGGTCGGGCGTGGCGCCCAGACCGCAGGCCGGGTGGCCAGATCCGTGATCATCATCAGAGGGGATGAAGTCATCTTGGTGCAGACTGAGACTTTGCAGTGCTGACTCCAACCTTGGGTCACCGTGCGACGACCTCTTAGCGTCTTCAGGCTCCTCTTTGTAGATGTACGACTCTATTTCCCAAGGTTTTGGACCTACTTTTCCTACTTTTCCTACTTTTCCTGTTGAATTCTCAGTGACATCTGTCGATCTGGCTATTTCTCTTAGTCCCATGAGTTTGTCCTTTCTTGGAGAAGAAATCTCAACGGTATGTGCGCAAACGTCTCAACGTCTCAACGTCTCACCATCTCTCACTCACACAAACCGTTCTCAAATTTCACACGAGGAGAATCAAAAGTTGACGTACGTTCACCTCCTTTCTCAAGGAGGTAAGACCTTGACTGTCAACTCTGACCAATCGAGTATCCTGTTCTCATTATACCTGAATGGATCGAGCCAAGTCTAGTCAAAAAGAGGCATTTAGCAAATTGTGTGATGTTTATCTATTCTTCGATAGTATGAATGTACATTTCTGTTCGACCAGACAGCTGCTCCTTATGACCACACTTAAGTAATGACATCCATGACAGCAGATTACCACACATCATGATGGACCTCTTTCCCATGGGATCACTGTGCAGAGCCGCGCAGGTCCAAAGCCGGATCGTGACATTATGAAGTATCGATAACATAACAACATATACGCAGAAGGTCATAGACTCTTGCTCCTCGTCAGGCCTTGTCCATGTGAGAGAACCTGGATGATGGGGGCGACTTAGGTATGACGTCTGCAAAGCGGCACGTCTCCCTCTTAAGTGGTGGTGCCCGGAGGAACAAGTACAACAGTCAAAAGCTCTCTGATCGTCCAAATATGGTTGGTGAGGCCAGCTACCATAGAAGAGATAACGCTGGACTTCCTTATCTGTTTTGCCGCTTCTAATCACATCACCATAATTTATCTTTTTTATGATCTTTACATGCTTCATTTAAGCAAGACGATCCAATCGTTGCTATTGATTTCCTTCTATGGTGAGCAGTCCCCTTTCTCATGGTAAACTTTTACTCTCTCCTACCACCTACAGTCAAGAGGGAGACCACCCACCAGTGTCCCTTCTTTGAACAGTCGCTCGCGTTGGCTGCTGGATAATTCTGGTAAATGGATTAGCCATGAGGTAGAATCCATAGGCGGGTGAAAGACTCCTTTTTCGGTTTGATTTGTTCAGATCTATCTTACCAAAAAAGGAGCTTTCTTCTCCCACTTCTGCCTACTTGTCCTATCTGTCTGTCCAAATGCTAGCATTCACAAAAAGCGCCTAGGAAGCCCATCATACACCACTATAAATCTCATGCTCCACATCACCCAGCTCGTAAGGTAACCATGCGTGACATCGGGCGCAGGTCAAAAAACTCGCGAGCAATCCCGATTTACATCTGCACGCTGAAATCTTGAACCATTTGGCCAAAGTTTGACGCTTCGCTTCCCTGTCCATGTTTCCGGCTACCGCTGTCATCTCTTCTCAAAACGTGGGATCAGGGTAGACATCACTTTTTTGCACGGGCTCAACAGTGAGTACGACCGCCTTTCTGGGTCCATTTTCCACTGGCGTTAATACAACCCCTTGTAATCCCATTTAACGCTATGCTGTGGAGTTGACCGAGGATTCTTTTTCTTAAGAATCAAACGATTACTAAGAGGAGCAGACGGATCATTCGAAAGATACTCCATCATTTCGCGATAAGTTTTTGGGTTGCCCCGATCATAATGTTGTGGTGCTGATTTGCTGCCTCCTGCCAGAGTCCCCAGATCGCTTGCGGAGGGATCGCTAGCATGGAGGTCGGGCGTGGTGCCGAGACCGACGGCCGGGTGGCCAGATCCGTGATCATCATCAGAGGGGATGAAGTCATCTTGGTGCAGACTGAGACGTTGCAGTGCTGACTCCAACCTTGGGTCATCGTGCGACGACCCATGACCGTCTCTTGGCTCCTCTTTGTAGGTGTACGACTGTAGGTCCCAAGGTCTTGGACCTTTTCTTTCTACTTTTCCTGCTTTGCCTGTTGAATTCTCAGTTACATCTTTTGATCTTACTATTTCTCTTGGTCCCATGAGTTTGTCCTTTCTTGGAGAAGAAATCTCAACGGTATGTGCGCAAACGTCTCAACGTCTCTCACTCACACGAACCGTTCTCAAATTTTACACGAGGAGAAGCTAAAATTGGCGTACGTTCTCCTCCTTTCTCAAGGAGGTGAGACCTTGACTGTCAACTCTGACCAATCGAGTATCCAGTTCTCATTATACCTGAATTGATCGAGCCAAGTCTAGTCAAAAAGAGGCATTTAGCAAATTGTGTGATGTTTATCTATTCTTCGATAGTATGAATGTACATTTCTGTTCGACCAGACAGCTGCTCCTTATGACCACACTTAAGTAATGACATCCATGACAGCAGATTACCACACATCATGATGGGCCTCTTTCCCATGGGATCACTGTACAGAGCCGCGCAGGTCCAAAGCCGGATCGTGACATTATGAAGTATCGATAACATAACAACATATACGCAGAAGGTCATAGACTCTTGCTCCTCGTTAGGCCTCGTCCATGTGAGAGAACCTGGATGATGGGGGCAGCTTAGGTATGACGTCTGCAAGAGGGAGACCCCTGATATTTATATATGATTTAAATTTTTCTTGGCCTTTTCTTGTATATTGCACTAATTCTCTAATACTTTTGACATCCAAGACATTGGGGTTATCGAAAATGCAAGGACATTCTCCAAGCTCAATAAGAAATTTGTTGAGAACAAGGGTAGCCGTCCTAACGTTGCCATCGGCAAAAGCATGAAGTTGATCTAAATTTTGGCAACATTCGACCGCTGCAGCTATTTTCTGGTCTGCTATTGTTGATGAAGTCTCTACAGTTCCTTTGTTTACAAGCTTAATTCGGTTTTCCACATTTTGAGTTCTTTTGTCATTCTCACCTATTATTTCTAATTTGTCTATCTTCTCTCTATCATCGAGAGATATTGAAATTCCTATTGATTTACTCTCATTTTTATCAATAGAAATTATTTTATTATAATATTCATCAATAACCGCTTGTACTCCTTCTCTCAGTTTGCTTAAGCTCATCACTTCTCTTATGTATTTTACTTCTTGATCTAGATCATATGACTTTTTTTCAATTGCCATGAGATTCCTATCAACACTATGACTTACCGCACCTATACCTGAATCTTTAGCTATTTCTTGAATTCCAGCTTTTAATTGCTTGATCCTTTTATCAAAGATATTCTCTTTCATAATCTGAAAAATCTCTTCTTTTATACGCTTTGCCTCTTCAAAATTCTTAAGGATGCGCATCTTCTCTTGTACTTTTGGTGGACTTAGCCTATCTTTGGGATTGCGCAAGTTACAATTAAAAACATGACCATCGTCATATTTTTTTTGCAGCTCCTGATAACCCTCTTCACTCCAGTTGTTATAGGTTATACCAAAATTCATTGATTGACAATAATAAGATGATGTTAGTAATTCTCCTCCTTTATCACGGACATTGCCTGTACAAATCTTATGCAAATGCTCATAAGATTTGTGATCTAATCTTTCATTAAGTGTCTCAACTACTTGGATAAATCCTCTCATCATACCTCCCATATAACCATGCTCATTCTCAAATCCCAATATACCTCTATCATGGTCTTTGCCATCCATAAATAAACGCCATAGCTCGGTCTTGGGAAAGCCTTGAAAGACCTTTAATTGAGATACAGCCTCGTATAAATTCTCTTGAGTCTTTAGAAGGTTCTCAAGATGTTGGTTACTTAGTCCGTACTTTTCAACCCATCTAGGTGCTTCTGGGCCTAGCTGACTTAACAATTTTTCTCTTACTTCTACTTGTTTTCTCAAAAAACAAGGAACCTCTTTTGACTCAGGCGGATTTTCTTTGTGCTTTGATTCTGGTTTGTCCATATGTTTAGTTGCGCCTTCTCCATTTTTATCTCTTTTACACTAAATTAGCACGCAATAAGATACGGAAAAAGCGTTTGATTACCTGATTTACTAACGCCTAATTAGAGCATACGGGGAATCTGTACGCTCTTTCAAGGGGAAAAGAGGGACAATTCCTACCTCAATGAACTAGAGAGTAGTCCTTGTCCTTCTAATGGATAAGCTATTTCTTTGTATCTAAGCAACTGATCGTCAAGTAGCCGACAAAGCAGACAATTAAAATCGCCAAGCCCAAGCTGATCTGTCCCGTTCCTAGCCCGAGGCCACCCAGATTAGATGGCCTTCCCATCCAATCTGCAAATGAAGCACCAAGTGGCCAAGTCACAATATAAGCGAACCAGAAGGCAACAATTTCGTTCAAACCAAACAGCCAGTAGCCCAAAGCTGGTACAGCGATCAACGCGGCAAGTGGGTACCTAACTTAGCAACTGTGGACTTTCAAAGGAGCTTGGTAACATTTGATAGAAGTACGTATTGGGTTGATCCGATAATTGTTGTCTGATATAAGGTTTCCAATACGTGCTATCTGGTAAGTCTGTTACACCAAAGGCTCTGAGGATATCTACGGATTTTCGTAGGCAGTTATTAGTATCGAGATTGTACCCACTAGTTTCAGCGGTGTAAGCTGCTCCCCTAGCTGCATTTGGATTAGCAAAAGACACATTAGTGCAACGATAGCTCTCGTAGGGGGAGTCAGCAGATCTCTTAGTTTGGAAGGTATGGACGAGGTCATACCATGTTCCTGTACTTCTCCAGCTGCCATTGTCATGATTGGCAGGTACGATGGGCAATCCTCCTGGATTTTCGGTGGCACCGAAGGTCCAGGAACCCTCACTATAAGTATAAAATGCCCATCCTACATGTCCCGCTCCGTATAGGGCCTTCGGTGCGAGGATAAAGCATGCTTTGCCACCAGTGGCATCGTCTACGGATGCTTTCGCAGTGTTTACAAAGATTGGAGAGAACAACATAAATGCGATGGATAGAAAGAGCACTACAAATCGAGCATTGCGAGTTATCAATCCCTTACATACTCGCACGCAGTTAGCTTGGCTAGATAATCTCATCACGTTGTTTCCTTTTCAAGAATAAGCCTAAAGAGAGCGTTTCTTAACTCTCAAAAAGCCTTGCTGCTTGATTTCTTTTCTATATGCAGGATACCCAATGCAAGAGGTATTTTCCAGGAGGAAAGAGGGACAACGTTAGCAGCAAAGAGAGCAACTTCAGGGGTGACCGTCACTTTTTCGCGAGCAGAGGTCTGCGCCAAGGATGAGTGGCAGACGGACGAGAAGACCCGGAAGATTGAGGAGGAGCAGCAGCAACGGGAGCAGGAGGCTTGGGGCGTATTTTTAAGATCAGGATACGAACAAGTAGAGAACACAAGCGGCATTCCTAACGTTCGTGCTGGCGCTTACGACGCTGATCGAGACGCTGTTGATGCAAATGGGTTCGTCCTTGCAGAATGGTCTCATCCCAACGGTCATTACAGGCACTGGTCCGTAAGGCCAACATGGGGTTGACATGCGTTGGGTCCCAATGCATTCCAGGCCCTTTGAGCCGTGCCTGCATGACCACTTTATTGCCACTTTCCACGATGCCGGAGCCGATTGGCCAGCCTGCGGCTTGATAGTGGGGATACTGCATGCGTGCCTCACGCTTCTGCAGGTACGAGACTTTTTTGGCGATTTCTTCCACGTCGGGGTGCCTGTCGCGCAGTTGCTGGACATGCCGCAGCATTTCTGATGGTCCGTTGTGCTTGAGGCCATGAAGCAGGCTGGGGAGCCAGTCTTGGGGGAGAAGCGAACCTGCGGCTTGTGCCAGTTGGCCAATCTGGTTGACATATTCGGCTGCATGGGCAAAATCAAGAATACGTACGGCTTCTTTGCATTGCCTGTCCACAAACCCATCAATCCACTCGGCTCCATCCATCACGGCACAGACCTCTTTGGCCTGATCCACTCCCCGGTGGACCAGTTCTCCGCTCGCTTGCTCAGTAAAGGTTTGGGCATCAAGCATGCGAGAATTGCTTGTTTGGACCTCTTTACTCCATCGTTACAATCTAGAAAAGGCCATCTGCCTTTAGGTATCCTCTACCCATTTGCAGTGATGCCCAAACTTGTGCGATAAATCAAAGAATGTTACAGCCCCGCACATGTGCGGTGAATCTATATTTCTTCAGGAGAAAGACATGCGTGTAGGTTTACAAATAGCATTAACGAACAATACACGACAAGATTCCCTGGGCGAATATCTTATTCGCATAGCCGAGCAAGCCGATCGGGCAGGCTTTGCCTCCCTAGTGATTCCAGATCACTTTTCGCTCCGACCAGAGAGTACGACGTTTCTTCCAAGAGATGGGGGCAATCCCACGGCGGATTTCTTTGAGGCATGGAGTGTGCTAGCCTTTATTGCAGCTCGCACCAAACGCATCAAGCTCAGCACCCTAGTCTCAGGGATCACGATGCGCTACCCAGCGGTCTTAGTAAAAACGGCGGACACGCTGGACGCGCTCTCCAACGGTCGTGCATATCTGGGAGTGGGTGCAAGTCCGGACTTTGGTGCTGACGAGCATCAACGGATGGGGCTACCATTTCCATCTGCGGGTGAGCGAGTTGCACGCCTAGAAGAAGTTCTGCAAATGGCTTTGCAACTCTGGTCAGGCGAGGACAAACCGTTTGAGGGCACCTATTACCAGCTTGCGAGCACCATTGGCACTCCATTGTTCGTCCAGCGGCCACACCCGCCCATTTTGATTGCGGGTCATGGCAACAAGATGCTACGCTTGATGGCCAAGTACGCTGACATAGTTAGCATTGGTTTTGGCCGAGGCCTCGACGACCTGCGGACGAAACTAGAGATTGTGCGCGGGCATTGTCAGGCACTAAACCGTCCATACGAGCAGATCCAGAAAACAACGCTCTATATGGCACCCATTGCTCATGAAGGTCATCTCGACCCAGAGGCACTCGACTATATCAGAGCACTGGCAGAGCTTGGTGTCGACGAAGTCATGATCCGCTTTCCCGCTGATCCTGCGAGCTTCGATCTCCTAGCTACTGAACTGATCCCAACCGTAGAAAACATCCCTGTCGCTGGGCGCTGAATCCTGTGGCTCGTGACAACTCTATCAATCCGAGCCTTGGATCTCATATTTCTTAATAGCTTGCTAGCGAACATCCTTTCGCTGGCGAGCTACCAACTCCCCCAGCGTTTTCGACAACGGGGACAGATTTCAACATCCATGCCAAATTCATACACTTTTTGACCTTGTCAGCTTCTCTCCATTTTTGGGACCTCTCATCTGCTTACCCTGCTTACTCTGCTTTCACGTCCCGAAAGATGGAAGCGACAAGCAAGTCATGCGCTCTAAATAAAGCAAGAACTTATTCTTACGACGATGCCAAGATTGCCATGACGAGTTCGCTCCTAGTTTCTAGAGAATCTATTGCAAGGATTGTTTTTTCCTCCTCGATGGGATAAACTTTCCAGTGAGAGCTGATCAATAGTTTCTCTGTCCAGAAGAGGCATAAAAGCTGAGGTGATGATCGTTGCTTCAGAGAAAGAAGAGAGTCTACAAGACCCACATTAGATGAAAAGATGCAAGGAGAACATATGCACATCTCATTGCCAGTTATTTTCTTGATCGTAATTACTGTAATTATCGCAGGAAGTGCACTCTTGCCACCCACAAGAAAGGCACGCGCTCGCAAGAAAGGGCAACTCAAAAAGGCACGTCCTATGCGAAAACCATTGGATTACGGTGCTCATATTGCGAGATCGCATGGGCATGAACGAAGTCCAGAGTGGCACAGAGTGGCAAAGGAGCATCGACTCCGCGAGCCTGCGTGTATGGCTTGTGGTTACAAGGGCAAGAAGTTGCAAGTCCATCATATCAAGCCCTTCCACCTTCATCCTCATCTGGAACTTGACCCAAACAACCTAATCACGCTCTGTGAAGCGAGGGGCCGAGATCATCACCTCTTGCTTGGCCATCTTGGCACATGGGAATCATACAATGAGCACATCCATGACGATGTAAAGCGTTTCTACCGCAAGACCGCCGCCCAGATTCGAGCTGATGCTGCTTGGCAGAGAAAGATGACACAGAGACCATAATCAGGAATCCCGTTTATAAAGTATGTGCTCCTTGTCAGAGTATCAGAAACGAGCGAGAGCGGGCAATAGCTTTAATTCAATGGTATAGAGAATATATACCGAATACTCTGCTGGCCAATTTTATACCACACCTTCCCTCTCTTGCCTACTTATCTCGACAAAACTGGCTAGCAGAGTCAGAAATCACAGGGGCTTTGGCAATTGCAGTTGCGACTTTATGGGTGGTGAACTGCCTCTATCCTTAACGAGCCAGAGGACCCCTCGCTTTAGCCATGGGGGTGAATGGCTCTTCCTTATTTGGGGCTGGGGCACAGGGGTACTCTTTCTGTATGACAAAGTGTTCATTTTCATCTCCTGTAGTATGAATATTTATTTATTGACATATGCGCAAAGGTATGGTATGCTATATCTATATTCGTGAAAGGAGCAAACCAGTGAGCAAGACGAAGCGAGCATACAAGTATCGGTTCTACCCAACCAATGAGCAGAAGCGTATCCTTGCGCAGACGTTCGGATGTTGCCGCTTTGTTTACAACTGGGGGCTTTCCACCCGCAAAACGGCCTACTTCCAACATGGGCAAAAGTTGACCTATAACGACCTCTCGGCCATGTTGCCCTACTTGAAGCAAGAGCACCCTTGGCTGGCTGATGTTGCGGCTGTTCCATTGCAGCAATCCCTTCGTCACTTGGACCGTGCCTACAAGAACTTCTTTGAGGGACGCGCCAAGTATCCCACCTGGAAGTGTAAGCAAGGCAACCAGTCGGCTACCTACGTTGGGACTGCCTTCAGCCTCTTGGATGGTCAGCTTACTCTTGCCAAGATGAATGAGCCTCTTGCCATCACCTTTCACCGCGCATTCCCCGCCGATCTCAAGCCAAGCTCGGTCACGGTCTCCAAAGACTGTGCCGATCGCTACTTTGTCTCCATGCTCGTAGAAGAAGAGATCAAACCGAGGCCTTCCACAGATGCACAGGTTGGTCTGGACCTGGGTCTCAAATCGATGGTGATCCTCTCCACAGGTGAGGCTGTCGGGAACCCCAAGTTCTATGCCCATGATGAGAAGAGATTGGCCAAAGCCCAGCGTCGGCATGCCAAGAAGAAAAAAGGCGGAAACAACAGGGAGAAAGCCCGACGCAAGGTTTCCCGTGTTCATGCCCGTATCAACGACCGTAGGCGAGACTACCAGCACAAACTCTCCACACGCATAGTACACGAAAACCAAGTGATTTGCGTGGAGAGTCTGGCCGTCAAGAACATGGTCAAAAATCACTGTCTGGCCAAAGCCATCAGTAATGTTGGATGGGGTGAGTTTGTCCGTCAACTGGAATACAAGAGCCAGTGGTACGGACGAACCCTCATCAAAATCGATCGTTGGTATCCTTCGAGCAAAACGTGCTATGACTGCAAGCATGTGGTAGAAGACCTCCCACTGGATGTGCGTGAATGGGTCTGCCCAAAATGCGGCGTCTGGCACGATAGGGATATCAACGCCAGTAGAAACATTCTGGCCGAGGGGCTCTCGGTGTCGGCCTGTGGAGGGGGTATCAGACCTGCTCGGGCGAAAGCTCAAACGGGCAACCCCCAACGAAGCAGGAAAGCTCATTCGTGAGGCTGAGAAGCCCCCGCATTTATGCGTGGGGAGATGTCACCTAACTAGATTTCAATGTGCAACCGTCCAGCTACCGCCTCCTGCCGAGCCGTTCACCTCACCAGGCAATGTATCACCTGAGTAGGTGTAAAGAAAGTTGCCCATGTACTGAACCTGTAGTCCATTGGGGCCGGGTACTGCTGCCAGCAGGTCTCGCAGTACTGGACTCACGATCATGAGGGCACTCGGGTCAGCTATAAGTAGTGGGTGCCAAGTAGTAGTACACTTACCTGTGCAAACGTCCCCTCCCTCGCGGTAATAGAGAGTCAGTTTCTGAGCGTTTGTCAGGATTCCATACTCCATGCCATGAATAGGTGTATCCATGGTACTAATCAGTGGAATATAAGGGCTTCCGGTGCTATAATAGTTAGCAGGGGATACTGAAGAGTATACAGCAGTTTCGGTAACTACCCCCGTGTCCACACTACGGCCATTCCCGTTCATCTGACCGGGCATTTTATCGCCTGAGTAAGTGTAAAGAAAACGATCGTTATGCTGAACCTGTAGTCCATTGGTAGTGGCTGCTGCTGTCAATTGGCCTCGCAGTTCTGGCTTCACAGCCATGATGGTGCTCGGATCAGTTATAAGTAGTGGGTGCCAGGTAGTAGTACACCCACCTGTGCAAACGGTCTTGGGAACATCGGTACCTAGGAAGTAGAAGTAGTAGAGGGTCAGTCCCTGAGCATTTGTCAGGATTTCATACTTTCGGCCATCGATCGATACCTGTCTGGTGCTAACCAGGGGAGTAGTAGTACTTTTGATGCTATGGTTAACAGAAGGTGTTGAAGAGCTACAGCTTGTGAGTACTACTGCAGCGGTTACGTTCGATACTATCAGAACAACAGTCAATAGGCTTATTGGTACTCTATACTCAGATAGAGCCCTTATATACATTGTTATTCGTCTCATGAAGGATTCTCTCCTTAATTCATTGTCTAAACTAAGCACAACTCTTTTCATCAAAATGATACGTGATCAATGAGGAGTGTTTCAAGCAAAAAAAGGGACATTTGGAAGGAAAAAAGGGACATTTTACCGTCAGTGCAAGATCAAGAGAAAGTGACCTGATCTCTCTCATGCTGAAAAGTCCCGTGTTAACAAACTATCGGTGATCTCCAGCACTTGTCGATATATAAATTCTACTCTATAATCTATAGAGACTCTACAGGTGGGATAGTTCTCTTCTTTCTTCTAGAGGAAGACATGCTTATCCCTTCAGGCCAGTGTCTATGGCTACATCTTATCAATAGGATCGAAGAACAGAAGGAGCAAATCTTGAAAATAGTGTTCTTGACAACGGCTCATAACAGTCTAAGTCAGCGTGCATTTGTAGAATTGAGTGATCGTGGACATACAGTGATCGTTATCATTGCGTCAAGCGAAAGAGTTATGATAGAAGCTATAGATCAGGAACAGCCAGATTTAGTTGTTGCTCCTATGTTAAAAAAGGTGATTCCTCCATCCATTTGGCAAAAATATGTCTGCATTGTTATCCATCCTGGCATAAGGGGAGATAGAGGACCAAATTCGTTGGACTGGGCAATATTGAATGAAGCCAAGACATGGGGAGTAACATTATTGCAAGCAAATGATGAAATGGATGCTGGAGATATCTGGGCATATCGTACATTTCCAATGCCTATTAAAAGTAAGAGTCATCTATATCGGCAGGAAGTCACAGAGGCAGTTATTGAGTGTCTGCTAGAAACGCTCACAAAATTTGAGCAAGAAAACTTTCATCCAGAGCCATTAGATTACAGCAAACCAGATATCAAAGGGAGCTTGCAAGCTCCTCTGCCATCATCTCTTCGTGCGATCAATTGGAGTGAATCCACTGCATGCATTCTTCGAAAGATTCGCAGTGCAGATAGTTTTCCAGGAAGTATCGGTACTTTATTGGGGATGCAATGCTATTTATATGGTGCTCATGAAGAAAGTAATTTAAAAGGGAATCCTGGAGAAATCATTGCGCAGCGTGATAATGCAATTTGCTGTGCAACTGATGATGGAGCCATCTGGATAACTCACTTAAAGAAAGTAGGAAGCAACGGACAGACCTATTTCAAGTTACCAGCTACCTATGTGCTTAGTGATCATCTGGCTAATATACCAGAGATACCGGTAGCAGCGGAGCAACCCTCTAATGGGCAGACCTATCGTGAGATAAGGTATGAGGAACATAATGCGGTTGGATATCTTTATTTTGATTTTTACAATGGGGCAATGAGCACTGATCAATGCCAACGATTGAGAAAGACTTTTCTCAGTATACGCGAGCGACCAACAAAAGTCATTGTCCTGATGGGTGGTACTGATTTTTGGTCAAACGGCATTCATCTCAACACCATCGAAGCAGCCGATGATCCAGCACAAGAATCTTGGAGAAATATTCGTGCCATCGACGATTTAATTAAGGAAATCATTACGACTAGATCTCACCTTGTTCTCTCTGCCATGCAAGGAAATGCAGCCGCTGGTGGGGTCATGTTTGCGCTAGCGGCTGACTTCGTGTATGCAAGGCAAGGGATTGTACTAAATCCCCATTACAAGAAGATGGGGAATCTGTACGGATCTGAATATTGGACGTATCTTTTACCGAAACGAGTTGGGGAAGCCAAAGCACAAGAATTGACTGACACGCTGCTTCCTATAAGTACAAAAACTGCTCAAAAGATCGGATTAATTGATAATGCATTTGAGGGAGACACCAGCAGTTTCTGCCATCGCATCAAGGCTATTGCAGAAGACCTTGCCCAGAGTGCTTCCTACGAGCAACTCTTGAAGAAAAAGTGTCAGACACGAAGAAGCGATGAAGAAAAGAAGCCATTGCAAGCATATCGGGACGAGGAGTTACAACATATGTGGATGAACTTCTTGGGCCCGGATCAAAGTTACCATGTCGCTCGCAGGAATTTCGTTTATAAAATATGTGCTCCTTGTCAGAGTATCAGAAACGAGCTAGAACGGGCAGTGAGTTACAGTATGCTGTAATTAAACCCGCATTCCGCAGTTTGAATCCAAAACAAAGAGCTTTGGCGGGAAACCAAAGCTCTCATTGTCTTTTTGCTGTTATTGCTGATAATTCTAAGTTATATCATCAAGAACCGTCGTTTTCTGCGTTATTGGTATAGCAGGATTTGTTATTTTATCCAACTAATGGCACCACTCTAATAATCTGCTGCTCTCCAGTATCTCTTGCATCAACTTCCATCGCATTAGCAACGTCCTTCCTCGGAATATAGCATCGAACAACAACATGCTCATTGGAAAAACATTTTTTGCATGTTATATTTTCATGCTCCTTGTTGTGAATGCTATGCTCATATAATGACAGATTAGTACAGATAACTTGAATAACATTGGAACAATGCTTGCAATAGATATCGACGTTCATGTTTTCCCTCCTCATTGACACTACAGCCACTCTTGCTTTTTCTACGAACCATTCAATGGTATTCTTTACATTTTCAGCGACTTCTGAGCTTGCTTTGCCATAAGCTTCACATGTCACCGTTACTTTATGGCACACTTTGCTATCGTCTGTGGGGTATTGTACCACGAAATCCCGATAACAGAAGCGGAGAAATCGCCTTCTAACTCTTGGGCTCACAACTGGTTAGTGCTGAATCAAGAGAAAGTGACCCGATCTCTCTCTTATGCTGAAAAGTCCTATGTCGACAAACTATCGGTAACCAATGGCAAGCGCAAGGCTATCCGGTCGGCAGTGGCTTAGTGGAACAGGCCGTCACTGTCGTGATCAATGCACACATGGAAAAACGCGGAATAATGGGCTTGACCAAAAAGGGAACGAGTGTTTTTGCTAACGAGTGGTTTGTGCCAATTCATATGCTTAAAGTTATATAAAATGGTATTATGCATCCCTTGCAGAATATTTTATTGCTGATATAAAAAATGCAACTGTAGTGTGAAGTTCTGTTTCTTGCTCCTTCACTTTTTGTTCTGTTTAGAGAGACTTTGTATTGAGAAGTCTGTGCACTTTCGCGACGAGCACATCCAGGTCGAAAGGTTTTTGTAAAAATGCGCTCCTTGGATCTAGCAGATCCCGTCGTTTCAAATCCGTCTCCTCATAGCCACTGACGATGAGCACTTTGATGTCTGGACGCTGTCTCCGTATATGCTCCTGGAACTGCTTGCCCTTCATCTTAGGCATCATGATGTCTGCGATGACCAGCGCAATGGAAGAAGCGTGTGCTTCAAAGACGGTTAAACTTTCCTCTCCATCCCCAGCTATCAGCACTGTATATCCACACTCTTGCAGTACTTCGTGCAACACCCCTCGAATGCTGGGTTCATCCTCTACCAGCAGAATGGTCTCACCACCATCTCTGATCACAAAGTCATCCAAAGGCACCTGTTCCATTTCCATTTCCGCCTCAGGTTCAACAGCCGGGAAGTAGATGGAGAACGTGCTCCCCTGACCAAGCTGGCTCTGCACCTGGATGATGCCCTGATGTTGCTTGACGATGCCATAAACCACTGACAGCCCTAGCCCTGTTCCTTTCCCCACCTCTTTCGTTGTGAAGAATGGTTCAAACAACTGAGCCTGCGTCTGCTTATCCATTCCGATCCCGCTATCCTTGACCTGCACCAGCACGTAGGAACCAGGCTGAAGATGGGGATAGCCGTGCTGGAAACCCTGGGCAATTTCGAGCTGCTCTGTCATCAACTCCAGGTTTCCTCCCATCGGCATCGCATCGCGTGCGTTCAAACACAGATTGATGAGAGTCTGCTCTATTTGTGTTGCATCAGCATAAATGGTTCTCAAGTTCGGATCTGCGTGTAATTCAATCTGCACACTCGTACCCATCATTATCTGCAGCAGATTCAAAAGTGCGAAGATCCGCTCGTTCAGATTAATGTGCTTTGGTTCTATCGGTGTCCCACGCGCAAAGGCAAGTAATTGTTGCGTCATACGTGCCCCCTGCTTGGAATGCTGGTGAATCTGCTGGAAATATTCGTGGAGCGGAGGTGCTACTTGTTGCGCTCGTGTCATACCGATTTGGGCAAAGCCAGCAATCGCCGCAAGCAGGTTGTTAAAATCATGGGAGAGACCGCTCACCAGCAGTCCCAAGCTCTCCATCTTCTGCGCTTGCTGTATCTGTGCTTGCTGCATCTGTGCTTGCAACTGAGCACGTTCGAGACAGTCCTGGATGGCAAAAGGCAAGTGTTGGAGGTGCCTTTTGAGTACGTAGTCGTTGAGTCCCTCTTTCATTGCCTTGGCTGCTATCTCTTCGCTACCTGTGTCGGTTACCATGATCACAGGCAGCGAAGGAGAATGTGCTCGGACGACCTTGAGGACCTCGGTTCCTGTGCTCCATTTGAGTTGGTAATCTGTGAACACGATAGAATAGTCCAGGTTGCGTAGTGCCTCCTCGAACGCTTGCTCTTGCAAGACCTCTACATAGCTGGCGTCTGGGAAGAGCTTGCTAATCGTTCTTTTGATCAATTCCCGATCATAAGGGCTATCATCAATAATCAGAAATCGTTTGCTCATGTTTGTGCTCCTGTGCACAGTTCTATCCAGAAAATACTTCCCTGCCCAAGGATGGAGGTGATGCCGATATGCCCTTCCATTAACTCCATTGCCTTGCGTGCTGTGGCCAACCCGAGACCCACTCCTTCGTAGACCTCCTCACCATGCAACTGAACAAATGGTTGAAATAAACGCTGCTGGTCCTTAAGAGAAATACCAATGCCATTGTCCTCTATTGAGAGTCGACAGACCCGCCCTCTAGTAGTTGCACGAATTGTGATCGTGGGCCGTACACTAGACGGCATAAACTTGAGAGCATTGGACAACAGGTTGGTTAGCACCAGCGTGAGCAGGAGAGCATTGCCTTGCACCTCCGGCAAGTTCCCATCAATGACAATCTGAGCCTGACGTTGCTGGATCTCCTGCCACAACTGGTGCATACTTGTATGTACAATATGATCTAAGAATACTGATTGCATTTCCTGCTCATGCTGACCAACACGAGCAAAAGCAATCAGTCCATCGATTATTTTCTGCATACGTAGAGCGACGGACTCGAATTTGCTTCAGATCATGCTGCCCTTGCTCTCTCATCTGCCAGGCTTCTTCTTCCTGGAGGAGTTGTGCAAAACTGGTGATTGCTCGCAACGGTGCACGTAGATCATGGGTCATCACATGAAAAAAGGACTCTAAGTCTTCGTTGCGCAACTTGAGTTCTTGTGAAAGGTTGCGCGTGCGCAACAGGACCTCCACACGAGCATGGAGTTCCAATTTCTCGATTGGTATCCAGATCAACTCATCGACTGCCTTCCAGAGGTAGCGCGTGAGCAATTCTGCTTCGCGGTTGGAGGTGACGAGCACCACAGGTAAGAACACAGGTTTCTCTGCCTCCTTGCGCCGACGTACTTCCTCCCAAAGCCGATCCAGGGCTGATCCGTCGATCAAACAGAGATCAAACGGGGTAGAGAGCGCTGTTTCTTCCTCATCGGAGATCACATCGTAGTGTTGCCCCAACCAGTTAGAGAGCAAGGTGCGGTTCGTTTTATGGTCGAGTAGAAGCAGAATGCGACTCATTGGATGCTAAGCCTCCACTATGCTCTGGACTACTGCAGTCAACTTCTTAACAACGAGTGGCTTGACCATGACACCTCTGGCTCCATGAGAGAGACTGGCCTGCTGTATCTCAGCACTCTGCTTGGATGAAAAAATCAAAAAAGGGATCTTGCCTGCACGTAGGCGCTCACAGCGTGTCCAGATCTGTTCGTCAAAGCCTGTAATATCAATCAAACACCCACTAAGAAGCACTTCTTGTTGGCTGAGCATTTTATCAAACTCTTCATAATTTTTTGCTGTCAGAGTACTATAACACTCTTTTTTTAGACAATCTGCTAGCAATTCCAGATTGCGGGATATGCAACCGACAAGCAGTAATGCGCGTGACAAGGTATTCATAACTACTCCTTCTTGCTATCTGGCTCAATAAAGGAAATATTTCCAGTTAGAATGCCTTGCAGGTGCCTTAAGGACTGACCAACCTTGATACCATAGCGGCTCATTTCGATTTCGCGCAAGCCGCGTTCAAAACTCGACAGGCGTTTCTTGAGGACGCCAATGACCTTGCGGATTTCTCCCTGTAGTTCCAGGTAGCGTAAGAAGACAATGTTATCAGCCAGATAACTGATCCCGATTTCGCTGACCTGGAGGTCTCCAACGATGGACGGCATTTCGTTGACAAGCAGGACGGCTACCCCCATATTCTGGAGGTATTTACACAATGCATGCAAGTGAACCAAGACCTCACTCCCATGCAGAGAGACGCGATAGCCAGCAATACCATCAATCATGATAATGCTGGCGTGCCGCTGCTCAACCTCTGTGCGCACCATACAAGCAAACTCATCGGGACTAAGGTGAAGCGGTTCGACCTGCACCATTGAGAGCGTCCCGCGCTGCAGCATCGCACGTACTGGAATATTGAGGGCTTCACTGCGTAGCAGAATCGTTTCTTGTGACTCCTCAAAGGTATAGACCACAGACCGTTCGCCTCGTCCTGCTGCTTCCTTCATGAACTGCAATCCCAGCGTAGTCTTTCCAACGCCGGTAGGACCCGTCACGAGGGTGACAGTACCACGTTCCAGCCCTCCATGTAACAATTCGTCCAGTTCTGGCACGCCAAAAGCGAGCTGTTCCTGCACAAACGGCTGAGTATGCTGTTCTGGTAAGAGACGAGGGTATACCTGCATACCCTGATCAGTAAGGCACATGGTGTGGTTGCCACTGCGAGAGTTAGAGCCGTGAAACTTACTCACGCTAATGGCACGACTATTTGGACAGGATTCCAGGTTGATGATTCCATCGCTCATAAATTGCAGGTCGTCATCTGGAAAAGAGATGCTTCCTTCGGAGGTAAAGAGAACAGTGGCTCCTTGCTCAATGAGGAAGCGCTGGAAGGAGAGAACCTGTTTGCGGAACTGGAATGCATCTGTGGTCAGGTAACGAAACTGGGTCATTGCATCCAGAAAGACTCTTTGTGGGTGCAGTGTCTCGATCTGATCGAGGATTTGTCTGGTCACAGGCTCCCGTTCGACTTCAGCAGGAGAAAAAATGTCATAGGTTTGTACCTCTGTGAAGAATGTGACATTAGGTGAGAGGTCCAGGAAATGCACTTGGGCCAAGTCAAAGCCGAGCATCTGAGCGTTGGCCCGGATTTCGGCTTCTACTTCCCCGAAGGTAATCAGCAGGACACTTTCTCCTTTGGCTGCGCCCTCGATGAGAAAATGCAGGCCAAGGGTGGTTTTCCCACTCCCCGGTCTACCGCGTACCAGATAGGTGCGCTTTGGGATAAGCCCGCCATATAAAACTTCATCGAGACCAGTGATCCCGGTCGAGACACGCCTCTGATCGATCTTCTCACCAAGAGGTTGGTTCTGCTGCTTCTCTAGAAGGTCTCTTCCATCGAAGGGAAGATGCTGCTTACTGGTAGCCATACCACTCTTCTTCTTTCCCTCTACATACTGCTCTCTCAACAGAGCAAGCTCTGCTTGTTGAGGTTCTAATCAGGATTATAGTTTAAAGGTTCAGGTCAAGGGGGCTAGAGAGTTAGAGAGTTACCAGACAAACATGCCCTCATGAAACCTGCCTTGTTGCGCATTAATTTCTATCTCGTTATGATGAGAGTAGTATATACGAGGAGGCACTGATGCTTGGACCAGAAATTATTGCAGATTGACGAGCAATTGTAGGCAAAGAAGGTTCAATAGAGCATACTTGATCAAGTATGGACGGAGGCACCCCTGTCACGAGATCTCAGAGAGTCACTAGCCCGATTTCGCTTATTCCGCCATTTTTCTAGACAACAAACCACAGCCTCTAGTAATATTAGATCACCTCTTACCTAAGGCCCTAGAAAGTTGACGGAAAAAGACAGTAATGGCAATCAAGAAAAGCGAACTCTATAGCTCGCTCTGGAAAAGTTGTGATGAACTACGAGGAGGGATGGATGCCTCGCAGTACAAGGATTACGTCCTTGTCCTCCTCTTCGTCAAATACGTCTCCGACAAATACGCAGGTCAGCCCAACGCACTCATCGAAGTCCCCAAGGGTGGTAGCTTTGCCGACATAGTTGCGCTCAAAGGTGATAAAGAGATCGGCGACAAATTCAACAAGATCATCGCCAAGCTCGCCGAAGCCAATGACCTCAAAGGCGTGATTGACGTAGCTGACTTCAACGATCCCGACAAGCTGGGCAAGGGCAAGGAGATGCAAGATCGTCTCTCCAACCTAGTCGCGATCTTCGACAATCCCGCTCTGGACTTCCGCAACAACCGAGCAGAAGGCGATGATCTGTTAGGAGACGCATATGAATATTTGATGCGCCACTTCGCCACCGAATCGGGCAAGAGTAAGGGACAATTTTACACCCCCTCGGAAGTCTCTCGCGTCATAGCCAAAGTCATCGGCATCAGCAAAGCCAAGAGTCAGAGTCAGACCATCTATGATCCAACGTGTGGCTCCGGTTCGCTACTCTTGAAAGCCGCCGATGAGACCAATGGTGTGACTATCTACGGGCAGGAGATGGATAATGCTACCGCTGCGTTGGCAAAGATGAACATGATCCTGCACGACAACCCGACAGCCGAAATCCGGCAGGACAACTCGCTCTCCAGTCCACAATTTAAGCAAGACAACAGTGGTGACCTCAAAACCTTCGACTTCGTCGTCGCCAATCCACCATTCTCCAACAAAGCGTGGAGCAATGGCTTTGACCCTGCCAACGATCTATATCAACGGTTTGAAGATGGCATACCACCCAAGAAAAATGGTGACTACGCTTTTCTCCTCCACATCATCCGCTCACTCAAGAGCACAGGTAAAGGTGCGGTGATTCTCCCACATGGTGTCCTTTTCCGAGGCAATGCCGAGGCCGATATTCGCAAGAAGATTATCCGCAAAGGTTATATCAAGGGCATCATCGGTCTACCGTCCAACCTGTTCTACGGTACTGGCATCCCGGCCTGTATCATCGTCCTCGACAAGGAAAACGCCGCAGCTCGCAGTGGTATCTTCATGATTGATGCCAGCAAGGGTTTTGTAAAGGATGGCAACAAGAACCGTTTGCGTCATCGAGATATTCACAAGATCGTAGATGTCTTCAACAAGCAAATCGAACTGCCAAAATATTCGCGCATGGTAAGTATGGTTGAAATTGAGGCCAACGACTACAACCTCAATATCCCGCGCTACATTGACAGCACAGAGGCCGAAGACTTGCACGACATTGAGGCCCATCTACTGGGAGGCATCCCCAACCGTGACATCGAAGGACTGGATCTCTACTGGCAAGTTTTCCCCACGCTCAAGCAACAACTCTTTGAAGCGGGACCACGTCCAGCTATAGCACGCTCAGAGCGGATATTGTGCAGATCAAGCCAGCCATCTTAACTCACCCCGAGTTTATAGCTTGTACTCAGGAGGTGACTGCCCTCTTTGAGCAATGGCAAACGACCAATATCTCCCGCCTCAAGAGCCTCAGTATGGACAGTCATCCCAAGCAGCTCATCGAAATCCTCTCCGAGGATGTACTCCAAGTATTTGCCGAAGCCAAACTAATCGATAAATATGCTATTTACCAGCACCTTATGAGCTACTGGACCGACACTATGCAAGATGATGTGTACATGATTGCATCGGATGGTTGGAAAGCCAACAGCGAACTCATCCCACCGCAACTTATCATCAAGCGCTATTTCGCAGGCAATCAGCAGGCTATTGAGCAGCTAGAAGCGGCCAGTGAAGAGATTGTAGCCAAGATGGAAATGATGGACGAAGAGCACAGTGGCGAAGGAGGCTTGCTCGAAGAGGCCAAAAACGAGAAGGGCAAGATCACCAAAGCCAGCATCAAGGCTCGCCTGAAGGACATCTTTGCCAAACCCGACACAGACGACGAGCGAACACTCCTCAATACCTATCTCGACCTGCTTGATCAGGAGACGGAAGCCAAAAGAAGGTCAAAAACGCACAAAAGGCACTTGAGGCTAAAGTAGCTGCCAAATACAAAGCACTGAGCGAGGACGAAGTGAAGGTGCTCGTGGTGGAAGACAAATGGTTGGCCACCCTTGTATCTGATGTGCAGACTGAGCTGAACCGCATCTCTCAAGCCTTGACCGGACGTATTAAAGAGCTTGCGGAGCATTATGCTACACCATTGCCCAAACTTACAGAAGACGTTGAGATTTTGGCTGGCAAGGTTGACGAACACTTGAGAAAGATGGGTTTTGTATGGAAATAATGGATTTAAAACAGCAAATAGCATTAGAAAGTAGAGCAAGCGACTCCCACTCATTTCCAGATAATTGGCAATTGCGCTCTTTTGGCGAGATTATAACCTCTTCGCAATATGGAATCAGTTCCTCGACAGGAGGAAATTATACTGTTCCAATCCTAAAAATGAATAACTTGCAGAATGGGCATATAGACTTAGAAGATTTAGATTACATCCAGCTTTCAAAGGCTGAGATGGAAAGTTTAATTTTAAATAAGGGTGATTTGCTGATAAATAGAACCAACAGTCCTGATCTGGTTGGAAAAACAGCTATATATAATTTGGCAGGTGAACATGTATTTGCCTCATATCTTGTGCGATTTCGGCTCGGTTCGTCTGTGCTTCCTGAGTTTATAAACTATTTTTTGAAATTCTGAGCCAGGCCAACACAAATTGAAACTTCTTGCGACAAAAGCGGTTAGTCAAGCAAATATTAATCCTTCAGTTCTCAAGAGACGATTATTTGTTCCCATTCCCCCTCTCCCCGAACAACGCGCCATCGCCGCCATACTAAGCGACGTAGATGCCCTGATCACCTCGCTCGACAAGCTCATCGCCAAAAAGCGCGATATCAAGCAGACAACAATGCAGCAGCTTCTCACTGGCAAGACACGGTTGCCTGGGTTCAGCAAGGAACTAAAGCCGACCTATAAGCAAACTGAGGTAGGGGTGATCCCAAGTGATTGGGAGCCCATACCTTTAGGACTTTTATCTGCCTTTATCACGAAAGGCGCTACGCCAACTACATACGGTTTTAACTGGGTAAATGATGGTGTTCTTTTTCTAAGAAGTGAGTGTGTCTCTGAACAAGGTCTTGATCTTACTCAGTCAATGTTTATAACACTTGAAGCACATAATACTCTAAAGCGAAGTGAAATTCAAGCAGGAGACATTTTAGCAACTATCACAGGGAATGTTGGCAGAGTTATCTATTTAGGTAATGATTTTGGAATTGCGAATATCAACCAGCATATCGCTAGGATCAGAATAATTGATAGCAATGTAGTGGCCGAGTATGTTTTTCATTTTCTGTCACAGCCCGCAGTAAGAAAATATTACAGTTCAATAATAACTGGTCAAGCCTATCCACAAATCAGTTTAAAACAAGTTAGAGATACGAGAATTCCCCTACCTCCTACCAAAGCCGAACAACAAGCCATCGCCACCGTCCTCTCAGACATGGACGCCGAAATCGCTGCCTTAGAGCAAAAACGTGACAAGACTCGTACATTGAAGCAAGGTATGATGCAAGAACTACTCACAGGGAAGACGAGATTGGTGGTTCCGTAGGTAAAATTTGTTTGCATGTCAAAGTACTCGTTGGCCAAATGGCAAAAGCAATACTAGATGCTTGCCAATGGCTATGTTACAATAACTTATAGAAAAATGTCACATTGCAAATTAGGTGAGGTCGCGCAATGAGCAACGTCAAAATTGAATTGGAAATACCTGAAGAAATATTGATGAACTTGAAGCAATCCAGCGAGGAATTCAAAAACGAACTCAAACTCATGATGGCGATTGAGCTTTACAAAAAAAAGAGGCTCTCTCTTGGGAAAGCAGCCATGCTTTGTGGTTTTACCAAAATAGGCTTTATCGATGTTCTTAATTTTCGTGGAGAGCCTGTTTTTAATTATACTGATGACGAAATAGAGGCAGAAATACAAAATATCAAAAAGCTTTCCATAAATGAGGACTTTAACAGTGAAAGTAATATGTAACTCGACACCTCTTATTGCTCTTTCAAGCATTAATAAGCTGCAACTTCTCCATGATTTGTTTGGAGAAATAATCATACCCGAAAAAGTCTATAGTGAAGTTGTTATTGCGGGATCTGGTAAATATGGCTCAGTAGATGTAAAGGTATGCCCATGGATAAAGGTTGTTAGAACGAGTAATTACCCTCTTAAAAATATTCTCATGCAAATGCTGGACGAAGGAGAAGCTGAAGTAATAGCTCTTGCAGATGAGCAAAAAGCTGCTCTTGTTATCATAGACGAAAGGCTTGCTAGAAAGTGTGCCTCTGTTGCCGGATTCAATTTGATAGGCACATTAGGGATAATCGCAAAATCTAAAGTTAATGGTTATATACCTGAAGCCCGAGATCTTATTGCAACTATGCTTGAAAAGGGTATCTGGTTTAACAATGCTCTAGTTAATAGGATATTAATCGAGTTGGGAGAAGAACCGCTTTAGTAGTAGCAAGATTATTTTTCTTTTTATCCTCCCCTAAACATTTTAATCATCTTTTACCTGCTATGTTGCCCTCACAAATTTCATCGATGGAGTCATTAATATGAGCAATGTTGGCCAGAAGGAACGAGCCACTCAGAACCGCGTGATCAAGTTATTTCAAAAAAAGCTGGGATACAAGTATCTGGGCAACTGGGAAGAGCGCTCTGGCAACCGGAATATCGAAGAGGTGTATCTCCGCCCTTTCCTGAAGCGACAAGGCTATCGTGAGACCCTCATCGGAAAAGCAGTGTATGAACTCAAAAAAGTAGCGGAGGATCAGACCAGGAGCCTCTACGATATCAACAAAGCGGTCTATGGTCTCTTGCGCTACGGTGTCCAGGTCAAGCCTGATGCGGGTGAGAATACCGAGACCGTCTGGCTGATTAACTGGAAGGACCCGCTCAAGAACGACTTCGCCATCGCTGAAGAGGTGACTGTCAAAGGCGACAATCCCAAAAATACCAAACGGCCCGATGTGGTCCTATATGTGAACGGCATCGCACTCGGCGTGCTGGAGATCAAGCGCTCGAACAGTCCCTGTTAGCGAGGGCATTCGCCAAAATCTGGACAACCAGAAAAAGATGTTTATCCAGCATTTCTTCACGACCATACAATTAATTATGGCAGGCAGTGATACCGAGGGGATACGCTATGGGACCATTGAAACTCCCGAGAAGTATTATCTAACCTGGAAAGAGGAGAGCACGATCGAGAACCTGCTGGACCGACATCTGACACAGCTCTGCAATAAACAGCGTTTCTTGGAGATCATCCACGATTTTGTAGTTTTTGACGCTGGCGTAAAGAAGCTATGTCGTCCCAACCAATACTTCGGTGTCTGTGCAGCGCAGGAGCGGGTACGTCGGCGCGAAGGTGGTATTATCTGGCACACTCAGGGCAGCGGCAAGAGCTTGACCATGGTCTGGCTTGCTAAATGGATTCGTGAGAATATCGTGAATGCTCGTATCCTCATCATCACCGACCGCACCGAGCTGGACGAACAGATTGAGAAAGTCTTCAAAGGCGTCAATGAAGACATCTACCGTACAAAAAGCGGGCAAGACCTGATCAACCAGCTTAATGGTACCAAACCCTGGCTGATCTGCTCACTCATCCACAAGTTTGCAGGCAAGGAAGAGAGCAATGTTGCAGGGTTTATTGAGGAAATGAAACGCGGTGTGCCACCAGACTTCAAGGCCAAAGGCGACATCTACGTCTTTGTCGATGAGTGTCACCGCACACAGTCGGGCGATCTCCACGAAGCCATGAAAGCTATTCTGCCTCATGCAATGTTTATCGGCTTCACGGGCACGCCGCTCTTGAAAGCCGATAAAGAAAAAAGCATCGAGGTCTTTGGAACATACATCCACACCTACAAGTTCGACGAGGCAGTTAAGGACGGAGTCGTGCTGGATTTGCGCTACGAGGCCCGTGATATCGACCAGAACATCACCTCACCGAAGAAGATCGATCAGTGGTTTGAGGCCAAGACCAGAGGCTTGAACGATGTCGCGCTCACCCAGCTCAAGAAAAAGTGGGGTACCATGCAAAAGGTACTCAGTTCACAGTCGCGACTAGAAAAAATCGTTGCAGATATCCTATTTGACATGGAGATCAAAGATCGCCTGAAAAGTGGTCAAGGCAATGCCATGCTAGTTTCGGGTAGCATCTATCAGGCGTGTGAAACTCTACGAACTATTCCTCTCACACGGGTTTGACAAATGTGCTATTGTAACATCTTACAAGCCATCGCCCTCTGACATCAAAGGAGAGGAAACAGGCGAAGGCATGACTGAGAAGCTAAAGCAGTATGACATATATAACAAGATGCTAGGAGGCAAAACCCCCGAAGTATTTGAGCAAGAGGTCAAGAAGAAGTTTATAGAAGAGCCTGGGCAGATGAAGCTACTGATCGTCGTAGACAAGCTCTTGACTGGTTTCGACGCGCCATCAGCCACCTATCTCTACATTGATAAGCAAATGCGGGATCATGGACTATTCCAGGCAATCTGTCGCGTAAACCGTCTCGATGGGGAAGACAAAGAATACGGTTACATCATCGACTACAAAGACCTCTTTAAGAGTCTCGAACGATCGATCCAAGACTATACCTCAGAAGCGTTCGATAGCTATGACAAAGATGATGTAGCAGGACTATTGAGCAATCGCATCCAAAAAGCCAAAGAACGGCTTGAAGAAGTTCGCGAGAACATCAAAACACTCTGTGAGCCAGTTGCGGCCCCCAAAGATAGGGAGGACTATATACGTTACTTCTGTACCAAAGATACATTAGATAAGGACGCACTCAAAGCGAACGAGTCCAAGCGCATCATGCTCTACAAGCTGACAGCATCCCTCATCCGTGCTTATGCAAACCTTGCCAACGAACTGCCAGAAGCAGGCTACTCTTCCCAGGAGATAGAGCAAATTAAGCAAGAAGTCGATTATTACGAAAAAGTGCGCGGTGAAGTCAAGATGGCCAGTGGTGACTATGTCGATCTGAAGCTATACGAGCCAGCCATGCGTCACCTCATCGACACCTATATCCGTGCCGAAGAGAGTGAAAAGCTATCAGTCTTTGAAGAGACTACTCTGATTAAGCTGATCGTGGAGCGAGGAGTCGATGCTTTGAAATACTTGCCCTCAGGGATCTCCAAGAACAAAGGGACAATGGCCGAAACAATCGAAAACAACCTGCGTCGGCTCATCATCGACGAAATGCCAATCAACCCAAAGTACTATGAAAAAATCTGCCAAACTCCTCGATACGCTTATTCAGGAGCGGCAAATCAAGTACGGGAATACGAGCAATATCTGGCTGACATCATCAAACTCGCCAAGCAGGATCCAAAACCCGAGCGAGGGGACATATCCCAAATCGCTGAACACTCCTGCCAAGCGAGCGCTCTATGACAATCTTGGGAATGATGAGCAGCTTGCCATCAACCTGGATTATAAAATCCAACAAACCAAAAGGACGGCTGGCGTGGCAGCAAAATCAAGGAACGGGAAGTCCGTTATGCCATTCAAGAAGTTCTAAAGGAAGAGGACTTAACCAATCAAATATTCGAAATAGTAAAAAACCAAACTGAGTATTAATTATGCACCAGAATCATCGTTAATGACCTTGTAGTAGATGTAGTTAGGAAAAACATCAAAAATCTTCATCTAGGTGTTTATCCGCCGAACGGTCGGATACGGGTGGCGGCCCCATTACGAGTAAATGATGAAGCTGTACGCCTCTTTATTATTACCAAGCTAGCATGGATCAAGCGTCAGCTAGCAAAGTTTGGGGGACAGGAACGCCAGTCGGCACGAGAATACGTGAGCGGCGAGAGCCACTACTATCAAGGTCACCGTTACCTACTCAACGTCATTTATCAAAAGGGCGCACCAGCAGTGATTCTTCGCAATAACACGACCATGGATCTTTTCGTGCGATCTGGCAGCGACACCTCTCAACGGGAGCGTATACTGATCGCTTGGTATCGCCAACGACTCAAAGAAGAGATTGCCCCCCTCATTGCCAAATGGGAACCAATTATCGGCGTAAAGGTAGCCGAGTGGGGCGTGAAACAAATGAAAACCAAGTGGGGCACATGCAACACTAGAGCACATCGCATCTGGTTAAATCTGGAGCTGATCAAGAAGCCGCGTCATTGCCTAGAGTACGTCATTGTCCATGAAATGGTTCATCTGCTTGAGCGCCTGCACAATGACCGTTTCAAGGCATATATGAATAGTTTCATGCCGTTGTGGCAATATTACCGTGAGGAACTCAACCGAGCACCCTTGGGCTATGAAGCTTGGGAATACTAAGAGTCCATCCGAATAACCCATTACATCTCTCAATTTGAGCGGCCTAGGAGAGTAACAAATGCAACTCGTTGGTATTGCCCTGGGTGGCTGCGTTGCACTCTTCTGGGGCTTAGCAGACTCTTTGGCGACACTATCGGCACGTCGGCTAACAACTTTTCAGACCACGCTTATTTCACAAGTAGCAGGCTTGCTTGCTTTGAGCGTCCTGTTCATATTCGTACACCTGTTTAACCCATCAATCACTATCGGGCTTTCACTAGAAAATGTGGGCACAGGTCTGTTAGCAGGGACGCTTGCCTTTATTGGATATCTCTCTTTATACCAAGCCCTAGAAATTGGGCCCGTAGCAATTACCAGCCCTCTGTCTTCTACGAGTGCGATTGTCACGCTGGGATTATCCATGCTTATATTACATGAAAGAGTCAGCTACCTAGAAGGATTAACTCTGGCAATGATAATCCTCGGTATTGTATTAGTCTCCACTTGTTACCAAGATATCCTAACTCTTCTACAGAAGAGATCCTCCGTGGTTCTCGTCGGGAAAGGAATACTCTGGGCATACGTAGCACTATTGTCCCTTGGCTGTATGGACTTTAGCATTGGTGCGAGAACACCCACTGCTGGTTGGTTCCCACCTGTCTACTGGACACGTACATTCAGTACCATACTTCTTTGTCTTGTTGCTTTTCATACAGTGAAACGAAAAGGACAAATTAGCATTGGTGTGAGAACAACTAGCACTAGCCAGTCCACACCTGCCTATTGGACGTATGCACTCCATATCCTACTTCTTTATCTTATTTTTCTTAGTGGTATCAGACAAAGGGGTCTAAAAAGCATTTTTGCCCTTTTACAGGATATCGTCCGTTTGTCAGAGCAGCTGCAAGGTCTTCTGCTAGCTATTGCCACAGGTATTTTTGAGAGTGCTGGTGTCTGCACCTTTGGTCTCGCAACCCAAATCATGAAGCCTGGAGTTATTGCCACCGTTGCATCTAACTATGCAGTAGTAGGTGTGATATTCGGAGTTTTCGTTTTTAGAGAGCGGCTGGCCGCTAACCAGCTCTTTGGTATTGTTCTGGTCATGTGTGGGCTAGCAGGGCTCGCTTACCTTCACCCGTAAGCACCAAACAGCGGCACTCAGCATCACGCCACTGGTACTAAATAGTTTGATCTTTCTGTGGTAGATTGGCAAAAGCTCTCTGAAATGTCCCTTTTTCCCCTAGGCAAGAGGATTCCCGGTTCTGAAACGCCCTCACCTAAGTGACTAAAGTATGTAACAGTCTTGCTACCTCAGCGATATAGTTAGTGAGAGGGGATGAGAATGCGGAAGTTTGCCGAAGTCATTGTTGGACTCGCAGTACGATGGGCAAGCTTATCGAATCTCATCTATGTTGAGGAATGGAGGCTCTCTCATCTATGGGAAGGAGATGGCCGCATTATGAAATGCTCTCTACTGTTAGGTGACATCTCCCCATGCCTGAAGGGCAGGGGCTTCTCATCCTCACGGATGAGCTTTCCTGCTTCGTTGGGGGTTGCCCGTTCGAGCTTTCGCCCGAGCAGGTCTGACACCTCCTCCACAGGCCGACACCGAGAGCCCCTCGGCCAGAATATTTCTGCTGGCGTTGATATCCCGGTCGTGCCAGACGCCGCATTTCGGGCAGGCCCATTCACGCACATCAAGTGGGAGATCTTCTACCACATGCTTGCAGTCATAGCACGTTTTACTCGATGGATACCAACGATCAATTTTGACGAGGGTTCGTCCGTACCACTGGCTCTTGTATTCCAGTTGGCGGACAAACTCACCCCATCCAACATCACTGATGGCTTTGGCCAGACAGTGATTCTTGACCATGTTCTTGACAGCCAAACTCTCGACGCACATCACTTGGTTTTCGTGTACTATGCGTGTCGAAAGCTTGTGCTGGTAGTCGCGGCGACGGTCGTTGATACGGGCGTGAACACGGGCAACCTTACGGCGGGCTTTGTCCCTGTTCTTAGAACCTTTTTTCTTTTTGGCATGCCGACGCTGGGCTTTTGCCAATCTCTTCTCATCACAGGCATAGAACTTGGGGTTCCCGACAGCCTCACCTGTGGAGAGGATCACCATCGATTTCAAGCCCAGGTCAAGACCAACTTGGGCCTCTGTGGCTGGAAGCGGTTTGATCTCCTCTTCCACGAGCATCGAGACAAAGTAGCGATTGGCACAGTCCTTGGAGACGGTGACCGAGCTTGGTTTGAGAACCTGGGGGAAGGCTCGGTGGAAGGTGATAGCAAGAGGCTGCTCCATCTTGGCAAGAGTGAGCTGGCCATCTTCCCAGATGAAGGCGTTAGAAGCATAGGTTGCCGATTGCGTATTTCGTCTTTTTTTGAAAGTGGGATACTTGGCGCGTCCCTCAAAGAAGTTCTTGTAGCCACGGTCCAGATGGCGAAGAGACTGCTGAACGGGGACAGAGGAGACATCAGCCAGCCAGGGATGCTCTTTCTTGAGACAGGGCAACATAGCCGAGAGGTCGTTATAGGTCAACTTTTGCCCATGTTGGAAGTAGGCCGTTTTGCGGGTAGAAAGTCCCCAGTTGTACACAAAGCGGCAACATCCGAACGTTTGCGCAAGAATACGCTTTTGTTCGTCAGTCGGATAGAACCGATACTTGTATGCTCGCTTTGTTTTGCTCACTACCTTGCTCCTTTCTTGAATATGGATATATTCATACCATATCTTTGCGCATATGTCAATAAACAAATATTCATACTACAGGAGAGGAAAATGAACACTTTGTCATATAGAAAGAGTACCCCTATGCCCCAGCCCCAAAAAGGAAGCGCCTTCTATCCCCATGTCTAAAGGACAGGGGTTTTACGGCGCGTTCGATAACAGAGAGGGAAGTGCGAAGAGTGAGACTTATCTGCCACTGCTTTGTATTTTCCATAGCCTTTCAAAGCAAGTTTGTAAATCGATAATCTTAAAGAGAGGAAGCGAGAATCGCTATCACAGAAGTTTATAGGAAGAACTCAACATGCGAACATACCCTACTGACCTCCACTCATCCGTTTGTCAGATACAATCTATCGGCAGACTTGTGCTGACACTCAGTCTCATATTCACTATGTTCCTGGGATTACTTCCCTTCTATCCAAAGTTTGCAATGGCAGAGCACACGCACTATTGGGCAGGGGTACTGGCATACCAAAGGCTCGCAACTGCTTGACGCCAATAACCAGCCAGTACGTATCACTGGGGTGAACTGGTTCGGCATGGAAACTGCGAATTATGCACCCCATGGGCTTTGGGTGCGGAGCTACAAAGACATGCTCGACCAGATCAAGAGCCTCGGATTCAACACCATACGTTTGCCCTATTCTAATCAGCTGTTTGACTCGGGGAGCACACCCAACGGTATCGATTTCTCTAAGAAATCCAAGACCTGTGTGCTCAACCTCCCTCAAACGGTAACTGTCAACAGTCACTTACTGGCTACCAGATCATGGACAAGATCATTGACTATGCTGGGTCGATCGGCCTGAAAATCATCCTCGATCAGCACCGCCCTGACTCGGGGGCGCCGTCTGGACTGTGGTACACACAACAATATTCAGAGTCCCGCTGGCTCTCGGACTGGGTCATGCTTGCGAACCACTATCAGGGAAACACCGCAGTGATCGGCGCAGACCTGCATAACGAGCCGCACGTACCAGCCTGCTGGGGGTGCAACAAATCGCAATATGACTGGCGATTGGCTGCTGAAAAAGCGGGCAACGCCATCTTGAACGTCAATCCCCACTGGCTCATCTTTGTCGAGGGTGTAGAGTGTTTTGGTCGGCACGGCTCAACGAATAAACAGCAGAAGGGGACCGCTTGTGGCTGGTGGGGTGGTAACCTGATGGGAGTGGCACAATATCCAGTGCGCTTAAAGGTGCCCAATCAGTTGGTCTACAGCCCACATGACTACCCAGCCACTGTCTACCAGCAACCCTGGTTCCAGGCAAAGAACTATCCAGCAAATCTAACTAGCGTGTGGAAGAAGTTCTGGGGCTACATTCCGAAGCAAAAGATAGCTCCTCTTTGGATCGGGGAGTTTGGCTCGAAGCTGCAAACAACTTCTGATCAGCAGTGGCTCAAAGCGCTTGTCGCCTATATGGGTACTGGTGTGCAAGGGCTTGGTTGGACGTTCTGGTCTTGGAATCCCGATTCGGGTGATACGGGAGGGCTGGTCGATGATGGAACTTGGAGCCAAGTCGACACAACAAAGATGGCCTATCTCAAGCCCGTCCTCTTCCCGACAACATCATAAACCTCAAATGGAGGTTTTTTTCCAGCAACAGCAGTCGCAACAAGGAGGAGGATATGGCTGTGACAAGTTCTACAAATATGTCCCTCTTTCCCCCTTGTTTAAATACTCTTTTGAGACAATACTAGAAGCATAGGAAAAACGATCTAAAGAGAGTAGTGAGCGTCAGGGAAGAAAAGCAGAAATGAATACGAGAATGCTTCATGTCATATGTAAAGTGGTCTCCGTAGTCACACTCATGTTTCTTTTCATGACACTGACATCTAACAGTTTTCTTCTTTCTAAGGCATCAACTGCGGCCACAACTCTCGGGGCAGCCATGAGAGCCCACAAGCAAATTTTTGGTGTTGGCATCGATGGCGGCGCCCTCAATATACCAACGTATGCAAAAATCGTGGCAACCCAGTTCACCAGTCTCACACCCAGCAACGAGATGAAGTGGGACTCGACCGAGCCGTCGCAGAATTCGTTCAACTTTGGCTCCGCTGATACGATTGTCAGCTTTGCACAAAGCCATCACCTAAAGGTCCGCGGCCACACGCTGGTCTGGTACAGCCAACTGGCCGGTTGGGTCAACAATATTTCATCCGGTCCTCAGCTACTGCAGGCGATGCGCAACCATATCGCGAAGGTTGCAGGCCACTTCAAAGGCAAGATCACGTACTGGGATGTGGTCAATGAGGCTCTCGAAGAAAATGGTTCACGGCGTGCCTCAATCTTCCAACAGTTGATTGGCGATAGTTATATTCAAGAGGCATTCAAAGCAGCACGAAAAGCTGATCCTAAAGCCAAACTGTGCTACAACGATTACAACATCGAAAGCATCAACGCGAAGAGCAATGCGGTCTATGCCATGGCGAAACAGTTCCTGTCCCATCACGTTCCTATTGACTGCGTAGGTATCCAAGGACATTTGATTGTGGGTCAGATTCCTTCAAGCATCCAAGCCAACCTGCAACGCTTCGCCAAACTCGGTCTCAGTGTGCAGTTCACAGAGCTGGACATTCGTATGCCAGTACCAGCAAGCAACTCTGAACCTCCAGAGGCAAGCTAGCGATTACCAGAAGGTGATATCGGCATGTCTGGCAGTCTCCCGCTGCACAGGTATAACAGTATGGAACGTTTCCGATGGGGACTCATGGATACCTGCCACATTTCCTAGCTATGGTGCCGCAACCTTGTTCGACAATAGCTACAACAAGAAACCAGCCTACTATCGCGTCCTCTCGGCTCTCAATAAACGAGCCTACCTCAGTTCATAGGCAAGAGCGATGACGCTCGGATTCCAATTGGAAGGGTGCTGTGGCCTCTTTGTATCATCGGTTATCAGGGGATGAGAGGCTTGATGCGTGGCACCCCTTTATTTGCCGTTTCGGGCGGTGAAACATTCCGACGTACAGGTGGATGAGGGATAGCAATGATGCTAGGATGATGAGAGAGCAAATCTGCACGGTTGGAGATGATATAATCAGCGGTGCGTGCCACCAGAGCCTGAATCGTCACACCCGTCACCAAGCCATCTTTGCCCAGATTGACGCGTGCGACCATCGAGTCGGCCCGAATCTCGGCTCCACAGCGAATGGCATCGGGCACATGGCTAATGAGGGTACTCTGCTTAGCTCCCACCTTGCAGCCCTGGATGCAAAAACCGCGGTAGATGCAGTGTGGCCGATCGCCATGTGAGCCCTCAAGTATAGCCACCGGGCCACCTGCTACGACTGGAATATCCAACTTTGAGCATCCCTTAACCAGCACATCGCCCACTCCTCCTAGGGGATGTGGGGCATAGGGATAGCCATGAGGATCTCCCCAGGGAAAATACGCTGGCCCGGCCACAGGCATTTCCTTCTCGATCAGCTCATAGTAGGGTTTGAGATCTTCATATGAGATCGGCCAATCAGCGCCAAGGCCATCAGCTGAGAGCACATGGAAATCTGAGGGATGGAAACGAGGCGTAAAAGCAGCCCAGTGGACCGAGCCGCCGCCGACTCCACGCCCACTGTTATTGGCTCCCAGTGTAATAGGATCTTCCCCACCAGTAATGCCCAGATCATTCCAATACACGGTTTATCAGGAATGGCCTGTTCACGCTGCCTCCCTTCCTTTCACTCGATTATCCTTTCCGTGGGAGAACCCCCTTGGCAAGCCCTTTAATGGACTGCTTGATGATGTTGACTTCGTCGGGATCGCCCTTCAAGAGTGCTGACATGTAATTTTTGGCCTGTTCAAGGGTAATATGTGGTGGTAGTGTGGACACATCACCGGAGGTATAGGCCTCAAAAATCACAGGGCGATCGGATGCCAGGGCCGCTTCCCAAGCCGCGCCGACATCGTCAGGCCGATCGACGCGAACGCCCCGCAGTCCAAGCAACTCAGCATAGCGAGCATAAGGGAAATCTGGAAGGGTTTGGGTGGCCTCCAGCTTCGGATTGCCAGAATTCGATACGCATTTCCCAAGTCACTTGGTTCAAGTCGCGGTTATTGAGAACAAGGAAAATCAGGTTAGGATTTCCCCAGCGCTTCCAATATTTCTCCACGGTGAGCATTTCATTCATGCCATTCATCTGCATAGCTCCATCGCCCGTTAGCGCGATGACTGTCCGGTCGGGATAGGCGAACTTCGCTGCGATGGCGTAGGGAACAGCTGATCCCATCGTGGCGAGACTTCCTGAAAGTGAGCCCATCATGCCGCGCCGCATCTTAAGAATCCGTCCATACCAGTTAGTCCCTGTTCCGGCGTCGCTGGTCAAGATGCAGTTATCGGGGAGTCGTTGTGACAATTCCCAGAACACGCGCTCGGGATTGAGCGGATCAGCTGTTTCCATAACGCGACTTCTGACGACCTTTTCCCAAGCCTGGTTATTCTTTTCAATGCTTTCGCGCCATGAACAATTCATCTTGCGTTGGAGGAAAGGAATGAGGGCTCGCAATGTCTCTTTGCTATCCCCAACGAGGTTCAGTTCCGTTGGATAGCGCAAGCCAAGCATTCGTGGGTCAATATCGATCTGGATACCGCGTGCCTGTCCCTCTTTGGGGAGAAACTCGGAGTAGGGGAAACTGGAGCCGATCATCAGCAGGGTATCGCACCCCGTCATCATCTCCCAGCTCGGCTTAGTACCCAGTAAGCCGATACATCCAGTAACAAATGGGAGATCATCTGGCACTACCTCTTTGCCAAGTAACGCCTTGGCAATGCCAGCTCCGAGCAATTCCGCTACCTCAATCACCTCATCGGTGGCATGTTTTGCACCAGCCCCTACCAGCATAGCCACTTTCTGGCCGCTATTGAGAATATCAGCGGCGCGTTGCAGATCAGTATCTTTAGGGAAGATGCGCGGGGTTGAATATCCCAAACCTGTATGGACGGTATTATGTTTATGCGGAGGGGTCTCGACAGCATCCATCTCCTGGACATCTTTTGGAATAATGATGCAGGTCACACAACGCTCGGCTTTAGCAATACGGACGGCGCGATCAACTAACTGGCGGATCTGTACAGGACTGGAAGCCATGTAGACATATTCGCCAGCTACATCTTTGAAGAGGGAGACTAGATCGACTTCCTGCTGGTAACTACCTCCGATGGCGGCACGTGCCGCTTGACCAACGATAGCAACAACTGGTTGGTGATCCATCTTGGCATCATAGAGTCCGTTCAAGAGGTGGATCGCTCCTGGTCCCGATGTTGCCAGACAAAGGCCGACCTCATCGGTAAATTTGGCGTAAGCTGTTGCCATAAAGGCAGCCATCTCTTCATGACGCACCTGAATAAATTCAAACAGTTCTTGATGGCGCTCAAGACCTCCCAGGATGCCATTAATGCCATCACCAGGATAGCCATAAATACGCTTGATGCCCCAAGCCGAGAGTCGTTGCAAGAGAAAATCACTTACTTGCATAGCCATATCTAAACTCATCCTTTTCTGCTACCCATTTAGCGAGGGAGAGCCTGTGCCTGTTTCCCTCTACTATAATGTTCGCTCTAGTATAAAACCAAATCTCCGCTCCTCTGCAATAGTACACGATGATCTAGCGCCATTGGTGACAAGCAGGCGGCGTTGGTGTCGATACTCAAGTGCGAGCAGGAGATCAAGGGGAGATTGTTGTGTTTGGAGTCGTTACGAAGGTGTCGCTATTCCTTCTTACTGATATGAAAGATCAGATCAGGGTGTTCATCTGGAGGCATTTTAGCTTCAATGCTGCTAATGTATCTATTCCCAAAAGCACTAGGGTGTTGTCTGATTAAAAATAATATTCCATAGGCGTTAGGAGTTCCCAATATAGCATCATATCCGTCACTTCCTCTTGAAAATTGATAGGAAGTTATATTTATCGATTGATCTTTTTTGAAGTTTTCAATACAGCAATCTAATGTATTCCATGTTTCTTTATTCCATATATTCTCTCGTACTACCTGCCTAAGGTCGAAGTCAGATAAATTAACCTTCTGATATTCTAAAACTGATAATAGCTGGTTATAGAGAATTTCAGAATTAGGTAGAACTTTACCACTATATAGCTGCTTATCATATAGCTTATCCCTTTTTCTTTGGTTGCTAGCTGCTGTAATTACGCCATTATCAATGTCAATGTAATTTTTATATAAAGATTTGAATTTTTCGCTAATATACGAATATATTTCAATTTTTACCTTATTATCTTTTGTGCTTTCTTTGACTTCTGTTCTATATCGATGATTGAAAGCCACACGTGTATCTATATCTATATTTGGAATATTATTAACTTTATCTTGTATTGCACGACCTCTTGCAATGATGAAAGCTTCTTGCAGTTCTCTTGGCACCTCTGAAATAGGTATATGACGATCAATCTTGGCAAGCTTATCTTGCTCTGATTGAGAAATGGCTTGGTCTGCTATTCTAGAGATGAAGTAAGCCTGAAAAGCTTGGTTAGCAGGATCGTGAGTATTCTCCTGTGAATCACTCTCTTTTTCGTGATTTGCCAATTGAGTATTCTGATTTTCATTACATATTGCTTTTAAAACGTCTAGCGGTTTACATTCACGGGAAGGAGATTTTTTGCTAACGTGATCACTTGCATCTTCCATAGGATGTAACTCTCCTTCTTGTTTTTGATTAAGTTACCAAATTTTTGATGCTTTCAGCGAAGAAGAGCATTCTTCTATGGAAGACTTGTTCGTATCTCTCTCCAGAACGGACAAGTCATCGTCCAATGAACACCACGGAGATGAAAATTGCATCCAAAAATGAGCGAACCATGAGTTAAATTTGGTCAGAGACCAGAGTACTTCTGACAAGTGGATCACCACCAATCTCTCCCAAGTGAGCGAGAAAAAGGTATCCCTCGAGTTGCTCTGGTGTGAGATGAACAGGTGTGGGTAAATAGGTGCTTCGCTCAGGAATATCGGGCAATGTAATCTCCTCAGTGATACTTGCATCTTTAAGCGAGGTATCTTGTACACCAACAGTATATCGTCCTTGGCCGGAGGCGGCTAAGATCTCATAGGTAACTTCACGAAACTGGTGAAATTCCTCCAATCGGTCAGCGCGAATTTTCTCTCTTATTTGTCTTTGCTGTCTCTCTTGCTTTTCTTCATCTTCACTCAGGTGATTATACTCTTCTCTAAGTCGGTGATATTCTCCCTCTAATGTCGTTTTCATGTGCTTTTCTTGTTCTGTTCTCGTGGGTGCACCACTCACGAGGTGTTCCAACTGCTCATTTTTTTCAGTGAGTGTCGGCTCAAACTCTGGGATTGTGGTAAATTCTGACATGAAGCCGCTTGACAACCCCTGTCCAGAGGCGCTGGAGTGTTCTTAGCTCTTCTCTATCTGGCTTTTCTCCTGCAAGAATATGCTTCAATCGAGCAAAGTCAGCCCAAGAGTAGTTTGCAATAGCATAATTTTTGATGGATTTCAGCAGCTCGGTGCCTATCTTTGCCTCCTCTTGGACGATTCCTTCGCAGGTCATGCCAGGACGTTTTGACGTTCTTTCCGAGCCGGCATAGTATCCCTCTAATCCGGTGTAAGGAAGCTCTTGTTTGCTACCATTTTTCCCCATAACATAAGGATTGCCAACAATTACTCCACCTCTTCCACGCTTGACTAGTAAGAAAGCTAGGTAGCGGGTATCGCGAGGGTATTCTCCTTCATTGCTATATAACTGTTTGATGATGGCATCGCGAATCGTCTCACGTTTTTCCATCATTTCCTGTTCGGTAAGTGATCGCTGCCTGACGCTATCCAAGTCGGTGGATGCGTGTTCCAGAGCAAACAGTTCTTGGCCCAACTGTGGCCATTGGTGTTGCAAAGGTGGGGGAGCCTTTTCAGTATAGGGGTCAATGTCATTTTCAATAATTTGGTGTAGTTCACGTATTACTTGCATGTGTGGTCCTTCATAGATGCCTGTTTGGAATCCGTAGTCCTCAGCTATTCTAACGATTACACTAGGATATCAGTGTGCTATAGCTATTCTAACGACTACACTAGAATATTTGTAAGATATGCTATCACAAACCAATCACAGACTCTCTGAGATCACCTCCCATGGAGATCACAAAGGTATCACCCGTTCCCCTTGCTCAATCCCGTCACATATTATCGATACTTTTGGAAGACTTGTTGAGATTGTTTCTGAATTGATGGTAACTTGGGTAAATCCATTCTTTCCTCCTTTGATGAAAGAGAAGTAAACGCCTTGATGGAACCTTAAAAGTGGTCAGATATCAGAGTACTTCTGACAAGTGGATCACCACCAATCTCTCCCAGGTGAGCGAGAAAAAGGTATCCCTCGAGTTGCTCTGGTGTGAGATGAACAGGTGTGGGTAAATAGGTGCTTCGCTCAGGAATATCGGGCAACGTAATCGCTTCAGTGATACTTGCCTCTTTAAGCGAAGTATCTTGTACACCAATAGTATATCGTCCCTGGTCAGAGGCGGCTAAGATCTCGTAGGTGGCTTCACGAAACTGATGAAATTCCTCCAATCGGTCAGCGCGAATTTTCTCTCTTGTTCGTCGTTGCTGTCTTTCTTGCTCTTTTTCAGCTTCACTCAGGTTATTATACTCTTCTCTAAGTCGGTGATATCCTCCCTCTAATGACGTTTTCATGTGCTTTTCTTGTTCTGTTCTCGCAGGTGCACCACTCACGAGGTGTTCCAACTGCTCAATTCTTTCAGTGAGTATCGGCTCAAATTCGGGATTGTGGTAAATTCTGACATGAAGTCGCTTGACAATCCCTGTCCAGAGGAGCTGGAGTGTTCGTAGCTCTTCTCTATCTGGCTTTTGCCCTGCAAGTACATGCTTCAATCGAGCAAAGTCAGCCCAAGAGTTATTCTCAATAGTATGCTTTTTGATGGATTTCAGCAGCTCTGCGCCTATCATTGCCTCCTCCTGGACGATTCCTTCGCAGGTCATGCCAAGACGTTTTGACGTTCTTTCCGAGCCGGCATAGTATCCCTCTAATCCGGTGTAAGGAAGCTCTTGTTTGCTACCACCTTTTCCCATGATATAAGGATTGCCAACAATTGCTCCACCTCTTCCACGCTTGACGAGTAAGAAAGCCAGATAGCGGATATCGCGAGAAGTATTCTCCTTCATTGCTGTATAGTTGTTTGATGATGGCATTGCGAAATGCATCACGTTTTTCCCTCATTTCCTGTTCGGTAAGTGGTTGCTGATTGACTCTATCCAAGTCGGTGGATGCGTGTTCCAGAGCAAACAGTTCTTGGCCCAACTGTGGCCATTGGTGTTGCAAAGGAGGGAGAGCCTTTTCAGTATAGTGATCAATGTCATCTTCAATGTTTTGTTGTAATTCACGTATTGCTCGCATATGTGATCCTCCATAGATGCCTGTTTAGCACCCGTAGTCCTCAGCTATTCTAACGATTACGATTAGGATATTAGGATACTATCACAAACCGATCACAGACTCTCTGAGGTCATCTCCCATGGAGATCACAAAGGTATCATCTGTTCCCCTTGCTCAATCCCTAATGCTTTGGCACAAAACTGCTTGTTGTGATAGACTAATACTGTAGAGCTTAAAGAGTGAATTACCCAGCCGTACTGAACAAATTATGGCAGCGATGGGCTGAAACCTTTTTCTCGTGTCTTCTCAAAGCGGAGTTTGCCTCTAGGCTTCATGTGCAGTGTGCATTCTTTGTAGAACTGCATGATATGGACTGCTGACATCACCCCGACCGGGTAACAATCCTGTTCAAGTGACCCGCTGTTTACCACTGGTGCCCAGCTCAGTCGTTGGCTGGTCAGCTTTTCAAGGGCTTTGTCCAGCGTCTCTGTGGCATGAATGACTAACACGTCAGGATTTATAACCTCTCCAACGCATCTTTTAGCACGTGCCGCACAGGCCCCTCACGTCCCGCAGATCCGCCGGTTCCGATGGTAATAGCAGAAGCAACCAATTTGACCAGTGGGATACGGGCTCGGATAGGCTTACCTTGGTGGAAGGCTGCGATTGCGGAGTCAGTTCCATGTCCTTCGGCCTCTGGTGCCAAACCGAACACAATGATGCCGGATATCAGGCCACCCAGAGTTGTCACAAGAGGTAAAAGCCAGGGATGAGATGCAGACCAGAGGGACATAATCACCGTTTGCCCTTCTCCTACAGGTTCTGGTGGTTGATATCCCACTAGACCTCCCAGAAAAACCTGTGTTGCAACATGGATAGCCGCGTAGAAAGCAATAGCTCCGATACCAGCAACTATACCAATTAAAGTACTGATCGTGACCCACTTGAGCAAATAGCGTGGACTTTCAAAGCCTTGCGTAATCTGGTGTAGTGGAAGCAAGATACGTTTAGACAGATCTTTAATAGTTATTTTCACAATCGTTTCCTCCTAAGTAATAATGGGTGGGCAGTTATTCAATAAAAATGCCCAAAAAGATGAGCAAGTTGTTATGTATCTGGTGTTCTAACGCCACAGATAATTTGGTGAGCGATGAGGGGTGCTTTTTGGACAATCTCTTGCTCAGGTCAATCTATGCTCATCAACGATTTTCGGCATAGTTCCTCTTTGAGCTACTCGAAATGGGTGGATGTATATTCTTCTACAAGGATAGCATATTTTTGAGCTATTGGTCAAATTTAGCAGTGCTTGCTCCGGGGCATGTGAATGCTATCAGTGGTTTTGTTGGCATGGGAATTTTCTACGTGTTGTAATTTGATCTTCGCGATTTGGGCATTGTTTGGCTTTGCGTATCCTACTTATCTTGACAGTAGGGAGTACCATAGCGTATCGTAGATATGACAGTTAGTTTGTACTTAGTTCACAAGGCATATGTTCTTTCTGAAAAGAGATTTTCGGAATGATAAGGGGAGTTACGCAGATGCAATGGGATACAAGGCGGTTTGCTCTCACCAGTGGGATTGTCTGGGGAGCCACTCTCTTTCTCACAACCTTAGTCAGCATGCGTACACGTTATGCTAGGGCATTTCTTAACGGCGTAGCAAGTATTTATCCAGGTTATACCGTTAGTTTACGAGGGAGTGTCGTTGGATTAGTTTATGGATTTTTGGATGCATTCTTTGGTGTATATATTATAGCGTGGGTGTATAGCAAATTGAAGTAGTTGCAGCTGTGAAATAAGATCGTGAGTTTGTATGTCTCATTTCACAGCTGCAACCTACTAACTGGAGTGGTAGTACCACATCATTGACTAATGGACAGGTTCATAGCAATTCCTTCAAAGCAACTCTCACTGATTCGAACTGTTTGTATCCCAGTTTCCCTATTGCCTTGCCTTGCAAACGTTTGCTGCTATACAGCCGTAAATGTGATAACATGATACATTGTTTTCTGTCTTGAAAGTCTATCAGAAAATAATGCTTATCCTCTTTTAGTTTGGTTGTCATTGCCACACCCCAAAAAAATATGGGAATTGAATTTTTTGACGATCAGCACGGGACGGTTATAAAAGCAGTTTTTCCCATCTGCCTCATGCCCGACGTTGATGCCGATTTTGCACCACCACACTTCACGCTCACTGAACGTTGGAATATGAGAAGCATCATCTGTTTCCTGCTTTACCACATTCCACCCTGTGAAATCCTTTGCATGCATTATAAATCCTCAATGTGCCAAATATCTTGTTTATCTCCGCAAAACTTTGCCCCATAACAAATCCCATAACCGCTGTGACACCCCCCCATCACGGTGCCACCCAGAATCTGCGCGGTCTGATCATCGGAAGCGGAGGCGAGACGACGGCCATCGGGTGACCACGCCACGGCGTATACAGAAGAAGAATGACCGTTGAAAGAGAGTAAGGCCTTCCCACTGCCCGCATCCCAGACCTGCACGGTGTGATCATCGGAAGCGGAGGCCACACGACGGCCATCCGGGGACCACGCCACGGCCCACACTGTATCGGTATGACCACTGTAAGAGAGTAAGGGCTTGCCACTGGTCGAGTCCCAGACCTGCACGGTCTGATCAAGGGAAGCGGAGGCGAGACGACGGCTATCCGGGGACCACGCCACGGCGTATACAGAAGAAGAATGACCGTTGAAAGAGAGTAAGGCCTTCCCACTGCCCGCATCCCAGACCTGCACGGTGTGATCATCATAAGCGGAGGCCACGCGACGGCCATCCGGGGACCACGCCACGGCGTATACAGAAGAAGAATGACCGTTGAAAGAGAGTAAGGCCTTCCCACTGCCCGCATCCCAGACCTGCATGGTATTGGAAGAAGCGGAGGCAAGATGACGGCCATCCGGGGACCACGCCATGGTGTTCACAACATCAGAATGACCGTTGAAAGAGAGGAAGGGCTTGCCACTGACGGCGTCCCACACCTGCACAGTGTGATCATCGCCACGCGACGGCCATCGGGCGACCATGCCACGGCGCTTACATCAGAAGAATGATCGTTGAAAGAGAGTAAGGCCTTCCCACTGGTGGCGTCCCATACCTGCACTGTCTTATCACTTGACGCGGAGGCGAGACGACGACCATCGGGCGACCACGCCACGGCCCACACCCAATCGAAATGACCGCGATAGGTACAGAGTGTGGCTCCAGCGGGAGGCAATGGCATCACTGGCGATACAGGTGATGGGTTTTGTTGTCTCGGTTGGCTGGCCTGCTCTAGGGCTGTAGCAAAGTCTTGCACACTGGCGAAACGCTGATGAGGATCTTTGGCCAACGCCTTCATCACTACCTGCTCGATGGCCGACGAGATCGTTGGCACTTTCTTGCGTAGTGGAGGAATGGGATCGTTGAGATGATGCATGGCGATTTCGATGGCGGTTGAGCCTTCAAACGGACACCCTCCGCTAAGCCATTCATAGACCATAATACCTAATGCATACTGATCACTGGCTGTACGGGGCTTGCCTTTAATCTGCTCTGGAGCCATGTATGACACGGTTCCTATTGCCTCCTGTGTGCTGAGTGATTGAGTTTTGCGGGCCAATGTCGCAATGCCAAAATCGGCCAACACAATGTGGCCACCAGCCTCTATTAAAATGTTCTCTGGCTTCACATCTCGGTGCACGATTTTCTGATCATGAGCATACTGCAATGCCATGGCGACTTGCTTAGCATACAACACTGCTGTCGCCAGTGGAACCTTGCAACCATGAGGATACTTTTGTCGTAATGTGCCGCCAGCAGCATATTCCATGATGAGATAAGGTGTGGAGTTGTCTATGCCGAAAGTCGAGCGCTCGCAAGATATGGGGATGTTTCAAGGCTGCGATGGTCTGAGCCTCTTTGAGAAAATCCTTAACAAACGTAGCTTCTATCTTCTCTTGGAGCACTTTAGCAGCAACTTGCGTTTTCAGGTAAATATGCTCACCCAGATAGACCTCAGCAAAACCACCCTCGCCCAGGAGCTTGATCAGTCGATAGTTCCCAAGCTGTTGTCCGATGTGTTCTGCCATATTGTGCTTCCTCTGCTGGTGTGACTTTGTGTACCATGTGTTGGTGTCATTGGTATCTTGACTACGTGTATTATAGAGAGTAGCTGCACTTACGTCAAGCCGCTTTGCTGCTGGTTGTGGACGTTTGTTCCATATGCCACCAAATGCCACGTAAGCGCTGGATTTATTCCTCGCGCTATTCGCTATTCAAGTCAGATCGCTTACGTATTTCTTCTAGCAATCGCAGTTATTCTTCTGGCAGATCATTGCGAGGTCGGTCTGTCACTGCATGCAGGTGAATAGATACAAAAGTACCTCCTCTACCCCGTACCTGCCATCCGGACGACGTTTGATATCCTTGATAGGCATAAAGTTATCTCCTAATGTAAAGAGCGGCTTCTCTCCTTGTGGCCCACAACCCGCTGCCGCTAATAAGCAGGAACAAAGACATTGCTGTCCCACTGTTTCAGCTTCACTTCCACCTTTACTGACAAATATTGCGACAGGTTCCGCAGGACATCTTCCTTTTATTTTGCCGGTTTGTTTATCTTTATAATATGTTCTCAAAAATCCATATCGGCATCTTCTTTTTCTTTGGGCATAAACTGCCGACTCTGACACAGATCCGGAAACTTCAGCTATTTTAAAAGGATATCCCGAGGGAGATTCATATCTGGCTTTTACTTCTAAAGCGTTATTATCAATTAAATTCAGCATTTGATCCGTATACTCCTGTAAATATCCTGATTCTGCGGTAGGCACAAAAAGAGTCCCGATCTGTACACCTGCGGCCCCCTTTGCCAGCGCTGACTGATAACCTTCCTGGCTCCCAAACCCGCCTGCTAAATAAAAAGGTATGCCGAGTTTTTTTAATTCATCCAATTTAGGATAATCCTTTGGCCCATAGAGCGGCACACCATCTTCATCACGCTGCTTCCCTCTGGGAGGAGCATTATGTCCGCCAGCTTCCGGTAGCTCGATGACCAGTCCATCGATCCCTCCAACTTTCTCTACAAGATACTTGGCCAGAATATTACTGGTAACGACTGGAAAAAAATACGGTCGCTCAAGAGGTCTCTGTTGACTTTTCGGAATAATACTTGAAGGATCGAATGTAACGTAAGCTTTTTCATCGGTACCATCGAGATCAACAGCGTAGGTAGCTGGTTCATTATGCGCAAGTTGATCCAGCATGCTGGGAATTTGATTGGGAATCCCCGCGCCCATTACTATATAGTTAACCCCTGCAAGCATTGCGCCATATATCTCAGCCGGATGAGAGGGTTGAAGTTTTTCAAGATAATTAATGCCTACCGGCGTCTGGTGTCCATTTTTAGCCAGCCAAACCTCTGCGAACGATGCTACAACTAATATTTCAGTCAGTTTTTTAGCTTTCGCTTCTTCATGGTTTTTATCAAATAAAACTTCCGGCATGGGAGGAAGATGTCTTAATCGATCATCGGGTTGCATGGGATGTTCCTGCAGGATTTTCTCGGCGATCGCGGGTACTGGAAAAGCCTTTACAGCGTTTATTATCTTTTCATCACCCCTTTGTATTTCTGACAATAACACAGCCGAAAGACCTGTACCTGAAACCATTGCCAAAACAGGTAAGTCATATTGTTCTGCTATGCTACCTACTTTATTTGCCATTTCATATCCTGACACACGGACTCCCATCCCTGCTTGGATTACTTCTATTTTGGTTTTTTTTACTTTCTGGATCAATTTGGGGTTCCTTTGCTGTACGATTACATTTATTCATTAGACTCTATTCCGGTTGGTGTCATGGTGAGGTGAGAAGCATCCGTCTGCGTATTGGTCTCTAAGATCACTCCCTCCGAATCGGAATAGGGTTTATTAAAACAAGACCGCGTGCTTGCCAGCTTGCCTACACTTGCCACAATATTGCGCGACCTCCCTATATTCCCATCATCTCCCCAATTTCGGCTTCCGTGAAGGTCAGTTGGTTGTATCATTTGTCTCTCTCCGACTTGTCATTCCTTTCCCAAGAGTCAGTCTACCAGATTTTGCTCACTTTGTCACCGCTGGCAGCATAGAGAATAGCTGCACTTACATCAGGCTGCTTTGCTGTCAACAAAAAGAAAGGCTCGTCATCAGTTGACAAGCCTTTTTCTTCTCAACGCTATCCATTATTCAGGCACACCTCTGCATTGGGGAAACGTGCGATGATGATTAACTCACCTCCCATAGCCTCGACAGCTTTTCTGAGAGTGCTCAGGAGGATATCATTGCGGCGTTCCATGCGAGAAACAGCAGCTTGTTTGACTCCAAGTATCTCTCCTAGTTCCCCTTGCTCAATCCCTAACGCTTTACGCAGCTCTTGAAGAGTCATTTCCTCACGTAGCTTGTTTGTCTCTGCTTCTATTTCCTGCTTCTCTTCAGGTGAAAAGCGGTCAAAAAGCTCAGAAATTGGATGATGACCACTCATAATAACCCTTTCTTTCTTAATTCCTCAAGATATCCCTCGTAGAGTCTGTCTGCTATGGGAATCATACGTTCATAAAATCGATTGTCCCCTGTTTTATCTCCGCCAATCAAAAGGATTGCACATCGCCTCGGATCAAAAGCATAGAAAATCCGTATCGGATTGCCTTTGCTTTGTATCCTCAGTTCGCGCATATGCTCAAATTTTGAGCCAAATACGCCAGAGGAATAGGGAAAGGGAAGACTCACGCCCCTCTCCTGCAAAAGACTAACAATCGCAGCTACTTGCTTTTGTTGCTTTCGCTCCAAACCATCAAGCCATTCCTCAAACTCATCCGTGTATTCAATTTTCCACATGGCTCTATTATACATTACCTCTATGTAATATTCAAGCGTTTTCAGCTTCCAGCATTAAGCGTGTTGAGCAAGACCGCATCTTGAAGGCTCACACTAATGACGCTCTCCTCTTCGAGCTTAATCTTGGATAGTGGCAGTAGCCCGTGACGGACGTCCTACCTTGCGCGGCATATTAAAGTGGCTTACCCACATCAATCATCCTCGATCCCAGTTTCCAGTGAGAGGATCTCTGCCAAAGCATCATCAGCGGCCTCTCGCACAACTCGCACGGGATCTTGACGCCGCAGTTCGAGGAGATGGCAAATAGCCTCATTTGGAATGGTGCGGCGTATTGAGCCGAGTGCCTTGGCTGCGTTGGTACGTACTTGCCAATGGGGCCAGCTAAGGAGTTCTGTCAACTCATTGAGTATGGCTGGTAGAGGGAGTTTCAATTCACCAGCCAATTTGCAGAAGGAGGTTTTAGCGATGGAGCCAAGAATGGGGCCAGCAGGCTGTCCATTGAGGATGGCAAGTGCTTCATTGGTTACATCAGCTAGAGCATCAGGGGCTCTACTACTTAATAGCTTTATTGCTGGACCTCTGACTCTAAAATCTTCATCGCCTAATGCATCTAAAAATGGTTCTAGTGGTACTCGTTTTCCTTGCGCTACTAAAGAGGTTATTGCAGTCTGCCGGACATACCCATGCTCATCATATGAAGCATCAATCAATACCTTTATCGGAACATTACTTCCTTTTTCTCCTAATACTTCTATTGCCGCACTGCGTACAGTAAAATCCTCATCATGCAGGGCGTCAAGCAGAGCCTCCATGGGAACACGCTCCTCTTGGCCTCTCAAGGCTTGCACTGCTGTCTCACGTACACTCTCATACTCATCATGCAAGGCGTCAAGTAGAATTTTTAAGGGAACATGCTCCCCTTGGCTTCCTAAGACTTTCACTGCTGCTCTACGTACAATCCAATACTGATCATGCAAAGCTTTAAGCAGAGTTTCTATGGGAACACGTTCCCTTTGCAATTCCAAGGCTTTCACTGCAGCCTCACGTACATTCCCATACTTATCATGCAAGGCTTCTAACAGAAGCTCTATGGGAGCACGCTTTCCTTGCAGTCCCAAAGCTTCTACCGCTGCTCCACGTACATCCTCATCCTCATCATGTAAGACATCAAGCAGAGCCTCTATGGGGACACGCTCCCCTTGTACGCCCAAAGCTTTCACCACTGCCTCACGTACACTCCACTTCTTATCGCGCAACATGTCAAGCAGGTCCTCTATGGGAGCACGCTCTCCTTGGCCTCTTAAGGCTTCTACCGCTGCCTCGCGTACATTCCTATACCCATCATGCAAGGCGTCAAGTAGAGCCTCTATGGGAACACGCTCCCCTTGGCCTCTCAAGGCTCTTACTGCTGCACAGCGTACCCCCTCATTCTTATCATGTAAGGCGTCAAGCAGATCTTCTATGGGAACACGCTTCCCTTGCACTTCCAAGGCTTTCACCACAGCCCCACGTACTCCCTCATCCTCATCATACAAGGCGTCAAGTAGAGCCTCTATGGGAACATGCTCGCCTCGCTGTTCTAAGGCTCTCACCGCCGCCTCACGCACACTCCACTCCTTATCGTGCAGCATGTCAAGCAGAGCCTCTATGGGAACACGTTCCCCTTGGTCTCTCAAGGCTTCTACTGCTGCACGACGTACCCACTCCTCCTCATCATGTAAGGCGTCAAGCAAAGCCTCTATGGGAACACGTTCCCCTTGGCCTCTCAAGGCTTCTACCACCGCCCCACGTATATTCCCATCTTTATCATGCAAAGCTTCAAGCAGAGCTTCTATGGATATATGCTCCCCTTGTGTTCCCAAGACTTTTCCTGCCGCTTGACATATATTTCCATGTTCATCGTGTAAGACATTAATTAAAAGCTCCACGGGAATACGTTCTCTTTGCAATTTCAAGGCTTTCATTGCTGCCTCACGCATCGCCTCATCTCCATCATGCCAAGCTTCCAGTAGAGCCCCTATGGGAGCACGTTCTCCTTGCGATTTTAAAGCTTCTACTGCTGAATAGCGTACGTACCAATGCTCAGCATGTAAGGCTTCCAGCAGAATCTCTATGGGAGCACGTTCCCTTTGCAGTCCTAAGGCTCTCACCGCTGCCCCACGTACCCCCTCATCCTCATCATGCCAAGCTTCCAACAGAATTTCTATGGGAACACGCTCCCCTTGCAATCCCAAGGCTTCTACCCCAGCCTGACGTACCTCTTCATCTTTATCATGCAAGACTTCTAGCAGTGGCTCTATGGAAACACGCTTCCCTTGCATTCCCAAGACTTGTGCAGCCACAAGAGTTACCTCATAGTCCTCATCATACAAAGCTTCTAGTAAAGCTTCTATGGGAACACGCTCTCCTTGTGCCAATAAAGCGTTCAATGCTGCAATTCTTGTACATGCACTCATATCATGTAAAGCCTCAAGCAGTGGATCTATGGGAACACGCTTCCCTTGCAATCCCAAAGCTACTACAGCAGCTCGGCGCACTCTCCACTGTTCATCGTGAACGGCTTCTAGCAGTGGCTCTAAGGGCACACGCTTTCCTTGCGTCCCCAAGGCTCTCACTGCAGCTTCACGTACATACTCATACTGATCTAGCAAAGCAGCCAGTAGCGACTCTATAGGAACATGCTCTCCTTGTGTCCCTAAGACTTCTATCGCAGCCCGGCGCACTCCTGGATCTAGATCATTAAGTGCTTCAAGCAACGGCTCAACAGGTACTCGCTGCCCTACTTCTTGTAAGACTTTACATGCAGCATCCCGTATATTTTTGTTCGAATCCCACAAGCTTTTTAATAGATGGCTCATAATTTCATCTACTTCTTGTCCATAGATATGAAACACGTCCCTCGCCAAGGATTGAAGTCGTTTTAGTTTTGCCTTTTGTTGAAGTCTTGCCGCCTGCAAAAATTCCTCCAACCAAGTAAAGAGGACATCCTTCTCCAACTGTATTATTTTGATCGTCTCTCTCTCATCTGCTTTAGTAATCTCTGCCAACGATTTGAGTGCCAGTGCTAATCCTAGGTCTCCTGGATCACCCTCCTCCGTGGATCGTTGCCCAATAAGCTCCTGTAACCAATGCTGAGCCTCTAGTTTCCCTTTGTTCCCAGGTTGCTGATAGAGCACGCCAACCATCAGCCGTAACACTTCTGTCCAGCGACTGTATGTGCGCCTTTTCCATGCAGACTCCCAAGCTTCATCTCGCGTGGCTTGATCCTGATGTGTCAGCCGCCGGGCAAGCTCAACTGCTGCTAGATACTCCTGAAAGGTCAGATGCCTAAAACCATAGGTTTGGCGAGCAACGGGCTCCATCATGCCTGATCTGAGAATACGTTCAGCCAAATCGGCTGTTTCCTCCCAGGATTTCTCTTGAGAATGGGCTAAAAAGCTCACCAACTCATCGATAGTGAAGACGCGCCCTTTCTGATGGAGCCATAAGGCAAATTGAGTCAATAGACGTAATAATACATTTTGCCAGACAGGACTTGCCTCGCGTGTCTTGAGGATGGCATCAATCACCTCGCGGTAGAGCATTGCTCGACTTGTGGGCAATCCTCCAGTTCGCAAAAAGACTACTGCCGCCAAGCTAAAGAGCAGAGGATTTTCTCCCCAGGCTGCGGCTTGGGGATGGTCTTCAAGCAGCTTGACGAAGGTCGCTGGAGATTGTGACTGTTCTGGTACATTTTGTAGGAGTCGTTGCAGTTCTGGGAGGAGACGCTTCGCCAATTCGAGCCGCAATTGGTGATCCATAGGGAGTATTTCCCATTCAGCAAATCGCCCATGTTTGAAAGAGCCTCCCTTGTACTCGGTGAAACGAGACCCGATCACCCATGTGTTACCTGACTCAGCGGCCCATGCATTCACCCATTCGATCGTTTTTGGCGACGCTGATCTCGAAACTCAACCTCATCCAAGCTATCCAGACAGACAAATGCCTGACCAGCCTGGATAGTTTTCCAGAGGGTCTCGGCATAGGTGCGCTCGACACCCAGCTCCTCAACGAGATCTACCAGATAGCTCTGCAAAGTCTTCTGAGAGCGGGCAAGATCGGCTAGTGAGAGGAAAATGGGTATGGGAGCATTGGGATCAGTAAGTGCTTCTTTAGCTCGACAACCAGTGATATGTCTGAGAGTTGTTGTCTTGCCTGTGCCTGGACCACCAAGGATCACGACACGACGCTGTGGGCTTTTTGTGAGTGCATCCTCTCCGTTCTCAGCTATGATAGGTCGTTGCTTCTCATCAGCCAGCTCTTTCTCGTTGCGTTGAAAGTAGGAACGGGCTGCGTCTTTTTCATCTTCCAGGCGTTCTCCTAGGAATAGACGGCGCTTCTTGCGATCTAAGTCCTCGGCAGCAAGAGGATCACGGCGGAGTTCTAAAGGTTGAAATACAGCGTGTAGGGAAAAGCCTTCAGCAGGACCCAGGGGTAAAGTCACGGAGCTATAGCGTTTGTAAACACTCTCTAGATATTTTTTGCGTGTTAGCTGATCATCAGGCGCGGATTTGGGAGTGTAAGCCCTTCGCTGCTCTTGTCAGCCAGATTTCCCCATCATGACCTGGTGTCATCTCATTCACAAGGATTGGAAGATGAAGTTTCTCCTCTCCTGGCTTCAACAAGCCATTCGCCTCTTCAAGGGCAGTTGGCATCCAATGCCAGATGTCCATGAGCGAGAGAGCATCACTGCCCCCAGCGACCTCTTGGAAATGTGATGTACAGGCAGTTATCAGAGCCCAGGACAGAAAACCTGCTCCTTCTCCATCGTCCAATGCATCTAATTCACGTGTTGTCTTGCCATGTGAACAGGCCAAGAGAAGAGCGCAGGAACTTCCAAGTGATTGTTGAAGAGTACGCTTGATGCCCTCATCACCTTTGAATGGGCCTGCATATGCACCACCCGCACGACAGCAGTCAAGTATCAGGACCTTGTGGCGAGCCTTACACTTGTCCAGATAGGACTTGATGTCTTCGACCTTGATAGCTGATGAAAGACAATCGTCAACATCTGTGCCATTACAGACAAGGAAAAGTTGACCCTCGTAATTGCCATGCCCAGAGAAGTGGACGAGCAGTAAGTCAGAAAACTCGCATTGCTTGACCAAGCGGTTTAAACCTGCCAAGGTGGGCTGTGGGCTCTCAGCGATTGTCCACTCAGCCTTGGTGAAGTTGCAACGAGGAACTAGCAATGCCTCTGCAAGACGCTGTGCATCTCTTTGTGCATATTTGAGAAGCTTTCACATGCTCGGTCTGAGGACCATTCGCTCCAATCAGGTAGGCATAGCGTTTTTGACTCATGGCTCCTTGATCTCTTTGGTCACTTCGGGTAGGACAGGTTTAGCTGGTGTTTGTTGGTCTGCTGGTTGACCGAGAGAGCGCGCCTCGTTGCTTGAGAGGACCCGTTTGCGTTGGATAGTCGTTGTTCCGTCTGGATAGCGCGTTTCTGTTTCTTCGACAATCCATGTTTGCGCACGATGGGCTGGTGTAATCTGGTTGAGAATGCGGATGATCACAGGGGTAAGAGCAGAGACCAGACTTGCTGTTGCGAGGATGACTGTCGCTAGATCTCTACTCCCAGAGAGGGCCTCTGGATCTGATTGTTTCTGCAAGCGAATGGACGGAAGTTCTTGCTGAATCTCCTGATAGAGATCGATGCCTTGTTCGTCAAGCAGAGATTGAACTTCACCAGAGAATTCAAGGATGATTTTTACTTCTTCGGACATAACCTTCCCCTTGCTATTAGTATTGAAGGTGAACACACAGATAATCGAATTGCTATGTGTCACTTTAGTTGAGTTTTGTTGCCTTGTCAAGGGGATAGCTAGCAGTCCTAACGCATACTATGCTCTTTTACCCTTCCCTGATCCAACACAATCACCTGATCAGCCATGGCCAATCCAGGAAGTCGGTGAGTAATCACCAGCGTAGTGCGACCCTGACGCAAGGTCTGAATAGCATGCAAAACCTCTTGCTCAGTCAGCGCATCCAGATTAGCCGTTGCCTCATCTAAAATGAGCAAAGGTGCATCTTTAAGGAAAGCTCGCGCTAATGCAAGGCGTTGACGCTCTCCTCCACTCAAGCATAACCCCTGTTCACCTACTCGTGTCTCATAGCCCTGGGGTAACGACTCAATGAAATCATGAATACAAGCATGTAGTGCCGCCTGCTCCAATTCTTGGTGACCCGCTTCAGGCCTAGCAAGCAAGAGATTTTCGCGGATCGTCGTGTTAAAAAGATGTGTATCCTGAGAGACCACACTGACAAGTCGAGCCAAATCTTGCTGACGATAATCTCGCAACTCATAACCTCCCAGCAGGATACTCCCCTGCTCATAGTCCCAGAAGCGCAAGAGCAGATTAGCGATCGTAGACTTGCCAGCTCCGCTTGGGCCAACAAGTGCCAAACACTGACCCTGTGGAAGAGTAAAGCTGATGTTTTCCAGTGCTAGAGAAGCGTCAGGAGCATAGCGAAAGGAAAGGTTTTGTACAGCGAGATCGTAGCTTTGAGGAGTTGGAGAGACTGCTGCCGTATCGCGTACAGATGGAGATGCATCGACGATCTCAAAGAGTCGTTTTCCAGCCTCCTGGCTACTACCAAGTTGTTGCATCGCAGAAGCCAAGGGCAGCACAGCCTCGAAGCTAGCAACCGTTGCCAGGGCCAGCGATGCCAAGTAGATCCCATTGAGCTGGCCAGAGCGAACCAGTGGAATCGCCACGATAAGCATCGTCCAGAGAGCCAGATTGGTCAGGAGCTTGCCCAATCCATTCTGCATCCCATTCAGCCAAGCCAGCCTCGTCTGGTGATGCACCAAGCTGCGATTGAGTTTCTGAATACGCTCGGCATAGGCTACTTCGCGACCAAAGGCAATGAGATCAGCTAACCCCTGAATGCCATCGACCAACACCGTATTCAACTCTGACCGTATCTGGATAATGCGTTGGGCTGTCCTCTGGCTCAAAGCATAAGTGAGGCTGGGAACTCCAATGCCAGCCATGAGATAGAAGAGCAGAAAGACGAGAACGACTCCCCCGGCAAAAGCTCCCAAGAACCACCACATCAGCAAACCGACGAGAGCGGCGACAATCGGTGGTGCGATCAGACGGACATACAAGTGTTGGAGCGTTTCGATATCTGAAACCATTCGACTCAACACATCCCCACTTGAGTACGCGGTCAAATTGCCTCGACGTAGCGTCATCAGGCGAGCAGGAGCTAAAGGCTCAAGTGTCTGATAGAACCAGACGCGTATTCGCGCCAGCAACTGAAAAGTGACAGCGTGTGAGAGATACCGTTCGAGATAGCGAAACACGCCACGTGCGATGCCGAAGAAGCGTACTCCCACGATTGCCACACTGAGTGCAGCAACAGATGGATGCAAAGCCGCAGCAGAAATCAGATAGGCCGAAGTTGCCATCAGGCCAATGCCACTTACAACCGTCAAGCATCCCAAAACACTTGCCAGCATCATCCATCCCTTGAGTGGTACTGCCAGAGCTAGTAGGCGTCGCAAAGTCTTGTTCATACGCACTCTCCCTCATATGCCCTCACCAATTGCCGATAGAGGCCACTCTGCTGTGTCAAAGATTGGTGAATGCCAGTCTCGATGACGCATCCACCATCAGCACAATAATCTGATCGGCGTCAGAGACCGTACTCAGGCGGTGCGCAGCTAGCAGCACAGTTCGCCCTCGCATGAGCTGCTCAGTAGCGGCAAGAATAAGCCTCTCTGTTTGGGAATCCAGCTGTGAAGTTGCTTCGTCCAGAATGAGGAGGGGAGCATTTTTCAAGAATGCTCGTGCCAAGCTCAGTCGTTGGACCTGACCTCCACTCAAGCATGCTCCGCGCTCACCTATAATTGTCTCATATCCCTGCGGCAAAGCCTGAATAAATTCGTGAGCATATGCCTGTTTTGCCGCTGTGATAATTTCCTCTCGCGTTGCTTCCGGCTGACCAATGGCAATATTCTCGTAGACAGTATCATTGAACAGATAGGGACGTTGTGACACCCATGCAATTTGTTTGCGCCACTCTGCAGCAGGAAGAGCTTGGAGGTCCTCGCCATTGATCATAATATGCCCAATCCTCTGGTTCAATAAAGCGCAGGAGCAAGTGGATAAGAGTACTCTTGCCAGCGCCACTTGGCCCAACGAGAGCGACTTTCTTGCCGTGAGGAATGGCGAAGGAGACGCTATGCAGAGCTGGTCGTTGCTCATCATAAGTATAGGATACCTCCTCAAAGCGGATTTCTCCCTCCATGCCTTGTTGCAGTGACTGCTGAGATACTGTCAGTTGGGCTGAAACAGGAAGTGGTGTCTCAAGAATGGCAAAGATCCGCTCAAATGCCGCATTGCTACTCATACTGGCATGATAGGATGCACCCTAGCTGACGTAAAGGAAGATAGAATTCAGGGACAAGCAATAGTACAAAGAGAGCAGGCTCAAAAGCCATTTGACCATAGAGAACACGCAAGCCAATCTCGACCGCGACAATAGCTGTGCAGATAGTTGCTCCCATCTCCATAACCAATGAGGAAAGGAAGCCAATGCGCAATACACGCAGTGTAGTCTGAGCAAACTGCAAGCTCACTTTGCGGATATGCTGCTCTTGTATCTGTGCCCGACCGAAGATTTTGAGCGTTGGCAGACCTTGCAACACATCAAGGAAATGGGCACTCATCAAACTCATCTGCTGCCATTGTCGTTTGGCCTGAGCATCCGCAGCCATACCAATCAACATCAGGAAGATGGGCAAAAGTGGAGCGGTCACAATCAGCACGAGACCCGAAAGCCAGTCGGTGACCGTAACCGCTATCAGGACGATCAGCGGGACAAAGGCAGTGAGAAAGATTTGCGGCAACAGCTGGCGAAAGAAAGCATCGAGCGACTCCACACCTTCGACAGCCGTATTCACCAATTCGCCGCTCCGTTCGCCTTGCACATAACGTGGTCCTAGTGCAAGCAAACGCTCAAAAAGTATTTGACGCAACGCCACTTTGACATGTCCCGCCAAGCGACCAGCTAATGCATCGTTAAACCATACCAGCAGAGCTTGAACTACAATCACGCCCAATAAGAGCAATACTATCCTGATCAGCGAACTATGCCAAGTGAGGGAACCTTTCTCTAGAAAGACCCCGCTGACAATCTGACTCAAAGCGTGTGCTTGCAGGATAATCAGACTTCCCGTGAGAACAGTACAGATGGCCAGAGTGACCAAGTATGGGCGTATACCACCAATATAACGGAGAAGACGTTTTGTATATTTCATAAGCACCCCACGGACGTGCTAATGATCTTTGACAAAATAGTGTGGCAAGAGCAACGGACGAGCTGATGATCTTTGACAAAATAGTGCGGCGAGAGCATATATATACCTATCTTACACCAACTTGCATTCGGTGGTAGCATTCTCACAAGAACTGATCCGTGCTTAATAATTATCTGCCAGAATGCAAATTGGTATTAGACCTAGTGGTCTATGGGATGACTAAGTCGTTGACGGAACACCCAATAATTCCAACCTTGGTAGGCCAGCACAATGGGAACGAAGGTAAGCGCAATCCAGCTCATCACGGTCAGTGTATACGGGCTGGATGACGCATTTACAATGGTCAGATCCCAGGCAGGGTTGAGACTAGAAATCATCACACGCGGGAACAGACCCAGAAAGATAGTCAGTGTCGCAAGAACGATGGTCAAACCCGTCATCAGAAATGCCCAGCCTGCTTGCTGCTGTTTGATAAACCAGCCAGCTAAGAGCAAAGCAATTCCAGCTCCCACTGGTGCTATGCCAGGATCAATACCCCATCGGACAAAGACATCGGTGGTTCGATAGCCAATAAGGACGAAGAGCAAGACCAAGATCACAGCAGGAAGCCAGACGAGGCTAGCTGCACGATAAGCTCTTGTTTGGATCTCGCCTTCAACCTTGAGACTCAAGAAGATCGCCCCATGTAGCACAAACAGTGCCACGAAGGCCAATCCACCCAGCAGTGCATAAGGATTCAGCAAGTTCCAGAAACCTCCAACGTAGTTCATCTGCGCGTCGATTGGCACCCCTTCAATCACATCCGTTATCGCCACGCCCCATAGCAAACCGGGCAACGTACTTCCTATAAAGATCATCCAGTCCCAGAAGTTGCGCCAAACGGGCCGTTCATCCTTGTTGCGAAACTCAAATGCCACACCACGAATGATTAAGGCGAGGAGCATCAGGGTTAGTGGGAGGTAGAAACCACTGAACATGGTCGCATACCAGTCAGGAAATGCCGCAAACATAGCCCCGCCCGCTGTCAACAACCATACTTCGTTCGCATCCCAAAGGGGCCAATCGCACTGATCACCACGCGCCGCTCGGCATCGTTTTTCCCCAGGAACGGCAGCAGCATTCCCACACCAAAATCGAAGCCCTCTAGGAAGAAGAACCCTATAAACAGTACGGTGATCAGGAGAAACCATAAGACATTGAGACCCATCGTAAGTACTCCCTTCAACTTAATATGCTTCTACCAGAGATGCCGTTTCTTCGCCCTCATCTGTGTGCTCTGTAATCGGATCTCTTTTGCCATGCTTGACGAGCAGATAGACATCGGCAACGGCCAAACCTCCATAAATGAGCGTAAAAGAGATGAGTGATATGAGAACGGATGCCATATTGACATTAGGCGAAACTGCCTGAGCAGTTTTGAGGAGGCCAAAGACAATCCAGGGCTGGCGTCCCATCTCTGTCATAATCCAGCCTGCAGTATTAGCAAGATAGGGTAGACCGATTACAGGCAAGAAAAGCCACAGCAGCCAACGCTTCTGCTCAAGTCCTTCCTGAGCAGGAAGAACAGAGCAACTAACGACAGTAAGACCATTAGCGTCCCAGCTCCAACCATGGTGCGGAAGCTCCAATAAGTCACAGTCACGGGTGGGATATAATCGCCAGGACCGTATTTGTGCTGGTAATCTGCCCTGGAGATCATTAATGCCCTGCACTTTTGCGTCAACTTTGTTATACGACATAATACTCAAAAGGCCAGGAACGTTAATCGAAAATACATCTTTATGCTGTTGCTCATTGACAATGGCAAAGAGAGACAACGGGGCTGGATCTTCACTATTCCAAAGTGCTTCAGCTGCGGCCATCTTCATGGGTTGTGATTGCACTAGATGTTGCCCTTGAAGATGTCCCACGGTTGCTACTAGGAAGCTAGCAATCACAGCTGTCACAACGCCAATATGCAGGGAATGCCGGAAGAGTTCGCTATCTTTGCTGCGCTTAAGAACATGATAGGCACTAATACCTATGACGAAAAAGGCAGCCGTCGTCAAGCCAGCCAGCAGGACATGTGGGAACTGAAACCAGAGATTGGAGTTAGTTAACAAGGCAAAGAAGTTCGTCATCTCCGCCCGTCCATGACGGATAGTATAGCCTACTGGCTCTTGCATAAAAGAATTAGCAATCAAAATCCAGAGTCCGAAAGATTAGAGCCAATTACTACGAGCCAGATGGTGGTCAGATGCAACCTTTTAGAGAGCTTATCCCAGCCAAATAGCCAGACGCCCAAAAAGTTGATTCCAGAAAGAAAGCCAGCAGTGCCTCAATGGCAAGCGGTGCACCAAAAATCTCGCCAACGAAACGTGAATATGTAGACCAGTTCATCCCAAATTGAAATTCTTGCACAATCCCTGTGACGACGCCCATAGCGAAATTGATCAGGAACAGTCGTCCCCAAAATTGCGCCATACGCTTGAAGGTTTCGTTGCCAGTACGTACATAGATACTCTCCATGATAGCAACTAGCAATGAAAGCCCAAGGGTAAGCGGGACAAAGAAAAAATGGTAGATAGTGGTGATGCCAAACTGGCAGCGGGCCAAAGTTAACGCATCCATACACACTCCTTCACGCATGTTCCTCTGTATTTTTCAGAGGGCTTTTTTTACACTATATTCTTCCCTAAGGGTGCCACTTCTTGTGACCTAGAATTGAGCTTGAAACTCTCGCTTCAGTCAGAAGGTCAACCATTAGTCAAAGATACAATACCGCATTTTTGTCATTGCTTCAAGCGCTTAGAGTTGCGAAATCACAAACATGTCACAAAGAGGTGTAGAAAGGGGGTACAGTAAGTACTATCATGTGCCCACAGACCACGGTGTGGGCTGAATATCCACTGTGGTTGTGGATTGTTTGTAAAACAAAAAGCGGCGAGGCATTATTTGCGATTTTCTGTTGATAATATAATTTTTTAACGTTATTAGTTTTTATAAGTTTATAATTTCTCAAAAATTGATTGCAATTTCTTATATCTAGTATAGCTTTGTGCTATAATGGTCGTGAAGATTTTATCAAGTAGAAACAAAGAGGCTAGACTTACTTCAAGGGACACCAATTGCATGAATAGAAGATATAAGAACTCTCCCATTGCTAAATCTATATGCGAATTTCAGTTTGAAGACCAGTCAGAATGGGATCTCACTGTACCTGGTTTAGTTTATGATAGGGTACACAATGAATTTCCTACACGTCGCCACGCGGCAAGCTCTACCCTGGGTATCCAAGGTGATAGAGGAAATATTCCACCGCAGTTTGGATCTGCTCCTCTTCTGCAATTTGTGCGTCCAGACGAAAAAGCTCTTTTGCAAATAGGTCCTCATCTTCTATCAGTTCACCTTTTGAACCCTTATTCTTCTTGGTCAGAGTTTCTCCCATTGATACAAACAGGGTTTCATGAGTATTGTGATGTCGCTAGGCCTAAAGCGATCCAACGTCTTGGGCTACGCTATATTAATCGCATTGAGATTCAGACCAAGATGCTAGATTAGAGGACTATCTAGAGTTTCGTCCTTTTATTGGACCCGAGTTCCCTCACAAACTTGACTCCTTTGTCTTAGGGGGCCAAATAGCTTACGAAGGTGCAAGGGATATTTTAAGCCTTCAGCTAGCAGCCTTGCCAGAACCTGAACTGTTAACAACTCACTCTGCTGTGATACTAAGTCTCGATTATTTTCTCGCAAAACCTCAAACGGTTTCCTTAGATGAAGCACTTCAATGGGTAGAGCAGGCACACGAAAAGATAGAGGACATTTTTGAGGCTTGTATTACCGATAGACTAAGAGGGTTGTTTCAAGAGGAGGCAGAATAGATGGTATCTCATTCAAATCCCCACCGACCTACACAAAGTATTCTCTTTTCTGAACGAGAATACTCACTAAAGAAAACCAGGAAGGAAAATTTTCGCCCAAGCTTATCTGTAACCTTGCCAGCATCTCTAGGATTAGGATATTCTTGGAGAGAGATTTCTACCTTCATAGAGAATTTTCCCCAGACCCAACTTTGGAGAGAAGAGTTCCCTTCTGATTCAACTGTTGTTAATGCTCTATTTGTAAAAACGAAGAGAGACGAAAATCGAGATGCAAATGGCTTGAGCACTCTTTTAGAACCAGCTTTTTCTGGGATGAACTTTCATGAGCAGAGCAAGAACCCGAAGATTGAGCTTCATCAGCTTGAATGCCACTACCTTTTTCGAGAGAAAGCAGAAATAGTGATTTTTCTTGAAAAAAAACAATTTTTGCTCCCATTGCTAGAAGAGGCCTATCATCATATTCGATCCTACTTCCCAGTCTCAGCTCTTTTTCTTGAGGTTGTCAAGGACCGGAAATCGCCAACGAAAGACAATTAGTAATATTTATTACTATAAAAGATAATGCGGAAAAAAGCTTCTGAAATCGCTTGACAAGCTTGACGAAGATTGGTGGATGGAGAATATGGATCGAGCACAAGGAAGTTTGTGTATTACATTGGAGTTTTTATGAGTTTTGATTGGTTGCACTATCTTATTATCGCAGAAGAATTATTTAGAGAATCAGAAAACGCTCCACATAAAGATGCTAAGCTACGTTGTGCAATTAGCCGTGCATATTACGCTGCTTTTCATAGCGCAAAATTCAAATTACGTGATAAATGGAATATATCAGTTTCTAGAGATGTGAATGTACATAAAGAGGTAAAAGAATATTATCAACAAAAGAACATGAAGAAGATAGCACTTGATTTGGAACGTATGCGTATTGACAGGAACAAAGCGGATTATTCTGACGTAGTTCAGGATTTAAAGACTGTCACTCAGGAGACTCTAAAGAGAGCTAATAGAGTAATTTCAGCATTGAATAAGTTATGAACTTCATACCCCAAAGTCGCCTACCGTCTTATCAGTATACTCCAAGTCAAGCTCAAACCTTCATAGTGATACCCCCAAGCCAAGTCAAGGCAACATAACAAAAGGAACATTTGTCTCATTGACATATGCTGATCCATAGTTATACTTATTAATATAGCAAGTCATGTAGCGCCTCGTTTATCTCTACTGCGTTAGTATGTTGGATCGTCACCATGGATGAAATCCATTTCAACCATTGGCTCCCTTATTTTGACAACAGCTCTTACGACATTGTTCTGAATGTGTATTTGCCTCCTGCAAGCATAGAAAGGATTACTCTAGTGATAGGTAATTACCACGATGAAGACGAGAATGATGCTGTGCCACAGAACACAAATCAACAGGAGACCGCTAATTATGACATCTTCTTGGAAGTACTTAAGGAAGATGCCAAGATGGAAGCTTTCAATGATGTAGGAGAAATAAATGAGCAATCTGGGAAGGGAGCGTTGCTTACCATTCACGAGGGAAATCTTAGCAAGAAATTAGAAAAATCTGCTCAAACAGCAATCAGGAATATCGCCAAAGAAAGAGGAGGGAAGCTCCCTTCTACCGAAGAAAGCCGACAACTTATTCAAAAATACCAAGAGTACTACCGTAGTCGCCTTGAGGAAGAGCTACAAGGCGAAAAGGACATTTTATTCTCCACAGAACAAGAGATCCACTTGCTGAAGATTGCTATGGAAGATCGAAAAGAAGCTCCACAGCACCGTGATTATCATATAAGAGATCTTGCAGTGGTTAGGATACTAGCAGATATTGGTGTTTCTGCGATTGAGGCACAGGAACACTTGACGACGATCCACAATCTGGCTGACTTTTATCAACAGCAGTATTCAAATCCTAGAGAGGTGGTGTACTGGCCTATTAGCCAGGACTCCTTTTGAGCCCGTCACCACTATGTCGCCTTGCAGTAAGAAAGTCTCAAATGAAGGCTCAAGTGAGTTGAAAATATCTTCCCAGAAAAAGCTCTCAGAAGCCAAAAGTGTCTATATGGGTAACAAAGGGCAAGCGGATAATACTACTAGCCTGTGCTGCGATCGCTATAGGTGGATGTATTGCTTGGTTTACCTACTATATACATCTTTGGTAATTTATAAGTTAGAGTGCCCTCCCAAATCGAGAGGGCATTTCCTATTACCAGCTCGCAGCCTGCTTGAACGGGACACAGCCGTGGAACAGGGTATCCCCAAATTCCCCGCCACCTTCTAGCGAACCTGCGACCACCATACCATCGATGTGGCCATTGTCGAAGAAGATTGCCGCTCTTGGGGCAAAAACGAATCCCTCTACCCTAATTCCTGACAAGTTCAGCCTAGTCGCCTGATAAAAGTTCCAGATGACATTGTCCGCACTAGCCCCGCTTAAGCTCAGAGAGCCATTGCTCAGCTGGCTAACCGGGCCGCTAACATTTATCAGCGTCGTCGCGCCAGATGGCACCTTGATCGACAGACTTCTGGCGTTGGCCACAACGGCGCCTGAGACCGCGAACACGTCAAAGTTGGGATCGGTTCCCGTGAAACTAATCTGACCACCGCGGCTCACTATCGTCTCCCCATTTACCTGCCGTTTGCTCCATGTGGTAGTTACCTGCCGCAGAGCCTGTGCGGCGCTGCGAAAATTGATCGGATGGCCTCGGAAGGCCCCATTCAGTATACTGACGAACCCTTGGTGTAGCTACCGCCATAGACAATGACCCCGGCCACACTGCCGCCATTGAACGACAGATTGCCACCGACGATCAGATCCCGACGAGTGGTGGAAGGTTTCAGAGCGGTGCCAACCCCCATACCACCCGAGAAGCTAGCATCGCCCCCAACGGCCAGTGACCCTCCAACTTCCGTCCCCTTCTGGGTATCATTACCCAAAACGAAGACATTGAATGCGCTCACTATGCCGAAGCCCATACACCGACTGATCCCTGTTGCGAACACAACCTTCCCCGAAAAACCCGTTGCAATTATAACGAGGATAAACCATGAGATAATTTTTTTAACCGACGCGCATTCCATGCTTACTCCTTTCCCGCCATCCTATAGCGGGTTTGCTAAAAAGGAACCGACAACAGGCCCGGAGACGCCCTTCTTCTATATCTCAGAGCCTGTTTGCAGTCGTTTCAGCTCTTCTATTTTCCTATTCTACCAGACTTTTGTCGATTTGGTACAGCTTTCCGCCTCTGCCAACCTACCTTGCTCGCGGACAACTCTGAACGAATTCTCTCTCTCTCTCGTCCTTTTTTCATCAAGGGTAAATCTGTAAACAATTCGAAAATGCATAGTTGTTGGCAGACACCGACGAACACTTGAGAAACAATCAAAGGCACCACAACGTGATAGGGGAAAAGAGTCTCCTATCCTGCCAAAGTTTGGCATAGATGAAGTTATAGGTTCGAGGAGCAAGAGACGGTATGCTCACCAATCTCGATGCGGCCCGATGGCAGATGGCCATCTCCTTCTTTTTCCATATCATCTTCTCCGTTTTAGGGGTTGGCTGGCCTGTCCTGCTATGTCTTGCGGAAGGGCTAGCCCTCTGGCGTAAAGATGCAGCCTTTGCTCTCTCTAGCTCGTCAGTGGACGCGAGCCTTTGCCATCTTATTTGCCATTGGTGCCGTCTCTGGCAACATTGTTGAGTTTGAAATTAGCTTGGTCTGGCCGCGTTTTGCTGGCAGTGGCGGGGCCATTATTGGCTTGCCATTTGCTGCCGAAGGCTTTGCCTTTTTTATGGAAGGGATCTTCCTTGGCCTCTATCTCTATGGTTGGAACCGTCTTACCCCATGGGTCCACTGGCTCTGTTCCATTCCTATTGTGCTCAGCGGCAGTAGCTCAGCATGGTTTATTACCAGTGCCAATTCTTGGATGAATAGCCCTGCTGGCTTCCAGCTGATTCAGGGCAAAGCGACCAATATCGACCCCTTCGCCGCCATGCTCAATCCTAATACCCCATTTCAGACTATGCATATGATCCTGGCTTGCTATGTTGCCACTGGTTTTGGTACTGCTGCTATCTACGCGGTTGGACTTTTGCGCGGCAAGCGAGATGATTACCACCTCAAAGGGCTACTCTTAGGGGTAGCACTAGGTGCAGCTGCGATCCCTTTTCAGATTTTCAGTGGGGATCTCAATGTCCGTTCCGTCATGCGCGTTCAGCCTGCAAAATATGCTACCTTGGAAGGAGCCATGCGCTCTGGTCGCGGCTTGCCCATCTATATTGGAGGCATCACTGACCCTCATACTGGTCAGACACGCTGGGCCATTGAAATCCCTTATGGGGAGAGCCTACTCTCTCACTTCAATCTCAATTCATACACCAAGGGGCTAGATGCCTTCCCACCCACGAGCTGGCCACAATTTCCCACAATAGTTCATCTTGCCTTTGACGGCATGGTTGCCTGTGGCTTATTCATGTTCTTCACCGCAGGCATCTTTTGGCTTCTTTACCTCAAACGCAAAGGGACCATTCCGACTGGCAAATGGCTTCTGTGGTGCATTATCCTGAGTGGCTTTTGTGGCTTTCTTGCCGTCGAGCTAGGATGGATTTCCACCGAAGAAGGACGGCAACCCTGGATTATTTACAACCTGATGCGTGTTAGCTCTGCTGTCACTCCCAATCCATGGATGACAGTCAGTTTAATCGTTTTCAGTTTCATCTATCTCGTACTTGGAGCTACTCTGATTATTCTGCTCATTCTACTTGCTCGCAGACGTCCGTCGGTACAGACATGGTCCGAACTGATAGTGACGGAACCGCAAGAACCTACCAGACTGGAGCCCATCACATGATCCTTGCCTCTACCATCGCTGTTTTACTCTGGCTCTCGATGATTATCTATGCCATCTTTGGGGGAGCTGACTTTGGCGCGGGCTTCTGGGATGGCTTAGCCTTTGGCTCCCCAGGCAGGGAGCAGCGTCGCCTGATCCGAGCGGCCATTGGACCTGTCTGGGAAGCCAACAATGTCTGGCTTACCTACTTGATTGTTGGCCTTTTTAATGCTTTTCCTTTTGTGACTCAAGTACTTGTCACAGCGCTCTTTATTCCAATTGTGCTCATCCTGATTGGGATTGTGATGCGTGGAGCTTCCTTTGCTTTCCGTTCTCAAATTCTGCACGCGACAGCATTGCGCCAAGTCTGGAGGCAGACCTTTGATCTTGCCAGTCTCATCTCTCCTTTTCTCTTTGGTGCCAGTGCCGCAGCTGTTGCAAGCGGGAGTTTACACATCGTAGCGGGGCAAATACCTGTTGGATTAATTCGTGCTTGGCTCACTCCATTTGCCATCGTTGTCGGTTTGATGGGGGTTGCGCTCTGTGCGACTCTAGCGGCCGTCTTTCTGACGGTTGAAGCACAGATAGTAAACAGTCCCGACCTAATGAGGGCCTTTCGGTTACGAGCCCTAGTTGCGGGAGCCGTGACGGCATGCTTGGGCCTAGCTGGACTCCTGCTCGCGCCAACAGAAGCGCCCATCCTCTGGCGAGGCATGCTCGATCATGCGCTCTGGGCTGTAGCGATCACAATGCTACTCGGAATTGCCACAGGTGCAGCCCTCTGGTTTTGGCATTTTCGCCTAGCACGTGCTCTCGTCTCCTTAGAAACTGGAGCCCTTTTCGGTACCTGGGGACTCTCACAGCTCCCTTACCTTATCCCACCCGATCTAACCATTTCTAATACTGCCAGCCCTCCGATAACCTTGCTGGCGCTCTTAGTCGTTGGGCTGATTGGCATGATGCTTCTCATTCCTGCTCTTTGGTTCCTCTTCTTTGTCTTCAAAGGAGAAAACTTTGTCCCGCGTATCCATGGTAAAGAAATTGAGCATCTCTAAAGGAAAGGAGCGTAGGTATGATCGAAGCACCAGCTCAAGCTATGGTTTCCTCTTCGACGAAGGCCCTGCATTTTCCTCAGCTTGGCATGGTTCTGCTTAACGGTTGGAGCTTTTACGTTCAATCCCGTAAGTCCGTTCGGCATCTTTTTCATCTGTATTGGGATTCCCTGTCAGATTGTGAGCATTATCTATTTTGTCCGCTACAGATTGGACTCAATGCAGGCTAAGAGGGCGACAGAGGCCCGTTCTGGCACTAGGTGAAGGGCTCAGAGAAGCTTGAAACGAGAGATGTGTGTGAAGAATTGTCCCTCTTTCCCCCCACAGAGACCTGTCAACTTGCAGTAAGATATACTCAAGCAAGAGAGAAGATGATCTTCTGCTTCCGAATTGACAGAAAAACATCAGATGCACAGATGGCCAGACCCTTCTTGCGAAAACCATCATGTGCCTAATCTGAACTCCTATCTTCTCAATGCTCATCGGCTCCGTTCAACGACGCACAGGGAGGTTGTACTATAAACATCACACAGGATTGTCGCGAAGAGTACAATGAGAGCCTTTCTCCAAAGAAGAGAGTCCCAGTATCTAGTAGCCGCATCTCTCTGCGCATTGCCCTACACTTCTTTATCGTTGAAACTCTGGCCTGCTTGTCCTTTCTTGTCTCACCTGCGAGCCATCCACAGATTGCCCATGCCCTCGCCTCCAAAGTCTTGCAAACCCCACCCATGGGATGGTCAAGTTGGAATACCCATGGCAACAATATTGATGAGTCAACTATCAAAGCGGCCGCTGATGCAATGGTCAAGAGTGGCATGAAAAAGGCTGGCTACCAGTACGTGAACACCGATGAAGGGTGGTGGAGTGGCACACGTGATGCCAATGGCAATATTACCATCGACACATCAAAATGGCCTGGTGGCATGCAAGCCCTCGCCTCCTATATCCACAGCAAGGGTCTGAAGGCTGGTATCTATACCGATGCTGGTGCTAGTGGCTGTGGAGGACGCGATCAAGGCAGTTATGGACACTATAAGCAAGATTTCTTACAATTCGAGCAATGGGGCTTTGATTATGTCAAAGTTGACTGGTGCGGCAGCTGGTCAATGCCTCTGGACGCACCTACTCAGTATGGTCAGATCCGTGATGCCATTGCCTCTGCCACCGCTCAGACAGGTCGTCCCATGGGCTTTAGTATTTGCAACTGGGGGGTTGATAATCCATGGAATTGGGGACCAACCACAGGCAACCTCTGGCGTACCTCTGGCGACATCAATGCCTCCTGGGGCAGTATCCTAAACAATTTCGATATTGCCACTAGCCACCCAACCGCCCAAGCACCGGGAGGCTATAATGATCCTGATATGATGGAGGTCGGTGCTCCCAGTCTCTCAGACACCGAGAGTCAATCTCACTTCAGCTTGTGGGCGATTGCAAGCGCTCCACTCCTTGCAGGCAATGACGTTACCACCATGAGTAACACCACCAAGAACATCTTGACTAATCGTGAAGTGATCGCTATCGACCAAGACCCACTGGGGCTTGAGGGAACGAAAGTGAGCGAACCGACACCCGGTTTGCAGGTCTGGTCCAAGGTGCTCAAAACGCCGGGCCAGCGAGCTGTAGTCCTGCTCAATCGGAACACGTCGCCAGCCAGTATCACCGTCAATTGGAGCGATCTTGGTCTGGCAACAGGTCCAGCCCGAGTACGTGACTTATGGGCCCATGCCAATCGGGGCAGTCACTCCAACAGCTACACAGCCTCCGTCGCAGCACATGGAGTTGTCATGCTCAAGATTAGTGGTCGCGAAGGCCCTCAAACGACCTACCTTGCTAGAGGTAATGCCCTCCAGTTTAACAACGTCCAAGCAGCTCTAGCCGGACCACAGGTAATGACGATTTTTTATACCGATACCCACAAGATCAATGGTTATAGCACCACATCACTGAGCGTCAACAGCGATACGCAGACCATCAACTTCCCTATCAGCAACCGCAGGACATCCCCAACAGTTCGCTGGGTAAAAGTGATCGTGAATTTGCAAGCAGGCCCTAACACTCTCAAGTTCTCCACAGCCAGAGCCATCAATCTCACTAAGATTAGCGTTCCCGTCACTCATGCATCCTAAACCCACTCAGCGGCATCACGACACCTAAAATTTGATCATTGTGCGAAAGCAAGGAGTATCTGACGTGCCTGTTCAGCACTGTGAGCGGAACTATTAAGCTTGACCAAGAGATGGCGCAACTGCGTGAGATCGGTGATGTTCGCGACCACATCTTTTGCCAATTGCTCTAGCTCAGGAAAGCAGTCCTGCACAATATCTACGATAGCTTGCGCGAGACCTTGAGCCTTACCTTCCAGCAGGAATTCGTCACGGAGTTCACCACGCAGTTTCTCACTGAGTTCACCACGCAGTTTCTCACTGAGTTCGTCGCGCATCTCTCGAAATGTCCAGCTTCCCTCCAGAATATCTTTGAGAAGCATAGCAAAAGCCTTTTGTTGTCTATTGCTTAAAAGCAAGGAGTATCTGACGTGCCTGTTCAGCACTGTGAGCGGAACTATTGAGCTTGACCAAGAGATGGCGCAACCGAGTGAGATCGGTGATGTTTGCGACCACATCTTTTGCCAATTCAGCTAGCTCAGGAAAGCATTCCTGTACAACATCTACGATAGCTTGAGCCTTACCTTCCAGCAGAAATTCGTTGCGGAGTTCACCACGCAGTTCGTTGCGGAGTTCACCACGCAGTTCGTTGCGGAGTTCACCACGCAGTTCGTTGCGGAGTTCACCACGCAGTTCGTTGCGGAGTTCACCACGCAGTTCGTTGCGGAGTTCACCACGCAGTTCGTTGCGGAGTTCACCACGCAGTTTCTCACTGAGTTCGTCGCGCATTTCCTGAAATGTCCAGCTTTCCTCCAGAATATCTTTAAGCATACCAAACCTCCTTCTCAGCCAATTCTTATCGTTTTCCTTCTTGAGCACTAATCCGGCTAGACCATACGTCAGCCACAGCAAACCCTCTGAATTCCGTACCCCTGGCTCCAGCAGTTCTTCTATTACTTGCTCCATTGCTTGCCGTCTCTTTCCCTCCCGCGTTAAGGGAACCAGCGGCAGCAAGCCCTTGAGTCCACGCTGGAAAAGCTGCTCGGTATCTACCTTACATAATTCTACCACATCGTACCAAAACTCGTGCACGTTTCTTCCATTGGGCAACCTCATGCAATAGGGAGGCCTAGCCTGTGGACTGCCTGGCCTTTGCAAATAGACGACAACTGAGTGGACAGGCCGCTTGTATTTGAGACAAGCCTCCACATTGTATTCCCACATCCGATATCCCATCTTAGTCTCTGGTTTCACCTGAAACTCTAGATGCAGCAAAGTCGGCTTTTTCTTGATGCGAATATCCCACAGCACATCCCCATCAATTTCCCGACTAGCAAAATTGGTCGGTAATTCTCTCACGAAGTGACCATCAGGCACTAGCCACCGTACAAAATCATCTGGCGCAAGCGCTGCTAGATGCTTCATTTTCCCATCCCAATCCCCCATAAATATCCTATTCCCCCTTACAAATGATAGTTATTTTTCTATGTTGCAATAAGCTTTATTATCATTTCACCCATCACAACAACACTACTCAAGTTTACCATTACTTATTAGGCTTGTCGAGTTCAAAGTGCCAGATGGCCATATGGATACAAGCCCTGTTCTTTGATCTCTCCTGTATCCAGAACAAGAATGTGATCTGCCATCGTGAGCTTGGTGAGGTGATGGGTGATAATGACCATTGTCCGTCCCTGCCGGAACTTTTGCAGATCGCACATAACCTGCTGTACCGTAACAGCATCCAGATGGGCCATCGGTTCATCAAGGAGGAGCAAGGGAGCATTTTTGAGGAAGGCACGTGCAAGAGCGAGACGCTGCCGCTCCCCTCCACTCAGTTTGAGACCCTCTTGCCCGATAGGAGTCTCGTATCCTTGGGGAAGCGTTTGAATAAAATCGTGGAGATGAGCTTGTTGTGCTGCCTGGATAACCTCATCCATACTAGCATCGGGCCGTCCCAGGAGCAGATTCTCGCGTATAGTAGCATTAAAGAGGTGAGGATGTTGTTCAACCACGCTAAAGAGATGATGAATATCCTGCTGCCGATAAGCATGCAAATCATGTCCTCCAAGTAAAATCGTGCCATGGTCATAGTCCCACAAGCGCAACAGCAGATGAGCTAGGGTAGATTTGCCAGCCCCGCTGGGACCAACAATCACCAAGCATTGTCCTTGGGGAAGCGAGAAATTGATATCGCGTAAGACCAGAGGAGACTGAGGAGTATAGCGAAAAGACAGATGATGGACTTCCAGATCATAACTACAAGGAACAGGTGAAGGATCTTCCCTTTCAACAATGGCAGGAGGGGTATCGATGACCTCGAAGAGTCGGCGGACCGCTGCGGAAGTACTGCCAAGGTAGTGCGCCGCTAAAGCAAGAGGCTGGATGGCCTCGAAACTCCCAAGAGCCGCGAGGACAAGCAATGCCAGATAGACACCATTGAGCTGTCCGCTACGCACCAAAGGAATCGCTACCAAGAGCATGGCCCATGTGCATCCATCTGTTAGGAGAAGATGGAGAGCATTTTGCAGTCCACGAATCCGGGAGAGAGCAGCTTGCGCATATAGAAAGTTGCGATTAGTTGTTGCAACTTTCTGCATCTGTTCTTCCTCGCGCCCACAAGCCAGCAGGTCGGCGCAGCCTTGAAGGCTATCCATCAGATCCATATGCAAGGCAGCTTTGAGAGCGACAACTTCCTGTCCTACATGATGGCTCAAGAGTGAGGAGAGCAATGGAATGCCAATGCCTGCCAGAACATAAAAAGTGACAAAAGTCAGCGCGAGAAACACGTTATAGGCCCCCAGGACAAACCACATAAGTACGCCAATGATCAGAGCGACTAGCGGAGGTGAGAACACTCTCACATAGCATTCCTGTAAAGTCTCGACATCGGCAACCAGACGGCTGAAGAGATCTCCACTGGTCAAGCTCGCGGCACGCTCATGCATCAAGGTCATCAAACGAGCTGGAACCAACGGTTCTAATGAGCGATAGAACCACATGCGAAACTGTGTAAGAAGGCTAAAAGTAACATGATGAGAGATAAGGCGTTCCAAATAGCGAAAGATTCCCCGAATGATAGCAAAGAAACGGACACCAACGATCGCAACAGCAATAGCCATCAACGGAGGGTGCAAGGCAGCTTCTGAGAGCAAATAGGCTGAGAGCATCACCAGTCCAATGCCACTGATCATGGTCAGCAATCCCAACCATGTTGCCAGTACCATCCAGCCCCATTGGGATCGCATCTGCCGCCATAACCGGGAGAGCATATGGAAAAGTTCTGGCATATTCTTTCTCTCTTTCATTCCTAATAATCTGCCATCAACTGTTGATAGAATGCTGAGTGCTGCCAGAGCCTCTCATCTTGACCGAGAGCAACCACCTGCCCACGGTCAAGAACCACAACCAGATCAGCATCGAGAACAGTCTTGCGATAATGAGCAATGGTGAGAACAGTGCGTCCTTGCTGAAGGCGGGTCATAGCATCACAGACTTGTGCTTCAGTTACAGCATCCAGATGTGTCATAGCTTCATCCAAGATCAGCAGAGGAGCATTTTTCAGAAAGGCCCTTGCCAGACTGATCCTTTGAGCTTCTCCCCCACTCAGGCGAGTGCCGTGCTCTCCAATCAAGGTATCATAGCCTTGTGGGAGAGCACAGATAAACGCATGGGCATCGGCGAGATCGGCAGCATCCATCACCTCTGCCAATGTAGCCTGGGGACGAGCCAAGCGAATATTCTCAGCCACGGTAGCCTGAAACAAGCAGGGATGTTGTGGAACCCAAGCCAGCTGAGCACGCCACTGTCGAAGCGGTATGCTTTCAAGATCCCTTTCACCAACGCGGATACGACCACTGGTGCAAGAGATAAAGCGAAGCAACAGGGCTGCGATCGTACTTTTGCCAGCGCCACTTGGTCCGACGAGAGCCACTTTTTGTCCAGGGAGAAGATGGAAGGAGACATCATGCAGGGCAGGACGTTGATCATCATAGCTCGAAGCAACATGCTCGAAGGTTATGGGATCGAAGACGCTAGCCTCATTGGGTTTCTGCCCATCGGACGAAGAGAGAGCAAATTGTTGAGAGACAGGAAGCTTGAGGACGTCATGAATATGCTGCAAAGCCGTCGAGCCAGCCATCCCGATATGATATATGGCCCCAAGCGAACGGAGTGGCTGGAAAAATTCGGGAGTGAGGAGAAAAATGAAGAGGGCAGGCTGAAAGACAAGCTGTCCAAGCAATAAGCGCAACCCAACCTCAATGGCAATAATCGCCGTGCTGATCGCAGCCCCTTCTTCGAGAAGAAACGATGAGAAAAAAGCCAAGCGTAACGTGCGCATCGTCGTATATCGAAAACGCTCACTCACCTGACCAATCCGTGCCTCCTGCACGCCGCTGCGTCCAAAAAGTTTCAAAGTCATCAATCCCTCAAGGACATCAAGGAAATGAGCACTCATCAAGCGTAGAGAGAGCCAATGTCGTTGAGTCTCCGCTTTGGTCATGATGCCTACCATAGCGAGAAGAAAGGGCAATATTGGGACCATCACCAGCAACATCAGGCCAGATGGCACGTCCACCCAGAACAGAAATCACCAGAACAAGAGCCGGAACAAGGGCAGCAAGCAGCCGTTGTGGAAGATAGTCACTGAAATAGGGGCCGATGGCATCAACGCCATCGACCAATGTGCTCATCAATTCTCCACGACGCTCTTCTGTAAGAGGAATGGGCCCAAGCGCGAAGAGATGAGCCAACAATTGCTGGCGCACATGCATTTTGAGACGATAAGCCAGACGAGTAGCTGCAATCTCTCGCGTCCAGGTCAGACAAGCTCGTGCAAGCAGCAGTCCCAAGAAGAGCAGCATGAGGTGCCAAACCTGAGGAAGCGATCGTGCCAAGAGAAAGACACGATCAAGAATCAGGCTGAACGTATAGGACTGAAGTATGAGCAGGAGTGCTGAAAACAGACCAATCAGGGTAATCATGGCAAGCATGTACCGCCCTGCTGGAATCAGGTGCAGCCATTGGTTCGGTTTCTTCATGTTTCTCTCTGAGTGGTGTGCCATCATCAAGCGTGATGGCATGGACAGACCTACATGCTATAGCACGCGTCTGCCCTCCACTCAGTCTCACATCTGTGAGAAAGGAAGGCGCTTCTTTCATAAGAGGATGTCTGAAGAACAGCGTCTCAGCATCCTCTGAGTATCCAATATATCATCTCAATCGGGCGGGGAGGTATTGCGGAGCATGACTAGATGAAAGCTAGCCCGCTGGCGGCAAGCCCAAGAAGGCTGGCAGTGAGTGATGATCTAGTGTTGCAGCCGCTTGTTATTGGGATAATGCTATTGTTTGTTGTTGGGGTAGTTTTATCCGATTGATAAACCCGAACATAGTCAACGATCATCGGAGCACCAGAGAAAGTGGATGCGGTTGGATTACCTGGCCATTGTCCACCCATCGCAACGTTTAGGACAATGAAGAACTCATGATCCACGGTATTAGTCCATGTCTTGGCATCCATATTGGTACCATTAGAAGACACCTGCCAATATTGTACGCCATCCAGATACCAGCGGATCTCTTTAGGAGAAGTACTTCTATCAATCTCTACTCGATAGGTATGAAATCCGTCCTGACAGCTCACTGGCTCGCAAGATGTTGAGCCTTGCAGACCAGTCGTCTCGTGACATGGACCGCCAGAATCGACACCGCAGTGCAATGTGCCATATACGGTGTTTCCACCGTTAATGTTCTCCATCACGTCAATCTCGCCAATGCTCGGCCAGTTAGTGTAAGAATCACGGAATGCAGCACCAAGCATCCAAAAAGCTGGCCAGTAGCCTTGCGCCGCATTACCCGTGATGCCGGGCGGCAACTGGATCGAAGCCTCGACGGCTAACCGTCCACCAGATGGTGCCATGAAGCTGGCTGACTGCGTCTCGATGCGTCCAGAAGTCCAAGTGCTACCATCAAAAATGGGCCTAATGATGAGATGACCAGAGCCATCTTGATAGACATTGGAGATACTATTCGACATTGCCTCTACCTCGCCAGTACCCCAATTCGTTGCACCTCCGGGATAGCCGTGACCTGTGTCATATAACCATTGGGTCGTGTCTACACCTTTATCAGCGGAACCGTTGAATTCATCGCTCCAGATCTCGGTCCAGGGGATAGCTTGCGCTGCTGTTTTAGTACTATATATGTGCTTATGGGAAACACTGCTCTCCTGCTCTTTTAGCTGCCGCCTCTCTGCAAGCAGCCTCCTCGCATGCACCCTTGCCTCTGGATCGGTTCTGACCTTCTCCATCATATCTTGCACTATTTTCATCTTTTTCTCATTCGATGAAAGAGGCTCCTTCCCTTTGTCCTTGTCCTGCTCTCCCTGATGGGTCTCCATCGTGGATTGAGAAATCTCTCCGCCCAGTGTCACCTTCTTCAAGCGAGAGTCAAGTGAACTTGCAAGTCTCACCTTCTTCTTCAAGCGTATACCCCGAGCCTCTTGCGCACTTGAGAGATTTTCCACTGGTTGAGATATCTCTTTGCTCGATGGTCCCTCTTTGGGAGCCTCGAAGTAGAAGGAAACATTGTTCATTTTTTCTTGGTACCATCTCTCCGCTCGCTCAACTTGCTGAGGAGAAAAATCATATGCCTCCGGGGGATTGTTGTAAGAATGTCGCATGCGGTCAGTCAGTTCTGTTGCTTGGTTGCTCTCTACATTCGTTGCCTCGATCATCCTTGAGGCTAGCAGTCCTGTGATGAGGACAGTCTTGCCGACATTGTACAACAATCGCGTGTTTCTCCAAAGTCGCCAGTTAGAGGTTTCATTTGCCTTTTCCACTTTACTCCGCTTATCTACTTCAGATGATTTTTCAGCACCTGTATTTCTTTCTATTTTTTCTAATCCCATAGTGGGTTTAACACTCCTTTTAGCCAAACCTAGAATAATATCATCTCAATGTTTCGAGGTGATATAGCCTGATCAAGACCATCAAGGGCAAAAAGCGCTTTTTGCCTAGACTCAAAGGCGGCTTTCAGGTTCAACACCATCGCGGGAAAGTCGAAGCGTACCTTTGGCTGGTTGATCCGCTTCCAGCGTTTGGCTCGCGATTACGAGGGCTTACCTTCCAGCAGCGAAGCTTTCATCCACATCGCTTCCGTCCGACTTGCACCTCGACCCGCTTGACTCCTTTCCGTCCCTTGCAGGCCTAATTCCGGCACACTTTAAATCAAAGAACTCAAAACGAGTATCCGGTGTCAATGATACTCAACATGACGAAGAATTCCTAGTCGGAATGAGGGAAAGTTTTGGTGGGACGCGACGACTAGTTGGCGATGGAGTTGGAAGATTACTGAAACAGGTAATCATCTCATATCGTGATACGTGGTGAGAGAGGGCATTGTCTCATCTCTGCAACACCAGCGCGGATAAGTGGAGGAAGTATCATCATGACAGCTCACTTTGTCATTGCCTCGCTGGGATTTCTAGCTTGGCTACGGATTACGCATTTTATCAATTTGCTCTTTATCGGGCTCTTAATTCGCAGTGGCATTCAAATCCTTGGGGCTCACCCGCGCCTCTACTGGAACGATGCCTGTAACCCGGACAAGGCGTGGCTTACTCTCACCAAGCGTAAGGTGCTGAAAGACCAACTCTATACCTCCATGGATGACGAAGTGAGTCCTTCCTCTTGGATTGCCCAGCCAGGCGGACAGAATCTTGGATTGGGACGCCATTGGCACTTTTTCTCAGTCATTTTCTGGTTGCTCAACGGTATCATCTACGTTATCTTGCTCTTCGCCACTGGTGAATGGTCTCGGCTCATCCCAACCTCCTGGGACATCTTCCCCCGTTGGGGTACGCTCCTCACCTACCTCAGCTTCCATATTCCACCAGTGAGCGATTTTCGTCCCTATGATCCATTGCAGCAACTGACCTATGCCGCAGTAGTCTTTCTGCTGGCACCCTTTATGCTCCTCACCGGAGCAACGATGTCACCAGCCATTGAGGCCCGCTTCCCCTGGTATGTCAAACTCTTTGGTGGGCGACAGGTTGGACGCAGTTTACACTTCTTATCTATGTTAGCATTCGTAGCTTTTACAATCTTACACACGGTACTTGTTCTCATTGTCCATTTTGAGGATAATATTCGCAATATCGTGCTTGGCAGTTTGAATAGTAGTCCAACGCTCTCTATTATTATTGCCTCCATCGCGTTAATCTGTGTTTTCCTCTTTTATGCACTAAGTTCATGGTATTCGCTGCGACATAAGCGGCAGGTCCAAGATGGATTGGGAGCAATCGTTGATCCGATCAGGCAAGGCTTACTGCACCGCATTACCTCCCGGCAAGACTACAAGCCTTCTGACATCACGGACTACTTCTGGGTCAATGGTCGTCCTCCCATCTCTGACGAATTCAAGCGCCTCCAAGAGAACAATTTTGCCGATTGGAAGCTAGAGGTATTTGGACTGGTGACCAACCCCTTGCACCTCTCGCTTGAGGATTTACGCAAGTTACCAAAGCAGACCCAGATTACCCTACACAATTGTATCCAAGGCTGGTCAGGAATTGGCGAGTGGGGAGGAATTCCCTTGCGCTATATCCTCGAACTCTGTGGTGCACTGCCTGAAGCTAGATATCTAGTCTTTACCTCATATCAGCATGGAATGCAATCCTATCCTCACGGAGGTCGAGAGGCGCAGGAGACTCTTTTTTACGAAGCAATCGATATGGAACTTGCTCGTCACCCGCAGAGCATTCTCGCCTATGAAATGAACGGGAAGCCGCTGCCCTTGGAGCGTGGAGCCCCATTGCGTTTGCGTGTCGAGACGCAGCTAGGCTATAAGATGGTCAAATATCTTCGTTCCATTGAACTAGTCACGGACTACAGCCATATTGGAAAAGGGCGAGGCGGCTTCCGTGAGGACTTCCAATATTACGGAAGAACTGCTGAAATTTAATGTAAATAGCTTAACAATCTTTAGTCAGATCGGATGGAGAGAAAATGTTCAATACCGCACGACTTCAGCGCCTAAAAGAGCTATTGGCAGAGCAAGGAGAAGACTATCGAGCGATCATCTGTCGCCTCCCTGAAAACCTGCTGATGTTTACAGGCTATCAGCCAATCCTGGGCAATTCGTTCTGTCTTATCTCTCGTAACTCCTTTGGCGAAATCGAAATTCGCCTCGCGGTCCCCGTCGATGAGCAGGATCTCATTCCACAAGGAGTTGCTATGGAAGTCGAGACCTTTGCAGAAGAAACACTAGATTCTATTCATGATGCTATAGAAGCAGTACGCGTACCATTAGGCCGTCTGCTCAATTCAGCTCATGTCACCAATCGAGCAGTGGTTGGCTACGAAGGTGCCCATAACCCCATTGCGACGAGTTATACACAGGTTGGTATACCTGGACCCACAACATTCGACCTGATTCGTTCCTTGCTCCTTGGTGATTACCTGCGTGATGCGACCCCTATTCTTAATGAACTGGCAGCGATCAAAACCTATGAGGAAATCCAAGCGATTCGGCTGGCCGAGGATGTTGCGCTCCAAGGTTTCATTGCAGCACGCGAGGTTATTCATGTTGGAGCGACAGAAGCCGATGTGGCCGCTCACACCTATGCCGCATTACTGCGAGCTGGTTATGTGAGACCTCATACCCGCAACGTTCAGCCTTTTGTGCATGTAATGGCTGGTCCACGAGCAGCATTAGCATATCGAGCCTTCAATTTGACCTCCAATGCCATCATTCAACTGGGTGATACGGTGACTGTCCAGATGGAAATCGCCATCAATGGCTACTGGGCCGAGCTGACTCGTACCTTCTTTGCTGGCACGATCAGCAACCAATGGCGAAAGATTCACCAGACTTGTATCCTAGCTCAAGATGCAGCTTTGAAGCTGATTCGCGATGGAGCCATGGCACGTGATATTGATAGGGAAGCACGCTCTATAATAGAGCAGGCCGGATTGGGAGCATACTTCAAACATGGACTGGGGCATGGCATTGGTTTGCAGGCCATCAATCACACGGCAATCCCCAAACTCCATCCAGCCTCCGATGCCGTGCTACGCAGTAGGATGGTCCACAATATGGAGCCCGCTGTCTATATTAATGGACAAGGTGGGATACGCCTCAATGACAATGTGGTTGTTCGCCCTAATGGAAATGAGGTTCTGTCATCTCAGCTTTCCAGAGATCTGGATTGGCTCATTGTACCGACGTAAGATCTTTCATTTGATGAATGACTCAGTACAAAGGCACAAAGAGAAGACAGAAAGCGCAGAGAGTGATAAAGATGCCTATTAAGATACGCGTTGGTCCACCAACGATTACCATTAGCCAAGGACGCACTTTTATGGTGACACTCCGCAGGGTCTAAAGATCTGCAGCTTCTGACTCCCCGACATAGTCTGTTCCCCGAGCGATTGGGTCGTAGACCCGGCTCGATTGGGGCAGTAGTGGGTCGGTGAAATCGCGAATAGGCCCAGCCAACCCTGGGATACTGCTCTGGGCGGTGCCATGCCCGTTGTCGCTCTCATGCCCCGCCCAAAGGGATGAATGGCTCACAGCTTGAACGTTTGGCTCTTGGAAAGCAACAACACCTGAAGATTGCTCTTCATTTTCCGTCGCCGGAAGAGTTGGAGGCTTTTCCTGGAAGATGATACCGAAGCGTTCGAATAGTCTATTGCCGATCATCAAACTGGCATTTCTGTCTGCATGCCCTTTCATGCCACACTTTGCGCAATATACCAGTGGAGCACCCATTTGATAGCCCTTGGGTTCCTGTCCCTCACAATAGCGTGCAACTGGAGCACCGCATCTTGCGCAAGTACAACTGGTATTCCTGGGACTCACTCGACTAGTGAGAATACCAACATTATACGCTTTATACTTAGCATATTTGAAGATGCAGCCTTTCATCCAGAATGCACGTTTGCTATTGCCTCGCTTGCTATACTTGCCCTTCTCAGGCTTGAGGTTACCAAGGTGCTCAAACACTAAGATGCTTGCGCTATGCTCCTGAGCAAACTGGACAATGCGAGCGGAGACCAAGTGCACGAGCGCATCATCGTAGTTCCTGATCTTATTCCACAGGGCAATCTTGGGGTTACGCGCCGATGCCCCGCATAAACAGCTCTACGTGCAACCAACCTTACCTCCATGGTTACCTGACATTACCTTAAAAAATTTGCATGTTGGCTCCTGTTCACTGAGCTTGCACTTTTGGCGAGAGGGAGAGACATCGCGCTGGGAAGTAGACGAAATCAAAGCCGAGAAGCGAGAGGACAAGATCCAGATTTTAGATGAAGTCTAAGCCCCTTTCTGTCCCCATTTCCCCCTGGACAACCGAACAATTATCCATCATACTCTTTCTAAACAGGCCTTGTGCAAAGCACTCTCAGGCCACGTTGACTAGCAAGGAGGAATCTAGAGCCCTGGCAAGAAATTCTCTCTGGTACCTTCTTACCATACGAAAAGGATTTAATCATGGAAAGAAGTAACCACAGAGCAGATCGATCTAGAGAAGCAGGAAGCACTTCTGGCTCAAAGCGTGGTTCGGATTGGAGTTACTGGCGTTATTACTGTGAATGCTTTGGGTCAGGAAACTCTCGAGATGAAGATACTAATGATCATATAATGAAATCTAATTGTTTAAATGCAGAAGAGCGTAAAAAATTAAAAGGAGAGACAGAAGATGTTATAAATAGTTGTAAAGCATTAAGTGAAAATAGCCAATTATCAGCAGATAAATGCATAAAACAAAGAAAAGAACTAATACATGATTTAGTGGCTAATTTTGAGAAAAGGCATTTAAATTTTGTAGATATTACTGGAAATCTAGAAAAAAATCTAGAAAAATTTTTTAATGAAAAAAATAAAAAGTTATATGAAACAGACAAATATATATGGAAAGCTGAAGAAATACAGCATGAGTTAAATGAAGTAGAAGAAATGGAGACACAATTAAAAGAATTACGAGAAAATATAGAACCCATAGCATATCATCGTGGAATTTCCTGCAGCATTTATAGATGAGCAAATACGAAAAAGCGAGACAATTAAGCATAAATATGCTGATTTGCAAAAAAAAGAACCATATTATGCTAATAAACCTAAAGATACAAAAGAGCGAGTGCATAATGACGAGAAAGAAAATTTTAGAAGAATGGGCTGGAATAATTGGACAGATGTAGAAATACTATTGGAGAGATATAAAGCTTGCATATTATCTAAAGAAGCTCATACGAAGCTTTCCTCCAAATGGAAAGAAATTCCCTATCTGCGTGACTTCCCTCTTGAACAAGCTTGGCGCTTGTGCGTTGATGAGCGATATCAGAAGAATGATGGTCCAAAGTTTACCATTGATGACGAGCTATCTTTTATCGCTGGGACAAAGAGGCTGTTGAATGCTGTGTTAGATGGGGTATGTATCAATAAGTTGAAATTTGATGGACATAGCCCAATAAAGTTAACAGCAGAGTATTATCAACAATTGCATGATATAGCAGTTGAAGGAACATATCGAAAAGTGCGGGAGGGTGCGGAAAAGCAAAAATTTGAGCTAGGCTATGCCGACCAGCGTGGAACAGGCTTCCTTTTCCCCTCCGCGAGCGGCTGCGTGACTGGTGAGGGGTATGAGGAACTGCAAGAAAAGATTGCCTGTCAAAAAGGAGGTCCAAAAGTAGATGCTCGTTATGGTGTGGCTGGCCATCCTATAGGAAACAGTTGCGACTGGGTAACACTCGATTCCGAATATCATACCAAAGCCATGATGCGAGAGGAACGTCTGGAGATTGCTGATGCTATTATTAACAAATACTACGAAGAGATAACAAGTGCCAAAGAGCAGAATGATGAGGATGCAAAATTGACGGCCATTGTGCGTTGCTGTCAAGATTTGGATCAAGCGCACCTCTTCGTTGATGGTAACATTCGTACCATCGCTTTTGGTGTTATGCCTAAAATGCTCCTCGAAAATGGTTTTCCCCCATGCATTTTGCCTGATCCAAACATTCTGGATGGTTCTAGTGTTGAGGAGATCAAAGATGCCATTCGCAAGGGACTGAAAACCTTTCAGAGCAGGTGCAAGCAGACACCTTAACGATAGGACGAGCAAATCATCATGAAACCAACACGGGCAACCCCGTCATCTTTTCAAAGGCTGCAGTCAGATCCTAACTCTCTGGAGCAGCTCAATCATGCCACTGTTATGGCGTAATAGGATAGTTTAAATGAGTAATATCACATTTGAAGAGGCTAGTCCAAGTACAGAGCTTCTCGTTGACCAGAAGAGATCATCAACGGCAGGCCAACAAGTTTCCCCGCTCAAGCTGTATCCCATGCTACAGGCAGCTATTGAAACGACCTTGATCATTATTGGTCTCCTAGGTATTTGGCTACTACTGCCATTTCAAGCAGGTGCTGATGGAACAACTAGATATCGTGATATTTCACATTTATTATTAACTCATAAATTATTTGATCCACATTCAAGATATTCTTTAATTGGGCCCTTATTTTCTACTCCCCTTTTCCTCATTGGTGAGAAACTAGGCAATCCCTATCAGTGGACATGTTGTTATAATTTAATCTTATTTTCTCTTTGTTTACTTGTTAGCTATTTCCTGCTCAGAAATTATGTTGATCGAGTTCTCTTAAGAAAATTCTTTTTAGTGCTTGTCTATGGTTCTATGTTTGCTACACATCTAACTTCCTATTATGGAGAGACTTTCACGGCTCTATGTGTCGGTTTTGGTGTCTTTGTTACATTTAGGCGCTTTACTCCGATTGGAGGCTGGTTAGCTGTTGTATTGGGTGTTGTTAATACTCCTGCAACGGCGCTTGGACTTGGATTACTGCTACTCAAAAAAATGCTTGATAATAAGCGTCTGCGATATGCACTGGTCTTTGTTATCGCATGTGGGTGTATCCTCATGGAATACTGGCTTCGTCGCGGTAGTATTTTTAGCACTGGGTTTAACCATATGCATGGTGCCAAGACTGTGATGCCTTACTCAGGTCTGCCAGAGTTTAGTTATCCCATCTTCTTTGGTATGCTCTCGATCCTTTTCTCTTTTGGCAGAGGTCTGCTCTTTTACATTCCAGGATTGCTATTGCCAATCCGCAAAACCTTGTCCAAATGGCCTCTGGATCAAAAGATCGACCTCTACCAAGTCTATACTCTGTGGATTTGGTTTGTAGTAGGATTACTCTTGGTCTATTCTCGCTGGTGGGCATGGTGGGGGGGGAACTTTTTTTGGGGGCCGCGCTATTTCCTGTTTGCCTGTATTCCTGCTTCATTCGCATTGGCAGTGCGTCTTATCCGTTATAAAGAGGCCTCTCTTGGGGTGAATCTGCTGACCTTTCTGGTCTTTTGCCTGTCTGCTTGGGTCAGCATTGATGGGGCTGTCTTTCACCTCTATGTTACAATACCTTCGGTCTGTTTGCAACATAAGTTTGCAATGCAGGTACTCTGCTTGTATACACCAGAATATAGTTCTCTGTGGATGCCATTTGTCTTTCGTATGCAAATTTCTGGAAAGCAAGCTCTTTTTGGATTGTTATCGCTTCTCGTTGCTATTTACATGGTTACCCCCCTTTTCATCCATCTGCTCAGACAAATCAAAGATTTGGCCAACAAATACGGTAAGCATTATCTGAAGTTGAGTGAGTGGCGTATCTAATCTTTGTATAATATGATGCGTCATTCTACCTAATCTAACATCCCCAGCCACAAGACGCACTCGTCGTTTGTGCCTGGGGATATCCGGTGGGTGGCCCTATGGTGCTAAGCTGTGTACAAGTTAACGGCTAGAGTTTGATTTTGTCTGCCCATTCATCAATCTGCTTATTGGCTTCTTGCTGGCTAACACCGTAGCGCTCTTGGATTTTGCCTGCCAATACCTCCCGTTCGCCATTTGACTGGGCAATATCATCGTCTGTGAGCTTACCCCACTTCTGGCGCACATTACCGGCAACTTGCTTCCAATTTCCTTGTATTCTATTCCAGATGGGACTTTTCTGCATGAGTTTACGGTTCCCTTTCTAGGTCTGTTGATTGATAACCCACTATTATTCTATCGGCAAGACATGAGAGGGACACTAGTAAAGCATGAGAAGTTGCTTAAAATTATGAACTCAGCCTTATGACGGTGGAGGAAAAAGATCTATGGCCGAAGAACATAGCCAATTCCTCGGATACAAAAAATCAGATTAGGTTTCCCGTTAGCATTGAGTTTAGTCCGTAGAGCGTTGACATAGACTTTAATGCCCTCCCATCCGGCCTCATTGTCACTGCCCCACACGTGCTCAAAGATAGCACTCTTCGTCAACACGTGCCCGGCATTTCGTGCCAGCAAAACCAAGAGGTCATATTCCCTCGTTGTCAGTTCAATGGGCTCTCCAGCCCGCCAGACCTGCCGAGCCGAAGAATTGATGAGCAGATCTCCGATCGCAATCGTGCCTGTACGTTTGATCATTGCTTCTGTCCGACGCAGACTGGTACGAATGCGGGCAGCCAGTTCTTCAAAATCGAAAGGCTTGGTAATGTAGTCATCTGCACCACTATCGAGTCCTGCCACTTTATCTGCCAGTTGCTGTCGTGCCGAGAGAATTAAGATGGGAAAAGGCCTTTTCTTCATCGTCCGCAGACGTCGACAGACTTCAAGGCCACTCATGTCAGGCAATCCCATATCCAGTAATATTAAGTCAGGTGAACTGCCTGTTCCTATTTTTCTGAGGGCCTCCTTGCCACTTGAGGCAACCATGACCTCGAAGCCTTCTTTGTCAAGCCACGTGGTGAGAAGATCGATCATCTCTGGTTCATCCTCAACCGTCAATATACGTTTCATAGCACGTTTCACAGCTGTGCCCTCCTGCATCAAGCTAGATTTTCCAGGGGCGTCGGTCAAGGAATGTCATAAAGCTTCTGTTCAGCAAAAGTGTAACCCATTTCGATTAAAAATGCAATCTCAGCTTTTCTTGAAGGGTATGCAGAGGAGATCTCCTCCCATTTTTACCAACTTTTAACCAAGTCGGTCTATTCTTACAGTAGAAGGAAAAATCTCTGAGACAGGGATGCACAGAACATATGGTTCTTTCTCGAAGGGAGGTATGACCATGGCTCGGTACCCAACTAGAGATGAAGCGGCGACGCCTGGAGGAGAAATGCCAGCTGTCGCCAATCCAGTACCACTGGGGTTAAGTGTGCTTGCTTTCACTACTGCGGTCCTAGGTGCTTACTTTGCGGGCTTCATTGTCCCGTACAATACTACTGGATCGCGGTTAGCAGTAGGCGCTATTCTTGCCATTGGAGGTCTTATCGAGTTGCTTGCAGGGATGTGGGAATTTCGCAGAAATGACACCGTAGCGGCAACAGTTTTCTCCTCCTATGGAGGATTCCTTGCAGCCATTGGGCTGGTTTTGTTACTGGGGCTGGTTATCGGTGGGATCATTCATTTGGCTCTTGGGCTCTTCTTCCTAGTTTGGACAGTCTTCCTGGGTGTGATTATGCTCGCAGCGCTGAGGGGAGTGCACTTCCTGACGCCAACGCTTGGTTTGCTTTTTGCATTTTCCCTCATTGTGACCATAGGACTGCTGGCCTTTGATAACCGTGTTCTACTCACCATTGGCGGCTGGATAGGGATCGTAGCTGCCCTGGTGACTTGGGCTGCCGTGTTAGTCCACATGACTGGGGCAACCAGTTTGCGGGATAGCTTGCGCAGGCCAGCAGCCCGATAAAATGGCAACAGGTGAGCAGAGGAGGGACTGGAATCCGCCTCTGTCTCCTTTGGCAACAAACATCTCGGCGGTGCTCTAATGGGCACCGCCTTTCTCCTGCCAATCCTCCGATGGTAACTACCACTGTAGAATTAGGCATGTTCAAGCCGACAGAGTTCAATGATGCCATTGCGCACGCGTACTGCAAAGGTTGGTTGTGCATAGACCGCTGGGCTATTAGCGACACTGCCATCGGCGAGGTGAAAGCCGGAACGATGCCAAGGGCAATAGATAATGCCATCTTCACACCGCCCCTCATCCAGAGGCCCTCCTAGGTGAGAACACGTCGCTGCGATTGCATAAATGGTGCGACCTTCTTTGTACAGGACAGCAGGAATGCCAGCGACATCTACCCGTGTGAGTATGCCTGGTCTCAGAGCCGCTTCTTCCATGACTGGGACAAATCTGTTTGGGCCACTCTCCCAGGCAACGTGGTTTACACCGATCGCGGTGGAATAGGCTAATTCACCGCCAATGTAGGTCAAATACAGTGTCAATGCATACGCGATCGAGGACAGTGCAATTGCTGGACGACGTTGCTTGGTAAGCCGCAGAAGTGCAGAAGTCAGGTTTAAGACAGTCACACCACCATTGAGCAGGGCATGCCACATTCCTGTCCGCTGCTCAGGTCCATCGATATCAACCCAATTAGTCATTCCTGCTGCTGCTGCCCCAGTTGCGCCGATCAGGCCAGTCCACATCAAAAGATCGGAGCCTCGTGCTATCCCATCTTCCTGCTTAGAAAGCCAAGCTAGGTCCAGAACGAGGGAAGCAGTCCAAGCCCCAACGGGAATTTGAACAAGTGCAGGATGGAGAGGATGTCCTAGCCAGACACCATTGAGTGCATCCTTGATCCGATAAGAAGGTTGGTTCGGTTGACCATACACCTGAGAAAGCCAACGCTGCAAGGGCATAGATAGCTTATCAAGCCAAGGTAGACGCTCAACTAGCATCCCACTCCAGTGCCGGATTCCAGGAGAACGTGGAGGTGTCTCCACCCAATTGGGCACCTGACTAATGCGTGCTCTTAATGCCATAGGACCGCTCCCTTTCTTTCACTATCATTCTTCTATAACATCTCCTAATCGTCACGGCTCACATTGAGGAAAGGTTTCTGAGCAATAGTCGATAGGTTTGCTCTTGCTTTCCTGGTTCTCACCTTCATCTCCGCCATTGTGGCCCTAGTCGTTCGCGGTTTTGAAAATTGTCTCTCTTTCCCCCTTGAAACAGACAATCTTGCGAGATAAGCTTGAGAAAGGAAAGCAAGAGCAAAGTCATAGCTGCTCGCTACACCTCTTTGAAGAGAGAAATTTTCTGAGACGATAAAGGAAAAACCTGTGGCAGGTGATAAAAGAATAAACCCTTCATCTAACGAGCTAGCGGGATGGAAAACGAAAAAGCCAAGGACGAGCCGTGAAGGAACGCGGCTACAACAATTAAGGCGGGAGCATGGCATGTTTCCGGAAACAGTTGCTACTAGCGGGGATGTGCCAAGTCAAGCAAGTTTCAAGCTGAGGAGAGCAGAAGCCAATCATTCATTACCTCCCAACGAGAAAACAGGGGAGCGGGTAAAGAGTGTTGGTAACAACATGGGAGAGCATTTACAAGCTGATGGGCAAGGAATAAGAGGAGAAGACATTCCATGGAGGTCTCCCTCTGACAATGCTGCGGGAAGGCCAACGAAAAAGCCAAGGACGAGCCGTGAGAGAAAGGCGCAACAGCAGTTTGGAGGATTGCAGATTAATGGGAGCAAGCAGCCACAAACAGAGGAAAGACAAGCATTTCCCGCATGTTTGGAGCCTGCATGTGAGATTCAGCCAAACGAAGAGCCCGTGTGGCACTCTTCTGAGATCAGAACCACCCCTTTGCTCCAGACAGAAGAGGTTCTCGCTCTGATAAACTTGGAAGTAGGAGAAGGAGAAACAGGAGCAAATGAACGAGAACAAGTGATCAGCGGACAAGATCGTGTTGAGCCTCACGAGGCCAGACCGGAGCAGGAACAAGGCTCTCTCCTCCCAAGAGAGAGCCCTCGTTTTTCTGACGAGGAGCTTGCTTGGTTCAGAGAGATCCTTGATCAGACGAACCAGCAGACAGGAGAGAAAGAGCAAACATCTTCCGCCTCTTTGGCATCTGCAGGAGAGATCAGATCAGATGAAGAGCCCGTATGGCACTCTCCTGAGATCAGAACCACTCCTTTGTTCCAGACAGAAGAGATTCTCGCTCCGATAAATTTTGAGTGTCGTGTTGGTGACGGCGATCCATCCTCCTCACTCTACGCCTTTGCCGAATTTGTGCCCATGCCGTCAGAGGTCAATGATCCCTATACCTATCGTCCAGAGCTTGTAAATAGTTTTGTCGGTGCTAATGATAGCTCTGATGGTTTATATCCTTCCAATGTGCCAGAGATCCATCTGAGAAAAGCAAGAGCAACCAAGCTTATTCCGTTTACGGAGGCTCTTATTGCATCAGTTCAAAAACGCCAGGCGCTCAAACAATATGATAAAGAAAATGGCACGACATTTCATAGAGATTTTACTTCCTTGAGACTAAATAAAACTGAAAAAGTCGAATGCTATGAGTGGATAAAGGCATGGGTTAAAAATAGCAAACAAAGAGTGTTAATACGAAACAGGATTTATATGAATTATTATCATATTGAAGAGCGATACGGGCAAAGTCATAAAAGAGACAAGGAAAAGACAAATAACAATCTTGAACGGCACAACCTTCTGACAGAGGGGGCTGATCCCAACCTTTCCTCATTTGTGCCCATGCCGTCAGGGGTCAATGATCCCTATACCTATCGTCCAGAGCTTGTAAATAGTTTTGTCGGTGCTAATGATGGCTCTGATGGTTTATATCCTTCCAATGTGCCAGAGATCCATCTGAGAGATACAAGAGCAACTAAGCTTATTTCGTTTGTGAAGGCTCTTATTGCATCAGTTCAAAAACGCCAGACGCTCAAACAATATGATGAAGAGAATGGCACGACATTTCATAGAGATTTTACTTCCCTGAAACTAAATAAAACTGAAAAAGACAAATGCTCTAAGTGGATAAACACATGGGTTGAAGCTGGAAATAAAAGAGCTTTGATGCGAAGAAGAATTAATTTGTATTATGAACAAATAGAAAATTCACACGTGATAAGTGATAAGAAAAAGACAAATAACAATCCTGAACGGCATAACTTTCTGGAGGTGACAGGTTCCTCTCTCTCTGAGGAGCACAAGGCTGTGATCCAGAAGTTCATCGAGATCAAACCCACTCTACCGCGACGAATCCCCCTCCCCAAGCACCTCATTGATGGACTCCGCCAAATAGTTTCCGATCGTGATCTATATAACAGAGCTTATAATTTCGTTAAGGGAACAACAGCCAACAAGAAAGACAAAGATAAACTCCTAAAATATCTTCATGACTCGTTCAAACGGCAAAAAGAAATTAAAAAAGCTATAAACGATGGAAAAGTTGAAGATGAAAAAGGATATAACAGGAAAATGAATAAAAAAAGCTATAAACGTTGGAAAGTTAAAAAGAATGTTATAGGTAAGCACGCAAAAAGAGATTAAAAAAAGCGATAGATGATGGGGAAATTGGAGGAAAAAAAGAATAATCGGCATAGAAGTTAAAGATGAAAAAGGGTATCATAGAATAAGCGAACGTTGCAGAATAAGAAAATCTAGAAATCGCAAAAGTAATGAAAAAGTTAAATAAGCACATCGTCCTCTTCAAGTCCAGCCTCGTCACCTTTTGGAGAAGGTTTACGTGTCAAATAGGTGGAGTATTGGCAGCAAAAGTGAGAAGCGTGGCGGCAATGCCTTAGACTTGGCAATCGCCCCATTTGACAGCAGACAGGGGAGAGCGAAGTGACTACAGAAAACCACCAGGAATCATCTGACAAAAAGGCCAATCCTCTTGAGCAATCAGTACGCGCCATCGAAGAGATGGGAAAGACATCGGCAGAGCAATCTCCCATCATCCAAAAAGGCATCAAGCCCTTACTGCAATTTTTAATCAAATCCCTCAATGATTGGATCATGAACTTGCAGGCAGGAGCACTGGCCTACAGTCTTCTAGTTGCATTCTTTCCCATTACCATTGCCCTACTCTCTCTTTTCGGCTTCGTCTTAGGTGGACAAGGCCAAGCTGCCAAACAAGCGCTTACGACTGCCATTCAGCGAGCGCTTCCTAACCAACATGATGTAGCCAACGGAGTAATTGCAGCCATCAACAGTAAACAACTCTCGCTTGCTTCTGGTCCTCTGGCAATCATAGCATTGCTTGTTGCTATCATTGGTGGCTCTCGTCTTTTTATCATGATGGAGAACTGTTTTGATCTCATTTATCACCAGCGCCCTCGCCCTTTCCTCCAACAAAACATCATGGCAGTTGGTATGTTAGTCCTATTCGCTATCCTCATTCCACTGATAGTTGTGGCATCGAGTATCCCACCAATAGTACTGACCTTCTTGCAGCGGTCAGTACTTCAAATTCTGCCGGGAGGAGGCTTCATCCTCTCTCTGTTCAGCATCCTAGGAAGCCTACTTGTCTCCTGGATCTTGTTCGAAGCCATCTACATCATTGTTCCTAGACCACACATCCGTTTTAGCAAGAGTTGGCGTGGTGCGCTATTTGCAGCTATTGCCTTGCAAATCTATCTAACTTTGTTCCCGCTCTATGCAACGCACTTTCTAAATAGCTATCTAGGGCAGGTAGGCTTTGCGCTTATTCTTATAATTTTCTTCTATTACTTCGCAGTGATTCTTCTTCTGGGAGCCCAGGTGAATGCTTTCTTTACAGAAGGCATCCGGTATACTCCTGATAATCTGGCCGGAATGGTCCATGAGGAAGCCCGCCACAAAGCCCCACCTCCCCAAGAGCACAAGTAGAAAACTGCTCCAGTATAGTAATCTCCTCTTGCCAATAGGGCTAATGAGTAGTTATATATATCGCCCTCTGCTAATATAGAAGAGCAGAAAGGGGGCGTACTATTTTGACATTTGCAAATAACCTTGATCAATTAAAAACCAGGATCAGAACAATGATTGCAGCGGGGCAAGTGCCAATCGTCCTTCTAGATCTAGATGAGACGCTCAATAGACACTTTGGAGTTTCGATAGAGGAACATATGGTGGACTCATTGCAAAATCTTTCTGAGGCTGGCGGTCTTTTTGGCTTGAACACCGGAGCTGATATTTTCTGGGCTGGAGAACGGGTCTTACGTGAGACGGACCAACTCTTCCCTTTTCCGTTTTTGCTTCTAGCCACTGGCAAACAGATCTACGTGTGGGTAGCATCATTGAGGGCCTACGTTCTGTTACCAATCCAGGCCGAGAATAAGGGACAAGCCATGAGCAAACTGGCAGAGTATCTGCATCTTCCTCTTGACCAATCCATCTTCATTGGCGATTTCCCTGGAGCTGCTGGTGAGAGGGAAGGCATCGACGATTCTGTTCTCAGGGAACAGGTAGGTATCATCATCAATGTTGGGAGGCATCGTAGGCCTGAGGAGATCAAACCTCTCTTTCCAGAGACGCTCATTCTCCATCCTGAACACCAGGGAGAGAGCATAATCGGGACTGGCTATGAGGCGACGATGCGGTATCTAGCATGCCTCACTGAGGTTTTCAAAGACGAAAATGAGAGAGAGAAAGTCAGGACTCTTCGCTCTGAATTAATGGGTGCGATAGAGCGTAAACTGAATATTGAGACTCTTCCCAATTACGGTCATCAAATCTGGACGTTTGAAGAGCCTATTCAGGAAATTGGGAGTTCGCAGTCGCTGCTTGTTCGTGTGAAGGAGCCTGGCATAGTCCATGCCGGAGTTGACTGTGATGGGGAGTGGGTGCGAGTCTATGATGTGCCTTTAAAGGAAGTCTCACCAGGCTTGTGGGAGGCTTATTTATTAGATCCTGAGGTCAATGTATTAACCTTCATCTGGTACGATCCCAACCAATCTGATAATATCCACTGGGAGGGAAAAAACTATCATTTGCAAAGAGTGCCGCTCTAGCAATAACAGAGGAATATCGGCCTGCTGTACTGCTCTTCTTTTGCTGTTTTGTCCAGTTAAGTTACCTTTTGCAAACCCTCGTCGTGCTATGAGTACCTTGAATAGCTGGAGAGAGTAAGATTGAGTTAAATGTCAATCCAAAAGGAGTGGCAATTGGACATCAAGGACATTCTGCAGACGGTGCAACATAGACCTTTTCCATTGCCGACAGAACCATGGGTGATGACACAAATCTGGCATACCCTCCTATTTGCTCACTGGCCTCTCGCTTCAGAAGCCTTGCGACCATTGATCCCCAATGTGCTTACACTCGACACCTTTGATGACCAAGCTTGGGTAAGTATCACTCCCTTTTTTATGACACACGTTCGCCCTCGTGGCGTTCCTCCATTCCCATGGCTTTCACAATTTGCTGAAATCAATGTCCGCACATATGTGACGATGCATGATATACCTGGTAGCTACTTTTTCAGTCTGGACGCCGGTAATCCAATAGCTGTAGCTTTAGCCCGAACCATCTTCCATCTCCCATACTTTCATGCTCATATGAGTTGTCGCCTGACAGGTGAGACAATTCACTATCAGAGTCATCGCAGGCATGGTAGTGCACCACCCGCTGATTTTAGGGCAAGCTATCGCCCCATCGGATCGATAACTTACGCGCAGCCTGACACACTGGAGTATTGGCTGGTTGAACGATACTGCCTTTACACGTTCTCCCAGCGAGATCGCCTCTACCGCGTCACCATTCACCATCGCCCTTGGCCTCTGCAGGCTGCCGAAGCAGAGATAACGTGGAACACGATGGCAATCTCCAAGGGCATTCCTTTGCCAAATACCGCCCCATTGCTTCATTATGCTCAACGGCAAGAAGTGCTCGTCTGGCCAATCCACCGTGTATTCCCATCTTCCGCATTCAGAGCCTCCTAGCACAGAGAAGACGTCAGAGCGATGAGTATCTTTCCCAGACGCTCATACGTGTCTGCCTTTATCGATTACTAGCAGTTGTGCTTGACATATCCTCTCACATAAGTGGTAAGATGATCGATGGCAGTGATAGATAATGCAACATTGGTGGTCAAAGCACGCGAACTGGCTCTGACTGGCCGCCATCCGTCATTTCTGGTTACTCCGTCACTCCGATTGTGGCAGTACGTACACGAGCAAAAGCTATCTCGCGTTCTTGCAAGACTCATGCTTTGTTGGCGAGCATGAGCCGTGCGGCCAATTCCTACAAGAATGCTATGGCAGAGAGCTTCGCATCACTAGCCCACAATCGGTGAACGTATTGATCTTAAAGCTTTTCAGTCATGCGCATTCACTCAGGTAGATCGCTGTACCTTCAAGCACATTAAAACTTTTTACAAATAATCTGTTAGGTATTCCATCTTGTACTGTATGGATCCTATCATCTCTGAGCAATTGATGTGCTAACCTCCATATGTTATCCCTCCACCAATCTGGGACAAAATCAAAGGAAGATGATCTGGAAGATGGAACGCTCTAGAGAAAGAAGGGTCTTTCGATGATGAATTGCCAAAACAATGGCTTTCAGTCAGAAAAACAGAGCGCAATGTCCGGTGAATTCCCAATACCGTCAGCAAGTACCACGCCGATGGCACTTCCCTCGGTGACGCAGGACATCCTGACTGCATTGCTTGATCTCGCTCCAGACGCACTAATTGTTGTCGACTCGGCAGGTACAATCACCTGGGTGAATGCGCAGACAGAAACCCTCTTTGGGTATGGTCAAGATGAACTGGTTGGTCACCCATTGGAACTCCTTCTTCCCGAGAGCCGTCGTATGGCACATGTGGCCCAGCGATCGCGTTATATGCAGGCAGCCAGTCCACGTCCTATGGGAATCAGGCCAGATCGAGTTGCCCGACGCAAAGATGGCGGCGAATTCCCCGTCGATATTAGCCTCAAGCCCATCCTAATTGAACACACGCAGTATGTAATGGGCTCGGTTCGCAATCTAACAGCCCAGCGCCTTGCTGAAAGCGAACGCGATCATATCGCTGAGCGTTTGCATCAGCAGGACCACCTCATCAGCATGGCTCACGATGCCATCCTAGTCCGCGATCCAGAAGGTCGCATTCTCTCCTGGAACGAGGGGGCCGAGCATCTCTATGGATGGACCGCTCAGGAGACCAGAGGTCAGGTCATCCATACCTTGCTCCAGACACGCTTCCCCGTGTCACTAGAAGAGGTCGATCACGTTCTGCAGGAGCATGGCCAGTGGGAAGGAGAACTCACCCACACCTGCCGGGATGGCAGACAGGTGATCGTTGACAGTCGCCATGTGTTGACTCGCGATGACCAAGGAGAACCCACCGCCATCCTGGAAATCAATCGGGATATCACCGAGCAGCGTTGCCTGGAACATCTTGAGCAAAAGGCGCACGCTGCGAGAGATGCACGCTTACATCTCCGCCAATGGATACTGAATTGCTTGCCCAGCGGGGTTTTCCTAGCACAAGGACCTCAATTACGCTTACTGCTGGCCAATCAGGCTATGAACGATGCCTTGGGTGCAGAATGGCAACAAGGCCAACTTGGGGACGATTTTCTGCGCCTGCACGGCATCCGTTTTTTCACGACGGATGGGCGACCTCTACTCTTGGCCGAGACGCCTGCCAGACGCGCCATGGAGTCTGGCGAACCAGTGTTTCATTTCCAGATGGTGATTTGCCAACCAGATGGCACTCGTCTCCCAGCCCTGCTGGACGCAATCCCCTTTGAGCTTCCTCGCCATCTCCCACACCTTACCCAAGAGATGGCCGGAGTGCTTAATTTGGAAGAACGGGTGGTCCTGGTGGTCTATCACGATGTGACCGCGCTCAAGGATGCAGAGGCACTCAAAGACCAGTTCATCAGTCTGGCAACACACGAATTACGGACGCCAGTGTCAGTGATCGCAGGATACGCGGATCTCTTCCTTAGGCGAGCCGCGCAGGGGAATCACCCATTGGACGCGTGGCAGGTCAGCAAGCTTCAGGAAATAAAGCAGGCTACCCAGCAGCTAGCAAACCTCACGGAAGATCTGCTGGACGTGACGCGGGTACAGTCAGGGCAGTTCCAGTTAGACCTGCATCCCACCGATCTGCTGGCCCTGACCCGAGAGGTCATCGAACGGCTTCAAACGACGACTACTCACCATCAAGTATCGCTGCACTCCACACTTGCACATCTATGGGCAACGGTCGATGCCTTCCGCATTGAGCAAGTTCTCTCCAACTTGCTCAACAATGCAATCAAGTATAGTCCTCAGGGAGGGCCTATCGAGGTGACGCTCGAAGAGGAAAGGCAGACGCGGGAAGCGAACTTTAGCGTCCGCGACCATGGCATGGGCATCCCCCGAGAGCAACAGCCATTCCTCTTTGGACGCTTCATGCGTGCCAACAATGTGCGCACTGCTGGCATCCGTGGAACGGGACTAGGTCTCTATCTCTGCCAGGAGTTGGTTGAGCGACACGGAGGGCACATCTACTTCAAATCGGAAGAAGAAGTTGGTTCAACGTTCTTCTTCTCGCTTCCTTTGACGCTGTCGACTGAGAGCTAAGAACAATCGGATAGATCTTTGAACTGGTCACTCCAGTTCACACGCAGTTTCTGCAAAGCTTTGGTCTCAATCTGCCGTACCCTCTCACGACTCACATGTAATATCTTCCCAACATCTGCCAGAGTGCGACTTACACCATCAAGCAGACCATAGCGCAATTGCAGAACCTCTCGTTCACGCTTGGTAAGATCTTGGAGAGCATCAACGACAAATTCCTGAACTTGATGTCGTGCCGCTATCTCTGGTAACGACTCCAGTGTCCGATCCTCAAGAAGGCTACCAAATTCGTCCTCATTGTCCTCATCGATTGGAATTTCCAAGCTCAGAGGATGCTGACTCGCTTTGAGAGCCTCACGGATCTTTTCCACACTGGTATCCATCTGCTGGGCTATCTCCTCGGGAGTTGGTTCTCGACCCAGTTCCTGATACAAGTGAGCACGTACCTTCGATATGCGATTGAGTGTCCCGAAGAGGTGGACTGGCAGACGAATAGTGCGTGCTCGATTGGCAATAGCCCGTAAAACATACTGACGAATCCACCAAGTCGCGTAGGTACTCAATTTATACCCCTTAGTTGGATCAAACTTCTCGACAGCTGCCATCAACCCCTGATTACCTTCTTGAATCAAGTCTAGCAATGCCAGACCTGCATTCTGATATTTCTTAGCAATGCTGACAACGAGCCGTAAATTGGCTTCAATCAGGCAACGACGAGCCTCTTTAGCCTGTTCCATCACTTTCTCATTGGGATGCAAATTGTACTCAATAGCATATTGCTGCTCAAGTTTTCCTTGTTGAACGAGAAGCGCCAAACGTATCTCATCCTGATGCGTCAGGAGTGGAATGCGCGTCATCTCACGCAGATACAGGCTCAATCCACTCGCTAGCTCACCGCCTTGACCACTTTCTGCAAGATTTGTATCATCGGCAGAGAGATGATCTCCTGGCGTATGCAGAAAGTCTCTTTCTTCTTTCTCTTCCACGTCAGTCTCGATGAGGTTCGTCAAGAAATCATCTGTAGGTCTATTGAAATCATCAAGTGGTTGAGCAAGGCCAAGAGAGAATGCATCATCTATCAGAGAGGTGAGCGATAGTTCTTCTTCTTGCATTTCTGGTTTTTCAATTGTGGTAAGCGACATAGCTTATTTCCTTCACTTCCTAGCGACTCACGAGTTCTTCTGCACTTACATGTACTTCTTTCATCGCTCCCTGTACACGAGCCTTAATAAGAATACGATTTTCCTCTCGACGAAGGACTACTGCTGGGGTAGGAAGAGTTTTATTCCCTTGCTGGTCATACCATGTCACCAACTCTCCCGGCTTAAACTCGTCTAGCAGTAGCCCTGTTGAATGCTCAAGTATGTTCATACATTTGCTACACTCTCTAGTTTAAAGGAGAACTGAAAAATATTTTCTGAGCCTACAAGTCAAAGGGGATCAAAAACGAGGACGGAAAACTTGCCTCTAAACCAGATGACGGTTTACACACACTTCAAGAAAGCAAGTCTCAATGCCAATTGCTTCACTCTCTCCTCCACTGAGCAGCCAAAATTTCCCGCTACCAAGGCGTAGTAGCGGGAACTGGATCATGATCTTTGAAAAATTAGCAGCCAACAATTGTGCGCAGAATTGCTGGATTAAAAAGTCAAAGCTCATTATCATGTTCAAAGAAGCTGCCATCTGAGATCTTCACTTATGATAACGCTTGAAGCTTGTCACTCCTTCCCAAACTTGCCACTTCTTCAAAGAAGCTGCCATCTGAGGTCTTCACATAAGATAACACTTGAAGCTTGTCACTTATTCCCGAACTTGCCACTTCTTCAAAGAGATTGCCATCTGAGGTCTTCACTTATGATAACGTCTCACACTTGCCATTTATTCCAATATCAACAATTCTTGAAATCAGAACTGATTTTATATTATAGCTCATAAACAGGAAGTTAACCTACTGGATGAGTTGTGCCTTTCATCTGAGCAATATTGATACTGCTCGTGCTTTGCCTGTAGGGTCAGCCTGCACCATAGATAAGTGAAACACGCTGGACACTCCGACGTTTGAAGTATCACGAAGCCCCTTTCCCTTGACAGGAGGATTTCTCTTGTGCTACCTTATTAACATAAAGAGAGCAATTCCTCAAAACAAACATTGTATCCTACATTCCGCTGTCATTTTTGAGGGACAGCTCGGTGACTTCTGAAGCCAGATTCCGTTGGAGATATGATTGTAAACTCAGCTTTACAAAGCGCTTAGAAAGTTATATCCGATCCAAACTGCAAAATATGCTAATTGTACAAAAGTGGCTTTATCAAGCCAGGAAGGAAGTATTTCTATGACAGATCGTCCATCATCTAGTAGATCCCCTCAAGGAGATAGATCATCCAATCGTTTTCGCCAAGATTTACATGGTCCGAGAAATCGTGCTCGAAATGTAATAGAGTGGAGTCTAGGTAGGTATAACAGACAGGCAGATCAACAGGCCAGCTCATCTAGCAGTTTGGATAATGATACACGTGACAAATGGCAAAAAAACTTTCAGGTCTTATTAGATGACTATAGATTTTGTCTGAATGATATTCTTAAGGAGAGTAAAGAAATGCAAGATAAAATCATAGAAGAGTATAAACAAGAATTTGGACGAGCAAATGGAAGTAAACGAAAAGAATATATTAAAAATCTTAAAAGTCTTGTTAGAGGCCTCCAACCAGATAAATTTCAAGATAATGAACAAATAGCTATTGACGAAGAACTAGGATACTTTTTAAAGAGTAAATATGAAGAATTGAAAGATGTTAGAAAGGAAGCTATAAAATTCCTAGCAAAGAAGATAGAGAAGAAAATAGAGAATGGAATTGAGAAAAAAATCAAGAAGGAAAGTGATAAACGAGTAGAAATTAGCAAGTGGGCTCACGCACTAGATGAGTACTGTCTTTTTAATCATAATCAACGAGTAAGAGACACTGTTTATATGAGTGTGGCAGATGATATGAAACTTATTTGTGAATTTGATTTAGAAAAAATAAAAAACGCAGAAAAAAAGGATCTTTATAAGAATGATAATAAGGAAATATATCGTGCTATAAAAAAAATTAACCAGTCTTTATATTCTGCACAGGATAGAGAAGCGTTGAGGCAGCAGGAGATAATAGAAGCTGAACAAGAATTGCGAGATTTGGAACAAGAATCGGATAATGATGATGAAAGGAGCCATTCATCTTCCGATTTAGATCATGAAGGAAGCCACAATACCAGAATTAGCTCAGATGATGAAAGGAGCCATTCATCTTCCGATTCAGATCATGAAGGAAGCCACAACACCAGAATTAGCTCAGATGATGAAGAAATCAGAAATATGTCACTTGAGCTATCACAATTGGAACATGCAACGCAACAAGCTCTTGAGCTATCACAATTGGAACATGCAACGCAACAAGCTCTTGAGCTATCACAATTGGAATATGCAACGCAACAAGCTCTTGAGCTATCACAATTGGAACATGCAACACAACAAGCTCCTGAGCAATTTAATCCAAGGGTTAATTCTCATAGGGATCTAGAGGGTCCAGCCCCAGTAAGTGGTGGAGGCTCCCTCATTCGTACTCAATTGTGGCAAATCTTTGAGTCCATTCATCGGATAGTGCGACCCTACAGTCTAGAGCATGACCACAGGCCACAGAGTCAGGCGCAGCAAGGACTTGAGCAAAGGTATGAAGTGATAGATGTGAGTCATATGGCTTCACCACAGATCATCAACCTCGACGAGGTACTGCGACAGCAACTACAAAGCATGTGGAGGCGAATGCTAAGATCTGATACCTAGACGTGTGGACTAGCCAAAGCACATGCAACGTTACCTGAACCAGCGTCAATCCCTCCCTTGAAGGAGACAAAAAATCTCAAAGAGAAGATGATCGAGGAATATTTTGCTCAATGTTGATCAATTTAGGAAGAGATCAATTACCGTCACTATTGGGCTAAGGCCTGGATATCGCTGGCACTCAACGCCGTCTGATAGATGTGAACATCATCTATCAATCCCGGCCAAAAATCAACAGGGTTGCCTTGGTACTTTCCACGTCCGATGCCTGTATGCCCAGAGGCCTTCCACGCGCTCGGATCGGCAGTGCTTTGCACCAGCGAGCCATTGACATAGAGGGCAATGGTCTGTGCCGTTGCATTATAGACGCCAGCGAGATGATACCATTGGTTGGTATTAGGCGTATAGTTAGTACAAGCAGTATACCAATTATTTGGGCTGGTGCTATCAGCAGAAGTAGTACGCAAGCAAAAATAGAGGTTGGAAAACCCGAGATACTCGCCACTTATCTGATTGCCATCGATGGATATGGCGGTGTAAGCCTTCCCTGTAGAGTTGTTTGTAAGCAAGACCCATGCTGCGAAGGTATAGCTTTTGGTGGTATCCACGACGGTTGCTGGGATATCAACATCAGTACTGCTGGATCCATCAAGACTCAGCGCATAGGGGCCCACCTTTCCCGGTGCTGACCATGTTGCGTGGCCTTCTAATGTTCCTTTATAGTCATTGCCAGAATAGTCTTGGACAACGGTACCACCGCCCTCATCAAACTTCCAGTATCCAGATGGAGATGGTGGTGTGGGGGTAGCCGTTGGTAACAAACTTGCAGTAGGTGTTGCTGAAGGAGTTACCACTGGTTCAGACTTAGATGAACTAGATGAGCTAGAAGCAGAAGAAACAGAATGCGAGGGTAAATCAAGAGTACTGGTGGTTATTAACTGAGGTGTAGGAGTATTCTGTAGTATTTGGCTTGAGACATTCTTTTGCTGCCCTAGCCAGATCGGGACAGAAGAAGTCTGTGTTTTCTCCCAAGTTTTCGCAACGGAAATAAGACCTAATGAAGGGGAACTAAATAGCAATATTAAGAGGGCAGTACCAGTGAGCAACAACACCCATATGAGATAGCCTTTGATCCGTGGCTGCTTTCGTCGAGGGAAATGCAGGGGACTTTGCATCGTTTTTAAGGACAATCCACTCTGTCCCATCGTTTGTCCAGAGGAGGGATCGTCAACATCAAGAGACCAGACTTCGGTCACTTTGTCATGTGCAAACGCAATTTCTGAATCATTCCCCTCTGAAACAGGAATCCATGCTCCTAGATCATCTTCCTGTTGCATCTCTGCAAATGGATCTTTTACATCAACCCCGCTCGATGCTCGAAGCCTGTGAGACAAAGAATGGTCAGAAGTTACCTCCTCGCAAGTAGAGTCCCAAGCTTCTGGCGCTTTGGGTGGTTGTGCCAAACGGGAATAAGGTTTCGGCTGATTTGTAGTCTTCGAACGCGCAAGAGGAAATGCTGGCGGTGGAGAGGCAACAGCTCGTATCTCCTCTAAAAACAAGGAGAGATTCCCAAAACGATCGCTAGGATTCTTGGCCAGAGCTTTGAGCACGGCTGCATCAAGAGAGGTGGGCAGGTGAGGCACCTTCTCAGAGAGAGATGCTGGCGGGACATAGTAGGAATGATCCTTGATCAGGGAAACGAGACCCTTTGTGGCAAAAGGAACCTCACCCGTAATGAGTTCATAGCAGAGACAGCCCAGAGCATATTGATCAGCACAGGCATCCCAAGTGCCAGCAAATTGTTCTGGAGCCAGATAACAGAAGGCATACTCTTCTGTTATCTGATCCCGAACTATGATATCTCTCCTCTTATTAAGAAGATCGAAGTCAGTCACGAGGGCACGTCCACCAGCATCGAGCAAAATATTCTCGGGTTTGAGATTGCCATGAACAATCCCGTGGCTATGGGCATAAACCAGAGCCTCTCCTACCTGCAAGAGAAGAGAGAGAGCATCGCGTAGTTCTAGCCGCTCAGGGGCTAGTTGCTTGAGAGAGCTACGTAGAGACTGATGGGGCACATATTCCCGCACGACAAAGGGCTGTTTATCCGCAATACCTAGATCGAGAAAAGGTACCAAATGCGGATGCTGGAGCTTTTTGAAGAATTGGACATTTTTTAGCACTTCTGCGCGTTCAAGAGAAGAAGAGAAAAGCTGTGAAGAAAAGACGATGAGAACCACTTGCCGCTCAGGCTCATCAATTGGTGCAGCTAAGTAAGTGGAATGGGAATATTTTTTGGCTAAATCCTGGATGATTGTATAGTGATGAAACTGCTCTGACATACGGGCTTCTCCACCCATAGATTTTCCTTTCTGGGGACCCATCCCGTTCTACGGGATTGGGAGGAAAGAAAGGCACGTGCTTGGTGACAGTGCCTTCTTTTGTAAACTGCTCTTTCGAGCCCCTGGAAACCCAGGTGATGTTCGCCTCGACAATGTTATCAGGCGGTACTTTTCTCTTAGCACTGGCTTAACCCTCGTAGACCTGTTTAACTGAGAGATTTTAGAGCTACAGGCTGGCGTCGCACCCGTAGGTCAGAACTTGAACACTTCCTGATAACGTAGCTAGATTTCTCTAGCTGAGTCTGGTCAGGTGGGCTTGCGAAACCATGTTCGCATTGCTCACAAGCTCATCCCCTTTAGGGGATTGGATTCCTGACTTCTGGGACAGTGATCTTCCTCAACTTTGAGGAGTATTGTTACTAGAGACGATCCGTCTACGCTCAGATAACATGAAGGGTCGGCAGTAGTACTTTTTTGTAGCATGCGTAACTTCTATATTGAAAGTTTGATTGATAGGCATAAAGGGCTTGTCACAAAGGAGCCAGGAAGTCATTGCTTCCGCTCAGACGCTATGTTACACTTAGCACAAGCTCCCTTTCGATCATATTTGAGAAGAGGGGCCATGATTGGGGGCAGGGTAGAGAGAGGAGAACAAAGACAAGCATGCTACAAACGGAGTTAACATGACGAAACCATTACGTGTGGCAATCATTGGTGGTGGAATTACTGGGCTAGTTGCGGCATATACGTTGCGACAACAAGTTCAAAACAACACACAACAAGCTATTCACATCACGCTATTAGAAGCCAGTGAACGGCTAGGGGGAAAAATCCAGACCGTACAGTTTGCCGATATGCCCGTTGATACTGGCGCTGAAGGGATGCTCCTTCTAGATGCGGGACAGCAGCTTCTGCAAAGACTAGGCTTATCCTTAGAAGTACTTAAATCCAAAACAGTTAGCACCAATATTTGGACGAGGGGGCGTCTGCGTCCCTTGCCTGATGGAATGGTAATGGGTGTTCCGACAGATCCTTTCTCTATCATGCGTTCAGGCATTGTCTCGCCATTAGGAATGCTGCGTGCAGGGATGGATATTTTCTTGCCACGGACTCAGTTTTCTGCCGATCCGACGATACATGAAGTCCTTGGTGCTCGGTTGGGCACTGAGATGGTTACACATCTGGTAGAGCCTTTGCTAGGCACTATCCATGCTGGGAAGGTAGATCGCCTGAGCCTAGCAGCCGTTGCTCCATCTCTTGCAGAAATGGCCCGCAAGCATCGTAGTCTCATCTTGGGACTGCGTCCTCACGTATTTAAAAAGCGGCAAGAGCAGACAAAAAAGAGGAGCATGCTACAGCTCTATTCATTCGCCGATGGTTTGAACCGTTTGGTACAACGACTACACGAATGTCTGGAGGGGGTAGACATCCATCTAGATAGTCGGCTCCAGATGCTTGAGCGGGACTCAGATGGCATATATCACCTGACCTGCTCAGGAGGGACTGAATTAGAGGCTGAGAGTGTAATTCTAGCCATTCCTGCCTGGGAGGCATCCAGGTTACTCCAGCATATCGATGTTGCAAGCGCACAAGAGTTAGGAACCATTGAACACGCATCGGTAATGGTCACCCTTCTGAGTTATCGTAGCTCGGCACTTGCTCAGACATGTTTTCCTGGCACTGGATTTCTCGTTCCGCGTGCTGATGGTCGCCTGATGAATGCCTGTACCTGGGTAACGAGGAAATGGCCTCGTCAGAATCATTTGGATAGAATAGTCTTGCGCTGCTCAGCAGGTCGAGCAGGAGACGAGCGAGCTGTCCAAATGAGTGATAATGAATTATTAGAAACCATCCAACACGAACTGACTGATGCACTTGGCATACAAGAACGTCCAATTGAGACACTTGTCACGCGCTGGGAACGAGGCTTTCCCCAGTACCATGCAGGTCACCGCACAAGAGTGGCACAGATTGAGGCGATGCTAGCCGAACGCTTACCTGGCATTATACTAGCGGGTGGTGCCTATCATGGGATTGGTCTAGCTTCTTGTCTAAAAGACGGGATACAAGCTGCTGAACGAATACAAGCATATCTTGAACATTCCCAAATTCTTCAGAGGCAAGAATGCTGAAGATTATCTTGTGACACTCCGCACGGATTAAAATCCGGCGGCATCTGACACCCCTACATAGTCAGCGGTGAAACTCGCGGTATATTTCCCAGTTAGCTTCGTCGTCTCTCTGGATGAGGAGGCAGACAGTTTGCACCGTTACTTGCATGTAGGGCTTGAAGAGCTGCCCTAAGCGTGAAGCCATCGAGGTTACATCTCCCCCTGTATACGGATTGAGCAACGTAAAGTGTGGATGCCAGTTATCCAACAGGTTAGGGCTATAGAACAAGCGAATTTGTTGTACCGTATGTGGCTGCCGTTCCCGCTCAGGGTGTGCAAGATACCTCTTCAAGAAACCTGATCCTATTCCGAGGGGATTGATCCGTGCGGCAATGAGTATCTGTAACATGCGTAAGGACTCATTGGGATCATAGAGGAGCACCAAACTATTCCTTCCAGTTTCTCCCCAGATCCCCACAGATCCATCATTGCGTTGTTGAAGCGTAAATGGATGAGCAGGATCGAAACATTTGAGCAGCTCGGCCAATTCACGCTCAACCAGAGGAATGGCAGACCAATGACAATCAACGGCATCACCGATCGTCAAATGGAACCCATAAGGACGTGAGATCGCAGTCCAAGCCTCATCTAATTGCCCAAGAGACTCCTGGAAGGAAGATGGTAGAGTCACTAGGCTGCGAGCACGAACATCGTAGCCGAGAATTTGAGTTCCTAAACGATAGAAGGGATCATCCTCCTGAGGAACGTAGTACACCGCGAACTTTGGCATCGACAAACTCCTTCAAAATAACGGATAGTCAAAGCAGCGCACATTGAATATGCCTCTCTTTCGTATCATCTCCTGTCGTAATGAAATCAAACACATATGGATCTTTAAGAATATCCTGCGCGAGATCTGATTGCAGCGCAGGCAGCGTACTCTGGAAATTAGTTATCGCCTTTCCTTGCCGTTGATACAATCTTGTCTTAATTTGCGTTTCGAGAACTATGAGACTCCATCCATGCTCTGTAGCTTGCTGCATATACCATACCCGCTCTTTACCATCTTTCACTTTATCCAATAAAGCAATATTATGAGACCAGGTAATTTGTGCAGACACCGTCTGCACAAATGAAATGTCAGGGTAGGCTTCAGCAAACGCCCGCATATACTTAAGGTTACGGGAAGAAAACCCCTTCATCTGGGGAAAGGCGTGATGGAGATCCTCTGCTAAATGGTCAATGACTTTCGCACCCCACCCCTGCTCTTTCTGCCGCTCTAGAATGGCCTGTCCAATATGCCAATACAGAAGTATAAGCTCTCGATTGACGGCCACAAGCGCTTGCAATTGTGCTTGTTGCACCCACATTTTGATACTCTGCAAAAACGCTCCGTAATCTGAAGGAAGATTATCTTTACTCATGATATCAGGTACTTCTTCCCATCCGAGGCCTCTAATTTCAGTTGTCCGATTTTTTCGGATACCTCAATATATCCTTCTTCTACAAGCTTGGTTTTCAGATCGCTCCAGTACCTACGTGGTCTGGTACTGTCTGTAAGAATAGCAATCACATCAATGATTGAAAAGTACCATCGGTCATCATGCCAGACTCGGCGGACTGTTTTTTTCCTGAAATAGCGCGATACTAGTTAACAACTTATCTTTTTTAGCCATAGAACCTTCCCTCTTTAGTATGATAGATAAAATGTGATGGCTCAATCTTACCGTAAACTGAGCCAAAAGTAAACATATTACCTTGGCCCACGACCCTGACATTTTGATATTGGGGGGTACGACACCAAAGCGTTACAGAATGGCTTGTGGAGAGCCCAGAGCAGGGAGAAAGAGGCGTAGAGGCGCATGGCAAAACTTGACAAATTGGATAGAAAGCTGGTATCATAAGAGTGATCTGAAAACCTGCCGCATGGAGGGTGTCCCGCGAGGGCTAGGATTAGCCAGACAGTGCTCTGGGTTGCCAGCTCAATACAAGCTGGTTTTTTTATGCTTCAATAGCTATCTTTTTCCCTCTTAAGAGCTTAAATAGCTCATCTGCATATGGTTTCTTTTCTATATAATCCCGCATAAAACCTGCCATGCCATCAGCAAGGCGCAAGAATGCACTTTGCTCATCTTTCATTCCACGAATAGCATCATACCTTATTTTTAAACTCTTCAGATCTTTCTTAACTTTTTCTGTATCTTTCTTTGTCAATCCATCAATAACTATCGTAGCTGCATAATCATCCATATTTTTTGATAGAACAGCTTTAGCAATAGATAATGTGGTCAGATGAATATACTCTTTTGTTTCAAAATAAACTGAGTAGTAGAGAGAGTATTGCAAACTTTTTATTTTAGCAATTTCTTTGATATATTGTATCCGTATGCTAAGCTCTTCCTTTGCCCATTTCTTCTTATTTTTTCCAGTTTTCCTTTCTATTTCTTCTAGCTGGGCTTCTAATTCATCCTTCTTTGCAGAGTCAATTAGCACAACAGAAACAAGAAAAAATCTTCTTGCTGTATCTTGCCCTGTTTCATCTGTATAGCAATAGAGTTTTATTTTATCCATACACCATCTCTAAATAGGCCCTACTAAATATTGACACTCTCTTGAGGTGATGAGCATGTTTTCTGGCTTGATATCGCGGTGAATATGTTTTTGATCGTTGGCATACTGCAAAGCCTCTGCGACTTGCTTGGTATAGGCGACGACGCTTGCCAGAGGAACACACTCGCCCTTGCTATGACGCCGACGCAGTGAGCCATCAGGGCAATAGTCCATGACCAGGAAGGGGATGCCATTGGACACATCAAAGTCCAAGATGCGTACGATGTGGGGATGCTCCAGCTCAGCAATCGTCTTGGCCTCCTGCTCAAACCTCTCGATCTCTTCCTCTGGCAGATGTGTATGCAGGACTTTGATCGCAGCTTGCTTAGAAAGCCGCACATGTTGCCCCAGATAGACTTCGGCAAAGCCACCCCGTCCTAGCAAGCTGACGAGCTGATAATTGCCGAGTCGTTGCCCAATCCAGTCTTTCGCCATCGCATGCTATTCCTTCTCACGATGATATACCGTCTATTGTGTGTATTTACAGTGTAGCAAATTGAAGATGATGAGTCAAGAAAATGCAGAGGCGGCATTGAAGAGTTGTCCTAAGCGTAAAGCCACCGAGCTTGCTTCTCCCCACTACGAGCATTAAAATCATAGCCGAGAATCGGGGTTCCTAAACGACAGAAGGGATCATTCTCCTGCGGAACGTAGTACACTGCGAATTTTTTCTTCACAAACGCTCAGAACTTGTGTGTAAATGTCAGCTTCTGATATCTCGGTCTTTTAGCTTTAGAAAAGCATACCAAAAAGAACAGAGCAATAATACCTACACACACGATACTACTAGGCTCAGCATGGCTGTTAAGAGCATAAACAAAAAGCAGCAAAAAAAACAGAAATAACGACAAACAGATAAACTTTATCCATCCAAGAAAACATACTAATGCAATAACCATTAAAAAACCCACAAGACCAATTACCAAAGGACGATTATCGGGAGGAATACCAAGAGCAGAAACAAACGTACTAACCAAAGTAATCATCGCCGCAAAAAATTCTGGCACGTTCATTAATAGCTTACCCCCTCTCAAATGTATCCAATAATACACTTAGACTAGGTGGACGTAGGAGGAGACCAAAATTTGCTATTTGTTCTTCTAGACTAATAGTGCAACAAACACCCTACTGAATCTAATCTTGACACTGACATTTTGATATCGGTTAGAAAAGTACGACCGTTGCTCAACATATGGTAGCGATTAGCACAAGCTCCTACTATATGTGTGGACTCAAAGCGACGACAATCCTGATATCAAAACGTCAGACTCTATCTTTGCACATTTCCAACTGTAGCTACTCTCTAGAAATATAATACCTGATCAATGAGGACTTTTTCAAGGGTAAAACGGGGCATTTTCCTCAGGCTCCATGCTCTACAAGCTCATTCCTAGAAAACTGCAAAGAGAGAGATCGTTTAAGCCATTCACGAATTCTCGGGAGAGAGAGTATTGGACTGGCTCTTGAAGTAGAGTGTCTACCAGAGATTATGTCGTAAAGATACCACAACATTACTATCGACAAAAGAGTCCTTTTGTTTTTGCTGATCTTGATTAACCGAAAAAACACCAGCAGCAGCACCAGCAGCATCAGCTACAACAAAAACTCCATTTGGGTTATTTTTATTTGCCAAGAGGTCAAAACCGAAATGATATTTAAACCACTTATACTCTTTTGTATAAGCATGAGTAGTTGAAAGATGTTGCATCGTGTTTATTCTGTCATCCCCTTCATCAATAGCTATGCTTACAATATCTATTTTCTGACCCCACTCTTTCGCGAGAAGTTCCCGCATTCCCGATCTCTCTGCACATATTACTGGAAGTATGCTCATACTATCTCCTGTTCGTGTCTGCAACGTAACAGGAGATAAGCTCTGTCGGGTTTCAGTCTCAGCTTGTATATACGCCTGATATGCGGGGTTTGGGTCTACAAAAGATGGGCTTGTGCCATTAAACCGATGCTTCAATGCTAGCTGTTCTTCATTACTTAATGTTGGTACATCTGTTTCGTTTATTTTTCTTCGTAGTTTCACTATCTCTCCTTCATGGTTTATGACTAATAAAGTGTTTTGATATAAGTCATACTCGTTAATTGTACGTTTTTCGCAAACTGTTCCTAATAGAATGTTTGTTTTGTGTGAAGCAGCCAGATTCTGAATTTCTTTTACTGTTTGGATTAATTTTGGATCGCCAGCTTGCATAGAATATGTGCCATCTTTCTCTTGTCGAAATTCAAATGGTTCTCTTACTGAAAATCTTCCTTTATCCCCTGAGTCTTTTAAACTCACGCTAATTGATGCCAAAGAACTATATTTGTCAACCTTTCCTACCTGTATTTCTTTTTCCATGACAGGTTCATGCTCATCCTCTGACTCTTTATTTTCACGTCCATGGCTATAATGCAAACAGTATTCTGGTGTTACAAGCAGATCAATGGTGGGATTTTGTTCTAGAGCATGCTGTATCCTTTCAAGCAGTTCTTCTTCTTGCGATCTTTCTTCTGGAAAAGAAAAGCGTAAGGCGGCAAGGGTAACTTCCCTCCCTTGATGCACTACTTCCTTAATGCGTGAAGGATCCTCTTTAGGCTTAGCTTGAATTACAATCATTATTGCTATTTTACTGTTACTTTGCATAATAAAACTATTTATAGTCTAGCAACGTTGAACGAACATTCCTACCTTTTATGTAATTTATGTTCATTAGCAATACTCCCTACAAAAAACGCTAAGGTTCAGTCCAGATGAACATTTATCTAAAAGGCCTTTATATCATCACGTGCTCTGCATAATTGACATAGTTACTAAATTTATGTATACTATGAGTAGCTCATCAATCTCCTAGAGCGTACCAGTAGTGCAAAGTATCACCAAACGAATACATCTTGGTATTCGGAGGTAATATATCGATGGAATCAAATCGTGCGCTATAGTTGTCCTCGAAAAAAAAGAGCCTACAAGTATCCAGCAACTCTTCAGAAGTTAGTATAGGAGAAATTTGTACGCTCCTCCAGGGGGAAGCAGGGACAAATTTTATTTTTGACTTCCCTTCATCAGTTTGTATATTGTCCTTTTGTGCTTTTTCATGGTTTAACGCTTCTGCGGATAGCCTCTACAGCGGTCATCAGAAAGATTGATCCCTGGCCTGTATCTTCCTATGAGTTTCTTTGTTCTGAGAGATCAAGACTTTGACGAACCGCTGTAAGACTGGAACAGACTATCAACACTGTAAATTGAGCATGAGAAGAGACAATAAGGATCCTATCGGTACGGCCTCTTCTTTCTTGTAAAAATCGTATGTATTTTTGTTTTACCTGCTTGATAGAAGCTTTATCAAGCTAAAGCGTAGTATAGTAAACTAAGGTTAGTACATGGAGCAGCAGCACATCGATATACAAAGAGAGAGAGTCGACAATGAAGAAGATCGAATATGCAGTCGGAGCGGCAGGATTGTTTATCCGCCACCTACATCGGCCTGGTTTCGACAGATGTATGCTTGCAACCTTCGGGAACACGTTTCGGGTGGAGCAAAGTTTCACCTCCAACGAGCCGCTACTTCATTCCGTTCTTAACAGAATCAGCAAGTCTATCACAAACGAAGCAACTCGATTGTACAATTCAATTGAAGATGTGATAGTGCAGTTCAAGGCATATGGTTACAGAGACCGACCTTGGTTACTCACTGTTATCACTGATGGAAAGAATAACTTTAGTGATGGGAAATATAGGAATAATCCCGCTGCTATTGGTCGTTTTGTTGCCACACGATACAATCACGAAGATTCTAATTTCATCTTTGTAATTGGTGTAGGAGAGGGAAATCAGATTGATAAGAAGGCGCTCGCAACGCTTGGTAATAGCGGCAACTTCCTTGCTATGACCATTGAAGCTTTCCCATTGCTTGAGATGCTTTTCATGAGAATTGCGTTAGATGTATCAGAAAGAATAGAGGGAATACGAGTTAATTATGAGAACATTTCATGGACAGAGGTATCACGCGTCCGCCAAGTATCTAATATTCCCTTTGACTACGCATTCTTGCTTGACCGCTCAGGATCCATGAATGAGGAAGGATAAGCGCCCCGTCCTCAATACTCCAGACGGGGCATGCTACAAGAGTCTAGCTTACGCTTAATGACGAGGAATTGGATCTGGAGGTAATTGATTCCGATGATCTTGTCAATCTATTAAGGTGATTGTTGAATTCCATGATGAGCTGATCCAGACTAGTGCCAGTCCACTGGGTCAAAGGGTAGGGTTTTTCCTCCCTGATGCATTCAGTGATTTGGTTGACTATAATACGAGTTTTATCCAGTTCCGCTTTTTCTTGTTTGAATGCTTGCAATCGTGCTAACAAGTTATTGATGGAGTGACCAACACGCCAGAGGATATTTTCTTGGGCTAGCGGAACGCGAATGGAAAAGTCACCTTTCGCAGTAACTGTATTAAGCGCTTGAATAACAGACTGAATCCCATCCTCTAACTGCATCGCTTGCTCGGCTTCTCGCTGGCGCAGTTCGGCCTCTGATTGCTTTAGTTGAGCAAGTTCCTCAGCATTGTCTGCACGTTTAATCTCTTTGATCAAGGCGCGTATAACAATGAAGGAGACCCCGGCCACAAAGATCTGTAGGAGGATAGGAGGGAAAGCTAGACCACCAAAATTGTGAGCAAGTTGTTGGCTAAAGTCCACTTCATGTGGGAAAGTCTTGAGCGAGATCACAATGAAAAGAGAGTTGAGAAATGCAATTAAGAAAACAGTAAGTGGAGGGAAAAAGGCCATTGCCACTATACTTGATTGCGCAAGTAGGTCAAGCATAGGCAAATTCATTGCATCATGGATGCTAGTGGCCCATACGGCTGAATACAAGCCAACTTCAATAGTAATGGTAATAATTGCACCTGTTAGGTATATCCTCCCTGCCCGCTTGAGAAATAATGCTCCTACATCAATACAGCAGGCCACACCGAAGATGGTTAGTTGTAGTGGATTATTGAACATTGTTGGTATTGGCAGTAATACCAGTAAAAACACAACAGGAATAAGTAAGCTAGTCACTTCCTCTCTCCACTGTGGATTACGACCATATGCGGGGGAGCCGGGGGCAGGGGAAGTGAGACTAATCCACCAAGCTACCAGCGGCCAATCTTGAATCCCGGATGATTTCCTGTGTATAGGGACATTCATCTGCATTGTACACCTCTGTTATATGTTTGTGTAACTCTTGTTCGTATTAGCGTGAATAAAAAAAAGCCGTCTTGCCCTGGTAAGCTACATTACCAGGGCAAGATAGGTAACTTTAACGGATGTCGCCTCTATTTGAAGTTTGGTGGCCAAAGTCACGTCAAACCCAAATAGCTGTGGTCAGGAGTGACACAATAGAAAAATAGAGCTGAACCTTATCTGGAGAAAAAGGTAACAGATGGTAAGCATGCTGTCAATGTGTCCAGTACTCAGAAGGTGCTACATTGCGACAAAAGGATATTTGCTCAGGGGCCTTTCACAAATAAGTGTTGATCAATTTAGCCATGAACCTCTCGTGCTCGCAGCTCTACGCAAGATGAACTGCCAGATCACCATTGAACATCGGATCCATCCTTCTCCTTCTATTTTTCCACAAGTTATTCACAACGAGAGAGAACGAAAAGCAACTGGCACAAGCCCTTCCGCAAAATTAGCGATGGAGAATGGATGTGGTATACTATATGCATAGAAATATGCACCTATGCTTTTTGGAACAAGTAGAGGATGAAAGGGAGCATCATGGCAGGGAAAAAATTAGATGTAGTAGTAGGGATATTTCGTACCTATCTTCATGATCAAGGCTGGTCCATTGTTAGAGAGAAAGAGCTACAAAACGGACTTCAACTTCTTGTCACAGATGGGATTGCCAAGGTTCCCATCGATTGCTATACTAACGGGAATGCATTTATTACGGGACGAGCAAGCGCTCTCAAAACGGAAATTCAAACATGGTGGCAACAGCAAAAAGCATCGCCAGCCGCTCCAATCCTTCAGAATGAAGTAGTTCCTCCCTCACACCGAAAAACAGTCGAGCAATTCCGTACTTTTGCGCAAGGCCAAGAATGGTCTATCGCTGGAAGAGCCATCCAGAATGGCAGCTATCAACTCAATTTCAAAAATGGAAGTACAAGCATTTCGATCGATTTTTACCTATCAGAGAAAGTCCTCATTCAGGGGAATCCAAGCGAGATGCGCAGTATACTCGAACACTGGTGGAAACAACAGCAAGCCAAACAAGCTCCTCCGACTCTTTGGGATATGCCCATCTCTGAGCCCGAACAATCAACTTCCTCATCACCACCAGCATCTTCTCCAAGAGAGACAAAAGTGCTGGCACATATCGGGACAGACGAAGCTGGCAAAGGCGATTACTTTGGCCCCCTTGTCGTTGCTGGCATCTATGTAGATGAACACTCAGCCTCTCAACTTCTAGCATTAGGTGTGCGTGACAGTAAGCAGTTATCCGATGCGAAGATTCTCTTGCTAGCAGAAGAGATTAAGAAAACCTGTCATGGTCATGGACACATCATTGCTTATCGCCCTGAGCGATACAATCAACTCTACCAAGAGACGTCCAACCTCAACCTGCTATTAGCAACAGCACATGCCCAGGTAATTGCAAGCCTCCAGAAAAGAACCGCCAGTCATCTTGCTCTTGTTGATCAATTTAGCCATGAGCCTCTCGTGCTCGCAGCTCTACGCAAGATGAACTGCCAGATCACCGTTGAACAAAGGCCACGTGCAGAAGATGATATCGCTGTTGCAGCCGCATCCATTATTGCACGAGCAACCTTTGTCCACCAGATCGAGGAACTATCTCAGAGTGTCGGCATTGAGCTACCCAAAGGAGCCTCAAGCCCAATGATTGTGACGGTAGGACGTGAAATTGTCTCACAAGCGGGGCAGGATGCATTGAGAAAAGTGGCAAAGCTCCACTTCAAGACAACACAAGAGATTCTCCAGTGATACTATTAGTTTAAGATGCATTTAATGCGAGATATGGACATGTGCTCGACTAAATGATGAAATATTACTCCATAAGACTTGCCAAAAACAGCCAAAACGGATAAAGTAGCAGTGTGCGATTGCTGAACAATTCATTCCTGTTGAGATAGGAATTCAACGCTGGTGAGAAGAAGTATGTCAAAAAAATCAAAACGCTCCAAACTACCGAAATCGTTGAAACAACGACGCCAAAGACCCTCAGAATCATGTGAGATACAGGCAAGGCTAATGGACCATATCCAATATGCTGAACAGCAGGTGCGCGAAGGCGATTTTGCAGGTTGTATCCACACTTGTGAACCATTACTCAACTCCCTGCCCAAACACTCAGAAATGCGTCTCAATGTACTCGGCCTGATGGGGCTAGCGCAGGGCATGTCACGAAATTACCATGAAAGCTACGACATTCTCAGCGAAGCTATCTCCCTCGATCCCACAAGAGCCGAGTTTTGGCACAATCATGGTCTGGCATCCTATAATCTAGGACGCTTGACAGAAGCCGTGCGTGACTTTGAGCGTGCAGTAGAACTCACAAAGGACGATAAGAGCGAAATAGCACACGGATTTGTGTTACAATTGAGAGAAAGTCGACAGAAACTCCAAGAGACTATGCAATTGCACGGAGCCGATATTACATTAGAGCTGTTTACTAAAAGGGAAGAACGCTTTGCACAGGCTGTACATCTGATGACACAAGAAAAATGGCCGGAAGCCGAACAGATGTTCAGACAGCTTACCGAAACAGGGGCTCGTATAGCAGCCTATTGGGGAAATCTGGGTGTCTGCCTGACGGCACAATGCCGTTACGACGAAGCAAAGGTAGCCTTAAAGCAATCACTCGTCATTGACCCTGACTATCCTATTGCTCGCGATAACTTAAAGCGTCTTCCTGCCATCCGACGCTCAAAGGGACCCGTAGAGGTTCGAACGATAAACCTTGCCCAGGGAGATGATGTTAAGCAATCCCTTGCCCTTTTTGACAAGAACAAAGAGGGTGAAGGCACTTCCACCACATTCATTGAAAAGGTTGGGCGTGCTGTAACTAGCACCTGGAAACCAACAGGAAAACAAAGTCCGCGCTACGACTTCTTCTTGAACATATTCCCAGAGACACGTTTCGTCACATGTCCACAATGCGAGGTCAAGACCCAGAGTCCGTAAACTCCCCCTCGTCATTAATGTCAAACCAAACATTCCCGTGGTACTGTATAAGATATGCCGCTACTGTGATACTTGCGATTTGCTCATTGTGCACCGCGATCAACTAGAAGAGCAGCTCTTAAGGGATCTTATGGTGACCAACCCAGAGGCCGTTGACAACGACTATCTTGTAATAGGCACTATCGATATTACAGTATGGAACCGTATGAAACGCCAAATATCGTCATTTAGACAAATCGCTGATTACCTACATGATTTCAAAGAAGTGGTCTCGTTCTCGCGCGAGCCTCTGGATGAGTGAAGCGTAGAAGTGAACGAACTCTATTTCCCAGCTACGCAAAGTCCTAGTAGACTGTGCACCAACTAACTGCTGCAAGATTTATAAGGAAGAGAAAAGAGTATGGCAGATCGTATCCAGAAAGAGGATCTCATTCGCCGACTTGCTGCGCGTATGCACACGGATGAAGCTACAGCAACCGCCTGGGTCGACGGCTTTGTTGAGACGCTGTATGATAGCTTCAAAGCTGGTGAAAGTGTAACGATACAGGGTTTTGGCGGCTTTTACGTCCGTCCAGAGGAGGAAAGTTGGGTCTTCCGGTTCAATCCTAGGCAGAGGTTGCGAGCCCTTTTTGGCTGGTCGTCCACGTATAAAGGCGAACGCTAGGTAGCTAGTACTTCTGCAATCAGATCATCCGTCTCCTTCTGTTTTTACACGGGTTCTTCACAACAAGAGAGCATGAAAATCATCTGACATGTTGTCATCTTGGCCTGACCAAGCTAACAAACCTCACAAATCTATTCCTCCTACACTAGCCCATAAAGGTAAAAATTATGTTATACTAACTCTTGTCCAGTTCTATCCCTATCCAATTCCGATGGAAGATGATTTCTAGAGGAAGAAGAGAACAAAAGAGGTGAAATTAGATATGGGAAGCCCAGAAACTGATCGTGCCCTCCTTGAACAATTGACCGTAGCCCTTGGTGTCACCCCCAGGAATACGGAATATGATGAGCAAGGATATCTTATCAAATTAGATCTCTCCTCATTAGATATTCCTCAGCTTCCTGAGGGATTAGGATTATTGACTCACTTGCAGACACTGTTCCTTAATAACAACCAGTTGACTCACATTCCACCCGAACTGGGCCTGTTAGCCAACTTGCAGACACTGTACCTTCATAAAAACCAGTTGACTCACATCCCACCCGAACTGGGCCTGTTAGCTAACTTGCAGATACTGTCCCTTCATAAAAACCAGTTGACTCACATCCCACCCGAACTGGGCCTGTTAGCCAACTTGCAGAGACTGTTCCTTTCAGAAAACCAGTTGACTCACATCCCACCCGAACTGGGCCTGTTAGCTAACTTGCAGATACTGTCCCTTCATAAAAACCAGTTGACTCACATCCCACCCGAACTGGGCCTGTTAGCCAACTTGCAGAGACTGTTCCTTTCAGAAAACCAGTTGACTCACATCCCACCCGAACTGGGCCTGTTAGCCAACTTGCAGGGACTGTCCCTTCATAATAACCAGTTGATGCAGATTCCGCTTGAACTGAGCCAGCTAGCCAACTTGCAGCAACTGTCCCTTTCTAACAACCAGTTGACGCAGATACCACCCGAACTGAGCCAGCTAGCCAACTTGCGGGAACTGTCCCTTCATGAGAACCAGTTGACGCAAATTCCGCCCGAACTGAGCCAGTTAGCCAACTTGCAGATACTGTATCTTCATGAGAACCAGTTGACGCACATTCCTCCCGAACTGAGCCAGTTAGCCAACTTGCAGATACTGTATCTTCATGAGAACCAGTTGACGCAGATTCCTCCCGAACTGAGCCAGTTAGCCAACTTGCAGCAACTGGACCTTTTTAGCAACCAGTTGACGCATATCCCGCCTGAGCTGTGCCAATTGGCCAACTTGCAGCGACTGTTCCTCGGTGAGAACCAGTTGACTCACGTCCCACCGGAACTGTGTCAGTTAGCCAACTTGCAGCAACTGGGCCTTTTTAGCAACCAGTTGACGCACATTCCACCTGAAATGAGCCAGTTAGCCAACTTGCAGCAACTGGGCCTTTCTAACAACCAGTTGATGCACATTCCACCTGAAATGAGCCAGTTAGCCAACTTGCAGATACTGTACCTTGATGGGAACCAGTTGACGCACATTCCACTTGAAATGAGCCAGTTAGCCAACTTGCAGGAACTGTACCTTTATAACAACCAGTTGACGCACATCCCTCTTGAGCTGGGCAAGTTAACCAACTTGCAGAAACTATCGCTTGATAACAACCCGGACCTTTTGACGCCACCTCCCGAAATTGTATCTCAAGGAACGCAAGCAATTCTCTCCTTCTTGCAAGAGCTTCACCGTGAGCATATGCTCAGATACGAGGCCAAGCTGATCCTTGTAGGTGAAGGAGGAACTGGGAAATCCTCCCTCCTGCGTGCCTTCGATGGAAAAGATCTTGATGCTTCACTTGAGACAACGCATGGCATTGAAGTTGGGACCTTGATATTACCTCATCCTTCTTTGCCTGAGCAACCTCTTGTACTCGATACCTGGGACTTCGGAGGTCAAGTTATTTATCGAGCGACTCATCAGTTCTTTCTGACCAAACGGTCGCTCTACCTCATCGTCTGGAATGCGCGTTTGGGAGCAGAACAAGGTAAACTTGACTACTGGCTTTCTACAATTCGTGTACTCGCTCCCGATGTTCCTATCTTGCTCGTTGCCACCCATATTGATGAACGTGCACCCGATCTGAACATTCCACAATATCGTGCTGATTACCCGCAAATCGTAGAAGTGCTAGAAGTCAGCAATAAAACACATCGAGGGATTGACGAGCTGAAACAAGCCGTAGCAAAGCATGCGGCAAAGCTTCCACTCATGAGGCAGCCCTGGCCCATGTCCTGGGTCAAAATTGAACAGGAATTAGTGACTCGTCCCGAGCATCATATCAGTTCTGCCGCTTATATGGATCTGTGCATGGCCAAAGGCGTTCATGCAGAACTGGCGCAAGGCTCGCTGGGCAGCTATTTGCATGATCTAGGCAAGATACTCTACTTTCGTGATGATCCTATCCTGAAAGATATCGTCATTCTGAAACCCAACTGGGTTACTAAAGCCATCAGCTTTGTCCTGGAGGATAAAAAAACGCGGAATCGCTCTGGTATTTTGGTGCATGCTGAACTTCCTCGTATCTGGGCTGCTGATGAGCAAGGACAATGCTATGACTCAGCTCTCTATCCTCTCTTTTTACGCCTGATGGAACGCTTTTATCTGTGCTATCAGATTGATCCGCAATTCTCGTGGAAGCATGCAACTCATAGTCTCATCCCTCAACTCTTGCTGTATCAGCCGCCACCCTCCTTGCCAACTTGGACTGCTCAAGATGAAAAAGCTGGCAAGGTACATGTCGAGATGATTTACCGTCTAGATTTTGTTCCTGCTGGCATTATGAGTTGGTTCATTGTGCGTACCCATCGCTATACCTGCCATAAGCATTGGCGTGAAGGAGTTGTGCTCTCCTACCAAGGGCATTGGGCACGGGTTGAATTGTTCTCTAGGCGCAACGAATTACGTCTCGAAGTCTGGGGAGTAGAGCCTCGGACATTTCTAGTGATGCTCAAAGAGACGTTGGATCTCGTTTTGTCTCGCTTTGAGGGGCTACAGGTTAGGCGGGAAGTTCCTTGCATCTGCCATCAGCAAACGAATAGAGAACAGTCGTGTCCGGAGACTTATCGTTATGAAGAAGATCTTGTTGAACGCCTCAATCAAGGTAGGGAGACCATCGAGTGTCGTAAGAGCTATCAGCTTGTAAAGGTTCGCGAGCTGCTGTATGGCATTCACATAAGCACGACTCAAGAGGTACAGGCAGTCGTCGCTACTGGACAGCAGAAAATTCTACAACACTTGCATGTTATTGAAGGCAAAGCAGACTTATTGCTCTATGACAATAACATGCTCTGGCAACGCATCAACCAGCTCTGCGAGTGGAATATACGGCAGTTTACCCGTCTATGGAATCTAGAGATGCGAAAAATGGAGGCCGAGTGTCCCAATACCTTCTATCTCATTCCTGGCTCTACAACGCTGTTCAATCCTAAGAACTGGATCAGCGATGATTACAAGCTATTTCTCATGTGCCAGTATCCTTCAGGCCCCCATTGTATTCGTGATTCCAAAGGCTATGATCTGCGTCAAACAAAAGGTTGGTGGATCAAAGTATCGCCCTGGCTCAAGTATCTGATAGAGTTTTTGAAATTTGGTGTGCCGATAGCTGGAAAAATGCTAGACATTGCAATAAATGAAGAAACGTATAAACAGCTTGGTAAGCAAATAGACCTATTAGAACAGATCATCGAAGACATTCCTCAAATTGCCGAGCATGATCCTCTCAGTCTCTCTGAGAGACATCACCCTGGAGGTTTTGAGCAGAACATTGGACCAGCCCTGCGAATATTGCACAGTTTCCTGAAGGAGGCTGATCCTCATCAGTATTGGGATGGCCTGGAGAAGGTTGTGACGGAGGATGGCAATATTTTGTGGCTCTGCCAAGAGCATGCCTATCCTTATCGAGCACGGCCATTGCAACTTTGAACAGATGCAGAAGATAGAGATTTACCTCAATAAGTCTTCATGTTACTTTTCAGTCGGCGTACCATCTTTCTACTCCAGGTTCGACCAGCGACACAAGCATCATGATTTCATTTGTTTTGGAAGCCATGAGAAATGCAGATCCGTTCTAAATAAAACTGTATCTCATTCTGAGTCATAAATTTTTCCATGTCAGCAGAAGCACTTGAAAAAAGCATAGATCTATGTTATACTATTTCATAAGTAGGCAAACGGAAAAGAGCCATTCACATTTTAGGAAGAGAAATATGCTCAATGGGTTGGTTAGGAAACCTTTCCTCTGGTTCACCAAGAGGCAATCATCAAGAGGCAAAACCTTTGTCTCTCTTCTTCTACCCTCTTCATGCTCCCACGTCTCAAAAGAGAAAATACTCCCATTTTCCGGTGGCAAGGGGAAAATGGTCTCTCACAACTGTCCTATTAGTCACAACTGTCCTATTAGTCACAACTGTCCTATTAGTCACAACTGTCCTATTAGTCACAACTGTCCTATTAGTCACAACTGTCCTATTAGTCACAACTGTCCTATTAGTCACAACTGTCACAATAGTCACAATAGTCACAACTGTCCTATTAGTCACAACTGTCCTATTAGTCACAACTGTCCTATTAGTCACAACTGTCCTATTAGTCACAACTGTCACAACTGGCACATTGCAAGGCAGGAAAAAGGTCTCTCTCAATTGGAACAACGGTCACCTCTGTCCCTACTGGTACATCGCAAAAACTACCAATTCTCTCTCCCAACTGGAACAATGGTCACCTCTGTCCCTACTGGTACATCGCAAAGCAGGAAAGAAAAAGGTCTGTCCCATCTGGAGACAAGCTAAATGCCTTTTTACAATTTATTGCGTGATTTGTAGAGCATCGATTTCCATGCGTGCTAGGAATGAAACATTGCTTTCTGCAAAATCAGCGATAGGGAATAGATGTGGTATACTTAAGAGCACATGCATCTGGTTGCATATTAGAGATGTCAGTACACATATGATGTCCCCTAGACAAGATATAGTGCTGTTAGTCACTTCGTATATCCATCTATGATCTTGGAAAGGATCAAGGTTGCATGAATCACGCGCCGGAAACCCTTCTTAAGGCAGTCTTGCAAGGCCACGAGTTGTCAGATGATCAGGCAGAGATGTTCGCCGAGTACAACAATCTCCCCTTATTACTCGCAACGGCATCCCAGCTACGAGATCTGCTTCATCACAATCGTATTTCCTATTCAAGCAAAGTATTTATTCCGCTCACCCAGCTCTGTCGCGACGTTTGTCACTACTGCACATTCGCCCACCCGCCCGTGCGAGGTCAACGTGCATATCTCAGGCGTGACGAAGTGCTCGCTATCGCACAAGCGGGGGCGCAGGCTGGTTGTAAAGAGGCCCTCTTCACATTAGGAGATAAACCAGAGCGACGATATAAAGTTGCCGTTCAAGAACTCGCTGAATTTGGGCATGAAACGACTCTTTCCTATCTCGCAGAGATGGCAGAAATAGTCCTACGTGAAACAGGCCTGCTTCCACATATCAACCCGGGTGTGATGACGGAACAAGACATTGCTCTGCTGCGAAGAGTCTCAGTCTCGCAAGGTCTCATGTTAGAGACCATATCCACACGCTTGAGTGCGCCTGGTGGGCCGCATTATGGCTCTCCTGATAAACGTCCTGCTGTTCGTCTAGATACGATACGTATGGCAGGAGAGCAGAAGGTTCCTTTTACCTCTGGTATTCTTATTGGGATTGGCGAAACGCGCTTAGAACGCATCCAATCATTGCTTGCACTGCGTGCCTTACATCGTCAATACGGCCATATCCAGGAAATCATTATCCAAAACTTCCGTGCCAAGCCTAACACTCGCATGGCTCAGGCTCCCGAGCCAGATCTGGATGAGCTGCTCTGGACGATCGCGCTTGCACGCATCCTATTTGGTGCCCAGATGAATATCCAAGCGCCACCTAATCTCAGTCCTGGTGCCTACCAAAAGCTAATTAGCGCTGGTCTCAACGACTGGGGAGGCGTTTCTCCAGTCACTCCCGACCATGTCAATCCAGAGGCACACTGGCCACATCTGGACGAACTGGCCAAACAAACGGTGCAGGAAGGAAAAATCCTAGTCGAGCGACTAGCTCTTTATCCAGAGTATATTCAGAATGCGCAAACATGGCTCGATCACCAGCTTGTCACCCCAGTCCTTCATCTTTGTGATAGCGACGGCTATGCTCGTATGGATCCCTGGTCGCCTGGTGCACCTGTCAGCATCCCAGAACACGAACAAAAACTCATCGTTTCTCAGCACTTTAGCAGGCAGCATATCACACCAGAGATAAGCAAGATCATTGCCAAAGCGCTCGAGCACGAGAATCTTACTGAACAGGAAGTCGTGCGACTCTTCCAGGCACGTGGGAATGATTTTGCGGCTGTTTGTCAGACAGCGGATGCCATGCGCCAAAAATTCAATGGTGATGTCATTTCTTACGCTGTGAATAGGAACATCAACTACACGAATATCTGTTACTTCCGTTGCCAGTTCTGTGCCTTTTCCAAGGGTAAGCTCAGCGAGAATTTGCGTGGGGCGCCCTATGATCTTACATTGGACGAGGTCGTCAGGCGTGCGGAAGAGGCATGGCGACGTGGTGGAACCGAGGTCTGTATGCAAGGCGGCATCCACCCAGAATATACTGGTGAGAAATATCTGAGCCTGTGCCGAGCTATCAAGCAGGTTCTGCCCCAGATGCACATTCACGCATTCTCACCGCTTGAAGTCTGGCAGGGTGCGCAAACGCTAGGATTGAGCGTACATGACTTCCTGAAGCAGTTACGCGAGGCTGGCCTAGACACTTTACCAGGGACCGCAGCAGAGATCCTTGATGATGAAATTCGTGCGATTTTGTGTCCTGACAAACTCACAACTGACCAGTGGCTCTACTTAATGGAGGAAGCGCACAAGGTTGGTTTCCGGACCACTGCAACAATCATGTATGGACATCTCGAACAGCCCAAGCATTGGGCACGTCATCTGTTACGTATCAAAGCATTGCAGACTCGCACGGGAGGCTTCACAGAATTTGTGCCATTGCCTTTTGTTCATATGGAAGCGCCTATCTACTGGAAAGGGCGGGCACGGAAGGGGCCAACATTCCGTGAAGCGGTGCTTATGCATGCCATTGCTCGGCTAGTGCTTTCTCCAGAGATTCCCAATATTCAAGTCTCTTGGGTCAAGATGGGGAAGGACGGTGTACTAGCCTGTCTGCAAGCAGGAGCCAATGACCTCGGAGGCACATTGATGAATGAGAGCATCTCGCGTGCCGCAGGTGGCGAGTTAGGACAAGAGTTGCCGCCTGCCCAAATGGAAGAGATTATCAAGTCTCTTGGTCGTATTCCCTTCCAACGCACAACACTCTACAACCCGGCACCTGAGGAGCAGCGACAGGCTTCGTTCTGTGCAACAGAACTCCAACCCATCGTGCTCACTCCCAGCAAGCGCTATTCACGCTCAAGTAAAGAACTCGGGAATGTTCGCCCCTCAGTTTGAAGCAGGGAAAGAACTAGTGATTAAAAAGCGTCCCAAGCGGCCCTAGGCGCGGCTTGGGACGCGAAAAGGGGCTCCTTCATACCGAGACAGAAAAATGCCTCTACAAGTTGAGTATTGCCTGCGGCGGAGCAGAAGCTAGCTTTCGTACCTGATCGCTAATTCCTGACCACGATGCGATCAGGACATTATAGGAAAGAGCCTCCTGCGTCCAAGCTTTGCGCTCACAAATCGCATACATCCGATAAGCCAGATCACGCACAACAAAGGATAGATCACCAACACGTCCCAAGACCCTAGCTGCTCCATCTTCGCCATATTTCTCTAATCCATTAATAGCCCGTTGCATCACCTCCCATGCTGTCAAATGATAATTGGCAGCAGGATGCCATTTCTCATGAGCCGAATATTCTTCAGGTCTAAGCAAACGCACCTTACCTGCCTTAGCTTCTATAATACCAGCTTCGACGAGGCTCTGGGTTGCTATGTTCTTAGCCTTAGAGAGAGTCTCGGCATCTCCATACTTTGCTGTCTCCATTCCAAATGTCTCAAACCAAGCAACAGCCCACCTCGTCTCTAAATCTAATTCCCCCTCTTGTTCTGTTAATACTTCATCAAGAGCGTGATTAATGAGTTGCAGGGCTGTCTTTACTCTAACTGGTTCCCCATTCGCATCAACAACTTTGCTATACTTAGAATAAATCTCCATACCTGGGCCAATGCTCGCTTGTGCCAGATCGACTGGGGCGATCCCCTCATGCTGCATAGTCTTAAGTGCCTGAGCTATTTCCCTCTCCAACTCCTTGATGAACTGGCGACGCGTAGTAATAGGAGCATGCTCAGGGCGTGGGCGACAGACAAGAACAATGGAAGATGCCAAAGCATTTGATCCAATGGCACGCAATCGATTAACTTGCTCAGTACGCATAGGCCATGTCCCGGATATCATAAAGCCTGCTTCAAGAAGAGCCTCTAACATTGTTTCCCAACCAGTTGATGACACGAGAGGTGTATTGCTGAAATCATCTTCTACATCATTTTCTATTTGTTTAAAAGCATAATAAACAGTCATAGGATAATCAGGGTTTGCTCTTTTATGAAGGATAGCAAATGATTTACGCAGACCATCCAAGAAATGTTTTTCCGCCTGAATGCGATCTCCATTGAAAAGATGGGCCGCGGCTATTAATTCCTGTCTCTTCGGCACCAATATAGTATTAAAGAGATCTGGATAAAAATCTCTTAAAGCCTTTCGAAGCCAAATATAGGAAAAATCAGAGAGATCAGCATAGCCAATATTATCAAAATAGGGAGGATCTGTTGAAATAATTGGCATCATCTCCGACATGAATGCACTTGCAGCATCTCTCTGAACAGATGTCCCTGGTATGGCTTCGGTTGGAATTGCTTTAAAAGCTGATAAAGGATTTGCCAATGCCAAATGCCAACTACCGACTGATTTACCAAAGACGTTTCCCTCAGAAAACTCCCACAACATCGAAACAATTGGACGATCAAATGCAGGAGTGCCTTTCGACGTTCCCGTTTTTCGAACAAGCCAGCGCACTAAAGCATTATTGGTTTGAGCGAGACGACTGATGCTCAACGCCAAGAATGTTATAACAGCTTTTGCATAAAGCACATCTCCATCTGAGCGATCAAAAATTGACTTATACACTTGAGGAATTAAATCAGAGAAGATAGACAAGACATCAAGCTGGCGTGGAGTAAAGAGATTACGATGTTTTATGATGCCGTAGCGTTGAACACGAAATCCTAAAGCTTGAGCAGGCATATCAGTCTCTGGAACCCAGTTTGGGTTAGCCTCAGCTGCTATCTTGATATGGAAATTATCGGGAGGAAGATAAATACGTCCTTTCGGACCATCAACGACAATTGCCATCATTTGATAGCCCATACGGTCGGCTTGACCTTCTGCTCGTATATAATCAAGTAAGACAGATGCCCCACATACTAGACATGTAGCTCCCGATTGATTAACCGTACCAGCTAAAGGATTTCCTGTGCCCGTTTTGATAGTAAACTGGACATTTCCTGCTTCTCGATCTACTATTGGCTCAACCCAAGCTTCATTTCCTTTATGTGTTGAAGTCCAAAACTTGTTCACAAGAGGCATTTGTGCTCTACACGCCGGATTAGAACATGTGACAGTACGTGCCCACAGCCAAGCTATAACATCTACCTCACCACCGCCATATTCCTTTGGTAGTATAATTTTAGGATAAAGATGTCCAGTACGTCGTTGTGCCTCATCGCTCATCCATTGACCATAATAACGAACATCATGAGCTAATCCCTGTATTCCTTGCCATTTACCTTCAGCCAATGCTTTACCTGCCTCTGGGTTAACTGGCGGATGTCCAACAATCAGCGGTGGCAGTTCAATTAAAGCCTTGTTAATGAGAACCGCAACTGGATTTAAATCGCTGGCATTGGCATATAATCCCAACCGTTGTCCTTCCAAGGGGATCGAGCCACCACCCGCAAAAGGATCGAGCATGGAAGGAGCATAGCGTTGCAAAGCCTCAGCAACCTGATCTGAAGTAAGATCTTGTGGCAAATAGACCCCTTGAGCACGAGCTGTACTGCGAGCTATTTCTACTTTCGCCATATGAAGTATTGAATTATTTGTAATTGCCTCATGTTTTATTAAATTCTCAATGACTGAAAAAAGCCGTGAGCGCTCTGCTTCCTGAGCTTCTAAAGTGGGAAAATCTTCAGGCCAGCTTGATGGATCATCTACAATTTGAGCAAAAAGAACTGCACGAGAAGCTGCAAGTGGTTTACGAGACCACCATGAGTGAAGATTTGAGGGCAAACCCGTATGAATCATCTTTTCTTCTGAAGATGCCTTACTAATAGCATCAAGAGGTAGAGCAACCTCGATCAATTTCTTGCGATAGCTCATAGTGTGACAGTAACTCCTTTCATTCTCATATCCGCTGTGAAGCATAGCGCATGGAGGAGATGCGGTCTAGCGGAAGAAAGAGACAAGTGAAAAGAAAAGCCTCTACAAGTTGAGCGTTACCTATTGCGGAACAGAAGCTAGCTTTCGTACCTGCTCACTAATGCCTGACCACGATGCAATCAAGATATTGTAGGAAAACGCTTCTTGTGTCCAATCTTTGCGCTCACAAATCGCATACATCCGATAAGCCAGATCACGCACAACAAAGGATAGATCACCAACATGCCCCAAGACCCTAGCTGCTCCATCCTCACCATGCTTCTCCAGTCCATGAATGGCTCGTTGCATCACCTCCCATGCTGTCAAACGATAATTGGCAGCAGGATGCCATTTCTCATGATCCGAATATTCTTCAGGTTTAAGCAAACGGACCTTACCCGCCTTGGCTTCGACAATACCAGCTTCGACTAAGCTCTGAGTTGCTACGTTCTTCGCCTTAGAAAGAGTCTCGGCATCCCCATACTTTGCTGCCTCCATTGCAAATGTCTCGAACCAAGCAACAGCCCATCTCGTCTCTAAATCTAATTCACCATCTTGTTCTATTAATGCTTCATCAAGAGCATGATTAATGAGTTGCAAGGCTGTCTTTACTCTAATTGGGTCTCCATTAGCATCAACAACTTTGCTGTACTTGGAGTAAATTTCCATACCTGGGCCAATACTAGCTTGTGCCAAGTCTACAGGAGCTATACTACCATATTGCATCTTCTTAAGGGCTTCAGCCAGTTCTACTTCTAATTCTTTGATAAATTGGCGACGTGTTGCCATCGGGGCATTCTGTGGGCGAGGACGGCAGACCAGGACAATGGATGAGGCGAGGGCATTCGTTCCTCTGCCAACACTACGACTCGCGGCATGTGTCAAGTTGAGCGTGGCTTGAGTTGACAGTTTGGGGGCAAGTGGCAAAGCCCCTCCTAGATGAGGTAAAGTAAAGAAAAAATCTGAAAAACCTCACAGGAGGAGGCAATGCATCAGAGTCATTGTAGCACACCGACGCAGCGGATTCGTTTGGCCAGCTCAATGATAGCCCATGAGGGGACATACGGGTTTGTCAGTGAACTGAGCAGAGAGCATGCTATTTCGCGCCAAACGCTCTACAAATTGAGAGCAAAAGGTCGAAATGGGATGAATCGGGTATTTCATACGGAAGATGAAGAAATGGAAGGAGAGGTAAGATTAGCCAAAGCTGTCTTAACGCTGCTGGTGGAGGCCCACGCCAGCCGGGAAGGGATTCAGCGCTGTATAGAGGAGATTCTGGGAATACATATGAGCTTAGGCACAATTTCATCAATCATACATCGAGCAGGAAAACAGGCTCAAGAGTATTTGAAGTGCTGTATTCCCCAAGGAAAGAAAGTTTTGGCTCTGGATGAGCAATATGGGAATGAACGAGGGAAAGGCTATTTGAACATTGTGGACGTGCTGAGTGGGATCGTGGTTGCCAGTCTTCCCCCTGTAGCAGTGGATACAGAAAGCTGGATACTCCTTTTATGGCAAATGCAAGAGCAAGGGCTCCAATGGGATATGATAGTGAGTGATGGAGGAAAGGCAATTAACAGCGCAGTGCAGCAGGTAGCTCCAGAGAGTATTCATCAGCGAGACGTCTGGCATGTTCTGCATGAATGCAAAAAGTGCAAGGAAGGATTGATCGGGCAGTTATTCAGTTGCAGGAACAAACACCGAAGGTAGAACAGCAGGCAAAGCGCGTGGCGGCTGGACAGAAACCCCGGGGAAGGAATCCCAAGACGGATATGATGGCCCATGCCTCGGATGTGCACCAGATGGAATATCTTGCCAGTAGTCTGAAATATCTCTCTTCCGAACTCCAGACACTTTTAGGGATTGTCGTGTTGAAAGATCATGGGATTCTTGGAAGCAAAGAAAGGCAAGAGGAACTTGATACCCTTCTGAGCTTATTTTCTGAACTCTGTGAAGTCACTCCGAAATCGCTCAAAGAAGAGCTAAAGAAGCTGGTGCATCATATCCAGTTGGCACTCCCGGGCTTAGTGAGCTTTTGCCCAGAACTGGACCCAGTGCAAGAGGTCGCTCAAAAGCTGCTTGGGGAGCAGGCCGTGCATCTGATTGGCTGGGCATGGCTCCGGCGAGGGATCTTGAGGCCAAAGACCAAGCCATTGGTGACGGATTTTCCACTGACTTGGCAACCAACAGTGACACAACTCTTTGGGGCCTGGGATCAAGCCGTTCGCGCAAGCTCCGCTGTGGAGAACTGGCACAGCATCCTTCGTCCCCACTTAGCTGTCCATCGTGGCCTCTCGGCTGATCTGCTTGCCATCTTGGCTGTCTGGCACAACCATCGGGTGGCTCCCCGCGGCTTGCACCAAGGACAAAGCCCGCTCATGCGTGCTGGCTTGGCCAAAAAGCCTACTGATTGGTTAGTCGCTTTGGGCTATCCTGCCTCTTCATCTCTTGGGCAACAACCATGCTCAATTAAAGCTTCTGAGCCAGAAATAGAGAGCATTGCTGCCTAAACTTAGATTTTTGCTATTTTTGCCAATTGCTGCTTTGTCAATATTCATCTCCTCGCCTGGCAAAGCTCCTATTTCTATGCCTTTTTCTCAAAAATAACTCTATGGGCCAACTGTCAACCAGATTTGACGCTTGCCTTAGTATCCCTACATATGTGATCTGGGATAGCGATCGCCAATTGAAAAATTCAGCAAAGTATGATCAGATAAACCGAACAGCACAGAAAATCGTCGTCTGCTGCGATTAATGGGTAGACAGCCAGAAGATTGGCCAATGAAGTTGCTGAGAATTTTGCCTGTTTCGCTACCAATTTGGATCTAACCTTACAACAGGAAATTGGACAAACTGAATATGACCAAATTCTTGCAGGTTGCCAGGAAAAATCGGGTATCTCAAAACGGGATAATGCGAAAAAAATCCTGCAGTTATCTTTGCGCTTTTAGAAAATGCAAGGTCTTCTGGTAGAAAGTCGGAGACGCTTGAGCGAATTGTTGAAATGATCGTTCCTCTTAAGAGTAATGCTTCAGGACTCATGAACGTATCTATAAGCCGACGCCGGCTGATGTGTTGGAGTATGATGTGATAGAAGGTCAAAGCGTTCATGAGTTAGTATCTGTTCAAGCAGACGCTCTGTAACTTCAAAGTATTCTGATGGAGTACTGAAAGAAAGATGAAATCAATGTACAACTGAGCTGAATATGTGTACATACTTGGCTGTCGTACACGAGATGTTATCGTGTTTGGCTTGCGCTAGTTCTTCAGCATACCAGTAACAGACAACAGACTCAGGGGTTATTCTTCTGAGTCCTTTTTTATCTCTTCTATTTCTATCTTCTGGCACATTTCAGTGACAGAAGCATCAAGGGCCTTTGCAAGCTAGTTAATGGTCATTTCTGGTAGATACCTCTCGATACGGGTCACGTTAATCGGTTATTTTACTATACTTCCTCTACTAACCACTAAAAAAAGAATTATCACCCAAGGTGTTAACATCAGTTTTTCATCCTCGACAAGCCCTTTCCAATCTGTTATCTTTGCCTCCGCCACCCTAATTGTCGAGTTTTCCAGAAAGGAATCGATCGTTGTGGCACAACTTGAAGAGCTGAAAGTCGGTGCACTTGTCCAAGGGCTGCTTCCCGGGAACAGTCCCGTAACGCTTCTGAGTGATGATCCGTGGTGATCTGCACCGTCTCCCCTGGCAATCTCGTGGAGCAATGGCA
>CAVSHN010000029.1:0-27437 GCA_963727755.1 uncultured Chloroflexia bacterium
GCCCGGGCCACGGAAGATGCTCTCTGCGTGCTTGTTTGTGCGTTTCGACACAAAAGTTCCAGACTTTCGCAGCTTCCATCTGCGCATCTCGCAGGGCCTCAAACAACTTTTTGTTTGGCTGCAATCGGTAGATGTGGACTGTTTCCATGTGAACCTCCTTTCTATTTTTGTTTCCTACTCTAGGCAACGAAGCATATTTGCATAAGTAACATTGTAGTATTCCCATTTAGGGGATGAAATTCGTAAATATGGCAACGAATTGTATGCCAACAGGCGACGCTTTCATCCCTACCCCCTAAAGGGGGTGGGACTTCCCGCGCCGATTTCGTTAAATGTTCCTAAAACCCAAGCCTTTGATTAACTTGATCAGGCTTGTGGTGAGAAGAAACTAGAACATCTTTGGGCAACTTGCAAGGAATTGGACTAGTCACAATTATAACACAAAAATCATCTTTAGACTAAATGTAGACGGGCATCTGCTTAAGCAGGTTATTACGCTTTGATTTTTTGAGCTGATTGTTAGTGATTACGAAGTATCCAAGTTTGGGCAACGCAATCGCAGTTCTTTTGAGTAAATATTGAGATATCTAGTAGATTTTCCTACTTGTTTCTTGATTGTTTCTTGCACTATAATACTTATGGGAGAAATGAAAATTACAAGGAAGTGATATATCGAAGGTGTATCCAATATACCCCGTCTTCAAGTAGCTATCATTTCTTTGTCTTGCATGAAGTGGCCGAATACTCGAACCTCTTGTTACAATAGTTATATCTAAAGGAAGTGAAGCAAGGATTATGCATACATCAACATCACGCAACATCATGCGAGCCCAACATGTTATGGACGTTCAAGCAGACTATCGTGGGCAAGCGTTCACCTCAGACCTCACAGGCCAAGAATTTTGGCTGGTTGTTGATAAAGGTTTCCTGCCTGTAGGAATTGTCATGGGGAATTGTATCTATGCGTTAGGTGCTCTCCATCACATAGTCACTAATGCCAAAAGTACTTTACGTGGCGAACTCAAAGAGTACTCCGATGCCATGTACCAAGCGCGTGAATTGGCACTTGCCCGCATGCAGTTCCAGGCTGATCAACTGGGAGCAGACGGTGTTATTGGTATTGATATGAAAATGGAGTTCCTGCATGACAATGAATGGATGGAAGTTATTGCTATGGGGACAGCTGTACGCTATGTCGGTCATGGTCCCAATAAACCACCCACCGAGTGCGGCAAAGTTGTCATTCCCACTAATTAGAACTTCTAAGGAAAGGAAGCTAGATTGATATGGATAAACTTGGTAATATAACGGACGTTCAAGCAGACTATCGCGGGCGAGCTTTTACCTCAGACTTGAGTGGTCGTGGTTTCTGGCTGATGTTCGATAAAAAGTTTGAACCACTGGGAGTGGTCATGGGGAATTGTGCCTATTCGGTGGGTACATTACATCCTCTTATTCTTGAGGTGAAAGGTTCCTTCCATGGCGAATTCAAAAAGCATTTCGGAATAGCACGTAAGGTAGCCCTTGCACGTATGCGATTTAAAGCCGACGAACTAGGGGCGGATGGCATTATCGGCATCCATAACAAGATTGAGTATCTGCACAGTGGCAAATGGATGGAGGTTACCGTTGCTGGTACAGCTGTGCGCTATGTAGGTAGAAATGGTTATATGCCACCCAAACAAGAGCAAGAGACAGCCATCGCTTCTTCAAGATTGCTAGCACCTGCTTCTAGGTAACAAAAAGTCCTACAATGCATATATTGTACCAAGATGGTAGTTCAGCATATTCTGAACTACCATCTTGGTATTTAAGAAGACATCCAGATGCCGTTACCTTTTCACTGGAGCATGGCCAGCAAGTCCCACACGCTCACCGTGATCAAGTCCTACCTTTTCTAACCTTAATACTGCCGCTGTCGAGTACGCAGCTCTTGGTAGCGAGACGACCAACACTCCATTGCCATAGGTAGCATTCGCCAGCGAGCCATCGACGAGTTTCTGGCAACTCTAGTTCCAGATGATATTCTCCAACACTTCATTCATCAATAAATAACTCTTTAATATCCTTGAGCATGCCACGAACCTCCCCATGTATCGCCAGATGGCCATCTCCTGTCACTGTGATCAGGATATCCTCAGGCTGAAGGCCCGGCACCGGAGATGCAACTGTTATACGATCGGTAGAACGATACATCTTCACTGGCACGGTTTGAACTTTTTGTTGCTCTTGCATAGTTTGATATTCCTTTCGCGGTTAATGATAGCTCTTTTACCTTCACGTGATAGAGGGGAGAAAAAGTTTCAGAACATACTTGCTCCTCACATTGATGAAGTATTTGCTAGTAAGTAGTCGAATATGCTAAAGTAGTACTCTAGGAATAAGGCTGAAGATGGGGAACAATCGTGATAGCAGAACAAGGAAGCTCGAAAATATCATAGCAAAAGGAGTATCTCTATGTCTCAAGATCCATACACGGACCAAAGTAGTCAGCCGCCAAACCCTTATCAGCGCGGGGCCCCACAAAACCCCTATCAGTATGGAATACCGCAAGACCCATATGAAACATCACAAGATCCCTATATTACTCCACCCCTTTATGGGTATGGACAACAACAGCAGAGCTATGACTATTCTCCTCCACAGGCACAGGCACAGGCAACACCCCTCCCATTGGAACAGGCTATAAAGGAGCTACCCAGCCAGTATCTTAAGGTGCTGACGAATCCTTCTGCTGAGACATTCGCGCAGGAAATGGGCAAAGCGAGCTGGAATATCGTTTGGGCACAATTGATCGGATACGCAATTATATGCGCCATACTGAGCTATATCACATCGCTCATTTTTCCTAACCCCTTTGATACAATTGGGACCGGTCCCTTTAATCCAATAATCGGTCAGCTTATTCAGTGGGCTTTCACCCTCGGTCTCACCCCACTGATTATTGGCATCTTCTTCGCTAGCGTTGGTATCCGCTATCTAATAGCCAAGGCTTTCCGTGGACAAGGGACCTTTTTGGCTCAGGGTTACACCAACTTGCTCTTTGCTGTCCCATTGAGTATTCTCAGTGCTCTAGTCTCGTGGGTTCCTCGTCTTGGTAGTCTTGTGGTACTTGGGGTCGCTGTCTATACAATTGTTCTGCGCATCTTCTCAATTATGGCAGTGCATCGCTTGAGTGGTGGAAAGGCAACAGTAGTTGTGCTTATTCCCGTGGTCGTGGGCATTCTTATCATGCTGGTACTTGTTGTACTCGTGGTTGGTATGCTCATGTTTAAGGGACCTATTCAGTGACACTCCCTATGGTCGACTATAGAGGACAACAACTGGGCAATTTTCCTTTTTTTGTACAAGTTGTCCCTCTATTGCCCTAGAAAAGAACTCCTCTTTTGCGCTATACTTTTGATGGAGTCCCAAGAGGAAGGATTTAGAAAGGTGTCAGGAACCCGATCCCCGTTGTGCGGGGATGGGCTTGTGAGCAGTATCTATGAGGGGTGCTGTCTAGCTCGCCTAGCGGCGGCCTTTCTTTCCTCTCAATCCACGATATCGGGATGGGTCCTTAGAAAGGGAAATCTATGGATAAGTTTATAAAACCTAGATCGAGCCGATGGGTATATCAACCTCAGAGAGACCGAGACTACGGTTTTATTACACGGAGCAGGCCAAAGAGGCGATTGTCTTTACAACACAGGCCTATTAAAAGGCGCGTTGATACTTATGTTGCAGTAGCGACTATTGAGGTACTTATTGCAATTATCAATGTGCTTGAATATGAGTCATGAACCACATGCCGTGATCGGCGGGGGCAAGCGGTGCAACGATAACGTTGAAACGCTCCCCCACATGACCAGACTCAGCTAAGCGATGAGCTGTGGTAGCAGAAGGATTATACTTCAATCACTTGCATCTCATCATGTGCAGGGAAGAGAAATGAGCAGAAGGCACGTGCCGCACGTGAAAGTTGTTTATCCACACGATAGATCAAGCTCAACTCAGGGTGCAGTTCGAGTCCTTCGACTGGCACGTGTGTGAGTGTGCCAGTCGCTAGTTCATGCGATACCGTCAGGGACGAGACGACTGCTGCGGCAACGCCGTTCATTACCATCTGCTTAATTGCTTCATTATCTGTCAATGTAAGTAGAGAATGGATGTGCACATCATACTTTTTCAGCTCCTGTTCGAGCATTTCGCGCATCGCACTGCCTTCTTCTCGCAGCAATAAGGCATCCGTTGCCAAATCTGCGGGGCGTAATGAACCCACTTGGCTCCAAGGGTGACTAGGCGCAACGACTAGAATCAACGTATCGCGTGCAAAGACCCGCGAATGTAGCTCTGCTGACAACGTTGATGCATCACCCTCTATCAGCCCAAAGTCTAGCTGCCAATTCAGTGTGCCATTGATAATCTCACTTGAGTTGAGAATTGCCATATTGAGTGTCACACGAGGGTATTGTGTATGAAAACGAGCAATAATGGGAGGAAGTAAATAAATGCCAGCTGTGGTGTTAGCTGCCATGATGACTTGCCCACCTTCAAGATCCCGCAATGCCTCCAATTCCTCCTCCATCTGGCGTTCCAGTGCAAATAGCTGTTGGGCGTGCCTTTGCAATACATGCCCTGCATGTGTAAGAACGATACGTCGTCCCTGGCGTTCCACCAGCTCAAGATGAATCTCGCTCTCCAAGTTCTGGATGATCTTTGTCACAGCTGGTTGAGTTAGATGGAGTTCTTCAGACGCACGTGTAATATGCTCAAGTTCAGCTACCTTTAGAAATACGCGTAAATTTTGTAAATTCATCTTGACTTTCGCTCTCCGTTGAACAACTATCTGCTCTAATTCCTCTCTCGTCATTATACAACGAGCCCATCATTGCTTGCAGTTTCTTGCAAGCCTTTCTCTGTGAAAGAATAGAGAAGATAGGGTTGGAACCTGACTGGATTTAGGGTAATCACCTGATGTGGTAGCAGCTTCAGGGTATTTAAAATTAAAGAATAAAAGTTAGTAAAATCGAACACGTACATAGTAGTATATGTGTGCTCTATAGCCTGTGAGCATGACCCACGGGGCCATAGGGAGGAGGCCGACGCTGATTTTGTCGGTAAGTTTCCCGAAGGGAGCGTGGACAAATGGTGATTACCCATTCAATTCGCACTGATCCAAAACCCTAGTAGCAAGACAAGCGGCGACTGTGGAGAGGCTTTCCACAACTTCCTCATCAGACTTTGCTCTCGATAGCGAAGTTTCTTTCTTCTCATCAATCTCCGAGCATGTGATTGAGTCGCCCAGCGATAGTGATGCTGTGGTCAGCCTCAATCGAGAAGCTTTTCTGGATGATGAAGAGGAAGAAAATGGCGAAGCTGATACCTTCGAGTGTGGTCGTACGCGTTTACATCAGGGTGGCATTACGAATACTAAACGTGCCACAAGCTCTGAAGACGCTTTCCAGAGTTACCTCCACGATATTCGTGGATTTGGGTTACTCACCCACGAGGAAGAAATTGAGTTAGCACGCCGTTCCGCTGCTGGGGATAAGCTTGCTCGCCGCAAGCTTGTCGAGTCCAATTTGCGTCTAGTGATTGCTATTGCCCGCCGCTATACTGGTACTGGGGTTCCTCTGACGGATTTAATCCAAGAAGGGAATCTGGGATTGATGCGTGCTGCCGAAAAATTTGACTATCAGAGAGGTTGTCATTTTGGGACTTATGCCACTTGGTGGATTCGTCAGGCAGTCAGCCGAGCAGCAGGAGAGCAATCGCGCATGATTCATCTACCAGAACATGTTGCGACGCGTTTACGCAAAGTGCGACGCATTGCGGCACAGCTCTCGCAAGAAAATGGCCTCGACCCATTGCCCGAACAGATAGCTGCTGCCTGTAAATTTAAAGTCGAGGAAGTGGTAGATCTGCTGGGTGTTATCGAGCAGCCAGTATCTCTCGATGCACCGATAGATGAGGATGCTCGTTACTCTTTGGCCGATAGCCTAGAGGACTGCGCAAGTCCAACGCCATCGGATACGGCTTCTCAGCATTTACTGGGTGAAGAACTCCAGCGGGCCATCTCGCTGCTCACGCCTCGCGAACGAGCAGTAATTATCCTGCGCTACGGCATTGGTGATGGTCGGAATCGTACCTTACTCGAAGTAGGTAAGGAACTTGGTATTTCACGTGAACGTGTTCGCCAGCTTGAGGTTGTTGCGCTGATAAAGCTGCGCAATACCAGCGATGGTGCCTCGCTACGCGAGTGTGTATGAAGTGGGGCACTTTTATGTGCCTCTTTTAACTTATTTATGGCTATGGCAGCCATTTTGTTCTTTCCGACGATGATCTCGCCTTTTCTTATCTGTGCTCGTTTCGCCGATAAAATGTCAAATTACTCTCCATTATCAGAGAAACGATAGCCTACACCAGGAACCGTGAGAATAAGCCTTGGGTGGTCAGGAATTGGCTCAAGTTTCTGGCGCAGCTGAGCCACATACACATGGAGACGATGTGCCTTCTCGGGTGCTTCTGGTTCCATTCCCCAGAGTTGGTTGACAAGCATTTGCCTTGTCAAAATTTTACCTCGATGAGCAAGAAAAACTTTGAGTAGTTCATATTCAGTGGGTGTTAACTTCACTTCTTGTCCATCAACCTGAACTTTTCGCTGAGAGAAATCAACTAGGAGAGGGCCAAGTTGCATCTGTGGTTGAGTTCCTGTCTGTATCTGGGCTACGTGGCGCAAAGCAACTCGGACACGTGCCAACACTTCTTTCATGCCAAAGGGTTTCGCGATATAGTCATCGGCCCCCAGATCAAGCGCCTGAACCTTGTCTCCTTCTGTATCCTTGACCGAGAGCACAATAATTGGCACATTGGATTCCTCGCGAATTTTGCGGCAGACCTCCAGACCGCTCATGCCAGGGAGCACGAGGTCGAGTAATAGTACATCCGGTCGTTGCTGCAATGTCAATCTGACCGCATCTTCTCCGTTCCTAGCAGTGAATACTTTATAGCCATGAGCGGTGAGGCTGCGCTGTAAAGCACGAATGATCTCGATTTCGTCATCTACGATGAGAATATAAGCACCCTGTTTGTTCATGCTATGCTTCCTTCAAGTGTGCCAACTGGGAACACAACAAAGAAAATGATGCCTCCCCCCGGTCGCGGTTCGGCCCAAATTTTTCCTTTGTGCGCTTCAACTAGGCCCTTACAGACAGCTAATCCCAGGCCCGACCCTGATGGGCTAGTTGAGTGGCTGTCTTTAGTATTAAGCACACGGTAGAATTTGTCAAAGATGCGTTCGTAGTCACCCTCAGGAATGCCTGGGCCGCGATCTGCAACCTTGATTAGGATTTCATCACCTGACAGTTCTGCACTCACATCAATTGGAGACTCAGGAGGTGTATAACGAACTACATTTTCTATTAGGTTGGTCAACACTTGATCAATTTGCAGATAATCCAGTTCGACAGGAGGCAAATCTGTGGGAAGATGCAAGGAAACCTTGCGACCCTGAAGAAGCGGTTGTAGACGATCTAGCACGTCCTGAATGAGCGCCGTCACCTGGTACCAGTCTTTCTCAGGCTTGAGTGCTCCGTCCTCAATCCGCGACATGTCTAGTAAATTGCCCACCAAACGATTAAGTCGATCAGTTTCTCGCTCAATGGAGAGCGCAAAGCTACGTTGTGCCTCGGCGTCCCAGTTGACCTCTTCCTGCAACAAAGAACTGGCAGCTGCTTTAATTACTGTTAATGGGGTGCGCAGATCATGCGAGACAGAAGAAAGGAGTGCTGCCCGCAGAGCATCAGTACGCTGCAAAAGTTCGACTCGTAGGTTCTCACGTTGGAGGCGTACACGCTCGATCAGTGCGGCAGCTTGGTCCAGAAATGTCCAGAAAAATGTCGCTGGTGCACTGGGATTATCCCGATCTTCTTCTTGACGTTCTACATGCTTTAATTGTCCAGAGCCATCAAGGACCCGTAGGCGTAACACACCCACTACTTTCTGTCCCATTTTTAGGGGGATCAGGTGTAGGGAGCGATGTACAGTATGTCCTGCCGCTGTTGTATGGATGAGAACGCGTTGCATAAAGCGTGCTGACGTCAGGAGTGGGAGCGCCTCGTCATCGTAGAATTCCATACTGCGACCATGGGTCATGACCCATGTGGCAATGGCTTGTTCGTCGCGTGAGAGGGTAATGTGCTCTGTTGGTTGATAAGCACTGGCCTCCACCTGTATATTGCCATGGGGGTCTGGCTCCAAAATGGCGCAATCGTGTACTCCCCACGAAGAAAATACGTCGACGATGGTCTTGGCAATAGCTTGGAGTTGGTGCGCAGGGGCGTCCTCACGAGTGGTTACGCGCATCAGATCATAAAGGGTGTAGGTCTCTCGCTCCCGACGTGCGGCCTCCTGAGCCCGTTGATGTAATGCGGAAGCTAAGTGTCCCGTTAAAATGGCATCGATAAGAAAGACGAACAGGGCAATCCATTCTTCTGGACGGGCAATAGTAAAGGTGTAGAGGGGAGGGACAATGAAAAAGTCGAAGGAAAAAAAAGCTACCAGCGAGGCAAAAATTGCAGTGTAGCGTCCTCTGGTACTTGCCAGTGCTAAAACGATCAGCAAGTAGACAATCGAAATGTTGGGAATACGGGGGTAGAGCTGAAATACGGCAATGATCAGTGTGACGAAGAGGGAGCCCATGGTAGCCAATGTACTATCAACCATGTACTGCACCCAGCGCGGTGCTTTTTTTGATTCGAGGACCGAACTCCGTTTTTCCTTTTTCATAGCAACGGGGCCTTTCGACTTGGACATAAGGAGCTATTGAATTTGTAAAAATGCGTATTAGATACATGAAAGGAGAAGGCTGCTAAAATCATTGCTTCTCTAACAGAACTTGCTCCTTCCCCATTCTCCAGTATAGATCAGGGGAAATCAAGAAAAAGTACGAGGAGGTGACAAAAATCTAAAAATCTGCTCAAGAAAACGTCAGGGGCAGTCTGGTTGCTTTTCTTTTCTGTACGAGGGATGACAAAGGCATTCCCATATTGAAGAGCGGAAACACATTCTTTGAGCTGCTGGAGAGATCTTCATCCCACGAGGAGATCTCTATAAAGTAAGGTCATGGGTTCTCTCCTCACTGAGGCAATACTGAACGTCCAAAGCTATTTCTTGAGAAAATCTTGAGGTCTAGTACCATTCTATTGAGCTAACGTTGAGAATATCTGTGACTATTCTATGGGGATGAGATATGTTGATCCCTCAATTGAATAGGGAGAAAGAAGATATTGTATCTTTGGCTAAGGGTTGGCCTTCCGAAGCGAGAGTTTCAAGCTCAAGTCTAGGTCACGAAAAGCCGTACCCTTAGAGAAGGATACAGTACCAGAAAGAAGATCTATGGATCTACAAGAAAAAGCAACTCCTCAGAGTCCAGAAAGCAACGAGAAGGAACATCATGTTGTTGAGAAAGAGGACCCAAGCTTCTTGATGCGAACTGAGATTTGCCAGGGTAGTCGACCCGGCGACGTTCGTGTTCGCTGGGTACGCCCAACTCATGAGGCATTCCGACGTCGTAGTGTCGGCGTGTTAGAAGCCACTACTGCAGCTGAAACTCCACGGACTGCCCTGGAGCGTGTTACGACCAAGATCAAGCGAGTACTTATTGGTGCTCCCCTGGCAACTGCGAGGGTAGAACACGAACGCCTAAACAAATTCCAAGCGTTGGCTGTTCTCTCATCTGACGCCATCTCTTCTGTTGCATATGCAACGGAGGCTATTCTGATCACTCTGATTGCTGCTGGATCGGCCAATCTCTGGCTCACTTTATTTATCTGTCTGGCTATTGTTGGACTACTGAGTATCGTCGCTCTCTCCTATCGCCAAACCATTCCTGCCTACCCCAATGGAGGCGGATCTTATATTGTGGCAAAAGATAACCTGGGAGCACTACCAGGGTTAGTGGCAGCAGCAGCATTGATGATCGATTATGTGTTGACAGTCTCTGTTAGTATTGCTGCTGGTGTGCAAGCCCTGGTGACACTCTTTCCCTCGTTAGCACCGGAGGTAGTGCCGATCGATATAGCATTGGTTCTTATCATCACTGTCGTGAATCTGCGTGGTATACGTGAGTCGGGAGCCATCTTTTCTCTTCCCACTTACCTATTCATTGGAAGTGCATTGTTACTTATTTTTGTTGGGTGCATTAAGGTCTTCCTCTTCCAGCACCAGCCGCTATTCGGACATTTCCAGTATGTTCGTCCTGTAGAGTCACTCAGCCTCTTCCTGATCCTGAGATCCTTCGCTGACGGCTGTGCTGCAATGACAGGGACCGAGGCCATCTCCAACGGAATCCCTGCATTTCGCAAACCAGAGGCCCGCAATGCGGCGATAACATTGACCTGGATGGCAGTCATTTTAGGAACTCTATTTATTGGGATCACCGTCTTAGCATTAGCATACAGTACTGAAGCCAATCCTGCAGGCAATCCTACGGTTATTGGGCAAATTGCTCAGCTGGTATTCACTGGTCCCCTCTTCTTCATGTATCCAGTTTTTCAGCTGGCAACCCTTTTCATTCTGACCTTAGCTGCTAATACAAGCTATTCAGATTTTCCGCGCCTATCGTCTATCTTAGCTCGTGATCACTATCTACCTCACCAGTTTGCATTTCGTGGGGATCGTCTGGCATTCTCGACAGGGATCATTTGTTTGGCAATCTTGGCAAGCCTCTTGCTTGTGGTATTCAAAGGGGATACGACCCTTCTCATCAATTTGTACGCGGTAGGTGTCTTCATTTCGTTTACCCTGTCACAGAGTGGCATGGTCCGTCGGTGGTGGAAGCTGCGAAATGCTCAAAAAGGATGGCGACGGAGTATGATCATTAATGGAATAGGTGCGCTAGCAACCTTTCTTGTTGCCATGATTATCGCGACTACCAAGTTTATGGAGGGTGCCTGGGTCGTTGTGCTACTCATTCCGCTCCTCGTTCTGATGTTTCTGGGGATTAGTCATCATTACCTGCATGTAGAGCGTGAAAGGACAACAGAGATTCCTCTTTCGCCAAAGGACGTCCACCATCGCCTGATAGTACCGATTGCGAAGCTAGACCAAGCATCACAGCAGAGTTTAGTCTATGCACGTTCAATTTCGCCACAAGTTACAGCCGTCCATGTCAGCCGTGACAAGGAGGAATTGCAGGCTTTGTGTGCCAGTTGGTCAGAGTGGAAGGTAAACTTGATGGCGGACGAACAGGTGCAATTGGATATTATTGAAGATGCACATCATTCGATTGTGCGCTCTCTACTGAATTATATTCATGTGCAGCAACAGCAACATGCCGACGAGACAGTGACTGTCATTCTCCCAGAAAAAGCTGAGTCAGGCATGTTCAAACAGTTATTAGCTCACCTTACCAGTTTCCGCTTAAAGATGGCGCTATTCCTACGACCAGAGATTATCGTAACCTATGTTCCTTGGTATGGGCAGAAGAGTCCTATATCTGTTCGCCCACGCGAGCTTCACCACCGTTTCATTGTGCCTATTGCCAAGCTAGACCGAGCCTCGCTCCAGAGTCTGGCATATGCTCGTTCGATCTCACCACACGTTACCGCTGTGCATGTAGCTATTGATTCGCAAGATGTAGAAAGAGTTCATGAAAAGTGGAAGCGCCTACAAAAGCATCTGACAGAAGAAGAGGAAACTCAACTAGTCATCATAGAGTCACCGTATCGGTCTCTTCTTCGTCCATTGATTGCATACATTGAGACTGTGCAAGAGCTACATCCTGATGAGCCGCTGACCGTGATCCTTCCTGAATTTGTAGTTAGCCACTGGTGGGAATATCCCTTACATAACCAGACAGCGTTGCAGTTGAAAACGGCACTTTTGGCACAACCGAGTATCGTTGTGACCGATATCCCACAGCATACCCAAAAGAGTGTAAAGGTGTAAAAAGTCAAATACTTTCATTGAAAAGTCATCTCACTCTATTTGCCGTTCTTCTGGAGTGCGCTTGTAGAGCATGGGATACAAGAAAGATGTCCCTTTTTTCCTTCAAGATGTCCCTTTTTCTGCTTGATACAGTCCTCATTGACTAGGTATACTTTTCATGAAGAGTGCTTCCTGTTGGAAGTGTGCAAGGCAAGTGTCCTCTCCTTGCCAGCCATGCTTATTGTAGGAAGTTTTTTTGTAGGTAGTTTCTTAATAAAGAAGTTAGGGATAGTAATCAGCAGAAAAATAAGCATTTTCTGCTTGATCTTATCATAAAGCAAGGGACATATAAATTGAAGCGTAAGATTTTCTCGTCACTGCTTGCACTACTAGCAGCACTCACATTGACAATGTCATTTGGCTCACATGGATCACTTAAAGCTAGGGTTGCAACCCCCAACTGGAACCTGACTTGGAGTGATGAATTTAGCGGCTCTGCTAATACGGGCGTGGACACTTCCAATTGGATATATGATACTGGTACTGGCTATCCTGGAGGAGCAGCTAACTGGGGGACAGGCGAGATAGAGACAATGTCGAATAGCACTACCAATGTCTATCAAGATGGAGTTGGTCACCTTATTATTAAACCTATCCTTAGTAACGGTACCTGGACTTCTGGGCGTATCGAGACGCAGTCGACTAGCTTCGCTGCCCCATCTGGTGGCGAGTTAGCCGTCGAGGCCTCAATCCAGTTGTTACCTGGTAGCACACCTGCAACTGCTCAAGGCTACTGGCCAGCTGTTTGGATGCTCGGTAATGCATTCCGTGGCAATTACAATAACTGGCCAAGTGTTGGGGAAGTTGATGCTATGGAGAATATTAACGGTAATAATACCGTGCATGGCACATTGCATTGTGGTATCGATCCGGGTGGCCCATGTAATGAGACGGATGGTCTGGCAGGCGTGACAGACTGTTCACCGGACTGTCAGGGGGCATTTCATACATATCGAGTAGAAATTGATAGAAGGACCTCTTCTGAAGAGATCCGCTGGTATCTGGATGGTCAGCAATATTGGAAGGTGGACTCCAACAGTTCAGGTATGGATGCCACCACATGGGCCAATGCGGTAGATCATGGGTTCTTCATCATCCTTAACGTCGCGATTGGTGGAGGGTGGCCCGGTAATCCAAACGCTTCTACTGCCTCTGGAGTGCCTATGGTCGTTGACTATGTCCGGACGTACACCTCGTTGACATAAAAAGGGCTTTAGCCCGCCGCAAGCTACCGGACTTCAGTCCAAGTAGATAGGCGTTGTGGCTTGAGCCAAAAACCCGTTAGCATACGATCCCTCGCTATTTTGCTCATACTATCCAACTCTGTGGAATATTTCGCTGTTACGTATTTGAATATCCTTCGTTACAAATAGTAGAGTACCTTGAAAACTGAAGAGTGTACGGGTTCCGTAGCGAAGGACTACGGGTAAAAACGCTTCTGTGTTATTCCAGATGTATCAAGCTATTTTGTGCTACGAAGGCACGGGTAACCAATCCACGGCTTTAGGAAGTGTAGCATTGAGAAAATGATAGCGCTCAGGAAAAGCCTCCACCTGTGTGGGTATGTTCCCACAGGCGAGCATCGTAAGATGTGGGTGTTGGGACTCCCCAGGATGCCGAAAACGAGAGTTGGCCATTCATCCCTTCTCGAAAGGCATGGGAGCACCAACGAGCATGGCACCGCTCAGAACAGCCACTCAAGGATGGTTAAGCCTGTTCGCGATATCACCAATCCACTACACGTTTCAATGGAGCCGTAGCTACGCTACATTTGCTCCGAAGCGCGACTACGTTGGGGTGTCAGAAGCTGCTGGACTTTTGTCCGTGCGGAGTGTCACATAAAAGACAAAGAGAGTGCCGATTTCATCGGCTCGAAGAAAGCGTTTCTGTATTCAAGAGCTGCTCAATTTCATCAAGCAGCTCTTGAATGCGAGTATGATCATGCTGATCGGAGACTTCTGTCAACGCATGGGCAGCTAGTTTAGAGGAAATACGATGTAGAACGTCTCGATACTCTCTTTTGTCCAAGGCTGCGCTAATTTTGGCAATGCTTGTTAATGCCCGCAAAAGTGTATTGATAACGCGGGCATTCCCACCTGCATAGTGACCAATCTCGGTGAACATCCTTATATATTCCAGGAAAGCTGGTCGGCGGATGGTCAGTATGCTAGTTCCTTGTGCGAACCGATAGGTGGTAGTTGATTGTGGTTGACGTACTAAATGTTCGAAGATAGCTTGCAGATATTTGATGCAAAGAACTGCCGTTGTTGGATCATTGATGGCAGGTGAGAGAGCACGTAGTGTGATATCTGCGAGCTGACGGACGCCGAATTTTGCATCGTAGGTGATATCTCGTTCGCGCTCAGTATAGATATGATGGTAGATAGCTTTTTTACAGGTTTCATCAGCAGCCTCAATGGGCCAAATTTCTGCAATAACAGTCTCTTCGGTGACAAAGTCTCCTGGACAGACAAGCAGAGAGAGTTGGAGATAAGGACGCATGAGATCTTTGATAAGATGGGATAACTCTATTCTGTGGATATAGCCAACGCGAGTGGCATAGAGACGAGCGGGTTCGATATAAGTAGACAAAGATTGTATTTGAGCAGAGACGCCTTGAACATTCAATTCATCTTCCTCATCTATATCCTGTTGATCAATGGCTTGAATGGTTTGGGCAGTGATGCGTGCGGCAATATCAGGAACCTGGATGATACTGCCTGTATGATGGATAAAGAGGAGAAGGAGGACGAGTCCTAGGAAGCCAAGAACAATAGCAACTGTGATGCTAAGTTCAGGAATGAAGCCTGGATCGGGTGGTATTGGTTCCCGTGTAGTAGTAAGTACAATCAGAGCATAAGAGAAAATGGCGAAGAAACCGCCAGCAACAACCTGAGTTGTACGATCTAGCAAGAATCCACGCAGAACACGGGGAGTATACTGGCTCGAAACCAACTGAAGTGTAACGATGGTAATAGAGAAGGCAAGTCCTGCGACAGTGATCAATGAGCCTGCGATTGTAGAGAGTAGCGTGCTTGCGGCTAGGGCACTTCCATGAAAGAGATATGGTTCTGGAAGAATGCCTTTTATACTCTTATCAAGTGTAAGCAAGAAAGAAGCTAGCAATAGACCGCAGAAGGAAACAACACCTGGAATAAACCAGAATGTGTGAAGCAACGCCCTCCAGAATTTTCGCATTAAATGTTTGCATCTATTAATTGCACGCATGTTTTTTCTCTCATCCAGAAAAAGTTTCTGGTCAGATATGTAAATGTACACTGCCTCTCTCTGGTTTGAGAAGATGCCTATGCAGGGCCTTATAGCTAATCGTCTCTCAAGGTCTTTGCTACGCCTCGCATACACAGAGAAGCACCGGGGTGATCAGATAGCAGATGTCCCTATCTTGCATCTTCTGAATTTCAATCGCGAAAGGAAATTTCGTGGCCTTCTCAAGGCATGCAAGGACATCGCTAACCGACCAGTCTTCCCGGTGCCCCCTTTTTCACTACAACAGTAGTATGTTTATTATACCAGCAATCTTTTGTGAATGCAAACTGATAGGGTATTTAATGCAATTCGGGATTTATTTTAACGAGGAAACTGCTTGCTGTTCCGAATAGACTGGGGGTAGAGCTATATTTATACTCTATTTTTGCTTCTATATAGATTCTGTTGATCTTCTTTTCTACAACAGCAATCTTTCCTGGAATGCCACTCATCCGTCCTTCATTGTGGTAGGACAGAAATGAAGAGTATTGAGATCATCCCCTAAAAAATGGCGCAGATTCCTCTTGACTTAGAGCGCACTCAAAGTTTTATCCTTTATTCATGGACATCGAACGATTCACCATTGAGCAAGTCGCAGAGCGTACTGGCTTGAGTGCCCATACGCTGCGTTACTATGAACGGATTGGCTTACTTGATCCGGTTGGCCGTGCAACAAGCGGACATCGTCGCTATGCAACCAAGGATCTTGCCTGGATCGAGTTTCTGACACGACTACGGGCAACCGGCATGCCAATACGTCACATGCAGGAGTTCGCCGCCTCGCGACGGCAAGGGGACAGCACCATAGCCAGGCGACGTGTCCTCTTGGAAGCCCATCAACAGATGGTGCAGACGCATATTGAGGAACTCCAGCGAAACCTTGAAGCTATTAACCAAAAGATAGAAACATATCATCAGATGGAGGAAAACGATGACAATGACAGCCGATACCACACGTTATGAGCAGGGGCTAACCAAACTAGCTGAGGTGGACGGCCAGACAGGCCAACAGGTAGTGAGCCGCCTTGGTGACCTTGGGCGATATATTGTTGAATTTGCCTTTGGCGACATTTACTCCCGTCCTGGCATGAGCCTGCGCGAACGGGAAATAGCCACGGTTGCTATCCTGACCGCTTTAGGGGGTCGAGAGCTGCAATTGCGTGTCCATATGGAAGCTGCGCTGCATGTGGGACTCACTTTGCAGGAACTCGAAGAAATTGTGCTGCAAACCGTTCCGTATGCGGGGTTTCCTACGGCGATCAATGCGATGAATGTGCTCTCTCAATTCAAAAGCGAAGCAGTTGTCGAAAAATAAAGAGCGCTTGAACGCTTGTTGCTGATCTGTGAGGTCGATGTCCTTTTGTCTTTGTCTGTCATTCACGTCCGAAAGGTTCTTCTTCTATGGCGAGACGACACCATCGACCACAAGCTTCAATGCAGGCTCTTTTGGAACCACAATCTACGGTGTGTTGGGAATGCGGTGAACGCATGTGGGTGGCCTATCTGACTCTTTAATGAGGACCCCTTGATCGCTAATGAGGTACCTCAATTCAACGAAGCTTCCTACGAAAATAGCCAGAAGGGATAGGATAATGCATGTCTCTGACATCCCGATGTCATGGCGCTTGAAACAACAATGGAGCATATGCAAAGGCAAAAGTGGAATGCCCTATTGGTTGTTCTATTGAAAAGTATAGTTCGAATAGTCTCAAAAAAACGTATGGGTAATTCTTATCAGTGTCAAAAAACTCTCAGGATAGGCTCCCGATAAATCTTGAGAAAATCTTGAGCAATCCACTATTTCTTCTGAACGCACATTTAGCCATCTTCACTTATACTCAAGAATGGAGCCTATGGCCCCGGAGGATAAGCCTTCTCTGATCCAAGAGATCAGAGTATTGCTCGAAATAAATGTTCATTTTTATGAGAGAAAGAGAGAATGGAAATGCTTGGTGCACGAATTTTAGTGGTTGAAGATGATGAGTGGTTGCGTGATGTAGTGTGCCGCAACCTCCAAGCGCGTCATCATGAAGTGTATACTGCATGCGACGCGCATAATGCACTTGTCTCTCTACGCGCTATGCCCTTTGATTTGGTCTTGTTAGATATCAATCTGCCTGATCAAACTGGGTGGGAGATTCTACGGATAGCCCAACGAGAGCAGTGCCTTCATGTACAGCAAATCGATGATGCTCGCTCCAAGCTCCCAGTTGTAGTGCTCTCGGCAGTGCGTGTCAGTCCGCAGAGGTTGGCCGAGTTTCATCCTCTGGCGTATTTGCCCAAGCCATTTCCAATGGAGGCCTTACTCCGTCTGGCAGCGGAGGCGGCTCAGCGGAGTAGGATGAATGCTTAAGTATGATCGCGGAGAGGGTGGGAGTAGTAGTTTTTCCCCTCTCTCGCGAGGAGGAATTTTGTCATGCTTGACCTAGTTGTCGTTGTTGTGACTGTGGTATCATTTGTTCTTCTAATCGGCTTCACGGTCGGCTGTGATCGTCTATAGAAGAGAAAGGAATCAGGAGTATGAATACACTGCCTGAGTATATCCTGGTGGGTATTGTCTCACTATTGATTGGTATCTATCTCGTAGTTGCGCTTCTAGCGCCCGAAAAATTTTAATCGTGTTTTATAATGAGTGAGGTGAAAATCTATGCCTGTAACACTCAATAGTGTCCTGCAGGTTGTTATCTTCTTGGTCGTGGTACTGTTAGTCACCAAGCCGCTCGGGTTGTACTTGACCAAAGTCTTTGCAGGGGGACGCACTTGGCTTTCGCCTGTCTTTGTCCCTATTGAACGGCTCTTTTATCGGCTCTCTGGTATTGACCCAGAGGAAGAGCAAAAATGGACATCTTATCTCTTTGCCTTGCTGATCTTTAGTCTGGTTGGCATGCTGCTACTCTACCTGATCGAGCGCACCCAACAGTGGCACGGCAGCTTTTTTAACCCACAGCACCTTTCAGGGGTCGAGCAGGCGCTCGCCTTCAATACTGCCTCCTCGTTCACGACCAATACCAATTGGCAGAACTATGGTGGTGAGCAGGTTATGTCCTACCTGACGCAGATGGCAGGGCTCACATTTCACCAGTTTGTTTCTGCTGCCGCTGGTATCTCGCTGGCAGTGGCTTTGACTCGTGGTCTGGCGCGTCGTAGTGGGCGGACGCTGGGCAATTTCTGGGTAGATCTCGTCCGTTGCACGCTCTATATCTTGCTCCCAATTTGCTTTGTAGGTGCCCTCATTTTCGTCTCGCAAGGAATGATTCAGAATTTCAATCCCTACACCGTTGTACATACCCTCAATGGGGGTACGCAGACGATTGCTCAGGGACCAGTTGCTTCGATGGAAATTATCAAAGATCTGGGCACCAATGGTGGTGGCTTCTTCAATGTTAACTCGGCCCATCCTTTTGAGAACCCGAATGCATTCACTGCTCTGCTGATCATCCTCTGTGAAATTTCTCTGGGTGCTGGGCTGTTCTATATGTTTGGCAAAATGGTAGGTAATACCCGGCAAGGGTGGGCGCTCTGGATTGTCTCGGCTATCCTCTTAATAGTCGGCCTAATGGTGATAATTCCTTCGGAACAGACTGGTAATCCTCTATTAACGAAACTAGGCGTTGATCAGGTTGCAAGTACCCAGCAAGCTGGTGGTAATATGGAGGGTAAGGAGGTGCGTTACGGTATCACCATCTCATCACTCCAGGAAGAGGTCACGACTGCTACCTCGACGGGTACCGTCATGAGTTTCCACGATAGCTACACGCCGCTTGGTGGCTTGGTGCTGATCACCAACATCGCATTGGGTGAGATGATCTTTGGAGGAGTTGGCTCTGGACTCTACACTATGCTGATGTTCGCCATTATCGCAGTCTTTATTGCAGGCTTGATGGTGGGACGTACACCGGAGTATCTGGGCAAGAAGATCGAACGCAAGGAGATTATGATGGCGGCACTCGCGCTTCTGGTCTCACCTGCTATCATCCTGGGCTTTACCAGCTTTGCCATGGCGCTCCCAACAGGCCTCGCAGGTATCCTAAATCCTGGGCCGCATGGATTTACGGAGGTTCTGTACGCTTATACCTCAGCCAATGGCAACAATGGCTCAGCCTTTGCGGGTCTGAGCGGTAACACGCCCTTCTATAACTGGACGATGGGTCTTGCGATGCTGTTTGGCCGCTTTGCTGAACTGATTCCCATCCTGGCCTTTGGTGGTTCGTTGGTCGTAAAACGGGCCGTACCTGCCGGACTAGGAACTTTCCCCACAACTGGTCCACTCTTCGTAGGCCTCATGATTGGCGTGATCTTGATCGTAGGAGCACTGACCTACTTCCCAGCTTATTCGCTTGGGCCGGTAGCTGAACACTTAATGATGCTCTCAGGAAAGACGTTCTAAGAGGATGAGCACACAGATGAATATAAATACAACGGAGACGCCAGAGAAAACACTAGAGACGCAGCAATGGAAAACTCGGCGCAAGGGGGATATTTCCATCTTCGATCCGAAGATCTTTCGCACAGCGATCCCTGAGTCTTTCAAGAAACTGGACCCGCGTATCCAGATTAAGAACCCAGTGATGTTCGTGGTTGAGGTTGGTAGCGTGATCACTACGATTGAGTTCGCGCGACTGCTGCTCTTTACCTCGCCTACTGGATCTTTTACGCGCAGTCAGTTGATAGCTGAGACGTGGTTTGTGCTCGCTGTGACGGTCTGGCTATGGTTTACTGTCATCTTTGCCAACTTTGCTGAGGCAATGGCTGAGGGACGTGGCAAGGCTCAGGCCGATACACTGCGCAAAGCACGTACGGCAACGATGGCTAAGCGTCTAGCCAAGGCAGATCGCTTTAGTGCCGTACAAGAGGTTGCTGCGCCAGAACTACGCAAAGGTAATTATGTCCTGGTGGAGGCTGGAGATGTGATCCCGGGCGATGGCGATGTGATAGAAGGCGTGGCCTCGGTCGACGAGTCAGCAATCACTGGAGAGTCTGCTCCCGTTATTCGTGAGAGTGGAGGTGACCGCAGCGCAGTGACGGGAGGTACACGTGTGCTCTCGGACTGGATTGTCGTGCAAATCTCTGTCGACCCGGGTGAAACTTTCCTTGATCGTATGATTGCCTTAGTCGAAGGAGCAAAGCGGCAACGAACCCCTAATGAGATTGCACTGAATATTCTGATCGCAAGTCTAACAATCATTTTCTTGCTGGTGGTGGTCTCTCTTGAGCCATTTGCTATCTATGCGGGTCAGGCGGTCTCGGTCACAACACTGATCGCGTTGCTCGTATGTCTGATCCCAACAACTATTGGTGGCTTGCTCTCGGCTATTGGCATCGCTGGCATGGACCGTATGGTGCAACGCAATGTGCTAGCTATGAGCGGACGAGCAGTTGAGGCAGCAGGTGATGTTGATGTGTTGCTGCTGGATAAGACAGGTACTATCACGTTGGGCAATCGCCAAGCGGCACGTTTTGTGCCATTGCATGGTGTAGACGAGCAGGAAGTAGCTCATGCGGCTATGCTCTCAAGTCTCTCAGATGAAACTCCAGAGGGACGCTCCATTGTGGCGCTAGCGCAAGAACGCTATGGCTTTTCGGACACAGTAGCTGCTGATACTACCTTTATTCCCTTCTCGGCGACAACTCGTATGAGCGGTATCGACCTAGGTGGAGAGGTACCCACGCAGACAATTCGCAAGGGGGCAGCCGATGCCGTGATTAACTACGTGGCGGAGCACCATGGTCCAACAAGCGATGAACTGAAGGTAATTGTGGATGGTATCGCTAGTGCTGGTAGCACACCGCTCGTGGTGGCGGAGACGAAGGCAGGCTCTAATGGTCAAGAGGAGCAAGCACAATTACTAGGCGTGATTGAACTCAAAGACATCGTCAAGGGCGGTATGCGTGAGCGTTTTGATCAGTTGCGATGCATGGGTATTCGTACCATCATGGTTACTGGTGATAATCCCCTAACGGCGGCTGCCATTGCCAAGGAGGCTGGGGTAGATGACTTCCTGGCGCAGGCAACACCTGAGACCAAGCTGAAACTCATCCGTGAGCAGCAGATGGGCGGGCGTATGGTAGCAATGACAGGCGATGGCACCAACGATGCGCCAGCACTGGCTCAGGCAGATGTTGGGGTTGCGATGAATACTGGAACGCAAGCAGCCAAAGAGGCTGCCAATATGGTCGACCTCGACTCTAACCCCACCAAGCTGATCGAGGTGGTAGAGGTAGGCAAACAGTTGCTGATCACGCGTGGAGCACTGACAACGTTCAGTATTGCCAACGACGTTGCCAAGTACTTTGCCATTATTCCAGCAGCTTTTGCGATTACTTATCCGCAACTGGATGCATTGAATGTCATGCGGCTAGCCACGCCGCACAGTGCAGTGCTCTCGGCAGTTATCTTTAACGCACTGATCATCATTGCGCTGATTCCACTGGCACTGCGTGGAGTTAAGTATCGTCCAATTGGTGCGGGTCTACTATTGCGCCGCAATTTATTGATCTATGGCCTTGGTGGCATCATTGTCCCATTTATCGGCATTAAAGCTATAGATCTAGTGCTACAGGTGCTGCACCTGACAATGTGAGTAAGAGCGAATGGGCTTCATCAGCAGATGTCCGTGCGAACGAATATTTCGCAGGGCATCTACTGCAAGAAACGCCATAGTAATATTATCCTGACTTGAGAAGGAAATCAACAGATGAAAACGTTTATGACCAAATATGTGCGTCCAGCAGTGGTGCTCGCTGTGCTCTTGACAATACTTACTGGCATCATCTATCCTGGCATAATCACAGCCCTGGCTCAATTGATTTTCCCATACCAGGCCAATGGAAGCCTCCACTATGATGCCAAGGGAAAGCTCGTTGGGTCCGACTTAATTGGGCAAGAGTGGACCTTAGCGAAGTACTTCCATGGTCGTCCTTCTGCAACGCTCTCAAATGACGGCAGTAAGCCACAGTCCTATAATGCGGAGAACACGACTGCATCAAATCTTGGGCCGACCAATAGCCAGTTGACGAGCGGTGATGTAACTATTGCAAAAGGTACCCCCGCGCCTGCAAATGCGACTCCAGTAGCTGGCAAGCCAAATACCTATTATATCCTTGGTAATGTACAAAGATATGCAGAGCAGTTCCGCACGGAGAACGGCTTGGCCCCCAATGAATCCGTCCCGGCGGATATGGTGACTGCCTCGGGCTCGGGCTTAGACCCCGATATCTCCATCGAAGGAGCCCTGTTGCAGGTCAACCGTGTGGCCCGTGAACGGCACCTGAGTTCAGAGGTTGTGCGTCAGTTGGTGAATAGTCACGTTCAGGGGCGTTTTTTGGGTATATTTGGAGAACCCTTTGTCAATGTTCTCGACATCAATCTGGCACTGGATGCCCTGAAGAAATAGGGTTAAAACCAGTTTCTGATTCTATGAACAAATATTGTCTTTTATAGACAAATCTCCCTGTTGACATGACTGTATCTTTGTAGTATGATGTCGTTGTGCTAAGCGCATCTACCGTGAGTTACACGGGAAGTCACGCCTTTGGAGAGAGGAGTGCTGGCTATCTCGAAGGAGATAGTGAAACTGCTCTCGTTGAATTAGGAACCAGACATCAGATATAGGCCATGTCTATAAATGTATCAGTTCTGGGTAACGGTATAGCCATGGATCGAGGCGCACCGAATAGTCGCCGACGTGAAGGGGAGCGACCTGATCCTGATGAACTCCTCAGTCGCTATAATCTTCGAGATAGTGATCTGGAAACTGATCCACTCACTTCACTGAGTGGATCAGTTTATCCCGGACAAGACAGTCATCTACCGAGACGAGGTCAGTTGCGTGTCTATCTTGCTGCTGTCGCAGGATCAGGCAAAACCTACGCGATGCTGAACGAGGGCCATCGCCGCGATAACCGTGGCACGGATGTCGTTGTAGGTTATGTAGAGACTCATCGGCGTCCGCAGACGGAGGCGCAGATTGGCGATTTAAAGGTAATGCCGCGCAAGAAGATTGCTTATCGTGGGGTAACGCTGGAGGAAATGGATACCGAGGCCATCCTCGCTCAACATCCCCATGTGGTGTTGGTAGATGAGCTTGCTCATACCAATGTACCAGGCTCCAAAAATGCCAAACGCTATCAGGATGTGGAAGAGCTGCTTAATGCAGGTATCGACGTAATTACCACTCTCAATATTCAGCATTTGGAGAGTCTCAATGATCTGGTAGAGAGTATCACTGGTGTGCGTGTGCGTGAAACGCTACCTGATCGCATCTTGGACCAAGCTGATGAGGTAGAGCTGATTGATATTTCCCCTCATGCTCTCCGTCAGCGTATGCGGCACGGCAATATTTATCCTTCGGATCGCATCGAACCAGCCCTGAATAACTTCTTCCGTGAGGGAAATCTCACGGCTTTGCGCGAACTGGCCTTACGGCGAACTGCTGACAAGACTGAGTCTCAACTGCACCAGTACATGACCAATCATGGCATTGAGGAGGTCTGGTCAGCTAGTGAGCACGTGTTGGTTGGCTTTGACCACCGACCACATACTCGTCAGGTCTTGCGTGATGCTTGGCGGCTTGCCCATGGGTTACATGCAGACTTGATTGCCATCTCAATTGAGCCAGAAGGATATCTCGCTTGGTCAAGTAGACTCATTGGTTTCCTCAAGCATGGCAAAAATGCTAGTAGACAGCGAGAACGTGCTCTGCACCGATTAGAAGAACATGCCGTGTTTGCAGAAGATCTGGGCGCGGAAGTCATTCGAACGAAAGGCCATGACATTGCTCGTACGATTGTTGAGATCGTGAAGGATCGCCATGTGACCCAGATTGTCCTTGGGCAACCCTCGCGCAGTCGCTGGGAAGAAATCTTGCGAGGCTCAATAATCAACCGATTATTGCGTTTAGATGTCGGTGTTGATATTCATCTTGTCCCGCAAGATCGCGATCTTCAGGAAGAAGGTAGCTGACTATCACCGTTTAAGCCACCCAAGACATCGCTATCGTCTCAGCAGTATTATTATAGACCGATGAATGCTCCAACCCCAATGGCAATCAGGACAAGAGAGCTAATGGTCATGGCGTGTTTCTCCAACCAATCTCCCTTGATCTGATAGCCAATAAGCGTTGCCATGAGAGTAAGGCCGATGAATGTCGCTATGGTCACTGCTGCAAACACGCTTAAGATAGCCACAACTGCCGCTGTTCCAATCGTGCTTGCGGCCAAAGTAACGGGAAGAATCGTTAAGTCAGGCGAGGCAGCTACCCCGAATGGGACTATAATGGTCGCGAGTCGCTTGAGAGGACTCTGGCTCTGCAGTGTGTGTTCATAGAAGTGTTCATGTTGCTGTCCAAATCCATGAGAATGGTTGTGACCTGCTCCTGGCTTGTGTCTGTGTTCATGGCCTCCATGGCTCATCAATCCCCATACGAGGAATAGGACTCCGGTCAGAATTAGCACCACTCCGACAATATGACCTTGTTGAGTATCAATCTCTTGCTGAAATTGCAAGCCAATCACAGCGATAATTCCTCCCAACACGAGAGAAGTGATCACGTGTCCAAGTGAAGCCAGCAAGGTGATCCACCCCACACGTAGGAGACTCCAACGTTGCGTCCTTGCAATGACTGCGAGAGGAACCCAGTGATCCGGCAAGATGGAATGGACAATGGCTACCATGGCAGCAGCACCAACTAGTAAGAACAATGGCATAGACTTTTCCTTGGGGCACCCAGAAGATGAAACATCTCCGCTACAGTTTGTCTGAAGGGGTTGTAGCACGCAATTCCTGGACCACGTGAGGCTCAATAGCGGCTAGTACCGCTCATCATAAATAAGCCCCCACTTCTCCTCCTTCACATGGATTGAGAGCACCCTCGATGCGCATAACCTTGTCGATGAGCGCTTGGATATCTTTGGTCTTCACGACAGACCACTTCCAGACTTTGGCCAAGTGTTGGTTATAGTAGGCAATGTAGCGTTGGATCTTCTGTGTCAAATCGTGTATGGAGGTAAAGTTCCCTCGGTTGAGGACGTGCTTGTCGAGGATGCTGAACCAGACTTCAATCGAGTTAAGCCAGCTACAGTGCTTGGGCGTGTAGACGAAGCGGAGGCGATGCTCGGGATCACTGAGATAGGCTTGTCTGGTCTCCATGCTCTTGAGGATGCCCCATTTGCCTTTTTCCCCTAATACCTGATCATCACCGAGAGTTTGGGCTATGAAGCGCACCAACGACTCGCTCTTATGGGTATTGAGTTGATCACACAAGATGACGAAGTCTGCCGTAGGATCGGACTGGATCAGTCGCTCAATGTGTTCAACAAAATCAGTTTCGGTCCAAGTGTCGGCAATCGTTGGGGCGATGAGTTTGCCAGTCGCAAGGTGGATATTGCCGGTCAGGACTTGTGTGCCATGCCTGATGTAGTTGAACTCTCGGCGTTCCACTTTGCCTGCTTTAGTTGGCAGGGTGATCCCGTCGCGCTCCAGAGCTTGTATGCTTGGTTTTTCGTCAACACTGACTACGTTAACACCTCCGATTTCGTATTGTTCCTGGGCGGTAGCCTGCAATTCGCAGATCTCCTCTACCTGTTGTGCAAACTCATCCCAGTCTGCAATGTTGGGATGTTCCCAGTATCTGCTGCGATGAGGCTTGAGTGTGGCGTTCTTTTAAAAAACGCCCGATTTGGGCCGGTGAGATGGTCTTGACAATGCCTTTGTCGACGACCGTTTTGGCGAGGATCTCATGGCTCCAGTGTGTTACGGGAAGCCCTTCATCCTCAGGCTTGCGAGTGGCTAGCGCGATGATTTGTTGTTTCTGGGCTTCGGTAAAGGTCACAGGTGCCCCAGGGCGCTTTGCATCGGCTAGCAGCGTTTCGATCTCCCGACGATACTTCGTCTCGCTCAGTGCCCCGGCTTGGTATTCGGTTTCCAGTCGGTCAAGCTCTGTTTTGGCGTTTTGCCAACGTTAACACCAGAGACGGACGGTATCCCGCCCAACGCCGTATTTGGTCGCAACCCAGGACTTATTGCCTAATTCGGCATAATCCAGAATGAGACCCCCTCGCAGGACTACGCATTGCGGGCTCGTACTGGCATGGACAAGGCTGGTGACCAGTTTGGTTTGTGTTGGTGTGAGTGTCAGTTTTTTCATCATGCTCTATAGTATAGCATCACTGGCGGTGGATTTGTGAGAGGCGATACTAGTTCCACTGTACCCTCTCTGTTTTGTGAGCTATTATCTGAATGCATGCTCAGATAATAGCTCACAAAACGCTTGCAGTCAAGGGAATGCTAGAGCTGAGTCAGGGCCTTTTGATCATCAACTCTTGCGTAGAATGGTAATGCCACGCAAGAAAATTGCTTATCGCGAGGTAACGCTGGAGGAAATGGATACCGAGGCCATCCTCGCTCAATATCTCCATGTGGTATTGGTAGACGAGCTTGCTCATACCAATGTACCAGGCTCCAAAAATGCCAAACGCTATCAAGATGTGGAAGAGCTGCTTAATGCAGGTGTCGACGTAATTACCACTCTCAATATTCAGCATTTGGAGAGTCTCAATGATCTGGTAGAGAGTATCACTGGTGTGCGTGTGCGTGAAACGCTACCTGATCGCATCTTGGACCAAGCTGATGAGGTAGAGCTGATTGATATTTCCCCTCATGCTCTCCGTCAGCGTATGCGGCACGGCAATATTTATCCTTCGGATCGCATCGAACCAGCCCTGAATAACTTCTTCCGTGAGGGAAATCTCACGGCTTTGCGCGAACTGGCCTTACGGCGAACTGCTGACAAGACTGAGTCTCAACTGCACCAGTACATGACCAATCATAGCATTAAGGAGGTCTGGTCAGCCAGTGAGCACGTGTTGGTTGGCTTTGACCACCGTCGTCAAGTCTTACATGATGCTTGGCGGCTCGCCCATGGGTTACATGCAGATTTGATTGCCATCTCAATTGAGCCAGAAGGATATCTCGCTTGGTCAAGTTTGACGTTTGGACAAACGGCTCTAGCAGAACAGCGGAAGAAGTTCTGTGAAAAGGAGAGAATGGGGGCTGAGAGGCCAAGGTCTGAGTCATGTTGAAACAAGTTGAGGCAGTGTCGGCTTCTTGCGGACCACCGAAAACCGCTTTCGTTTGGCAAGTTTGACCCCAAAGCCTCGCCCTTTGGATTTTCCACGGGGTTTGGGGGGGCAAGCAGGGGTCTTTC
>CAVSHN010000030.1:0-36035 GCA_963727755.1 uncultured Chloroflexia bacterium
TCTGGCCGAACAGGCTGGCGTTCCTTTGAGAGTTGAATATCTGATGGAGATTGGTTGTCCAATCAGCCAAATTGATGCCACGAAAATAGGGCTACGCCCATTTTGCATTAACCAGCGGCAATACTGCTCCTAGAGCTTCCGTACAACCTAAAGCCAACCCCCTTCCAACATAGGAATACACAACAGGGCTTCCAGAACAGGTCTTGCGAATAAAGTGACGAAGCTGGAGTTACACAAAATACGGTGCGATGCCACTTCTCTGCTATTTTAGCGCACTAACAGCGATTTTTGTCCATTGGATCAATGAAGCTCCAAATATGGACATTATTAGCTTAAGCTAGCAAGATATTTTATCAGACGTCACTACAGTACAACAATCTTTTTCCCTGCTTCTCCAAATTTTCTCCGAAAACGTTTTTTCCGCTTTCCCTTTTCATATCAGCTTGGCTTATTTCCACTTCAAGTAAATATTGATCATTAATTAGCAGACAATATAGATCAAAAATAAACATGAAGAGATAAATAGATTAGAAAAATATGAATTAAATCTCTACTAAAATATTGATAGGGACTGATATTGACATAGCCTATTTCTAAATTGTAATCTAGCTAAGGGACAGCACAATTTAAGCTGTACTACCCTACTTATAGTGAAGAGTTGCACGTTTCAAATTGGAAGGAAGGGTGTTATTCATGAAGACGTTTGCTGGACGTACATCGGAGAGTCTCTTTGATCTTGAGACCCAAAACGTATTAGAGAGCCCAATCGACATGGTTGAATTGACCGATGAAGATTTAGAAAAGGTCTCGGGCTCGTGCTGGGGATGCGGGTTTGGCGGTTGGGGATTGGGAGGCTTCTTCCCCTGGTTTGGCGGGTTTGGCGGTTGGGGATTGGGAGGCTTCTTCCCCTGGTTTGGCGGTTTTGGGGTTGGTGGTAGGAGCTTTGCCAAAAGCTTTTGAAGGTAGCCGTAATGGCTTTGTAACAAGTTTTGTTGGACGTTTCTTTCGTTTCGTGATATGCTGTAGCAGACCTAACACCTTCTATTGTAGAAGAAACTGGCGATCCTTCCGATCGCCCTCTCATTTTGAGAGGAGATATTTCTTGGCTAGACAATATCCAAATCCACCAGCAATGCAAATCGATCCCAAAAAGAAATACACAGCCATCTTGCATACAGTCAAAGGCGATATCAAGATCGAGCTGTTGGCAGCTCAAGCGCCTATTACCGTCAATAATTTTGTTTTCCTGGCTCGTGATGGTTTTTATAATGGGACGACATTCCACCGTGTGATCGGTGGCTTCATGGCCCAAGGTGGTGATCCGACAGGTACCGGATCAGGTGGTCCAGGCTATCGCTTTAAGGATGAGCGTAGCGCACTTCAAAATCCCACATGACCGCGCGGGTATCCTGTCGATGGCTAATGCGGGTCCCAACACCAATGGCTCACAATTCTTTATCACCTATGGCCCTACACCACATCTGAATGGGAAACATGCCATCTTCGGTCGCATCATTGAAGGAATGGATGTTGGACGGTCCATTCGTGAGCGCGATCCACAGCGTGATTTCAATCCTGGTGATGCCATTATCGCTGTTGATATCATTGAAAGTTAGCTTTTGAATGGTCAGCTGATAAATGTGGCCTCACACCGTTTTTATAGAGTGTGAGGCCTATTTTAGATGGGTACACTACGAGAGTTGCCTATTCCAAGTATAGCAGAAAATGGTCACCAGTTCTTCTAATCTTGCAAGGTCAAAGCGAATACATGTAAACAGGGAGTATGCGGACTGGGTTCTGCAGTCATGGGCAAGGTCAACGAACTGGCTATCTTCGCCCTATCCATACTTATCTGTATAGCATAGATATGTACTGATCCTGATTTGCCTGATGGTGAGAAGCGATAGTCGGTGTTCACGACACCAGATGGGCCAACGTTCCAGTCATAGACAGTCGGCGATGCTGAGGTTGTTGAACCATCCATATAGTGCACAGCTATCGTAGCCTTGATACTGTAGATCCAACTACTAGCAACCAGCAAGAATGCTTGCTGGTAGTTCCCTTGGGGAAGCGTAATGGTTTGTCCCAATGCAGCAATGTTATCAGAGCCGTCTGGTGCACGACCAGGGAACTGGTACGGTATTCCTTCCAAGGTCGTCATATGACCTGCTGGTGGAAGTTGGTCTTCGGGATAGGAAAAGCCGGAGCCATCAAAGTCGGCCTGACCAGGTACACTACCAATGCCCTTGTTGTTGAAGTACGGCAACAATGGGACCTGCACGAATTTTACTTGCTTTCGTCCCCTAGCGCTAGATACATAATATCGCCTTGATCGCAGCAGTGGGGCCTGCACGAAGCCCACCTGTTTTCGTGCCAGCAGTATCAGGATTAAAGTGAGTATCAGCAACCATACCAGAATGAGAGCGAATATGAGCCTAAAGAGCGGAACCTGCACGAAGTCTGCCCATTCTTGTGGCATAGGGGAGGATGGAGAAAAACGGTGGTCGTAGTACCACACCTTACCATACAAAAGTGGAGAAGAGAACAAAAAAAGGAAAAGCCAAAGAAAAGAGGTTGGCTTTTGCTTCATCATGACGGCAGCACATGCTCCTCATTGTGTTTCAAAACGGCTAGAACTACTATACCAATAAATGTATGTTATGCCTTACAAGCAGAATTAAACCACTCCTTTTAAGCAAAATGCGATACTTAAGAATTTCTAGCCGCGTTCATAGCTTCTTGCACTGCCAATTTGAATTGCTTCATTTGTCCTGCAAGAGCATCTAACGCCTGCGCAGCATTGGGCGCACTCATCACAACTTTGGCCACACATTTTGCTTCGACGTGCGGTAATTGTTCCATCTGAGCTGCTTGCTCTTCTGGCGTACCTACCGTAAATGGCGGCTGCAACTCAAAGAACAGCAGAGTAATTTCGAGCCATGGTCACTTGAAAATCATCAGATGTGTTGCGTGTTCACTTCTCTTAGATGCATGTCCCGTCCATTGGACTGGCTTAGACATTGGTTTTCTTTGATGGTTTGAACCATTTTCGTCCATTGATTTCTCCTTATGATAGAATGACGATAACTACTCACCCACCCTTACGATACCTCCCATACCTGCACTGTTCCATCCCAAGAGCCGGAAGCGATGCGCTTACCATCGGGGGACCATGCGACTGCTTCCACAAAATTTGAATGTCCATGATACGTGTAGACTTGGGCTCCGTCGATTGCATTCCACACTTGCACTGTTCTATCCCAAGAGCCGGAAGCGATGCGCTTGCCGTCCGGTGACCATGCTATTACCAACACTGAACTTGAATGCCCATGATACGTGTAGACTTGGCTCCCGTCAGTTGCATTCCACACCTGCACTGTACCGTCACTAGAGCTAGAGGTGATGTGCCTGCCATCCGGCGACCACGCTAATGCATACACTATACCAATATGTCCATGATACGTGTAGACTTGTCCTCCATCGGTTGCATTCCACACTCTGTATTGTCCCATCCCTAGAGCTGGAGGCGAGGCTCCTAGAGCCGGAGGCGATGCGCTTGCCATCCAGTGACCACGCTACTGCTTCCACCATATTTGAATGCCCAAGATACGTATAGACTCGACTCCCGTCAGTTGCACTCCACATCTGCACCGTTCCATCCCAAGAGCCAGAGGCAATATGCTGACCATCGGGGGACCATGCTACTGCCCTCACATCACCAGAATGCCCACGATAAATGAAGACACTATCCCCATTGGTAGCATTCCACACCTGCACTGTTTCATCCCTAGAGCCAGAGGCGATACGCTTGCTATCCGGCGACCATGCTACTGTATACACGTCACGTGTATGTCCACGATAGGCAAAGATGTGACCTCCATCTACTGCATCCCACACCTGCACTGTACCGTCAGTGGAACCAGAAGCGATGCGCTTGCCATCCGGTGACCATGCTACTGCATTCACCCTATCAGAATGCCCGTGATAGATGAAAGGCAGAGTTGGTTTTGTGCAAGAACCCCTCAAAACCCCAAATCTTAGCCGTCTGAGAAATCGGATAAAGGGCAGAGGTGGTATAGCGTACGCTATCTCCAACATCTGCACTGTACCGTCTTGGGAACCGGAGATAATGCGTTCGCCCTCGGGGGACCATGCTACTGCACTTACCGATCTTGAATGCCCGCGGTAGGTGAAGATCATTAGCTCCATCGGTTGCATCGCAAATCATAATCCGCAAGAATTGGGCCTTACTGAAAAGTTTGGTGAAGACCATTAGCTCCATCGGTAGCATTCCACACCTGCACTGTCTTGTCAGCTGAGCTGGAGACAATGCACTGGCCATCTGGTGACCACGCTACTGTACCCACCACATCAGAATGTCCCCGATACGTGTAAACTTGACCTCCATCAGTTGCATTCCATACCTGCACCGTCCTATCCCTAGAACCGGAGGCGATGCGCTTGCTATCTGGTGACCATGCTATGCACGCACCATATCAGAGTGTCCCCGATACGTGTAAACTTGGCATCCGTCGGTAGCATTCCACACCTGCACTGTCTGGTCAGCAGAGCCGGAGGCAATGCGCTGGCCATCAGGGGACCACGCTACTGCACTCACTATATTAGAATGTCCCCGATACGTGTAGACTTGACCCCCGTCGATTGCATTCCACACCTGCACTGTCTTGTCAGCTGGGCCGGAGGCAATGCGCTGGCCATCAGGGGACCACGCTATTGCAAACACCCAACTAGAATGCCCCTCATACGTGTAGACTTGACCCCCGTCGGTAGCATTCCACACCTGCACTGTCTGATCAACAAGAGCAGGAGGCAATGCGCTGGCCATCAGGGGACCACGCTACTGCATCCACATCACTAGAATGCCCACGATAGGTGAAGACATGGCCTCCGTCATTAGCATTCCACACCTGCACTGTCTGGTCAACAGAGCAGGAGGCAATGCGCTGGCCATCAGGGGACCACGCTACCGCACTCACCCAATCTGAATGCCCCTTATAGGTGAAGAGCAGAGTTGGTTCTATGCGAGAGCGACATGCCCTGGTCAACCAGATGATGCCGCTGCCCGAAAGCAGCAGCCCCACCAGACTGACGATCACTGTTCTACAGGAAGGGCGACGCTCTTCTGATTGCTTCCAGTTTCTCATCATGGCATAGGTTTCCCTTTCAAGGTTTTCTTCGTAGAAGAGCCCAGGCAGTTACTGCAGCCGATAGCAGCCAAAGACGAGGACTTCTGCCAGCCCTCTCCGCGCCGCTTACCGCGAAACCGGTTGCTGAGTAGAACAGCTCCGATAGGCCACGAAGCCTATTTTTCTCCTTCTGCCAGTTACTTCTTTTTTTGTAGTCTGTACCACATGGAGAATTATTTGGATCGCTTGTATCACAATAATATTGATGAGCATCTATGTTTGCATTGGTATCATGTAATGCTTGACTATGGTCATAGCACGTATCGGAACCACTTGCATAAACTACAGCGTGGCTGGCATGCATATCTATAGCATTTGCATATCCATTAGGATTTAGTGGTCCTCCCGCGATGTTATCACATTCGCTACCAATGACTGTCCAATCAGTAAATCCCTCTGATGTTTGTGGGTTTTCCCCAGAACTTCTCAGCTCTAACATTAAATCACTTATTCCGCTCATATCTGCCACTTGTGTACAGCCAGCACAGGAAAGAGGAGCTGCTGCAGCATTTACCCCTCCATGAGGAGTATTAAATGTAACAGCCCAAGTCACATGGCCAATTGTATCTGGAAAAGGAGATTGGCCTGCATGCTCTTGCATCTGATACATTGTTTCACGAATGATTATCCCTCCCATACTGTGACCCACGAGTACAACATCTTTGTTATACTGACCAAAGTTCTGATACAAGTACTGAGCGAACAGACAACTCAGATGGTATATGCTTTCATCATTTGTACCATCCGATCCTGCATCTGCATGATAATTGGCGCAGGGTTGGCTATACAAAGGGTCATGGAGATCTGAACTATAGGCCGTCTCAGCCCCGTTGTCACAATTTGTATCACCATTATAGTATTTTATAGTACGGAAATCTCCTATTTCATACCGACGTAGAAAGTTCATTGCATCGCCCCAGTAATCCCCAATACAATCCCAGCCGGCATCACTCCCCTTCCAAGGTACGTTGTTTGGTCCAACTTTAATGCCATGAACGAAGACAATGCTTGGAGTGCTGGGAATGCCTAAGTCAGGGTGTTGGGCACACAGTTGAGCACAACTTAGATCGTTTTCTCCACAGGCTGAGCTTTCGTCCGGCGGCACATCAGAATAACCTATGTGCATGTGGCTAAACCTTACATGTGGCGAATAAACATCTCTACCCTCCTCTGACCAGGTCTCTGTCCCATACGCTGAAATGGTAACATTGAGGTCGTTGGCAGAGAAACAGCGATAGACCTCCTACATTATTATAGGTGCGGCAGCGTATGGTCTCGTAGTACGTCTTCCTTGCTGTATAGCCCCCCAGATCAAGTGAGCTTGGACTGACAGTCCAAACGCTGGTGTAGGCACTATGGGAAACAGGTACTAGGTGGGCAAAAGTAACTGATGCCAACACCGTAATTCAAATTATCGACGGACGTTGGACAATTGTTCTGCACACTCAGCATATAAGTGGGTTTGATTTGCTAACCGGGCGCAGAGAGATCTGTGGATGTAATCTGCGCGTTCGCATCTGAGGTTGAAGCATCCAAGCACGCGAACTGGTTGCTAGAGAGTGTCCAGTTTGCGGGCTTGCTCAGAGAGCTGTCGCCTCTCTGCAAGTATCCGCCTCATGCGTTGCTCTACCTCTGAATTGAATTTTTGGCCTTTTCCATCAAAGCTTCGCACTATCTTCTCCTCATCCAACGTGAGAGGTTTTCCATTTGTCCTGCTCTCCCTGATGGGTCTCCATCGCGTATGGAGAAATCTCTCCCCAGCCCGGTGTTACCTTCCTCGATTGGCTATGGTCAGCAAAACGTGCAATTTGCAGCTTTTTCTTCAAAGATATACCCCAAGCCTCTTGGTACCAGAGGTAGAGGTATCATTCTTATATCTTCCCTGCTCAACGTTTTGAACGTCCTGAGGGATTCCAGGGGATCGAATCCAGTGCAGTCCAGTGCGAGAGATTGTCAACTCCTGAGCAGGAGACAGACCCGTAGCTTTGCTGAGCAACTGAAGACTCTGCTGGCTCCGCCAAAGCACCACTCATCCCTGCCATTCCAAGCATGAGTCCAGTGCCAACAGCCTTTAAGAACGAGAGTTTCTCCAAAGTCGCTGCTCAGAGGTTTCACTCTTCTTTTCTTGTTTACTCTGACTTTCTGCTTCAAATGCTTTTTTGCATCTGCATTTATTTTCGATTGTCTGAATTCCATAGTGATCTAAGACTCCTTTTATTCTAACTCTCCTGCTCAGCGCAAAAGAGTATGTGGATAGGTGATAGTAGTATGGGGAGCAATACAATGACGATGATACAAAAAAAACTAGAATGGGAGACAAAATTTCTAAAATTAGAGACAATCTACAAAAGACGTGTATCAACAACCACACTACAAAAGTTATCTATTCCAAGTATAGTTGCAAAGTGAGCAGTTGCGCAAGGGACATTTTTCAATCTTTGGCATCTTTTCACCTGCTTAGCTCCTTATACTCAAACCATCATCTTTGGCAGATTATTTCTGTTATGGTGAGTGCAAAAGCTCAAGCGAGTCATCCCCTATACCCCTGCTCCACAATGCTGCTCCACACTGCGCCTAACGCTGGATAAATGCTACAGCTCGAAGAGAAGACTTCTGCACGATCATAATCTTGCATAATAACATGATAGGAACGACGAACGATCAAGAGTTCCTTCTGCTGTGAGCCAAGGAGAGCATAGATCTTGCGCCCATCGCTTGCTGGTATAACATGGTCATGTTGGGCTCTACCACAGTCAGTTGTTTAATGAACGTTATGCAGGTGTGAAGATGGAGAGATATGTCTTGCCATTCCTCCAGGCGTCAGGATCAAACGTAATAAGATCGCACTTCTCATTTTGACCACACAGAGGCTGCCGAGAGCACCCGATTGAGGTACTCCAACAGCCTCGCCATCAGCTCATTCACTCAATAGCAACGCTCCCCTGGACACGTATGCTGTCAATCACTCAATAATTGAGATTTGATCGGCCTTTATTCCCACCAATTCACCATCAGCAAACAAGAAATGGACATTTTCAGACACAATCTCATCATCGATGGTTTTATTCTGGAGAACCAGACGGTGAAACTGTTTCCTTGATGCTGAACAGCACAGATATTGTCAGTTGACAACACCTCGAATTGGGGAAAGCCATTGCGAGGAGCAATATTACCTGAATAATGACAATATGATTTTTCCACTACTTTCGGATAGATGCACTCTAATTCGCCTAAAAAACCCTCATCGTCCAACCATAACATAGCATGTTGAGCTACTCTGTACGGCTTACACTCATCCGACATTCTCCCGAAAACGATATTGTACGTTCTTACTTCGGGTGTAAATGTCGATGTTACTGTCGTATCAACAGACTGTAATCCTCTCAATTTAATCATGGTTACATCTCCATTATCTTGAGGCTTCTTACCTTGCAACCTCCTATGGTTACCAGACCGGCGATCACGGTTCGACGGGAAAGGTGACTCTCTTGTGACTGGATAAGGTAGGGAAGGAAAACTAAGAAGAAGTAGTGCAGTTTCACACCAAAGCTGTGGCGATCTGTCGGACAGATTGTACGGATAATTCGCATACTGCCCTCCTGCGAAGCTCCTCTCATTGTATAAACAGAGAGTATATATGTTATTCTTGGAGTCTGTACAATACCTGAAGAATTAACTGCCCATCCTTGATCTAGTAAAAGCCAGCCATTCTTCATAGAAACTATCGACCCATGCGGAGCGGTATCCCCAACACCAAATCTCTGATCGGGTACTACGTTTTGCATAAGTGATAGAGCATAGGCTGTCCCTGTAGCTGAGAGAAGTTCTCCCGCAGAAAGTGCTGAGAATAAATCTACCATTGCTTGTGGAGATGCCATGCTTTCTGTACCCCAAGTGTTGGGATCAGGTATTATTCCAGACAATTCGTGGCTGTTGAGAAATTTCATCACTCCTGATGCTGTACCAACTTCTTGATATAAGGACTCAGCTGCATCGTTATCACTGCTCTCAATCATTGCTTCAAGCTGTTGGGTCTCACCATCTGTGAGAGGCCGATTTGCTTCTCTACTTGAGATAACATTGTGAGCATAATAGGAATCTTCATTGAACTTGCCATAGGAAACTTCTGATCAGCATTGTAGAGATAATATTGATCCGTAGCGGGGATATAGACTGTTACTCCTACCTGAAATGCATTCGGTTCCCCATCCTTAAAGGTTGTATGGGAACCGAATGCATTTGAACCCAAACTGGAGAGATAGTCCTGAAGCCGGGTAGAAAGCATACCAGTTGAATCCGAAGAGAGAGCAGAAAAACTTGGCGTGGCTTTAGCTACTGGTCGTATGGTTACGTATGCATTATTTATAGCAAACAAATTCGTGTGTGAAGCTACTGGACCGACAATAACTACTAATGAGAGAAAGATCGCTAAAAAGATCCCTAGTATATAAAAGAGTAAAACAAAGATCTCACAATAACTAGAACGTCGTCGTTGGGTTTGTTCCGCCATAGATGAGTACTGCCTTTCCCACATATACACTCATCTATGCAACGTTCTAGCTCAAAGAAAGGACACAATTAGCGTTCCCCATACGCTTGGCTCTACGCATACAGCGGTTACTAAAAAGATTGAGCCAATATGCATGGTGTTGCTTCTCTCATCAAGAGAGTTCAACACTCCAGAGAACCACTGTAGTTAACAATCCACGACAGCTTCCTGGTTTGCAGCCATTGCCTGCACATGACATACACTGGCCCCTACGAAATCGCGGAACAGGGGATGCGGGCGTGTGGGACGGCTCTTGAAACTCAGGGTGAAACTGCGACCCAACAAACCACGGATGATCGGCCAGTTCCATGACCTCCACTAGAGTATTATCAGCCGAGCGACCACTGACGATCAGTCCATTGGCTTCCATACGCTTACGAAACTCATTGTTGAAACTCATAACGATGGCGATGGCGCTCAAAGACAATGGGCTCATTATAAGCTTGATAGGTTTTTGTGCCAGGAGTCAAACAACAAACCCAATTCCCCAGCCGCATCGTTCCACCTTTATCCGAGACCGCTCTTTGCGTACGCATCAGATCGATCACTGGATGCGAACAGTGTTCATCTACTTCAGTACTATTGGCATCGATCAATCCCAAAACATTCGTGCGAACTCGATAACCATAGCTTGCAAGCCCAGGCACAATCCCAGATAAGGGATCTTATTGCGACGTGCAAAGTTGGCAGCTTTGATCTTGCCCTCAATACCCCGATGACCAAAGCCGCCAGGTACCACAATTCCTGCGACATCCTCTAACGCTTCGGTATAACTTTCTCCCATTCGCTCCAAGGCCTCTGAATTAATCCACTTGATGCGGACATCGACATCGTGATACCAGCCAGCATGCTGAAGCAATTCAGTAACCGAGATATAGGCATCATGCAATTCAACATACTTACCGACCAGACCAATCGTCACCTCCGACCTGCGACGTTTAATTCGGCCGACCAGCGCCTGCCATTCTGCCATATCTGGTGCTTGTCGCTGCAAACCAAATTCCTCAACCAGGAATTCGCCCAACCCGGCCTCTTCTAAAGTGAGAGGAACCTCATAGATGGTCTCAGCATTGGGCATCGGAATAACAGCCTTGGATTCGATGTTACAGAAGAGCGCAATTTTTTCTCGCAGTTCATCGCTCACAGGATAATCTGAGCGGCACAAAATCACATCTGGCTGGATACCAACACGTAGCAGCTCTTTGACACTGTGCTGCGTTGGCTTTGTCTTCAATTCTTTCGTAGCGCCAAGATATGGCAAAAGTGTCACATGGATATAGAGAACTTCATGCCGCCCAACATCTTTACGCATCTGGCGAATAGCCTCAAGAAATGGTTCACCCTCGATATCACCTACCGTGCCACCAACTTCTACAATGACTACATCAGCATCAGAACGGCGTGCAACCAATTGAATACGATCTTTAATCTCATTCGTAATATGCGGAATAACCTGAATTGTCCCCCCAAGATACTCACCGCGCCTCTCTTTGGCAATAACAGATGCATATACCTGTCCGGTCGTCACATTATTAGATTGGTGGGATGGCTCATCAGTAAATCACTCGTAATGACCGAGATCTAGGTCAGTCTCTGCCCCGTCATCTGTTACAAAAACCTCGCCATGCTGGTAAGGGGACATGGTACCGGGGTCGACATTAATGTAGGGATCTAGCTTCATAAGCGAGACAGAGACTCCGCGATTTTTAAGGAGACGCCCAAGTGAGGCGACACTAATCCCTTTGCCTATTGATGATGTCACACCGCCTGTTACGAAGATAAATTTTGACATTGCTTCCTCCTTGGGCCCAAAGTGCTATGGGATCTCCGCCAACGGGCATGAGATGCAGTACAACGGGCACGATAAACAGTGTCTCTCCCCTTGGCGATCCCTAGAGGGAGACACGGTAAATTGCATTTGTTGTTCAACGTGTGGCAAGCAACACTACCTGCATCTCTACAGGAAGAGAATTTCGCGTGACAGCCAGCTTGGGCTGTGGATTGACTGCCTCGACTCCCATCTCGCGGCAAAAGGTTGCCAATGCAGGAGACGGCTCATCTGCTATTGCGCTACGGTAATGCATAGGCACAACTATACGCGGCTCTACCTGACTGATAACTTCAGCAGCTTGAGTCGCATTGAGGGAACGCCCTCCACCAATAGGAACAAAGAGTATATCGGCATCAGCGACCTCTTTCGAGCTGCTCTTCGTGTAACGTATGCCCCAGATCTCCCAAGTGACAAATAGTCAACTCATCTATGTGAATAATATAAATCGTGTTGCGACCATATTCCTTGCCATGTTTATCGTCATGGTAGGAAGCAACACCTGTAATCAAAACGTCACTTATTTCATACTCGCCAGGGCCCCGTACGATACGCGGATTGCCCCCCACCCCTTTGGCATTATTATGACCTGGATGGTCATGGCTGACCGTAACGATAGAGGCATTGAGCTTAGCCAGCCGCGCCTCATCGCCCTGTGGAGGGGCGAAGGGATCGGTAATTAAGACAATGTTCTTGCCTCGTAATTGGAAACAAGAGTGGCCAAGCCAGGAAATTTCCATAAAATATGTGCTTTCTCATACAAGATTGGGCGGGGACTCTTGTCCTCGCCCGCAACGTATTGTACCATAAGGATATGTGTTCAACAAGGGGATAGTCTCCTTTCACGGAAGGGAGCCTATTTTTCCCATAGGACTCTGGTTCTCTCTCCGACTTAAAAAAATACTACGTTATACCACGTTTGTTGCCATATTCACTTTCATTCGTTTATTCGATGAGGAGTAATTTTTCTATGCTATCTTGACTATCTTCTATCAAGTAAGAGAGGTTCTAGTTTATGCGTATCTAGGTAATTGTTCCTGTCTATAATGAGGAAAAGACAGTAGCTCAGGTCTTAGAGATGCTTTCGCACATTCCTCTAGACCTAGTCGTAATCGTTGTGGATGATGCTTCGACGGATCGCACTTGGGAGATCTTACAGGAGCTTCGCCAACGTAGTCCTTTTAGTGCCTATCGTTATGTACGCCATGACTGCAATCAGGGGAAAGGTGTTGGATTGCGTACAGGCTTTGGGCTGGTAAACGGCGATTTGGTAACGGTCCAAGATGCTGATATGGAATATGATCCAGCAGATTTGCCCGCTCTGGTCCGCAAGTGGGAAGAAATGACCAAAGCAGGCTACCACCAAGTAGCCATTTATGGAATGCGTGACCTCTCACACCAGAAGTTTACTACACGGTGGGGCAATCGTTTCCTGACTGCAATGACCAATCTATTATATGGTTGTCACATCCACGATATGGAAACCTGCTACAAATTGCTACCAGAAGCTATCGCACGTGATCTGCCTATGGAGGGGCGCCGTTTCGAGATCGAGCCAGAGATTACGGCTTGCATTCTGCGAGCAGGCTACCACATCTTTGAGGTGCCTATTAGCTATCAGCCACGCAAAGAGAAGAAACTACAACCCTGGAAAGATGGCTGGCCTGCTCTGGCAATGCTTTTCCGCCGTCAATTCAACAAGCTGTCCTTTTCTGTAGAACCTGCCTTGATCAATGAAGCGCAGCCACAGAAAATCCATATTTAGATGGGTCTATCCTTAACGAGCCAGAGGACCCCTCGCTTTAGCCATGGGGGTGAATGGCTCTTCCTTATTTGGGGCTGGGGCACAGGGGTTACTCTTTCTGTATGACAAAGTGTTAATTTATCTGTTTTATAGTATGAATATTTGTTTATTGACATGTGTGCAAATATATGGTATGCTATATCTATATTCGTGAAAGGAGCAAACCAGTGAGCAAAACTAAGCGAGCATACAAGTATCGGTTCTACCCGACCCAGAGCCAAAAGTGTATCCTTGCGCAGACATTCGGATGTTGCCGCTTTGTTTACAACTGGGGGCTTTCCACCCGCAAAACGGCCTACTTCCAACATGGGCAAAAGTTGACCTATAACGACCTCTCGGCTATGTTGCCCTACTTGAAGCAAGAGCATCCTTGGCTTGCTGATGTTGCGGCTGTTCCATTGCAGCAATCTCTTCGCCACTTGGACCGTGCCTACAAGAACTTCTTTGAGGGACGTGCCAAGTATCCCACCTGGAAGTGTAAGCAAGGCAACCAGTCGGCGACCTACGTTGGGACTGCCTTCAGCCTCTTGGATGGTCAGCTCACCCTTGCCAAAATGAATGAGCCTCTTGCCATCACCTTCCACCGCGCATTCCCCGCAGATCTCAAACCATCCTCGGTCACCGTCTCCAAGGATTGTGCTGATCGCTACTTTGTCTCCATGCTCGTAGAAGAAGAGATCAAACCGCTGCCAGCCACAGATGTCCAAGTTGGTCTGGACCTGGGTCTCAAATCGATGGTGATCCTCTCCACAGGTGAGGCTGTCGGGAACCCCAAGTTCTATGCCCGTGATGAGAAGAGATTGGCCAAAGCCCAGCGTCGGCATGCGAAAAAGAAAAAAGGCGGAAACAACAGGGGAAAAGCCCTCCGCAAGGTTGCCCGTGTTCACGCTCGTATCAATGACCGTCGCCGCGACTACCAGCACAAGCTCAGTACACGCATCGTACACGAAAACCAAGTGATATGTGTGGAGAGTCTGGCCGTCAAGAATATGGTCAAGAATCACTGTTTGGCCAAAGCCATCAGTGATGTCGGATGGGGTGAGTTTGTCCGTCAACTGGAGTACAAGAGCCAGTGGTACAGACGAACCCTCGTCAAAATCGATCGGTGGTATCCATCGAGTAAAACGTGTCATGATTGCAAGCATGTGGTAGAAGACCTCCCACTGGATGTGCGTGAATGGGTCTGCCCAAAGTGTGGGATCTCTCACGACCGGGATCTCAATGCCGCAAACAACATTCTGGCCGAGGGGCTCTCGGTGTCTGCCTGTGGAGGAGGTGTCAGACCTGCTCGGGCGAAAGCTCGAACGGGCAACCCCCAACGAAGCAGGAATGCTCATTCGTGAGGCTGAGAAGCCCCTGCCTTTAGGCATGGGGAGATGTCACCTCGACTTAATAAGCTTGCTTATGGTATAATCATCATCGGATTATTTCGCTCGCTATGCCTTAGTTAGGAAAGGTTAGGAACCCAATCCCAATTATTAACTATAATTTGGGGATGGGTCCCCAGAAAGGACGATTTATGGCTCAGCAATGGCTCCCTGCACTGAGAATTGTTGGCATCATTTTCAGCTTCGCTGTTATTCTTTTTGTCTTACTACAGACCCGTAGCGCAGGCCTTGGCAGCGCCTTTGGTGGTAGTAGCGCAGGCTCAGTATTCAAGACGCGACGAGGGATAGAACGTCTTGTTTTTAACCTGACAATCATCTTTATCACGCTTTTTGCCCTCTTTGCTTTGCTTAGCGCTGTTGTTGCCCGCTAATTGCTTCGTAGGTGTAGATGGCAGGGATGATATGGCAATGCCTGTGGCTGTAACAATTTTCATATTCGGTTCTTAACATCGTAATGCTACACCCACATATAACCATCTTTCGCTAAATACGCTCGCAGCCTATCTCTTCGCTGCTTGGGGGATTTTATGCAAGGAAGCATTTACATAAAAACTGTCCCTTACTGGCTTGTCCTGTTAGCTCTAATGCTTACAGCATGCAGTCAGAATGCTAGTTCTCTTAGACCGGAGGAGCCAACTCAACCACCTCATAGACCTACACCGACAGCTACTGCTACACCCGCACCTACGATAAAATTGGGTCCTCAGCCTTGCCCAACGGCAATCGCTTCAACCTCGCACTGGCATGCTATTATTCCAATACGCTCATCTAAGACAACGGTCGAGAGTGTGACTTGTGGGAACCTGATGGGTGTCCCTTCGCTCCAAGCAGTTGTTGCAGTACGCACATCCGGCACCAGGGGCGATTCTCAACATTTATGTGTATGACAACCTCACCACCCCTCACCCAAACGAGGTATTTGCCCTTAGGAATCTCTACAAAGGCGAGACGAAGATCAGTAACTACAATACCGTGCTTACTGCTGAAGTGGACCGGACTTCCCACATGAACCAAGGCAAACCAGAGGCCGAATTAATTCTGGATCTTTATCGTGAGTTTAAATGGTCTGATACTGCCAGAACATTTGTGCCTGTCGCTTTCCCCGGCATCTTCCCAGACATGACACGTTACCAAGCCGAAAGTGATCAACAGGCAGTTAATCAAGGAAACGCTCCGTGGAAGCTAGATCCTCGTATAGTTGCAATTAATTTTGCTACTACCCTGCTGAGATGGCCTAGTAACTCATCTACTACTATTGTCAGCGGCGGTGGGCAAAATGATGCGAATGCAGTAATCTCGGTTAAAAATTCCGGCAAGCCCGGTGGAACCATCAATCTTACTATGGATCGGCTAGAGGACAATACCAATGGTGGCATCTGGATTATTACCCATGCTGAGTCTGATGGGACATTGATCACTGAGCCCGACCCGAATAAACTGGCCCAGATCAGGAAGAGTCCGGTTACGGTTCGAGGACGAGGCAATGCTTTTGAAGCTGTGATTGGTAAAGTCTACATCTTAGACCATAACTATGACGCACTTGGCATGGCAGATGCCAAGACTCCACCTGGCACAGAGGGAATGGGCAATAAGGCATTTTCCACAAGAGTTTCCTACAAATCGACGTTCAAGAATGGCTTGCAGGATGGTCTAGTTGTACTCTATTCATATAGTAGTGCAACTGGATTGATTTCTGGTATAGCGGTGGCAAAGGTACTGGTGAAGTCAGCAATGGCCTCACCTATAAAGCCTCATCCTCTTGACATGGCTGCTATAATACGAGGTAAGAAGTGAGACGGTTGAAGGCACAATGGCTATACACAGCTTCATCGTGAACAGACCGTACTGTTTCTGTGTGAGCATATTGAGGTGTCGTCCAATGGTAGGACATCTGACTTTGGATCAGCAAATCGGGGTTCGAATCCCTGCACCTCAGCTTTCCAACCCGAGGAAAACTGCTCGTTATGCGCTATATTATTTCTCCAAAAGACCTTACAGTTGCGCGAAAATACAGCCTTGGTATCCCCATACGCAAATATCAATTCCACCCTACACACTCGCTCTACACTAGCTCACCTCTCCTTTTTGCGAAGATAGCCATCATCTCGCTACTGAGCATAGTGGGCATAGGAGTAGGACTCTACCTGGATATATCAACAACGATCGGAAATCGTGTGGAGTGGATATGGCCTTGGATACTGATTGCTTTATCTGTGCCCGCTCTGTTTAGCCTAATTGCCCATCGTATGGGCCACAAACGGCTGGCAAGGCTTAATTGCATCTCCGCCATCGTCAGCGCCTCTTTTGTGACGCTCTGTAATGTTTTATTTTTCGCGCAAGACCCATCAATGCATCCTATAGTTTCTATTCTTATTGGGCTCTTTCTACAGTGTTTCGGTACAATAATTCTTGGAGCGCAATATAATGCCATAGCCGACCTCAGCTCAGTCCTGATCTGCACAGCTGGCTGTCTCGCCATCAGTAGAATGCCACGAGTACATGCCGTGCATTGGGACGGTGTCTCCAACTTCTGGGACGAAAAACACAGTGCAAAGATTGTCTGTGACGATGGCACAAAGCTCACAATTAGTTATCAGTGGCCAAACGGGGTAGCAGCACGTGATCTGATTTCTGGAAAGGTTTTTCGACATATCCGAGCACGTGCCATGAGCACCTATGAAGCGGGAGAGCCTGTAGGCTTCGGAAAATTTACGGTCAACCAGTTGGGTATTCGTAATGGCACACGTCTCTTCCCGTGGGACGGTATACGCGAATGCCAGTATATGGGAGATGGAGTAGCGCTGATTGGTAATGACGATAGTTATCTGGATCTTGTGTCTTCCCGCATGCTCCCCAACGCTGTTGTTTTTGTCTCCCTCGTCAATGCAATTGTTAAGTCACGCGCAGGACAAAAGACATATTATCCCCCCCACCCCACACGGACGCAATAATGATGTTTGACCAATTAGTGCGGCCATAATCGTACAGAGAATGGCCAGACTAAAAAGTCAAACATCATTATCGCGTCCGCTGCGACAGGGCAAACACTAGCGCACAAATTGCTTAAAATCTCATCAACGTCTGGATGCATCCGGTTCAGACGCAGGTCTTCAGCACCAGTGATGTCAGTTTGGACAATCAGAATATTTTGTTGAATACATGTACTCAAAAGCTCACAGGGCAGACTCACGGGTGAGCCGTCCCCGAAACAATTCTTTGGGTTTACAAAATCACCGATGAAATTGGAAACGCCAATGATTGTACGCCATGACCAATTCCGATCGATGTAGTCAAGAAACTGCAAGAATTGTGGGTCAAGCACATCCACAATGGGCGGACCACCATAGGGTTGCTGGAACGGGGCTGCAAAGTTCACAGCAGGCATGGGCCAGTACCAGACCCAAGCGAACCGCTCGGCGACATCTGCACGACACCAGAAACAGCAGGAAGTGAACCGGTATTGCCTGTAAGGCCACCTCCACTAAGAACAAGAGGGACAAATTGACTCGCACTACTGATTAAATCTCGGCTGACGGTTACCGGGATACCAACAACGATTACAGTTTTGTTTAAACGTAACTTTAAACGAGCGCTGATACGCGTAAAATCTTTATCGCCTGTCATCAGAACAAAAGTAGAGATGGTAGGACGATCGAATACGGTTTCAATAATATCCATCAACATATTTAAGTCAACGGTACTCTGAACAACAGTACTTTGTACTATCGTGCTGCTGCCGGGATTAACGGCTGGCAAATGACCCGTATTTCCAGTATGCTGAACAGATGCTCCCGAATATCCTAAAGGCCCCGTACCACTTTGCCCAAAGGAACCAGACTGAGTAAAGGAACTCTGATAAGAATAGGGCTGACGGTAAGCTTCACGCTGCTGATATTCCGGCAGGTAGCCCTCTTCGGTGGGTTGTTCATCCTCTGGAAGCAGGCTAGGAAGCTCTTGGTGAAGCGGAAGACTAGGATCAGCGGTGTCAGATGACCAGCCATTATGAACCGCAGGTAACGCACCAGAGTTTCCCGTAACATGAGAAGGCCAGGGGCGAGGCGAAGCACCGGGTCCTTGTTCAGCTACAAAAGGAGACCCTAGTCCCCCAGTAGGAGTATTACCAGGCGGATAATCAATCGTACCCATACGAATACGATCTCGCTGTTTTGCGGGACAATCGACACGGTCGATCATAGCCGCAGTCAAGCTCCCTTTAAAGGGCTCTGGCTGTCGTGACCAATCCGCATAGGCGCGGGCAACCATAACAGTCCCATAACGACGAGCCACAGCAATTAATTCCTGTGGATCGGGCTCTCGCCGCTGAATATTCAGCATACTGTAACGAATGTTCTCAAAATCGATGAATAGAGCAATATCTTCGGACATAACCTTCTCCTCTCATAGGAGAAACCGCGCAGGCCAAGATTTATGATTGTTCAGGTGCTTGGATCCGAGCAGTGTATCCTTTAGCTATGAGCATATCATACTTTATTGGTAAAGTCGAGAGGTCTGCACGATATTTCGCGTACCTACTATGGTATATTTTGAAGTCGCAAACAGAACAAGATACACACAAAAAAGCATTGAGTGACAGTACTAACACAGCCTTATCAGGTAAATGAAATGATATGTCCACTTGCTCGTACACTTCAGATCATTTATCCCTACCTAATGGATGATGATAGAAGAAACCGGAGGTGCGCCCCGGTTCTTTCCCTCTGCTCAAATGCACATTGTATTAAAGTGAGGCTCCAACCAGTTCACGTTTGTGCGCAGCCAGAAACTGACGGAGTAAACCAGCAGTCGGCGTTGCAGTGCGCTCTTCTTCCTGGTTATCGCCCCTACTCACTAAGCCATACAGGTCAGCAATAGTATAATGGATCTGTACCTGTAGCTGGCCGTCACTATTGAGTCCTTCTACAAAGAGCCCTTCCTCTTCTTCATGAATAGCGATACTCTTTACGCCAACTTGATCAAGTACTTGACCGACTGCATGCAAGATACTTGCATAACTAAACGTGGCCGGCATTGGTCCCTCCCTAAAATAATTTGGAGAATAGCTTATCCATAAAAGTTACACTCAGGACGACCTTGTCACACTGCAACACATTGGGTTTTCGCAGGTGTTTTGTCAGCCCTATACTCCATACTACACTTTCACAATTTTATCATAACAATCTTTAGACGTCAAGTTACCGTTGCGCTTTGGGTTTTTGCGCTTTGCAACAGGAAAGTGTGACTTTTCACCTTTGGGAAACTGTCCGGTTATAGCCCATTTTGTATCACGATGTTACTACCACTGACACCACCCCGTTTGAATAAACAAGAGCGGATATCAAACGTCTTTTTATCGGCACATTTGCACTTTTCTACGGCGAAGGCACAAATACGACAAGCAATGGAAGAAAATGAACTTCAGTTCGTTGATCTGAAATCTTGCTGGACATATCATGAGAGTATTGCATGGAGGCCAAGTAGGAGGATTACACGTGAAAATAATGGTGGCGGATGACGACCGCGATATGGTAGATATGTTAAGCTATTGGCTCAAAGGCCATGGCTATGATGTAATTCGCGCATTCGATGGCGAACAGGCAATTAAACGCTGGAGGGAAACACTACCCGACTATCGTAATTCTGGATGTGCAGATGCCTAAGCTTGATGGCTTTGAGGTATGCCGCCAGATGCGCACGGAAACGAATTCGATGGTTCTGATTCTCAGTGCCCTTGACCGTGAAGATGATGAGGTGCGAGGTTTAGAATTGGGCGCTGATGACTATTTGCGCAAACCCTTTAGCCCTCGGCAATTGCTTGCTCGCATCAAAGCTCTGATGCGGCGTTCTTCGAGTACAAGGGGAACTAGTGGCAGTTCCTCGTCCATCACAGTTGGCCCTGTGACCCTCGATGCCATGCGCCACGAGGTCACCCGTGACGGTGTCAAGGTACGACTGACCCCTACTGAAAGTCGCTTGCTCCATCTTTTAATTTCACATACAGGGCAAGTCTTAACAACTGATATGATCATTGAACGGGTATGGGGCTATGATGCAGATGGCAATTCTGGCTTGGTTAAGACGCATATTCGACACCTGCGCCAGAAGGTTGAGCCTGATCCAAACTCACCACAATATATTATGACGGTTCCTGGGGTTGGCTATACTTTCGCTGTCCCTGTTACTATCGAGCAGCCCTGATATATAAAATCTCGTAGGGTTCAGGCGTCCCAGTAACACTCCGCAGGGGCTATCTTTGGCCTCCTGGCTCAAGCCCCCTAGCAAAAGCTAAGGGGTCGCTGACCTTAACCTCAAGCAATATTTCTCAACCAGATTGTAACACGTCTACCAGTTATCTTATTACTCCTTTTCTAGTAGAATAGTACCAGTGAAGGCTATTGGTACACAGCTGTAAGGCTCATATTACAGCTATCCAATACTCTATTTGTTATAGGTATTTTGAAGGGAGAGTCCTAGAAAGGGGGGGGTTATGGCGTGTCTTTCCCAAAATTTCAGCAGTCATGCTGAGCGCACAACTGTACATCTTGATCCCGCGCCAGCTCGTGGGAGCCGTGTGACTCCTGCAGACCGACGGTGGACTGTTCCTTCCATGGACCTATTCGATCTGCCCAGAGTACTTCCTCCACGACTGACTCGCCTGCTACCACGTGATCTTGCTTGCGAACTCCGCTGTGTTCCCATTGGGCGCTCCTCACATGATCTCACCGTCGCGATGGCCAATCCCACCAATCGTGATAGCGTCCAGCGCCTAGAGGCTGTGACTGGCATGACTATCTTTCCCGTTTCCTGCGACGAGGATGATCTCAACATCTTTTTACGAGCGAATTGGTGCCAGTAAAACAACTCTCACAACTTCGGTGTGTCATACTATAGGCACCTTTGGCTATCCTCGGTTAGCAATTTTTGCTTACGAAATGGTCTTGATCTTTTTGGGGACGAGGGGAGTAAATATTGAACAAGTCTGTTATCAAAATTAACCAGATTGTAACTATTTCTTAACACAAAAGTGCATCACCATTGGTTACCATAGTATGCAATGAGACAATAATTTACTGGTTCACAATTGTAAGTGCACTTATCTACTAGCTTTTAAGGAGAGAACATATGGTCGTACAAATGCTTGAGGAAGATATTCTTCTTACATTTAAAGAGGCAATGAGCTATTTACGCGTCAGTCGCTCAACCCTTTACCGCTTGATGTGGTCGGGACAACTCACCGGACACAAGGTCGGCAGCACTTGGAGGTTCTATCGCGACGACCTGCGTGCTTGTGTCGGCCGTGAGCTTCCAGTCACAACATTTCAGGGAAGCGCTGTCAGTAGTTAGATATATTGCAAACGTTGCCTTGAAACGACGTCAAATATTGACAGATAGGCATATTCACCTATTGATCAAGAGCAGATGTTTCTGATACTCTGTCTGCAACAAAGTTCTGTTTCTTGCAAGTGCCAGAAACCTTGCTCTATGCTTGTTCCAATTCAGAATATGCTTTTACTCAAATTCTCGTTCCAATTCACGCTGTACTTGAGCTTCTGCCTCATGAAAAGACTTGCCATGTGTGCGTGCATATGCAACGAGACGGTCTCGATAGGAAAGTGCTAGCTCCTTGTGCTGCCATCGCAAATGAGGCATGGGCCACAAGCATAGGAGTCGGAAGAATAGTCATCCTGATCCGCTAGAGCAACTCCCATCATCAAAGCATATTCCTCCACTACCTGACATACAGCTGGCTCACGAAAAAAACCCGATTGTGCACTGGAGACAATCAATACACCCCCAATGAAGGGGCCACGTGTGACTGGAACTGCACAGGCACTTCGTTCAAATTGATCAACTTCGACTTGCGCACAATTGCTCGCATCGCTGTCATCCCAAATCTGCATGCGTTGGAGTTCCGCTGCTGTCCCTGCCAGGGTAGTACTGCCAAGATATGCCTTGCTTTCAGTTGAATATGGCCAGGGAGGAGTCCCACGCACAAAACTTCAATCAAAATAGGATGCCATCATCGTAAGGAGGCATCACTTTGGCAAAGGTCATTGCCAAGCCACGGTTTTTGTATCCATATGATGCAGGCCATAATCAAAAATGGCCTGCGTGACCTGCCAGAAGCGTGTACTCCTGTCTGCTACGGTACTCAATATTTCAGACACGGATCGATAAATCTATTTCCGTACCTCACATACATGCTGCAGAGGCGGTTCTGGTATGCAACCAAAAGCTTGATGAATAGCATAGGTAAGGCTTTCGTGATGACTAGGGAAAATCTCTATTAAGCGCTTCAAGTACATTGAACGTGGTTCAGAAATACCATTCATCCAACGATAAATGGTATTTTCCGATACGTCCAGTTTTTGAGCAACCTGTGCAATTTCGGCTCGGTCACGGCCTATGATCTTGCACAATAACCTACTAAAAGGCGTGAGATGTTCTTCCCCTACTGAATGTACCCGGTCCTGTTCAGGAAACCCTCAGAAAGTTGCATTCTAGCAGGAGCGTTATCTATCTCAGTGTTTTCTTTCGGTTCAATCCCTTCTTGAACTTTTTGCAGTTTATTCTTGGATATTTTCTTCATTTTATGTTGAGCTTGTCGCTCCCCCCCAAACGACTGCAAGTTCCAGTTCGTCTACAAGTGATTCATAACACTAACCCTTGGTTTTCACTATGAGACACCCGACCGATATAACTCCACCGTGTTGTTGCTATTATAGCATATGACTTTGTATGTTCTTGTGTGTTAATTGTTAAAATTTGTAATTGGTAAAACCACTCTACGCACTCTGCCTTGCCTATCAGAGAGATCAAATCCTACCATTTCTATTTCTCTACTAAAGCCTTTACCCCATAAGTGGTAATCACCAATATATATTAAAAATTATTCATTAAACCCTACAATGTTACTAAAAGGTCCTACAATGTTAGGAAAATGTTGATTTGTGACACAATCTCATCTATATTAATAAGTAGTGGAAAGCGTACATAGAGATATGCATTCCCATTAAGTTAAGGGCTTTTTATGGTTAGAAGGGCAGGGCACTTCATGGCAATCGACAATATTCTCAAACCCAACGAGTATGGACTTCCTCTTAATACGGCTGAATGGTTAGAAAAACATCACCAGAGTAAGATATATGAGCGCGAGCAGATTATCCGTGACCTCAGCATTAAGCAAGGCAGCTTTGTTATAGATGCTGGCTGTGGCCCGGGACTGTGGATACCTCTTCTGGTTAAGGCCGTTGGTCCCACTGGACGTGTTCTCGGTGTTGATATTTCTACAGCACTCCTGATCAGTGCACAACAACGAGTGGCAAAGACCCATCAAGTACAATATAAACTTGCCAGTCTGGAACACCTTCCAGTGCACTATGGTGAGGCTGATCTGATCTTTTGCGCAAATGTCAGTCAATATTTTGCTAACCCGGTCGCGACTTTTGCCGCCCTAGGACCTTACCTCAAACAGAGAGGACGATTGGTGGTTAAGGATATGAATTTAGCAACAATGCGCTTCTCTCATGTTAATGCTGATTTACAGCATCGTGTCTTTCAAGCTCGCGCACGTTGGGATCAAGAGCGAGTCGCCTATGGGTATGCTTTCGAGGATGGCTGGATCGGCTCCAAACTAGCCGGGTATCTACGTGCTGCTGGCTATAAAGATGTACAAGAAAAGCACTATCGCATTGAACGTCGCTTTCCTCTTACAGAACATTGTCGCTTCTACTTGCAGGGAATGGCTCTGTGGCTTGTCTCTGAAGGTGCTCCTTACCTGTCGCCGAATGACAAGCAAATTTGGCTACAATATTTTTCTGATAGCAATTCCTGCGTACTGGACCTGGAGGATTTCGCCTACGAGGAAAGTGAATATGTGATATCCGGTGTGTGGAATGCTAATCTACCACATCATTTCTTCTAGTAGATAGAGTACAAATAGGCCCCCCTGGATATATCCAGGGGTCAGATCCAGTTCCTAGTTTTATGGACAATCATTGCCTTTTTATAGACATATCTGACTATTGACATGCTTGTGTGTTCGTAGTATAATGCAGTCATGCTAAGTGCATCTACCGTGAGTTACACGGGAAGTTACGCCTTTGGAGAGAGAAGCTCTGGCTTGGGTGAAAGCTCAGGTGAAACTGCTCTCGGCGAATTAGGAACCAGACATCAGGTATGGCCTGTCCATATTTGTCTAAGTTCTGGATAATGGCTTGCTCTCCCAACGAAGAGAACGGCGCTCTCAATCTGCCGCAATCTTCATGGGGACAGCCAGCTTCTCAAGGCTGTACTACCGACTATGTCATATTTAATTGATCCGCAACCATCGCAATTGCACTATCGCCGCCAACGAGCAATTCTAGCCGACTATGGATCCGTCCCATATGCTCCATGCGAGCAGTGATAAAGTCATGCTGCGACATTCCATATGTCAAACCAGCGAGCCCACGCTGTGCAGCTTCATATTCCGCGCTGATCTGTAATAGCAAACGTGCTACTTCACTCTGTTGATCAAGCGACTTGAACATATTTCCCCCCATTTTTCCCTCTTGATACTCTTCATGGACAGCCGACTACAAATATGAAATCCTTGCAAGATTGTAAATACAATGTGTGTCATTTGTAACAACAACAATGACAACACATACATTACTAGTATGAATGAAAAGAGAGGGGTTTGTCCAGGTAATTACCCCTTTTTTTGCTCAAAAAAGGGGACTTTTACAAAATTTTTATGTCGCGCTCTTCTCTCATCAGTTACGTAGCGGCTTGCCCGTTGCCAGGACGGCCTGGATGCGCTCTTGGGTCTTTTCCATACCACATAGGCTGAGAAAGGCCTCGCGTTCCAAGTCAAGTACATGCTGTTCATTCACTGGCGTATTTGGTGAGGCGTTACCGCCAGTGAGAACACGTGCAAGATGACGTCCAATTACAGCGTCATGCTCGCTAATTTTATCCGTGAGCAGCATGTTCTCTACTTGCTGCTCCAATATCAGCCGTCCGCTCGGTCCCGGTAACAGCAACATCGACGGTTGAGGGGGTTGCCATGTCCCAGATCCCTTAGCCTCGGCCAGTTTAATGGCATCAGCTTTAGCATCACGCAAGAGCAGGTCGCGGTTGATGGTAATGCTATCTGTCCTGCGCAGAAAACGCAGATCTTGGGCTTCAGCTGCACTGGTTGCGAGGGTCGCTAGACCAATGATGCCAAAGGTGCGTGCCGAGGCAGTAAATGGCCCTCCATTTTTGGGTACTTTTTCCACACTAGCTCCATACCGCAGCAGCATCTCTTTACAACCACCACCTGCTGGTATCAGTCCAATGCCAGTTTCAACCAGCCCAATATACGATTTAGCCAAGGCTCGCGTATGATTGCAATGCATCACTATTTCGCATCCCCCTCCAAGGGCTCGACCAGCGAGCGCAGCAACAACTGGTATATTGCTATACTTGAGCAACTGATTAACTCGTTGTATTTCCTGCAATGCTCTATCGATTAGGTCCCACATACCTTGCTGGGCCCCCATTAATATTAACAATAAGTTGGCGCCAGCAGAAAAGTTCTCCGTCTCGTTCCCAATGACCAGGGCTCGAAATTGTTTGGCCCCCTCCTCTACACCATAAAGCATCATTTCAACGATACCTTCGTCGATGGCATTCACCTTCGTATGAAACTCCACGCACCCAATTCCATCACCCAGGTCCACTAATGCTGCCGAACCATTATCACGTACGACTCCCTTCCTCGCTGTACTCGCTTTGATTGCCGCCAGAGAGATTACTCCAGGTCGGATTGGTATTGGTCGATAGGTATCAGTATTGAAATCAAAATACTGCTTCACTCCATCTTTCTGGAGATAGAAGGTTCCCTGACCTTTGCACTGCACACGCTGAACCAGTTCCGGCAGAGAGCGTCCCTTGAAGACTCTCCGCAGGGTTGCTGGATGCTGCAAGAGCATGTCCCACATCTCAAAGCTCCCCTTCTCGAAGTTGAAACCCCAGCGCATAGCATTGTCAATAGCAACGATGTTGTCAGCAATCTCCTGCGCATTATCAGCAGCATAGATCAGCCCATCGGCGGTCGTTTCACGCAGCAATTGGCTAGCACGGTCATCACTGTCCATAATGGAGATCATACGCTGAGCCAGATCCTCCATGTGGCGTGCAGCTTCAATAGAGTCAAAGCGAAGTTTCTGGCGCAGCTCATATTCCAGCGTATGCAAATTGAGTTTGAGGATAGTTGATTCTCCATTGGAACCTTTGATACGCTTATAAAAACCCTGTCCGCTCTTCTCGCCTAACCAGCCGCGTGAGACCAGTTTGCGTATAATCGAGGGAACACGGAAAGCTTCGCGATGTTTATCGTCAGGGACACTACCATATAAGTTATCTGCTACATCCACCAGTATATCTAGCCCTGTTAGATCTGCGGTACGAAAAACGGCGGACTTTGGGCGTCCCGCATATGGCCCCAGGATGGTATCAACGTCACTGACCATGTAGCCTTCATCGATAGCCCGCCTGATGGTCGACAACACACTGTAGACGCCAATGCGGTTGGCGATAAAGTTTGGTGTATCCTTGCAGATCACAACTCCTTTGCCTAGAACATCAGTGGCAAATTGCTGCATAAATTGCAAAATCCTGGGATCAGTATCAATATTGGGCACAATTTCTAATAAACGCATATAGCGCACGGGGTTAAAAAAGTGGGTAATTAAGAAATGGTGCCGGAATTGTGCGCTGCGCCCCTCAATAAGCTGGTGAGCAGGCAGACCTGAGGTATTGGAACTGATAATTGTGCCTGGCTTGATCACTGTCTCGATGCGGCTATAGAGATCCCGTTTGATCTCCAGCTGTTCCACAACTGCCTCAATGATCCAATCGACATTGGCAAGTTCCGCCAGATCATCCTCAACATTGCCAACAGTGATAAATTCTGCTTTGCGTTTGCTATAGAAGGCAGCAGGCTTTGCTTGCAAAACTTTTTCCAGGCCTTTACGAGCTATAATGTTGCGATCTTCTGCTCCTGGTGGCACAATGTCTAAGAGTAGGTTGGAAATGCCCACATTTGCTAGGTGAGCTGCAATGGTAGCTCCCATCACGCCAGCACCAAGAACGGCAACTCTGCGAATTTGGTATGTCATAAGCTACGCTTTCCTCTCATTGAATACCTAGCTTCCGCTGCTGGACGCAATGCACAGTCCTTTATGGGCCGTTAACATGGCTAGTATAGCACAGAAGGGAGGCATCATAGACTGTGTAGCTAGCTGTCATACAGAGATAGAATTCTGATCTCTTAATCGGACTCAGAATCCCATCTATCAGGAGATTTATTTTGCTCTTGTTCGGTAAAAGACAGAAACACATGTGTGATGGTTAAAGTTTCAATCATCTTTACATTTTGATGTCTAGATTGTAAATATTCTCAAGAGAAGTCGTTAACGGATGAATTTGAAGATGGGATTCTGGGCGTTTCAACTGTCTATCTATCTGCTTATTTAGCCCTTGGACTATATTATTGTGCTTTCCTTGTAATATGTAACCAATCATTCCTCCCCAACTCGACCCATCGGAATAATTTTTCTCTGTAAGATATCTGTCTAGTATACCCTTCTCGACATAGAGCCTGATTAATTTTGTGTTGTTTTCTGCTAAAAGTTTACACTCAAATGGAAATATAACCTTTTCATAGTCAGCTGTCCAGGTCAGGATGATTATGTCAATACGAGGGACTGCAACTCCTATCACCATTCCCATCAATAACATCTTTACTGTCATAATAGTACTCCCTACCTATATACCAATTTTTTTTTGTTAATCTCGAAAATTCTTTGCAATAGCCTTCTATATAACTTTTCAAGACGGCTGTAAACTTGTTCTCTTTCCATTCAGGGTTATAACGACGAGCATCATACATTTTTCTATATCCACAGGTAATAAGCTCTAGAACGCGATATTCTAAACCCATACGTATTTGATAAGCGAGATTATTAGTCTGATTTATGGGCTTGTCGTCTGATTCCAGCATGATATCAAACTTTCAGTGTTTGAGCAGAATGCAACATTTCAATGACCGTTTCCTCAGCATCACTTAGTGCCGCACTAGTAGTCCATAGTCGCTGTTCTGCAGGCTTTATGACAAAGAGAGCATCCTCAATTTTATCATACAATCTAAAGCTACGTCTATGAAAAATCCCTCTTCCAATAGGTTCATCACTAACTCTTTGCAATCGAAATAAGACGCGACGTACATCACCACCAAGAGCACATATTTGAACTTCAGGCATACTGTTATTTATATTAACCGAAAACAACTTATTTATAAGCAAAGGCGCGGTTTCATCATCATAAATGATTGCAACCATCTTTTTGCCAACTGGCTCTAGATAGAAGTTGATAGCCTCAATATAAGCCTTAGCATAGCTCATTCGCATTTCAATAGTTGGCTTTTTCTGCGCGAGAGAGCCATCTGGACTATTAAAAAAACCAATAGTATACTCAACAGTTTCCCGTATAAGTCGAATTTCTTGTTCACTGAGATGGAAGCAGGCGTATATATGATTGTCAAGTGTAACTTCCAATTCTCCTATTTCCTTTTCTATCACCATTAACTCTTCATTAATCTTTTCTATAAAAATGTTTGTATTTTCTCTTTGGTCTTTTTTAATGTTTTCCTTTTTAATATACTCCTCTGCAAGATTATCAACTAATTCAGCTATTTTTTGTATTTCTTGGTTATCTATTTCTAGAAATGGAAAAGGAAGGCTTCTTAATTCTCCTGCTTTAATTTCTTCTCTCTCAACTCCCCAGGATGCACTGGTTAGGAAAAGATAATATTGGGCTAATTCGGAGTTGAGCAGGGCAGTTAGAGCTTTAAGCAATTCACTGTCAAGGACTGGCCCAGCAATACCAGTAATAGAGTCCGCATAAGTACAATCAATGTTCAAGTAAGCTGCACTTGGACGTCTTTGGGCTTGGCCTCTCTTGAAAAGCATAAGGGGACCTTTAAATCTAGCGGGATCACCACCTCTGTAGTAGAGATTGCCCTCTGAAGAATTTTCCAGCCATTTAGGATCGATTCCATATCGTACAAGATCCTTTGTTTCGAGATAATAAGCATTGTCTAGCCACAGACACCTCTCAAGTTTTCCAGGTCCAGACCGATTAAAACCTCCTTTAGAATACCAGTTCCTCTCTTTTATGACTTCCCTCAAGGAAGGATAATTGTTCAATACCTGCAAGAGAATATGGTCATGGCTTGTTCCCCACAATGCCACTTTCCAAATATTAATAGCGTGGTCGCTAGCCTCATCATCTTCAAGTTCATCACCTCCGCTATTTTCACAAAAAAACATCTTTTTTTGTTCGACTCGATGTTGTTTTTTTTCTTGCTTTCGCTCCATATCCTCTATGCTGTGCCAAACTTCTCTTATGGGAATTTGTTTAAGGTCACTTGCCTCAATGATAATAGCTGCGAGTGGACGAGAGATAGATGTGGGTTTTGGTGCCCCATAAAAAATGGTCCCCGTGGGTATAACCTTTTGCAGTGTATAAAAGACAGCAGCCGCAGGAGCTATTCCTTTCTCAAAAAGTGAGCGACGCAGCGCAGAAAAATCAAAGATTGTCTTTACATTGAACTGTTTGAAGAAAAAATTTCTGAATGCAATATTCTTTCTACTCCTATTAAAAAGAATACTCTTGCTTGAGCAGAGTAGTGCTATTTGACCATCAGGATCACAAAAGTCAGGTGCATGTAGTAGAAATGCTTGGACTATTTGTTTGTCTCCGACACTAGCCTTCCTCGCAAGTAAGAAGTTTTGAGCGTGTGCCGTAAGTCTACTTTCCCAGGGAGGATTACCTATTATAAGATCAAACTTGAGATCGTTAAAGAGATTTTTCTCATCAAAGAAGTCTCCTTCGATTAGATTTGTCCCCAAGAGAGGGGAGAAATGCACATCCATCCAAATTGATTTGGGTTCTAGATAATCTAACATAGCTAAATAGAGGCTAAAGGCAGCTACTCGAAGTGCTTGTCTATTTATATCTATTCCATGGATGGAAGCTGTAAGCAGTTCAGCAAGAATTTTAAATGATATCTTTGGTCCGTGGAGAGTACGCCAGCGTTCAACAAGGCGCCGATATGCTTCAACGAGAAAGATGCCTGAGCCACAAGCAGGATCTAAAAGGCGAAGTTTATAATTTGTATCAGTCCAAGGCATGGTCTGATTGAGCATGAATTCGACAAGCATAGGAGGTGTATAGTAGGCACCATTTTTTCCGCTTTCTTCTTGATGAAGGAATTCTTCATATATTGAGCTAATCAGTTCAATGGGAACAAACTTGAAATTGTAGGCCCAGAAGAAAAGCATTTGCCCACCAGTTTGCTGATCAACGGTAAATAATTTTTGAAGTGCAACTAGATGCTCTAAAGTTACAGCCTCTTTTTCTTCTTCTGTAACAGGAAACATATCGCCATTAAAGCGACCATGCAGAAATTCAAAAAAGTCGTATGTATGCTCATAAGAAGTAAGTAGATCAGTGTAACAAGTATAATTGCTTTTTTTATATCTTTCTGCAAAAAAGCTATTCTCGTCTGTTGACAGGACACCTCGATCTTGGAGGTAAAGAGCAAAGATTGATCTACCAATCAAACTATGAGCATGCTCAGGGCGTAATTTTTTAATTTTTATTAGCTCTTGTCGAATATACCGTAGATTGGCAAGAAGTGTTCGGTCAACACGAGTTTCTTTGCGGAAGTATTGACTATAATCACGCCAAAAACTACCTGATTCGATAGCCGTACGAGTAAATATCTCAAGACGTTCCCAAATGCCATCAGATAATTCCCCCACCTTTTGATTAAACTTGCTTTCTAGCCGAGTAGGTTCTTTTAGACCTCGGCTCGAACTGATAAGGGCAGGGACTTCGTATCCGCTATAGATTCTGATATCATTTGGCATTACAACAAAGATCAGGGGAACTTGGCTTTGGCTCCATACATTTCGATGCAGATCAGCAATGTCTTCCCGATTAAATGTTTCAAATCGTTTGAAATAGATAACTGGAGCATTTGCAACAAAATAGATAGCGTCGATTTGAAATTTCTCCCTAGTTTCACGCCATATGATTTCAAACTCTGCCGGGATAGAAGATTTGGGAGTATGGATTGAAATAAAATTACGGCTTGACGCGTAGTCTAGCCGAGTAATTAAGTTAGAGAAAGTTGGTTGACTATCATTCATACACCCTTTCTCCTAAATTCTCTATAGGTAAGTTTAACTGATAGAATTCCCACGTCTTCTATCAGGAGTATTTGCAAAAGGCCTAGTAATTTGTTTTACAACCTTACAATTCCTCCATACTAGAATACCATAAAGGGGATTTTTGTTCAATAATAAGGATTACTCGGCTGACTCCCCTAGGCAGAATAATCTTATGCTGCATTATTGCACAGTCAAGGCAAATACATGCAAACTGGGAATACCAACCTTAGGCAATGCAGTTGTGGGCAAGGTCAATGAACTAGCAATCTTCGTCCCATCCATCGCTATTTGTACAGCATAGATATGAGCTGGTCCTTGGGCATCTGTTGATGAGTAGCGATGGTTGACGTTCACAATACCAGGTGGGCCAATCGCCCAGTCATGAGAATAGAACGATCCTGAGGATGTTGAGCCATCAGTATACTGCACAGTTACCTTTAGCGGATTATTGGTTGTGTCCCAACTTGTAGTGACCAACAGGAATGCCTGCTGGTAGTTCCCAGGAGGAAGCTTAATGACTTGTCCCAGGGCAACAATGTTATCATTGGCCTTTGGTGCGCTCTTAGGGAACTGATATAATACTCCACCCAAGGGAGTCGGACCACCCGGTGGAAGTTGATTTGCAGGATAGGAGAATCCTGAACCATCAAAGTTGGCCTCCCCAGGCGCACTGCCAATGCCTTTGTTGTTTAGATACGAGAGCAGCGAAACCTGCGTAAAACCTCCCGTAGGAGACGGCGCAGCAGTTGGTGAAATTGGTCCTAAGTCAAATAAATTCGAGTTAGAAGACAATATTCCACAACACAAGAGGGGGCAGACAAAAAAAAGTAAGAGAAGCCAAAGGAAAGAATTAGATTTAGCTTCTGCCATGGTTACAGCACTCCTCATAAGTTTAAGTACGCTTGGACGAAAAACATAAGGACCATTGAGGTTTTCTATACTGACACAAGTACCTTTTTGCAAGTCCTTGCCAGAGACCATCTAGAAGGTAGTATAGCAGAAATGTGTTTGCATCTTGAGGGGAAAAGAGGGACAGTTATCGGCACTTATCACCTCGCCACTGTGCCACTCTGGTCTCTTCTCCCTGCTCTGTTATTTCTTCATTACAGTTAGCTGGCAATCTGGTCTTAATCGCCAGCAGTAACGTATAATCTAGATAGGTAGCAAAGCAGTAAATATTGCTCAGGAGGGTCACATGGCTACACCGAGAGAAGCTATCATTGTCGATGCTATTCGCACACCAATAGGACGCCGCAATGGATATCTCAAAGATTGGCATCCAGTCGATCTAATGGCTCAGGTGCTCTCTTTCCTCGTAGAACGGAATGCTTTCAAAGCAGAGTTGATTGATGACGTGATTATAGGTTGTGTTAGCCAAGTAGGAGAACATAGTCTAAACATAGCACGTAACGCCGTTCTCGCAGCAGGTTTTCCTGAAATCCTTCCAGCTACTACTATTGATCGTCAATGTGGATCTAGCCAACAAGCGATTCATTTTGCCGCTCAGGGAGTAATGAGTGGGGCCTATGACATTGTCATTGCTGGTGGCGTGGAATCTATGACCAGGGTTCCTATGGGATCATCTATTCAAGGCGAGCCTTTCACACCCTTTGGTAATTTGTTGATAACACGCTATGCTGGTAAGCTTGTTCCACAGGGCATAAGCGCGGAATTGATTGCACAAAAGTGGAAACTTAGCCGAGAAGATTTAGATGCCTTCAGTCTGGAAAGTCACCGACGAGCTGCCATCGCGACCAAAGAAGGTCGTTTTAAGTCGCAGATGCTACCCATTCGGGTACTCAATGCAGATGGCACGAGTTTTACCCTTGACTATGATGAAGGCATACGTGCTGACACAAACATGGAGAAGCTAGCGAACCTGAAACCGGCCTTTAAGTCAGACGGTTTGATCACAGCAGGCAATTCCTCACAAATTAGTGATGGCGCGGCAGCAGTACTGATCATGGAGCGTGCAACAGCTGAGCGTCTAGGACTTAAACCGCGTGCACGTTTTATTTCATTCGCTCTGGCGGGCGATAATCCCATCATGATGCTGACTGCCCCCATTCCTGCTACGCGCAAGGCGCTTGACAAAGCGAGTTTGACCCTTGACCAAATAGACTTGATTGAAATTAATGAAGCTTTTGCTAGTGTTGTACTAGCCTGGCAAAGTGAGTTCAATGTTAACATGCAAAAGGTGAATGTGAACGGTGGTGCCATCGCCATTGGCCATCCTCTAGGAGCCTCCGGTGCTCGTCTGACAACTTTCCTGCTCAACGAGTTAGAGCGTACAGGTAGCCGTTACGGATTACAGACGATGTGCGAAGGCGGCGGTATGGCCAATGCGATGATTATCGAACGGCTAGACTGAGATCAAACCATAATACTGCACAGTTCTTTCTCTCGCAAGATCCGCAATCTTCTTTTTGAGTTCCATTGCTTGTGCTTCGGACTGTTTTCGATCTTCCTCATGTCTTTTTATGCGATCATACAACCGTCCCTTTTCCTTTTCCCAATCCTTGATTTCTTTGGCAAGTTGCTCCGCTTCACTATGGAGACCATCTTCACACTGATCTATTACATCCCTCATTAGTCTCTTCTCAACATTTTGGGGTAACCTCGCCCTAGTAGTCTTTTGCAAAACCTCGATTAGCCTTGAATAGAGGGGGCATAGGGTTGTCACTTCTTCACTGTCAACCAGCAATAATCATGTGGTTGATCAAAGCCTAAAATGGAGAAAGGAACTTCCAGTCGCTGATGCTTGAGAATATAGTCAGTGGCAGCCTTGTTACCTGCATAGAAGAGTCGTGTACATCGTAAAGCACTCTCCACAGATCGGAAATGCACACACGCCTCTTGCTGTAATGGGAATCCGACATATTGAAATTCATGCCGAGCCAACCAATCGTAGTCATGAGGATCAGGCCAGATAATCACGATTTTGCCACCGGGTTTTGTCACACGCTGCAACTCTGCTAGCCCTCGCTCACCTCCATGACCTGACTCTGACCTGAAAGCCGAGCAAGAGAGCGATATGTCGACGCAATCATCGGCCAATGGCAATTGTTCAAAGCTGCCACACTCAGTACGAGCCACATTTGGCAGGTTAGCCAGCTTTTCCTCTAAAACATTTAATAAAGGGCAGGAAGGATCCACTGCATAGACCAAACTGGCTCCGTGACTTATACACTCAAGAGTAGCACGTCCAGCGCCTGCCCCTCCATCAAGTACAACTTTATCACGTATATATGGCTCCAAATGTTGAAAGATACCTGGGTGGTATTCTTCTCCCTCTGTCAATTCATCATACATCTCAGGCTTTTTCCAATATACCAGCTCCCAGAAAAGATTATCAAGGACACGTTTACAAGCAGTTCTTCTCTCATCCTCTGATGTAACATGAAGTAACACCTCTTTAAAAAAGGACTGTCGTTCCACTGGTAAATGATGCTCAATGCGCTCTACTAATGATTGCGAAGCCCCATAAAGACTTTGGGTTAAATCTTCTATGGTCAAATTGAAACTTTCGCTACTCAGTATGCGTCGCAATGTACGGTCATCGAATATCATTAAATCTTCAATTCCGAACGGATTTTCAAATATCTCGAATGGATTCTCAAACTGTCGATCGCTAGCCATGGTAACAGCATATGTCTTTCGATCAGGCCATGTGTTGTCTACTAAAACATTATAGTCTGATGAGTTTGAGATGAATGGCTCAGATTGTTCCATAACACGCCCCTTAGGTTCTGATATCCCGTCGGGATGATGTTCCTCTCCATGTCTGGAAGTGCTTGATCCATCCTGCTGAATGTTCTTTTGACCTTGTCCAAAACTAACACCCTCGAAAAAATGGCGAGTACGCTTTTCTTCTTGCGATTGCTGGCCCTGCTTTTCTATAGGTTTTCCAATTTTTTCCATTATTTTTTTCTTGCTCCTTGGGAAATGACATGAAATTTTCTTGTGGCAAGTTCAAAAAGAGCTTGCCACTCATC